>NZ_BCTA01000051.1 GCF_001570485.1 Mycolicibacterium novocastrense
CTGCAACGCATCCAAGACACCCTCAACACTCGGCCCCGACCCACCCTGAACCTCGACACCCCCGCCGACCGCCTCAACGCACTGATCACCCAAGCAGCATGAACCCCGATGTTGCACTCACCACTTGACTTCGGAGTCGAAAAGCGTGCCGGTAACCCACGTTCGGCGGATAGCGCGGCAGGCTGAGTCGGCTCGAACCGCTAACCGAGGAAGTTCGCGATCGCGGCCGTCAGCTCGGGGGAGTCGGAGCTGGCGAGGTTCTGGTAGCTGCCGCCGCTGATCTCGGCCACCGCCTCCCACGTCGCACGATCGGAGTCCGGACCGAAGTCGATGACATTGACGGCCACCGGCCTGGCCTCGTCGAACGCGCCGCGGATGTACTGCTGCAACCCTTCTCCGTTGAGGGTCTGGTCGGTGTGCGGCCCGGTGGTGATCACGAGTACCGAATTCTGCTGCCCCTCACGGAAATTCGCCATCGCTTCGGTGTAGACCAGCCGCAGCGTGGTGAACGAGACCGCGCCCCCGCCGGAGGCGGACTGTTCGTCCAGCGCCGCCGTCAACGCCGCCGACCGGGGCTGGCCGTCGACCTGATCGCTCAGCGGTCCGGTGCTCACCTCCGACCGGCCCGCGGTGCCGTCGAACGTCCACAGCCCCACCGCCGACGAGGCCGGTAACGCCTGCAAACGGGCGTTGAGCGCGGCAACGACGTTCTGCAGCCGGCTTCGTCCGCCTTCGTCGGTGGGCATCGACTGGTCGAGCATGATCGTCACCGCCGGGTTGGCCGCCGGGGCGGTCAACGCGTCGGCCAGCAGCGCGCGTGTCTGCTCGTCGCCCACCGACAGCGGAGCAGGCACCGGCCCGATGTCCACGACGTCGCTGTCGGGCAACGTCCCCTCCGGGGTGCGGAAACCGGCCTTGGCCAGTTCCGCGAGTTGTTCGGGCTTGCGCATGAACCGGGCGAATTCGCTGGCGGCGCTCTTCTGCTCCTGCGACAGCCAATCGCCCGACACCAACACGGTCGGGTAATCGGCCACCGGCGCGGGGCCGGGCGGCAGCCATCCCGAGACCACACCCGCCGCATTCTGCAGACCGGTGCTGCGCTGATACAGCTGCTGTTCGGTGATCGCGACGGCATGCACGGGGGCCGCCGCCGGATCGGACGCGTTGACCAGCGCGTCGAACGCGGTAGAGGTCTTCTTGTCCGCCAGCTGGGGTTGACCCGCCACCACCGTGTTCACCGCGCGGGTGCCGTCACTGGCCGGCGCGCCGGCCGGTACCGACGCGGCCGCGATCGCCTCCGCGGCCAGGTACGACGCATCGCTGTCGCCGCTCAGCGGCAGCACCAGCCGCAACGAGCCCCAACCGGGCAGATTCAGCCCGTCCAACGACGAGGGATTGCTCTGCAAAGCCGGCAGGGTCGACCAGCTCTGTTGTGCCAGAGCGTTCTTCAACTCTGGTCGAACGGCCAGCATCACCGGTGACGTGGCCAGCGACCGGCTGTCGATGATGGTTTGCGCTCCCGACGAGGCCTCGAGCCGGGCCGCCGACACCGAGCTGCCCGGAACCCACAGCGCGGGGCGATCACCCAACTCCTGGGGCCAGGACTCGATGAAGCCGTTGACCACCTGATCGGATTCGGCGGGTTTGACGCCGATCTTCACGCATTTGTCGGCCACCGGGGCGGCGGTCTCGTTGTACCGGTTGGCCAGCGACTGGATCGGTTCGGCGATGTTCGGGTCGGCCACCACCGCGACCGACAGCTCACCGTCGACGCACCGCGCGGCCGCTTGATCGGTGCGGTCGGACAACGCGTCACCGAAGAACCGCCACAGGATGACCGCGCCGACGAGCACCACGACCGCGACCAGGGCCGCGATGACGCCGACGCTGACGCCGCGTCTGCCCGGGGTCACCGCTCGATGGCTACCGGTCCACTCGCCGCCCTCCCACTCGCCGCTGTGCTGCGGACCCGAGCGCGGCGGGGGAGTCGACCCACCGCTTCCGTGATCCGCGTAGTCGGGCTCGTGATCCGAGTAGCGCGGGTCTTCGGGGCCATCCGCATAGTCGCGACGGTCGACATCGCCGTACTCGGAGCCGTAGCCCGCGTCATGAGGTCCGGGCCCCGGTTCCGGACGGTCGCCGAGGTAGGCGAAGCGTTCGGTCTGCGACTCGTCGTGACGGTCGCCGAAATCGCCGCCTGCCGAATCTTCGGGATCCGGTTTACTGTGCCTGCCCACTTCCGCCCTCTACTTGCGACGCCGACCGGTCACCGGATCACGCACCGCCGTGTGCGGCCTTGTATTCGCGGCGGCGGCGGTGCAGGATCGGCTCGGTGTAGCCGTTCGGCTGTTCGGCGCCCGAGAGGATCAACTCCTGCGCGGCCTGGAACGCGATGTTGTGGTCCGGATCCGTTGCCATCGGCTTGAATTCGGGATCCTGCTCGTTCTGCTTGTCGACGATCGCGGCCATGCGCTTGAGGCTGGCCACCACGTCGTCGGGTGTGATGACGCCGTGGCGCAGCCAGTTCGCCAGCAGCTGGCTCGAGATACGCAGCGTCGCACGGTCTTCCATCAGCGCAACGTTGTGGATGTCGGGCACCTTCGAGCAGCCGACACCCGCATCGATCCAGCGCACCACGTATCCGAGGATCGACTGGCAGTTGTTGTCGACCTCTTCGCGGATCTCCTCGGGCGCCCACGCGAGCTCCTTGGCCAGCGGAACGGCCAGCAGCTGCTCGACGCTGGTGCGCTTCTGGCCTTCGAGGTCCTTGTGCACCGCGTACACGTCGACCTCGTGGTAGTGCATGGCATGCAGCGTCGCCGCGGTCGGCGACGGCACCCACGCGGTGGTGGCGCCGGCCTTGGGCTGGCCGATTTTCTGCTCGACCATGTCGGCCATCAGGTCGGTCATCGCCCACATGCCCTTGCCGATCTGGGCCTTGCCGGAGAAACCGGTGGCCAGACCGATGTCGACGTTCTGGTCTTCGTAGGCCTGGATCCACTGCGTGCTCTTCATCGCGCCCTTGCGGATCATCGGGCCGGCTTCCATCGAGGTGTGGATCTCGTCGCCGGTGCGGTCGAGGAAACCGGTGTTGATGAACACCACCCGGTCGGCGGCGGCCTTGATGCAGGCCTTCAGGTTGACGGTGGTGCGGCGCTCCTCGTCCATGATGCCGACCTTGAGGGTGTTGGCCGGCAGCCCGAGCACATCCTCGACGCGGCTGAACAACTCGACCGTGTAGGCCACCTCGTCGGGGCCGTGCATCTTGGGCTTGACGATGTACACCGAGCCGGTGCGGCTGTTGACCAACGGGCCGTTGCCGTCGCCCGACTTGAGGCCGTGGATCGCGATGAGGCTGGTGAACAGCGCATCCTGGATGCCCTCGAACACTTCGACCTCTTCGCCGTTGCCGTCTGTCCGCACGATTGCGTCGTTGGTCATCAGGTGACCGACGTTGCGCACGAACAACAGGCTGCGGCCGGGCAGGGTCAGCTCGCCTTCGCCGTCCGGGGTGGTGTAGGTGCGGTCCTCGTTGAGCTTGCGGGTGAAGGTCTCACCGCCCTTGGTCACCTCTTCGGTGAGGTCACCGCGGTTGAGGCCAAGCCAGTTCCGGTACCCGAGCACCTTGTCGTCGGCGTCGACGGCAGCGACCGAGTCCTCGAAGTCCATGATCGTGGTGACCGCGGATTCCAGGACGACGTCCTTGATGCCCGCCGCGTCGGTCGAACCGACGGGCGACTGCGGGTCGACGAGGATTTCGACGTGTAATCCGTTGTTGCGCAACAGCACCGACCACTGCGGCGAGCCGAGCTCTCCGGTGTAACCGACGAACTGCTCGGGCGCGGCCAGCCCGACCGAGTTGCCGTCGCCGAGGTCGACGAGGAGCTGACGGTCGTCGATTCGCAGACCGGTCGCCTCACTCCAGGAGCCGGACGCCAACGGTGCGGCGCCGTCGAGGAATCGACGGGCGTAGGCGATGACCTTGTCGCCACGAACCTTGTTGTAGCTGCCGCCCTTCTCGGCGCCGTCGTCCTCGGAGATCACGTCGGTGCCGTAGAGCGCGTCGTAGAGCGAACCCCAGCGGGCGTTCGCGGCGTTCAGCGCGAAGCGGGCGTTGAGGATCGGCACCACCAGCTGAGGTCCGGCGGTCGTGGTGATCTCGTCGTCGACGCCGGCGGTCGTGATCGTGAAGTCGTCGGGCTCGGGGAGCAGGTACCCGATCTCGGTGAGGAAGGCCTTGTACGCGTCGTGGTCGAGCGGCTCGATGACCCGCTGCCGGTGCCACTTGTCGATGCGGGCCTGCAGGTCGTCGCGCCTGGCCAGCAGTTCTTCGTTCTTGGGCGTCAGATCGGCGACGACCTTGTCCACGCCGGACCAAAAGGTGTCGGGGTCGATGTCAGTGCCGGGCAACGCCTCGTTGTTGATGAAGTCGTACAGCACCCGGGCCACGCGCAGGTTCCCCACCGTCACGCGATCGGTCATCATTCCTCCTAGAACTGTCGTCCCAGCTTACCCAGCGGTAACCCGGCTTTTCCGCAACCGGCTGGTCAGCCGTCCCGGAGAACCGCGGTCAGAAGCCGTTCGCACTGATCGGCGAGGGCGGCCCGCAGCGGCGCCGCCCGCTCCGCGATGGTCTGCTGGATCCGCACGTATTCGGCACGACCGGCCGGTGTCTCGATCGCGATCGGCTCGAATCCGTATTCGCGGAGATCATAGGGGCTGGCGCGCATGTCGAGTTCGCGGGCTTCGGCGGCCAGCTCGAGGCAGTCCATCACGAACTCGGATTCGACGAGCGGGCCGAGCTTGAAAGACCACTTGTACAGATCCATCGCGGCGTGCAAACAGCCGGGTTGTTCCGTGGCGACCTGGTTCTGCCGGGTCAGCTGTTCGGCGTTACGCGCGACGGCGGGCTCGGTGAAAAACCGGAACGCGTCGAAGTGACTGCAGCGCAAAGGCATCGACTCGACGACCGCGTCGGTGCCGGCGGCGCCGAGCCGTAGCGGCACCCGGTCGTGGCGCACCGTGGGCGACCGGTAGACCATCGCCCACTCGTGCAGCCCGAAACAGTTCAGCCGGGCCGGGCGCGCCGCTGTCGCCCGCAACAGGCGGCCGACGAACCGCACGGTGTCGACGCGCGCAGTCAGGTACTCGCGGCTGACCACCACACCGTCGGAGTCAGCGGCGTACCCCGTTCGGCCCAGGAAGCGCCGCGCGCCGCCGCCGGCCAAGGCGACCCCGAAGCCGGGGTGCCACACCCGCAGCCTGCCGGGCCGAAGGCTGTAATAGGTGAACAGGAAGTCCCAGACCGGGTGCTTCTCACCACACCGGGCCCGGCGACGATGCGGTGCGCAGAACGCGTCGACGCGGCGCTGATGCGCCCGCTCACGGGCGCTCCAATCCGACTCGCCGAGCACGATCACTGTGCGCACGGCGACGTCAGACACGGTGGGTCCCGTCGCGCACGGTGCCCACCAGGTCTTCGACGAGGTCCTCGAGCGCCACCATCGCCTCGACGCTGCCGTCGGGTGCAGTCACCAGCGCCAGGTGGCTGTTGGTGCGCCGCAGCCGCGACAACGCGTCGGGCAACGGCAGCGACGCCGGCACCACCGGCAGTGGGCGCACCATCGAGAGGTCCAGCACGGCGTCGGGGTCGTTGACGAACGCCAGCACGTCCTTGATGTGCAGATACCCCAGGTAGGTTCCGGACGCGTCGGTGATGGGGAAGCGTGAGTAACCCGTCTCGGCCAGCGCGTCTTCGACGGCACCCACCGTCGGCCCCGCCCCTTCGCGGGCCACGGACACCGTTCTGATGTCGCGCAGCGGGAATGCGACGTCCTTGACCGCGCGGTCGCGGATCTGCAGGGCGCGGGTGAGCCTGCTGTGTTCCTCGGGATCGAGCAGGCCCTCGGACAGCGATTCGGCGATCATCTCCGACAGCTCCACCGTCGACACGGTGACGTCGAGTTCATCCTTGGGCTCCACCCGGAACATCCGCAGGACGACGTTGGCGCACCAGTTGTAGAACGCGATCAGGGGCCGGGCCATGCGGATCCACACCAGATAGGTCGGTATCAGCAGCATGGCCGCCGACTCCGGGCCGGCGATCGCGATGTTCTTGGGCACCATCTCGCCGAGCAACACGTGCAGGACGACCACGATGGCCAGTGCGACGACGAAGGACACCGAGTGCAGCACCGCATCGGGCACGCCCACGGCGTCGAACGGCTTCTCCAACAGATGCGCGACGGCGGGTTCGCCGACGCGACCGAGCAGGATCGAGCAGATCGTGATGCCCAGCTGAGCGCCCGCGAGCATCAGCGACAGATGTTCACCGGCGCGGATAACGGTGACGGCGCTCTTCTTGCCCTGTTCGGCCAACGCCTCCAGCCGGTCGCGCCGCGCGGAGATCAATGCGAACTCCGACGCGACGAAGAAGGCGTTGACGGCCAGCAGCAGCACCGTCAGCAGCACACCGAAGAGGTCACCCATCGGCGCTTCTCCCGTCGGCCTCGCCGCTGCGGCCCAGTTCGGTCAACTCGAGCAGGTCGATGCGGCGCCCGTCCATCCGCAGCACGGTGGCCAGCCAGCGGTTCGGGTTCTCCAGCGGACCGTCGGGGTCGAACGCTTCGAGCTCGACCGATTCCCCCTCGTCGGGGATGTGCCCGAGCTTTTCGAGGACCAGGCCGCCGATCGTCTCGTAGTCGCCCTCGGGTGCGCGGAACGCCGTGGCGCTCGCAACCTCGTCGATGCGCAGTAGGCCCGATATCTGCCAGCCACGGCCCGCGGGCACCACGTCGGGCGCCTCGTCGTCGTGCTCGTCGCGGACGTCGCCGACGATCTCCTCGATCAGGTCCTCCACGGTGACCATGCCCGCGGTCCCGCCGTATTCGTCGACCACCAGCGCGGTCTGCAGGCCGTTGGCGCGGATCTGGGTCATCACGGTGTCGCCGTCCAGAGTCGAGGGCACCTTGGCGACCGGCAGCGCCAGCGTGGCCAGGCGGGTGGTCGCGCGTTCGTCGATCGGCACCTCGAACACCTGCTTGACGTGCGCGATTCCGATCGTCTCGTCGAGGTCTCCGCGGATGATGGGGAACCGTGAGTATCCCGTCCTGATCGCGGCGGTGACCAGGTCGGCGACCGTCGCATCGGCGTCGAGGGCCTCGATCTTCTGCCGGGGTGTCATGAGCTCCTCGGCGGAACGGTCCCCGAACCGCAGCGACCGGTCGACCAACACCGCGGTGACGGGGTCCAGTGCGCCGCTGCGGGCCGAACTGCGCACCAGCGACACCAGTTCCTGCGGGGACCGTGCCGAGCGCAGCTCCTCGGCGGGCTCGATGCCGAGGCGGCGCAGGATCATGTTGGCGGTCCCGTTGGTCAGCCGGATCAGCGGGGTGAACAGCGCGGAGAACAGCAGTTGCGGTCCGGCCGACCAGCGCGCCGTCGGCACTGGCCGCGCGACGGCGAGGTTCTTGGGCACCAGCTCGCCGAACACCATCGAGATCGAGGTGGCGATCGCGATCGCCAGAACCAGCGCCAGCCCGCCGGTGTAGCCCGGGGGAATCCCGATCGCGTCCAGGCCGGGGTGGATCAACCGCGCGACGACGGGTTCGGCCAGGTAACCGGTCGCCAGCGTGGTGATCGAGATGCCCACCTGGGCGCCGGACAGCTGGAACGACAGCGTCCGGTGCGCCCGCTGAACCATCTTGTCGCGCCGGTGGCCGCTGCGTGCGTTGCCGTCCACGGTGATGCGCTCGAGTGCGGTCAGCGAGAACTCGGCGGCGACGAACACCGCGGTCCCCGCCGTCAGCAACACGATTGCGAGCAGAGACAGCAACGTCGAAGCGACGCTCATCGGGGTGTCCCCGCGCAGGTGCCGGACCTGTTGTCCGGCCGTCTAGAGGAAGGCTCGGCGTCGGGGGGCTCGGGCCGCTCGGTCCGGTAGGCCCCCTCCGTAACCCGGGCCTCGACGGGTGCCTGCGGCACGGGATCCCTTTCGCGTAGAGGACTGAAGGAAACCCATGGTAACGGGTGATCTTGCGAGGGAGGGATCACCAGCCCGTGGGCAGCGGATGCCCCTCGGCGAAGCCCGCGGCCGACTGCACGCCGAGCACCACCTTCTCGTGCAGTTCGGTCAGATTCGCGGCACCGACGTAGGTGCAGGTGCTGCGCACCCCGGAGGTGATGTGGTCGAGCAGGTCCTCGACGCCTCCGCGGGACGGATCCAGACCCATCCGCGACGTCGAGATGCCCTCTTCGAACAGCGCCTTGCGGGCCCGGTCGAACGACCCGTCACCGGCGGTGCGTGCGGCCACAGCGCGTTTGGACGCCATCCCGTAGCTCTCCTTGAACGGCCGGTTGTCGCGATCGCGCATCAGGTCGCCGGGGGACTCGTAGGTGCCCGCGAACCAGGAGCCGATCATCACGTTGGACGCGCCCGCGGCCAATGCCAGTGCGACATCCCGCGGATGCCGGATACCGCCGTCCGCCCACACATGAGCGCCCAATTGCCTTGCCGCGGCGGCACATTCGACAACCGCGGAGAACTGGGGCCGCCCAACGCCGGTCATCATGCGGGTGGTGCACATCGCGCCCGGTCCGACCCCGACCTTCACGATCGACGCGCCTGCGCTGAGCAGGTCCCTGGTGCCGTCGGCGGAGACCACGTTGCCCGCGGCCAGCGGCAGCCCGAGGTCCAACGAGGAGACCGCCTCGATCGCGTCGAGCATCTTCACCTGGTGTCCGTGGGCGGTGTCGATCACCAGCAGGTCCACACCGACCTCGGCCAGGCTGCGGGCCTTGGCGCCGACATCGCCGTTGATCCCCACCGCGGCCGCGATCCGCAGCCGGCCCCGGTCGTCGACCGCGGGTGTGTAGATGCCCGCCCGGACCGCGCCGGTCCGCGTCAGCACGCCCGCCAGCGTTCCGTCGCTCTCGGTGAGCACCGCCACGTCGACCGGCGCGTGCTCGAGCAGGTCGAACACCTTGCGGGGCTCGGTGCCCACCGGCGCGGTGACGAAGTCCGAGACCGCGACGTCCCGCACCCGGGTGAACCGGTCGACGCCCTCGCAGTTCGCCTCGGTCACCAGGCCGATCGGCCGGCCCTCGAAGACGACGACCGCGGCGCCATGGGCGCGTTTGTGGATCAGGGCGGTCGCATCCGACACCGAGTCGTCGGGGGAGAGCACCACGGGGGTGTCGACGACCAGATCGCGGCTCTTGACGAAGTCGACGGTCTGTTGCACCGCGGAGATCGGCAGATCCTGCGGCAGCACGACGATGCCGCCGCGGCGGGCCACGGTCTCGGCCATCCGGCGGCCGGCGACGGCGGTCATGTTCGCGACCACGACCGGGATCGTGGTGCCCGAGCCGTCGGCGGTCGACAGATCGACGTCCATCCGTGATTGCACATCGGAGCGTCCGGGGACGACGAAGACGTCGTTGTAGGTCAGGTCATATGCGGGTTTGTGCCCGTCGAGAAATCGCATGTCGGCTCAAGTCTAGTTGTCGCCGAGACCGCACAGAGATCGCGATTGAGCCCGATACCGCGATCTGTGCGCAGTCTCGACGAGGGCTCAGGCCTCGACTTCGCTGAGGTCCCCGCTCCACAGCGTGTGGAACCGTTCGGCGGGGTCGGTGTCGATGCGCCCGTAGGTGTGCGCACCGAAATAGTCACGCAGGCCCTGGGTGAGCGCGGCCGGCAGGCGCTCCTGGCGCAATCCGTCGTAGTAGGACAGCGCCGAGGAGAAGCCGGGAATCGGGATGCCCAGTTCGGTGGCCGTGACGACGACGCGGCGCCAGCTGTCGATCGCCGCCTCGATCGCGCTGCGGAAGTACGGCGCGACGATCAGCGTCGGCAGGTCGGGGTTCTCGTCGAACGCGTCCTTGATGCGGTTGAGGAACTTGGCCCGGATGATGCAGCCGCCGCGCCAGATCGTGGCCAGGTCGCCGGGTGTGATGTTCCAGTTGTACTCGGCGCTGCCGGCCTGGATCTGGTTGAACCCCTGCGCGTAGGCGATGATTTTCGACGCGTACAGCGCCTGGCGGACGTCCTCCGTGAATTTCTGGGCGTCGCTGGGCTTTTCACCGAGGTCGCCGGAGGCCAGGCCGGTCGTGGCCTTGCGCTGGGTCACCGATCCGGACAGGGCGCGGGCGAACACGGCCTCGGCGATACCGGTCACCGGGACGCCGAGATCGAGCGCCGATTTCACCGTCCAGCGTCCGGTGCCCTTCTGCTCGGCCTCGTCGAGGATGACGTCGACGAGCGGTTTACCGGTCTTGGCGTCGGTCTGGCGCAACACCTTCGCGGTGATCTCGACCAGGAAGCTGTCCAGGTCGCCGGAGTTCCATTCGTCGAAGACGTCGGCGATCTCGCCCGCCGACTTGCCGAGCCCGTCGCGCAGCAGTTGGTAGGCCTCGCCGATCAACTGCATATCGGAGTATTCGATGCCGTTGTGCACCATCTTCACGAAGTGGCCCGCGCCGTCGGGACCGATGTGGGTGCAGCACGGGACGCCGTCGACGTGCGCCGAGACCTCCTCGAGCAGCGGGCCCAGCGATTTGTAGGACTCGGCCGGGCCGCCGGGCATGATCGACGGACCGTTGAGCGCGCCCTCCTCGCCGCCCGAGATGCCGGCGCCCACGAAGTGCAGGCCGCGTTCGCGCATCGCCTTCTCGCGGCGGATCGTGTCGGTGTAGAGCGCGTTGCCGCCGTCGATGATGATGTCGCCTTCCTCCATCGCGTCGGCGAGTTCGTTGATCACCGCGTCGGTGGGGTCGCCGGCCTTGACCATGATCAGCACACGGCGCGGCTTCTCGAGCGCGTCGAGGAATTCGGCGATGGTCTCGCTGCGCACGAACTTTCCCTCGGAGCCGTGCTGTTGCAGCAGCGCGTCGGTCTTGGCGATCGAGCGGTTGTGCAGCGCGACGGTGTACCCGTGCCGGGCGAAGTTGCGGGCGATGTTCGATCCCATGACGGCAAGCCCGGTCACCCCGATCTGAGCGGTACCGGTGGTGGATGCGGAAGCGTCAGAGCTCATACGGGCAGCCTTTCGTTGTTTTGTTGTGTGAACGCCTCATTCGCGCGGCTTGTCGCTTAGGCGCTGAACAGCCGCTGCAGTTCGGTCAGCCACGGCAGCACCACCGCGACGGTCGGCACCACGAGCACCGCCGCCGCGGCCGCGTACGCGCCTGCGGCCAGCGCCAGGCTGTTGGGCCGGCCCCCGAGCCGGCGCACCCGCAGCACGGTGGTCGGGCCGCCCGCGGCCAGCGCACCCGATGGCGTCCGGCCGGCCGCGCACGCGACGAGTGCGCGGGCCAGGGGAGTGGGACCGGCGATGCGGACCGCCGCGTCGTCGGCCAGCATCTCGACCAGCAGCCTCACCGCGTGCAGGGCGCTTCCGCTTCGGACGAAGCGCGGGAACGCGGCATTCACCGCGGTGAACATCTCCAGCACGAGATCGTGCCGGGCGCGCAGGTGCGCGCGTTCGTGAGTGAGGATCGCGGCGATCTCGTTGTCCGCCAACGTCGTCAGCGCGCCCTCGCTGACCACGACGCGGCTGCGCACACCCGGCAGGCAGTACGCGAGCGGCTGGTCCACGTTCAGGATGCGAAGTCCGCCACCGGCGTGGGCGTGGGCCCATTTCTGCGACTTGCCCACCAGGTCGACGACCATGCGGTGGTGGGCGCGACGGCGCCGTGTCGCGATGGCCACCTGCAGCACCGCCACGATCAGACGCGCACCGATCACCAGCGTCAGCGCGAAGACCACCACGTAGGCGATCCACACCGGCCAGCCCAGGACGGCGATCTCACTGGTGATGGTGGCGGTCGGCCGACCGTCGGGACCCGGCGCGAAAAGCCTGCTGGCGATGGCGATGCCGGCCGAGAAGGCCGACAGAACGGCGGCCAGCGCGATCGCCTGCCACAGCACGATGGCCGCTCGCGGTGCGCGGAACGGCCACGACGCGCGCGCCAGGAGGGCGGGCACCGGTCCCGACAGGACCAGCGCCAAGACGGTGAAGGCCAGCGCGGACACGCTGTCAGTCTCTCTCAGCCGGTACCCGAATTACCAGCGGGCGGCGCTACGCGAACCTTGCCTTCCAGTTCGGTCAGTGCACGCCGCAACGCCGCGGCTTCGTCTGCGCCGACCCGCTCGACGAAATGCACCAGCGCGGCTTCCCGGCTGCCCGAGTCGGCGGCCTGGTCGAGCGCGTCGACCATCAGGCCCGCGACGAGTTCATCGCGACCGTGGGTGGGTGCATAGCGGTGGGCGCGGTCATCGCGGTGCTGCACGACGAGGTTCTTCTTGGCCAGCCGCTGCAGCACGGTCATGATCGTGGTGTACGCCAAGTCGCGTTGGGCGGAGAGCGCCTCGTGAACTTGGCGCACGGTTTGGGGTTCGCGCGAAGACCACAGGTGATCCATCACCGCGCGCTCAAGTTCCCCTAAACGCGTCAACTTCGCCATGGTCCGTTCATCTCCCTAGAGCTATCGATCCAGCGTACTACGCCTTACTACGGTGCGTCGTATTTCGCCTGGTGGACAAGCCGGCATCGTCGCCGGCTCGGGCCTGCCTCCGTGGTCACCGCCCTTTCGAGGGATGGTGTGAAAGCAGTCACAGGGTCTGGTCGTCGTGACGCGCCTGGCTATAGTAAGCCTTACCTAACTTGAATATGGGAGGCCCTATGACGGTATTGGTCGACGATCCGCTCATCGCGAGCATGGCGATCCACCGGACGCTGCCGCTGCATGAGTCGAGTCGGCGGCTCCGTGAGCTCTACCCCGAGTGTCCACGGGTCTACGGCGTCGCGGTGATGCGGGATCTGTCCCGGCGGCGGTGGTGGCCGCTGGCCGATGCGTTGACCACGGACCGCCTGCAGACGATGTTCGATCTGGCCGCCGAGGAGACCGACAGCCGCGCGGCGGTGGCGCACCAGTTGGCGGCCACCCTCGCCCACGTGGTCGTCGGACGCGTCGTACCGCTGGTCGTACTCGAAGGGCGCGCATGGGATACCGGTCTGGAGAACCTGTGGGTGCACGTCGACTCCGAAGGTGCGATCGACTGGGTCGGCGTCGTCGACCCGACGCTGCGGGCCCTTCCCGACGATCCGTACTTCAATTGCAGGGCAAACCGCGCCGGACGCTCGACGCGCGACGGCATCGTGGCGCTGCCAAGCGAGGCGGCGTTGACGACGTGGGTCGCGCACCGCAGCCACCGTGCGCTGGCGCCGCTGTACGCCAAGCTGGCCGACATCAGCGGGGGCGCGATGTCGGTCCCCTCGATGTGGCACGTCGTGGGCGGCGCGGTCGTCAGCGCCGCCACCCAGGTACCGCTCCTTGCCGGATCCAGCGAGTGGACGAGCATGCGGCGCGGGCAGGCCGTGCTCGATGCGCTCGTCGGCTTCGGGCTTCCGGTCCGCGGCACCTCGCGGTCAACCCCGGGGAAGGTCTTGCTTAATTAGGCAAGCCTTGCCTATGCTCTTGACCAGAGAGTGACACGAACCACCGGACCGCGCCGGAGTCCTGAGGGCTGCAGAGACCCCCGGTCCACACGGAGGACGGGCCCCGCACCATTGGTGCGGGGCCCGTCCGCATGTGTGCCGATTTCCAGATACGTCAGGTGTTTTCGCTGCCGGCCTGTTCGACGGCGCCACCGCTGTCGGCCCACTCGCCGAACGCTCCGAGGTTGTACACCTCCTGATACCCGAGCTCCTTGAGCGCCTGACCCGAGAGCGCCGAGCGCCCACCGGAGGCGCAGTACACGATCACCGGCTTGTCCTTGGAGAAGTTCTGGTCGTGGTACGGCGACTCCGGGTCGGCACGGAACTCGAGCATGCCGCGGGTGACGTGGACGGCGCCCGCCACCTTGCCGCTCTTGTCCAGTTCGGGGGCGTCGCGGACGTCGACGACCAACGCGCCCCTGGCGATCAGATCCTTCGCCTCGTCGTGGGAGATCTTCGGCACCACGGCATTGGCGGCTTCAACGAGTTCTTTCGCGGTCTTGGCCATGGCTGACCTAACTCCGCGCACCCGGCGCGGTCACGGCGTCGGACAGCGTGTAGACACGTTCCGTGACTTCCGACCTGCCTTCCGACCTGGGTAAGGGCTTCGACACCGAACTCGGCCTGACCTATCTCGAACTCGGTCCCGACGGCGGCCGGGCACAGCTGACGGTCACGGACAAGCTGCTGCAGCCGTACGGCATCGTGCACGGCGGTGTGTACTGCTCGATCGTGGAGAGCCTGGCCAGCGTGTCCGCCGCGGTCTGGCTCGCCGACAACGGTGGCGGGAACGTCGTCGGCGTCAACAACAACACCGACTTCCTGCGGGCCATCTCCTCGGGAACCGTCACCGCGGTGTCCACACCGATCCACCGCGGCCGGCGTCAGCAGCTGTGGCAGATCACCGTCACCGACGACGACGACCGGCTCGTCGCGCGCGGACAGGTGCGGCTGCAGAACATGCCCGCGGAGTAACAGGTCGCGTGCGCTGCTGATCGCCGCGCTCCGTGGCAATATCGCCCACTATGCGTTTATCCCCGCATGAGCAGGACCGCCTGCTGATGTCCTACGCGGCCGAGCTCGCCCGGCGCCGGAAGGGCCGTGGCTTGAAGCTCAACCACCCCGAAGCGGTCGCGCTGATCACCGACCACCTCCTCGAGGGCGCCCGCGACGGCCGCACGGTCGCCGAGCTCATGGCCAGTGGCCGCGAGGTTCTGCGCCGCGAGGACGTCATGGAGGGCGTACCCGAAATGCTCGAGGACGTCCAGGTCGAGGCGACGTTCCCCGACGGCACCAAGCTCGTCACCGTCCACCATCCGATTCCGTGACCGGACCGATGGTGCCCGGCGAAATCCTGTACGGGGACGGCGAAATCGAGATCAACGCGGGCGCCGAGCGGCTCGCGATGGAGGTCCTCAACACCGGGGACCGACCGGTACAGGTCGGCAGCCACGTCCATCTGCCGCAGGCCAACGCCGCACTGTCCTTCGACCGCGCGGCCGCGCACGGCCACCGGCTCGACATCCCGGCGGGCACCGCGGTGCGGTTCGAACCCGGTGTCGCCCAGACTGTCTCGCTCGTCCCGCTCGGAGGCTCGCGCGAAGTGCACGGGTTGAACCTGTCCCCGCCCGGGCGGCTGGACCCGCGATGAGCACGTCCGCCGAGAGCAGAGGAGCCCGATGACCCGGTTGCCACGCGCCAGGTACGGCGCCCTGTTCGGGCCGACCACCGGCGATCGGATCCGACTGGCCGACACTGGCCTGTTCATCGAGATCACCGAGGACCGCAGCGGCGGACCCGAACTCGCCGGGGACGAGGCGGTCTTCGGCGGGGGCAAGGTGCTGCGCGAATCGATGGGGCAGGGACGTGCGACACGCGCCGACGGGGCGCCCGACACCGTCATCACCGGCGTGGCGATCCTGGACTACTGGGGAATCATCAAGGCCGACATCGGCATTCGTGATGGCCGCATCAGCGCGATCGGCAAGGCCGGCAACCCCGACATCATGTCGGGCGTCCATCCCGGCCTCGTGGTCGGGCCGTCGACCGAGGTCATCGGGGGCAACGGCCGGATCGTCACCGCCGGCGGCATCGACTGCCACGTGCACCTGATCTGCCCCCAGACGATGGCCGAAGCGCTCGGCGGCGGCATCACCACGATGATCGGCGGCGGTACCGGCCCGGCAGAGGGCAGTAAGGCCACCACCGTCACCCCCGGCGCATGGCACCTGGCCCGCATGCTCGAGTCGCTGGACTCCTGGCCGATGAACATCGCGCTGCTCGGCAAGGGCAACACGGTCAGCGCCGAGGCCATGTGGGAGCAATTGCGCGGGGGCGCTTCTGGATTCAAACTGCACGAAGACTGGGGCAGCACGCCCGCCGCGATCGACGCCTGCCTCACGGTGGCCGACGCGTCGGGCGTACAGGTCGCCCTGCATTCGGACACCCTCAACGAGGCGGGCTTCGTAGAGGACACCGTCGGCGCGATCGCCGGCCGGTCGATTCACGCCTACCACACCGAGGGCGCCGGTGGCGGGCACGCTCCCGACATCATCACCATCGCCGCACACCCGCACGTGCTGCCCAGTTCGACCAATCCGACGCGGCCGCACACGGTCAACACGCTCGACGAGCACCTCGACATGCTGATGGTGTGCCACCACCTCAACCCCAGCGTCCCCGAGGATCTCGCGTTCGCCGAGAGCCGCATCCGGCCGTCGACCATTGCCGCCGAGGACCTGCTGCACGACATCGGGGCGATCTCGATGATCGGCAGCGACGCCCAGGCGATGGGCCGCATCGGCGAAGTGGTCATCCGCACCTGGCAGACCGCGCACGTCATGAAACGCAGACGCGGCGCACTGGAGGGCGACACCACGGGGGCCAGGGCCGCCGACAACAACCGCGCGCGACGCTATGTCGCCAAGTACACGATCTGCCCGGCGATCGCGCACGGCCTCGACGCCGAGATCGGATCGATCGAGGTGGGCAAGCTCGCCGATCTGGTGCTGTGGGAGCCCGCATTCTTCGGTGTGCGGCCGCACGCAGTGCTCAAGGGCGGCATGATCGCCTGGGCCGCAATGGGAGACGCCAACGCGTCGATCCCGACCCCGCAACCGGTGCTGCCGCGCCCCATGTTCGGCGCGGCGCCGTCGGCGGCCGCCGCCACGTCGGTGCACTTCGTTTCTCAGCAGGCCGTCGACGACGGACTGGCCGACCGCATCGATGTGAAACGCCGCCTCGTGCCGGTCAAGGATGTTCGCAACGTCGGTAAGGCCGATATGCCGCTCAACGACGCGCTGCCACGCATCGAAGTCGATCCCGACACCTTCACCGTTCGCATCGACGGAGACGTCTGGCAGGAGCAACCTGCGGCCGAATTGCCGATGGCACAACGATATTTCCTGTTCTGAACCCGATGACGAATCTGACCTCACTCCTCGCACTGGCCGACTCGCGGTTACCGACCGGCGGGCACGTGCACTCCGGCGGCGTCGAGGAGGCGGTCACCAGCGGACTGGTCGCCGACGTGACCACGCTGCGCGCGTATCTGCGCCGACGCATCCGAACCCAGGGCCTCGTCACCGCATCATTGGCCGCCGCGGTGCACACCGGGACACTCGGACCCTCCCAGGCCGACCACGAAACCGATGCCCGCACACCGGCGCCCGCCGCCCGCCAGGCGTCGCGCGCCCAGGGGCGAGGCCTGGTTCGGCTGTCCCGCCGGGTGTGGCCCGACGAAGACTGGAGCGCACTCGGCGCGACCCCGCACCTCGCGGTCGCGGCAGGATGGGCCGGGCGCGCGGCGGGGTTGACTGCGCAGCAGACCGCCCTCTCGGTGGTCTACACCACGATGACGGGTTCCGCGACGGCCGCGCAGCGCCTGCTCGCGCTCGATCCGGGTGACGTCGCCGCGCTCACCTTCGAGCTGTCGACGCTGTGTGACCTCACCGCGGCCTCGGCGGCAAAAGAACTGGCCGACCTGTCCGATCCCGTGCTCGACGTGCTGGCTCAGCGTCACAGCAGGCGTGAGCGCCCCTTGTTCGCCTCGTAGTCCGCGCCCCCCGAAAGGATCGTCATGCCACCGCATTTCACCGACGGCGAGCCACACCGCCATCTCGAGCGGCCCAAGCGCGCGCGACAGCCCGGGGAGCCGTTGCGCATCGGCGTCGGCGGTCCGGTGGGTTCGGGTAAGACCGCCCTGGTCGCTGCGTTGTGCCGGCAGCTGCGCGACGAGGTGTCGCTGGCCGTGCTGACCAACGACATCTACACCACCGAGGACGCGGACTTCCTACGGCGCCATGCCGTGCTGCCCGACGAGCGGATCGCCGCGGTGCAGACCGGCGGCTGCCCGCACACCGCGATCCGCGACGACATCACCGCCAACCTCGACGCCATCGACGACCTCATCGCCGGAAACGACCGGCTGGACCTCATCCTCGTCGAATCCGGGGGAGACAACCTGACGGCGACGTTCTCCTCAGGGCTGGTCGATGTCCAGATCTTCGTCGTCGATGTGGCCGGCGGCGACAAGGTTCCCCGCAAGGGCGGTCCCGGGGTGACCTACTCAGACCTGTTTGTGATCAACAAGACCGACCTCGCCCCACTGGTCGGAGCCGACCTCGACGTGATGCGGCGCGACGCGACGGCCGTGCGCGGTGAGCGCCCGTTCGTGATGATCTCGCTGACCGAGGACCCCGCGGCCTCCGCGGTGCTGGACTGGGTGCGCGCCCAACTCCGGGTGCCCGTCTAGTGCGATCCGAGGTCCTGATCGTCGCGCGGCGGGACCGCCGCCCGCGCATCGAATGCGCCGGCGGTCTGGCTGCCCGGCTCACCGGGCCCGACACGGTCCATCTCGTGTCGGCGGCGGCGACCCCGTTGGGTGGCGACGTGCTCCATTTCCGCGTCGTCGTCGAACCGGACGCTCGGCTGCGGATACGCACCGCCGCCGCGACCATGGCTCTGCCCGGTACGAAAACCCCTGAATCCCATGCGATCTGGGAGCTCGATGTGGCGGGCTTGCTGGACCTCGACCCGGAGCCCACGATCGTGGCCGCCGACTCACGCCACCACAGCTCGGTCCGCCTCGATCTCGGCGCATGCGGACGGGTCAGGATCCGCGAGCGGGTGCAGATCGGCAGATCCGATGAACGTGATGGGTTCTGGTCGGGATCGCTGCACGCCGACGTCGACGGCGCTCCACTGCTGCGGCACCGCATCGAGCTGGGCAGGGGATCGGTCACCGACGACGAGATCGGCGCGCCGATGGCGGCGATCAGCGAACTGAGCTACCCGGACGCCGACGTCGACACCACGGGTGAACCGCTGGCGCTGGCTGCGGGCGGCTGCCTTGCGACGTGGCAGGGCGCGCGACTCTAGCCTGCGACCTTCTCGGTGTCGCGTACGCCGGCCGCGATCTCCTCGAGCTCCTCGATTCGGGTGCGGGCGTAGGCCTGCTGCTCGGTGATCGTGAGGTTGCCGCGCTGCGTCGACAGGAACGTCACCGTCCACGACACCAGCGTGGTGAGCTTGCGCCGGAAGCCGACCAGATACACGAGGTGCAACACCAGCCAGGCCAGCCACGCGATGAAGCCACCGAACTCCAGCGGGCCGATCTTGGCGACCGCGGAGAACCGCGAGACCGTGGCCATCGAACCCTTGTCGAAGTATTGGAACGGTTCGCGCTGCGTGGGGTCGGCGCCCTTGAGCTCGGCCCTGATCGCGTTGGCGGCATACCGTCCACCCTGAATGGCGCCCTGCGCCTGCCCGGGTACGCCCTCCACATGGGCCATATCGCCCACCACGAACACGTTCGGATGGCCGGGCAGCGTCAGGTCCGGGTTCACCAGCACGCGCCCGGCCCGGTCGACCTCGCCCTCGGACTGCTCGGCGAGGTCCCGGCCCAGCGGGCTGGCCTGCACACCGGCCGACCACACCTTCGTCGCGGACTCGATACGCCGGATCGTGCCGTCGGAGTCCTTGACGGTGATGCCGTTGCGGTCGACGTCGGTGACCATGGCGCCGAGCTGGATGTCGACGCCCATCTTCTCCAGCCGGGCCTGCGCCTTCTTGCCGAGCTTTTCGCCCATCGGGGGCAAGACCGCGGGCGCGGCGTCGAGCAGGATCACCCGCGCGGTGGTCGAATCGATATGGCGGAACGCACCTTTGAGGGTGTGGTCCGCCAATTCGGCGATCTGTCCGGCCATTTCGACGCCGGTCGGACCCGCACCGACCACCGTGAACGTCAGCAGCTTCTCGCGCCGGGCCGGATCACTGGAACGCTCCGCCTGCTCGAACGCGCTGAGGATGCGCGCCCGCAGCTCCAGCGCGTCGTCGATGGACTTCATGCCCGGTGCCCACTCCGCGAAATGGTCGTTACCGAAGTAGGACTGGCCGGCGCCGGCGGCGACGATGAGCGTGTCGTAGGGGGTGACGTAGGTGTGGCCCAGCAGCTCCGACTTGACCGTCTGGTTGGCCAGGTCGATGTGGGTGACATCCCCGAGCAGCACCTGACAGTTCTTCTGCTTGCGCAGGATCATCCGCGTCGGGGGAGCGATCTCGCCGGAGGGGATGATGCCGGTGGCCACCTGGTACAGCAGCGGCTGGAAAAGATGGTGGGTGGTCTTGGCGATCAACTTGACGTCGACGTCGGCTCTCTTCAGCCTTTTGGCAGCGGTCAGCCCGCCGAACCCTGACCCGATGATGACGACCTTGTGCCGATCAGATGCAGTGGCTCCGGGATGGCTCATTCTGGGCTCCTCGACGGTGCTTCCACGTGCAGTTCACTACCCGTAACGGTAGTCGCCTGAACACCCGATCAGTGAACGGGTTCGCTGTGTTATATCCCACCCGGTGCAGCGATCACCCACCGAGCAGCGGTCGAAGCGCTTCGCCCACCGCGGTGACACGGCCGGGGTGGTAGCCGTCGAGGCTCGTCACCGGGCTCAAGATCACCCCGTCGACACCGGCGTCGAGGACCTTGGTCTTGATCTGCTCGGCGATCTGATCGGCACCGCCGAACACCGCTTGCTGTTTGAAGTCGTCCGGGATGACGTCGCCGGTGACGTTCTCGTCGATGATCGCGACGACGAGCATGCTGGTCTCCAGCGTCGCGGGGTCGCGGCCGATCTCCTCGCAGCGTTCCTTGACCACCTGTATCTTGCGCGGCAGCTCGTCGAAGCCCGCGATGATGTTGAGGTGGTCGAAGTGCCTGGCCGCCAGCGGGATCGTCTTCTTCTCGCCGCTGCCACCGATCATCAGCGGAATGTGGTCGCGGAACCGCGGTTCGGCCATGGCCTCTTTGGCGCGGTAGTACTTGCCCTCGACCGTCGGGCGCTCGCCGCGCAGCATCGGCAGGATGATCTCCAACGCCTCGCCGAGCTTGTTGAAGCGGTCGGTGAAGGTCCCGAACTCGTATCCGAGGCTGTCGTGTTCGAGCTCGTACCAACCGGTGCCGATGCCGAGGATGGCGCGTCCCTGGCTCATCACGTCCAGTGTGGTGATCGCCTTGGCCAGCAGCGTCGGATTGCGGTAGGTGTTGCCGGTCACGAGGGTCCCCAGCTGAACCCGCTCGGTGGCCGTCGCCAGACCGCCCAGCGCCGTGTACGCCTCGAGCATGGGCTGGTCCGGCGTGCCGAGTCCGGGCAATTGATAGAAGTGGTCCATCACGAAGACCGAGTCGAAACCGGCCGCCTCGGCCTCCTGCGCCTGCGCGATGACAGTGGGGAAGATCTCGGCCACGCCCGTGCCGTAGGAGAAGTTGGGGATCTGGAGCCCGAGTTTGATGGTCATGAGAGCACGTAACCACACCTAAGCGGAGCGGTCACCCCGTTTAGCTTCGGGCGAAAGGCGGAATATCAGCCGAAGTTTGCGAGCGCGCCCTTGCTGACATGCAGAACCTGGCCGGTGATGTGGCGCGCGGCCGGCGTGGTGAGGAACAAAGCGAGCCGCGCGATCTCGTCGGCGACCGGCGGAGGTGTGCGCGACAGGCCCTCGTACCCGGGCTCGGCGCTTCGGCCCGAGGCCACCGCATTGACGGTGATGCCGCGCGTGCCGAAGTACTCGGCCTGACCGGCGGTCCAGTCGGCGAGCGCAGCCTTGACCGCCGCGTCCGCGCTGCCGACGGCCGGGTTCTCGGGGACCACGTTGACGATCGAACCGCCCGATCGCAGATGGTCGCCGAGGATCTGCACCGTCAGCACGGCCGACACGACCGTCGAGTCCAGCGCCGCACGCCACGCCCTGGCCAGGTCGGACAGCGAATAAGTGCGGGGATCGCCGCCGTCCCACCCGGGGGCGGGCACGTTGACGATCGTGTCGAGGTGGTGCGGAAACTGCTGTCGGGCCGCTTCCAGGCTGTCGGGATCGGTGTTGTCGAGCACGATCGCGTCGACGTCGAGTTCCTTGGCGGCGACTTCGAGTTCGTCGCGGCGGGCGCCCACGATCACGACGCGGTGACCGGCGTCGCGGAAGCCTTCGGCGATCGTGCGGCCCAGATCGGTGTCACCTGCGGTGACGAGCACCTCCATCGCGAGGACCTCCCTGTCGTGTTCGACGCTGAACGCAGCGATCCTCCAAATGTTACTGGACAGTAGCTACAGCACGAAACCGGCGCGCAGGCGCATGTCCCATAGGGTTTGGCCTGTGAGGTGCGAGGCGGGGCGGGTTGAGTAACCCGGCTGGTCTTCCGCGCTGGCTGTATCTGCCCGCGGCGGTCGGCGCGCTGTTCGTCGCGGTGCCGCTCGCCGCGATCGCGGCCAGGGTCGACTGGCCGAACATCCTGCAGCTGATCAGCAGCGAGTCCTCGGTGAACGCGCTGCTGCTGAGCCTGCGTACGGCGACCGCGAGCACGGTGCTGTGTCTGATATTCGGCGTTCCGATGGCGCTGGTCCTCGCGCGCAGCGACAGCCGGGTGGTCCGGGCCGCGCGACCCCTGATCCTGTTGCCGCTCGTGCTGCCCCCGGTGGTCGGGGGGATCGCGCTGCTGTACGCATTCGGCCGCCTCGGTCTGATCGGCCAGTATCTGGACGCCGCGGGCGTGCAGATCGCGTTCACGACGACGGCGGTCGTGCTTGCTCAGACGTTCGTGTCGCTGCCGTTCCTGGTGATCGCGCTCGAAGGGGCCGCGCGTACGGCCGGGACCGGCTACGAGACGGTGGCCGCCACGCTCGGTGCCCGCCCGTCCCGGGTGTGGTGGCGCGTCACGCTTCCGCTGCTGACGCCCGGCCTGGTCTCCGGCGCGGTGCTGGCGTTCGCCCGATCCCTCGGCGAGTTCGGCGCGACGCTCACGTTCGCCGGCTCACGCGAGGGTGTTACCCGCACACTTCCGCTGGAGATCTACCTGCAGCGGGAGAGCGACCCCGACGCCGCGGTGGCGTTGTCGCTCCTGCTGGTGGTGGTGGCGGCCGTGGTGGTGCTGGGGTTGGGCACTCGACGGTTGCGCGGTGACAGCGCGTGGAGCGCGGCGTGACCGGCGTCAGCGTGCGCGCGGTCGTCGAACAGCGCGGCGTCGACGTCGCGTTCGACGTCGGCGCCGGCGAAGTGCTGGCCGTACTCGGCCCCAACGGTGCGGGCAAGTCGACGATTCTGCATGTCATCGCCGGACTGGTACGGCCCGACGACGGTCTCGTGCGGGTGGGCCCCCGGGTGCTCTCGGACACCGAAGCGGGTGTCCATGTGGCGACCCACGACCGCCGCGTCGGGCTCCTGATGCAGGATCCGCTGCTGTTTCCGCATCTCGACGTCGCCGCCAACGTCGCCTTCGCACCCGCAAGCAGGCGTCCCGAGCATTGGCTCGCGCAGGTCGACGCGACCGGCCTGGCCGACCGCAGGCCGCGTCAGCTGTCCGGGGGACAGGCGCAACGGGTCGCGCTGGCACGGGCGTTGGCCGCCGAACCCGACGTGCTGTTGCTCGACGAGCCGTTGGCCGGGCTCGACGTCGCGGCCGCCGCCGCGATGCGCAAGGTGCTGCGCGACGTGCTCACACGCGACGGTCGGTCCGCGGTGATGGTGACCCACGACGTGCTCGACGTGGTCACCCTCGCCGATCGGGTGCTGGTGCTCGAATCCGGTCGTATCGCCGAAATAGGTTCTGCTGCAACGGTGTTGGCTGCCCCGCGGAGCGATTTCGGCGCCCGGTTGGCCGGGGTCAACCTTGTTCGCGGGACGGCGGACGGCCACGGTGTGCTCACCACCCGGTGGGGCGCGGCATGGCATGCGAGCCCGGCGCCGGATACCGCGACCGCAGGGCCGGCGGTCGCCCTGTTTCACCCTGCAGCGGTTGCGGTGTACCGGGACCGGCCGCACGGCAGCCCCCGTAACACCGTCGAAGTCACCGTCGCTGAACTCGACGGCCGCGGAACCGCTATTCGGGTCCGGGCCGAGGAGCAGCCCGACGGCAGCCCGGGGCTCGCGGCCGACATCACCGCGGATTCCGCGACCGAGTTGAGGCTCGCCCCCGGGGAACGGGTGTTCTTCGCAGTGAAGGCACAGGAGGTCACGCTTCATCCGGCCCAGTAACGGTTACCGGAGCGGCTGCGAAAAACAAGCGAGTCACCGGCAGCGACAGCGGTTCGTCCATCCCGCGCCACGCGCGGGTACTGTGCTGTGTCAGCAAATCGTGGTGTCACTGCTATCAGCGCTTATCGTCTTCTCAGCTATGTCTTATTTATCCTCATTTTGAGCAATTCACACTTGCGTCACGGCGGTAACACGGTAGTTTCTTTTCCATGGATCAGCCGGATGCGTTTTCAGCCCCGCGCAGGGGGCTCTCCAGGACTTTGGCGGTTGCGGCGGCGACCGGGGCAACGGCCATAGCGCTCGCGCTCCCGACGGTGGCCCAGGCGCAGCCCGAGCCGACGCCTCCGCCGCCCCCGCCGCCGCCGACGGGGAACACCTTCCTGCAAGGTCCTCCGCCGCCTCCGGCACCAGGGGCGCCGGCACCCGCTCCGGCACCGGGTGCGCCCGCTCCTGCTCCCGCGCCCGGCGCGCCAGCCCCCGCCCCTGGGGATCCGAACGCAGCGGCGCCCGCACCCGGCGATCCGAACGCACCGGCCCCGGCGCCCGGCGATCCGAACGCTCCGGCCCCGGCGCCCGGCGACCCGGGCCGCGTGGACTCGGCCGCCGGTGGCCTCAGCTACGTCGTGCCCGCGGGGTGGAAAGTCGCGGACTCGACGCAGCTCTCCTACGGCCAGGTGTTGCTGACCAAGGACGCCCCCGAAGGCGCCGAGCCACCCAACGACACCAGCATCCTGCTCGGCCGCCTCGACCTCAAACTCTTCGCGGGCGCCGAGACGGACAACACGAAAGCCGCACAGCGGTTGTCCTCCGACATGGGCGAGTTCTTCATGCCGTTCCCCGGCACCCGGGTCAACCAGGAGACCGTCGAGCTCAACGCCGACGGCATGCCGGGCGTCGCGTCGTACTACGAGGTGAAGTTCACCGACACGAACAAGCCCAACGGCCAGATCTGGGCCGGCGTGGTGGGCAACCCGGTCGAACCCGGTACGCCGCGCGGTCAGCGCACACCTGAGCGGTGGTTCGTGGTCTGGCTCGGCACCGCGAACAACCCTGTGCCCAAGGAAGAAGCGGTGACGCTGGCCAATTCGATCCGGCCCTACACCCCACCCGCGGCCCCTGCGGCCCCGCCCGCGGATCCCAACGCGCCGGCACCCCCGCCCGCGGACCCCAACGCACCGCCTCCACCGCCGGCCGATCCCAACGCGCCGCCGCCTCCGCCCGCGGACCCCAACGCGCCTGCGCCGCGGCCCGCGGTCGGCGAGCCCGTCCCGGTCGCGCCGGAGAACGCGCCCGGGATGACGCCCCCGGCCTGACGTACAGCGAGAGCTTCCTCCACGGCATCAAGCCGTGGAGGAAGCTCTCGAATTCTTCTGCGCTGCCGCGCCTGTCAGGGGCCGACCCGCGGCGGGTTGGCGTTCGAAACGTTCACGATGAAACAGTTCGTGCCGCCGAATCCCATGGCGCCGGCGGTTTGGCACCGCTCGAAGTTGCCGTCGGCCCCCACCGGTCCGTCGCATATCGTGCCGCCGCCCCACGGCGTCCATCCGCCCTGACATCCGGCGTTGGCCGGAGCGGCGAAGGCGATGCCACGGGCCGCCAACGCTCCAACCGCCAGTGCAACAAGTGTTTTCATCTCTTCCACCCTCTCCTTCGCGGTACCGGTCGTCGGGTCCGGTACTGAGTCTTCGCCGTAGCCGTAGGACGGTTCGTCGTTATCTACAGGTTATGCCGTTGTTATCACAGAGGAATCGGGATTTCCCCTACAAGTGATCGGGCCGACGTACAGGGACGACGTGCCCGCCCACCACGTCTGTCCGCTTCGCCGCCGCGGGCGTTAGCGTTGTTCGCTGTCAGTGAAGACGCCCCGGGGTGGTGGCCCGGTCAGCGTGGGGCGACGATGTGGTGATGGATGTCTCCACCATGACCGCCTGGCAGGTGCAGCGCCCGGGTCCGATGACCACGCGGCCATTGGAACGCGTGCGGGTCGAGGTTCCGCGCCCGGGCGCCGGCGAGCTTGCGGTGGCGGTGCGGGCATGTGGCGTGTGCCGCACCGATCTTCACGTCGCCGAAGGCGATCTACCCGTGCATCGGCCCGCGGTCGTACCGGGCCACGAGGTGGTCGGCGAGGTCGTCGAGGTGGGGGAGGACGCGGGTACGGAGTTCTCGGTCGGTGACCGCGTCGGCATCGCCTGGCTGCGACATACGTGCGGGCGCTGCCGGTACTGCGTCAGGGGTGAGGAGAACCTGTGCCCGGAATCGCGTTACACGGGATGGGATGCCGACGGCGGGTACGCCGAATTCGCCACGGTCCCAGCGGCATACGCGCATCAGCTGCCCGCGGGCTACTCCGACACCGAGCTGGCGCCGCTGTTGTGCGCCGGAATCATCGGCTATCGCGCGCTGCTTCGCGCGGACCTACCGTCGGGCGGCCGGTTGGGCATATACGGCTTCGGCGGCAGCGCGCACCTGACCACCCAGGTGGCCGTCGCGCAGGGCGCCGAGGTTCACGTCATGACGCGCGGGGAGGCCGCGCGTGAGCTCGCACTGAGCCTGGGGGCGGCGTCGGCCCAGGGCGCGGATGAGCGTCCGCCCGTCGACCTCGATTCCGCGATCCTGTTCGCACCCGTCGGAGAGCTCGTCCTGCCGGCACTCGAAGCGCTCGATCGCGGTGGCACGCTTGCGATCGCGGGGATTCACCTCTCCGACATCCCGGTGCTGAACTACCAACGTCACCTCTTCCAAGAGCGTCAGGTCCGGTCGGTCACCGCCAACACTCGCGCCGACGCCCGAGCCTTCCTGGCTTTCGCCGGCGAACACCACATCGAGGTGACCAGCCCGCCATACCCGCTCGATCGGGCCGACGCCGCGCTGAGCGATCTAGCCTCCGGCCGGGTATCGGGGGCCGCCGTGCTGGTCGTCTAGAGCTCGGCCATCGCGGCGCCGAGCCGACCCACGAGATCCCCGCGGCCGTACCGGTATACGGGTCCTGCCCCGTCCGCCAGCAGTATGCGAAGCCGCGCCATACCTCGCGCCCCGACCGGCCGGGGAGAGTGCAGCCGCAGCGTTATCTCGTCGATCACGTCCTCGGCGGCGGCGATGTTCGGTACGTGCAACGGCACCCGTGAGGACATCAGCGGGCCGTGCCCGCGGGCATCTCGCACGATCCGCCGCAGTGCCCTGGCCACCGCCTCACGCTCGGCGGTGGACATCAGCCGGGCGCAGTGCGCGGCGTACGCGTCGCTCTGGGGTGCGACGCCGCCGACGGCCGCCATCCGGTCGAACTTGTTCGCTCTCAGCCGCGCCACCATCCGCGCCCGCCGAGACGGGGCCCCGCGCTCGCTTCCTATGCCCGCCGACGGCGGCAGCAGGGTGTGCGGCTTCGCGTTGTCCGACATATCAGTCCTCGATGACGATCGGATGTGTGACCATCGAAAACTTTATAACGGTCATGCATGACCGGTCAAATTGAAATACCGGTCATCGAAAGCTAGCCTCTCTATATGACTCGCACGCGGTGGCTCGGCGACCAGGAGACAAAACCGGCGCCACCGCGTCTCGCGCTGGTCCAAAGCCTGGTCAACACGGCGGAGTTGCCGTCGGGCCCGGACCGTTTGGCTGACCCGGACGACGCGCAGCCGTGGCTGCAAGACAGGGGACTACTGGCTCCCGGAGTGGGTGTCGAGGAGGCCGACCTCGAACTGCTGCGTGGCGTGCGCGAGGCCCTGCGCGCGATGCTGGTCCACAACGCCGGCGGTCCGCCGCCCAGCGCGGCGGCGTTGGCGCCGCTGCGGGCCGCAGCCGGTGGCCCCGCACGTGCCGAGGTCGACGATTCGGGGCGGATACGCCTCTCGGCGGTGGGCACCTCGTTGCGCGACCGCCTGACCGGACTCCTCCTGGTGATTCACGACGCGCAGCGCGACGGCACCTGGTCACTGTTGAAGGCGTGCGCCAACGAGGAGTGCCTGTGGGCGTTCTACGATCGCTCCCGCAACCACGGCGGAACCTGGTGCAGCATGGCGACCTGCGGTAACAAACTCAAGAATCGGGAGTTCCGCGCCCGCAAGCGCGCCTCGCACTGACGTCAGCTCAGGTGCCACACCAACGCGGCGGCCAGGGCGCCGAGCCCGTTCAGCGACCAGTGCAGCGCGATCGGCGCGATCAGGCTGCCGCTGCGGCGCCGCAGCCAGGTGAAAACGAAGCCCGCGAAGCCAGTGGCGACCACCGCCAACGTCACACCGGCAACGGTCCCCATCACACCCCCGCCGAAGATCCGGGTGAATCCGACGTTGCTTGCGGTCAGGCCCAGCGAGGTGGCGATGTGCCAGAGCCCGAACAACAACGAGCCGGCCGCGGCGACACCACGCCAGCCCCAGGCGCGGTCGAGCGCTCCGTGCAGCACCCCGCGAAATGCCAGTTCTTCGGGGATCACGGTCTGCAGCGGAATGATGACCATCGACGCGATGAGGGCGCCCGAGATCGTGGCGTAGTTGTTGTTCATGAACATCGGCCGCGTCCACGGCAGCAGCGCACCGATCGCGATGACCGACACCACCAACGCGACGGCGCCCAGCGCGTAACCGGTCCCTGACTTCCAGTGCTCGCGGCTCAGGCCCAGTTCGGCCCACCCCAGACCGCGCGAGCGCACCAGCGCCACCAGCAGCAGCGCCGCCGCCGGGACCGTCGCCACACTGGCCCACGGGGTGGTGAAGTGCGCGATCAGGTTCGTCAGCGCCAACACCACCACAACCACCGCGATGTCGACGTACGTGCGGAAGTGGTGCAGCGCGGAAAGCTGTTCGACCAGCGGATGCGGGCGCTCGGCTAGGGCGGCTTGGTCGGACACGAAAATCCAGTTTACCGGTCGTGTTCGCTGAGGGTGTCCTGCGACAGCGACGGCGCCTGGTAATCCGGGTCCCACGTCCACCCCGAGATCGCCGGATCGTCCTCGCCGTGCTCCCGGGTGTAGCGCCGGGCGGCGAGCCGGGCATCGGCCATCTCCTGACGCAGCCCGGCCACGCTGCTGCCCAGCCCGTCGACGCGGTCGATCACGTCCATGACCAGGTGGAACCGGTCCAGGTCGTTGAGCATCACCATGTCGAACGGGGTTGTCGTGGTACCGCGTTCCTTGAAGCCGCGCACATGTAGCTGGGCGTGGTTGGCGTGCCGGTAGGTCAGCCGGTGGATCAGCCAGGGATAGCCGTGGTAGGCGAAGATGATCGGCTTGTCCGTGGTGAAGATCGAGTCGAACTCGCGATCGGACAGGCCGTGCGGGTGCTCGGACTCCGGTTGTAGCCGCATGATGTCGACGACGTTGACCACCCGCACCTTCAGCTCGGGCAGCCGCCGGCGCAGGATGTCGGCGGCCGCAAGCGTTTCCAGGGTCGGGATGTCGCCGGCGCACGCGAGCACGACGTCGGGCTCCCCGGTCGTGTTGCTCGCCCACTCCCAGATCCCCAGGCCTCGGGTGCAGTGCGCGATCGCCGAATCCATGTCCAGGTAGTTCAGCGCCGGCTGCTTACCGGCGACGATCACGTTGACGTAGTGGCGGCTGCGCAGGCAGTGGTCGGCCACCGACAGCAGCGTGTTGGCGTCGGGCGGCAGGTACACCCGCACGACCTCCGGTCGCTTGTTGGCGACGTGGTCGATGAAACCGGGATCCTGGTGCGAGGCGCCGTTGTGGTCTTGCCGCCAAACATGAGATGTCAGAAGGTAATTCAGTGACGCGATCGGCGCCCGCCAGGACAGCTCCCGACTGCTGTTGAGCCACTTGGCGTGCTGGTTGAGCATCGAGTCGACGATGTGGATGAACGCCTCGTAACAGTTGAACAGCCCGTGTCGGCCCGTCAACAGGTAACCCTCGAGCCAGCCCTGGCAGAGGTGTTCGGACAGCACCTCCATCACCCGGCCCTCCGGACCGAGGTTCTCGTCGTCGGGGGTGACCTCGGCGAGCCACGCCTTGTCGGTCACCTCCAGGGTCGCCGACAGCCGGTTGGATGCGGTCTCGTCGGGACCCATCAACCGGAACCGGTCGGTATTACGCGCGATGACGTCGCGCAGAAAGGTCCCGAGCACCCGGGTCGCCTCGGCCGATTCCGAGGCGGGCTGGTCGACCGGGACCGCGTAGTCGGTGAACGGCGGCAGGTCCAGATCCCTGAGCAGCAGGCCGCCGTTGGCGTGCGGGTTGGCGCTCATCCGCCGCTGTCCGCGCGGGGCGATCGCGCGCAACTCGGGTCGTAGCGCGCCGTCGTCGTCGAACAGTTCCTCGGGTCGGTAGCTGCGCAGCCACTCCTCGAGCTGGGCACGGTGCTCGGGGTTGGTGTGGGTGCCCGACAACGGAACCTGATGGGACCGCCACGTGCCCTCGACCTTCTTGCCGTCGACCTCCCGGGGGCCGGTCCAGCCCTTCGGTGTCCTCAACACCAGCATCGGCCACACGGGCCGGAAGGTCTCACTCCTCGACGCGGCTGGTTCCTCGCCGCTTGATCGTCGTGCCACGGGCCTGCCCTGCTCACCGTCGAGGCGAGCGGCGCGCTGGATCGCGGCGATCTGGTCGAAGGCCTCGTCGAGGGCGGTCGCCAGTTGCTGATGCACGTTGGCCGGATCGTCCCCCGCCACCGTGATGGGCCGGTAACCGTAGCCGAACATCAGCGACTCGAGCTCTTCCTGCGGAATCCGCGCGAGGACCGTGGGGTTGGCGATCTTGTAGCTGTTCAGGTGCAGGATGGGCAGCACCGCACCGTCGGTGACCGGGTTGAGGAACTTGTTCGAATGCCAACTCGCCGCCAGCGGGCCGGTCTCGGCCTCGCCGTCGCCGATGACACAGGCCACCACCAGGTCCGGGTTGTCGAACGCGGCGCCGTAGGCGTGCACCAGCGCGTACCCCAACTCACCGCCCTCATGGATCGAACCGGGGGTCTCGGCGGCGACGTGGCTGGGGATACCCCCGGGAAAGGAGAACTGGCGGAACAGTTTTCGCATCCCGTCGGTGTCTTCGGAGATGGCCGAGTACACCTCGCTGTAGGTGCCTTCGAGATATGCGTTGGCGACCAGGCCCGGCCCACCGTGCCCCGGGCCGGTGATGTAGATGGCGTCGACGTCGCGGTCACGGATGACGCGGTTCAGGTGCGCGTAGACGAGATTGAGCCCCGGTGTGGTGCCCCAGTGGCCGAGCAGTCGGGGCTTGACGTGCTCCGGCGCCAGCGGCTCGCGCAGCAGCGGATTGTCCAGCAGATAGATCTGGCCGACGGACAGATAGTTGGCGGCGCGCCAGTAGGCGTCGATCAGGTCGAGTTCATCGGCGGACAGCGTTGGGGACAGGGCCTCGGCAGTCATCTGGCTCATCATCGTCGATACGGGCGAAGGGGTGCCACTCCTGTACCCGGTGCGCGTGAAGCTACCCATTAGCCTGTCTGGCGTGTTGGGATTCGCCGTGCCGCAGTTCGGGCCGTCCGCCCGGGCGGACCTCGCGCGCTACGCCGCCACCGCCGAAAACCTGGGCGCGGACAGTCTGTGGGTGGGAGACCGGCTGCTGACGGCGGTGCACCCCAGCATCGGATACGCGGGTCAAGACACCATTCCCGAGCAGTTCCGCGCGGCACTGGATCCGTTCATCGCGCTGGCGGTGGTGGCCGCCGCGACGTCACGCGTCCGGTTGGGCAGCAGCGTGTTCGTCGCACCGTGGTATCCGCCGGCGCAGCTGGGCCGGCAACTGACCGCCATCGATGTGGTCAGCGGGGGCAGGCTCGTTCCGGGTTTCGGCATCGGGTGGTCGCCGGAGGAGTTCTCGGCCGCCGGTGCCCCGTTTCGCGCCCGCGGAGCCCAACTGGACGAGGTGCTCGACGCCCTCGAGCAGCTGTGGACGACGAATCCGGTGGAACACGACGGCAAGCGGTGGTCGATCCCGCTGTCGTGGGTGGACCTCAAGCCGGTCCAGCAACCGCGCCCGCCGATTTATCTGGGCGGGTTCACTGGAGCGAGCCTGCGGCGCATCGGGAGGCGCGGCGACGGGTGGCTCCCGGCGGTGCTGGTGCCAGGCGGGGTCAGCCCCGAGTTCCTGGCGATGCAGCGCCGCACCATCGACGACGCCGCCCGCGAGGCCGGCCGGGATCCGTCGGCCATCCACACCTACGTACGGATCAACGTCGCCGGGGGCACACCGATCGACGCGGTCGCCGAGGCGGTGCGGACGCTGGCCGACGCCGGTTATCCCGATGTCTTCGTCGACCTGATGTATGTGGCCACCGACGCCGACGACCACCTGCGGTGGGTCGAGGGCCTCCTCGCGGCATGACCGAACCACTGCTGGCCTCCGTGCGGGTGCTCGACCTCGGCGGCGCCGAATCCGACACCGTGGGCCGGCTGTACGCCGACCTCGGGGCCGATGTGCTCAAGATCGAGCCCCCCGGCGGGCGGTCCGCCCGGCAGGCGTTGCCGACTGTGGCTCGAGCGAGTATCCCGTTCCGGTTGAACAACGCGAACAAGCGGTGCGCGGTTCTCGACCCGGCCGACCCCGACTGCCGTCGGACGCTGTTGGACCTGGCGAGCACCGCCGATATCGTCATCGACAGCGGAAGATCCGGCGGGACAGTCGAATTCGGAACATCGTGTGCTGCGCTGGCGCAACAGTTCAGCCACCTCGTGGTGCTGTCGGTCACGGACTTCGGCGCCGACGGGCCGTATGCCTGCTGGCAAGCCACCGATCCCGTGCTGTACGCGTTGTCGACCGCGCTGTCTCGTACCGGGCCGACCGCGGGCGCCCCGGTACTGCCGCCAGCCGGGCTGGCATCAGGAACCGCTGCGGCACAGGCGGCATGGGCGGCGCTGGCCGCCTACTACCGCCGGTTGCGCACCGGCACAGGCGAGTACATCGACTTCTCCCGGTTCGAGGCGGTACTTCAGTCGCTGGATCCGCCGTTCGGATCGGAGGGTCAGGCGGCTGTCGGCGTCAAGAAGACCACCGAAATCTGGCGCGGCAGGCCCCGTAACCAGAACATCTATCCGATCTTCGCCTGCAAGGACGGCCACGTGCGGATCTGCCTGCTGTCTCCGCGTCAGTGGCGGGGCATGCGCGCCTGGCTCGGGGAACCCGAGCGGTTCGCCGACCCCGAGTTCGATACGATCGCCGCGCGGTACGCGGCATCTGACGAACTCAACACGCTGATCGGCGATTTCGTCGCGACTCAGACCATGGAGGCCCTGGTCGCCGAGGGACAAGCGCGGGGGGTGCCCATCGCCGCCGTGCTCACCCCCACCGAGACGTTGGCCTCCGAGCACTTCGGTGCTGTCGGTGCGCTGACCACCGCCGAGTTCGCTCCGGGAGCGGATGTCGTCACGCCGGTGGGGCCGTTCGTCGTCGACGGGCACCATCGCGGCCTGAGGCGGTTGGCCCCAGATTCCGGCGCCGACGAACCTGTCTGGGCCACACCGTCATCGGTGGTCTCATCGCCGGACACCGCCGCATCGCAGCGTCCCTTCGACGGGATGCGCATCCTCGACCTCGGCGTCATCGTCGCCGGGGGCGAGCTCGGCAGGTTGTTCGCCGACCTCGGCGCCGAGGTGATCAAGATCGAGAGTGCCGCATACCCCGACGGGTTGCGCCAGGCGCCGCCCGGTCAGGTGATGAGCAGATCCTGGGCGCTGACCCACCGCAACGAGGAGAGCCTGGGAATCGACCTGCGGACCGCCGCGGGCGCCGGCCTGTTCTCCCGGCTGGTCACGGGCGCCGACGCGGTGTTCGCCAACTTCAAGCCGGGAACGCTTGCGTCGCTGGGGTTCTCCTACGACCGTCTGCGGGAACTGAATCCGCGCATCGTTCTCGCCGAGAGCAGCGCCTTCGGCGCAACCGGTCCGTGGAGCGGCCGCATGGGGTACGGGCCGCTGGTGCGCGCAACCACCGGGGTCACCTCGCTGTGGGCGTCTGCCGACGGCGGCTTCTACGATGCGACGACGATCTTCCCGGACCACGTGTCGGCGCGGCTCACCGCGATCGCCGCACTGGCTGCGCTGATCCGGCGCGACCGATCCGGAGAGCCCGCACACGTCCACGTCTCGCAGGCCGAGGCCGCAATCAGCCAACTGGCGACCCGTTATGTCGCCGAATCCGCGCGGGCGGCAGGCCTGCCTGTCGCCGACGACACCGCCGCACACCATGTGTATCCGTGCGCCGGCGACGACGAGTGGTGTGTGATCTCGCTGCGCTCCGAGGCCGACCACGCCGCGCTGGAATCGATCACCGGCGGCGACACCGCCGAATGGACCCGCACCCGCGACAAGACCACGGTGGCGCGCACGCTCCAAGATGCGGGAATCGCCGCCGCACCGATGAACCGTGCCGTCGATGTGCCCGACGACCCGCAGGTGCGTTACCGAAAGCTGTACTCCGACATGGTGCATCCACTTTTCGATGCGCCCATGCTCACCGAAACGGGGCCGGCGCCGTACACGAGTATTCCGCCCGCCCGGCTGAGGCCCGCGCCGATGCCGGGGCAGCAGACCCGTCGGATCTGCCGGCAGATCCTCGACATCTCCGCCGAGGAGACCGATCGGCTCATCGCCGAGGGCACGCTCTTCGCATACCGAGAAAGGCCGTGATGGAACCCAGGACTCCGGTGTTGGTTGGCTACGGACAAGTCAACCAGCGCGACGACAACCCCGACGTGTCGCCGATCGACCTGATGGTCGCCGCAGCACGCGAAGCTGCCGATCCCAGGGTCCTGGAGGCCGCGGACTCGGTTCGTGTGGTCAACCTTCTTTCGTGGCGGTTTCGCGATCCGGGATTGCTTCTCGCACAACGCCTCCACGCCGGCAACGCTGCGACCCGCTATACCGGGGTCGGCGGCAACACGCCGCAGTCGCTGGTCAACGAGGCGTGCCGAGACATCCAGAACGGTCGGGCCGAGGTGGTGCTGATCGCAGGCGGTGAGACCTGGCGCACCCGGAGTCGGCTGCGCGCCAAGGGAATCAAGCCGGACTGGCCGCGCCAGGACGAGTCCGTCCCGATGGCCCAGGGCGCCGACGAAGGCGTTCCCATGGCCGGTCCCGCCGAAATCAAGATCAACCTGGACCGGCCCGCCTTCGTCTACCCGATGTTCGAACAAGCCGTGCGGATCGCCGCGGGCCGGTCCGACGACGAGCACCGGCGCCGGATCGGTGAACTGTGGGCGCAATTCAGCACGGTCGCGGCGAGCAACCCGCACGCGTGGGTCCGGGACGCGTTGCCGGCCGAGGAGATCTGGCAGGCCGGTCCGAGCAACCGGATGATCAGCTGGCCCTACCCGAAGTTGATGAACTCCAACAACATGGTCGACCAGGCCGCGGTGCTGGTCCTCACCTCGGCCGAGAAGGCCACGCATCTGCAGATTCCCAGGGACCGCTGGGTGTTCCCGTACTCGGGCACCGACTCGCATGACACGTACGCGATCGGCGAGCGCGCGGAGTTCTACACGTCTCCCGCGATCCGGATCGGTGGGCGGCGGGCGCTGGAGCTGGCCGGGATCGGCGTCGACGATGTTGAACTCATCGACGTCTACTCGTGCTTCCCTTCGGCGGTTCAGGTGGCTGCCAACGAACTTGGCCTCCCGATCGGGGACCCTGCCAGACCGCTGACGGTGACCGGCGGGCTCACCTTCGCGGGCGGGCCGTGGAACAACTACGTGACCCACTCGATCGCGACCATGGCCGAGCGGCTCGTCGCCGCCCCCGGAACGCTCGGGCTGATCACCGCCAACGGCGGCTACCTCACCAAGCACAGCTTCGGGATCTACGGCGCCGAGCCGCCGCCACGCGAGTTCCGTTGGGAAGACGTGCAATCCGAAGTCGATAGGGAACCGACCCGGACGGCGCTGGTCGACTGGGCCGGGGTGGGCACCGTGGAGACGTGGACGACGCCGTTCGACCGCGAGGGCTCGCCGGAGAAGGCGTTCCTGGCGGTCCGCACGCCTGACGACTCCCGGGTCCTGGCGGTCATCCCCGATGCGGCCGCGGCGGCGGCGACGGTCGAGGAGGACATCGCGGGCGCCAAGGTCCAGGTCAACTCGAACGGTACGGCCGCAATACTGTAGGCGGTACGGCCGCAATACTGTAGACGGTACGGCCGCATTACTGTAGTCAGTCGAGTTCTGCCAGCAGCGCCTCGACACGCTGACGGGCGGCCGGCGCGGCGCCCGGTCCGACCACGGCATGTACCCTTCCTGCCTCCACGGCGGCGATCGCGGCGTCGGCCACCACGGCGGGGCTGATCGCACCGCGCATCGCGTCGTCGTCGCGGTCGTTGGGAATGCTGACCGCTCCCGGCGGGGTCAGGCTCGCCGAGTTGGGCCCAAGGGGCGTGTCGACCATGCCCGGGCACAGCACAGTGGCACCCAGATCGGTTGATACGGAACGCAGTTCGATGTCGAGCGTCTCTGTGAGCCCGACGACGGCGTGCATGGTCGCGTTGTACGGCGCGAGGTGGGGTAGCGGAATGAGCCCGCCGGCGGACGCGGTGTTGAGGAAGTGCCCGCAGCGTTGCGCGATGAACAGGGGAGTGAAGGCCTTCACCCCGTGCACGACACCCATCAGCTTGACGTCGATCAACCACCGCCACGTCTCGATGCTCTGCTCCCACGTCGGCGTCTGCTCGCACACCACTCCGGCGTTGTTGCACACCAGGTCGACGCGTCCGAATCGGTCCAGGGTGTGTGCCGCCAGCGCGTCGACCTCGGCCGCGTCACGCACGTCGACGCGCAGGCCGGTCACCGTCCCGGGGTGCGAGGACAGCGCCTCGATCGCTGGGGGTATCGCGTTCTCGCGGATGTCGGCGATCACCACGTCGACGCCGCGACGCGCCAGATGCGCGGCGAGCGCGAACCCGATTCCGCTGGTTCCGCCGGTGACGACGGCGACCTTTCCGGCCTCGATCCTCATGCGGGCCTGCCTTTCTGGCTACGGTGCGTTGGCCGGCACCTCGGTGTATCGCGGCGCAAAGCCGTCGGGGGCGAAGGTGAATCCGTTGCCGGTCGCCTCGCTCATGCACGAGACACCGGCCTCCTGCACATTGCAGCGGAACCCCGCGACAGCCAGAATCCGGTTGAACTCCAGCACCTTCGCGTCGTCGAGGACGAACTGCGGCTGTTCCAATGCGACGAAGCGGGGTTCACCGTTGCGCTCGATGACGATCGCGTTCGGCGCGGCCTGCTCACCGTCGTCGTTGTCCACTGTGTCCGGTTCACCGGTGATGTTCATGGAGGACTGCGGTGAGGTGGCCGATTGGCAGCCGGCCACCTCACGCGGCACGACGGCACACGCCCAGCGTCCGCTGGGGGTGGTGAAGTAGTACACGGCCGACCCGGCCGGATGAGCGACGTAGTCGAATGCGTCCACCAGGTGCTTGTTCGGCGGTGGAGGAGGCGGTTCGGAGGTTGTCGAGGTCGGCGACGCCACGAACGGTTCGTCGGTGGTGACGATCCGCTCGGCCGAGCAGCCCGCGACCAGGATCGCGACGGCCGACATCAGACAAAGGACACGCATCTCGGGTCCTAAGCGTGCCGGAACCGGTTTTCGTCCGCGCAGCGGGGTGGCGGATTCAGCCGGCCAGCATCGCCTTCAGCGTTTGCGCGTTCCACACCGCGTGCCCGCCCAGGTCGTTGTTGAAGTAAACGAGGATCCGCCTGCCTTCGGCCTCCCACGCCAGGATCCGATCGGCCCAGCGCCGCAATGCGTCGTCGGGGTAGGAGCCCGCGTACATCGAATCCTGGTCGGGTCCGTGCATCCGGATGTAGACCAGCTCGCTGGTCGCTCGCGGAACGCAGCGCAAGCCCGCACCGCTCATCACCACGTAAGCGGCGCCGTGCCGCTCCAGCAGCGCGTAGACGGCCGGGTCGTCCCACGACGGATGCCGCAACTCCATTGCCACCGGAATCCGATCGGGCATGAGCTTCAGGAAGTGCTCCAGGCGGGCGTCGTCGCGCTCCAACTCCGGGTGCAGTTGCACGAGCAACGCTTCGCTGCGGTCGCCGAGCAGCATCCAGCATCGGTCGAAGCGCTCGATCCACGGCTCCGGTTCCCGCAGCCGGCGGTAGTGCGTCAGTCCGCGCTGGGCCTTGACCGACATCGTGAACCCGTCGGGCAGCCGCTCCCGCCAGCCCGCGAACGCACCGTCCTTGGGCCAGCGGTAGAAGCTGGCGTTCAGCTCGACGGTGTCGAACTCCTCGACGTAGCGGGCGAGCCGTTTGGCGCTCGGCAATCCCGCCGGATACAGCACGTCCTTCCAATGGTCATACGACCACCCGGATGTGCCGACCCGGATCACCATCGCGTCATCCCCGCGCCATGACGGCGTCGCGCAGGTCGTCGTCGAGCGACACCTTGACCAAGGCGGCGGCGAGCTTTGCACACTTGCGCGGCGCCAACGCGGCGAGCTCATCACTGTCGCTTGGCAATCCGAGCTCGCGCGCGGCGCTGACGGCCCGCGCGTCGAAATACGGGCGAACCCATGTCCAGGTGTCCTGCACCTCGCGCAGGAAGATGTCGGCGCCGGTGTCGCCGATTCCCTTGAACCCCTTGAGAGAACGCGTCAGTGCGGTCGCGTCGTGATCTGTTGCCCCGTCGAGATTGCGGAGGTCCCCGCCATATTCGTCGTCGACGGTCTCGGCGATATCGGTCAGCCTGGTCGCCGAGCTCTCGTCGTAGCGGACATAGTGGGCACGGCCGAACGCGCGAATCATGTCGGCGCGCTCGGCCTCGAGGACGGCCTTGGGGGTGCGCAGGCCCGCGCGGAACAACTCCCGCGCGGCGTCGACCGCGATGGAGGCGTCGATCGGTTTGCTCGACAGCATGCACAGGGTCAGCAACTGAAAGAGCGGCATGGGCTTGTCCGCCAACCGGATACCGGCGTCTTCGGCGTAGGTCGTGCCCGCCTCCTCGAGGAGGCGTTTGACCCGCTTCTTACGTGCTGCGGCGTCCACGTCGGCTGGCGTACCCGCGCTCTTTGGGGGGCAAACTCCTGGCGAAATCGACACCGCGGTCGACCCACGGCCGCAGTTGCCGCGTGGTCCTCACACCGTCGGCGCCGATGAGCACCCACCCGCGCATCTCACGGTCTGCCATCGTCATCGGCTCGACGAACCGGCGCGACAGTAACGTCGGGTACTCGTCGCGCGGCACCCGGACCATCAGACCGCCGGTCCCGCTGACGGCCACCGCCATATGGCCGTCGACCAGAAAGGCCAGCCCGCCGAACATCTGCCTCTCGTCGACACCGGGTTCGGTGCCGAGCAATTCGCGGATGCGGTGCGCGAGGTCCTCGTCGTAGGCCACGTCTTCGACGGTAGCGCTCAGGGTCGTGATCCGTTGCCAGACCACGACCCTGAGCGCAATCTCGGGGTCAGGCGGCGGCGGTGGCCGCCACCTCTGCGGGCTGCAGAGCCTGCTCGACGATGTCGGCGACATCGGTCATCGGCTTGACCTCCAGCGCGTCGAGCACGTCGGCCGGGACGTCATCCAGGTCGGGCTCGTTGCGCTGCGGGATGAAAACGGTTGACAGTCCGGCTCGTTGGGCCGCCAGCAGCTTCTGCTTGACGCCGCCGATGGGCAGCACCCGACCGTTCAACGTGACCTCGCCGGTCATCCCGACGTCGGCACGAACCTGCCGGCCGGTGGCCATCGACACCAGCGCAGTCACCATCGTCACGCCCGCCGACGGACCGTCCTTGGGCACGGCGCCCGCGGGCACGTGCACGTGGATCCGGCGGTCCAGCGTCTTGGGGTCGACGCCCAACTGCGCGGCGTGCGAGCGCACGTAGGACAGCGCGATCTGCGCCGACTCCTTCATGACCTCGCCCAGCTGGCCGGTCAGTTGCAGCCCGGGCTCACCGTCGGTCGCCCCGGCCTCGATGTAGAGCACATCGCCGCCGAGGCCGGTGACCGCCAACCCGGTGGCCACGCCCGGCACCGCCGTGCGCTCCGCCGATTCCGGCAGGAAGCGCGGACGACCCAGGTACTCAACGAGATCCGGCTCGTCGACGGTGAGGCTGGTGATGTCGTCGGAAGCCAGCTTCGTGGTGACCTTACGCAGCGCCTTGGCCAGCAGCCGCTCGAACTGCCGCACCCCCGGCTCGCGGGTGTAGTCGGCGGCGATCTTGCGCAGCGCCGCCTCGGTCACGACCACCTCGTCCTCGGTCAGCGCCGCCCGCTCGCGCTGCCGGGGCAGCAGGAAGTCGCGCGCGATGGCGACCTTGTCGTCCTCGGTGTAACCGTCGATCTGCACCAGTTCCATGCGGTCCAGCAGGGCCGAGGGAATGTTCTCGATGACGTTGGCCGTCGCCAGGAACACCACGTCCGACAGGTCCAGATCGAGATCCAGGTAGTGGTCGCGGAACGTGTGGTTCTGCGCGGGGTCCAAGACCTCCAGCAGCGCCGCCGCGGGGTCCCCCCGGAAGTCGGAGCCGACCTTGTCGATCTCGTCGAGCAGCACGACGGGGTTCATCGAACCCGCCTCACCGACGGCACGCACGATGCGGCCGGGCAGCGCGCCGACGTAGGTGCGCCGGTGGCCTCGGATCTCGGCCTCGTCACGCACGCCGCCGAGGGCCACGCGAACGAACTTGCGGCCCAACGCCCGAGCGACGCTCTCACCCAGCGACGTCTTGCCGACGCCGGGCGGACCGGCCAACACCATCACCGCACCCGAACCGCGACCGCCGACGACCTGCAGTCCGCGCTGGGCACGGCGTGCCCGCACGGCCAAATACTCGACTATGCGGTCCTTGACGTCCTCGAGACCGTGGTGGTCGGCGTCCAGGATCTCGCGCGCCGCGTTCAGATCGGTCGAGTCCTCGGTGTGGACGTTCCACGGCAGGTCCAGCACGGTGTCCAGCCAGGTGCGGATCCAACCGCTCTCGGGGCTCTGGTCGCTCGCCCGTTCGAGCTTGCCGACCTCGCGCAGCGCGGCCTCGCGCACCTTCTCGGGAAGGTCCGCGGCCTCGACGCGGGCCCGATAATCATCAGAAGACCCCGTGCCGTCGTCATCTCCCAATTCCTTGCGGATGGCGTTGAGCTGCTGGCGCAGCAGGAATTCCTTCTGGGTCTTCTCCATGCCCTCGCGCACGTCTTCGGCGATCTTCTCGGTGACCTCGACCTCGGCCAGCTGAGCTCCCGTCCACTCGATCAGCGCACGCAACCGCTCGGCCACGTCCGGCGTCTCGAGCAGCTGCCGCTTCTGGACCTGGGTCAGGTACGACGCATAGCCCGCGGTGTCGGCCAGCGCCGACGGATCGGAGAGCTGGTTGACGAAATCGATGATCTGCCAGGCCTCGCGCCGCTGCAGCATCGCCAGCAGCAGCTTCTTGTACTCGGCCGCGAGCTGGTATGTCTCCTCTGTGGGCTGGGTCTCCTCGACCTCGGTCACCTCGACCCACAGCGCCGCGCCGGGTCCGGTGGCGCCGGCGCCGATGTGCGCACGGCTCTCGCCCCGCACCACCGCGGCGGGTCCGCCGACCATGCGTCCGATCTGCACGATCGAGGCCAGCACCCCGTGCGAGGGATAGCGATCCTCGAGACGGGGTGCGATCAACAGTTCTCCGGACTCGCTGGCGCGGGCGGCGTCGACCGCGGCGCGCGCGGCATCGTCGAGTTCGATCGGCACGACCATGCCGGGCAGCACGATCGACTCGCTCGAGAACAAGACCGGAACTGTCTTGGTTTGAGCCATCAATCCTCCAAAGTTTGAGTCTGTTGCGCTCAACCTTTAGATGGACTGTTTTGTTCCCTGCCGCGTCGCGCGCGGGGTTCGTAGCTACCCCGCACGGCAGGAAGCCTGCCGTTCGGGGTAAACGGCAGGCTTCCTGTTGTGGGTGGATCTATGCGCTGCGGTCAGGCACTGGCCTGTGCACCCAGCACCCGCTGGATGTCAGGCTTCATCATCTCCAGCTGCTGACCCCAGTAGCCCCAGCTGTGGGTCCCCTGTGGCGGGAAGTTGAACACACCGTTGGTGCCACCCGCGGCGACGTAGTTGTCCTTGAAGGTGACGTTGGTCCGCAACGTGAACCCTTCGAGGAACTGGGCCGCCATCAGGTTCTGGCCGGCCGTGCCGCCATCGAGATCCGACGGCGTACCCGTGCCGCAGTAGATCCAGATGCGGGTGTTGTTGGCCACCAACTGGTTGATGTTGACCATCGGGTCGTTGCGCTTCCACGCCGGATCCGACGACGGACCCCACATGCTCTCGGCGTTGAACCCGCCGGCGTCTTGCATCGCCAGACCGATCAGCATCGGCCACCAGCCCTCGGACGGATTCAGGAAGCCCGACAGCGAGGCGGCGTAGATGAACTTCTGCGGGTGGTAGATCGCGTACGTCAGCGCGGTGCTGCCGGCCATCGAAATACCCACCACGGCGTTGCCGTTCTGCGACACGCCCCTGTTGGCTTCCAGCCACGCCGGGAGCTCCTGGGTCAGGAACGTCTCCCACTTGTAGGTGTAGTCCTGGCCGTTACCCCGCGACGGCTGGTACCAGTCGGTGTAGAAGCTGGACTGCCCGCCGACCGGCATGACGACCGAAAGCCCGGACTGGTAGTACCACTCGAAGGCGGGGGTGTTGATGTCCCAGCCGTTGAAATCGTCCTGGGCGCGCAGACCGTCGAGCAGATACACCGCATGCGGTCCACCGCCCTGGAACTGGACCCTGATGTTGCGGTTCATCGCGGGGGAGAACACGTCCAGATACTCGACGGGCAACCCGGGCCGCGAGAAGGCCCCGGCGGTGGCCGAACCGCCGGCGATGCCGATCAGTCCGGGCAGCGCCGCCACGGCGAACGCCACCACCGCCATTCGGCGAAACAGCTTTGTACCGGTACCCCGGTACCTCTGGAAAATCTTCATAACGGCAACCAACCCACCTTTCATCGCTTCCACAAGCAATTGCCGTTTGCTGTGCGTGGGTAATGAAACACGTACTCGCACCGGGACTGTCGCCCCGACATGCGGTTGCCACATCGCGGTTGGCTAACGATTGCGACTCAGCGAGGACTCACGAACCCCGGAAACCGACTGTGACCTGTGTGATCAGAGTGACTCAGGAGGTATCCGCGCCGAGCGCGCAACGCTAGGCCGTAGCCGGTGCAACTGTGTGACGTGTCGCGGGCCGAGCTCGCTCAGCGACGTCACTCCCAGTAGCTGCATTGTCCGTCTGACCTGCTGCGAAAGGATCTCGACGGCCCGGTCGACACCCGCTTCGCCGCCGGCCATCAGCCCGTAGAGGTAGGCGCGGCCCACCAGTACGAAGCGGGCGCCCAGCGCGACCGCCGCGACGACGTCCGCGCCGGACATCACCCCGGTGTCCAGCAAAATCTCGGTGGTATCGCCCAGTTCGGCGGCGACACTCGGCAGCAGATGGAACGGTACCGGCGCGCGATCCAGTTGGCGGCCACCGTGATTGGACAGCACAATGCCGTCGACCCCGAGTCCGGCCACGGCCCTGGCATCATCGAGTGTCTGAATTCCCTTGACCACCAACTTGTTCGGCCACTGCTCCTTGATCCACACCAGATCGTCGAAGTTCACCGTGGGGTCGAACATGGTGTCGAGATACTCGGCCACGGTGCCCGGCCAGCGGTCCAGCGAGGCGAACGACAGCGGTTCGGTGGTGAGCAGGTCGAACCACCACCGCGGACGGGGAACGGCATCGAGCACCGTGCGCAGCGTCAGCGTCGGCGGGATCGACATGCCGTTGCGGGTGTCGCGGTGGCGGGCCCCTGCGACCGGCACGTCGACGGTGGCGAGCAGCGTGTCGTAACCCGCGGCGGCGGCCCGTTCGACGAGCGCCATCGAGCGGTCTCGGTCCTTCCACATGTACAGCTGAAACCAGTTGCGGCCGTCCGGGTTAGCCGCCTTGACGTCTTCGATCGAGGCGGTGCCCAGCGTCGAGAGCGCGAACGGGATGCCGGCTCGCGCGGCGGTGCGGGCACCCGCGATCTCGCCCTCGGTGTGCATCAGTCGGGTGAAGCCGGTCGGCGCGATGCCGAACGGTTGCGCGACAGGCCCACCGAGCACCGTTGCGCTGGTATCGACACTCGAAACGTCGCGCAAGATCGTGGGATGAAACTCGATGTCGCGGAACGCTTGTCGCGCACGAGCCAGCGACAGTTCCTCCTCGGCGGCACCGTCGGTGTAGTCGAATGCCGCCTTCGGGGTCCGTCGCTTGGCGATTCGGCGCAGGTCCTCGATCGTCAGCGCCGCCGCCAGCCTGCGCTGCGTCGCGTTCAGCTGCGGCTTCTTGAACTGCAGCAGCGGCGCCAGCTCCCGCGGACGCGGGATGCGGCGGCGTGTCACGTTTGCGTCCCTGTCGGACTGCCGCTGATAGTCGTCATTGAATCGCACAGGTTAGCTTGTCAGACTGGCCGATGACATGGCTAAAGACAGATCGGCATCCGGCGACCCCTTCGACCTGCAGCGCTTCGTCGACGCCCAGGAACGCGTGTACGGCGCGGTGCTCGACGAACTACGCGCCGGCCGTAAACGCAGCCACTGGATCTGGTTTGTGTTCCCCCAGCTGCGTGGGCTGGGGAGGAGCCCGACTGCGCAGCGGTACGGGATCGGCTCCCTCGCCGAAGCCCGGGCGTACCTGGCCCACGACGTGCTGGGAGCGCGCCTGCGGGAGTGTGCGGATCTGGTCGCCCGTAGTGAACAGCCGTCGGCCGACGACTTGTTCGGGTGGCCGGACAACCTCAAGGTGCGCTCGTCGATGACGTTGTTCAGCCGCGCCGCCGACGACCCCGATGACGAGGCGCTCTTCGGCCGTGTACTGACGAAGTACTACGGAGGCGAACCGGATCCGCTGACGGTTGAACTGCTCAGCGGGGAGCCATGATCAGCCAGCCGTGGGGCCCGACCTCGTAGGTGCTGACGACCTCGGACGGCGGCGCGCCCGAGCCGGCCAGGACTTCACCCCGATCGAAACCCAGGCGGGGCAACGAGATCGCGAGCGGGCCCTCATCGATGTTGAGCGCGACGATCAGCGACTCGGATCCGGCACGGCTGTGATAGACGTACTGGCGGTTGGTCAGCAGCAGCGGCGACGTGCGTGCCGTGTGCAGCCACGCGTGGCGTCGGCGCAACCCGATCAGGAACTTGTGCAACCGGAACACATCGGCGCCGTGTTCGTCGACGTCGAGCGGGGGAGTCGCGAACGCGGGCCGCACCGCGTCGTCGCCGCCGAGGCGTTCCTCTTTGATACCCCGAAAGGCGAACTCGTCCCCGGCGTAGACGCTGGGCGTACCACCGGTCGTCATCTGCAACACCAAGGCATGCTCGAGGTGGCGGATGTCGTCGAGTCGGCTGGCGATTCTGGTGACATCGTGGTTGCCGAGGAAGGTCGTGGGCACGAAGGTGTCCAGAAATTCGTTGTGCCGCAGCAGCGCCCAATCCAGCTCGTGGAAGTTGCCGTCGTTGAGCGCGCTCCAGGTCGCCTTCCACAGTTCGTACTGGGTCACCGAGTCGAAGCCCGACGATCGCACTCGTTGCGCGTAATCGCCGTGGATGATCTCGGCAAGGAAGTACGCATCGGGAAACTGCTCGCGAACGCGCGGGAGGACCCGGGCCCAGAACCGGTCGGCGACCGCGTAGGCGGCGTCGAGGCGCCAGCCGTCGGCGCCGCGCCGCAACCAGTGCGTCATCACGTCGACGACGTAGTCGGCCACCGCCGGGTTGTCATGGTCCAACGCCACAAGGTCGTCGTGTCCCTCGAATACGTCGACGCGCTCGCCTCGAGTGCGGAGCCATTCGGTGCGGGCGAAATCGGTTCCGACGTGGTTGAAGACGCCGTCGAGCAGAATCCGGAGCCCGCGCCGGCGCGCCTCGCCGATCAGCGTGTCGAAGTCGTCGTCGTCCCCGAGTCTCGGGTCGATGCGGAGGTGGTCGGTGGTGTCGTAGCCGTGGGTGCGTGAGGAGAAGATCGGCCCCAGCGCGAGTCCTGACGCCCCGAGTTCGATCGCGTGGTCGAGCCAGTCGACGATGCGCAGCAGCCTGTGCTCGTCCGGGCCGGGGGACGGGTCGGCGGGATGCGCGCCGACGAAACCCAGTGGGTAGACGTGCCACCAGATGACGTGCTCGACCCAGCCCGGTTCACAGACGGCCGCGGTGTGCGAGGAGTCCGTCACGGCCGGAACTTCGCTTCGTAGAGGGTCTTCATCGCCTCTCTGAACTGCTCGGCGGGCCCGTCCAACTCGACGTCCGGGGCGATCGCGGTGATCGGCAGCGACACCACCGGCGGGGGCGGCGCACCCCATTCGGTGAGCCATCGGGTCAATTGCTCGGACGACGCCGCGTACACGATTCGGCCGAGCCCCACCCAGCCGTGGGCGGCCGAACACATCGGGCAGTGCTCACCGGAGGTGTACACGGTCGCGGCGGCCCGCGCTTCGGGGGTGAGGTTGGCGGCCGCCCATCGGGCGATCGCGAACTCCGGATGGCGCGTGTGGTCCCCGTCCTTGACGCGGTTGCGGTCCTCGAACAGCGTGCGGCCTGCGTCGTCGACGAGAAGGGAGCCAAACGGCTCGTCACCGTCATCGAGCGCTTCTCGCGCCAGCTCTACGCAGCGGCCCAGGCGGGCGAGATCGTCATCGCTGATGGCCACATGTCGGAGTCTACGGATCAGTGGCAGCAGTCCGGGGGAACGTCCAGCCGGCAGGCACAGGAGGCGCGGACCGGGACGTCGGCGCGCGCCACAGCCAGGGCGAGCTGTTGACCGATGATCGACGCCTCGGCGTCGCGACCCAGGCGCTGCAGGCATTCGTGATAGCCGTGCAGGCTCCACACGTTGTTGGGATGCTGGCACGGCCGGGGCAGCGTCGGATCGAGTCCGAGGTCGGCGGCATAGACCGCCGCGGCCTCCTCGACGCGACCCTGTTCGAGCAGCAGGGCACCGTAGGCGTGGCGGGTCGGCTGCATCCAGCCCCAGGGTTCGTCGTAGGGCAGCGCGTCGTCGAGCTCGATCGCTCGGCGCAGATGCACAAAAGCGGTGTCGTAATCTTCTGCTCGGTAAGCGATCTCACCGTCGAGCATCTCGCGGGCGATCGCCAGGATGTCGATCACGGTGTTGTTGAACAGGTATCGGCTCTCGGGTATGCGGCCGTAGGCTTCGGTGAACGCCTCGCGCTCGGCGCGGGCTTGTTCGAGGTTGCCCATGGCGGCGTGCGCGACGCCGCGCCCGTAATGGATCGTGGCCACAGTGCTGCAGTACAACTGCCGATCATCGGGCAGGGGTTGGGCTATCAGGTCGTCCCAGCGACCGAACCTCACCATCACATGGGTGCGCAGCGGCACGAACGCCTCCAGCCAGTCGGCCATCGGTGGGGACTCGATGGCCAGCAGTTCGGGGCTCAGCTGGGCGGCCAGCTCATCGGCGGCGGCGAACGCGGCGCGTGAATTGCCTTCGAACATCGCTGAATACACCACGAAGTGCAGGTTGTGAGCGCGGTACAAGGAGTAGAAGTTCAGCGGCCCCTGCTGTTCGACGAACCGGCGATCCACCTGTATGGCCGCCTGATTGGCCACGACCGAGTCGCGGTAGTTGCCGCAGAGCACGTCGATGTGGCTCGGCATGTGCTGCAGATGGCCGGCGTCGGGCACCAGATCGCGCAGCAGATCTGCGGCGGGCAGCGCATCCTGCGGGGCCGCCGACATCTCCATGGTGTGCACGTAGAGGTGCAGGATGCCGGGATGGGTGCGGCCCGCCGCGGTGGCCAGCGCGTCGTCGAGGATCCGTTTGGCCGCCACCACACGCGAGCCCGGTGCGGGTTCACCGGTTCTGGTGTCCCACAACGCCCATGCCGTCACGTTCACCAGCGCATCGGCGGCAAGGGCCTGCACATCGACGTCGTCGGGATGGGCCTGCGCCAGCGCCGTCATCGTGTCGGCATAGTGGGCGCCCCCGGCTTCGAGCGCCTCGGTGTCGTCCGGGTCATCAGTGGGAAAGCGGGTCTGCAGCGCTGCGATCAGGCCACGCTCGACCGGTGAGGCGCGATGGTCGGCCGCCAGATGCAACTCCATCCTGGCGCGTGCCAGCGATGCGGCCGCATCGACGGGATCGAAGGCGTCCCAGCCCTTGTTGTAGTTCGGCCCGATCGCGTACGCGATGCCCCAGCGCGCGATCCCCAACCCCGGATCCAGTTCCAGGGCCCGCTCGAAGCAGCGGATGGCCTCCTCGTGGTTGAACGCGTAACACCACACCATCCCGCGGTCGAACCACACCTGCGCCTGCGGCGACGGGGTGTCAATCGGCCGGTGATACGACCCGAGGTCGTAATAGGTCTCGTCGCCGAGCGAGATGCTCATGAACGGGACCATAATTCACCCATGCTGCGGCCGCGAGGGCTGCGCAGACATCGCCGCGGCCTCGCGGGGTCTCAGCGCACACCCTGGTACGGTCTCGGGCCCGCGACCCGTACCTGATCGAGCGCCCGCGCCCAGGCGACGAGCGATTCGACAACCCGCGCTGGAACGTGTTCTAGTGCTTGCGTGGTGGAGTTCACCGATATCGGGGATATACCGGCAGCGGAGATCGACCGCATGCGCGCTGTCTACGGCCCGCTCGCCGAATCGGTCCGACAGCTGATCGACGCGACGATCCGCACCGAGGTGGACGCCGATACGGTCTCGGCGATCCGCGAGCAGATCGACAACGCGACGGCGGTTCTGCGGTCACGACAGATCGACGGGCCCTTCGGCGTGCGCTTCACCACCGGTGGCGACCGGCTGCCGTGGGGCAACCCGGTGATCGGACTCCGCAACCCGATCGCACCGCCGCTGACCATCGAGCACGGCCCCGACGGGAGGGTGTACACCGACTTCGAGCTCGGCGCCGCCTACGAGGGCCCGCCGGGACATGTGCACGGTGGAATCTCGGCGCTGATCCTGGACCACGTGCTCGGTGAGGTGGCCGCCAACTCGATCAATCCCCGCTTCACCGGAACCATCACGCTGCGGTATCTGCGCCCGACACGCCTTGGGCGGCTACACGCCGAGGCGACGACCACGAGGTCCGAAGGCATCAAGTCCTATGCGACGGGTTTTCTCGCCGACGACGAGGGTGTGACGGTGGAAGCCGAGGGCGTGTTCATCGAGCCGAAGTGGGCTCGCGGATAGCGGCGATCCCCGACAAGCTGCGGGTGATCGCCCCGATCTCGGCGACCAGTACGCGGGCGGCGCCGTCGTCACCGGAGAGCCCGTCGGCCTTCTCCCGCACCTGCTGATCGGCCGCGGCCAGGGCCGCGATGTCCACGGTCCACGGTGTTCCCGGATTCGGCGGCGCCCCGCGCAACGCATCGACGAAATCGTCGACGGCGGCGATGAATTCGGGAGTCAACGTGGGCGGCGGCCGATTGGGCAGATTGGCCTCCAGCGCGGTGCACGAGATCGTGACGGCATTGAGCGCGGTGCGGTACGACCGCAACCACCGCCGCAGCTCGCGGGATTCCATGCGGGTCGCACCCGATGCGGCTTCGAATCCGGCGCGGGCGCGGTAGGCGTGTTGCCACGCCGATGACACGGCGTCAGCCGGACGGTCGAGGGAATGGACGTAAGCCCTGACTACCGTTGCGGCGTAATCGATCTCAGTTTTGAGAAGTTCGCCGGCGCGATGATGCAGCCGGGTCAGCGCATGGTCGGGCAACGCGACGTGCACCACGACCGCGAGGCCGCCACCGACCACGATCGAGAACAACCGGTCCTCGAGTGTGGCTCCGGAGGTGGCCGCGTCGATCTCGAGAAGGAACACAACCGATGCGGCCAGGGCCGCGCTGGTGGCGATGTAACCCGTCCTGGTCGCGGCGTATGTCGCCGCCAGGCCCAGCGTCGCAAGTGCGGCGGCGATCAGACCCGTGGGATGTGCCAGCATCACGATCACCGAAGCGACGGCGACCCCGGTCCCGATGCCGGCAAGCCGGCCGACACAACGCGTGTAGGTGTGGGCGGTCTCCGGGCGCAACACCATGAGCACGGTCAGCGCGATCCAGTAGCCGTGCGCGACAGGAGCGAGTCGGTCCGCGCACGCAGCGAGCGCGACCGCCGCAGAGAGCCGGACGGCGTGCCGGAAAAGCGGCGAGGTCAAGGTCATGTGAGAACGTACGGAGTCCAGCGCCCCACGCGCGGGGCTGATCAGGTCGGGCCGGTACAGATCCGGAAAACGCAACTCCGCCGCTTCGTGCAGTTGCTGCGAAAGCCGTTTCACGTCGGGGCTTTCCGGCTCGTCCAGTGCGTCGGCCGCGGCATCCAACCGAACCAGGCCGTGCTCGGCGTTGCGCCGCGCGACATGGGTGTGGTCGGCGATCGCGTCGAGCACTTCGGCCGCGGCCGCCAGCACCCGGGCGACGTCGTCGCGGTCGCCGACCGGGGTGCCACGCAGCATCTGCAGTGTCGCCATGATCCGTTCGGGCAACCGGTGTCCACCGCGGTACGCCTCGGGTCGGCGGCCTGCCTGGGTGTCGATGAACGCATCGCGCAACGACGGTTTCAGCGTCGCGCCAGCGGGCGTCTCCGCGTCGTGGGCGAGCTCACGCGCGTCCGAGGCCAGCGCCCCGTATGCGTCGGCCAGCGCCTCGCGTTGAGTGCGCCATCGCTGCGGCGGCCAGACCGCGATCAACCCCGCCTGCAGGGCACCGGCGACGATCGTCAGGGCGGTCGGGACGAGGACCGAGGACATCGACGGAGCCAGCGGCGGCGCGATCGCGAACAGGGCTCCTCCCGCGGCGGCCACCAGCCCCGCGTTGTTCCCGACAGCCCACTGCAATCCAGCCCCGAAACACCAGAGCGCCAGCACCACGATGAACGCGGCGTCCACCGAAGACAGCAGGGATCCGAGGAAGACGGCCAGGCTCATTTGCACCGCGACGACGAGCACCCGGGCGATCCGCCCGCCCGGGCTGTCCTGCAGGGCGACTGCGCCGGCGACCGCCCCCGCGCCTGCTACCCACACAGCGGTCGCGCCGGAGTCCCACAGCAGCGTGATCGAGGCGACCGCCAAAACCCCGAGCAGGCTCCTGACCACCGCCCACGGTTCGGGCATGGTGGGCCGGAGGGCGTCGATGACCCTGCTGCGGGTGCTCACGTACTCATTCTGACGGTTGGGCACGGCATCGCCGGCCCATCACACGCGTCAATTTTCCGATGTTGCGGGGATGTGACCGGCCACCGCCGGACTGCCGCGCACCGCGATCTCAAAGCTCATGTGCCACAGCACAAGCCCGCCACCCGTGTGAGCCGGTCGGGACCCTCGCTCGATTCGCCTGCACCGACTCGGGTCCGGCGTTAGAGTCAGCCGACGGGGTCGGCGGGTGACAGCATCGGAGGTGCCGGTGGCGGATATCGCTGTCGCGTGTGCATCGACAGCCGATGACAGTCCGCCGTTACGTATCACGAGCACCCCGTCCCATGGGAACCACCGAGTTGACCCGTGCACATCGACGGTGGCTCGGCCAGGGCAACGAAGGGAATCGTCATGAGCACGGCGGCCGAGCGAGCAGCGCAACTCGACCTGGTGGCCCGGTTGAAATCGGCTTATCCCGAACTGCCGGATGCGCCGACACCGGATCTACTCGATCACAACCGGATCACCGCATATCTCAAACCCGTCCACGACGTCGGCGGGGAACCGGATGCGCCGATCAAGTACGAGAACAAGCAGTACGAGCTCTGGGAGCACATGACGTATGTCATCTGCGAAGTGCTGGCCTGGCGCGGGATCTGGCTCTCCGAGGAACGCCGCCGCATCGGCAACGTCGATGTGGGCAGAGCCGAGTATCTGGGGCTGCCGTACTACGGCCGCTGGCTGTTGGCCGTCGCCCGCGTGCTGGTCGAAAAGCACCACATCGGCCTGACCGAGTTGAGTGAGCGAATGGCAGAGGTCAAGGCGCGCTACGAGGGTGGGCTGGCCGGTAAGAAGCTGGAAGCCAAGCCGAAGTGCGAAGGCGACGGGGCGGACGTCAAGCGCAACGCCCACCACAAGCACGCGGTGGGCAAAGGCGACCCGCAGGTTTATGCCGGGCAGGCCGGTGAACCCAAGTTCAAAGCCGGCGATGCGGTGCTGGTGCGCGAGCTCCCGGTGATCTTCTACACCCGCACACCCGAATACGTGCGCGGGGCACGCGGCGAGATCGCGACCGTCGCCTATGAAAGCCCGGCGGCCGAAGACGAGACCTGGGACCGCCCGGCCAAACCGGAATGGTTCTACGTCGTGCGGTTCAACATGTCGGAGTTGTGGCACGGCTACACCGGCACCGGCAACGACGTCATACAGACCGAGATCCCCGAGCACTGGCTGGAGGCCGCCTCATGACAGACCACGACCACGATCACGATCACGATCGGACGGTGGCACCGATGGTCGACGAGATCACCGACTTCGAGGTCCTCGAGATCGCGTTGCGCGAACTGTGCATCGAGAAGGGCATCTTCACCGCCGAGGAGCATCGCCGCTTCACCGAGTTCGCCGAACAGATCGGGCCGACACCCGCGGCCACACTGGTCGCCAGGGCATGGCTGGATCCCGAGTTCAAGAAGCTCGCGCTGGCCGAACCAATGACCGCAAGCAAGGAGGTCGGCGTCGACTGGATGGAGCCGACCGGGTTCGGAACCCCCAGTGATTTCACGGCTTTCGAGATCCTCGCCGACACACCCGACGTGCACAACGTGATCGTGTGCGCGCTGTGCTCCTGCTATCCGCGGCCGATCCTGGGCAACTCACCGGAGTGGTACCGCACACCCAACTACCGCCGACGGATGGTGCGGTGGCCGCGTCAGGTGCTGGCGGAGTTCGGCCTGTACCTGCCCGACGAGGTCACGGTTCGCGTGCAGGATTCCAACCAGAAGCACCGCTTCATGGTGATGCCCATGCGCCCCGAGGGCACCGAGGACTGGACCGAGGAGCAACTCGCCGAAATCGTGACGCGTGACTGTCTCATCGGCGTCGCCCTGCCCAAGCCGGGCGTCACCACCAACGTCATCACCGACACCCGTCCGGCCGTCCACCCCGCCTCGGAAGCATGAGCGGCACACCGGATCCCGGTATCGAACAGACCACGGTCGCCCCGCTCGAGGAGATCGTCGAGCGCAATCAGGTCTGGTCGCGCATGGCGGCGAAATACGGGGTGCAAAACCCTGTGCCGCCGTGGAAGACGAGCCTGGACGGACTGTGCGACGCCCTCGACCGGGCGACCTGCGAGGCCGGCGTCCCGGACTTCAAGGCGCGCCGCGACGAGGAGGACGTGTTGACGGCGACGCGCTACGCCCAGTTGCCCTACCCCGAGAGCCAACTGGTGGCGCTGGCGCATTCGCTGGTGGCCCGGGGCGTCATCGACGAGATCGAGCTGAGGCAGCGGCTGGCGCGCATCCGCGAGCGGTTGGAAGCCTGACCGCCGCGACGCGTTAGGTTCGCTTCGTGGAGAAAGTCGTCATCACGCTGCGGGGCGCCGACACCGACGACGCCTGGTGTGCGCGTCTGCACCAGCAGGTCGTCCCCGATCTGCTGAGCCTGGGCACTCCTGGTGTGACGGTCAACGTGCGCGACGGCGTGGTCCGCGACTCGCTGATGACGCTGACCACCCTGGACCCGCCTGTGGTCGGCTTCGTCAGCCTGTGGACCCAGCAGTCCTACGGCGTTCAGGTCACCGACGCCGTGGCACGGCTCCGGCAGGAGGCCGACGAGGTGGCCGCTTACCTGGTCACCGAATCGGTGCCGCTGGACCCACCGGATACCGCGCCGGGGGAGCGGACCGAGGGCTTCGCCAACGTCGCACTGCTGCGCAGGCCGGCCGACCTGGACGAGGCGACCTGGTTGACCCGCTGGCACATCGACCACACTCCCGTGGCCATCGAGACCCAGTCGACGTTCGGCTACACCCAGAACGCCGTCGTGCGTGCTCTCACGCCGGGCGCACCGCCGGTCGCGGCGATTGTCGAGGAACTCTTTCCCTCCACTGCGCTGTCCGATCTGCACGCGTTCTTCGCCGCGGCCGACGACGACGAGTTACGCAGGCGCATGGAGCGCATGGTGGCCAGCACGTCGGCATTCGGCGCGAATCGGGACGTCGACACGGTCCCGACCAGTCGCTACGTGTACCGGACTCCGTTCACCAATAGCGCAGTGACACAGGGCGAGTCATGACATCACTCGACGATGCCGTCGCGCTGGCCGTCCCCACGGTGACAGGGCGGAATACGACCGCGACATGGCCGAGGAGCGCCGCACCGTGGTGCTCGTCGCACCCACCCGGGTCTACAACAACGGGTAGCGCTTAATCTGCTTCGGTGGCTGAAACGACCCTGCGGATCGCCGACGACAACCGGATTCGCACGCTGACCCTGAACCGGCCCGAGGTGCTCAACGCGTTCAACGAGGAGATGTACCTCGCGACCGCGACCGCGCTGAAGGATGCGGCCGCCGACGACGAGGTCGCGGTCGTCCTGCTGACCGGACAGGGGCGCGCGTTCAGCGCCGGCAACGACCTCAACGAGATGCACAGGCGCATCACCGATCCCGCGTTCAACGAACAGGGCAGCCACTTCACCGCGATGATCGACGCGCTCGCTGATTTCCCCAAACCGTTGATCTGTGCCGTCAACGGTGTCGGCGTCGGCATCGGAGCAACGATCCTCGGCTACGCCGATCTGGTCTTCATGTCGACCGACGCGCGGCTCAAGACCCCGTTTACCAGCCTCGGTGTGGCACCCGAGGCGGCATCGTCGTATCTGTTGCCGCGGCTGATCGGTCGGCAGAACGCCGCATGGCTGCTGATGTCGTCGGAGTGGGTGGACGCGGCCGAGGCGCAGCGGATGGGCCTGGCTTGGAAGGTGTGCCCACCCGAGGAGTTGTTGGCGGAGGCCCGGCGGCACGCCGAAGTTCTCGCGTCGCGGCCCATCGCGAGCCTCATGGCCGTCAAGCAGACGATGACGGCACCCACCCGCGAAGGGATCAACGCCGCCACGGCAAGGGAGAACGAACATTTCGCGGTGTTGATGGGCGCAGCGGCGAACGCGAATGCGCTTGCCGACTTCACCGGCAAGCGCGACCAGTGACGCGACTCGAGTGGCTCACCGCTTTGGGCGCTGCGTCGCCGGCCTCGCAGTGCGCCGCGATGATCGCTCGCAGGGTGCGCCGGCACCGCCCGCAGTCGCCGCCGGCGCCGCACGCCTCGGCGATCTGCTTGGAGGTGCGCGCCCCATTGGCAACGCATTCGCTCACATCGTGGCTGGTGATCCCCATACACAGACAGACGAACATGGCGCCCCGTCACCCCTGCCCGTCGATGCTCATCAAGTGGGCGAACCGACCGATGAAGTGGCTCGGATATGGACCCAGTCCCACATTGGACATCCACTCCGCGGCCGCGTCCGGGTGATCGATCCACTGCCGGGCGGCGGCTTCGTCCTCGATCTCCTGCAGGATCATGACTTCCTGCCCGTCGTCGAGCGCACGGTAGACCCAGATCTTGCGCACTCCGCCGCGCTTGAAGCGTTCGACACCGTCGTGGATCTTCACCATCAGGGCCGACACGTCCTCCACCGACGACATGACGCCCACGACCACCCGGCCGACGTGGTCGGCGGGCGAAGGCGGGTAGAGGTCGATCTTCTCGACGACTTCGCCACCGAAGATCGGCGGGATGTCATCGACCCCAGCGGTGTCGAACCACTCGAAAACCGCCGATGACCGAAGAACGTCACGAATTGACCGCGCGTTGCGAATTCCAATTGTCACCAGGACGCGATTCGGCTCCCAGATCGACTCATACACGACGACATGATGGGCGCCAATCGACTGCAAATTATCGCGCCGCTTTTTAAGCCATTTCCACATTCGTTCGACGTCGGCGACGCGAAAGTCGCACGCCAAAATCAATGAGTGCAGATCGTACTGACCCATCGATTCTTCCCGTCTCGCTCATGCCCTCGCCAATGGTTAGCGCAGTCTAACCTTACTTAGCCTAGGCAGTCCAGAGTAGGTCTCGGATCTGCGCCTGGAGTTGCCGGAGCGGTTGAGAATCCACGGGAAAACACGCCTCGCGCAGCTTTTAAAGCGCGCTTACGCGCCGTAACTGCACTAGCGTGGAAGATGCACGAGCGACAGCGATTCTTGACCAGCCCTCAAGTGCCTAGGAGCGATCATGCAAGGCGATCCGGACGTCCTCAAACTGCTCAATGAGCAATTGACGAGCGAACTGACGGCCATTAACCAGTATTTCCTGCATTCGAAGATGCAGGCGAATTGGGGCTTCACCGAACTCGCCGAATACACGCGCAAAGAGTCGTTCGAAGAAATGAATCACGCGGAGGACATAACCAACAGAATTCTCCTCCTCGACGGGCTGCCCAACTATCAGCGGCTCTTCTCGCTGCGCATCGGCCAGACCCTGCGTGAGCAGTTCGAGGCCGACCTCGCGATCGAGTACGAGGTCCTCGAGCGTCTGCGCCCGGGCATCATCATGTGCCGCGAGAAGGGCGACGCGACCTCGGCCACACTGCTCGAGAAGATCCTCTATAACGAGGAGGAGCACATCGATTACCTCGAGACGCAGCTACAACTGATGGACAAGCTGGGCGACGAGCTCTACTCGGCCCAGTGCGTGTCGCGCCCGCCAACCTCGCTGTAGCGCTGTAGCGCTCGCCCATAGCCCCGCGAGCGCGCGTGTTTGCCCATCAAACGCCGCACTTTTGCGGCGTTTCGCGGACGCTCGTACGGCGTTTTGTGCACGCTCGCGAGGGCAACCCTCTCCCGGTGCGTAACTTTCATAGCCTTACTAACGATATGGCTGAAGGGTTCGCATCGGAAGGGAAGCAGTGACGAGTCAGGCCACGACAGCGGCCGCCGATCCCGACGGCGGCGGCGTGGATATCGGCCCGAGGCGCCGCAACGCCATCTTCGTCGCGGTGCTGCTCGGGATGCTGCTGGCCGCGCTGGATCAGACGATCGTGGCGACCGCGCTGCCGACAATGGTCGCCGACCTCGGCGGCGCGGGCCACCAGTCGTGGGTGGTGACGAGTTACCTGCTGGCGTCCACCATCGTCACGGCCATCGTCGGCAAGCTGGGTGACCTGTTCGGCCGCAAGACGGTGTTCGGCGCCGCGGTGCTGTTCTTCTTGGCCGGTTCCGTGCTGTGCGGTATGGCCGGCTCGATGACCATGCTCGTCGCCTCCCGGGCTCTGCAGGGCGTCGGCGGTGGCGCCATCATGGTCACCGCGATGGCGTTGATCGGCGAGGTCATCCCCCTGCGCGACCGCGGTCGCTATCAGGGAGCGCTCGGCGCGGTGTTCGGTGTCACGACCGTGATCGGGCCGCTGCTCGGCGGCTTCTTCACCGACCACCTCAGCTGGCGCTGGGCATTCTGGATAAACGTGCCGATCGCGCTGGTGGTGCTCGCCGTTGCGGCGGTGGCGATCCCGCCGCTGGCCAGATCCGGAAAGGCCGTCATCGACTACGCGGGCATCGTGTTCGTCGGACTGGGCGCCTCCGGGCTGACATTGGCCACGAGTTGGGGCGGCAGCACGTACGCGTGGTCGTCGGCCCCCATCATCGCGTTGTTCGTGGGCTCGGTCGCGGCCCTGGCCGTGTTCGTGTGGGTGGAACTCCATACCGCCGAACCGATCCTGCCGATCCGGTTGTTCGCCAGCCCGGTTTTTACGGTGTGCTGCATCCTCGGGTTCATCGTGGGCTTTGCGATGCTGGGCGCGCTGACGTTCCTGCCGACCTTCATGCAGTTCGTCAACGGCGTCTCGGCGACCACGTCGGGTCTGCGCACGCTGCCGATGGTCGCGGGCATGCTGATCACCTCCATCGGCAGCGGCCAGTTCGTCGGCCGCACCGGCAGATACCGGGTCTTCCCGATCGCGGGCACCGCGACCATGGCGGTCGCGTTCCTGTTGTTGTCCGGTATGGACGCCGCGACGCCGACCTGGCAACAATCGCTGTATCTGTTCATCCTCGGCACGGGGATCGGACTGTGCATGCAGGTGCTGGTGCTGGTCGTGCAGAACACCTCCAGCTTCAGCGACCTCGGCGTGGCCACGTCGGGAGTCACCTTCTTCCGAACCATCGGAAGCTCGTTCGGCGCAGCGATTTTCGGCAGCCTGTTCGCCAACTTCCTCGCGAGCCGGATCGGACCCGCGCTGGCCGCCAGCGGTGCGCCGCCGCGAGCAGCGGAGTCACCGCAGGCGCTTCACATGCTCAGTCCGCAGATGGCCGCACCGATCGTCGACGCCTACGCCGACTCGCTGGGTCTCGTCTTCCTATACGCGGTGCCCGTGGCGGTGGTCGGCTTCGTCGTCTCGCTGTTCCTCAAGGAGGTGCTGCTGCGGGAGGTGGAGACGGTGTCCGCCTCGGACCTGGGTGAGGGCTTCGGCATGCCGAGCACCGAATCGCCCGAGAAGATCCTCGAAGTGGCCGTCGGCCGGCTGTTCCGCGACTCACCGGAGATCCGACTGCGCAGCCTGGCCCGCGAACCCGGGTGCGACCTCGACGTCAGTCAGATGTGGGCGCTGCTTCAGATCTACCGGCAGAACCAGGTATTCGGCTCTGCGACACTGACCGACATCGCCGAACGACTCCGCGTGCCCTACGAGATCATCGAGCCGCCCTTCGATGATCTGGTGCGACGCGGCCTGGCGCTTCGCACCGGCGAACGGCTCTGGCTGACCCAGAACGGGATCCGGCAGGTCGACGCGATCTCGGCGGCGATCGTGGGCCGCATCGTCGAGAAGTTGGCCACCTCGCCGTCCTTCCAAGGTCGCCCGGACCGGTTCCAGGTCGAGGTCGCACTGGAGCGCATCGCGCACCGAATGCTCCTGCAGCGCGACTGGACCGACGACCGCGCCCAGCTGATCGCCACCAGCTGACTGGGCCGGTCCGAGAACTAGAACGCGTTCCACTTCGCCGACCGCGGGCGTACGATGCGGCCATGAGTCGAATCGGAGATTTCGCCGACGATGACGCGGCCGCCTGGGTGACGAAGTCGCCGGATATCGGCATCGCGATGGCCGGCTTCACCAATGCGGTTTACACGAAGAACCGGCTGCCGATGCGGGTTCGCGAACTGGCGCGGATGGTCATCGCTCTGGACAACGAATGCGTGGTGTGCCAGAACACCCGCGACTCCGAAGGTCTGGCGGCCGGCGTCGACGAGGATCTCTACGATCACGCCGCCGAATGGCGGACGTGGCCCGGGTACAGCGCGCAGGAGCGCATCGCCGCCGAGTTCGCCGAACGCTTCGCCGGCGACCACACGGGGCTGCGCGACGACGAGGACTTCTGGCAGCGTTGCCGCGAGCACTTCTCCGAAGAGTTGCTCACCGATCTCGCGCTGTCGTGCGCGATGTGGCTCGGCATGGGGCGCATGTTGCGCACGCTCGACATCGGCCAAAGCTGCAAGATCACGCTGTAGCCCACAGCGGAAGCGCGCACAATGGCTGTCGTGAACGCAGGGGCAGCCAAACCGCTCGCGGCGGCGGCCATCGCCCAGCTCGAATCCGACGGGGTCGCCACCCTCATCGGCACGGTCGTCAACGGCGCCGGGCTCACGCTCGCCAAGACCGTGCCGCTGCGCCGAATGGGCACGTTCGCCGACCCCGGTCTCGGCGCCAGCCCGGTGTGGCACGTGTTCGCGATCGACCAGAGCGGAATCGTCTTCGGCGACGACATCGGCGTGGTGGGGGATCAGCGGATCCGCATCGACCTCGGCGCACTACGTATCCTCGGTGACGGATTGGCCTGGGCGCCAGGCAATTTCTTCAACCAGGACGGAACCCCGGACGCCTACTGCACGCGCGGCGCGCTCGGACGAGTCGCGGACCGGCTGTCCGATGCGCGAATCAGCACGGTCGTGGGCCATGAGATGGAGTTCGTGCTCGTCGGGCCCGACGGCAGCCGGTTGCCGTCACACCTGTGGGCCCAATACGGCCTGGCTGGGCTCTTGGAGTTCGAGGGGTTCGTCCGCGACGTCACCAACGCGGCAACCGCATCGGGGGTTGCGATCGAGCAGTTCCATCCCGAGTACGGCGTCAACCAGTTCGAGATCTCGCTGGCGCCACTGCCGCCGGTTGCGGCCGCCGATGCACTGGTGCTGATGCGGATCATCATCGGGCGGGTCGCGCGGCGGTACGGAATGCGGGTGAGCCTGTCGCCGGTACCGTTCGCGGGAGAGGTCGGATCGGGGGCGCACCAACACTTCTCGATGCGGCGCGACGATGTCCCGCTGTTCTCTGACGGTGACGGTGTCAACGGCCTGACGCCGGAGGGGGAATCGGCGCTGGCCGGCTTGCTCGCCGGCCTGCCCGAGGCTCAGGGCGTACTCGCCGGTTCCGTGTTGTCCGGCCAACGCATGCAACCCGGTCACTGGTCGGGGGCATCGGTCTGCTGGGGCACCGAGAACCGCGAGGCCGCAGTGCGTTTCCTGATCGGCGGCGTCAGCAATCCGCTGGGGGCCAACGTCGAAGTCAAGGTCGTCGATCCGTCGGCCAACCCGTACCTGGCGACGGCGGCGATCCTCGGGCTGGCCCTCGACGGGATCGAACGCGAGCTGACACCGCCGCCGGAGACGACGGTCGATCCCTCGACTCTGACCGATGAGCAACGGCAGCGGGCCGGGATCGTGACGATGACCCAGAACCAGGCCGAGGCGGTCGACGCGCTCGAGCGGTCCTCGCTGATGCGGAGCATCCTCGGCGATGCGGTCGTCGACGCCGTGGTGGCGGTACGTCGCTACGAGCACAAGAACTTCGGCGACCTCAGCGCGCAGGATGCTGCCGACAAGTTCCGGTTGGCCTGGAGCGTCTAGGTTCCCGCACGCCCCGCGCGCCCGCAGTCTGAGTCAGACCAGACCGGTCGCGTCGAACACCCAGCTCATATCGGCGTTGGCGAAGTCCTCCATCCACGTGGGCGGGGCGTTGTTGGCCAGTGCCCCCATGTCCCAGTAGTCCTTCCACAACGTGATCTTGCCGTCCTCGACGCGATGCACGCTGACGAACTGCAGCACCGCCGATTCACCGGTGGCCCAATGCCATTCCTCGGAGTGTTCGTACATCACGTCGGTACCGTTGTCGACCAGCAACCCGGTGAAGTTCTCGTAGGAGGCCAGCGGCTCCAAGCCGATTTTGAGCCGCTTGACGATGTCCTCCGGCCCGCGCGCAGCGGCCGTCGGACCTACCGGCATGTCGAGGTAGATGCAGTCGTCGGACAGAAAGGTCTTGACCGCCTCCCAGTCACGCGCCGACAGCGCCTTCCACATGCCCAGAACCGTATCCTCAACCGACACTGGCCAATTCACCTTCCTGCTCGACAAGCGCGGGCGCCTTGTGCGCCGCGCGCAGGAACCGTCCGGTCCGCCGTTTACCGACCAGATCGGTCGGTTTGCCGTCGAGGAAGACCGCACGGCCGCCGACAAGCACAGCCGAGACCGTGTCATCGTTGCGGTTGACCATTCGCGACAGCCCGCCGTAATGGTCGACAGGCTCTTCTGCGTACGCGTCCAGCGAGTCGTCGAGGTGGGCGGGGTCGACGATCACCACGTCGGCCCGGTCGCCGATACGCAGGTGCCCGGCATCCAGGCGGTACCAGTCGGCCAGCTCACCGGTGAGCCGGTGAACCGCGTGTTCGACCGTCATGAACGGCTTTCCGGCTCGTTCGGCGCTGTACACGTGGCGCAGCAACCGCAGACCCATGTTGTAGAACGACATGTTGCGCAGGTGCGCACCGGCGTCGGAGAAACCCATCTGGATGCCGGAATCCGCTGCGAGCTTCTTGAGCACCTCGGGTCGATGGTTGGAGATCGTGGTGCGCCAGCGCAGCGCCGTGCCATGTTCGAGCACCAGGTCCAGGAAGGCGTCGACGGGATGCACGCCGCCGCGGTCCTGACCGACCTGGCCGAACGACTTGCCGACGATCGACGCGTCCGGGCAGGCGACGATTTCGGCGTCGAAGAAATCGCGCTGCCACACCCGGATTCCGAGCTTGCTCTCGTACTCCTTGCGGAACCGGCGCCGGTAGGCCGCGTCACGCATGAGCTCGTTGCGCTCGACCTCGTCGCGCAGATGCAGCGCCGCCGCGCCCGCGCCGAACTCCTCGAAGACCACCAGGTCGATGCCGTCGGCATAGACCTCGAACGGGACCGGCAGATGCTGCCAACGGAAGTTCCCGCCGAGCCTGTTGACCAGCCGGGCGGCCGGGCCCAGCGCGTGGATGCTGTACGGGTTCGATTTCACGTCCGCGGCCGACAACAAGCTGGTCTTGAGCGGGTTGCGGATGATGCCCAGCGACTGCGCCAGCTGCGAGCCGAGATTGAGCGGGTTCTGAATGTCCGGGCCCGACTGCAGGATTCGGCCGGCGCGTCGCAGCAGCGCCTTGAGCCGACGCAGTTCGCGCGGTCTGGCATAGGTCGACGGAAGAGTCCTCGACCGGCACACGTCACCGTCGAGCTTGTCGAAGAGCAGCTGCTGCGACGACATCCCGACGAAGCCGGCCTCCAGCGCCTCCGACAGCCAGCGCTCCATCTGAGCTTGCTCGGGCTTGGTCGGGCGCTGATCTTTACGCGTGGCGCGGTCGAGTCCCATGGTCGCGGCGCGCATGTCGGAGTGTCCGATGAAGGCCGCGATGTTGGGGCCGAGCGGCCGCGACTCCAGCGCCTGGATGTATTCCTCGCAGTTCGACCAGGTCTTGTGCTGCTCGACCGCGGCGATCACGTGGTCGCGGGGGATCGCCTCCACCCGGCCGAAGATGTCACCGGCGTCGCCGGCGTCGACGTGCACCGTCGACAGCGAGCAGGACCCGAGCATCACCGTGGTCACACCGTGGCGCAGCGACTCAGCGAGGGCGGGACCGTTGAGCACCTCAACGTCGTAGTGGGTGTGGATGTCGAGCATGCCGGGCAGGACCCATTTGCCGGTGGCGTCGATGATCTGCGGGCAACCGGTCGCGTCCAGATCGTTGGGGCTGACCACCACCACACGACCCCCACGGATACCGAGGTTGCGGATCGCCGACGGAGCGCCGGTGCCATCGAACCAGCGGCCGTTGCGGATGATCGTGTCGTAGGTCACCCCGCCATAGAACAGCCCCGGCAATTAGCCTGTCAATCGAATCCGTGAACAGATTCGTAAATTTGTCTACTCACTCCGCTGACATGCACTTATCCGAGCGGCCACCTGTCCGCGCAGTGGGTTCCGGCGGCGTCCGCATCGGGGCATACTCGCTGGGATGACCCCCATCCAGCGGTACATCGCCGAAGAGATCGCCACCGACCACGTCGACGGCCTGCTGTCTCGGCGCGAGGCGCTGCGCCGGCTGGCGCTGCTCGGTGTCGGCACCGCGGGCGCCACGGCGCTGTTCGCCGCGTGCGGCCAGAACCAGGAGCAGAAGTCCGACACGCCGGCCACGACCAGCGGCACCGCCACGCACAGCGCCCCGCCGCCGGGCAGCGAGACCGCGGTGCCCACCACACCGGTCACCCGGGCGGGACCTCGCGGCGAACTGCAGGCCGCCTGGGCCGACGCCCCGGACGTCCGTGGTGGCGTCCTCGTGATCCACGAGAACAAGGGGCTCAACGACTACATCCGTTCGGTGGCGGGTCGGTTCGCCGGAATCGGCTACTCGGCGTTGGCGATCGACCTGCTGTCGGCGCAGGGCGGAACATCGACGTTCGCCGACCCCGCGGAGGCGACGGCGGCGCTGGGCAAGATCCCGCCGCAAGACGCGGTCGCGGATCTGAGATCAGGCATCGACGAACTGCAGCGGCGCGTACCCGGGAAAAGGATCGCCGCCGTCGGCTTCTGCATGGGCGGCGGTTATGTGTGGCGGCTGCTGGCCGCCGGCGAACCCCGGCTGTCGGCGGCTGTCCCGTTCTACGGGCCAACACCCGACAACCCCGACTTCTCCGGCTCGAAAGACGTTGCCGTGCTCGGCATTTACGCGGCGCAGGATCAGCGGGTGAACGCCACCGAACCCGTCGCGAGGGCGGCGCTGGAAAGCGCCGGCCTGGTTTTCGAGTTGGTCACCGAACCCGACGCCAATCACGCGTTCTTCAACGACACCGGGGAGCGCTACAACGCGACCGCCGCGGCCGATGCGTGGCGTCGTGTGCAGGACTGGTTCACCCGCTACGTCGCCTGACGTTCCCCAACCTCCTCAGCGAGCGTGCATGTCTGGTCACGACGCGCCGCCCAGACAACGGCGGTTGCGCACCCTCGCCGGCTCACGGCCGTGCGCAAAGTGCGGGCACAACCGGGCAACGGTGGCCTACGATCGGGAGATGATCAGGTCGCTGATGGTCACGGTCTTCGCCGTCACCCTGAGTTTCCTGTCGGTCCCCGTGGTGGCGGGCGCCGAACCGGCCGATCCGCCGTGCACGTTCACCCTCTCCGCACCGCACGTCGTCCAGGTGTCGGGCGCGGACATGGTTGCGGTGACGATGACGCCGGCAGACTGCACCGGCGGCACGCCGTACCAGTCGATCGCCTGCGTCGAACTTCAGGGCAACACGGGACCGGAGAATTGCGTGCAGAACAACGGCTTGTTGACGGCGCGGGCGTACTACTCGCCGTATCAACCGGGTGCGACGTATGTGGCGACCGGCCGGGGCTGTTCGACGTCGGGCAATCCGCCGGAGCCGGTCTGCGAACCGTCCGGACCATTGGCCGCGACCCTCTAACAGCACGCGACAACGCCGCCGCTGCGGCCTGAATCCGGCTCCGCTGCAACGCTTTCACTCATCAAGCAGGTAGTGGCCGGGCGCCGACGGGGTCGAACTGAGCCGCTTGACGGCCGCGGACGAGGCACCGTCGAAGAACCCGAGCGCCCGCCGTGTTCCTGCCCGTCGACGACTTGTCCGACCCGCCGCCGTTTAGGTGGGCTGCCGCCCGGGCACACGCAGAATTAGCGGGTTCGTCAACGAGCCGGCTCGACAGACCAAAGGAGCCGACATGGATAACAACGCCATCGTGTGGATCATCGTCGCAATCGCTCTGATCGCCGCGATCGTGCTGGTGGCGGTCCTGGCGCGCAATGCGCGCAACAAGCGCCGCCGCATGGAGGCCGAGCGGCTCCGCACCGAGGTCGACGAGAAGTCGCATCATCTTCACAAGCGCGAGACCGTCGCGCAGGAAACCGAGGCACGCGCCCGCGCCGCCCAGGCCGAGGCGGAGGCGAAAGCCGCCGAGGCGGCCCGGCTGCAGGATGCCGCCCAGACCCACCGCAACGCGGTCAACACCAAGCGCGACGAACTCGACGAACAACGCGCTCGCGCCGACGCCCTGGACCCGAAGACCCGCGCGTCCGACTCCGCCGCCGATCCGTCGACCACCAAGACCGACGGTGTGCGAGACGACCACACCGCGCGTTCCGAGCACAACCGCGCCCCCGAGCAGCACCACCGGCCGTGACCGGCCAAGCCAAGACCATCTCGGCCGTCCTCTTCGATATCGACGGCACGCTGGTCGACTCGAACTACCTGCACGTGCATGCCTGGTATCGCGCGTTCGAAGAGGCCGGTCACCCCGTCGAGGCCTGGCGCATTCACCGCTCGATCGGGATGGACGGCACGACGCTGGTCGACACGCTGGCAGAGGACGCCGACACGGAGGCGCGCAGCCAGGCCAAAGACCTGCACTCGCGCTACTACAAAGAGTTGGCGCCGCACCTGAGGCGGCTGCCGGGTGCACGGGAGCTGCTCGAGGCGGTGCACAAACTCGACATCCGGGTCGTGTTGGCGACCTCGGCGCCCGAAGAGGAACTGTCGATGCTGCGTGAGGTGCTCGACAGCGACCACCTGGTCTACGCGGTGACCTCATCGGAGGATGTGGACACCGCCAAACCTGAGCCCGACATCGTCGAGATCGCCCTCGAGCGCGCGGGGGTGACGGCCTCGCATGCCGTCTTCGTCGGCGACACCGTTTGGGACGTGGAAGCCTGTAAACGCGCCGGCGTCGACAGCATCGGTGTGCTCAGCGGGGGAGTATCCCGCGGTGAGCTCGAAACCGCCGGAGCCCAACGGGTTTTCGAACATCCACTGAAGTTGTGCCAGCACCTCGATGACACGCCGATCGCCGCGCTGGCCAACATCGTCGGCGCCCGCTGAGCCTCGCTCGGCGTCAGCGGGGCAACGCGTACCGCAGGATCGCGGCGACGCCGTCGGCCGGGTCGATGCGCTCGTCGGTGCGGATCAGGGCGGCTCCGGTGTTGATCGCCGCCATCGGCAGCGCCTCGTCGGCCCGCAGGGTCTGGCTGGGTGCCGTACCGAGTTCGGACAGGACGTTGGGGTTCGGCGCGATCGTGGTCAGGTCATCGCCGGCGACGACGGTCGCGTCGCCGACGTCGCCGATGATCAGGGTGTCGACCGCGCCGGCCCGCAGCGCCGCCGTCACGCCGTCGAGCCCTTCGGTCGCCATGCCCTCGCCGCGCCCGAGTTCGGCGGTCAGGCGTTGCGCGGCGTCGTCGATCTCGGCCACGCGCCGCCGTTGGAACTCCTGGTCGATCGCGTGCTGCAGGTCTGCGTCGTCGAAACCGCTCTGCCGCGCCCCCACAGCCACGTCGACCACCAGCGAAGCGACCCGCTCGGGTAGTTGCGCGACGAGGTCGGTGCGCGACTGAACCTCACCGACGACGAACACGACTTCGGGTTTGGCGTCGTCGACCAGCGTGGTCAGCTGGTTGGCGACGGCCCGGATGTTCTGTTGACGCGCTTCATCGGTGGTGCGTTGCGGGTCGCCGTACCCCGGTGTGTCCGCGCCCGATGCCTTGTGCACCGGGTAGGCGTCACCGTCGACGGTGTCCGACACCACGGTGCCCTCGCGGTACAACGTGATGTCGCCGCCCGCGTGGTCGACGATCACCACGGCGTACGTCGGGCGGTCGAGGCCGTGCTCGACGACCGGGACGATGTAGGGCAGCGCCGAAACCCGGACGACAGGCTCGATGGGCCGAATGAGCTGTTCGTTGACGAGGACACCGTCGGCGCTGGCCACGACCGCGCGCCCGCTGGGCCCGACCGGAGGCGTCGCGTCGGTGATGGCCTGCTCGATGCTTTCGGTCACCGCCGGATCGGCGCCCTGCTCCTCGAGTTGCTGACGCAACGCGCGCCACTTCAGGTCCATCTGCGCCGCCGCGTCGGCGGTGTTGTGGGAGTCGTCGAAGTACACCGAGGCGTAGGGGCCGTTCGAGGTCAGCAGAGTACGAAAGTGATCGGGATGCATGGCCGTTGGTTACCCATGGAGCAGCTGACGACACAAGCTTTCGCCCAACCACGTCTCGAACCTTCGCGACGACCACCCGCGCCTGCGAACCAGCCGGTCATAGAGGACGGGATCAGTCGACAGCCACGCGACGTCCACCGCCTCGGCGCGTTTGAGTGCGCGGTTGAGCGCCTTGCGCTGCGCGAGGCGGTCGACGATTCGACGAGCACCGTCGAGTCGCTGCCGTTCGAAACGCTTCGCCAATTCGCGCGCCTCGTCGTCGGTCCCCGCCGCGACCTCCAGCGCCGTGAACAACCCGGCGGTGCGCGCGTCGATGGCGGTGATGACCGAGGCCCACTTCCGCAGCAGCGTCGCGGCGTCGGCCTCGGCCAGCAGCCCGCGCATCTCGTCGCGGTCGACCAACCGCACCGGCGCGTCATCGCCGGCGACCGCCCACTCCATCGCCACCCTGAGCAGGTCCACCTTGCCGCCGACCGACGTGAACACCGTCTTACGGCTCACTCCGGCGGCGGCGGCCACGGCGTCGATCGTCGCCGCCGCGTACCCGTGTTCGACGAACAGCCGCTCGGCGGCCGCAACGATCCTGCGTCGCGTGTCCGACGCCTGTGCGGCGCGCAACCGCGACGAATACCGCCGCTTGACGGGCTCCGACATTCGGGTAACCTCCTATATATTCATTACACCGTAGGTTACCCGAAATGAGCACTCGATGAGAACCGTCGTCGTCGGCGCCGGACCGGCGGGCCTATACAGCGC
>NZ_BCTA01000052.1 GCF_001570485.1 Mycolicibacterium novocastrense
CTGGGCGGCCGAGACGTTGCCGAAGCCGGCCTGGTGGAGTTCGCGGTCGGGGTCCGCCACGAACGCGGCAGCGGAGACGGGGTCGCGGAACAGGTTCAGAAACCAGTCGATGAGGTTCATGTCGGATCCTTTCGAAGATGTCGGTCTTGGTCTGGTCGCCGGGCTGTCCGGCGAGCTGAGAACCACGTTATGGCGGTCGCGGCGGCCCTGAAACGGGGTCGCGGCCCCTCCCTGCGCGGCAGCGTCCCGGGATCGGAGTAGGGGCGCCGTTAGGGGATTAGGGGATGGCTGGGGGGTACTCGGGAGAGCCCGCATTCTCGCGTCGAAACGACAAATGCGCGGCCCCTTAAGGGGCCGCGCATTCGGTCGGTACTGCGTTTCAGTCGAAGATGTCGAATCCGCCCGCGTCGATGTCGAGCTGCTGCACATCGGCCACCGCGTCGCTGAAGTCGTCGATGGTCGGGACGTCGTCGACGACGTCGGAGACCACCGGCTGGTCCAACTCCAGCGAGGTGTCGTCCGCGCCGGCGACGCTGGGAACATCCGGCTCAGCGAGTTCGGGGACCCCCGGGTCGGAGATCAACGCCGCGGACACGTCGTCCACCACCTCGGCCGGTACGTGATCGCCGAACGCGTCGAAGGCGGCGGTGGCCGCTCCGCTGCTCCAGACATTGCTCGCGGCTTCGGCGATACCGCCGTCCAGCGCGGTCGGAACGGTCGTCGGAAGCGCCGACATGGACTCCGACACCACCGGGATCAGGGCGTGGACATCGGCACTGGTCACGTTCGTCAGATTGGCGTCGAGAATGGCTTGATCCGGATCGGCGGCGAAACGCGCAGCGGCGTCGGGATCACGCACCACCGACATGACAAAGTCGAGTAACTCGTTGGCCATGAAACACCCTCCCTCCCTCAAACAGATATATGTGGCTAGAGACCAGATATATGTGGCTAGAGACAAGGCCTAGCCGAGTGGCCTGCCACGATGCTATCGACGGCGAACGCCGCGGTGATCGGTGCGAAACCCACCTGCTCGGCCGCGTCGTTAGGGGATGCCGCGTTAGGGGATTTTCTCCCACTAGGGGCAGCTCCCGTGTCCGAAGCCATCGAGCCGCTATCGTGATGGCCGGGTTCGAATGCACCCAAATGCAAAGGTGGAGATGAGCGACTCACTCGGGTTGTCGATCGGTTCGACCAATTTGGTCGCGGCCCGCATCGGCCGTCCACCGGTCATGCGCCGATCGATACTCACCATATTCGACGATCGCGCGCCGGAGGTCGGCGTCCCGGCCGAGAACCCCAACCTGAACCAACCGGGCATGGTGCTGAGCGGTTTCGTCGAACGCGTCGGCGACCCGGTGCCGTTGGTGGCCGCCGATGGTTCGCCGCATCGTGGCGAGCGGGTGCTGGTCGAGGCGCTCGACGCCATGGCGCGCACGGTCGGCGGCGGTGCACCGGTCGTGATCGCGGTGCCCGCGCACTGGGGAGCCGCCACGACTGGCGCGCTGCGGGGGGCCCTGCGTGCCGCGCCGGGCCTGGCTCCCGACGGGGTGGCGCCCACGCTGGTGCCGGATTCGGCGGCCGCGCTCGCCGCGCTTCAGGCCGCGCCGGGGTTGCCGTCGAGCGGCGTGGTGGTGCTGTGTGATTTCGGCGGCAGTGGGACCAGCATCAGCCTGGCCGACGCGGGGGCCGACTTGGGCCCGATCGGAGAAACGGTCCGCTACGCGGACTTCTCCGGCGACCAGATCGATCAGCTCCTGCTCAACCACGTCGTAGCGGGCATCGCGGCGGCCAACGACGCCGACCCCGCGGGCACCGCCGCCGTCAGTTCCCTGGCCCGGCTGCGCAACGAGGCCCGCGTGGCCAAGGAACAACTGTCGGCCGATACCGCCGCGGTCGTGCACGCCGACCTGCCCGGCTTCACCTCCGATGTGCGCGTCACCCGCACCGAGCTGGAGCAGCTGATCAGCGAGCCGCTCGACGGGTTGCTCAATGCCGTCCAGGAGACGTTGCAGCGCAACAACATTGCGCCGGCGAACGTCTCGGCCGTCGCGACCGTCGGCGGTGGGGCCAACATCCCGATGGTCACCCAGCAGCTGTCGACCCGGCTGCGCGCACCGGTCATCACCACGCCGCAGTCCCAACTCAACGTCGCAGCGGGCGCCGCGCTGATCGCCGACGCCGCCGACGCGGCCACCGGGATGGCTGCCGCCGCCGATGCCCCGACCGGGATGGCGCCGACGAGCATGTCGGCCGCCGCGTGGGCCGCCGGAGCCGCAGGCGTCGCGGCCGCCGAGTCGGCCGCCGACGGTGCGGGCTCGGCGACGTTCCGCGCGCTGGCGTGGTCGCAGGACGACTCGCCCGCCGATGAGCCGGTCCCCTATGCCGGTGAGGATTACACGTTCGAAGCGGGGGGAACCGGCGCTCGCCCCGCGATGGGGTTCGCCCACGAGGAAGAGCAGTACGAACCGGAACCCGAACCGCTGCCGTGGTACCGCAGGCCGGTGGTGCTGTTCGGCGCGGCGGCCGCGGCCGCACTGCTGGCCGCCGGTGGTCTCGCGGTCACGCTGACCGGTACGACCGGCGACAGCTCCCCCGTCACCGAGACCGCTACTACCTTCGAGTCAGGACCCTCACCGGAGACGACGACTTCGGTTGCACCACAGACGGTTACCGTCACGGGAACCGATGGGCGCCCGACCACCAGCGTGGTCCCCCCACCGCCGCCCCCCGAGACGACGACCACGACGACCACGACGCCACCCACCACCACAACCACGACCACCACAACGACAACCACCACCACTCAGCCCACCACCACGACGACGCGTCCCACCACCACGCAGCCGACGACCACCCAGCCGCCGACCACCGACCCGCCCACCACATCGGTCGAACCGGAGCCGGACATCCCCGTTCCGGACGCGCCATAGACCCATGACCGCGTCGGACCCCCGGCCGGACATCCCGCCGCCCGCGCGCGAGGCGGTCGCAGGATTGGCGGCCGCGCCGACCGAGCCGGTCAAACTGCTCGTGTCGGGCGGGATCGGCACCGGTAAGAGTTCGGTGCTGACCGCCGTTCGAACCGCACTTCGCGCCGCGGGCGTACCCGTGCTCACCCGCATCCCGCGTGTCGATGACGATCCGGGGGCCGCCGTCGTCATCGACGATGCCCAGCTGCTGGACGACGACGAACTCGACCAGCTCGCGCAGCGGGTGTCGGATCTGCCTTCGACCCTCGTCGTCAGCAGTGAGCCCATCGCGCACCGCCCGGCGATACGTGCCCTGTTCACGGCGATCGAACGCGAGAACCCGATCGTCAGCCTCGGACCACTGCCCCCGGGAGACGTGACAAGCCTCGTCGCCGAAAAGCTGGGTGGCACACCGCCATCGGACATGGTGCGGTCCCTGGTCGTGGCGACGGCGGGCCTGCCGTTCCTGCTGCAGCCGGCGATAGCGGCCGTCACCGACCCGCAGGACGAGGCACCGGCGACGGCGATCCTGCAGGCGGTCACGTACGCGTTGACCGAACGGTTGCGCCGCCTCGACGACGCGACGCTCGACACCCTTCTGGTCACCTCGCTGAGCAGAGAACTCGGCCCCGACGACATCGCTGCGGCGTTGCGGATGGACGCCGAGCAGGCGTACGCGGTGGTCGATCGTGCCCGCGCCACGGGTCTGGTCGAGCCGTCCCACAGCCGAGCCTTCGCGCGGACACTGCACCGCTGCGTGGCCCAGATTCTCGGCACCGCACGGCATCACGACACCGAGGTCGCGCTTCTGGTGTCGCAGCTCGAATCGTCCACGCTCACAACCCAGTTAGCGCTCCAGCTGGCCGAGCACGGCCTGCGCGACGATCGGTTGGCGACCGCGCTGGCCGATATGGCCGCCCGCAGCCATGGCCAACCAGCAAGGGCGGCAAGGCTTTACCGCGCTGCCGTCGATGCGGGGGCGACCACGCTGAGCCCGCGGCTGGCCGACGCGCTGGCGCTGACCGGTGACTGCGGCACCGCGGGCCGCCTCACCGATCAGCTGCTCGGCTCCGAGGATGCGGCCGAAAAGGCCGCCGCGGTCCGGATCGCGGCCAGCATCGCCCTGCACGACGGCAGTGCAGCGCAGGCCGCGGACCTGTTTCGCTGGCTGGGCCCGTATCCGGACGCGTTCGTGAGTGCGGCGGGCGCGGTGGTGACCCTGGCCGCCGGTGACCTGCCGGCCGCCCGGGCGGCGTTGTCCGCCGAGAGCGCCGGCCCACCCACCTCCACGGCCCGCGCCGCGCGCAGCCTCGCCGAGGGCCTGTTGATGTCGTTGGACGCGCCGTACCCCGCCGCCGTCTCCCGGTTGGGGCAGGCGATCACCGCGGATCAGCCCGCGGCGGGCGTGGCCCCGGACAGTCCCGCGGCGCTGGTGACCCTGGCCGCCCTGCACGGCGGTGATCCGGTACGGGCCCGCAGCGTGATCGCCCGGGCGGTGCGCGCCGGTCTCGAAGACGGTACGGAGGCCGCGCTTTTCGTCGCCCGCAGACACCGGCTGCTGCTGGGCTGGGTGCGGATGCAGGACGGGCAACTGCCCGCAGCGACGTCCGACGTGGCGGTCGCGTGCGCGGACGCCGATACTTCGCCGCTGCACCGCCGCGACTCGCTGTGGGCAGCCGCGCTGCAGACAGCGATCGCCCGGCGCAGCGGTGACACCGGCGCCATGCAGAAGCACTGGTACGCGGCGGTGGAGGTGCTCGCCGAGTACTCGATGGACCTGTTCTCCCTACTGCCGCTGGGTGAACTGTGGGTGGCCGCATCCCGGATGCGCCAGATCGACCGGCTGCAGCACACCCTCGACGAGGCCTTCGCGCTGCTCGGCTCCCTCGGCGAGCCCGTGTTGTGGTCGACTCCCCTGCACTGGGCCGGGGTGCACGCGGGCATCCTCGCCAACGCGCCGGACGCGGTCGCCCCGCACGGTCAGGCGCTGACTGCCGCTGCCGCGCACAGCGCCTTCGCCAAGACGCTGGCTACTGCGGGCCGAACCTGGTTGCGGGTACTGGCCAATCATGTCGACATCGACGAGGTCACCACGGCTGCGCGGCTGCTTGCGCAGGTCGGCCTCACGTGGGATGCGACCCGGCTGGCCGGTCAGGCCGCACTGCAGACCCCCGATGGCCGGGTGTCCGGCGCGATGCTGCAGCTCGCACGCGATCTGAAGCAGACCGTCGCCCCCGACGACGCACCCGGGGCCGACCAGCTCGCGGCTAACCAGACCGCGCGGGCCGGCTCGGCGCGTCCCGTGTCGTCACGACTGTCCGACCGCGAGCGCGAGGTCGCCGAACTGCTGCTTCTCGGCATGCCCTACCGCGACATCGGGACACAGTTGTTCATCTCGGCGAAGACCGTCGAACACCACGTCGCCCGAATCCGCCGTCGGCTCGGCGCGGAATCCCGCTCGGAGATGTTGTCGATGCTGCGGGCCATGTTGTCTCCGCAGTCGTGATCCCCCAGCCCACCGTCATCCCCTAACGGCAATCCCCTAACCGCCGTGTCCGACGACGGGTCCGGCACCGGATTCGCCCGCCTGCGAAGCGCCATAGCGTCATGCCATGTTCAATCACCAGGCAACCCCGGACCGGCCGCTGGGTGTTTCGGTCGGCGCGACCTACCTCGCCGCGACCCGGGACGGACACGCCGCGGTGATCCGGCCTTCCGAGCTCACGCTGCACGGGCAGCGACTCACCGGGTTCGTCGACCGCATCGGCGACCCGGTTCCGCTCATCGCCCCCGACGGCTCCGCCCATCGCCCCGAGCAACTGCTCGCCGAGGCGTTGCGCACGGTCACGCAGTCGGCCGAGGACGTCACGGTCGCCGTACCCGCGCACTGGCGTCCGTCGGTCGCCGACTCCTTGCGCCACGCCCTGGGCGGCGACGTGCCGGTGGTGTCGGACGCGACCGCCGCTGTGGCCGCGCTGAACGCCGAACCCGGGCTGCCCTCTCGCGGCGTCGTCGTGCTCTGCGACTTCGGTGGCAGCGGCACCAACATCACGCTCGTCAACGCGTCCTCGGACCACGCGGTGGTCGGCGAGACCGTCCGGTTCGCCGATCTTTCCGGCGATCTGGTGGATCAGGCGCTGATGGCACATGTGATGACGCCGTTGCCTGCTGACACCGACCCGTCCGGAACGGCTGTCGTCGGTTCGCTGGCGCGGCTACGCGACGAGTGCCGCGCCGCCAAGGAGCGGTTGTCGGCCCACACCGCGACGGCCGTCGCCGTCGCTCTGCCCGGACACCACGCGGACGTCAGGGTCACCCGCGCCGAGCTCGAGGGGCTCATTCAGCGGCCGGTCACGGATTTCCTTGCCGCAGTGGATGAAACGCTTGAACGCTACGGGGTTCCGGAGGCCGCGGTTTCGGCGGTGGCGACCGTCGGCGGCGGCGCACGTATCCCTCTGCTCACGCAGAAGCTGTCTGAACACCTGCGAGTACCGGTAGTGACCACCGCGCGGCCGCAACTGGCCGCCGCCGTCGGGACCGCTCTGATCGCCCAGCGCCGGCGCGTCGTCGACCCGGAGACCACGCTCGCGCCCGCCGGGCTCGATGAAGCCACCGTCCGGGTCGACGCCGGATCGTCGTCGGCCACGTTCGGCGCGCTGGCCTGGTCCGAGGACGACCAGCAGGATGCGCCCCTGCCCTTCACCGATTCGCGCCCCGAACTTCACTTCGAGCATGAGCAGTGGCAGGAGGAGGCGGCGGCACCGCGACGCTCCCCGCTCGTCCTGTTCAGCCTCGCGGCGGCCGCCGCGGTGGTCACGACAGCCCTGTTCGGCTTCACGCAGTTGCGCGGTGACACCGCCACCCCGGTCGAGGCGGCGACCGTCCTCAGTCCCGCGGCCACGCCGCCCCCCACGCCTGCGGCGCCGGCTCCCACTCCAGTACCCCCGGCGCCGCAGGCCCCTCAACTCACCACGGTCGTCGTGCAACCCGCGCAGCGGTCGTCCACACCCCAGCACCGCAGCCCGCGCCCGGCACCGGCCGCGCCGATGGCGCCCGCAGCACCGCCCTGGACACCCACGCCACCGACGAGCGCCCATCCGTCACCGGAACCCGAGACCCCACCGTCCAACCCTGAGCCGCCGACCAACCCCGAGCCGCCGACCGATCCGCAGACCCCGCCGGTGCCTGACCCTCCGCCGATCGATCCCGGGCCCGGTAACGGCGCTCCATCACCCGAGGGCGATCCCGTCGTGCCGGATTCGAGCGACGAGCAAACGGGTACCGACACGGTGCCCGACGAGTCCAGCCCGACCGACGGTGCGTAGTTAGGACAACCTTCGTAGCGGTGTTTCCTTTGGAGATGCAACTATGACTCCCGGGCTTGAGCAGGCCTGAGTTAAGTTACCCGACGGTAACTAACGATAAGTTACCCTTGAGTAACTTGAGAATGGGAGGCGCGCGGTGGATACGCAGATGCTGATCAGGCTCGTCGTCGGGCTAGGGCTGACGGCCCTCGTCCTGGTCTTCGCCGCCAAACGCGTGCTCTGGCTGACGAAGTTGATCCGCTCCGGTGCACCCACCAGCCCCGAGAACAACCGCAAGGACAACCTCGGCAAGCGCATCACCACGCAGATCGAAGAGGTCTTCGGGCAAACCCGACTGCTGAAGTGGTCCCTGCCCGGGCTGGCCCACTTCTTCACGATGTGGGGCTTTTTCATCCTCGCATCGGTCTACCTCGAGGCGTACGGCCTGCTCTTCGACCACGACTTCCACATCCCGATCATCGGCCGCTGGGACGTTCTGGGCTTCCTGCAGGACTTCTTCGCCGTCGCGGTGCTGCTCGGCATCATCACGTTCGCGATCATCCGGGTGAGGCAGGAGCCCAAGCAGCACGGCCGCGACTCGCGGTTCTACGGATCGCACACCGGCGGCGCGTGGCTGATCCTGTTCATGATCTTCAACGTCATCTGGACCTACGCGCTGGTGCGCGGCGCCGCGGTCAACACCGACGCCCTGCCCTACGGCAACGGCGCGTTCTTCTCCCAGTTCATGGGGTGGTTGATGAGCCCGCTGGGCTACACCGCCAACTCGTGGATCGAGACCATTGCGCTGCTGGCCCACATCGCGGTGATGCTGATCTTCCTGCTGATCGTCCTGCACTCCAAGCACCTGCACATCGGCCTGGCGCCGATCAACGTCACCTTCAAGCGGATGCCCGACGGGCTCGGCCCGCTGCTGCCCGTCGAGTACGAGGGCAAGCAGATCGACTTCGAGGATCCGCCCGAGGATGCGGTGTTGGGCCGCGGCAAGATCGAGGACTTCACGTGGAAGGCCTACCTCGACATGACCACGTGCACCGAGTGCGGTCGGTGCCAGTCGCAGTGCCCGGCGTGGAACACCGGTAAGCCGCTGTCGCCCAAGCTCGTGATCATGAACCTGCGCGACCACCTGTTCGCCAAGGCGCCCTACATCCTCGGCGACAAGGAGTCGCCGCTGGAGAACACCCCCGAGGGCGGCCTCGGCGAGGAACTGCGCGGCGAGAAGAAATCCGAAAAACATTCGCACGACCACGTCCCCGAGTCCGGCTTCGAACGGATCCTCGGGTCGGGTCCCGAGCAGGCCACCAGGCCGCTGGTGGGCACCGAGGAGCAGGGCGGGGTCATCGACCCCGACGTGCTGTGGTCCTGCACGACGTGCGGTGCCTGCGTCGAGCAGTGCCCCGTCGACATCGAGCACATCGACCACATCGTCGACATGCGCCGCTACCAGGTGATGATGGAGTCCGAGTTCCCAGGCGAGCTCGGCGTGCTGTTCAAGAACCTGGAGACCAAGGGCAACCCGTGGGGCCAGAACGCCAAGGACCGCACCAACTGGATCGACGAGGTCGACTTCGACGTGCCGGTGTACGGCAAGGACGTGGAGTCGTTCGACGGCTACGAGTACCTGTTCTGGGTGGGCTGTGCAGGCGCTTACGAGGACCGCGCGAAGAAGACCACCAAGGCCGTGGCCGAACTGCTGGCCGCCGCGGGCGTGAAGTACCTGGTGCTCGGCGAGGGCGAGACATGCAACGGCGACTCGGCGCGCCGCTCGGGCAACGAGTTCCTGTTCCAGCAGCTGGCCGCGCAGAACGTGGAGACGCTCAACGAGTTGTTCGAGGGCGTCGAGCGGGTGGACCGCAAGATCGTCGTGACCTGCCCGCACTGCTTCAACACCCTGGGGCGCGAATATCCGCAGGTCGGTGGCAACTTCACGGTGCTGCACCACACGCAGCTGCTGAACCGGCTGGTGCGCGACAAGAAGCTGATTCCGGTCACGCCCGCTGACGGTGGGGCGGATATCACCTACCACGATCCGTGCTACCTGGGACGGCACAACAAGGAGTACTCGGCGCCGCGTGAGCTGATCGGGGCGTCCGGCGCGAAGCTGACCGAAATGCCTCGGCACGCCGATCGGGGCCTGTGCTGCGGCGCCGGCGGGGCGCGGATGTGGATGGAAGAACACATCGGCAAACGCGTCAACACCGAGCGCACCGAGGAGGCCATGGACACCGCCTCGACCATCGCGACCGGCTGCCCGTTCTGCCGCGTGATGATCACCGACGGTGTGGACGAGGTCTCGGCCGCCCGCGAGGTGGAGAAGGCCGAGGTGCTCGACGTGGCCCAGCTGCTGCTGGGTTCGTTGGACAAGAGCACCATCACGCTGCCGGAGAAGGGCACCGCGGCCAAGGAGGCCGAGGAACGCGCCGCCAAGCTGGCCGCCGAAGCGCCCGTCAAGGAAGCCCCCGCCGAGGCCGAAGCCGAGGCGCAGGCCGAGCCCGAGGCCGCGCCCTCCCCGAAGGCCGAGGCCGCCACGGCGACCGAAACCAAACCGGTCAAGGGCCTCGGAATCGCCGGCGGCGCCAAGCGACCCGGCGCCAAGAAGACCGCCGCTCCCGCCGGCGACAAGCCTGCGGGCGACGAAAAGCCCGCTGCCACAGCAGCACCCGCGAAGGGGCTCGGGATCGCCGCAGGCGCCAAGCGGCCCGGTGCCAAGAAGGCCGCGCCGGCGGCGCAGGCGGCTCCCGCCCAGACCGAAGCCAAGCCGGAGGCCGGGCCCGAAGCCGCGGCCAAGCCGGAGCCCGAGGTCAAGGGACTGGGCATCGCGGCAGGCGCCAAGCGGCCCGGTGCGAAGAAGAAGTCCCCGGCCGCGTCGCCCAACGAGGGCGAGGCGACCGTCACCCAGCCGCCGAACGTGGACCCGGACAAGGCGGCGCCGGGGGCCAAGACCGATACCGCCGACTCGGATCGAGGCCTGGAGCCCAAGCCCGAACCTGAGGTCAAGGGCCTCGGCATCGCCCCGGGCGCGCGCCGGCCCGGGGCCAAGAAATCGGCCGCACCGGCACAGCCGCCCGCCGAGTCGAAACCCGCTGCCGCGCAACCGGAGCCGAAGGATGACGGCGAATCGACCGCTGCCCCTGAGCCTTCCGGCGGGGACAACGGAGACCAGCCCGAACAGCCTCCGGTGAAGGGTCTGGGAATCGCCAGGGGCGCTCGTCCCCCGGGTAAACGATGACCTGCTGACCGGCGATTTTGGTTAATCGCTGGACAAAAGTGAGAGCATGAACGACGTGACCACCCACCACGTGCCGATCCACGCCGCCGGGCACGGACCGCGCCAGCGCACGTTCACGCAGTCGTCGAAGCTGCAGGACGTCCTGTACGAGATCCGCGGACCGGTGCACGAGCACGCCTCACGCTTGGAGGCCGAGGGTCACCGCATCCTCAAACTGAACATCGGCAACCCCGCGCCGTTCGGGTTCGAAGCGCCGGACGTGATCATGCGCGACATCATCCAGGCGCTGCCGTATGCCCAGGGCTACTCCGATTCCAAGGGCATCATGCCCGCGCGGCGCGCGGTGTTCACTCGCTACGAACTGGTCGAGGGCTTCCCGCGATTCGACGTCGACGACGTGTACCTCGGCAACGGCGCGTCCGAGTTGATCCAGATGACGTTGCAGGCGTTGCTCGACAACGGAGACCAGGTGCTGATTCCGGCGCCCGACTATCCGCTGTGGACCGCGTGCACCTCGTTGGCGGGCGGCACCCCGGTGCACTACCTGTGCGACGAGACGCAGGGCTGGATGCCCGACATCGCCGACCTGGAATCCAAGATCACCGAACGCACGAAGGCGATCGTCGTGATCAATCCGAACAACCCGACCGGCGCGGTGTATACGCGCGAGATCATCACGCAGATCGCCGATTTGGCGCGCAAACACGAGCTGCTGCTGCTGTCCGACGAGATCTACGACAAGATTCTCTACGACGACGCCGAGCACATCGCGACGGCATCGGTGGCACCCGATGTGCTGACCCTGACCTTCAACGGATTGTCGAAGGCATACCGGGTGGCGGGCTATCGGGCGGGCTGGCTGGTGATCACTGGGCCCAAGGAGAACGCCACCAGTTTCATCGAGGGAATCAGCCTGCTCGCGAACATGCGATTGTGCCCGAATGTTCCTGCGCAGCATGCGATCCAGGTCGCTCTCGGTGGGCATCAGAGCATCGAGGAGCTGGTCCTGCCTGGCGGCCGGCTGCTGGAGCAGCGCGATGTGGCCTGGCAGATGCTGAACGAGATTCCCGGGGTGTCCTGTGTGAAACCTCAAGGGGCGCTGTACGCCTTCCCGCGGCTGGATCCCGAGGTCTACGACATCGTCGACGACGAGCAGCTGGTTCTGGATCTACTGCTGCAGGAGAAGATCCTGGTCACCCAGGGCACCGGGTTCAATTGGCCGACACCGGATCACCTGCGCATCGTGACGTTGCCGTGGGCCCGCGAACTGGCGAACGCGATCGAACGGCTGGGCAACTTCCTGGTCAGCTACCGGCAGTAGCGGCGCCCCGGTAGGCGAGCGCTCAGCTACGTACGGGCAGGGGGCCGCGCAACCGGTACATCAGTGAGCGCTCCGCGGCTGCCTCTACCCTGGCCGGGTGGCGCACTCACACTCCCACTCCCACTCCCACTTTCCGACCGGCCCGGCCCCGCTGGGACCGATCGCTGCGAAGGTCGTCGTCGGCCTCCTGATAGCGATAGGCGTGGCGGTCCTGGCGGGAACCGCGTGGCTGTGGCCGAGCCAGCAGAAGACCGAGATCCCGCTGCCGTTTCAGAACGCCGAGGGCGGCGCCGTCACCACCGAAGCGGGGCTGGTCCGCTCGAGCAGCACCACGACATGCGGCAGCCCGTCGGTTGGTCAGGTGCTCACCGCCGATCCGGTGCCGGCCGCGGGTGGTGCTGCCGAGTGCGTACAGGCGCTGATTGCCATCGAATCCGGCCCCAACAAGGGTGCGGCGACCCTGCTCGAATTCAGCGGCGGCCCCGGCCAACCCAACCTCGCCCCCGGTGACGAGGTCAGGATCAGCCGTCAGGTCGACGCGACCGGCACCACCACCTACTCGTTCTACGACTACGAGCGGACGTGGCCGCTCGTCGCGCTCGCCGTGGCGTTCGCCGTGGTGGTCGTCGTGGTCGCCGGGTGGCGGGGGTTCCGCGCGCTCATCGGCATCGTAGTCGCGTTCCTCGTGCTCGTGGTGTTCATGCTGCCGGCGCTGCGCGACGGCGCCGCGGCCGTCCCCGTCGCGCTGGTGGCCTCGGCGCTGATCCTCTACGCCGTCATCTACCTGGCCCACGGTGTGAGCTTGCGTACCAGCGCGGCCCTGCTCGGCACACTCACCTCGCTGCTGCTTGCCGCCTTCCTCTCCTGGGGCGCAATCGAATTGGCTCACCTGACGGGTCTTTCGGAAGATCGCAACAACGAGGTCGCGGCCTACCTGGGCAACGTGTCGATCACCGGCCTGCTGCTGGCCGGTTTCATCATCGGGTCGCTCGGTGTGCTCAACGACGTCACGGTCACCCAGGCCTCGACGGTGTTCGAGCTCGCCGAGCTCGAGGGCAGCTCGCGGCGGACCATCTACCTGGGCGCGATGCGCGTGGGACGTGACCACATCGCGAGCACGGTCTACACGCTGGTGTTGGCGTATGCGGGTAGCGCATTGCCCTTGCTGCTGTTGTTCAGCGTGGCCAATCGGGCCCTGGGCGACGTCCTCACCAGCGAGAGTGTCGCCATCGAGATCGCGCGCTCGGCGGTCGGCGGCATCGCGCTGGCGTTGTCGGTACCGCTGACGACGGGCATCGCCACGGTGCTGGCGACACCCGCTCGCGCCCGACGCGGCTAGAAGCCGGTGCGCTCCAGCCACGCGTCCCACACCGCGGTGTCGCCAAACACCTCGATACCGCTGTCGGCGGCCGTGCGCCGGCGCGTGATCGCCAGCAGCAGGTCGCCGGCGCTCCCACGCAGAGCGGTGTCGGCCTTGCTGTGGTTGTGCGACCACCAGAGTCCGTCCTCGTCGTGGACGATGGTCCACTCCCCGGTCGGCCCCAGCCCGTCGTCGGTGGCGTGCATGTGGATGCTTCTGCCGCGATCCAGCGCGGATTGCGCTCCGGGGCCGGCCATCAATTCGACCCATTCGCTGATCGCGTCGGCGGCCAACTCGGGCGATGGGTTGAAGTCGGCCCCAAGGGCCAGCACCGCATCCGCGTGGTGAACGGTGACCTCGTGCAGCCGGCGGCGGATCCACCAACCCGCCGGGCGCGAGCCGCGGAAGGTCCATACGCGGGTCGCCGCCCCCGCCCGCTCGACCGCGTCGACCACCAGTTGCGCGCCCTGGTTGAGCCAGTCGATCGCGCCGTCGGGGTCGTCGGGTGGTTTACCCTCGCGCACCTCGCGCGGATCCAGCGCCGACATCCGGCGTTCGGCGATGATCTGTGCCGCCCACCGGTTTCCGCGACCGACGTGGCGGAACAGGTGTTTGAGCGTCCAGTCGGGACAGGTCGGCACCGGCGTCGAGGGGTCGGCACTGCGGATCAGTTCCCCGAATTCGCGGGTCTGGTCGAGCAGCGCGGCTCGGAAATCCACGCCCCCGAACGTACTCAATACTCGACGCGGAAGCCCCCGATAATGCCGATCTCGTTGCCGTCGAAATCTTCGATCTTCGACAATCGCACACCCTTACTGGCTGCGACGATTTCCTCGGGATCGAGGCCGCGCTCACGCAGTCCGGCGAGGTGGCGCTCCAGCGGTCCCCAGGGCAATCAGCAGCGACGCCCACCCCCGCAGCACCCGCGTCTCACGCCTGCTGCCCTCACCTGCCAGTCGCGCGCCGGGGAAACGCTCGAAGAACGCCCGCAGCCCTACCTCGCCCTCAGCGCGGGCCAAAGCAGATCCGAGGCAGAAATGCCTGCCACCGGAGAACGACAGGTGTCTTCCGGCGTTCTCGCGTTCGAGGTCGAAGCGGTCCGGGTCGTCGAACACGTTGGGGTCGCGGTTGGCGCCGGCGATGTAGATGAGCACGACCCTGCCGCGGGGGATCCGGCAGCCCGCGATCTCGGTGTGCTTCGTCGCCCTGCGCGCGGTGAGCTGCACCGGCGGGTCCAGGCGCAAGATCTCCTCCACGGCGGTCGGCCACAGCTCGGGCCGCTGCGCCAGGGTCTCGAGATGCTGCGGGTGATCGAGCAGCATCCGGATTCCGTTGCTCAGCAGGTTGACCGTCGTCTCGAACCCCGCGGCCAGCACGAGGCCGGCGGTAGCCATCAGTTCCTGCTGGTTGAGCCGGGCAGCCTCGTCGGACGCCGCGATCAGCTGGCTCATCAGGTCGTCGCCGGGGTTGCGTCGCAGCGCTTCGAGGTGCCCGGACAGCCAATCGTTGAAGCCGACCACGCTGCGGTACACGGTGCGGTACTGCGGCCAGGTCAGGCCGATGTCGAGGCTCGCCGCCCCGCGTTCGCCGAACTCCAGGACACGTGACCTGTCGGCGTCGGGAACGCCCAGAATGTCACCGATCACCGCGACCGGTAACTGGGCGCAGTAGCGGTCGACGATGTCGACGGTGCCGGCTCCCGCGAGTTCGTCGAGGAGAGATTCGGCGGTCTCCTGCACCCGGTCCCTCAGCGCGGCAACGGCTCTGGGGGTGAACACCGACGACACCAGCTTTCGGTACCGGGTGTGGTCCGGGGGTTCAACCGCCAATATCGACGGCGGCTCGAGGGGATGAAGCAGGTCGGTTTTGGTGCGGTTCGCCACCCATTGCACCGGTTTGGGCAAGTTGGAGCCAATCGGCAGAACCTCGAAGTCATCGCTTCTCAGCAGGTCGTTGGCGATCGCGTGGTCGACGGTGAGGTGCACGATGGCGGCCTCCACCACCGGCCCCCGCGCGCGCAGATCGTCGGCGAACGCGACCGGATCGGCTCGAACGGTCGGATCGGCGATCATCCGGCCCTGGGGATCGCCACGGCGGGCGAGCAGCTTCGAGGCACCGCGCACGAACCCGTGCACCGCAAGCCATCGGATTCGGTGACGGATGGGTCCGCCGTGCCGCGCCGGACGAATCGGTTCCACGCGGCCGAGCCTACCGATTCTGAGGCGTCACGCCCCTGCCCAGGCAGTGGATCTGCCAGCCGGCTTGCGTCCAACGGTCGATGTCGAGGCAATTGCGGCCGTCGACAACGACTTTCGCGCGTACCGCACCGGCGAGGTCGGCGGGGTCCAATTCGATGAACTCGCGCCATTCGGTGAGCACCAGTACGGCATCGGCCCGGTCACACGCCTCGGCGGCCGACGTCGAATAGGTCAGCGTCGGAAACTGGCGGCGGGAGTTGTCCATCGCCTTCGGGTCGTAGACGGTGACGGTGGCGCCCTTGAGTTGCAGCATTCCGGCCACGTTGAGAGCCGGCGAGTCGCGCACGTCGTCGGACTCGGGCTTGAACGCGGCCCCCAGAATCGCGATGTTGGCGCCGAGCAGCGATCCTCCGCACGCGACGGTCGCCAGTTCCACCATCCTGCTGCGCCGCCGCATGTTGATGGCGTCCACCTCGCGCAGGAACGTCAGGGCATGGTTGGCGCCGAGTTCACCGGCGCGGGCCATGAACGCGCGAATGTCTTTGGGCAGGCAACCGCCTCCGAAACCCAGTCCGGCGTTGAGGAAGCGGCGCCCGATCCGCGGGTCATATCCCAACGCGTCGGCGAGAAGCGTCACGTCGGCGTCGACGGCCTCGCAGACTTCGGAAATCGCGTTGATGAACGAGATCTTCGTGGCGAGAAAGGCGTTGGCCGACACCTTGACCAGCTCGGCGGTCTGCAGATCGGTGACCAGCAGGGGGACCCGCTGATCCAGCAGCCGGGCGTACAGTTCCCGGATCGCCGCCTCGGCGGCACACGAATTCGGTTGTACGCCAAGCACAATGCGGTCCGGATTCAGCGTGTCATGCACGGCGAAGCCCTCGCGCAGGAACTCCGGGTTCCAGGCCAACTCGACGTCGACTCCAATCGGCGCCAACGCGCGCGCCCGGTTCCCGAGTTCGGCGGCGGTACCGACCGGCACCGTGGACTTGCCGACGATGACGGCCGACCGGCGCAGCCGCGGAACCAGCATGTCGATGACGGCGTGGACATGACGCAGATCGGCGGCGAACTCCCCCTTTTTCTGGGGCGTCCCGACGGCGAGGAAGTGCAGGTCGGCGAACCCGGCCGCGGCGTCGTAGTCGGTGGTGAACATCAAGCGTCCAGCGGATATGTTGTCGCTCAATACTTTCCGCAGGCCGGGCTCGTAGAACGGGGTTTCGCCCGCTGCGAGTTTGGCGACCTTGCCGGTATCGACGTCGACGCCGAGCACCTCGTGGCCCAACTCGGCCATACCCGCCGCGTGGGTGGCTCCCAGATATCCCGTGCCGAAAACGGTGCACCGCATACCGCCTTGATATGCAGCCCCGATGAGCTAACCGCTACGCGACACTGATCGCGCGGCCAACGGCAGGTTACGAGCTAGCGGCACAACCCCAGGAAGCAGTTCGATCCGCCGCGACTCGATCCATCCGAGCCCGGCCCGCGGGAGGATCCGCCGTCACTCGAACCGCCCGAACCCGGCCCGCGAGAGGATCCGCTGTCACTGGACCCACCGGAGCCGCTACCGGGATAGCGGTCCGAGCCACTGCCCGGGTAACCGCCCGATCCGCTACCGGGGTAGCTGCCGGAGCCACTGCCGGAGCCGTTTTGCCACGGCGGCAGCTGAGGCCTGGGCAGCTCGGGCTCCTCGGGCGCGTCCCGCCACGGCGGAGTCCAGCTCGGCACCTTGGGCGTCCATCTCGGCGGGGTCCACGGGTTCTGCGGTCGCGGGTAGTACTGCGGCGGTGCGATCACCGGCGGTACGTACACCGGAACCGGGGCCGGAGCGACGGGCGCCGGAGCCACGGGTGCCGGTGCAGGCGGCGGTGCCGCGGGCGCAGGCGCGGGCGGCGGGGCTTGCGGCGCTGGTGGTGGCGCCTCGACGTAGACCGTCCGCGGCGGCGCCTGCGGAGCAGGCTGCTGCTGGACGACAGGAACGGGAGCCTTTATGGTCTCCGCCTTCGGGGGCGGGGGCGCCTGAACCGGCTGCGCCTGTTCGGTCGGCGGAGGCGGTGGAGCGGGTGCAATGCTGCTGGGCACGATCGCGCTCTGCCCCGGGCTCGGCCGCTGGTCGGCCGTCGGCCGGATACTGACCGCGAGCGAGATCACGAGCGCGACAACGCCGACCACGAAGATCGACGCCATCGCGCTACCGACGAGCAGGAAGGGCTTGCGGTCCTCGTTGGCCGCGGCGGACAGGTCGGTCCGCGATGCGTAGTCGCCGATGTAGGCGCCGTCACCGCCGGCGGGCGCCAGCTGGGTTTCCGCGCCAGCGAGCCCGGCGTACACCGAACCCGCGGTGGTGCCGTCGGGGTCCTGGGAGTACGCGAGTCCGACGGTCGAGGCCTCCAACGGGGGCGCGGCCGCGGCGGCCAGCGCCGCACCACGCGCCAGCGCCATCTCCGGCTCGTCGGGCGCGTGCACCGGCAGGCTCACCAGATGCTCGAGATGGCTCTTCACCGAGCTCACGTCGACGCCCGATCCGATCACGAACATGCCCTGCGGTGCGTTGTCCTGGGCATCGACGGCGGCGGCCATGTCGGCGAGCACCGCCATCGCGTCCTGGCTGTGCAGGCTACTGGCGAGCACCTTGACCACGGATCCGTCGTCGGTCTGCACAACCGACAACGTCGCGGTGTCGCGGTCGATGAACAGCAGTGCGGTGGTCTCGTATCCGACCGCCCGCCCGACGGCCTGGGCGAGTGCGGCCGCGGCGTGCCCGTCGGAGACGAGCATGACGTCGTCGATATCGCGGGCGGCGAGCGCATCACGCAGCTGCGCGGCCTCGGCGTGATCGCTCCACGTGACGCCGATGGCCTTCAGATCATGGCCACCCGCCTCGGCGCTCTCCTTGGTGCCGAGTACGGCGTCCACCACCTGGGCGGCGGCACCCGATGTTGCTGAGCCGTCACTTCCGCTGACCTCGAAGACGTCGTGGTCGACGGTGGCCCCGTCGGCCATCTCGCCTTCGACCAGCACCATGCGGACCGTCGTAGGTGTCATCGACACACCCAGAACGATGTCCACTGCCCCTCCAAAAACGTTTGCTACCAAGCCTGGATCGCCGATCGGCATCTCGCCACGCACAGGTCGGCGACTAGTAGTTCATCGCCGTGAGCAGCACAGGCGTTACGCCTCCACCGACATTTGCTGGGGTCGAAGCTGCCGACGTTGGTATCTCGACCCTACTCGTGTCAACGGCCGTCCGCGCCGAGCGGTTCAACTGGACTTGATGAAGTTCTGGTACGACCGCGACGGGGTCGGGCCGCGTTGGCCCTGATACTTCGAGCCGACGCGCGCGCTGCCGTACGGGTGCTCGGCGGGGCTGGTCAGCCGCAGCAGGCACAGCTGGCCGATCTTCATTCCGGGCCACAGTGTGATCGGCAGATTCGCGACGTTCGACAACTCGAGCGTGATGTGCCCGGAGAACCCGGGGTCGATGAACCCCGCGGTGGAGTGCGTCAACAGACCCAGGCGGCCCAGGGAGGATTTGCCTTCCAGCCGGCCCGCCAGGTCGTCGGGCAGGGTGCACAGTTCCAATGTCGAGCCGAGCACGAACTCGCCGGGGTGCAGCACGAAGGGCTCACCCGGGTCGGCTTGGACCAGGGTGGTCAGCTCGTCCTGCTGCTTGGCCGGGTCGATGTGGGTGTAGCGCGTGTTGTTGAAGACGCGGAACAGGTTGTCGAGGCGGACATCGATGCTGGACGGCTGAACCAGGGAGTCGTCGAACGGATCGAGCCCCAGTCGCTCGGCAGCGATCTCGGCGCGGATGTCGCGGTCGGAGAGCAGCACCCGACGAGCCTAGCGGCTCGGATGTTAGCCTTCGTGCTCAAACAGGCCGGTGTAGTTCAATGGCAGAACATCAGCTTCCCAAGCTGAGAACGCGGGTTCGATTCCCGTCACCGGCTCCACGAACCCACACTCGTCGGCATAGTCGCGTCTGCCGATGCCCCTTGAATGAACTACGGGTGTGACGGGGCATCAATTACTCCAGAACCGTTTGCCGAACACCGCGGCGGGAACAGACGTCCGGGGGCCGTTCGAAACAGTGCCGACCGAGAATGCCTCATCCCCGGTTCGCGGGGAGGCGCTATCAGGATTGCCCGCGATGTCCGCCCGCAAGAAATGTCCGGGCAACGAATACGGCACTGATGTAGGAGTCGCCCAATCGTGCAGGCCAATCCCGTCGCTCGCCCCGTCTCTCCAGCGGTCCGTGTGGTGGGGCCGGTCGTCCTAGTGCTTGGGTTGGCGTTGTACGTGGTCGCATACCTTCGGTGGCCCAGCCTGATCAGCCAGGTGGACCTGCAGGTCTACCGGTTTGGAGCACTGCGCGTCTGGGATGGTCAAGACCTGTATTCGGTGGGGATGACCGGAGATTCGAACACGATGCTGTTCGCCTACACGCCGTTCGCCGCTCTGTGCTTCCTCCCACTGATCGGGTTGGGCCAGCCTGCCATTCTCGCCGTTGGCCTTCTGCTGAACGTGGCCGCCGTGGGCTACATCGTCCACCGGATGCTCAGTGCTGCAGGAATCACGACCGCAACCGGTTTGTGGGGGTTGACGGCGCTTTTGACGGCTCCGATCATCTGGCTCGAGCCTGTCCGTCTTTCGCTGCAGCTCGGCCAGATCAATTTGCTCATCATGGCTATCGTCCTGGCCGATGTGCTGACGCAACCGCCCCGTAGGTGGACGGGAATAGGTATCGGGATCGCCGCCGGGATCAAACTGACACCCGCGCTCTTCATCGTGTTCCTCGTCGCAACCGGGCGGCGTCGCGAGGCAGTCATCGCTGGCTTGACCTTCGTCTCGACCGTCGCGGTCGGGTTCGTAGCACTACCCGCCGATTCGAACGAGTTCTGGCTGCGAGGGCGGTTTCAAGATGTACGACGGATCTCCAGTGACCCCCTGGCGAATACCAGTTTGACCGGACTCCTCGCGCGCCTCGACTGGGCGACGCGGTGGGAGAGCGCGGCCGGAGTCATACTCGCGATCTTCGCCATCGCGATCGCCGCGGTGGCGTGGCGCCGGGGTCATTTGCTCTTGGGCGTCGCCATCGCGGGCATGACCTCGGCCGCCGTGTCGCCTTTCAGCTGGAGCCACCACTGGGTGTGGTTCGCGCCGCTCCTTGTTCACCTTGGGGTTCTCGGCTTCGTGCATCGCTCGCGCGCCGCGGTGCTGGCCATGTGGACGCTTGCTGCGGCCTTCGGGGGGTGGTTCATCGCATCGAGAAGCTCGCCTCCACAGGCAGGCCTGATGTCCCTGCGCCACCCGGGAACGTGGGATCAGCTTCTTCCGGCGGCTTATCTTTTCGCCCTTTGCATCGTGCTCATCTGCAGCGTGTACACGATCTGGCGGGGACGACAGCACCTGCCGGCCCCAACGATCGGCGTTGACGGAATGGCGGGACACGCTGTCGGCCAAATGCGAGCTCAGCAGCGTTGATCGGCTGACGGACGGTTGGCAGCCCGCTACCGCGGGTAATGCATCCCCCGGGCGGCGGCGACGCGCGCGCTGTCAATAAAACGCCGAGGGGGCCGTCACACCCATGGACAACTCATCCACGCCAGTCAAGGAAGCAACTCCGCCGCACCACAAGCTGCGCCTCGGCGAACCTCCGCTCCCACCGGATGACGACCCGTTCTACCGAGCACCACAGGGTTACGAGCACGCGGACCCGGGCACGGTGTTGCGATCCCGCGACGTGGAGATCGGATTTCTCGGTCTCGTCAGCCAACGAGTGAAAGCCACTCAATTGCTGTACCGGACGACGAATCTGCACGAAGAACCGGAAGTCGCCGTGACGACGGTGCTCGTCCCGTCACAGCGCGAGTCGGACGTCGCTTGCCCGGTCCTCTCGTACCAGTGCGCAATCGACGCCGTCGCGTCGCGATGTTTCCCCTCGTTCGCCATGAGGCGAGGCGCGCGACCGATCGGTGCGTTCGTCCAAGCCGAGTACTTGTTGGTGATCGCCGCGCTGGCCGAAGGCTGGGCGGTTTGCGTACCGGACCACGAAGGCTGTCACGGCATGTGGGGTGCTCCCGTCGAACCCGGCTACCGGATTCTGGACGGCCTGCGTGCCGCGATGCGCTGCGAGCGCCTGGAATTAGCGCCCTCCGCACCACTGGGTCTCTGGGGTTATTCGGGGGGAGGCTTGGCCTCGGCGTGGGCGGCCGAGCTGTGTGAGCGCTATGCACCGGAGCTCAATATCGTTGGCGCCGTGCTGGGTTCACCTGTCGGCGACCCAGGGAGTGTGGCGCGCCGCCTCAACGGCAGCTTCTTCGCCGGTCTGGCCGCGCTGATGATCTCCGCGTTGATCCAAGTCTTCCCGGGCGCACAAAACGTCGTCAACGAGCACGCAACCGACGAGGGCAAGGCCTTGCTCGAAAAGTTGCAGACAATGACGACAGCGCAGGCCGTTTGGCAGTTGCGCAATGTCGACATCGGGTCGTACGTCGACATGTCGGCCGACGAGTTGTGGGACCTGCCCGAGGTGCGCCACATCTTCGACGAGACCAAGCTCGGCAAGTCCAGGCCCAAGCCCCCCGTGCTTGTCGTGCAGGCGGTGCACGACGGGATCATCAGCGTCGACGACGTCGATGCCTTGGTGGCCGAGTATGAACGCATGGGCGCCGCAGTCACCTACCACCGCGATCGATTCTGCGGTCACCTGCTTTTGCACCCGCTGTCGGCGCCCATGACGCTGAGGTGGCTGCGCGATCGCTTCACCGACCGACCGGTCGACGAACACAGAACGCGCACCATGTGGCCGACCTTGTTCAACCCGTCGACGTACTTGGGTATGGCCAAGTTGGGCATCATCACCGCAAAGGTTGCCCTCGGACGCTCCGTCGAACGCCAACCGCTGTCGACGACGGATGCTCAGTAACCAACGAACCCGGTCCTCGTCGCGTACGGTCAGCGCAACCTACAACGAGGAGACCCATGCCACCCAAGAGCGCTCGACGCAATGCGATGTGCTTGATCGCCGTCGGTACCGCCAGTGTGCTCTCGCTCGCGGGCTGCACCTCCGCCGTAGCCCAACCGGGCGCGCCAAGCACCGGGGAGTCGCTGCGCATCGTGCTGGGTTCACAACCACATCCGTCCCAGATCCCGCTGGTCTACGGCGTAGACCGCTACGGACCCGACTTCGGGCTGACCCTCAGTACCCAGCAGAACATCATCCAGTACGACACCCACACCGACGCGGTACAGACCTTGCGCGACAACGAAGCCCAGGTCCTGGCGACGTCGGTGTCCGCGATCCTGGATGCGCGTGAGCACGGCGAAGACGTCAAGATGTTCTGCCCCTACGTCAGCATGGACGACTTCGTCCTTGCCGGCGCCAACGGTGTGAACAACGCCGGCCAGCTGTTCGAACCATCGACGCGGGTGGGCATCGACAGCCCGGGCGGCTCGGGCGCCATCGTGCTCAACGCGCTGCTGAGCGGCATCGGCGAGCACCGCGACGTCCACGAGATTCCGAATCCGGTGATCCTCGAAAGCTCCCGCCTCCGACTCGATGAGTGGGTCGCAAGCCAGCTGGACGCGACGGTCATTCACGACACGCAGTACGACGGTGCGAAGGCGATGGTGAATCAACCGGTGTTGATCGCGACCCTCTTTGACAATGCCCCGGGCTTCATCAAGGTAGCCCAGGCCGCCCGTGGGGATTGGCTCGCACAGAACCGCGAGCTCGCCGCCAGATACTGTGCCACCACGTTGCGCGCGATGCGGACGCTGAAAAGCGACTACGCCGTGTTCCGAAGCGCGGTCGACGAATATGTCGAAGCGCCCCCCTCCGAAGAATCACTCAGAGAGCTGTTCGACCTCATCCAGCAGCACCCTTTCTGGACCGACGGAGGCGGGCTCACCGACGACAGCGTGAGGTTCATGATCGACATCGCGAGGGAATCGGACGTCCTCACCGGACCCATGAATGCCGCCGACGTCGTCGACCGTCAGACGTTGAACCGGGCCGTCGAACTCGCCAACATGCCAACGCAATAGTCGGCCGATACCGCAGAAGTCATCCAAACGTCATCGCGCAACTGCTGCCTCGTTGACGTTTAGACTGGTTAAATAGGCGCGTGGAGGCGTCCGTCGCGAGAGAGCCGATTCAGCAACGCTATGGATGACACGGTCAAAGACGACGGCGGCGCCACACAAGGCGCGAGCCCCGGCGATACACCGCCGCGCGGACGCGTCGAACGCGACGAGAAACCCACCAGGCACTTCGGCCGCTACGGATTGCTGTCGCTGCTGGGCGCCGGTGGCATGGGCCAGGTGTGGCGGGCACGTGATTCGCAGACCAATCGCGTGGTCGCGCTGAAGGTGCTGCCCGAGCACTCTGCCAACGACCAGGAGACGCGCGAACGGTTCCGGCGGGAGTGCGAGGCGGTGGCACAGCTGACCGAACCGCACATCATCCCGATCCACGACTTCGGCGACGTGGACGGTCGGCTCTTTCTCAACATGCGGCTGGTGGACGGCACGGACCTTCGGACGCTGATCAAACAAGAAGGCGCACTGGCCCCGGCACGCGCGGTCGCAGTCATCACCCAAGTGGCAGGCGCGCTTCAGGCGGCCCACGACGTGGGTTTGGTGCATCGCGACGTCAAACCCTCCAACATCTTGGTGTGCACCAACGATTTCGCCTACCTGATCGACTTCGGCATCGCTCATGCCTCGGGAGACGCCACGCTAACCAAGGCCGGCGAGACCATCGGTACGGCGGCCTACATGGCTCCGGAAGCCATCGGCGCAGCCGTGAAGACCCATTCGCGCGTAGACGTGTACGCGCTTGCCTGTGTGCTCTACGAATGCCTCACCGGCGGACCGCCATTCACCAGCGACATGGGTGTGCAGGGGTTGATCGGTCATCACCTCCACACTCCCCCGCCGCAGCCCAGTGCCAGCGACGCAGACGTGCCCGCGGCTTTCGACGCGGTGATCGCCAAGGGAATGGCCAAGAACCCCGACGACCGATATGCAAGCGTCCAGGACCTGGCCCTGGCCGCTCGGGCGGCATTGGGCGACCCCACCGCCGTCCCCAAGACCTCGAATCCGATTCGGAAACGCCTGCCACGCAAGGCTATCGGCGTCATGTCTGCGGCCGTGGTGGCGGTGGCCGTGGTTGTGGTCGCGGGAGTCATGATCGTCGGACGACAATCGTCGGACGCCGACAGCGCTGCACCAACGCCGGTCGGTCAAGGTTTCTCATCGCAAATACCGTTGCCGTTCAACGGACTTCGAGTCTCGGCAGGAATCGCGGTCGAGGCCGACGGAACCACGTACGTCACCGGCATCGGCATCGACCAGGTGATGCGATTGGAGCCCGGCGCAGCGACGGCGACCCCGCTGCCGATCGAGGGTCTGAAGAATCCACGAGATATCGCGGTGGATGCGAAGGGCGATGTCTACGTGACCGACTCGGGTAACGACCGAGTGATGTGGCTTCCCGTCGGCGCACCTGCGGCAACCCAGCTGCCGTTCAGCGGCCTCAACGATCCGCGCGGCATCACCGTCAAGCCCAACGGCGACGTCTACGTCGTCGACCGCGGGAACAATCGGGTGTTGTTTCTGGCGAGCGGCGCCACCGCTCCGAGTCCGGTACCGTTCACCGACCTCAACGATCCCCGCGGCGTGGCAGTTGGTCCGGCAGGTGGTGTCGTGGTCACCGACACCGGCAACAACCGGGTGCTGCAGCTGGCGGCGGACTCGACGGAGGCCACTGCACTACCGTTCGCCGGGGTGAACGAGCCGCACGGTGTGGCTGTCGACTCGGAGGGCAACGTCTACGTGACCGACCGCGGGAACGCCGGGATCGTCGAGCTGCGGCCCGGTACGAGTGCCGCGTTTCCGCTGCCCTTCACGGGGCTCAACGACCCTCAGGGGGTGGCGGTCGACGCGGCGGGCAACGTCTATGTCACCGACGTGGGCGCCAATCCCGTGGTCAAGCTCTCGGTCGGCTGATACAACGGGGCCCATGGTTGCGTCGGGCCTCGATTTCGGTGTGCTGGGTCCGCTGCGTGTCAGCGTGAACCGCCAACCGGTGCCGTTGGGCACGCCGAAGCAGTGCGCTGTGCTGGCGCTGCTGCTGATCAACCGCAACCGTCCCGTGCCGCGCGATTCGATCATCGCGGCGATCTGGGACGAGGACATGCCGGAGGCCGACGCGATACACAACCTGCACGTCTACGTGGCGAACCTGCGCAAGGTGCTCGGTTCGGGCGGCGCCGACCCGAAGGCGATTTTGGCCAGTGCCCGGCCGGGCTATCAGCTCAACGTGCCCGACGCGGCCTGTGATCTGGGGCGGTTCAACACCGAGAAGGCCGCCGGGGCGCAGGCGGCGGCCGCCGGCCGTTTCGCGCTGGCCACCGACCGGCTGTCGGCCGCGTTGGCGCAATGGCGCGGTAGCGTTCTCGACGACCTGCGGGAGTTCCGCTTCGTCGAGCCGTTCGCCGCTGCGCTCGTAGAGGACAAGGTCGGGGCGCAGGTGTTACGCGCTGAATCCGAAATCGCCTGTGGGCGTTCAGATTCGGTAATCAGCGAGCTCGAGGACCTGGTTGGCGAGCATCCGTATCGGGAACCGCTGTGGGCGCAGCTGATCACGGCCTACTATCTGGCCGAGCGGCAGACCGATGCCCTTGAGGCGTACCGCCGCGTCAGATCGACGCTGTCGGATGAACTGGGCATCGATCCAGGGCCGTCGTTACGCACACTGCACGAGCGGATCCTGCGCCAGGAACCGTTGGACGTCCAGCGAATCGCGCAAAGCGATGCCTCCGACGTCGTCACCATGATCGAGAGCCATATGTCGACCACCATGACGGCCTCGTCGAGGTCCAATCGGGCGCAGCTCCGGGACTTCGCCGGACGCTGCTATCCCTTGGAAACGGTGGTGACCGGGATCGGGCGCAGGGCCGACAACACCATCGTCATCGACGACCCGAAAGTCAGCCGGTACCACGCGACGATCATCGACACCGGCGCCAGCTTCGTGATCAACGACCTGCGGTCCGGCAACGGTATCGTGGTGGCGCACGAGCGGGTTCGCGGCAGTACAACGCTTGGTGACGGCGACGTCATCGACATCGCCGGCCACCAGTTCACCTTCGAGATCGCACCGGGTGACTCACCGGCTTTCTGACCGCTGAGCTGCACGAACGCCGCATTGAGTTTCCATTGAGGACCGCGCCCCATTCTTTTCTCAACGCCACACCAGATGGCCCCGAGAAAGGAACTCAGATGATCAAGAACCGCATCGCCGCCACCGCCGCCCTCGTCATCTTCGGACTGGCCGCCCTGGCCGGTGTCCTCGCCGCGGCAAGCGCCAACGCCGACGCCGGCTCGAGCACCTCGGGCACCGAGTTGACCGGAACCGCCCAGCAGTCGGTGGCCAACGCCCGCCAGGCGCTCGACGAGCAACTCGACGCGGCCCGCGACGGCAACGGAGTCGGCGTCCCTGCGCCCGGCATCGCCCAGACCGAACAGCACGTCACCTTCCCCAAGACCCCCCACGGCCCCTACACCGGCAAGCCCGGCCACAACGACGGCGCCGACCCCGCGACCGGCTCGCAGGCCCCCCAGCCGATGCAGGTCGCCTCGACACAGGTCAAGACCGCGCACTGACCAACCCGCCCAACCCGCCGGCCCAGTCATGGGGCCGGCGGGTTCTTGCTGTGGCTTGCCTTTCGCGGCGTGTCCCTCGCCACGGCCGCGAAGAATCTGCCAAGGTCGCAAGTCTGTGCCCACCCGCGCGCCAGGAGACCCCGTGAACGAAGCTCGAAGCGCCCTCTACCGGCGCGGTGCCCTCGCCTTGTCATCGGTCGCAGTGACGACGGCCATGTGGCTGGGTGCCGTGCCGCCCGCTTGGGCGGATCCGTACGACGACGGTGACGCACCCGAGATCGTCGATGATTCCGGCTCCTACGCCGAACCTGTCGAAGAACCCGGCCCGGTGGACGCGGGTGAGCCGGTTGCCGAGGCTCCCGAACCGGAGGCGCCGGCTCCCGACCTAGAGGAACCCGCGCCCGGCGCACCCGACGAACCCGGACCCGCTGGCGCCCCCGACGAACCGGGACCCGTCGAGGCGCCCGACGAACCCGGACCCGCAGGGGCGCCCGACGAACCCGGACCCGCTGGGGCGCCGGACGAACCGGGACCGGGCGACGCACCGGGTGACCCGGGCACCCCAGGGGACCCGGGTGATCCCGGCGACCCCGACACAAACATCGCCGACCCGGCCGTCGAGGCCGACACCGCCGACCCCGACATCGCCGAGGTGTCGCAGGAGGACTTCGACGAGGCGCACGGCGCCGACGCGGTGGACGTCGATCCGCCGACGGCGACAGAGACGGAGGTCACCGAACTCACGGAGTCCCTGGAGTCGTTCACCAGCACCACAACCAGCACCACGTCGTCGACGTGGAGTAGCCCAGTGACGCAATGGAATTCGAGGTGGACCGGATATGACCGCTGGTTCCGGCCCGTCTTCACCAATCCGTACAAGACACCGCTGCAGATCATCTACCCCTACAACAACACCACCCGGGTCTTCGACGTCCCGCCGAGCGGACGCGCCGTTCTCACCGCCCCCGGTCCGGGCGTGTACAGCTTCACCGCGGTGAACCGGGACCCCTCGGGCAAGCCGGTGACGGTGTCGACTGGCAGCTTCTCCGGCGGCGGCTATCGGCCGGCTCCCGGTCAGCCGCCGCCCCCAAAGCCCAAGCCGCCGACGACCTTCAAGAACGTGCTCGTAGCGCTCAAGTACAAGGACGGAGAATCGAAGCCGTTCCGGGTCAAAACGCTGGCCGATCTCGGCGATGACCCATCGGTCGGTGGTCACCGCGTGCTTCTCGACGAGGAGACTCCCGCGTGGGGGCACTGGACCAAGACCGGAGGCGGTGAGCGCCTGTTCGAGATCACCAGCACCCAACAGCTACCCGGTCTGGTCCAGCCGTCGCAGGGTCCGCTCCCTGGTTATCAAGTCCAGCTGAGCAGCAGCGAAACCGCTGCGCCCGCGCAGGATACGTGGGTGAAGCCCGTGGCCATCGCCGCGGCGGTCGCCGGCGTCCTGGCGATCGGTGCGGTGCTGTATTTCCTCCTGTCGGGCCGTCGACGCAAGACGGCGCCGTAACCGCGGCAATTCGTTCCGAAGGTCTCGATTCTGCGGCGGGACGGACACAACCGGGCATTTGCGTGTCTCGCCACCGTGGATTCGCCCGACGGGGCCGTAAATTCCTGAGTCACTATGACAAAGGCCTTGCGCACATTGGCAATCGCGGTCGCCCTGCCGGCGACCGCATGCGTTGCATTCGCCGCGACGGCGGCCGCCGATCCTCCGCTGCTCAACGGCTCCTACACCGAAGTGGACGGCGACTCCATCCTGGTGCTGACCTTCGCGACGAGCTGCGGGCCTGCCGGATGTACGGGCACGGTGGCCAGCAATCAGGGATGGCGCACTCCCGCCACGTACTCCGGCGGCCGCTGGAACTTCACCGTCTCCAAGCCCGGAGGTCTCACCTGTGAAGACGGCAGCTATGAACCGGCCGTGGTGTCGATGTCGGTCGATCCCACAACGCTCGGCGGTGTCGTCTCCTCAGACTCCAACTACGGTTGTGCGGGCGGCGTCGTGACCCAGAGCCCGTTCCAACTGCGAAAGGTCAGCTGACAGCTCAGCCCCGGATCGCGGTGCGGAATCTGTCGCGGTACGCCTTCGGGGACACGCCAAGGTGTTCGACGAACGCACGTCGAAGAGTCTCGGTGCTGCCGAAACCGGCGAGGTGTGCCGTGTCCGTGACGGTGCGTCCAGCGTCCAGTGCCGCACGGGCGGCGTCGATGCGGATCATCTCGACATATTCGGCGGGCGTCATTCCCAGCTCCGCGCGGAACAGCCGGGTCATCTGACGCGTACTCAATGACGCCCGTACCGCGAGGGATTTCACGCTGTGGTCGGCGGCCGGGTTGGCGGCGATCGCCTCGGTGACGACTCGAAGCGCCGACTGCGGTGGCGGGTTCGACTCGATGAGCGCGGAGAACTGCGATTGCCCGCCGGCCCTTTTGAGGTAGACGACCAACCAGCGAGCGACCTCGCGCACGAGGTCGGCACCATGGTCCTGTTCCACCAACGCGAGCGCGAGGTCGATGCCCGACGACACCCCCGCCGAGGTGAAGACGTCGCCGTCACGGACGAAGAGGGCGTCGGGCTCAACGGTGATCTCCGGGAAGGCCCTGGCCAGCCTTCGGGTTTCGCGCCAATGCGTGGTCGCGCGCCGTCCGCTGAGCAACCCGGCCTGGGCCAGGATGAATGACCCTGTGCAGATCGAGCCCAACCGCCGCGTTCGACCCGCCACCGATTTCACCGCCTCGACGAGCGCGGGATCGATAGGCCGAGAAGGAATGGTGTCGCTGCCCGCAACCAGGACGGTATCGGCATATTCGATCGACGTGATGGGGTCGGTGACGCCCATGCGGATTCCGATTGAGGTCGTCACGTCACACCCGTCGACCGACGCGATCCTGACCTCGTAGTCGCCGCCGAATCGATTGGCCTCGGCGAAGACCTCACCCGCCCCGGCGACATCAAGCATGGTCACGTCGTCGAAGACGACGATCACCACCACCCGCGAGCCCGCACCCGCAACCACTCCGTCATTGTGTCGCATTTTGTGGGACGAACGGCTCAATCACCGTATGCGCGCGGCTCCTGACCTGCGTTGACTCAAACGAAGTAGTAGTCCAACAGAGGAGGCTGACAATGAGTACCCAATCGATCCAGTCGATCGCCGGCATAACGATCCCCGACAGCGCGCTGGTGCGCGACGCGACCGAGTACATCCGCAGCGCCGAAGACGACCTGCTGTTCGACCATTCACGCAGGGTGTTCCTGTTCGGGGCACTGCGGGGCAACCGGTTGGGCCTGCGACCCGACCTCGAGCTGTTGTACGTGGCCGCGATGTTCCACGATCTCGGGCTCACCGAGCGCTACCGCACCTCCGATCTACGCTTCGAAGTCGACGGCGCGAACGCGGCCCGCGACTTCCTGCTCGAGCGCGGCGTCGACGCAGCCGATGCCCGCAAGGTGTGGCTGGGCATCGCCTTGCACACCACCCCGGGTGTGCCGCAATTCCTGGACCCCGAGACCGCACTGGTGATTGCCGGTGTCGAGGCGGACGTCGTCGGGATCGGTCGGGAAGAGCTCTCGCCGCAGGCCATCGCCGCTGTGACCGCGGCCCACCCTCGGCCCGACTTCAAGAACCGCATCCTCGCGGCCTTCAACGACGGCATGAAACACCGCCCCGACACCACGTTCGGGACCATGAACGCCGATGTGCTGGCGCACTTCGACCCGACGTTCGAGCGGCAGGACTTCGTCGACCTCATCTTGAACAACAGCTGGCCCGAGTAGCGGAGAGGAGCACAGAAATGGACATCCACGAAGCGCTGTACACCACCAGGATGATGCGCCGATTGCGGCCGGATCCGATCCCACTCGACGCGTCAATTCCACGAATCCAACGGCACATTGGCGATAGTCTCGCCCCAGCCTCGCAGTGAGCGTCTCGAATCAGCCTAGCTTCTTCACCGAGGCCGTCGAAGGAGGTGTCAGATGTCCCGTCCACTAGGATTTCTTGGTCGATGCGCCGGTGCGGTGGTTCTCGGATGCGCGCTCACCGCGGGTTCCGTCGTCACCACCCTGGCCGGTGCCTCTGCGCAATCGATCACCGAACCGGCTTGCAGCGGAAGTGAATCCATTGTCGATGGCACACCGACATGCGTGCCCGCACCTGTGGCACCGGGGGTCTCCAACGTGCAACCCGCCCCGGCCGACACCCAACAGCAAGACGGCGGACATCACTGAGGCCCCGTCGGGCCCTGACGATGACAGCCCCGGACCTCACGACTCCAGGGCTGCCCGACAGACGACCTCAAGGCGTCGCCACCCCCCGGGCATCCGCTGCGTCACATCACGCGCGCGACAACTCAACGCAGGTAGGTCTCGTCGCCGGTCGGGTATCCGCCGCCATGGGTCGTGATGTGCACATGGTCGTAATGGCCGTAGCCACCTCGTTGAGCGCCATCTGGCGTGTAGTACACGCCGCGCCAGATCGCATCCTGCAAGCCGAAGCGTTTCGCGTTGCGCAGGACGTAGGAGACGATCTCGTCACCGAGCGCAATCCCCTCCGCGCTGCCCGGATTGGGGATCATCACGTCGAGCGCCAAGCCGTTGGGATGCCACCTCAGCGAATCCGGGCGCACACCGCCGATGTTGCTGATCTCGGGGAAAGCCTCGCTGATCGCGCGCGACGCGAGGATCGTCTTCACCTGGAGGCCGCGCTCGGGTGCGATGCCGACCGGCAGAGAACGGTCGACAGTGCGGTAGCGGGCGGCCGCAACCATGGCGTCGGGTGCCACGCCGGGATTGACATGACCGATGGCCGCCGCGGGGGTTATCGGAGGGGCCGCGACGATCTCCAGACAACACGGTTGGGTGTCTGCGACCTCTTCGACGACGGGCTTGCTCTCGGGGGCCGGACGAGCCTCAAGATGGACGTCTCCGCCGACCGCGAAGAAGACAGCGGCCGGTCCGAGCACTGCAGCCACGCCCATCGGTGACGTGCGCCGCTTCTTGGCTACGGAGTGCCGACCCACGCAGGGTTGTATATCAAATCGTTACATTCGCCGCAATCCAGGACGATCGGCTGTGACGGTGCCCGACCAGGGTGGATCATCTCCGGACGTGGCGAGAATGCTCGAAGACAAGGTCATCATCGTCGCCGGCCTCGGCGGCATCGGCAACGGGCTGGCGCGCAGGTACGCCGACGAGGGAGCCCGTCTGGTGATCGGCGATATCGACGCTGAGCTGGTGAAACGCGTCACGGACGAGATCGACCCCACGGGCAAGAGGATCCGCGGGACACATCTCGACGGCTCCGATGAGCAGTCCGTGATCTCGGCGGTCGCACTGGCCGTGGACACCTTCGGTCGCCTCGACGGCATGCACGTGAACTTCACCAATGCCGCGGACGCCTATCTGCCCGGCGGGGTCGTGGAGCTTCCCCTGGAAGCCTTCGACGAGGTGATGCGCGTCAACACCCGCGGTTTCGTCATCTGCGCCAAGCACGCCATCCCCGCGATGGTCGAGGCCGGCGGCGGTTCGATCGTCTTCACCGCTTCGATCGATGCCTACAACGGCGCAAGCACCCGGGTGTCGTATGCCATGAGCAAAGCTGCCGAGCTGGCGCTGATGCGACACATCGCGCGCCGGTACGGACCAAAGGGCATCCGATGCAACGCGATTGCGCCGGGGTTGATCTGGCACTACAAATTCGACGAGCAGCCGATGCCCGACGGCGTCGTCGAGCAGACCCGCGCACGCCAGATGATCAAGGCCCGGTTCGGGACGCCCAACGACGTCGCCGCATTGGCCGCGCTTCTGCTCTCCGACGACGGCAGCTTCATCACCGCGCAGACGATCAGCGTTGACGGCGGGGTGACGTTCCGGCCCTGATCCCGGTCAGTGCAGACGCGACACCAATGTCCAGCGGTTACCGGTTTCCTCGCGCCGATAGGACAGCTCGTCGAGCACCCTCAGCGTGATGGCCAGCCCCCGGCCGCTTTCCGCGAGTTCGTCGGGCAGCTCCACTTGACTGAGGTCGACGGGGGACGGTCCGCCGTCGTCGATGAGGGTGGCGATCACTTCGGTCGGTGAGACCGTGACCTCCATTCGTAACCGCACCGACTGGCCGCCCCCAGCATGCTCGATGATATTGGCGCCGATCTCTCCGACCGCCAGATCCATCGACATCCGGGTCCCATCGGGAATGTCATGCCTCTGCCACACCTCGTCCAATGTTTCGTGCAGGGCTGCAAGGGTTTCGGGTCCGGTGGCCATTTCGACGACGGCGGTGGGATTCTGCATCATCGGTCGCTTCTAGTCGAATGCGGCATCGGCTGTGGGATGTGCGCGCAGCACTCGGTCCAGGTTCGTCAGCGACAACACGGTTTCCACCTGCGTCGTGGGCGCCGCGATTCTCAGATCCCCGCCCGCCTGCCTCGCGAGCTTGAGGCCGGAGATCAGCGCCCCGAGCCCCGACGAGTCGATGAACTCCGTTGCCGACAGATCCACGACCAGCCGGGTGTTGCCGTCCTCGATGAGGCCGTGTAGTTCCTTGCGCAGCGCCGGCGCCGCCACCATGTTCAGCCGCCCCTCGGGCTTTACCACCACTGCGCCCGAAGCTGTTGTACGCCTAGTCGATCCGGTCACTTCTCACCTTCCGCTTCATGGCCGCGATACCGCACCGCCTGGAACACGACGCTCAGGATGATCAGGTCGAAGAGCACCCAGAATAGATTCACTCCGACGCCCAGCACCGAGATTGCGCCGAAATACAACTGGACGATCCCGATGACCGAGGCGACCACCAGCAGCACCATGGCAGCGATCTGCCATTTCACCAATCCCCACGGGATGGCACCCGCACCCTGCCGCGTCTTGGGCGTCACCGCGAAGCCGAGCGGCCGGTCGAAGTAGACATTGCGAAATGCCGTGATACATGCCTTGATCCACACCGGGAACAGCGCAAGGCTGTACTGCTGGCCACGCCATGTCGGCGTACCCCTACTGACGACGATGAAAAGGAGCTGATTGAGGATCAGGAACGGAATCAACCGCCCGAAGAAGTCCCAGCTGTATGCCTGCACCGGCATGACGTTGAAGATCAGGAAGATTGCCGGGGCGGCGATGTAGGCCAACGCCGCGAAACCGGCCAGGTAGCTCCACATCGTGGCGAAGTACATCAAACGCTGTCCGATGCTCAGCCCCTTGACGAACAGTGGGTTCTCCTTGAGCATCACCTGAATCGTGCCCTGTGCCCAACGCAGCCGCTGCGTGAGCATGGTTCGCACGTCGTCGGGCGCCAGCCCCTTGGCCAGGATTTCGTGGTGGTAGGCCGACTTCCACCCGAGCGCGTGCATGCGCATGCAGGTGGCCATGTCCTCGGTCACGGAGATGGTAGCCATCGGCAGCATCGGCTGGGCCTCGTCGTCCCTCCCGACGTCGACCGCGCGGATCATGGTGCGGATCGACTCCAGGGCCCCCAACGGTGACCAGTCCCGTCCGGCCAGCGATTCCAGCGCCTCGTCGTCGAAGATGACTGCGGTGTCGAGTTGTTCACGCTGCCCACTCAGCGCGGCGATGGCATCGAGATCGGCGCGCATGGCGCTGACGTCGGCATCCACCAAGCTCTTTGCCGCCGCGTCGACGCGTTGCTGAAAGAGGTAGGTGATGTCGGCCAGCGGTTGCTTGTTCTTGAGCGCGGCACGGGACTCGTGCACTGCGTCCTCGACGCTCGTCAGGGCGGCCAGCACGTCCGGTTGGTCCCTGCCGATCTTGCGCTTGGCCTGTTTGAGGATCTTGCGGGAGGTGTAGAGCGCGCGTTTGATGCCGTCTTCAACCGCGCGCACATAGCCGGTCACACCGAGTTGCATCAGCGCATCGCGTCGCAGAACGGCGTTGGATCCGCAGAAATAGGCAGCATTCCAACCGTCTTTGCCTTGCTGGATCGGACCATAGAACAGTGGCGCCTGGCTGCCCAGCGGGTCGGAGAACGGGACGTTGACGAAGTATTGCGGCGTCTGCACCAACGCCATCTTCTCGTCACGGAAGTAACCCAGCGTTCGATCGAGGATCTCCGGCTCAGGAACCTGGTCCGCGTCGAGGATCAGGATGAACTCACCGTCGGTCTCGAGTAGCGCATTGTTCAAGTTCCCGGCCTTCGCGTGACGCGGTTTGTCCAGCCAATGCGACGACCGGACCAGATAACTGATCCCGCGTTCGGCGGCCGCCTGCGCCAACTCGTCGCGTTCCCCGTCGTCGAGAATGTAGGTCCGGTGTGGATACCGAATGCGCTGCGCTGCTTCGGCTGTCGCGATCACCATGTCGATGGGCTCGTTGTACGTGGTGATGAACACGTCGACCGTCGCGCCCTCGGGAGGCGGTGGCGGCGGAGGCCGCCGACGCAATCGCCACATCGTCATGCCAAACAGAAGCGAGTCAATGAGGCTGTAGGTCTCGGCCAGCACGAGAGGGACGGCGATCCACCACGCCGACCAGTTCGTCGAGGCGAGCCATCGCCAAACGACGTAATTGATGCCCAACGCCGCCGTCAGCACGATCAGCAGTCGCAGCCACGGTGACGGCGTGGTTCCTTCGGACGAATGCCTGTGTGTCACGGTCCGTCCCGGCGTACCGCGATCAAGGTCACGTCGTCGAGCGGCGGCTTCCTGGTTGTCAAGGCGCCCACCGCGGCACAGAGTTCACCCGGCTGGGCGTGAGCGGCAACGAAATTCAGAATGTCCTGCTCAACGGCTGAGCGCCCCAGCAAGTCCAGCGACCCGTCCGAGGCAACCACCAGCATGTCTCCCGGCTCCAACATCGTCTCCTGTGTTCCCCAGGTGTCGTCGGGTACGACACCCATCGGTAGCCCACCTGCGGATAAGCGTTCGACCTCCCCGGTTCGCCTCAACACCGCGGCGATTCCGTGGCCGACGTCGACGTACTGCACCCGGCCGGTCATCGTGTCCAGCCGGGCATGAAAAATCGTCACGAAGGTCTCTGTGCGACTGAAGTCTTCGGCCAGTTGACTGGCGACCGAGTTGATTGCCGCCGACAAGTCTGCATCGTGTGCGACCTGGTCGACGGCGCGCGACGCGCCCCTCAGCGCCGACCGGACGCTGGCGGTCAGCAGCGCCGCCCCCAATCCCTTGCCCATCACATCGGCGACGGTGAGCACGGCGCCGCGCTGCACAGCGTAGTAATCGTAGAAGTCACCGCCGACCGCGAAGGCGGGCGAACACATCGCACAGACGGAATAGCCCGGGAGGTCGCCGATCTCCGGCGGCAGGAGCAGCCGCTGGATGGCGGCCGCCCTCTCCAAGTCGTCGGACCGTTCGAGTTCGCGTTGCGCCCATACGGCGAGCTGACGGAACACCTCGCGCTGTCGGGCGTCGAGTGAACGCGGTTTCAAGTCGTAGATGCAGAACGTGCCGACCGCATGGCCGCCGGGACCGAACAGCGGATACCCGGCGTAGAACCGGATCCCGCCCTCGGCTGCGATCGCGGGCAGCGCGGCGAATTCCGGTTCAGCGGTGAGGTCGTCGACGATCAGGGCCGGTTCTGACGGTTTGTCATAGGTTCGCGCGATGGTGGCCCGACACACCGAGGTCTCGCGAGGTCCGCTGATCTCAAGGCCCTCGCCCACCGCCTGCTTACACCATTGGCGGTCACGGTCGATGAAGTTGATGTATGCCCTCGGCACCTCGAAAATCAGTTGGGCCATGCGGATGATCCGGTCGAACCGCTCTTCCGCCGGGGTGTCGAGGATGTCCAGTTGCGTCAGGGAGTGAAGCCGCTGCTCCTCCACGTCGGCCGGGAGGGCGAAGCGGTCGTGAACTACGTCCGATGTCATGACAGCAACCGCGCATACCGCATCGCCGCGGCCATCGCGGCCGCGGACTCCGGGGTGCTCTCGATCCGCCAGTCCGTCTCCTTGTCATGGTCAAACCAGACGAAACCGATCACATCGCGCTGAAGCCGGAGGAATTCCAGGAAGCGCTCGATCCATTCGGCTTTGCAGCCGCCGGACTCGGCGCAACCGACTTCCGCGATCAGGATCGGCTTGTCCGCGGCGATCGCTCTCAGCTCGTCGAGGGCGGCTCCGAACAGTTGATCGGGATCGACCCAGCTCGTCGAGGACAGGCAGGTCCCCCAGTTGTATCCGTCGATCCCCAGAACGTCGACGTACTCATGGCCGGGATACCAGTCCGCAAGCCTTCCGGCGCCACCGACCGTGGGCGCCCATATCCAGTCGACGTTTGCGACGTTGCGTTCGGTGAAGATGTCGTGCACGTGCCGCCACGCGCTGATGTACGCCGACGGCGAAGTACCGCATGCAGGTGTCCAGGGGTACCAGTCACCGTTGAACTCGTGCGCCAGCCGGATGAAGACGTGGCGCCCCCATTCGCAGAACTCGTCGGCCCAGCGGTAGATGTAGTCGTCGAGGGCACCCGCGAGTAGCGATTTCACAACGGCGGGTGACCGATCGTCCGTCCAGCACCACGGCTCCCAGGACACGATGGGATCGGCGCCGCTGTACGCCACCAGAGCCATCGCGGGCACCGGGGGTGGAGCAAAGAAATCCTCGAACGCCATCACCAGCTCGGGCCGGTGTCCGACCGCATCGGCCACCGCTTGTAGCTCGCGCCCCGCCGTGAACCCGCCCGGCGCGCTCACCCCGAAGCGCAGGCACGAGGTGCGCACTCGAGATTCCGGGTCCGAAATCGTCTCGGCCGGCGGGTCCACGGATTGCTCCCCCTCACACACATCGGTGACGCAAATGTTTCCCCCGCGCGCCATCGTCGCAAACTCCACATCGTGCCACCGCCACATTCGTCGGATACGTGGCCCCGCCGCAACCGTTGGATGCGGCGGCTGAGTGGGTACCGAGTCAGGCGAGAGGTAACCTCAGAGCCTGATTCACCGCAAGAACGGGGACGCGATATGGACCTCGTGCTCGGCCTGTCGATGACGTCCAGCACGGTTCGGTGGGTGCTCGTGGAGGGCGCCACCGGCGAAGGAGCCACCGTCGACCGCGGATCGTTCGACTTCGACGCGGACGTCGATCCCGACGATCTGCTCAACGTGGCACTCGCCGATGTCGTCGACAGCCCGATCCACGCGATCGGCGTCACCTGGACCAACGAGGCCGAAGCCATGGCGTCCGGTGTGCTGGAAGCCCTGACCGGGCGTGGTTACGGCAACGCGATCGCGATCTCCGAGCTGGAAGCCGGCGATGTGCTGGCGGCGGGCATCGCCGACATCGCCGACTACGACGAGGTCGCGGTGTGCATCGTCGAGCCCGACGCCGCGGTGGTTGCGATGGTCGACCGTGACGGCGTGACCGTCGATCGCATCGCCCGACCCCTTGACGGCGCGGACGTCGTCGAGCTGCCCAGCAGCGTGATCGCCATGCTTGAGCTCAACCAGTGGCGACCGCAGGCCATCTTCGTGGTCGGGTCGGCCCGCGATCTCGACCTGATCACCTCCACGCTCGGCGACGTGACCGACTCCCCGGTGTTCTCCGCCGCCGAGGCAGACCTGGCGCTTGCGCGCGGAGCGGCGCTGGCATCGGCGCGTGCGGTCAACAGGCTGGACGCCACCGTGGCGAAGGGGCCGTCGCGGGTCGGCGCGCTGGCGTCGGTCCTCGTCGCCGCCGTGGTGACATTCGTGGTGTCGACCTCGACGGCGGTCGGCCTGAGCCTGACCGGTGACGGCGAGCCCACACGCCAGGGCGCGCACGCCACGGAGGAGGAACCCGTGGCCGTCGCGGAAGAGGCACAGCGGCCCGTCGACAACGAGATCCACAGCAAGAAGGCCACAACCCCGGCCGAGGCCAGGCCTGTTGTCGCGCAGACCATTGCGGTGGCCGCCCCTCCACCGCCGCCCGCCGCTCCCCCGGCTGAACCGGTCTACGAACCCCCGGCTTACGTACCGCCCGCACCGGCGTACACCGCACCGGAACCCGTCTACGCGCCGCCAGCCCCCGTCGACACCGCCCCGGCGTACACGCCACCGGCACCGGTGTATGCGCCGCCGCCGGCGCCTGCATATGTACCGCCTCCGCAACCGCGGCTGCGCGACCGCATCATCGAGCGCATCCCGATCATCAACCGGTTCCACGAACCGGAGTACACGTACGGGCGTTAGCCCTACGGGCAGGCGTCCGGTGCGTCGTCCCGCACCGCACGGTCGGCCGGCAACGTGTAGGTGACCGTCGCCTCTGCGTGCTCAAAGCCCTTGTTGGACACCACATGTGGGACTCCGGCGGGCACGAAGATGGCTTGGCCGGCGCCGAAGACCGCAGGCAGGCAGCCACCCGCCGTCTGCAGACTCACCTCGCCGCCGTTGATCACCGAGTACTCCGGACCCGGGTGGGTGTGCCAACCGCTGCTCGACTCCGGGGCGAGCACCAAGCTCTGCACGTAGAGCGTGGTCGGGTGGCCCACGGAGACGATCGCGATGGGCGCATCTGTCGTACCCTTCGCCAGGTCGGTGCGCTCGATGTCGCCCTCTGCGGGTGTGGCGGCCGCCGACGGTGCAGTCATCGTCGCCGTGATCGCCAGGGCCGCCGTGACGGAATGTAACCGGTTCATCGCCGCATTATCTCCACAGTCGCCTACGGCACCGGCTGGTAAGGGTTCTGCGGCACCTGGATTGGAATCGGAACCGGCACGAACGGCACGGTCAGATACGTGGTCGTCATCGGCGTGGTGGTCGCCGTGGCGGTCGTCGTGGTCGGTGCGGTGGTGGTCGTCGTGGGCGGGGTTGTCGTTGTCGTGGTGGTCGTGGTTGTGGTGGGTGTGGTGGTTGTGGTCGTCGTCGTGGTTGTGGTGGTGGTCGGTGCTGTCGTCGTGGCGACCGTCGTGGTCGGGGGCGGTGGTGGAGGCGGCGGTGCTTCGGTGGTCACCGGTGGCGGGGGCGGGGCGTTAGTCAGCGTCACGGTCTCGACCGGGGGCGGCGGCGCCTCGGGGGCGACCGGTTCGGGCGCCGGTGCCGACGGCGGCGGAACCGGCGCGGTCTGCGGCGCCGGGGTCACACCGGTACTGCCGGTCGCGCTGGTCAGGGCGATCGCCACCCCGCCGACCGCGACCACCGCGATGGCCGCGGCCACGCCCATCACCAGCCCCGGTAGCCGCTGCCAGATCCGCGGTTCGTCGATGGGCCCGTCCGTGGGAGGCACGTACTGCGCGGGCGGCGGGCGCATCGGCCCGGAGTCATACGGGGTCTCATAGGGTCCCGAGCCGGTGTAGGGCACGGGGTCGTCCGCCGCGTCGTCCTGCGACCAGGCCAGCGCTCGAAAAGTCGACGACCCGGGGGACTCGGCCGCCGGCTGCGGCACCGGCGCCAAACCCGTCGGGGCGTCCGCGGGAATCACGGGCGCCAAGCCGGTCCGCGCCTCGGCGGCCGAGGTGTACGCACCGATCAACGCGGCGCCCTTCGCGGCGTCGAGTCCCGGTTGCGGGGTGGCGAACACCGGCATGCCGGAGCGCTCGGCCAGCCGCCGTCGAATCAACGGCATGCCTGCGCCACCGCCGGCAACGACCAGGGCAGCGATGTCCTTCCAGTCAAATCTGTTGCGCTGCAACGTGTCATCGATCGCAACAAGGACACTGTCCAGCTTTGGCGCGACCAGAGCCTCGAGCTCGTCGCGTGTCACCCGGACCGCCAGGTGATGGTCCGGCAACTGCACGTCGACGTCGGTGGCTTCGTGCGTCGACAACTGTTCCTTGGCGTTGCGGCACTCGTCTCGCAGGCGGGACAGTGACCCCACGGCGGCCGTGCTCAGGGGGTCGTCGCCACCCGAGCCCGCGAGCCCGGCAAGGATGTGGCTCAGCAGGGCTTGGTCCACCAGGTCACCGGAGAACTCCGTGTGACGAGTCGTCTCGTCGATGGGCTCGAAGGCGTCACCTGCATCCGCCAGCGTGATGCTGGTTGCGCCGCCGCCGAAATCGACCAGCGCCACCACCCCCTGAGCCGGGAGGCCGAGATCGCTCTGCAGTGCGGTCAGCGACGCCTTGGCATCCGAAACGAGTCGGGTGATCGTGGCGTCGGCACCGAAAAGTGGATGCCCGCGCAGTGCGCTGCGCAGCGTCCGCAGGGTGGCCGGCCCCCAGTGCGCGGGCACAGCGATCGAGACGTCGGAGGACGCCGGGCCGCTGTCTTCGACGAGATCTGCGAGCGCGGCGACCAACAGTCGGTCGGCCGAGTGCGACGATCCGTCGGCGGCGACCAGGGGTACGTCGTCACCCACCCGCTCGACGAAGCCGGACATCACGGTGCCGTCCGGCACGGTGAACACCGAACGACGGAGCACGGGCTGATCGGCTCGATTGTCGATGCGTACCGCGACCAAGTTCGTCGTCCCGATCGACAACCCCATTGGGTCGCTCATAACGGAGGACACGATAGTCCTCCGACCACCGGGAACCGGTCAGACACTCCGTGCGAACCCCGTTCGGGGGCCACGGTTTTGGGGTGCACCAAACGGGTACCTGCAATGCCATGACATCTCTGTGGCTAGCAAACCGCGTCGAGCGGCCGACACCGCCCGACCCGCTGGTCGAATCGGACCGGTCGGCCGACGTCGTCGTGGTCGGCGCCGGCATCACCGGCCTCATCACCGCGGTGCTCCTGGCGCGGGCCGGCAAGGACGTGTTGGCGCTCGAAGCCCAACGCGTCGGGGCGGGCGCCACCGGCAACACCACCGCCAAAATCAGCCTGTTGCAGAGCACCAAACTCTCGAAGATCGTCTCCAAACACGGACCCGGGACGGCCAGGCAGTACGTCGAGGGCAATCGCGAGGGCCTGGAGTGGTTGGTCCAGCACTGTGAGGCGCACGGGCTGTCGGTGCAACGCGAGGACGCCTACACCTATGCACAATCCGAGCAGGGTGTCCCCTCCGTGCGCCAGGAGCTACAGGCGTGCGAGGCCGCGGGATTGGACGTCGACTGGGTCGACGACGCCGATGTGCCCTTCCCGTTCCACGGTGCGGTCCGGCTGGCAGACCAGGCGCAGTTCGACCCGATGCCGTTGCTCGACAGCCTGGTCGTGGAGCTCGACGAACGGGGTGGACGGCTTGCGCAAGGCGTTCGGGTGCAGAAGGTTTCGAATGACGGCGACAAGCTGGCGTTGGGTGTCCGAACCACCGCGGGTGACGAATTCGACGTGCATGCCAAGCAATGTGTTCTCGCGACGGGCATCCCGATCCTGGACCGCGGCGGTTTCTTCGCCCGCCTCAAACCGCAGCGCTCCTACTGCATGGCCTACAAGGTGCCCGGCAACATCACCAGGGGCATGTACATCTCCGCCGACTCGCCCACCCGGTCGCTGCGTTATGCGCCGACACCGGACGGCGATCGGCTGATCGCCGGTGGCGCAGGACATCCCGTCGGCCACGAGAAGAGCCCGGCCTCGTCGGTGCAGGAACTCGACCAGTGGACGAAGCTGCACTTCCCCGGCGCGATGCAGACGCATTACTGGTCCGCGCAGGACTACTCACCCATCGACGAACTGCCCTACGTCGGGCCGATCCTGCCCGGCAACGACAAGATTTTTGTGGCAACGGGTTTCGACAAGTGGGGCATGACCAACGGAACGGCTGCCGCGCTGGCGCTCTCGAGCCGCATCCTCGGGGGGCGGATGGACTGGGCCAAGGCCTTCGACAGCTGGAGCCCGCACGAGCTGTCGGGAATCCCGAAGGCTATGCAGACCAACGCACAGGTGGCGCTCTATCTGACGCGCGGGTGGATCACGCCGGTCACCCGTATCCTCAATCGCACCCCCGAGGAGGGCGGTGTGGTCAGTGGCCCGCCATGGGATCTGGAGGCGCGAAGCGTGGTCGACGGCCGCGAATATCGCGTTTCACCGGTGTGCCCGCACCTCGGCGGCATCGTCAATTGGAACGACGCCGATGAATCGTGGGAGTGCCCACTGCACGGCTCACGCTTCGCACCCGACGGTACCTTGCTCGAGGGTCCCGCTACCCGCAATCTCACTGCGGCGCAGTAGTTATCGGCTTCTCGGGCAGAAAGCGCCGGACGGCGATCGATCCGACGATGCCGACCACGATCAGCGTGATCGCGACCGTGTCGGACGTGGAATCCGACACCCAGCCGACGATTCCGGTGACCGTGAGGAAGGGTGGAAGCCAGTCGATGGCACCCGACCACGAGTCCGACTCGCCCGTCGCGTAATCGGGATAGAACTCGGTGAACGATGCGGCGAAGACGAGGGCGCCGATGGGGATGATCCACGCGGTCCAGAAGTTGTCGTTGTCGCGCAGGACGGCGTCACCGATGCCCCCCGAGATGGCCGACACCACGAACGCGGCGGCCCATGCGCCGGTGATCGCGAAGTTGATGCGTCGAAACGGTGCGGTGTCCCAGAACTCACGAGGCGTCGTGTCCTTCGCGTACGCCATCGTGAACGGACGCCGCACGATCAGCGTGCCGACCGCGAACACGGCCAGCACGATGTTGCTGAGCTCGCCGGACCACAGCTGCAGCCAATCGATCACACGATCCGGCGCGAGGAGGCCGATTACGGCGAGGGCACCGAAGTAGGCGATGGTCAGTGCTTCAAGGGCGTGGACGGGAACGCCGCGGCGGGTGCCGACCCAGAGTGTCAGTAGGGCGAGTCCCAGCGCCGCGGACGCGGCTTCCTCGAACCGGCCCGGACCTGCGACGACCGCCATGAGGATCCATGGCGCCAGCCCCGCAAACGGAGATTTGACATAGGCGTCGAGAAATTTCATGAGCGGACTGTACGCGCTGCGGAGATGTTGTGTTGCAATGTCGGCATGGGTGACATCGACGAGATCCAGCAAGTGAAGTTCCGCTACCTGCGCGCGCTCGACACCAAACACTGGGATGAGTTCGCCGACACCCTCACCGAGGACGTGGTGGGCAAGTACGGCGAATCGATCGGCGAGGAGCACCACTTCACCAACCGCGACGAGTTGGTCAAGTTCATGCGCAACTCGCTGGGCCCCGAGATCATCACCGAACACCGCGTCACCCATCCCGAGATCACCGTCGACGGTGACGAGGCGACCGGCACGTGGTATCTGCAGGACCGGGTGATCGCACCGGACTTCAACTTCATGCTGATCGGCGCGGGCTTCTATCACGACAGGTACCGGCGGACCAGCGAGGGATGGCGGATCAGCGAAACCGGTTACGACCGCACCTATGACGCGTCGATGTCACTCGAGGCGTTGAACTTCAAGGTGAAGCCCGGTCGGGCGCTGAACATTTGAATCACTGAGCGATCGCGATCAGCGCCCCCGGCCGAAGCCAACGCATGATCTCGACCAGCTTGCCGTCGTCGATCGCCACACATCCGGCCGTCGGCCCGCCGTCGGTGGCGTGCAGGAAGAATGCGCCGCCGTTGCCGGGCACCCGCGCCTTGTTGACCCCCATCACGACCGCGTGCACATACTGCGGGATCTGGAGATTCTCGGTGCCGCTGGCCGGGTCGGTGTCGAACGGGCACTGCGCTTTCTTGCAGACCTGCATGGTGTTGTAGGTCGGGCTCTTCATGTCGCCGTCCCACCAGTGATCCGGCCCGACCTGCACGTAGGGCAGGCCTCCGCCAGGGTTGGGCGCCGTGCCGAAGGCGAAGTCGAGCGTGAAAACACCCATCGGGGTTTTCATTTCGCCGTCATGGCTCTGCGGAGTCATACCGTTGGCGCCGATCCAGGCCGGTATACCCGCCGCGACCGGTTGCCAGCCTGCCGCGGTCCGCTGGTAGACATCCATCTTGGCCTTCGAACCACCCACGCCGACAACGGAAATCACCTGAGTGGCCGAACCCACCGACCCTGCGAACCACGGAAGGGTCTGCGCCTGGCCGACGGGGGCGACCGCAAGGACCATCAAGCCCACACACAGCAGGGTCAGCAGTCGGCGCACCGACACATGCTAGGTCGCGCCGCGCTGTGATCCCCGTATGCCACGCGGCCCTGTGACTGATCTGCGATGACACGATTAGTTTCCGACGTCGGTGGATACGTTGGGGAGATGGATGTTGCGCAGGTGGTCGGCCGGCCCGCAGGTCTACGGCGAATCACGCACGGTCTCGGCGCGCTCGACCGGGAGATCTTCGATGCGATCGCCGAGTCGCCGACCCCGCTGCTCGACACGGTGATGCCGCCGCTGACCCGCGCGGCCGACCATTCCAAACTGTGGTTCGCGATCGCCGCGGCCCTGGCCGCCACCGGTAACCCTCGTGCGCGGCGCGGCGCGGTGCGCGGGGTGCTCACGCTGGCGGCGACGAGCCTGATCACCAACCAGGGCGCCAAGCGCATCCGGCGACGGCCCCGTCCGCTGTTCGACGCCGTACCACTGGTGCGCCGTACGCGCCGTCGACCCACGTCCAACTCGCTGCCGTCCGGGCACTCCGCGAGCGCCGCAGCCTTCGCGGTGGCTGTCGGACTGGAGAGCGCTTCGCTCGGACTCCCCTTGGCGCTTCTGGCTGGTCTCGTCGGGTTGTCCCGGGTCGCCGTCGGCGCCCATTACCCCGGGGATGTGATCGCCGGATTCGGCCTGGGTGCCGCGGTCGCGGTGCTGGGCGGGCGGGTGGTGCCGCCAGTGGTGCCGACGAGGCTCCCGACCGCCGACCCGCTGCGGGTGGAAACCCCGCCGCGGCCGGAGGGGGCCGGTGTGGTGCTCGTCGTCAATCCGGCGTCCGGCAGCGGGACCGGGGCAGACATTCTCGAAGAGGTCCGAGATGCGTTGCCGCGCGCTGAGATTGTCGAGCTCTCCGATGACGATGACTTCGACGCGGCGTTACGCGCGGCGGCTCAGCGCGCTGAGGTTCTGGCGATCGGCGGCGGAGATGGAACGGTGTCGTGCGCGGCGGCCGCGGCCATCGAGGCGGGTGTGCCGCTGGCGGTGTTCCCGGGGGGTACCTTCAACCACTTCGCGAAGGACATCGGTTGTGACACGGTGGAAAAGACCGTCGACGCGATTCGGCGGGGCAGTGTCGCCTGCGTCGACATGGTGTGTCTGAACGAGAAGCAGATGGTGGTCAACACCGCGAGTATCGGGGCGTACCCGGCGTTCGTCCGCACACGAGAGAAGTACGAACGCAAGATCGGCAAGCCGCTGGCCGGGCTCTACGCGATGTATCACACGTTGCGGCACGAGGATCCGGTCCGCATCCGCTATGACAACAAGACGTTGCAGACGTTTCTGTTCTTCCTCGGCAATTCGGCTTATCTGCCTTCGGGATTCGCGCCGTCGCGGCGGGACCGGATGGACGACGGCCTGATGGATGTCCGGATCCTCGAGACCGGTCACCGGTTCAGCAAGCTGCGCATCCTGGTCGACGTCGCACTCGGCAGGCTCGAGCGCAGCCCGTTCTACCACGAGATGCGGGTACCCGAGTTCGAGTTCACCGCAGTCGACGGTCCGACGCTGTTGGCGCACGACGGTGAGATCGGAACCGAGTGCGAAAGGGCCAGCTTCAGCGTGCGATACCGGGCGCTTCCGGTGTTTCGTCCGCTTCCGTGACCCAAGACGACGGCCGCACGGTCAGCAGGCAGAGCACGAAATAGGCGTAGCCCAAAGCCCACCCGGCCACGACGTCGGTCGGATGGTGGACGTTGAGCACTACACGCCCGACGCCGATGAGGACGACGACGCCGATGCCCGCGACGATGAGCCACGCGCGGGCGGATGGACGCACGGCAGGTAGAGCGACTGTCAGCAGAGCGAGAACCGCGACGAGCACCCCGAGGGCATGGCCGGAGGGAAACGCTGTTCCCAGCGCGTCGACGAACGCGGTATCCGGGCGCGGACGGTCGGCGGCCCCCTTCGCGATCTCGGTGACGAGTCCGGCCAGTTCCACCGTCACGATCAGGAATATCGCGATGCGGATCCGGCGGCGCACGAACGCGACAATGATGAGGACAACGGTCACCACGCGGAACATGCCGGGCCCGAGAGCGGTGCAGAAGACATCCCATCCGAGCACCCACCCCGGATGGTCGACTCCCAGCGGGTAGAAGGCGTCGAGCGCCGCCGAATCGATGTCGACCAGCCATGCCCACTGCTGCGCGGAACCGATCCACAGCAGGGCATACACCGCGACCGCGGCCAGTGCCGATACCACCAGCCGAGGCGTGTGTGATGCCATCGTCCACCTCTACCACGTGGGTGCTGAGGCCGTTAGGGTGACTGCTCATGGCCGTGTTCCTGCGCAAGCTGCTCCGTATCGGCGGTATGCCAGACGATTTGCGGGCCGAGGTGGAAGCCGAGGGTGTGCTCTTCCTCGCCGAGTACATCGCGGTGACCCGACGGTTCAGCGGCAAGATCCCGGGACGACGTGCGAACGCGAACGTCACGAGTTACGTGGGCTCGCTGGCGCTGACCAACCAACGCATACTCGCCACGCTGTCGACCGTGCCGAAACTGGCCGGCCGCACCATCGATCAACGCTGGGACGCTAGGCAGTCCGGGACCGTCACCGCCCAGCTCTCGGAGACCGGTGTGCAGCTCGATGTCGACATCGCCGGTGTCGATTCCCGCTTCACCGGCGAACTTTCGATGCATTACAAGGTCTCCATCCCCGAGGACGTCCTCTCGCGCCTCCCCCGACGATCGGTGTCCTTCGATGTCCCGCCCGAATACGTGTTCCGGGCCGTGGGAGTGCCCTACGACCCATAGGAGCTGCTATACCGCGCGCTCGCCCCGTCGCTTTCAGAAGGGTGGGGGTTTGTTGCGTTCGGCGAGTTGTGCGTCGACGATCGGTTGGTTGTGGCGGCGTTCGTCGTTGATGGCTTGGGTTCGGGCTTGGGCTCGGGTTTGTTTGCGGCGCGGCATTTTCAGGGTGCGCGCGTCGTCGGATGCGGTGTCGATGTTGGAGTCGATCAACGCTGGGGCGGTAGGGCGGCACAGTTCGGGAAACAGCAGCCGGCTGCCAGGGTGGGTGATGTAGGTCTGGCCGTGTCGCGAGGTCCATTCGATCATGCCGTCGCGGTGCTGTACTTCGCGCCAGCCGGCGAAGGTTTTGAGCAGGTGGTGGTGTCGGCACAGGCATTTGAGGTTGGAGGCTTGGGTGGGCCCGACCGGATAGGCCACGCTGTGGTCGATGTCGCAGTCGGTGGCCGGGACATCACAGCCGGGGAACCGGCACGTCATGTCGCGGCAGCGCACAAACCACGCCAGCGCCTCTGAGGGGCGGTAGCGCGGTTCAGGCCCGGCGTCCCCGGGATGAATGACGGGTTGGATCGTGGCGGTGCCAGCCAGCTTGGCTGCCAGCAGCGGGGCGGTAGCAGGCCCTTGCCCATCAAATAGCCCGGGTCGGTGCCCGCCGGAGCGGACGGTGGCTCCTCCTCGCTGGAGGGCACGCGCCCGTCCAACGTGGCCGGGGTGTCATCGGTCAGTGACTCTTCGCGCGCGATCATGTGCATGACCACCGCACTCGGTGTCGCCGCCGCGGCGCCGCAGTCGGGGCGCCCACAGCCACAGGCCAGGCGGTCGGCGCCCTGGCCGAGGGCGCCCAACGCATCAGAGCGGCGTTGGTCAACGGTACGTGGGTCGTGGGCACATACCGCGGCGGCCATCGCATCCAGGCGGGTGTCGAGGGCTTGGCCGTCGGTGGCCAACAATGTGGCTTCCAGCGCGACGGTGCCCGACCCGTCGCGGGGGTCGTGGATATCGACATGGCGCCCGCGTGCGGCGTATTCGGTGCGCCGCACCGCGGCGGGGTCATAGCGGTCCACGCAGGTGTCGATGGCGGTGTGCAACCGCTCGGTGGACAGGGTGCCCCACTGGGTCAGCTGGGCGGCCAGCTCGGCGTCGAGTTTGGCCAGGGCGCCCGCATCGCGCACCAGGCGGCTGCGGTGTGCCACTGCGGCCACGGTGCGGTACGAGATCGCCCCGGTGGCGAACACCGCGCTCACCGCCGGCAGGCGCCGGCGCAGGTCATCGGCGAGCAGCAACTGGTGGGAGGCCACCCCCAGCGAGACGCCTTGGGCGGCGGCGACCTCGGCGGCCGCGATCGCCCAGTTGTCGATGCACCACTGCTCACGGTCGACGGACCCCGCTTCACTGATCAGGCGATCGAGCACGTCAGCGGCGGCCGCCAGCCGGTACGCGCTGGCGGCGTTTTCCACCCGCGCCCACGCCCCGACCGCACCCGCACCCCGGGCACTGCCGGCCGCGGCCACCAGTTCATCGAACATGTGATCGAACCTATCGACCCGCTGGTGGTGTGACCAGCGGTCAACACCCATCTGTGGATGAATCCCAACTTGGGGATAACCCGCCGACCGAGCCGAAGGCTTGCCCCATCGGGCCGAGCACGCTGAAGTGGGACGTCGACGACGAAAGGATGTGACGTGACAGACCGACGCCGAGACAACGTGCTGATCATTCACTGGCACGACCTCGGCCGCTACCTGGGCGCCTACGGCCACCACGACGTGTCGAGTCCGCGTCTCGACGAACTCGCCGCCGAAGGCATTCTGTTCACCCGCGCGCACGCGACTGCGCCGCTCTGCTCGCCATCGCGGGGATCGTTGTTCACGGGCCGCTACCCCCAGAGCAACGGACTCGTCGGCCTGGCCCACCACGGATGGGAATATCGTGCGGGCGTCCGTACGCTGCCCCAGATTCTGTCCGAATCAGGTTGGCACACTGCATTGTTCGGTATGCAGCACGAAACCTCATATCCTGCCAGGCTCGGCTTCGATGAGTACGACGTCTCGAATTCCTACTGTGAATACGTCGTCGAACACGCGAGGCGGTGGCTGACCGAGCCGCCCGAGAAGCCGTTCCTGTTGACGGCGGGCTTCTTCGAGACACATCGACCGTACCCGCGCGACAGGTATGAACCCGCCGATGCCACCGGCGTCGACGTCCCCGGATATCTGCCCGACACAGCGGAGGTCAGGCAGGACCTCGCCGAGTTCTACGGATCGATATCGGTGGCCGACGCCGCGGTCGGCCGTCTGCTCGACACCCTCTCGGCGACCGGCCTCGACCGCACCACCTGGGTGGTGTTCATGACCGACCACGGCCCAGCACTTCCCCGCGCCAAATCGACGCTGTACGACGCGGGTACGGGCATCGCGATGATCGTGCGCCCACCGCGCGACGCGACCATCCAGCCAAAGGTCTACGACGGGTTGTTCAGCGGCGTGGACCTGCTTCCCACACTGCTCGAAGTCCTCGGTGTCGAGATACCAGCCGGCGTCGAAGGCCTCTCGCACAAGGCCGCTTTGCTGGCCTCCCCCGAGCCGCCCGTGCGCACCGAGGTGTACACCACGAAGACCTACCACGACTCCTTCGACCCCATCCGCGCGATCCGAACCAAGGAATACAGCTACATCGAGAACTACGCGTCGCGCCCGCTTCTCGATCTACCGTTGGATATCGCCGACAGTGCGCCCGGGCGAATCGTCGCCCCCCTCACCCGTACGCAGCGGCCGCAACGAGAGCTCTACGACCTGCGCGCGGACCCCAACGAGTCGAACAACCTTCTGGCCCAACGCGGCTCGGACGTGGCGGAATCCATCGCCGACGATCTGGCCCTGCTGCTCAACGACTGGCGCGTCAAGACCAACGATGTGATCCCGTCGGAGTTCGCAGGCACCCGGATATCGGAGCGCTACACCGAAACATATCTGCGTATTCAAGGTCAGCTGCCGAGCCGCTCCGCACTCGCGGCCGAACGCGGCGTCACGGACGACCACAGCGACCAATAGTTTCGCTCAACATGAACGAAAACTCCTGGGGTGTCGGATGTTTGCCCCGTGGGTAAGCTGCGCGCATGTCAGCCTCGAGGGCCTATCTCGTCCTGGCCTCCCAGCGCAGCGGCAGCACGCTGCTGGTGGAGTCCTTGCGCGCGACGGGTGTCGCCGGAGAACCCGGGGAGTTCTTTCAGTACCTGCCGAGCACCAGCCAGTCACCACAGCCCAGGCAGTGGTTCGAGGGTGTGACCGACGAGTCGATCTTGCGCCTCCTCGACCCGCTTGACGAGGGCAAACCCGACCTCGCTCCCCCGGAGATCTGGCGTGATTACATCCGCACGGTCGGCCGCACCCCCAACGGCATCTGGGGCGGCAAGCTGATGTGGAACCAGACTCCGCTGCTGCTCGATCGGGCCGGCGGGCTGCCCGACCGCTCCGGTACCGGCCTGTTGTCGGCCATCCGGGACGTCATCGGTAGCGACCCGTTCCTCATCCATGTCTTCCGTCCTGACGTGGTCTCACAGGCGGTTTCGTTCTGGCGGGCGGTGCAGACCCGGGTATGGCGGGGCCGGCCTGATCCGGCACGCGATGCCCGGGCCCAATACCACGCCGGCGCCATCGCCCACGTCGTGACGATGCTGCGGGCCCAGGAAGAGGGCTGGCGCAACTGGTTCGCCGAGGAGGGAGTCGCGCCGATGGAAGTGCCGTACCCGGTGTTGTGGCGCAATCTCTCCCAGATCGTGGGCGATGTGCTCGAAGCGCTCGGACAGGACCGGCGGCTCGCGCCGGAACCGGTTCTCGAGCGGCAGGCCGACCAACGCTCAGATGCGTGGGTCGACCGGTACCGGGCGGACGCCGAAAGAGAAGGGCTTCCTACATGACAGTGGATACCCTGCACGTCGACGAGCTTCGACTGTTGGAGGCCGAGGCGGTGCACATCATCCGCGAGGTCGTCGCCGAACTGGAACGGCCGGTGCTGCTGTTCTCGGCGGGCAAGGACTCGATCGTACTTCTTCGCCTCGCGGAGAAGGCTTTTCGCCCGTCACCGCTGCCTTTCCCGGTCATGCACGTCGACACCGGCCACAATTTCGACGAGGTCATCGAGTTCCGTGACCGCCGAGTCACGGGCGAGGGGCACAAGTTGATGGTGGCGTCGGTGCAGGAGTCGATCGACAAGGGCCGCGTCCCCGATCCCGGGCCCGGGGCGTCGCGCAACCGTCAGCAGACCCGGACCCTGCTCGACGCGCTCGAAGAAGGGCGTTTTGACGCGGCGTTCGGCGGAGCCCGCCGCGACGAAGAGCGCGCCCGCGCGAAGGAGCGGATCCTGTCCTTCCGAGACGAGTTCGGCCAGTGGGATCCGCGGGCCCAGCGGCCGGAGCCGTGGTCGCTGTACAACGGCCGTATCAGGAAGGGCGAACAGGTCCGGGTCTTCCCCCTGAGCAACTGGACCGAACTCGACGTGTGGCGCTATATCGAGCTGGAGAACCTCGAACTGCCCTCGATCTACTTCGCGCACGAACGTGAGGTTTTCGAACGCGACGGCATCCTTCTCGCGGTGTCGGAGTACTCCAAACCCGTCGGCGGCGAGACAGCGTCCGTCGAAGAGGTCCGCTACCGGACCGTGGGCGACCTGACCATCACGGGTGCGGTGCGCTCCCGAGCCGTCGACATCGAGGGCGTCATCGCCGAGATCTCAGCTGCCACGGTGTCGGAGCGCGGCGAGACGCGCGCCGACGACCGCACCTCGGCCGCCGCCATGGAAGACCGCAAGCGCGAAGGGTATTTCTGATGACCCGCCAACTCCTCCGCATCACCACCGCCGGATCTGTCGACGACGGTAAGAGCACGCTGATCGGTCGCCTGTTGCACGACACCGACAGCCTGCCGACCGACCACCTCGACGCCGTCACCGACGAGGAGGGCATTGCCGACCTGGCGGCCCTGTCCGACGGTTTGCGCGCCGAACGCGAACAGGGCATCACGATCGACGTGGCCTACCGGTTCTTCTCGACGCAAACCCGAAGTTACATCCTTGCCGACACCCCGGGTCATGAGCGCTATACCCGCAATATGTTCACGGGTGCCTCGAACGCCCACGTCGCCGTCCTGCTCGTCGACGCCCGCGCAGGCGTGCTGCGTCAAACCAACCGGCACGCGCGCATCGCGAAGTTGTTGGGAATCAAGCACTTCGTCGCGACGGTCAACAAGATCGACCTCGTCGAGTTCGACCAACTGCGGTTCGCCGAGGTGCATACGCAGCTTCAACAGCTCTGCGCACGCCTCGGCAACATCGACATCACGGTGGTTCCGATCGCCGCCAAGCACGGCGACAACGTGGTCCACCGATCCCGCAACACACCGTGGTACGACGGGCCGACGCTGCTTGAATACCTCGAGAGCATCGAACTGAGCGCACCGCAGGCGCAATCGAGCAAGTTGCGCCTTCCCGTGCAGTGGGTGTCCCGCCCCACTGCCGACCAACGTCGCCGCTACGCCGGAAGGCTCTCCGGTGGAACGCTCCAGGCGGGGGACCCGGTCGTCATCCTGCCTGGCGGTACCCGATCCACCGTGACACTCGTCGACACTCTCGATGACGAGCGCACCGTTGCTGTTGCGCCGCTGTCTGTTTCGGTGGAGCTGGCCGACGACATCGATGTCGGTCGCGGAGACGTCCTCGTCAGCGGATCCGACGACGCCGTCCTGCCCGTCCTTGCCCGCGAGCTCGACGCGACAGTGTGCTGGTTCCGGGAAGCTCCGTTGCGGGCGGGTGACCGGCTGGCACTCAAACAAGGTACGAAGACGGTCCGCGCAACCGTTCAGTCGCTGCACAGCCGCCTGGATCCAGAGACGCTCGATGACCTGGACAACCCTGTCGAGCTGGTGCTCAACGACGTCGGTGACGTCACGCTTCGCACGAGCTCGGTCGTGATCGCCGACCCCTACGCCGACAACAAGGACAGCGGCGCGTTCATCCTCATCGACGAGGCCACCAACGACACCGTCGGCGCGGGCACGATCATCGAACCGCGCGAGGTCAAGCCGGGCGAGCAGACACGTAACGACATCCGGTGGCACCCCTCCTCCCTCGACCGGGACTACCGGTGGTCGTCGACCGGTCAACGCGGGGCGACGATCTGGTTCACCGGCCTTCCCGCCTCGGGCAAGTCGACGATCGCGGTCGCCGTCGAACGCGCGCTCGTCGAATCCGGCGATGTGGCCTACCTTCTCGACGGTGACAACATCCGGCACGGGCTCTCCGACGACCTCGGGTTCTCGGCCGGCGACCGCGCCGAGAACATCCGCCGGGTCGGCCATCTCACGAGACTGTTCGCCGACGCCGGTGTGGTGGCGCTGGCGTCGTTGGTGTCGCCGCTGAAGTCGGATCGCGACACCGCCCGCGCCCTCAACGATGCCGCCAAACTGCCCTTCATCGAGGTGCACGTGGCCACCCCGGTCGGCGAGTGCGAACGCCGCGATCCCAAGGGCCTGTACGCCCGGGCCCGCGCGGGTGAGCTGAAGGGCCTGACGGGCATCGACGCACCGTACGAACCACCCGAGAATCCCGATCTGGTCCTTGACACCACCGAAGCGAATGTCGAGGATCTGGCCAAGCAGGTGATCGATCTGCTCAAGGCCAAACGGGACGCTCAGTTCACCTGAGCCACCACGAAAATGCGCCGGAACGGGAAGAACGTCCTGCCGTCCTTCCGCTTCGGATACGCCGCGTTCAGCAGCGGGGTCAATTCGTTGCGAAACTCGTTCCACTCGGTGTCGGTGAGCCTAGTGCGCACCGGGCGTAGCGCGGTTCCCGCGATCCAGTCCAGCACCGGGTCCTCACCGGTCAACACGTGCACGTAGGTGGTCTCCCACGCGTCGACCCTGCAACCGGCATCGGCGAGCAGATCTGCGTATTCGACCGGATCCTTCACCGGTGAGCCACGAAATGGGAAGTCTTGCAATCGTTCTGCCCAACGGTCCCGCTGGACGAGCTCACCTACCGTGCGGTGCGAGGGAGCATCGAAGTTACCCGGTACCTGCATTGCGATCCACGACCGCGCCGGCAACTGTGCGGCCCACCTGACGAGTAAGCGTGGATGGTCGGACACCCAGTGCAGGGTGGCGTTGCTGATCACCACGTCGGTATCGGGTTTCGGCACCCAGTCGCCGATGTCACCGACGTTCGCGTCGATTCCCCTGTCGCGCGCGGCCCGCACCATTTCCGGCGAGCTGTCCAACGCCTCTATGCGAGCCTGCGGCCAACGCTGGGCCAATGAGGTCGTCAGATTGCCCGGCCCACAACCCAGATCCGCAACCCGCCGCGGGGCATCGGCACCGACCCTCGACAACAGATCGAAGTAGGGGCGCCCACGCTCGTCGGCGAACGTCAGATATGTGTCGGGGTTCCACATGTCGACAGTTTGACATCGCCCGATCGGGATACCATGCGGAAGTGAGCCAAACGGAGGCGAACCCGGTTGATCCGCCGATACCCGTTCCGGACGTCCCCGGCGCAGATGCCAGCGCAGGTCTGCCGCGGCGTGCCGACCTGACGCTGCGCCAGCGCTTCATCGTCGACTCGTCGGCCGTGGCGGATCTCGCCTTGCGCACCGCGATCGCATCACTGCTCGCGACGACGATGTTGCCGAGCCTGGCCGGCGGCCTACGCCGCTCGCAGTCGCGCGCGGAACGCGAACAGCTGCAGTTCTATGCCGAATTGGCCTCGGCGAAGGATCCCGCGCAGTCGTTCCCGGCCCCCACTTCACCGCCCCGGGTCGCATCGCGGGCAGCCAACCCGCTGGCCGAGTGGATCGCGAAGGGTCAGGTTCAGAACATTCGCTTCGAGAGCAGTTTCGAAGCGATCAACCCGGCCTTGCGCGCGCAGTGCAGCGGATTCGAACGCAACAACGTCGTCCACGCCCAGCACTGGCGCCACGACGACGGGCCACACCCGACCCTGTGCCTGATCCACGGGTTCATGGGTTCGCCGTATCTGTTCAACGGCCTGTTCTTCTCCCTGCCGTGGTTCTTTCGGTCGGGTTACGACGTCCTGCTGTACACCATGCCCTTTCACGGTCCCCGGGCGGAAAAGGGCTCCCCTTTCAGCGGCTACGGGTTCTTCGCCAACGGCTTCTCGGGCTTCGCCGAGGCGATGGCCCAGGCGGTGCACGACTTCCGCTCGGTCATCGACTATCTGGAGTTCACCGGTGTCGATCGGATCGCGTTGACCGGTATGTCGCTCGGCGGGTACACGTCAGCGCTGATCGCAGCCGTCGACGACCGGATCCAGGCCGTGATCCCCAATGTCCCTGTCGTCGCACCCGATCAGACGGTGGACGAATGGTTCCCCGCCAACAAAGTGGTCGGGCTGCGAAACCTGCTGACGGGAACCGACGCGGAACTCACCGGGGGCGCCACCCTGTTCTCCTCACCGCTGAACTACGCCCCGCTGGTCCCCAAGGACCGCCGTTTGATCATCACAGGTCTCGGCGACCGGTTGGCGCCGCCGGAGCAGGCTGAGATGCTGTGGGAACATTGGGACCGCTGCGCGTTCCACTGGTTCCCGGGCAACCACATCCTGCATGTCAGCCAGCCTGACTACCTGCGCAGGATGACCCGCTTCATGAAGGATTTCATGTTCGACTGAGCTCGGCCTGATTTCCCGCCGGCCAGTCGATCCGAGACAACTGATCGACGGTAACCGGCTTAGCCGGAAGATCGAATCTGCCAACGGCTTTGGGATCCAACGCCGTCAGTAATGGCCGCTGAACCCCGCGATGCGGTGCCAGTCCCGACACCGGGGCCCCGCGTACCGGCTCGGGTGTCCGGAACGCGCACACCGCCGCGACAGTCGGGTGCGCCGCCGAACCGCTGAACTCGACGGCGGTCCACGTCTCCGACGACTGGGACCGCACCTCGTCGAGAAGCTCACCCAGCCGCTCGTCGACCGGAATCCCGTATGCCGACACGAATCCGTCTTCGTCGTGGACACCGCGCCACTTCTCGCGGCCCTTTCCGATCAACGGCGCGTCCGAGTCGTCGACGGGCACCGCATCGAGCCCCGCCTCCCGCAGGTGATCGGCGAGCCGACGACCGGCGATTTCGGCAGTCTCGCGCAGGGGCAGCTCCGGTGAACGCGCCTGCAGAGCAACCAGATTCGCCTCGGCATCCAGGGTCAGGCTTATCCACGTGGTACGACTACCATCCACATCGCGGTTCGTCACGCGAACCTTCTCGCTGCGGACGCCGAACCGCTCGACGTAGCTCGCCACCAGGGCCAACGGCACACCGAGTCCCGACGGGTCCTCGACCCGCAACACCACGGTGGCCTGCTTCGCACTCTGCGGCTTCGGCGTGGAGTGGTTGCGTCGAAACACCGCCAACCGCCGGCCGAACATGTTCGTCACGAACTGGCCCCGCCACCATGCGAACACGACGACGACCACGGCGACTGCGATGCCGAAGATCCACCAATCCGTGGTTGTCTCCCACGGGTACGCCATGGCCGCCAGGACCACGGCCACCGACGCCAGCGCAATTCGAACGGTCACGATGCCTCCGCTTGGTTGTCTAGGTTCCTTCGCCGGTGGACCGCGACCGCGGCGGTGACGGCTGCGATCAGCGCCAGCACACCGGTTCCCACGAACGCGACCACCTTCGGGGTCTCATCAGGGGTGGCCGGTTGCGGCGGTGCGGCAACGGGCTGGGGTTCGGGCTCTCCGTTAGCGGCGACGGCCGCCGTCACGTCCCATGTCAGGGCGGCGACGGGGTCGACGAGTCCGGCGCCGGTCAGATTCGACGGCGCTCTCGCCGCCCCCTGCGCTCCGGCCGTGAGCCGATCCCGGACCTGTTCGGCGGTCAGCTCGGGAAACCGGCTCCGCACCAACGCCGCAACGCCGGACACGTAGGCGGCCGCGAAGCTCGAGCCGTTGAGTGGATACAGCCGGCCCCTCTCGTCGGGCAGCGCGTTGGCCAGGCCGCCACCGTCACCGTTGCCCACCGAGACGATGTCCTGCCCGGGTGCGCCGATTCCCACCCACGGGCCCGCCATCGTGAAATCCGATGGCCGCCCGGCAGTGTCGATCGAACCCACCGAAAGCACGTAGGGCTGCCAGGACGACGGTATCGACACCGACGTCACTCCGGCCCAGTTGCGAGGGTCCTCCGGGCGGCTGGGATCCGACAACGGATTGGACGGACATGCCGACCCCGGGTTCAACCCCATCTTGTTGTTGCCGGCGGCCGCGACGATCACCGCGTCCTTGTCCACGGCGGCGTACCGCAAGGCCGCGCCGAGTTCGTTCTGGTCGAGATTCTCCGTGGCGGGCAGACAAGTGACGGCGGAGATGTTGATGACCCGCGCGCCCAGGTCCGCCGCGCGGACAACCGCACGGGCCAGGGTGGCTACGTCGAGCGCGACGCGTGCCGTCGCCGGATCCCCGCCGGTCTCGCGCGGGGAGAACCGCGACGACGTCGACCGGATAGCCAGCACGCGCGCGCCGGGCGCCACACCGGAGAACCCGTCGGCCCCCGGCTGGCCCGCGATCAGCCCGGCCACCAGCGTCCCGTGGCCGTCGCAATCGCTCAGTCCATCGGCCGACTCGACGAAATCTCCGCCGGGATCCACGTTCGGCAGCCGAGGCCCGGGTGTGACGCCGGTGTCGATGACCGCCACGAGCTGTCCGTCCCCGCGGCTGTACTCCCACGCACCCTCGAGGTTGAGCAGTTGTCGATTGGGGCTGGGCAAACCGGGATCGCTACCGGGCAACACACCCGCACTGACACACGGTCCACGTTGCGACTGCGGCTGGACGGGCCCGGCGGCACCCGACGGGGGCCGCACCGCCGGATCCACCTGAGGTGGCGTCATCGCCTGTGCGACCGGGGAACTCACACCCACGACGGCCACCGACACCGTGGCGGCCAGTACAGTGCGCAGCCGGTCGCGCATCACCGATGCCTCATCGGTTGAGCACCCACGCGAACAGCCCGACGAGATAGGCCAGCACGGGGATCAGCGACGCGTCGATGCCGGAGGCCAGGAACCCGACCAGGCGACGCATGGGAAGCGAGTAGGTGTCCGGGGAGGCGACGCGCGGGAATGCCGCGACGATCACCCACACCACCGTCAAGCCGATGAGCGCCACCAGCGCCCACCATGCGGCGCTGATGCGGTCGTCGACGCTGAACACGACCATGAACGAGATCGCCAGCAGGAACGGCTGGCTCAGCAACCACGCCTTGCACGGAGCGGAATCCCACACGCGTGCCCGCAGCACCGATCCGAGCGCCACTGCAGCCACGACGTACCACGCCCACGGCGACACGCCTTGGGGCGCAGCCAGTGTCAACGCTCCTGCGGTGGAGAGCAGCACTCCTCCGGCGATGAAGCCGGTCTGGTGCGAATCGCTGATCCGAACACGGCGCGGCAGATCGGCGAGCACCTTCATCGGGTGCGGCGCGGGGGTCGGGTCGCCGGGAGCCGGAATGACCGGCATCGGCAGCCGCGCCCACAATGCCGAGAGTTGGGCCGCCTGGACCGTGACCACCAACGCGAGCACCACCAGCACGGACCCGACGACGAGATGGTTCAGATGCCAGATCGTCGCGGCCCCCGCCGTGATCAGGGCACCGGCACCGACGACGGTAGCGGCCGTGAACACCGCGATGGCCCGTTGGGCGACAACGATGCTGACGATCGACCAGGCGGTCACGCCCGCGGCGGCGAGCAGCACATGTGACGGCCCGAACTCGCCGGGCACTCCGAGCGCGAGGGAAACTGCGATGGGCGCGAGCGCCGTCACGGCCAGCGCCGTGCCGAGCCGGGGGGAACGGCCCCACGTCAGCAGGGCCGCCAGCACCGTGAGCGCCGCCGCACCGCTGGCCACGGCGAGACCGGCGAAGCCGCCGACGATTTCGCTGTGCACCGCGGCAAACGCAGTGGCGATCACGATGAGCGTGATCACCGCCGCGGCCGCACCACGCGCGATATGTGCTGCACCCCAGGGCTTCTCGCGGGCAGCCGAGAAGATGACGGCCGCGTCGCCGATGTCCTCGACGATCCGCGGTGCCGCCGGACCGGCCGGAAGCGGTTGCAGCGCCAAAAGATCACCGTCAACGACACCGACGGTGTCCAGCGTGGCGTCGAGGCTGAAGGGCGCACCGCCGACCGGCGCCAACGACAGCACCACCGGGGTCGCATCGCCGTACTCCTCGTCGGCGGGCATCGCCATCCGCCGCACCGCGGGCAGGATCTCGCGCAGCGGAAGCTCGGTCGGCAACGCCATGTCGGTGACTCGACCGCCCGCCTCGCCCGCGGCGAGCACCGCGACGCGGACGATCGGCATCGACCGGGACGGGGCCGGGTCCGCCAAAGACCCTGTCGCGCCGCTCAAACTGTCTGCCATTGGTGTTCCGTTCTCTGGTTGGAGTCGAAGTCTCGGGTCAATCTCAGGTCGGGGAACCACGCCCCGTCGGGCAGCGTTGCGGTGAGCCGCTCGACCGCGGTGGCGATGGCCATCGGCGTGCCCGGCGTGAAGGTCGAGACCCATTCGCCGTCGAACGCCTTCGCCGGATAGACGAGTACCCGGCCCTCGCGGGTGTCGACGACGCTGACGCCGACATCGGTGCTCACGCGGTGGCCGTCTCGGTGGTCACCGGCCACGATCTCCACATAACTGCGGTCCGTCGCGTAGGCCGCTTCGACGACCGCGCGTGCGCTCGGCGGGATGCCGAGGAACTCGATCACGTCGTCCAGCGTCGCGCCGTTGCGCAGCTGTTCGTCCGCGCGCGCGCCGATGCGCGCGGGAATCGCGAACTCGTCGAATCTGGCCGGCGGACGCCCCGACAGACCGGCGGTCAGGATGGGAACCAAGGCCTGCGGATGGTCCACCTCCAACGCGCTGAGGGTGACGAGGCCGCCGCCGCGCAGCGCGACGACGGTTTCGTCGCCGCGGCGCGCGACATGCCCGCGCAGCATCCTGCCCGAGCCGCGCACGAACCGGAGTTCGAGCCACCGCCGGGGCCGGCATGTCGCCGTAACCCATTGCCGAACATGGGGTTCGACGTCGCCGTCGGCCGTCATCACGCCCATCTCCACCAGCTCGGCCGACAGTCTGTCCTCGACTGCCGTCCGGTGCGCGTGGTCGCTGTAGGGCGGGGTGATCGCCAACACCCAGGGGTAGCTACCCGCCCCCGACGCGTCGGCGACGAACCAGGCCTGCTCCGCGGTCAGCTCGACTGCGTTAACTGCCACCGTCGGTTAGCCACCCCATTTGGCGCCTTCGGCCTGGTCCCGGGCGCTCATCGTCATGGTGTTCTGCTCGTGGGTGGCGGCCATCGCACGGTATGCGCGCACCAGCTCCTCCAGTGCGAGGTTCCACTGCGCCTGCCACGCCTGGTAGGTCGTGCCGGTGTCGCCCTGCCAGGCCCCGGCCAGAGCAGCCTGCTCGCTGGCGATGTCGGCGCCGACGGCGTGCAGTGCGCCCGCATATCCGGCCATCTCGCCCGAATGGGCCAGCATCGCCGGGTAGTTGTACATGATCTGCGACATCAGGTTCTCCCTTTTAGGTCTCGGTCAGTTCGAAGTTCAGATACCGGTGTAGGTGCTGGCCGCAGCCGCGTCCTGCGCCACATAGGTGCCCGCCGCGTCGCCCAGGTTGGCCTGCGCGATGTCGAGCAGGATGTTGACCTTCGCGGAGACCTCGAGGAAGCGCGCATGCGCTGCCTGGAAGGCGGCGGAGGATTCGCCCATGTGGAATGCCTGTGCCGACTGCGCTGCCTGCTCGGCCTGCGCCATGGTGCTGCGCATCAGCGCGGCCTTCGCCGAGAACGCGGCCTCGGATGACACGAGCTGAGGGATGTGAGCGTCCAGGAGGCTCATGGATGTTCCTTTCGGATTGTCGTTCGCGGGAATGGGTTTGGGTCAGTTCGGTTCAGTCGTTTTCTCCCCCCTTGTGATCCCAGTCGCTGGGCAACATGGGTTCGGTGGGCCCGCCGCCGAAGGAGTCCCCGGCGAGCTCGGCTAGCCCACTGGCCTGCTCGGCTTCGGACTTGGTCGCTGCGCCGGTGAAACCCACTGCGCCCGCACCCGTTTCCGACGCCGCGACATGCGGGCGCCGGGCCGTTTCACGCGGTGGGGTCGCGTCCTCCGGCTCGTCGGGTTCGTAATCCATGTAGGCATCGGCGTACTGGCGTTGGTGGACGGGTTGCGGCCGCTTGCGACGCGCCTTGCGTTTGGCCAGCGACGACGCGGCAGCAGCGGCGGCGGCCGACGCCGCGATGTCCGATGCGGGCGCCTTCAAGCCGGTGCCCTCGCGGAAGGTCGGCGAGACACCGCCTTCGGGGTCCGGGCCGGCGACCGCGTACGGAACCACCGGAGCCGCGGCGGGTGCCGGGGCGGCGCCCGCGGGAGCCGCCCCCGCAGCCACCGACGCCGCGGGAGCGGCCGGAGCCGCCGGAACCGTCGGCGCCACGGCGGCTACCGGCGGAAGCGATTCCGCGCGCGGCTCCGCGACGGGCCGGATGGGTGCAGGGGCGGGGGCGGGCGCAGGCTCGGGTGCGGCGGCCGGAACCGGCTCCGGGGTCTGCGACTGGACGATGAGACCGATCAACAGCGGCAACCAGATCGGCGCGGTGAATATCATCGACCACGTGGTCCAGCCGAGCGGCTGCGTGATCGCCTGATAGAGAACGAACAACAGGATCAGTCCCGACGACGGGTTGAAGAGCCACCCGAAGAAGCCGTTCAGGAAGTCGCTGAGAAAATCCAGGACGTTTCCGAAGAACTGTCGCGCGAAGTTGAGGATCGATTCGAAGAAGTCCTCGAAGAACCTCATGATCTCGCGCAACAGGTCCGCGATGGAGTCGGCGATGTTTCGTGCCCCGCCGGAGTCGGCGGCGGTGGCCAGCGCGGCGGCCTGCTGCACGTCGGCGGCGGCCGAACCCGCCTCGCCCACGCCCGGCTTCAACACAAAAGGCGCCGGCGGCGTCATCGGCGTCGCGGCCACCGCGGCGCCCGACACCGCCTGATAGGTGCTCATAGTCGTGGCGGCCTGAATCCACATCCGAACGTAATCGGCCTCGTTCAACGCGATCGGAATCGTATTGATGCCCAGGAAGTTCGTGGCCAGCAGCACGGCGTGGGTGGACTTGTTGAGCGCCAGCTCAGCCATCGTCGGCATGGTGGCCACCGCGGTGGTGTAGGCCGCGGCGGCGGCCCCGTGCTGCACGGCGGCGGCCGCGCTGTTCGCGCTGGCCTGGGCCAACCACGCGAGGTACGGCGTATGCGCGGCCGCATACTGGGCGGCGCTGGGCCCTTCCCATGCGCCGCCCTGCACCGTACCCAGCACGGCGGTCAACTCGGCTGCCGCCGAGGAGTATTCAGCCGCCAGCGACTGCCACGCACCCGCCGCGGCCAGCAGCGAACCCGGACCGGGTCCGCTGCTCAGCATCGCCGAGTGGACCTCCGGAGGGAGAGCCATCCAGATGGGAGCCGTCACGGTCAGCCTCCGGCGACCAGGTAACTCGCCGCGGCGGCCGCGTCACCGGTGGCGTAGCTCGTACCGGACTGGCCGACGCCGACTCCGGAGCGACCCAGTTCCTCCACACCGAGGGCGGCCATCGTGTTGTGCTGCGCGCCATGGGCGCTCAAGCTGACGGCGGTCTGGATCGACACCGCGTCGACGGCGGGCGGAATCACGGCGGTGACCGCGGGTGCGGCCGCGGCGTGGGCCGCTGCCAACCGGGCCGTCAACGCCTCGACAGCGGACGCTGCCGCGGCGAGGCCTTCGGGAACGACGCGAAGAGTCATCAGTTGAACTCCCTTCCACTGTTGCCGTTGTTTCCGGTATGTCCTGCCACCGCGTCCGCGAACGGGTTGACGAGTTGCAGGAACGTGGGGCCATCGCCGTCGTCCAGCAGCATCGCGCGGCCTGCAGGAAGCCGACGGAAGCGATGTCCCCGGATCTTTCCGCTGTCCTGCGGGTTGCCCGACAGCATGAGGATCGCCGCCTGCAGCTCGTTGAGCCGGCGCAGCAGGGGTGCGGTCATCAGCGCGTGTGCCGAGCCGGTGGCCCGTGCGGTCACGATGACGCGCAGGCCCAGCTCGCTTGCCTGCGACAGCAATCCGATGATGCCGGTCCACGGCCGCTGGCCGACGAACGGTCCACTGACCGCGGGCGCGTCCGGGATCTGGTCGACGTCGTCGATGATCAGGTAGTGGGTGTGACCGTCATCGCCGGATCGGTAGTTCCACGTGCTCAGCTCCTGCGGTGACAGGCCGGCGGGCGGGCGGCGCTTCTCGAGCAGAGCGGTCAGCCCGAGCATCGCCGGGGTGATCCGGTCGATGTTCGGGGTGTACTCGTTGTCCGGGAACAGCGGTTCGTCGACCAGATGCAGACGCCGGTCGATCACCGTGAACGCGACGCGGTCCGGGGTGGAGTTCTCCCGGATGGTGCGAATCACGTGACGCAGCAGGGTCGTCTTGCCCGACTTGGCATCTCCGAACACCATCAACAACGGGTTCTGGTCGAACGCGGCCGACACGGACGCGAGGTCCTCCTCGCGTTGGCCGATGACCACCTGCTCCGGCGCCGGATACAGCGGCGCCACAGCGCTGGGAGCCAGATCGTGCGGCAACAACCGCACCGGCGGTGCGGTGACACCCCGATGGCGGGCGTTGATCACGCTGATGTCGCGCAGCGCCGGCTCGGCGAACAGGAAGTGCTCGGCGGCCATGGTCAGACCGCGGCCGGGCTGGTCGGCGGGCACGGCTTCGGCGGGCCGCCGCAGCGCACCGGTGACCCGCACATTGCTGTCGCGCGGATCCGACAGCTTCAGTTCGAGCCGCAGGCCCAGACCGTCGCGCATGGCCAACGGAACCTCGAGCCAGTTCGGTGTCGTGATGACGACATGGATGCCGTAGGACATACCGGTGTTCACCAGCTCGGTGACCTTCGACAGCAACGGGTTGCGGGTGTTGAAGGTGTCGGTGTTGTCTCGGCTGAACGCGTAGAGGTTGTCGATGACCAGGAAAGTCTCGCCGTACTCGTCGCGTTGACCATTACCCGAGTGTCCCCGCGCCTGGCGGGCACGAAGCAACTGCTCGAGCTCACCGAAGGTGCGCCGGATGCGCTCGGGTTCCAGCGGAGAGGCAACGCTACCGACATGAGCCAGGTCTTCGAGCGGCCGCAGCTGACCGCCGCCGTAATCCAGGCAGTAGAACGTCACATCGCGCGGCGAGTGCAGAGCGGCCGCGGACAGGATGAACGTCTGCAGCGCAGTGGTCTTCCCCGACTTCGGACCACCGTGGATCAGCAGATTGGCACCGGCGGACCTGGCGTCGAAGATCAACGGATCGCGCCGCATCGAGAACGGACGGTCGATCTCGCCGAGCGGCCAACGCCATTCGCGCTCGGCCACATCGGCGCGGGCGAGCAGCTCGTCGAGCGGGATCGGCTCGTCCAGCGGTGGCAGCCACAGCGGCGGCGCCTTCGGACCGTAGTGGGACAGCTGGTCACCGATGGTGGCGACGAGCTTGCGCGGCGGACGCTCCTCGTGGGCGGCGGGATCGGAAACGACGACCGCGTCGGCGGGAGCTTCGACGTGTCCCGCGGTGAACGGCTGTGGCACCGGTACCGACTGCACCACAACCGACCTCTCCGCCCGCGGCGGATCGTAGATGCCGTCGACGTAGGTGCTGCGGAACTTGACCGGCATGGCGCCCGGCGCAGGCACCAGGAATCCCTCGCCCTTGTGCTCGGGTCCGGCCTCGATGTGGAACGCGTCTTCCACACCGATGACCTGGCGACTGATGGCCGGGCTGGCCACCTTGAGCCCGATCCGGTACGAGGTGTTCTTGTCGATGTCCTTGATCCGGCCGACATCCAGCGTCTGCGACGCGAACAGGATGTGGATGCGGAACGAACGGCCCTTGCGCGCAACGTAGTCGAACAGGTCGGCGTACTCGGGATGATCGGAGAGCATCAGCGAGAACTCGTCGGCGACCACCAGCAGCGTGGGTAGCGGCGGCAGGTCGTGGCCGGCCGCGATCGCCGCTTCGTATTCGAGCACCGAGTTGAACGCACTGCCCTGGACCCGGCGGCCGGCCTCCATCAGCAGTTGCTCGCGTCGTGATACCTCGCCGCGCAGCGTGTCGGCGAACCGGTCGGCGAGCGAACGCTTCTCGGCCATGTTCGAGATGACGGCGACCACCTGCGGGAAGTCCCGGAAGATGTCGGCTCCGGCCTCACCCTTGAAGTCGGCGTAGATCACGATCAGCCGGTCGGCGGAGTGAGTCGTCAACAGCGACAACAGGATCGACATCAACGTCTGCGACTTGCCCGAGCCGGTCATGCCGATCATCAGGCCGTGCGGGCCCATACCGCCTTCGGCCTCGTCCTTGAGGTCGAAGATCAGCGGCTCACCGGTGGCGGTGACGCCGATGGGTACGCGCAGTTCATCGGCGCGCGCCCGCGGCGCCCACAAGCTCGCCACGTCCAGCGCCGCGGCGTCCGAAATGCCGAGCAGCGTGGAGAAGGTCGCGACACCGGTGCTGCCGGTGCGCGCGTGGCTCGGGTTCGAATCCCACTTCGACAACCGGCGGGCGATGTGCCGCGCGGTCGCGACGTCGAGCTGATCGGCGGAGTCGACGTAGGGCTGCCAGCCGCCGGACTGCCAGCGCTGCAGTTTTCCGTCGGTCAGCCGCAGGATCGGCCGTTCCGGGTCCGGGTACTGCTCGCGGTGCGGCGGCTCGGCGACGCGTTGAACCAGCGTCACACCGGCCAGCCCGCCGCGCGGGACCAGCGCCGTGGTGTCCACGTCGGGATCGTCGACGATGATCAGCAGGTGCTTGACCTCGGCGTCGTCGTCGCTGCCGAACGGGGACCGGTCATCGAGCGCGGAGGCGAGCTGCGAGCGCAGTTCAACGATGTCCGACGACAGGTAGCGGGCGGGGCCGGCACCGTCGATCGCACCGGGAATGTCGTTGTGGGGCAGCCACTTCAGCCACGACCAGTCGTCGCTCTCGATGTCCGGAGCCAACAGTGCGACGCCGAGCACGGCGGGGTCGTGCCAGGTGACGGCCTGGGCGATCCAGGCCCGTAGCGCTCCGCGGACCTCGTCGGGCTCACCGAGCACCGTGATCCGCGACACCTTGCCGAGCCCGATACCGGTCGGCGCGGCCCGTACCGTCCGCTGCACGTCGAGCAGTGCGCGTAAGGCGCTGTGCGACACCGGCTCCAGGTCGACCTCGTCGGCGCTGTCCTTCACCCGCAGCGAGGCGTTCAGTGGAGCATCGTGCAATCCGGTGCGCACCACCAGGAAGTCAGGGTCGTGCGGATCGCGCTCCCATTGCCTGCGAGTGCCGGGGACGTCGATGAGCAGGCCCGGGTCTGGATGCGACCACTCCAGTGCCGCACGCTGTTCGGCGGCATGTGCACGCACGTTGTCCCGGACCACCGACAGGTAGCGCAGATAGTCGGCCCGCTCGGCGTCGACCTCCTCGGTGCGCATCTTGTTGTCGGTGCCGCGGTAGAGCGCGGTCGCGGCCAGCAGCAGAACGAACGGAAAGAACAGCGTGGTCGGCGAGATCAGCCGCATACCGGTGGCGAACAGCGCCACGATCATGCCGACGATCAGGATGACGATCAGAAACGGCAGCACCCGCCGCAGCAGTGACGGCGGAATCACCCGCGGCAGCTCCGGCGGCGGTTCGATCGTGATGGTGCCTTTGCGTGTCGTCGGCACCGGGATGCGGCGACGCGCCTCGAATATGAGCCGACTCATTACGGCGTCTCCCTCACGACAGCGGGGCGGGGGTCGGCGGCCAGCGCGTCATGGGCCAGCAACGCATCGCCTCGCGACAGCGTCGGGCCGGGCGCGAACTGGCTCAGCATCGACCATGGAATCGGTAGGGCGGGCGGGGTGAGGCCGAGCGCGGAGATGGCGTTCTCGTCACCGTCCACGTCGAGCCCGTACCGGACCCCGACATCGCTGAGCCAGAAGGCCGCGCCGCCGACGGGTGACGTCGACGCGCCCCCGCCGTCCTGACCGACCGTCTGGACCAGATAACCGCGCCCGGGATTCAGCACGACCTGGTTGGCGGTCGTTCCGGACCCCGCACCGACCAGCGGCACGGGGCGCAGCTGATCGGACACGGGCAACGTGACCCCGGAACGCAGGTCCAGTGTCGCGCTCGTGGCATCGGCGGGCCGCTTCCACTGGGCGCACGTCAACGGCGCATCGGCGGAGTCGACGAGCGAAATCGGCTCGGCGGGATAGGCATCGGTGTCGATGACGTCCGCGACGGGCAGACGTGCGATGTCGTCGGCGCCCAACCGCGGCGGCTGGTCGAGCCCGTACGAGTTCGCATTCCGCATGATTGCGGCGACGACCGGTGAAATCGGTTGCAGCCCTTCGCCGAGCACCGCGTAATGACGCAGAGTGTTGTCGGTGGCGAAGGCCGTGACCACCGCGCCGACCGGCGCAGGTGCCGGCAACGGGTATCGCGGCGGTTCCCCGGCGCCGGGGATGACCGGGGGAATCAACGCGGGAGCTTCCGGCACCGCATTGAACAAACCGGGTGCGATGGGGCGCGCGTCGGCGCCGGCGGTACCCAGACCGAGTGCACTGGTGACAGCGCGGTCGTTCATGTCGATCGAGCTTCGGCGCCCGTTCCACAACAGCCAGGTGCCGGCATTGGGACCGCTCGGGTTGGAAACCAGGATTGCCTTGTCATCGGGCAGCTGCGCCGCGCGCTCGCCGCCGTCGGTCAGCGGGCCCGCGATCATCGTGACACCGAGAGCCGGCCCCGAAACCCCGTCGCACACCGTCCAATCGGCGTCACGGGCGGTGTTCTGGACCATGCGTTCGGGTGCACCCGGGATGCCGATCAGATTGCCGCGGGGGAACTGGTCGATCTCGCTGGTCTTGACCTGCGACGGGTTGTCCGGCCGGCCCGCGATCAGGCGCGCCGACGTCAGGTTCAGCACCGGGTGCAGTTGCTCACCGAGGCGGACGTAGAGCGCGGAGGTGGTGCGGTCGGCGAGGATCGCGTCGTTGCCGGCGACGCCGCCCGGCCGGATCAGCGAGAACACGAAACACCCTGCCATCACGGTGATCAGCACCAGCGCGCCGACGAGCACCGAACGGGCTTGCGTGCGGAGCGGGTCGACGAGCATGCGGGTGTCGTGCAGCGCGACACCGGAGGCGATGCGTCGCATGATGAAGCGCCATCCGGTCACCTGATGACGGGTGACGAACCCGCGGCGGTACACGACCCGGTCGGGGTTCTCGTTGTCCGGTGTGCGCGAGGCGAACGCCCGGCGATCCGAATTGTCTTCAGTGCTCATTCGGGCACCGTCAGACCGAGGCCACGCAGCAGCGGAATGGCGGATTTGGTGACGTCTTCATCGGTAATGGTCATCAGCTCGTCATCTGTGAAGTCTTCGACATCGGAGTGATCAAGTCGGTACTCGCGCTCCTCCTCGGAACGCTCGACCAGGTTGCGGACGAAACGGCCGTTACCTGCAATGTCGAGGTTGCGCCTCTCCACGCCGGTGGCGTCCGGCGTCGTCGCCGCCGCCAACTGCCCGAACAGCGACTCCATGTGGGCGAGCGCCGCAGGTTCGAAGACGCTGTCGCGCTTCTCGGCCATCCGGACCGCGATCTCGACGAGTTCATGCGGTGTGTACGAAGGGAATTCGATGCTCCGGGTGAAGCGGGACCGCAGGCCCTCGTTGGTGTCGAGGAAGGCGTCGAGATCCTTACGGTAGCCGGCGACGATCACGACCAACCGCTCGCGGTCGTTTTCCATGCGCGCCAGCAACGTGTCGATCGCGACCAGGCCGAAGTCGTTCTTGGCGCCGGTCGACACCAGCGCGTAGGCCTCGTCGAGGAACAGCACACCGTCGAGCGCGCTGTCGATGATCGCGTTGGTCTTGGCCTCGGTCTCACCGATGTGCTGGCCGATCAGGTCGGCTCGGTGCACCTCGCGGACCGTCTCCTTCTTGAGAATGCCCAGCCCGCAATAGATTTTGGCGACGACGCGCGCGATGGTCGTCTTACCCGTACCGGGCGGACCGGCGAACACCAGGTGGTTGGTGCGCTGGGCGACCGTCAGGCCGCGCTCCTGACGGCGGATGGCCATCGCGACCGAACTCTTCAGCCGAGCGACCTGGTACTTGACCTCGTCCAGGCCGATGAAGTCGGCCAGCTCGGCCTCGGCCTCGATCAGCAGGTGCGCCTTGCGCTCCTTGGCGCCGGGGTCGACGAACTCGGACTCGCTGGGCTCGGTGGCGGGATCCCACGGATCGGAGCGGCCCTCGATGCGCGCGGCCGTGGTCGGCACGATGCCGTAGGAGGTGTCCGACAGCGCGAGCTCGACCTGCTCGTTCTCCGGGTTCGCGGCGTAGAGCTCGGCGAGTACGTCGCCCGCGTCGAGCTCTTCGCCCTGGGCGCGCAGGCACAACGCCTTGACCAGGGCGCCGTCCACGGTCGCGACATCCACTGGACCCGAGGGGTCTTCGAGATACGACAGGGCCGGCGCGTACATACCCAGGCGCGCCAGGGAGGTGCCGAGCGCGACGCGCGCCGCGTGTGCGTAGGTCTCGTCGAGACGGGAGTCGTTGACGATCGGCGTGATCAGCCGGACGACGTCCGACCACCGCTCGGTGCGGTAGTACATCGCGATCCGCACCCAGCGCGCATCCAGCCAGCTGGGGCGCCGGTCGATCAAGGGCTCGACGAGCTGGTCCGCCTTTGCGTAGTCACCGGTGTCGCACAGCGTCACCGCATAGGCCAGCTGGAAATCGTCCGGTGTCGACGCCGAGAACTTCAGGTAGAGCCCGGTGTCGTAGGTGAACGCCAGATCGCGCTCGGCGAGCTGCACGTGGCGCTGGAGGACACCCGCCGTGGCGACGGTCTGCCAGATGGCCTCGAGCACCCTGGGACTGGTGTCCCCCGCCGCCGCCAGACCCGTCCACGCATCGCACTGTTCGCGGGCGATGCGGGTGAGCTCTGTGAAACCGGACAGGGCCGCGGCCGGATCCGGCGGGCGCCGACGGTCGTGCACCGACAGCCCAAGGGCCCGGCAACACGTGGCGAACCGACTCACCACGTCGTGGTCGACGCGCGAAGTCGCAGCAAAATCGGTCTGTAGCGGCACGCGCCGTGATCTCCCCGTAGTTATGGCAGGCTAACTTTCCGCCCGAAGTTAGCATTGACTAAGCTAACTTGTACAGACGCACGGGGTCCGCTCAGCGGGTGAACAAGCTCACGCCTTGACGGCACTCACCAGGCTTATAGTCCCCGTCATCGTCGCCGCCTCCGACCCCCGCTCGGGCACCGGTCGGCCGTTTCTGCGCAACCAGTCCTCGAGGGTGACGGCCTCGGCGCGCCAGCCGCGGGCGCCGAACCACTGGGCGGCAGGTGCGTGCTGTTGGTTGTAGACGAGATTGAAGAACGCGTCCTCGTCCCCGGAGGACCGCTCTTCTTCCCTCTTCGCCTCGAAGGCAGCCGCGTCCATCGGTGCCGCCTCCTCCACGGCGGCGTGGCTGCCGGCGGCGGCCAACGAGTCGATTCCGGTGAACAGCTCGCGCTGGGCATCGGCCGGCAGGTAGATCAGTAGGCCCTCGGCGATCCAGGCCGACGGTTCGTTCGGGTCGAACCCGTTGGCGCGCAATGCTTGGGGCCAGTCGTCACGCAGATCGACCGGGACCTCACGGCGTTCTGCTCGCGGGTTGTGCGCGGTCAGGACCTGCCGTTTGAACTCGAGCACGCGGGGCTGGTCCAACTCGAACACCACGGTGCCGCCGGGCCAGTCCAGGCGGTACGCGCGCGAATCCAAACCCGCGGCCAGCAGCACAATCTGCCGGACTCCGGCGTCGGCGACAGCGCGAAAGTAGTCGTCGAAGTACCTGGTGCGGACAGCCTGGAAGTCGACGAAGGCCGCGCCGAAGTCGTCGGTTCGCAGGGGATGGTCGGGCGCTGCCCCGTCGAGCAGGTCCGCCCAGTCACCCCCCACCGCGCGACAGAAGGTCTCGGCGAAGGGGTCGACAGCGATCGGGTCGGGCTTCTGCGCCTCCAGCGCACGGGCAGCGGCGACGAACAACGCGGTGGAGCCGACACTGGTGGTGATGTCCCAGGTGTCGTCGTCGCTACGCATGTACCTTTTGTACGCCGCGATTCTGACAGCACGCTGACAGGCCACCCCAGCATTCGACGGCCTCTAGTGTGCGGTCAGATCGTCTTTTCGGCGCCTACCGTGGGGTTTTCCGATCTGAGTGCACACTAGAGCGCAATAGCGGCGCCGGATTGACTACACCAGCGGGCGACCCGTGCGCACCCGCCAGTCCAGGTCTTTGAGCAGCACGTTGAACGGGAACTGCCGAACGAACCGGGGCATCACGTTGTTGATGCGGCCGAGTAGGCGCATCACCCGGTTGAACCGGCGCTGCTTCTTCGCGTCCCACGGCAGCCGCATCTCGTCACGGAATCGCTGGGGCAGAAAACCGGTCGTGATGAAGAGGTTGAGCGCGTCGGTGCGCTTCTGCAACCAAGCCGGAGCCTTGATTTTTCCGATCCGACCCGCTGCGAAGGGCCACAGGTATTCCCGCATCGCGTCGTCGATGTGGACCTTGTCCAGCGACTGCTGCCAGTACTCGTCGAAGGCCTTGCGGTCGGCGGGCCACATCTGGGCGGGCACCTGCAGCGTGGTGCCCAGCGCCGCGCCGTCGCGGTAGTGGCGGTCGGCGGATTCGTCGTCCATCTCGCCGACGAAGACCCGGTACACGTCGACGAAGCCCTTGTACAGGCAGGCCGCCACCCACAGCTGCAGGTCCTTGTCGAACGCGTTGTACTCGACCGGGCTGTCCGGCAGCGAGTACACCTCGGCGTGCGACCGGTTGACCGCACGCCGGTACGTGGCCTTCTGCTCGTCGGTGCCCGCGAGGGCGACAGCGAGGTATGTGAACGTCGTCCGCGCCCGCTTGATGGGGTGCCGGTCGGCACGGCCACTCTCGACGCGGCTGTCCTTGACGCCGTATCCGACGCCCGGTCGCGAGAGTTCCATGATCACGTTGGCCGGACCCGACAGCAGACCGATGCCGAGCATGGCGTCCTCGGGCGCGACGTTGCGACGCAGCTTGTGCCCGGGCAGCGGCGCGTCGTTGACCGGTCTTCCGACGTGGTCGATCGGCTGGGAAACCATCGGGGACCCCTATCGCAAATGTGAGAACACGTGTTTCCTGATATTGCCCGCGCCCGGTGCCAGGTGTCAAGATGGCGGCCATGGGACAGGTCCGCCCCTACCGCGGCGTCGACGCGGCCCAACGCCTTGCGCAGCGCCGGCTGCGGCTGCTCGACGCCGGGCTGGAGTTGCTCGGCGCGGGTGCCGACGATCTCGCGGAGTTGACGGTGCGGGCCATCTGCGCCAAGGCCGGCCTCGGTGTCCGCTACTTCTACGAGACGTTCCGCGACAAGGACGACTTCGCCGCGCAGGTCTACGACTGGGTGATCGCCGATATCGCAGCGACGACCCAGGCGGCAGTCGCCGCCGCGCCGCCCCGCGAGCAGCCCCGTGCGGCGATGGCGAACATCGTCCACACCATCGCCGCAGATCAGCGTGTAGGCCGTTTGGTGTTCAGCGTTGAGTTGTCGAACACGGTGATCATGCGTAAACGCGTCGAGTCCACGGCCCTTTTCGCCCAGCTGCTGCTGCAGCACGCGGGTGCGGTCGTCCCCTACGACAACGAACTCGACGAAGCAACGGCGCATTTCGCGGTCGGAGGGGTGGGCCAGACGATCAGCACCTGGCTTGCGGGCCGCCTGGATCTGGCCGCCGACCAACTCATCGACCGGCTCGCGGCGAACATCAACGCGATCTCGGGTGTGCCGACGAACGACCCCTGAGAGCTCAGGCGGTCACCCTCGGGCGCCGGTCCGCCGCGGTCCTCGGGGTGGCCTTCGCGTCGCTCTCGCTGAATTCCTTCGTCCAACAGGCGAATTCGAGCGTAATGCCGTCCGGGTCCAGGAAGTAGAACGACCTGACATAAACACCGGGGTGCACCGTCGGCGAAACCTGCGCCTCGCTGTCGTCGTGATTGAGCACCGGACCCACCCGCACGCCCTTGGCCTTGAGGCGCTGTCGGTATTCGTCGAACTTCTCGGCGGGGACGTGAAATGCCAGATGGTTCATCGTGCTGACGGCGCTGACGATGTCCCCGATTCCCGGAATGGCCTCGGGCGAGGAGATGCCCGCAACTCGGTCCGGCGCGTCGGCGAACCAGAAGAACGCGACGCAGTCGCCGTTGCCGGCATCGAAGAAGAAGTGCTGGCCCATGCCTCCGGGCAGATCGAGCGATTTGATCAACGGCATACCCAGGACGTTGCTGTAGAAATCGACGGTTTTCGCCATATCCGAGCACACCAGCGCGACGTGGTTGATGCCGCCGAGTTCGAACTCGGTGTTGGGATTGTCGGGCCTGATCACTGGGCGCCTCCTAGCGCGAATCTCTGGCCAGAAACGCAAATCGAATTTAGCATCAGGGACAATCACGAGCAATGACGAACGGACCGGCACCGCTATGACGATCGTCCCGTACGCCCCGCTGCCGGTCAAACCGATCATCAAGATCACTGAACAGCCTGCAGCCCTTGAACTTTGGACAGATGGGGGGCGGCTCGAATGACGAGAACACCGTCGGGCAACGCCACACCGGGCGTCACCCGGGAGTTCGTCGGCCTCGACTCCCCGACGGCCCGGCGCGCGGGCGCGGGTGGACATCCGTGCCAGGGTCTCTATCACCGCGGCGTTGGCCGCAAACCGAAGGTCGCGATGATCGCCGCGCACTACCAGATCGATTTCACCGAGCACTATCTCGCCGATTACATGGCCACCCGCGGTATCGGCTTCCTGGGCTGGAACACCCGCTATCGCGGGTTCGAGAGCAGCTTCCTGCTCGATCACGCGCTCGTGGACATCGGCGTCGGGGTGCGGTGGCTCCGCGAGGTCCAGGGCGTGGAAACCATTGTGCTGCTGGGAAACTCCGGCGGTGGTTCGTTGATGGCGGCGTACCAGGCACAGGCCGTGGACCCGCATGTGACGCCCCTTCCGGGGATGCGTCCCGCGGCCGGCCTGACCGACCTGCCGGCCGCTGACGGGTACGTCGCGACCGCGGCGCACCCCGGCCGCCCAGATGTGCTCACCGCCTGGATGGACGGGGCTGTCGTCGACGAAACCGACGCGGTCGCAAGCGATCCCCAACTCGATATCTTCGACGAACGCAACGGGCCCCCCTTCAACGCGGACTTCGTCGAACGGTATCGCGCTGCCCAGATCGCCCGAAACCACGCGATCACGGACTGGGCCGAGGCCGAACTGGAGCATGTGCGCGCGGCGGGTTTCTCCGACCGCCCGTTCACGGTGCTGCGGACATGGGCGGACCCGCGCATGGTCGACCCCGCCCTGGAGCCGACCAAGCGACCCGCCAACATGTGCTATGCCGGAGTGCCGGTGCAGGCCAACAGATCTGCGCGCGGTATCGCCGCGGCCTGCACCTTGCGTAACTGGCTCGGAATGTGGAGCCTGCGATACGCCCAGACCCGCGCCGAACCGCACCTCAACCGGATCACGTGCCCGGCGCTGGTGATCAACGCCGATCAGGACACCGGCGTGTTCCCGTCGGATGCCCAGCACATCTTCGACGCGCTTGCCGGCACGGACAAGGCACAGACCTCGATCGACACCGACCACTACTTCACCACTCCCGGGGCACGTAGCGAACAAGCCGATACCATCGCCAAGTGGATCGCGAAGCGGTGGCGTTAGACGCCGACTCGTCGCGCGGGCGCTCACCGCTGAGGGTCCTCGCTCACTTCACGCCCGGTTCGAAGGCCATCGATTTCGTTGCACCGCAATCCGATTGGCTTGACATCCGCTATTGCGCGGAGGACGACGACACCACCTTCTACCGTGAGCTCCCCGAGGCCGACGTGATCTGGCATGTGCTCCGGCCGATTTCCGGAGACGACCTCGCCAAAGCGCGGCGTTGCCTGCTGGTGCACAAGATGGGCGCAGGGGTCAACACCATCGACGTGGAGACCGCGACCGCCCTGGGCGTCGCGGTCGCCAACATGCCGGGGGCCAACGCCCCGTCGGTCGCCGAGGGCACCGTGTTGCTGATGCTGGCCGTGCTGCGCAGGCTCACCGAACTCGACCAAGCCACCCGGGTGGGACGGGGCTGGCCCTCCGACCCGAGCCTGGGCGAGACCGTCCGCGACATCGGCGGCTGCACGGTGGGTCTGATCGGCTACGGCAACGTCGCAACGAGGGTCGAGCGCATCGTGCGGGCGATGGATGCCGAGGTCCTGCACACCAGTACGCGCGACGACGGCCATCCCGGCTGGCGTGCGCTGCCCGACCTGCTGGCCGCCAGCGACATCGTCTCGCTGCATCTGCCGCTGACCGATTCGACAGCGGGCATGATCGACCGCGCCGCGCTGGACCGGATGAAGCCCGGCACCGTTCTGGTCAACACCAGTCGCGGCCCCATCGTCGACGAGTCCGCACTCGTCGAAGCGCTGCGGTCTCAGAAGTTGGCCGGCGCCGGCCTCGACGTCTTCGCCACCGAGCCCGTGCCGGTCGACAACCCGCTGCTGTCGCTCGACAATGTCGTGCTCACCCCGCACGTCACCTGGTACACCGCCGACACCATGCGCAGGTATCTGGAGCACGGTCTGGACAACTGCCGCCGACTCCGGGACGGCCGTGAATTGGCCAACGTCGTCAACGGTATCGTGTCTCCCAACCGACCGGTTAATAGGGATGGTCCGTCACAGTGAGGTGCAGGTATGCCCATCGCAATCAATCCTGAGCACAACGACTTGGCCGACTCGGTGCGGTCCTTCGTCGCTCGGGTGGCGCCCTCCGAGGTGCTGCACGAAGCCCTGGAGACGCCGATCTCCAATCCGCCGCCTTACTGGAAGGGCGCGGCCGATCAGGGCCTGCAGGGTGTGCACCTGTCCGAAGATGTTGGCGGACAAGGCTTCGGAATACTCGAGCTGGCCATCGTCGCCGCGGAATTCGGTTACGGCGCGGTCCCGGGGCCGTTCGTTCCGTCGGCCATCGCCAGCGCGCTGATCGCCGCACACGACCCGAACGCCCCACAGCTGGCGAACCTGGCCTCCGGCGCAACGATCGCAACCTACGCCCTCGACTCGAGCCTGACCGCCACCCGGCACGGCGAAGGGGATGCCGCCGGACTGGTCATCCGCGGTGAGGTGCGTGCCGTACCCGCCGCCGCACAGGCGTCGCTGCTGGTGCTGCCGGTCGCCATCGAGAGCGGGGAAGAGTGGGTGATCCTCGACGCCGACCAGCTGGAGATCGAACCAGTCACCAGCCTCGACCCGCTGCGCCCGTTGGCGCATGTGCGCGCGAACGCCATCGAAGTGGGTGACGACCGGGTGCTGAGCAACCTGAGCCGGCCGTTGGCTCGCGCACTGATCTCGACGCTGCTGTCGGCCGAGTGCATCGGGGTGGCGCGGTGGGCCACCGACACCGCCGCGGCGTACGCCAAGATCCGGGAGCAGTTCGGCAGGCCCATCGGCCAGTTCCAGGCCATCAAGCACAAGTGCGCTTCGATGATCGCCGACACCGAGCGGGCGACCGCCGCCGTCTGGGATGCGGCCCGCGCCATCGACGAGTTCACCGCGCACGTGAGAAGCGGGCAAGACCCCGAAACCGGCTCTACCGAAGCCGCATTCGAGTTCGCGGCGGCCGTGGCGGCCACGCTGGCGCCCGAGGCCGCCCAGCACTGCGCCCAGGACTGTATCCAGGTGCACGGCGGCATCGGGTTCACCTGGGAGCACGACACGAACGTGTACTACCGGCGCGCGCTGGTGCTGGCGGCCGGTTTCGGCAGGCACGCCGACTACCCGCAGCAGGTCGTCGACGTCGCGACCAGCACGGGGATGCGCAAGCTCAACATCGACCTCGATCCCGATACCGAGAAGCTGCGTGATGAGATCCGCGCGGAAGTGGCTGCGCTGAAAGCCATTCCACGTGAAGAGCGCAGTGTCGCGATCGCCGAGGGCGGCTGGGTGCAACCGCATCTGCCCAAGCCGTGGGGACGGGCTGCCGGTCCCGTCGAGCAGATCATCATCGCCCAGGAATTCGACAGCGGCCGGGTCAAGCGCCCACAGATGGGCATCGCGGCGTGGATCATCCCCTCGATCGTCGCGTTCGGCACGGACGAACAGCAACAGCGTTTCCTGCCGCCCACGTTCCGCGGCGAAATGATCTGGTGCCAGCTGTTTTCCGAGCCCGGCGCGGGGTCGGACCTGGCCAGCCTGACCACCAAGGCCACCAAGGTCGACGGCGGTTGGCGGATCACCGGCCAGAAGATCTGGACCACCGGTGCGCAGTTCTCGCAGTGGGGTGCGCTGTTGGCGCGCACCGACCCATCGGCGCCGAAACACAATGGGATCACCTACTTCTTGCTCGACATGGCCAGCGAGGGCGTGGAGGTCAAGCCGCTGCGCGAGCTGACCGGTAACGCGATGTTCAACACCGTGTTCATCGACGACGTGTTCGTGCCCGATGAGATGGTGCTCGGCGAGGTGAACCGGGGCTGGGAGGTCAGCCGGAACACGCTGACCAACGAACGGGTTTCGATCGGCAGCAGCGAGCCGCCGTTCCTGGCCAGTTTGGCCGACTTCATCACGTTCCTTCAGGACGGGCAGTTCGACCAGATCGAGCAGAACCACGCCGGCAGGCTCATCGCCGAAGGACACGCCGCCAAGGTGCTCAACATGCGCTCGACGCTGCTCACGCTCGCCGGTGGTGATCCGATGCCGGCCGCGGCGATCTCCAAACTGCTGTCGATGAAAACCGGCCAGGGTTACGCGGAGTTCGCGGTGTCCTCGTTCGGTACCGACGGCGCGATCGGGGATCCGAAGCAGGAGCCCGGCCGGTGGGCGGAGTACCTGCTCGGCAGCAGGGCCACCACGATCTACGGCGGCACGACCGAGGTGCAGCTCAACATCATCGCCGAACGCCTGTTGGGACTGCCGCGCGATCCGTAAAGGCGCTTGCTCAACGGCGTAGCCTGAGATCAGCGGTTGCGTTCGAGCGGTTGGCGGTGAAGATGAGCGGCCAGCAATGAGTGGCTTGAGTGTCCGGATCGCCCGCGTCGTTGTCGGCGCCTCGGCGATGCTGGGGCTGTTGCTGACGCCTGGGGTCTTCGCCGGTGATCCGGCGCCACGAGACCAGTCGGCGCCGTGCTATCCCGGCATCATCCCCGGGAACCCGTGGGCAACCTCGTGCAACTTCGGTAAACGTCCGCCGAAGATCCGCGGCGGTCCGCCCGACCAGACCGCGGTGATCGCGTGCCGTGACATCCCCGGATGCCTGTCGTGGTACATCAACGGACCCTGATGGGCGTTTAGCGATCGCACCGAAGGCAACAATTCAGTCATGACCAACGATGTCGAGAAGCGCTGGGACCGGCCCAAAGCGTTCCGGGCCGCCGCCACCTACACCGCGGTGGTGGTCGCGGTGGCCGCCGTCGCCTTCGTCATCTACGCCCTCGTGTCGAAGACTTCGGTCGTTGCCGCCTCGACCGTGCCCACAATCCTGTTGCTTGGCGGTTTGGGCGCGTTCATCAGGACCTACCGCGAGTGGAAGGCCGAGGGCGCGTGGGTGCAGTGGCAGGGCGCGGGATGGTTCTTGCTGCTGCTGATGCTGGTGTGCCTGTCGATTCCGGGCGCGGCCGCGATGGCCGACTGAGACACCCGCCGTAGCGCGGGGTGCAGCGGCGTGACTAGTCCGACTTGTTGGCGTCCGCTTTCTCGTCGGCCTTCTCGTCGGACTTCTTCTCAGCGCCATCGGCCTTCTTGTCGCCGCCGCCGTCGGCCTTTCCCTTCTCGCCGCCTCCGTCGGCCTTGCCTTTCTCGCCGCCTCCGTCGGCCTTGCCTTTCTCGTCGCCTCCGTCGGCCTTCCCCTTCTCGCCGCCTCCGTCGACGTCCATCTCCCGGAGTTCGCGTTTGAGAATCTTGCCGGTCGGATTGCGCGGCAACTCATCGAGAAAGACCACCTCGCGCGGCACCTTGTAGCGCGCCAGATGCTCGCGGACGTATTGCTTGATGTCGTCCTCACCGATCGAGGCACCGTCGCTCTTGACGACGAAGGCCCGCAACCGGTGACCCCACTCCTTGTCCTCGACGCCGACCGCCGTGGCCTCCACGACCTCCGGATGCCCGCTGATCAGGTCCTCCACCTCGGCGGGGAACACGTTCTCACCGCCGGACACGATCATCTCGTCGTCGCGGCCGCTGACGTAGAGCAGGCCGTTCTCGTCGAAATAGCCCACGTCGCCCGAGGACATCAGCCCGTCGATGATCTGCTTGTGGCCCCCGCCGGTGTAACCCTCGAACGGGAAGAAGTTGCCGACGAAGATTCGCCCGACCTCGCCCTGTGGCAGTTCGTTGCCGTCGTCGTCGAGGATCTTGACTTTCACGCCCTTCACCACCGGTCCGACGGTCGCCGGGTTCTTCTCCAGATCCTGGGGCCGCGCGATCGTGGCGAACGCGATCTCGGTCGACCCGTACAAGTTGTAGATGACGGGTCCGAGCATCTTGAGCCCGCGTTGCGCCATTTCCGCGCCCAGCTGTGACCCCGAGACGAACACGATCCGCAACGAGGACAGATCGGGCTTGCGCTCCATACCGTCGAGCGCATCGAGCATGCGCGACAACATCACCGGCACGACCACCACCGCGGTCACCTTGTGCTTCTCGATGTCCTCGAGCACCTTCTCGGCCTTGAACCGTCTGCGGAGTAGCAGCGTCGTGCCCAACATCATCGAGATCGTCGCGTGCAGGAAGCCCAACGCGTGGAACATCGGCGCCGGAAGCGCGGTGATCTCGCCGCCCTTGAACGGCACATGCGACAGCACGCCGCCGATCGGGGCGAGGGTGGGCGGCGTACTTCTGTTGGCGCCCTTGGGCGTTCCCGTCGTTCCGCTGGTCAAAATGATCACCGACGAGTGCTTGGTCGCCTTCGGGGCGGCCTTCCCCGAGTGGTGGGAGACGAAGTCCTCGAGCGTCTCGTCGGTGCTCTTCGACGGTTCGTCTTTGTCGGGGTTCACACCGAGCGCGCGCAGCTTGCCCAGCGGCGGATCGGCCTTGGACACCACCTGGAAGTACTCGTCGTCGTAGATGATCAGCTTGGCGCCTTCGCGTTCGGACACCTCCTTGACCTGAGGACCGGAGAACTCACTGTTGAGCAGGATGATCCGCGCGCCGGTGCGGGCGGCGCCGTACAGCGCGACGAGGAACCACCGGTGGTTGCGGGCCAGGATCGCGACCCCGTCACCGCCTTTGACGCCCTTCTCCAGCAGACCGTTGGCCACCGAGTGCGCGGCGTCGTTGAGTTCTTTGAACGTCATCTCGCCGAAGTCGTCGATGATCGCCGTGGCGTTCGGGGTGCGACGCGCGTTGAGGGCCGGGATCATCCCGAACTCGCCCCACCGACGGATGTCGGCGAGCATCGCGGCGACGTTCTGCGGGGGTTCGATCTTGAACGCACCCGCGCCGAACATCTTCGCGGCGTAGTGCAACTCGGCCGACCCGCGTTCGACGAGTTGCTGAGCCTTGGCGAACGCTTGCAGCGGGAGTTCGGAAAGTCTGGCCATGACCCCACCATATGTGACCCGCGTCGCACTGCGGCCGGGAAACTAGCATGACGCTATGGCCGCGACCCAGCACCTGGAGGTCGAGGGTCACCGGGTGCCCATCAGCCACCCCGACAAGGTCGTCTTCCCCGATATCGGCGTCACCAAGTCGGACCTGATGCACTACTACCTCAGCGTTGCCGAGGGCGCCCTGCGCGGTGTTCGCGACCGGCCGATGATCCTCAAGCGGTTCGTCAAGGGCATCACCGAGGAGGCGGTCTTCCAGAAGCGCGCGCCGAAGAAGCGGCCGGACTTCGTCGACGTCGCTGAGCTGAAGTACGCATCCGGGACGTCGGCGGCCGAAGCGGTGCTGCGCGATGCGGCCGGCCTGGTGTGGGCGGTCAACCTCGGCTGCGTCGACCTCAATCCCCACCCGGTCCGGGCGGACGATCTGGCCCACCCCGACGAGCTGCGCGTCGACCTCGACCCGATGCCGGGCGTCGAATGGCCGCAGATCATCGAGGTCGCGCTGGTCGCCCGCGAAGTGCTCGAGGACCACGGGTTGACCGCGTGGCCCAAGACGTCGGGATCGCGGGGTTTTCACATCTACGCCCGAATCCAGCGGCGGTGGCCGTTCAAGTTCGTCCGGCTCGCCGCGCAGGCGGTGGCCCGCGAGGTCGAACGCCGCGCGCCCGAGATCGCCACCGCGCGGTGGTGGAAGGAGGAGCGCGAGGGCGTATTCGTCGATTTCAACCAGAACGCTTTCGACCGGACCGTCGCCTCGGCCTATTCGGTGCGCGCGACGCCGGACGCCAGGGTGTCGACGCCGCTGCTCTGGAGCGAGGTGCCCGGCTGCCGCCCCGATGCGTTCACGATCGCGACCGTGCCGCAACGATTCGCCGAACTCGGTGACCCGTGGGAGGGCATCGATGATTCGGCGGGATCGCTGGACGCGCTGTTGGACCTGGCCGACCGGCAAGGCCCGGCGGAGAAGGCACCGCGCGGCGCCAAACCATCGAGCCGAGGAACCGGCCGCCGGGTCTCCTCGAAGCCGCTCATCGAGATCGCCCGCACGAAGACCAAAGACGAGGCGATGGCGGCGTTGGAGAAATGGCGCCGACGGCACCCGTCCGTGGCCGAAAAGTTGGAGCCCGCAGACATTCTGGTCGACGGTATGCGCGGACCCAGCTCGATCTGGTACCGCATCCGGATCAACCTGCAACACGTGCCCGAAGGCGAGCGGCCTCCGCAGGAGGAGCTGCTCGCCGACTACAGCCCGTGGGAGAACTACTCCGGGCCCCAGTGGATGCAGCGAGACTAGAATTTGCTAGCGAACGCAAAATCTGCTTCTTACCAAAGTATTAGCCGCTGTTGGCGCTTGCCTTAATCTCGCCGCATAAGTTGGGCTCCATCGAAGCTGAATAATCGAGGAGGCGGTGATGTACGGGAATCCGACATTCGACTGCGCCGGGGCCCAGCTTCATGCGGTGTGCCGCCAGCTGGCAACGGTCGTGACGGTCGACGGCATCATCGATGACCGCAACATTGAACGGCTCACTGCGTTCGTTCGGCGCTTCGTATTGGCTGAGAAGCCGTTCATCCTCGATCTGAGCGGAGTGAGTTCGTGTGCAGAGCAACTCATTTCGTTGATGTACGACGTCGATGAGTGCTGCTATCACACCGAGGTGGATTGGGCCGTCATCGCCAGTGACGAAGTACAGCGAGTGCTGCACACCTCCGGCGTGAGCGTCCCGGTCGCCGAATCTGTACCTGATGCGCTTCATCACTTCGCGGAGAGCATCGAGAAACGGCGTCGGTTACTGCCGCTGTTGACCCAGAAGACCGCATAGCGGAAGGCGACCAGGTGCTTCTCGATATTCGTTGGCTCGGTTACCTGCTTGGCCGTCGGCATTCGACGGCCAAGCAGACCGGCCACGCCTACTGAACCCCCGACCGTCGGCCGAGGCCGGTCCTCGACACGCGATGCGGTGGATCGTCGACGGTATGAATGTGATCGGATCACGCCCCGACGGCTGGTGGCGTGACCGTCATCGCGCCATGGCGACCCTGGTCGAGCGGTTGGAATCCTGGCGGCCGGACGGTGACGACGTCACCGTGGTGTTCGAACGCCCGCCCAAGCCACCGATCGACTCGTCGACCATCACCGTCGCCTATGCCCCGCGTCCGGCGCCCAACTCGGCCGACGATGAAATCGTCCGCCTGGTCCGGGCCGACGACCGGCCGGGCGACATCAGCGTGGCCACGTCCGACCGCACCCTCGCCGATCGGGTACGCGAAGCCGGTGCGTCCGTCGTACCGGCGGAGAGGCTGCGCGACCTCATCGATCCGCGGTGACGCCTTCGGCCCGCCAGCCGGGAAATCGGCCCAGGTGGCGTAGCACCCGATCGAGGTCGCTCTCCCCCGCCTCCGGCGCCACAGCGCGGGCGAACGGAGAGTCGTCCGCGTCGCGGATCTCACCGTCGGGAACCGCCATCGCCAGTGGCAGGACCGCCGCCACCACGTCGTCGGGCAGCCCGAACGGCACGTCGATGCTGCGGGCGACGTCCCACCCGTGTGCGACGTAGTCGACGAAATGAAAACCGATCGCCATGGCACCCGCAACGGCGGCGTCCTCGCCGAACTCCGGTAACGCGAACGTCGACTCGAGCACGCCCTCGACAGCGAACGCGGCCAGCACCTCTGCAGCCGCCGCGGCATAGGTGCCCCCGGGATCGGCGCGGACATCCTCTGCGACGGTCATCGGCGCCCACATCGCAAGATCGCCGCCGGCGCCTCGAGCCGCGGCGGCGAATCCCTTGTGCTGCACGGTCATATGGGTCAGCAGCTCGAAGAGGTCCCACCCCTGACACGGGGTCGGGCGAGCGAGGTCGTCGGCCGTCACTCGCGAGACGACATCGACGGTGGCGTTGATCGCTGTTCGGTGGAAGGGTCGCGGATCGTTTATCGTATGCATTTGCTTACGATAAATGTTCGCTTATCATTGGTCAACGCTTAATATCCCTCCATGCCGCCCAAGTCGCGACGACGGGACCTCGCGGCGATGCTCGCCCCGCTACTGCGTCGGTTGATCGCCCTGGAGACCCCGGTGCTCGCCGAACACGACGTCTCGATGTGGGGCTACAGCGTGCTGTCGGCGCTCGACGAATCCCCGGTGCGCACCCAAGCCGCGCTCGCCGAGGCCATCGGCGCCGACAAGACCCGGATCATCCCCACGCTCGACGAACTCCAGGAGCGGGGCTATATCGAGCGGAGCCCCGACCCGGCCGACCGGCGTGTGCGGCTGCTGGCGATCACCGAAACCGGCCGCGCTCTGAAGGATTCGGTGCAGGCGCAGATTCAGCGCGGAGAGGAGCGGTTGCTTTCGGTGCTGTCGCCCGCCGACCGGCGAGCGTTCCTGCGCGCCCTGCACGAGATGACGGGTGTCGAGGACACCCCATAGGGTCTGAGGGGTGAACCGCCTCGACCGCTTCTTCGAGATCTCCGCGCGCGGGACGACGGTCGGCGCGGAGGCCCGCGGCGGCCTGGTCACGTTCATCGCGATGGCCTACATCATCGTGCTGAACCCGATCATCCTGTCCAGTTCCGAGGACGTCACCGGTCAGAGGCTGCAGTTCGCCGAGGTCTCGGCCGTCACGGCGCTGGCCGCGGGCGTGATGACGATCTTGTTCGGCCTCATTGCGCGGATGCCGTTCGCGTTCGCCGCCGGCCTCGGCATCAACTCGTTCGTCGCGACGACGCTCGTCGGCTCCCTCACCTGGGCAGAAGCCATGGGGCTGGTGGTGATCAACGGGCTCATCATCGTCGTGCTGGCGGCGACCGGGTTGCGGCGGTTGGTCTTCGATGCGGTGCCGATGCAGCTGAAGCTGGCCATCACCGCCGGTATCGGGCTGTTCATCCTGTTCATCGGCCTGGTCGACGCGGGGTTCATCGGCTCGACGGGGGCAGCGTCGCCGCCGGTCGGCCTCGGCGGCAACGGCAGCGGCTCCATCAGCACCGTGCCCACCGTCGTCTTCGCCTTCACGCTGCTGCTGACGGGAATCCTGGTGGCCCGAAAAGTGCGGGGCGGCATCCTGATCGGGCTCGTCACCGGCACCGTCGTCGCGGTCGTGATCGAGTCGATCTGGCACCTCGGGTCCGCCGCGGAAAAGCCCGGTGGATGGAGCCTGTCGGTTCCGACCCTGTCGGGGTCACCGTTCGCGCTCCCCGATCTCTCGCTGGTCGGCGCCTTCAGCATGGACAGCTTCGGGCGCATCGGGGTGATCGCCGCGACCATGTTCGTGTTCACGCTCGTGTTCGCGAACTTCTTCGACGCGATGGGCACCTTCACGGGGCTTTCGCGCGAGGCTGGACTCGCCGACGACAAGGGCACCTTTCCCCGCCTGCGGGCGGCCCTGATCGTCGAAGGCGCCGGCGCTGTGGTCGGCGGCGCATCGTCGGCCTCGTCGAACACGGTGTTCGTCGAATCGGGAGCAGGTATCGGCGAGGGCGCTCGCACTGGCCTGGCCAACCTCGTGACCGGCGTGCTGTTCCTCGCCGCGATGTTCATCTCGCCGCTGGCGTCGGTGGTGCCGACGGAAGTGGCCGCGGCTGCGCTGGTAATCGTCGGGGCGATGATGGTGTCGCATTTGCGCCACATCGACATCTCCGAGTTCTCGGTTGCGCTGCCCGCGGTGCTGACGGTGGCCACGATGCCGTTCTCGTACTCCATCGCCAACGGCATCGGCGTCGGCTTCATCGCGTGGGTGGTGCTGCGATCGGCAGCAGGAAAAGCCCGCGAGATCAGCCCACTGTTGTGGGTGGTCGCCGCGGGCTTCCTGCTGTACTTCGCGCGAGGCTGGATCGAGTCGCTGCTCGGGATCTAGCCGGCACTAGCGATCGGCTTGCCGCTTCTCTTTCTCCGCGTCGGCGAGATCCTCGATCTTCTCCGCCTGCGCACGCGTCGTCGCCGCATCGACGCGCTTGTCCTGAGCGTCGGCCATCTTGACGCTGGCCACCTTCGCGGCAGTGCGCTCCGCCGCATCGATCTGCTCTTCTTCGCGGCGTTTGGCGGTCTCGACGTTCTTCTTGCGCTGCTCGGCGATCTCGTCGGCCCTCTTCTTGTCCTCGACGATCTTCTTCTCGGCGTTCTCGACCGCCGCGCGCTTGCGCTGCTGGGCCTCGGTGCGCGCCTGGCGCGCTTCGGCCTCGGTCTCCTCGAAGGCCTTCTGCTTGTCCTGCAGCGCCTTCTCGCGGGTCACCTTCAGCTCTCGGCCCGCCTGCTTGACGTTCTCATCGGCGGCCGCGTCGAGCTCGGCCGCGCGGCGCAACGCGTCGCTGCGCTCGACAAGGGTGGCGCCGCGCTTCTGGAGTTCACGATCACCCAGCGCGGTGCCCACGGCAGTGTCGAGCATCCCCAGAGAACGCTCGTAGAACAGCCGGGCCGGCGCTTCGTCGTCCATCCGGGCGACGAACCGGTCGTCGATCAACTGCAGCGGCACACGGGCCACCTGGTACTGAAACTTCAGCACCGCCTTCGGAATAGCGGTGAGGCTCATGGTCAAGCTCCTTCTATGCCCTGCTCAGGCGTCGTCGTTGAGGTTTTCGGCCTGCCGCCGAATACGGGCGGCTTCAGCTTTCGCGCTCGCCGACTCCTCGACGGCTCCGCGGTGTTCTTCGAGTGCGTCGGCGAGTTGGGTGTCGGCGTCGTGCACCTCCGCCCGCTGCTCGGCTTTGGCCTCGCGGGCCTTGCGCTCGGCGTCGATTTCGGCCTGGGTGCGCTCCCGCTCGAGCTGCTGATGGGCGGCCGCTTCGGCGGCGCGCTTTTGAGCGGCCTTCTGGTTCTCCACCGCACCCTTTTCGGCGGCCGCTTCGGCATTGGCCGCGGTGCGCTCCTTGGCGCCTTCGCGCTTGGCCTCCACCACGTCGTTGCGGGCCTCCCGCGCCTCGGCGTCGGCGACCGCGTCGATCGTGTTGGCTTCTTTCCGCCGCTCGGCCTCGGCCTGCTGCAGTTGGCCTTCGGCGGTCAGCGAGTCGTTTCCGGTGATCGCGCCAAACATCTCTTTGGCCTTGCCCTTCACCGAGTCCATCAGGCCTTCTCGTGCCTGGCCGGCCTTGTCGTGGTCCGTCATTCGGGCCTCCTCTCAAGCCTCAAGGTTCCACGTCCGCGGGGGGCCGAAACCCCCTGTGGGCGGACGCACAGCAAATGGCTAGTCCCGCCGAAGATCAGGTGCGTCCCCGGTGCGGCCCAGCAGCACACCCAGGGCGAACATGGCTGCGGCAAGCCCCAGGTGCAGCCAGTTGTCGGCCGTGTTGACCGGCATGAAATTGGCCGGCGAATCGTGGTCGATCACCAGGCCGTACAGCCCTAACGCCGCGTAGACCAGGCCACCGCCGATCAGATATCCGCGTGCCGCGGTGAACGTTCCCGACAACGCGATGCCGAGGACACCGAAGGCCAGGTGAACGATGTTGTGCAGCACAGAAACGTTGAACACGCCGAGAAGCTGGGCGCCCGAGTGGTGACCGGCGAACGTCAGTGCGTCGTAGTTCGTGGTCACACCGGGGATGAAGCCCAGCACTCCGACAAGCAGGAACACCGCACCGACGGCCACCGCCGCGCGTTGCACGGGGGCGCGCCCCGCGGTCGGCGCCGCTTTGGGTGAGCCCTGAGATCCTGGAACAGCCATCGCCCGGCGGGATAGCCGTTCGAGAACGATCGAAACGCTGCGATCATGTGTCGCGTGAGCACGACGACGATTCCGGCCATCGCCCTGACCGGCTACCTCGGCGCGGGTAAGACCACGCTGCTCAACCACGTGCTGCGCCAGCCGGGTGCGCGCGTCGGCGTCATCATCAACGACTTCGGCGAACTCAACGTCGATGCGGCGCTGGTCACCGGGCAGGTCGACGAACCGGCCTCGATCGCCGGGGGGTGCATCTGCTGCCTGCCTGACGAAGGCGGCCTCGACGATGCGCTGGCCAAGCTCGCCGACCCGAGGTTGGGTTTGGACGCCATCATCATCGAGGCCAGCGGCCTTGCCGACCCGATAGCGGTGTCGCGGATCATCCGATTCAGCGGTGTGGAGCGGGTGCGACCCGGCGGCATCGTCGACGTCATCGACGCCGCCACGCATTTCGACACCGTCGACGATCACGCCACCCCGCCGGCCCGGTACGGTGCGGCCACGCTGGTGGTGGTCAACAAACTCGACCAGATTTCCGAGGACGCCCGCGAAGAGGCTTTCGGCCGAATCGAAAGGCGTGTGCGCGAACGGAATCCGGATGCGCACGTCGTGGGCGCCACGGCCGGACGTGTCGATCCGGCTCTGCTGTACGACGTGTCCGCGTCCGCGGACGTCGGTGAGCAACTCTCATTGCGGGAACTGCTCGTCGACGCCGAAGACGCGCAGGACCATCCGCACGTGCACGCCGATTCGGTCACCGTGACCAGCACTGGTTGCGTCGATCCCGCAGCGCTGATCGACCTGCTCGAAACGCCACCCTCGGGTGTGTACCGGCTCAAGGGCACGGTCGCCGTCCGATACCGGGAGCGCACCCGCCGCTATGTGGTCAATGTGGTCGGCACGTCGGTCCACATCGCGAACGCACCGTCGACGGCCCGAGTCGATGGGAAGGCCAATGCCATCGTGGCGATCGGGACACACCTCGACGTCGACGACGTCCGGGTCCGCGTCGCCGCGGCGCTGGCACCGCACGACGGCGCGGTGCCGGCCGCGGGGGTGCGACGTCTCCAGCGCTACCGCAGGCTCAGCATCTGAGTGCGCCCCGCGCTTATGGTGAGGTGATGAGCGCCGACGAGCAGCGCGCCGGGGTGGAGTTGACGAACCTCGACCAGCCGTTGAGTCCGGACGCCGATGCCACCAAGCGCGATCTGATCGACTACCTCGACGCGGTGTGCGACCGGATTCTGCCCGGCCTCGTCGGGCGTCCCCTGACGGTGTTGCGGATGCTGCGCGGGCGGGCGCCGTTCATGCAGAAGAACGTGCCGAAGTACACCCCGGAGTGGGTGAGGACCGTCTCGATGTGGGCCGAGTCCTCGCACCGCGAGGTGCGCTATGCACTGTGCAACGATCGGCGCACCTTGCTGTGGCTGGCCAACCAGCGCGCCGTCGAATATCACCCCACGCTGGGTCTGGCTGATGACATCTACCGCCCAACTCATCTGGTGCTCGACCTCGACCCGCCACCGGAGAGCGACTTCGCCGCCGTCGTCGCCGCGGCTCAGCTTGTGCAACAGGCACTTTCGGATTGCGGCCTGGCCGGAGCGGTGAAGACGAGCGGCGCAAAGGGAGTGCATGTGTTCGTGCCGGTCGACGACAGCGCACCGGTCGACGACGTCGCGGCTGCCACCCGCGCGCTGGCCGCCCGAGCCGAGGCGCTCGACCCATCCCGCGCCACAACGGCTTTCATCGTCGAGGACCGCGAAGGCAAGGTCTTCATCGACTCCACCCGCTCCGGTGGCGCGACCGTCGTCGCCGTATACAGTCCCCGGCTGCGCCCTGGCACACCGGTGTCGTTCCCGGTCGCCTGGTCGGACCTGGACCGCGTCACGCCGGCGGATTTCACCGTGCACAACGCGATCGACGCCCTGGGCGGGAGCGATCCGTGGGCGCAGGCGATGCCGGCACCGCAGAGGTTGCCGCCCGACCTCATCGAGCAGGGCCGCACCATCCCCGTGGCGCGGGTGGCCGCGATGCACGAGGGAAAGCGCCGGGCGCGGGCGCGACGCGCAGAGCGCGGCTGACGCCAGGTTGGCGCTGACGCATCGCGGCAGTTGTTCGTAGTCTCAAACGATGACCCCGCCGCCCAAGGCTCGACGCCCCGATCGCCGTACCGCGTTGACGACCTCGAACATTCTCGACACGGCCGAGCGGCTGTTCACCGAACGCGGGTTTCACGCCGTCACGATGGATGCGATAGCCGAAGCGGCCGACCTCGCGGTCGGCTCGATCTATCACCACTTCAAGAACAAGGAGCGGCTGTATCTCGCGTTGGTCGAACGCGCGCTGGAGGTGAATGAGCAAGCAATGGCCGGGGCCTACGGCAACGGACGCTCACCGATCGAGGAGTTACGCGCCGCAAGCGACGCCTACTGCGGATTCCACATGAGTAATCCGGGATACTTCCGGATGATCGCGCTGCGAACACTCGACGTTCCTCCCGGGGACATGGCCAGCGAGATAGAGCGCCGCATCGCCGACAAGGTCGAGCGGTTGGTGGGCGACATCGCCGACACCCTGCGCCGCGCCGATGCCGCCGGACAGCTGCGCTGTGCCGATCCGCATCGCACCTCGATGTTCCTGTGGGGCGCGTGGAACGGCGTGCTGTCCCTTCGTCTCCGACCCGACCGGCTGCGACTCGACGATTCCGAACTGCAGACGGTGCTCAACCTGGGGCGCGACATCGTCGAACGCGGGCTGCGGCCGTAGTCTTGAAGTGCCGTTCAATTTTGTAGTAGCGTTCAATTGTGACTTTGGTAGCGGCGGTCCAGCTGGAGGCGACCCTCGGTGACGTGAGCACGAACCTGACCGCCTGCGAACGCCTGGCCAACCAGGCGGGCCGTGCGGGCGCACAGATCATCGCGCTACCCGAGTTCTTCACCACCGGAATCGGCTTCGACGACTCACTCAAGGATGCCGCGCTGCCTGTGGACGGCGAAGCCACCGCGCTGCTCAGCGAGCTCGCGCGCCGCCACGGCGCGCTGGTCGGCGGCTCGTTTCTGTGCCGAGACCCCGACGGTCACGTGCGCAACGCCTACATCGCGGTAGACGCCGACGGCCTCGTTGGCCGGCACGACAAGGACCTGCCCACGATGTGGGAGAACGCCTTCTACGTCGGCGGAACCGACGACGGCGTGTTCCACCGGGACGGATACGACATCGGTGCGGCGGTGTGCTGGGAGCTGATGCGCACCGGCACGGTCGAACGTCTACGCTCGCGCGTCGATGTGGTGATGACCGGGTCCGGGTGGTGGTCCGTCCCTGCCTGGCCGCCCCGGGCCGTATCCGACCGCTGGGAACGCAGCAACGCGGACACGGCCCGTCGGGCCGCGGCGTCGTTCGCGAAGTACGTCGGGGCACCGGTCCTGCACGCTGCGCATGCCGGCGAGTTGACGTGCGCGATGCCGTGGCTGCCGATGCGGTACCGCGGCCGCTTCGAGGGGTCGACACTCATCACCGACGCCCGCGGAGAAGTTCTGGCGGAACGCCGGCCAGAGGAGGGACAGGGAGTTGTCCTCGCCGACATCGAGATCGGCCGCCGTGCACCCGCATTGGACCCTCCGCGACAATTCTGGTTGCACCCGCGCGGGCCAGTCGCGACCGCGGCCTGGCACTACCAACGGTGGCACGGCCGCCGCTGGTACCGGCGTCATGTGATGGGCGCATGAGCACGATCGTGCGGGTCGGGCTGCTCGAACTGGCCTTCGGTGCGATGCTGGGATGGGTGGTAGCCGGCAATTTCATTGCCCCACAGCTGCTTCGGCGCGCCGGTGTGAATCACGCCCGCAGAATCCTGCAGGCACACCTCGACTACGTGATCATGGGCATCATATTGATCGCGGTCGGTTTGGCGGTACCGCAGTTGCCCGCCTGGATCGCAGCCGTGGTCATCTACGGCACCCTGATGAACCCAACGTTGTTCATTCCGTTGGCCTTCAACGAAGGACTCAAGGCGAATGCGATCTACCGCGTGGTGACGGTCAGTTCATTCCTTGCCACCAGCGTCGGGCTGACGCTGGTGGCCTTCCAATGACGACAAGAACCTGAGCAGGCAGCCGGCGCGGTTGGCCGGGCCGCTCCGGGTTTCATCACCGCGCCGATGGCGGTCGAGGACGCCGCCGCGACGGCTCAGTCATCGGCCGGCGGGCATCGCGCGTCACCGCGGAGGCCGCCGCTCGGCGACCGGTGCCGATACGCCGGATTGACGCACTCACGAAACGGGTATCGACCAGCCATCCATGCCGAGGGGGTCCCAACATGGTGGGCTGGCTGGACCGGCTGCAGCGACGCAACCGCCGCGTCGGGTTCGTCATCGCGGTGATCTACAAGTACATCGACGACCAGGGCGGCTATCTGGCCGCGCTGATCACCTATTACGCGTTCGTCTCCCTGTTCCCACTGCTGTTGCTGCTGACCACCGCGCTCGGGGTGATACTCGTCGGCCGCCCCGAGATACAGCAGCAGATTCTGCAGTCCACGCTCGGTCAGTTCCCCGTCATCGGTAGCCAACTCGAACGGCCGGAGCAACTCAGCGGTGGCGCCACGGCCGTCGTGGTCGGGATCGCCGGTGCGCTCTACGGCGGCCTCGGCGTCGGGCAGGCGCTGCAGAACGCGATGGACTCGGTATGGGCGGTGCCCCGCAACAACCGCCCGGACCCGATCCGGTCGCGGCTGCGCAGCCTGCTGCTGTTGTTCGTGCTCGGTTCGGCCGCGGTCACCGCGACGGTGCTCTCGGCGGTCGGCCACGCGACAGCCGGCCTGGGCTGGTTCGGCAAGGTGGGCGTCACCGTCGCCACCGTCGCCATCAACGCGCTCATCTGCCTGGTGGCGTTCCGAGTCACCACAGCCCGATCGGTGTCGTACCGCGACGTGTTGCCCGGCGCCCTCACGGCGGCGGTGATATGGCAGCTGCTGCAGTGGTTCGGTGCGAACTACGTCTCCCATGTCGTCAGGTCGACCAGCGCGACCAATAGTGTGTTCGCGTTGGTTCTGGGCCTGCTGGCGTTCCTGTTTCTGGTTTCGGTGACGTTGGTGATGTGCGCCGAAGTCAACGTCGTCCGGGTCGACCAGCTCTACCCCCGCTCGCTGATGACACCGTTCACCGACGACGTCGACCTCACCCCCGCCGACCGGCGCACCTACACCCGTAGGGCGAAAGCCGAACGGGCGAAAGGTTTTCAGAAGGTCAGCGTGCGATTCGACGTGGACCGCGACGTGTCACCAGATCACCGCGGCTCGCGCGATGGCCAGGGTTGATCCCAGTTGTCGACCACCGCCACCTCCGACAACGGCTTGCGGCGAACGCTGTGGTGTCGGCCCGCGGGCCAACCGACGGTCACCAGCGCCGCCATCATCCAGTCGTCCGGAATGCCGACCAGCGAGCGCAGTTGGTCTTCACAACTGCTGTGCCACAACGTGATCGCCGCCCCCAGCCCCTGTGCGCGAGCCGCCAACAGGAAGTTCTGCACCGCCGGAAAGATCGAACCACCCTGCTGCAACTCAGAGGCCCCGGCCTGCGGGCGGACACAGAACAGAACGAGACCCGGTGCGGCGCCGCCGGTCCGCATGTGTTCGGCCATCGACCTCAGCACTCGCGACCTCGGATCGTCCTCGCCGTCGCCAGGTGCCGAGACTCCGTAGAACCGCTGCAGCTCCTCCCAGCTCCGATGAGCGGCCGCGGTGACCACCGCACGCACCTGCTCGGAGCGCAGCACCACGAACCGCCACGGCTGTTGGTTGGCGCCCGACGGCGCCCAGCTGGCCGCCCGTAGACATCTCTCCAGTGTGTCGTCGTCGACAGGGTCTTCGCGATACCGCCGCACCGCGGAGGCCGTTTCCATCACCGTCCAGATATCAGCGGACACGGCCGGCTTCACAACGCCGTGCCGGGTAGGACGCCCCGCCACGTGCCACCGCGCACAGGTCCGGTGATCACCGGCAGGTCCAGTGTCGACAGCATCCCGGGCGGCGCGGCCATCACAGCCGGGATGGCGTTCAACTCACGCATCACGGTCGCATACGTCAAGCCCCGCATGTTGTTTCCGCGCCCGTGCATCTCGATGTCGACGGTGTAGGTGGGCAGACCGTCGACGATGACGCGGTAACCCCCGTGCGGCGAGGGATGGCGTGGCCAGTCCGGAGCCGACCGCTCGCCCATGCGGGTGATGTGCTCGAGCACAACGCGCTCTTCGTCGTCCACCATGCCTGCCAGCTTGAACCGCATCCCGCCCATGGTGCCCGGCTCGATCCAGCCCGAGGCGACCTCGTAGCGTTCTGTGGCCAACCACTTGTCGATCGTGGTGACGACGCGGTCGAGAGGAAGGCCCACGCCGTCGGCGACGAGATGGACTGTCGGCGCCCATAGTGCCGCAAGGCGCTCGGTGTCGAACAGCGGCGCCGGATGGTCGGGTGGATGCCCGAAACCCATGAAGTCGAACATGATTTCGGGCTGGTTGATCGGGCCGTAGTCGAGTAACTCGAGCATGGTGATGGTGTCGACTCGACTGCTGAATCCGGTCATAGTCAACGCGATGACGTCGTTGGCCCATCCGGGGTCCACGCCGCTGTTGAAGAAGCTTGTGCCACCTTCTTCACACGCCGACGCGATGAGGTCGGCGGTCTCCTTGTCGGCGGCAGGCGGGTAACACATCGGAACCAGGGAGGTGCACACCACGTTCTTGCCCGCGCGCAGACAGCGGGCGATGTCCTCGGCAGCCTCCCGGTAGCGGTAATCGCCCGAGGCGAAATAGGCGACCACATCGGCGTCTGACGACAGCGCGGAGTCGATGTCACGGGTGGCGATGACGCCGGTTTCGGGCATGCCGCACAGCGCACCCGCGTCCATGCCGTCTTTGGCCTCGGCGTGTACGACCACGCCAGCCAGGTCCAGACCGGGGTGCGCGATCAGTGCGCGCAACGCGCCGACACCGACCTGACCCGGCCCCCAGAGGATCACCCGCGGGTTACCTTGGCAGTCCGACATGCACACCCTTTCCTACCCGCCCCGCCAGCCGTGAGAACATACCTTCTCAAATATTGATATCACCATTGTCGTAATCGAAGAACCGGAGGACACGATGAGCGAGTACCAGTTCCTGAAATGGGAGACCTTCGACGACGGCCAGATCGTGCGGATCTCGCTGAACCGTCCCGAGCAGCGCAACGCCCAGAACCGCGGGATGCTGGTCGAACTCGATGAGGCGTTCACCCGCGCCGAAGCCGATGACAACGTCCGCGTGGTCATCCTCGCCGGTGAGGGACCGATGTTCTCCTCCGGTCATGACATCGGCTCCAAGCAGGCCCGCGCGGAGTTCATGCCGGGACCCGGACAGCATCCGACGGCGGCCATCAACGGCGGCACGCGGGAGGGCGCCGAGAAGATCATGCTGCAGGAATGGCACTACTTCTTCCAGAACAACCTGCGCTGGCGCAACCTGCGCAAGATCACGATCGCCCAGGTGCACGGCGACGTGTTCTCGGCCGGGCTGATGCTGATCTGGGCCTGCGATCTGATCGTCGGCAGCGAAGAGGTGCGCTTCGCCGACGTGGTGGGCACCCGGCTGGGAATGTGCGGTATGGAGTACTTCGGCCACCCGTGGGAGTTCGGCCCGCGACGCACCAAGGAGCTGATGCTGACCGGCGACGCCATCGACATCGAGGAGGCCTATCGCCTCGGGATGGTGAGCAAGATCTTCAAGCGCGACGAATTGGCCGACCGCACACTGGAAATGGCGCGACGCATCGCCACGGTTCCGACGATGGCGGCGCTGCTCATCAAGGAGTCGGTCAATCAGTCCGTCGACAACATGGGTTTCTACAACGCGCTGCAGTCGTGTTTCACATTGCACCAGCTGAACCACTCACACTGGGTCGGGGTCCGCGATGACAAGCGTGCCACCGCCGGCGAGGAGCAGGGCGTCCCGAACTGGCGCACCGCTCCCCCGATCGTGTTGTCGGTCAAAGGCCAGGTGCGCGCCGAAGCCTGACGAGGTCCAGCCGGGCCGAACGTGGGTTACCGTCACACATTCGGCAGTTTGAGCGTGCATTAACCCCACACTCGCGGAAGCGGACCGGTTCAGCCGCCGACCGCTCCGTAGCGGGCATCCGCGACGCGGTCCAGGGCGACGGCGGGCTCGCCGAACGCCATGGCCCAGCCGCGCACCCGCCGGTAGTAGAGCTGGATGTCGCCCTCCATGCCGAAGCCGTAGCCGCCGTGGATGTGCAGGCTGCGATACGTCGCGTCACGCGCGGTCTCGTAGGCGAATGCGAAAGCCATCGCGGCCAGCTCGGTCGCACGGCCTGCTTCATCGGGGAACGCGCACGCGGCTTCGAACGCCAGCAGGCGCGCACCGTCGGTAGCGGTGGCACTGTCTGCAAGTGGGTGTGACACGGCCTGAAACGCCCCGATCGGGGTGCCGAACGCGTGCCGCTGCTTGGCGTAGTCGACCCCAATCTCGACGGCCTTCGCGGCGGCCCCCACCAGTGCCGCGGCGGTGAGGGCAAGCCACAGGTCGACTGCGTTCGAGAACAGCCGGCGGGCGTGCTCACCGTCGGCGAGAACGCTGACGTCGCCGGGGACGGTCACGTCCGCCAGCGGCAACGATCCGAGGTTCTGCACGTGAGTTCGGTTTGCCGTCGGCAACGTGACGAGACGCCCGCTGACCAACCCCACCACCGCATCGGCCACCGCACCGCCGGGCACGAGTGCCAACACGTCGCTGTCACAGGCGCGTGGCGCGAAGCTGACGAGCTTGTCACCCGACAAGGCCGAGCCCAACAGATTGTCAGCACCGCAGGCGGCCAGCAGCCGCGAAGCGATCTGCGCCTCGATGACCGGTGCCGATGCGACCGCCCGGCCGTACTGCTCGGCGATCAGGGCCAGCTCCAGCTCGGAAGCTCCCCAGCCGCCGTCGGATTCGCCCACCGCCATCTCGACGACGCCCGTCTGGACCAGTGCCTCCCACAGCTTCGGATCGAATCCCAGAGGTTCGGCCGCCCGCACCCGCTGCGACGTCGACTCGCGCGCATACATCGCCGCGAAGGAGTCGACAAGTTGTCGTTGCTCGTCGGACAGGCTCAACTCCACTGAAGGTTCCCTCACGTGCGAATATGGCTACTCTCAGTTTTGAGAGTAGCATTATCGTCCACGTTGTCCGCCCGTGCTGTGCGACAGATTGGTTACTGCTCATGCACTTTCAGCCCGACCCCGCGACCGAAGCGTTCCGCGACGGTGTCCGAGAGCATCTGCACGGCGTGCTGACCCCCGACGTCGAAGAACGGATATACCGCAGCGGTGTCGCGCACGACGACGACTTCGCCAAAGGACTCGTCGAAAAGGGCTACTTCGCCCCCGGCTGGCCGACCGAATTGGGCGGGCAGGATCGCAACGCGTGGGAGGAGCAGGCACTCAACGAGGAGCTGATGCGGACGGACGCGCCGGTATACCTGTCCGAGACCACCCGGATGGTCGCGTCGATCATCCGACAGATCGGCACACCCGCGATGAAGGAGCGCATCCTGCCCGGCGCTCTCAGCGGCGACGTCACCATTGCGCTTGGCTTCACCGAACCCGAATGCGGCTCGGATGTGGCCGCCGCGGCGACCAGGGCGATGCGTGATGGTGACGAGTGGGTCATCAACGGCTCCAAGATGTTCACCACGAACGGACACATCGCCGACTACGTCTTCCTGCTGGCCCGAACCAGCCCCGAGAAGCCGAAGCACAAGGGGCTCACGATGTTTCTCGTGCCGACATGCTCCGACGGCTTCGAGGCGCAAGCGGTGTGGACCCTGTCGGGCGAGCGTACGAACATCACCTTCTACAGCGACGTGCGCATCGGCGACGACTGGCGCATCGGCGATGTCGACGCCGGTTGGCAGGTGCTGGGCTTGTCGCTGCAGGACGAGCACGCATCGGGATGGGGACCGCACATCGCACGCCTCCTGCACCACGCCGAGCAGTGGGCGACCACCACACGCGCGTCCGACGACTCACCTGCGATCGCGAAAACCGATGTGCGGCGGCGGATCGCACGGGTGGCGATGGAACTCGAAGTGGCGATGCTGCTTCAGCGTCGATGCGTCTGGATGACAGAGAACGGTCAGACACCGGTCGCCGAGGGGCCGATGTCGAAGGTGTTCTCGACCGAGTCGCTCGTACGCGCGAGCCAGGACATCACCGAACTCGTCGGGCCGGATGCGATGCGGTCTCTCTTCGATCCGACGGCACCGCAGCGCGGCCGCTTCGAACACCTCATGCGCTTCTCGCTGGGGACCACGATCTACGCCGGCACCAGCGAGGTGCAGCGCACCATCATCGCCCAGCGGGGGCTCGGTTTACCCCGTTAGGTCCTTGGGCTTGCGCGTTGTCCGCCTGCGCGGCGCCGCCTTGGCGGTCACAGCCTTCTTCGGGGCGTTCGCGGGCGGCGTCAACGCCTGCAGGCACCACGCCCACAACTGATCCTCGGTGAGTTCAGCGCCCTTGACACCCAGATGGAACACCCCGATCTGGGCGAGCGCGATGAGCGTCGAGTTCAGCAGCGTGGTGAGCTGGGCGGGCGTCAGATCCTTGCGGACCAGCCCCGCACGCGAGCACGCGGTGAGGATCTTGGTGAGCAGTTTCTGATGGGGTTCCCAGATCTTGGCGAAATCCGCGGGGCGCTCGATCTCCAGGCTCAGGTTGTAGATCGTCATCACCCGGCCGCCGATGGCCTCCGACGACTCCGCGCGCGAGAGGAATCCCCGGCAGAACGCCTCGAGCTGTTCCATCGGACCGTCGGCGGCCGCCACCTCGTGGCGGATCGCTTCGATGAACTGGCTCGTGGCGTTCTCGTACAGCGCCAGCAGCAGTTCTTCCTTGCCGGCGAAGTGCTGGTAGAACGCGCGCAAGCTGAGGTTCGAACGGTCGATGAGGGTTTGGATCGTGAAGTCGGCGCGACCGGATTCCTCGACCAGTTCGAGTGCGGTGGCCAAGAACCTCGAACTGCGCGCGAGCGCACGCGCACGCGCTTGACTCAGTCGCCGCTCGATCGTTCGCTCCTGCCAGCTGCCCGGCATCTCGACGTCGGTCTCGACGAGTTCCAGATCGGGTTCCGAGTCGCGGGCGCCCCGCTTCTTAGCAGTCATGATCACCTGAGAATACGCGTTCCCCTCGCCCGATTGCGATTCGCTGGTGCGCTACTCTTGGAAACGGACATTCTCGCCGAACGGGAATGGGTGTTGTCGCAAGCCGTCCCCGAAGGAGTGCAGCGTTGAGCGCAGACATTCTGATCGTCTCACCGGACGACCATCTGGTGGAACCGGCCGATCTGTGGACCAGCCGGTTGCCCGAGCGCTACCGCGACGTCGGACCGCGGATCGTCCGGCACCGCGGGCGCATGGACCCGTCGGTGACCTCCGATGTCGCGTTCATCGAGGATGAGGACGGCCGCGACGCCGACATCTGGCACTACGAGGATTCGATCATCCCGATTCCGCTGATCAGCGCCGCTGCCGGTTACGAACTCGACGAACTGTCCACCGACCCGATCACCTACGACGAGATGCGGCCCGGTTGCTATCGACCGGCCGACCGGCTCGCGGACATGGACGTCGCCGGCATCGAGGCCTCCGCCTGCTTCCCCAACACGCTGGTCCGCTTCTGCGGTCAGCGATTCCTCCACGCCAAGGACAAAGAGCTCGCATTGCTGTGCGTCCAGGCCTACAACGACTTCCAAATCGACGAATGGGGCGGCAGCTCGAACGGCAGGCTCATTCCGCTGGGCATCATCCCGTTGTGGGATGTCGAGCTCGCCGTCAAGGAGGTGGAGCGGGTTGCGGCCAAGGGAATGCCCGCGGTGTGCTTCTCGGAACTGCCTGCGCGACTGGACCTGCCGTCCATCCACAGCGGTTACTGGGACCCGTTCTTCGCGGCGTGCGAGAGCAACAACGTCGGCATCATGCTGCACATCGGGTCGAGTTCGTCGCTGACGAAGTCCTCACCCGACTCCCCGCACGTCGTCACCAGTGCGTTGATGGCGGTCAACTGCACCATCGCCCTGGTCGACTGGTTGTTCTCGGGCAAGCTGCGGCAGTTCCCGAAACTCAAGCTCGCGTTCGCCGAGGCGCAGGCTGGGTGGATCCCGTACTACCTGCAGCGCGTCGACGAGGTCTGGGAGGATCGGCGGGCGTGGGGCGGCATCCACCCGCTACTGACCGAGCCGCCCAGCACCCAGGTGCCCGGCCGCGTGTGGTTCTCGACCTTCGGCGACCCGGTCGCGTTTCGGATTCTCGATCTCGTCGGACCGGACCAGCTGATGTTCGAAACCGACTACCCGCACAACGACACGAACTGGCCCAACAGCATGGATGTCGCCAACAAGGCGACCGAGGGTCTCGACGAGGAGACCAAGCGGAAGGTGTTGTCCACCAACGCCAAGAACTTCTTCGGCCTGGTGTAACGGATACCCTTCCGCCCGACCGTGAAGTTTCGTACGCTACACGCCGCTGCGACCGTATGAGATCGCACGGTCGGAGCATCTGGGAACAGGCTAGCGCGCTTGCCAGTCGGGCTTGCGCTTCTCCAGGAAGGCGCGCGGACCCTCGATCGCGTCCTTGGTCAGGGCCACCTTCATCCGGTAGTTCTCGGCGAGCAGTTCGGCTTCGTAGATCGGCAGCGTCAAGCCCTTGCGCACCGCCATCCGCGAACCCCGCACCGCCAGGGGCGCATTGGAATTCACGATCTCGGCGACCTCCCACGCCCGGTCCATGAGCGTTTCGTGGGCCACCACTTCGGTGAACACGCCGAGGTCGTAGGCGCGCTGCGCGTCGAGTTGCTCGTGCCTGCCCATCAGGATCAACCGCATGGCGACGGGGAGCGGCAGAATCCTGGCGAGCCGGACCCCCTCGCGCCCGGAGGTGACGCCGATGCTCACGTGCGGGTCCATCAACGTCGCGCGTTCGGAGGCGATCGTGATGTCGGCCGTGGTGACGAGATCCATACCCGCACCACACGCAATGCCGTTGACGGCGCAGATGATCGGCTTGGTCATCTGCAGCCACGGGGGTGTGGCCTCTTGCGGCGCGTCCCATTGGCGCATGGAGCTCAGGATGGGCTCGCCCTGGTTGTCGATGCCCGCCGCGTTCTCCATGTCATGGTCGGCGGCCTTGTTGACGTCGGCTCCGACGCACAGCGCGCGGCCGGCCCCGGTGATGATCACAGTCCAGATGTCCTGCGAATGTTCGATTTCGGCGTACACCTCGGCGAGTTCCGCGATCATCTCGTCGTTGATCGCGTTGAGCACCTCGGGCCGGTTCAACGTCACACACGCGGTGTGACCGGAGACCTCGAACGTGACGGTGTCGTAATCGCTCATCTCACTCCACAGCTGCCGTGTTGCGGGCGGTCGGCCGGACGCCCAGGATCTCTTCGAACCGGTCGCAGTAGCGCGGCCACACTTCCGGGTTGAGTAGCCGCGGTGGCATGTCTCCGGCGAAGATCGTCTGCCACTGGGTGGCGGTGGCGACCGCGATATCGCGAGCCGCCTCGACGGTGATGCCCGCGACATGCGGTGTGGCGACCACATTGTCGAGTCGCAGCAGCGGGTTGTCGTGTCTCGGCGGCTCCTCGTGGAACACGTCGAGCCCCGCGCCGGCGATCCGGCCGGCGGCCAAGGCGTCATAGAGGGCCGCTTCATCGTGGACCGGGCCACGTGCGGTGGTGATGAAGTACGCGGTCGGCTTCATCGCAGCAAACTGCTTGGCCTCGAACAACCCTCGAGTCTCGGCGGTCAACGGGCACGTGACCTGAATGAAGTCCGATCGTTCGACCAGTTCGGATAGGTCCACCCGAACCGCGCCCCGGGAGCGGGCAGTCGCGTCGTCGACGTAGGGGTCGAAAACCAGGACCTCCATACCGAACGGGGCACACAACTCAACGAGCCGTCCACCGATGGCGCCCAACCCAACCACACCGAGCGTCTTGCCGAACAGCTGAGTGCCCCGCAACGCCAATCGATCTCCGAGCAGGCCGCTGCGCAGCGCCCGGTCGGCGGCGGTGATCTTCTTGGCCAGGTCCAGCATGAGTCCTAGCGCATGTTCGGCCACCGCTTCGGCGCCGGGACCGGAGTTGTTGCACACCGCGACCCCCGCGCGGGTGCACGCCTCGACGTCGATCACGTCATAGCCCGCCCCCGCCGAACACACGGCAAGCAACTGCGGGCAGCGATTCACCAGAGCCTGCCCGGCCAGCCACTGCGTACCGTCGCCGATCGAGGCGACGTCCGTTCGGGTGGCGACCTGATATCCGTGTGCCGATTCCAGTGCCACCCAACCTTGTTCGTCAGGCGCTTGGAGGTCGAGCTTGACGAGCTCGATGTCGGTCTCCGCCAGGATGTCTCCTGCGACCTGATCGGTCCACCTCTCGTAGACCAGTCGCGGACGGGTGGTCATCGCTTGATTTTTGGCTTCGCCTGAGCCGCCTTGAACATGTCGGCCAGTGCGGGGTCGACGTTCTTGTAGTCATTGCGTGCGATCGTGCCGTCCCGCCCGGGAACGGGGTCATAGCCCAGGCGCAGATCTTTGTTCTCCATGTGGAAGTACTCCCGCCCGACGGGCAGGCGGCGGTCCTCGCGCGGAACCTCCATCCACGCGCGCAGGAAGCACCGCGCCTTCTTCGGGTCGGTGCTGCTGACGAAGTCGGAGCGGGAGTGGCACATCGCGAAGTTGTTGGCGACGGCGGCCTCCCCGGATTCCAGGCGGAACTCGACCTGCTGTTCGACCAGGATGTTGCGCAACAACTCGATGGCCTCGTTTTGTTCGGGGGTGAACTCCCGGCCGAGGGTGTGCATCGCCGGCAGGATACTGCTGTAGGTGAAGTTGATGCAGATACGACCGTCGATCTGGGAGAAGACCGGCACGTCATAAGGCGTCACGTCGGGTTGATCGTCGGGCTGCTCGCTGCGCCGGTGGTGCGGGAATCCCTGGTAGAGCACCGGGAGCAGGTCAGGACGCTCGGTGAGCATCCGGTTGTGCGCTGCAGGGCCGCTGGCGAACTGGCTCTCGCCACCCTCGGCGGCGGGGTACACGCAGAGCAGCGACAGAATGTCCGCCGCATCGTTGTGCATCGCGAGCTCGGCTCGGGACTTGGTGCCACGCGCCGGTTGTACGCCGTTGGGCAGCACCTCTTCCTGCACGCGCACCATGCGGTGGCCGAAGGAGTTGTTGGACACCAGATAACCGAGGTGAGTGCAGAACGCCCAGTAGATGCGTTCCAGATCCTCGATCGAGTGCTGCTCGACGGGGAAACCGCGCACACACGCCAGCCCCCGTCCGAACATCAGCTCCCGATACAGCCGCGCGAGGTCCTCGTCGAGATCCGGGTGCCGGGCATCATCGGGCGTGATGTCGTCACGATCCTTGTGGGCGGTCTTCGCCAGAACTGATTCCAGCGCCGCCACATTGCGAGACGACAGGTCGAACGCGAAGTCCTCCTTGCTGCTGAAGTCGGCACCGGTCCATGCCATCGGATCGCTGACTTGCTCGGTGTAGATCGCGGTGGGCATCCGTCCTCCTGTTGTCGTGACGAGGCTCTCGGTTATCGGCTCGCCGCGCGCCTCTCGAGCTCACGCAGGGCATGCGCACGGGCAGCGGCGGCCTCGGTCATCATTCCGACGTCGGTACCCGCCGAAATGAATCGCAACCCCAGCCCTGCAAAGCGTTCCAGCAGGTCAACGGACTTGATCCCGGCCACTCCCAGCGCCACGCCGTGTGCACGACAGGCCGCTGCGACAGAGTCTACTGCACGGCGGAAATGCTCATTCTCATATTGGCCGTGGATGCCCATCTCGGCCGTCAGGTCGCTGGGCCCCAGGAGCACCATGTCAACCCCTTCGACGGCCGCGATCTCATCGGACACCGCTACCGCGTCGGGTGTCTCGATCATCACCGCCACCACGGTGTGGCGCTCGAGTTCGGCCGTGAGTTCGGCGGCGGGACGAGGTGCGTAGCCACTCACCGCGTTGGGCCCGGAGATGGACCGATGGCCGACGGGTGGGTAGCGAGCGGCATCGACGACCCCCTGCGCTTCCTGCGCCGAGTTCACGTGCGGCACAATCACTCCCACAGCTCCAGCGTCGAGCACACGCGCGATCACGGAAGGGTCGTGCGACGGTACCCGTACGAGGCCGGAGATACCGGCGCCGAGCGCGGCCACGCAGAGCATCCCGGCCGTTTCGAGCGAGCAGGCGGTGTGCTCGAGATCGACATAGACGGCGTCGTATCCGCAGGCCGCCGCGATCGCTGGGACATCGGGGGTGCGGGCATTCAACAACGCCAGGCACAACACCAGGCGATCGCCCTTCAGCGCATCCCGCAGCGGTCCCGGCACCCACTCACGGTAACCGAGCGAGAACCATGATTCCACTATCTGGGCAACGTCATTCTCGCCTGTGGTAACCATTACGTATGTCCGAGAACCGGGTCGCGGTCGTCGGCGCCGCGTTGTCCGATTGCGGCCGGGTGCCCGACAAGACGGCGATGGCGCTGATGGCGCAGGCCGCCCGGCGCGCCGTCGCAGACGCCGGCCTCACGAAAGACGACATCGACGGCTTCGGCGGCCACGGAACACTGTTGCCGCCCATCGAGGTGAGCGAGTACCTGGGCCTGCGGCCGACCTGGGTCGACGCGACCAATGTCGGCGGTTCCTCATGGGAGGTCATGGGACGGCACGCGGCAGCGGCCATCGCGGCGGGCGAGATCGACGTCGCCCTGCTGACCTACGGTTCGACCGCACGCTCCGACGTAAAACGCCGGTTGCGGGCCTCGGCCGCAGCGCTGAGCACCGGCGGCGCGATGCAGTTCGAAGCGCCCTACGGCGCCACGCTGATCGCCAAGTACGCGATGGCGGCCAGGCGCCACATGATCGAGTACGGGACGACAGAGGAACAATTGGCCGAGGTCGCCGTCGCCGCCCACGAGTGGGCGGCAATGAACGAGAACGCCTTCGAGCGCGACCGGATCACCACGGCGGATGTCGCCGCGGCACCAATGCTCGCCGAGCCGTTCACCTCCAAACATGTGTGTCTGCGGACCGACGGAGGTGGTGCGGTCGTACTCGCCAGCGAGCGGGTGGCCAAGGACTGTGCGAAGGAACCGATTTGGATTCTCGGCGCGGCCGACGCCGCCTCGCACGTGAGCATGAGCGAATGGCCCGACTTCACGACATCGGCGGCCGCACAATCGGGTCCGCGCGCCTTCGCGCGGGCGGGGGTGACCGCGGCCGACATCGACGTCTGTCAGCTCTACGACTCGTTCACCTCGACCGTCCTGCTGACGGTCGAAGACCTCGGGTTCTGCGCCAAGGGCGAGGGTGGTCCGTTCATCGGCTCCGGTGCGCTCCGGCCGGGCGGCGCGCTGCCCACCAACACCGACGGCGGCGGGTTGGCGTCATGTCATCCGGGGATGCGCGGAATGTTCCTGATGGTCGAAGCGGTTCGGCAACTGCGCGGCGAATGCGGCCAACGACAGGTCGAGGGTGCACGTCTGGCGTGCGTGCACGCGATGGGCGGGTTCTTCACCCACAGCGCGACGATGATCCTCGGGAGGCAGTGATGCAATCGCCCAGCGGTCCGAACCGGCCGACCATCGATGCCGACGGCGAAAGCTGGTGGGCGGCGGTGCAGGATCGCATGCTGATGGTCAACAGATGCGGCGCCTGCGGCCGAAACTCGTTGTACGTCCGGCCGTTCTGCCCTCACTGCTGGAGTGAGGACGTGCGTCTCACGCCTGCCACCGGACGGTCGCGGCTCTACACGTGGAGCGTCATTCACCAGAACGTCGCGCCGTTCGACGCCGTGCCTTACATCGTGGCGATGGTCGACCTCGAGGAGGGTCCGCGCCTGATGACTCAGATCGTCGACTGCCCGACCGAGCGGCTCAGTGCGGGTATGGAACTGGAGATCGGCTTCCGCGAGGACGACGACGGATTCGTCGTACCGGTTTTTCGACCGGCGACTGAAAGCACAGAGAGGAACCGGAAATGAACAAGGACGAGATGATCTTGATCAGCGTTGATGATCACATCGTCGAACCGCCCGATATGTTCAAGAACCATCTGCCCAAGAAGTACATCGATGAGGCGCCGCGGTTGGTGCACAACCCGGACGGGTCCGATACCTGGCAGTTCCGCGACACGGTGATCCCGAACGTGGCGCTCAACGCGGTGGCGGGGCGCCCGAAGGAGGAGTACGGCCTGGAACCGCAGGGTCTGGATGAGATCCGGCCTGGCTGTTGGCAGGTTGATGAGCGGGTCAAGGACATGAACGCCGGCGGCATCCTGGGTTCGATGTGCTTTCCGTCCTTCCCTGGTTTTGCGGGTCGGTTGTTTGCCACTGAGGATCAGGAGTTCTCGCTGGCATTGGTGAAGGCCTACAACGACTGGCATGTCGAGGAGTGGTGTGGGGCCTATCCGGCGCGGTTCATCCCGATGACGCTGCCGGTGATCTGGGATCCGGTCGAGTGCGCCAAGGAGATCCGGCGCAACGCCGAGCGCGGTGTGCATTCGTTGACGTTCACTGAGAATCCGGCGGCCATGGGCTATCCGAGTTTCCATGACTTCGAGCATTGGAAGCCGATGTGGGATGCGCTGGTGGACACCGAAACCGTGCTCAACGTGCACATCGGTTCGTCGGGCCGGTTGGCGATCACCGCCCCGGATGCGCCGATGGATGTGATGATCACCTTGCAGCCGATGAACATCGTGCAAGCCGCGGCCGACCTGTTGTGGTCGCGCCCGATCAAGGAATACCCGACGCTGAAGATCGCGCTGTCTGAAGGCGGTACGGGCTGGATCCCGTACTTCTTGGAGCGGGTGGATCGCACCTTTGAGATGCATTCGACGTGGACGGGTCAGGACTTCGGCGGCAAGCTGCCCAGTGAGGTGTTCCGTGAGCACTTTTTGACCTGTTTCATCGCCGATCCGGTGGGGGTGGCCACCCGCAATGCGATCGGCATCGACAACATCTGCTGGGAGGCCGATTACCCGCACAGCGACTCGATGTGGCCCGGGGCTCCCGAGCAGCTCGACGAGGTCCTCACCGCCAACAATGTGCCCGATGACGAGATCAACAAGATGACCTTCGAGAACGCGATGCGCTGGTATCACTGGGACCCGTTCACCCACATGACGCGCGAACAGGCCACCGTGGGTGCCCTGCGCAAGGCCGCCGAAGGCCACGACGTCTCCATCCAAGCCCTGTCGAAGAAGGAAAAGACCGGCGACGCGTCGGACTGGCAGGCTCAGATGAAGAAGGCCACCGCCAACGTCAGTGGCACAGCCGGCGATTGACGAACGGCGGTCGGTTCAACCGGCAACGGTGAGGCGGTCGGCGAGTACCCGCGGCCGCCCCTCCGAACGTGCCTCGAGGGTGTTGCGTGGCACCTTGCCATTGGCGTTCAGCGGCAGGGGCTCATCCCAGAACACCAGCTCCTCGGGCAGCTTGTACTTTGGCATTCCGCCCCCGACGAGGGCATCCGCCACGTCGGAGAGCGACATCTCGACGCCGTCGTCGAGCACCACGGCCACCGCCAGCCGTTCGCCGGTGGTGGCGTCGGCAACCGAGTAAGCCGCACACTCCCGCACACCGGGGATCCGCGCCACCGCCTCCTCGACTTCCGCCGCGGGGATCTTCATCCCGTTGCGGATGACGATGTCTTTGATCCGGCCCACGATGCGCACGCGATTGTCATTAACCTCGGCGACGTCGCCGGTTCGGAACCATTCCCCGTCGAACGCGTTCAGATCGTCCTCGGTGTCCGTGTAACCGAGGAAGGCGTGCGGGCCCTTGATACAACACTCGCCCGGGTCCGCCGCCGATCCCACCCGCACGTCGACGTCCTGCAGCGCCACACCGTCATCCGCGTGCCGCACCGCCTTGCTCTCGGTGCGCAGCCCCGATGTACTGACCGGCACTTCCGACGATCCGTACGCCCGCATCACGACGATGCCGAAATCGTCCTCGACTCGTTCGACGATGCGCCTGTCGAGCATCGTGCCACCGAGATACACCGCCCGCAGCGGCACGACGCTTCCCCTGGCGACCGCCTCGTCGAGCAGCCGGTCGAGCAGCCGGTCCGGACCGCCGTACCACGTTGCGCCGGAAGACAACAGAAGTTCACACGTCGCGTCGGGATCCCAGCGATCCTCGAGCACCACCGGCACGGCGAGCATGGGTCCGATGAACAGCGCCTGCAGCACGCCCGTCACCGAGGCGAGCGGGCTGATGAGGAAGATGCGGTCGTCCCCATCCAGTCCGGCGGCGGCGATGTAGTTGGCCGATGCCTTGGTGAGCGTGCTCAGCGAATGGACGACGCCCTTCGGTCGAGACGTCGTGCCGGACGTGTAGAGAACGAAGGACGGCTCGTCGGCGGGACGCATGGGCTCGTCGCTTACCGATGCCTCCGAGGTGCGGAAGATGTCGATCCAGGCACACGCGTCACGCAAGGGTGCATCGCCCGCGGGAGGCCAGTTCGGGGCCACGCCGTACCGGGCGCCGGCGCGGGCCACGATGTCGGCGACCTGGGTCGCGCCCGCACTGCGCGGCACGAGCAGTACCACCGCGTCGACGCGGATGGCGGCGTGCACAGCGACGACCGAGCCGATGTCGTTGCCGACCACAACCACGACGGGTGTCGCCGCGCCGACACCGGCGTCACGAAGCGCACGGGCCGCCCGATCGACCTGCTCATCCAGTGCCGCGTAGGTGATTTCGGCGCCGCGATCGATCAGCGCCGGTCGTGCCGGATACCGCTGGGCGGCCGAGCGCACGACGTCGAGCGGCCGGTCGGACCAGACGCCGGCGGCACGGTAGCGGGCCCTGAGACCGCCCGCCCGTTCCCGCGCGTGTCGCAGCAGCTCGGTGGCCCCGCTCATGGTGTCCTCCGATGCAAATACCGATTCTCTTCAACGTAAATGTAACCTCTCAAGCATGGCGTCAGATCAATACTCTTCGCGCGAGCGCTCATCGACATTGACCTTCGATGATCAGGTTGCCGTTGTCACCGGTGCGGGCGGAGGGCTCGGCCGCTGTCACGCACTCGAACTCGCCCGCCGCGGCGCCCGCGTCGTGGTCAACGATCTCGGCACCGCCGTCGACGGGCAAGGCGCCTCGATCTCGGCTGCGCAGGCGGTCGTCGACGAGATCACCGCCGCGGGCGGCACCGCGATCGCCAACGGCGACTCCGTCGCGACGGAGGACGGTGGTGCGGCGATCGTCGCGGCGGCGATGGACGCCTTCGGACGGCTCGATATCCTCGTCAACAACGCGGGCATCCTGCGCGATGCGGCGTTCAAGAACATGACCGTCGAGCAGGTCGACGCGGTGATCTCGGTCCACCTGACCGGCGCTTTCAACGTGACCCGCGCCGCGTGGCCCATCATGCGCGAGCAGAATTATGGGCGGATAGTGCAGACAACCTCTGGCACAGGTCTTTTCGGTAACTTCGGGCAGGCCAACTACGGTGCGGCGAAGATGGGGCTGGTCGGGATGATGCATGTGCTGGCGATCGAGGGGGCGCGAAACGGCATCGCCATCAACGCCGTCGCGCCGATCGCTCGAACCCGGATGACCGAGGACATCATGGGTGAGGCGGGTAGGGCGATGGACCCGGAGTTGGTGACACCCGTGGTGGTCTATCTGTCGCACCGGGATTGCGATCGCACCGCTCACATCTATTCTGTGGGCGCGGGCAAGGTGTCGCGGGTGTTCATCGGTGTCACCAAGGGGATCGAGAGCCGCTCACTCACAGCCGAATTGGTAGCAGAGACGATTGACGAGATCGACGACAGCGCGACCTTCACCATCCGTGGCGGTCCCGCGAACGGGTGACCGTCAGCGGCCCTGAAAGTTCGGCGGTCGGCGCTCGGCGAACGACCGCAGACCCTCCTGCAGGTCCGCAGTCCACGACACCACCTCCTGCGCCCATGCCTCCTGCTCGAAGGCCCGGTCGCGCCCCGATTCCGACGACACGGACAACAGGCGCCTGGTCAATGCCAACATGACGGTAGGGCCCGCGGCCAGGCGTTGGGCCAGTTCGTCGGCGACCGCATCGGTCTCCTCCAGCGCCACGACACGGTTCACCAACGTGAGCCGCTCACAGGTCGCGGCGTCGACGGGTTCTCCGAGCATCAGGAGTTCGGTGGCTTTGCGCAGTCCGACGATCCTGGTCAGCAGATGGATCGCGCCCGAGTCCGGCAGGATGCCGCGATGCACGAATGCCGCCGCCAGGCGCGCGTCGGTGGACATGACGACCAGATCGCAGGCGAGCATCAGGCTGGCGCCGGCACCCGCCGCCACACCCTTGACCGCGGCGACGACCGGCTTGTCACAATCAAGCACCGCGGAGATCAGTCGCTGATAACCCTTCTGCAGCATCAAAGCGACGTCTCCGGGCTTCTTCTCCACGGTGGGCTGCGCCGATTGCGGGCCCAACCCCGCACCCGAGCAGAAGTGCCGGTCCCCCGTCGCCCGCAACAACACGCTACGCACCGAAGGATCGTCGTCGGCCTTTTCGAATGCGTCCGTGAGAGCTTCACGTGCCAACGGGGACAACGAGTTTGCGGTATCAGCACGGTCGATGGTGATCCGGCAGACACCATCGGATCCGACCGCGCTCTCGATGCCCGACCGCTCTTGAGTCAACTCGCTCACCCCTGCGTTAACGACGTTTCCGTTTTTCGGGTATCTTAATTTCCGCCGACGTCCTCGGGACAATATGTGCCGAACTGAGGAGGCCCGAACTGAGGAGGCATGCGTGACCCAGTCCTCGGCAACGGGCCAAATCACCGATGAGGGTCTGACCAGGCTGCGCGCCCGCATCGGCGTCGCCGTCCCGCACACCCAGCCCCCGCATTACCGCCGGCCCAACGAGGACACGTTCCGGATCGTGGCGGAAAGCTACGGCGACGCGAACCCGCTGTGGTGCGATCCCGAGTATGCGACGAAGTCGGTCTGGGGTGAACCGATCGCGCCACCCGCGCTGATCGGCGGCGACACGTTGATCGGCGAGGACGAGGTCACCGAACTCACCCGGGAGGACAGGGAGCTGACCACGGGTGACCCGCTGCGCGGTGTTCACGCCTTTTATGGCGGGTCGTCGCGCGAGTGGTGGGCGCCGCTGCGCGCGAACCGGCGAGTCTTCCGCCGCAACGCCCTCGTCGCCGCGCTGGACAAGAGCAGCGAGTTCGCCGCCCGGGCCGTGCACGAATGGTCGGCGCAGGTGTTCTCCGACGATGTCGGCGTCATCCTCGGCGGCCAGTACCGGAACATGATCCGCACCGAACGAAGCAAGGCCAGGGGACGCAAGAAGTACGAAGACGTGGACGTCAAGACGTGGAGCGCCGACGAGATCACCGAGATCGACGCGCGGTACGCCCGCGAGGCGCCCCGAGGCGCCGAACCGCGTTGGTGGGAGGACGTCGCCGAGGGCGACGAGATCGGCCCGCTCACCAAGGGTCCGCTCACCGTCACCGACATGGTGTGCTGGCACGTCGGGATGGGCATGGGCATGTACGGCGTGCGACCCCTGAGGCTGGCATGGCAGAACAAGCAACGGATTCCGCGGTTCTACACACCCAACGAGCACGGCATCCCCGACGTCCAACAGCGTGTGCACTGGGACCCGAGCGCCGCGCGCAACGCGGGCAACCCGACGACATTCGACTACGGTCGCATGCGCGAGACGTGGCTCATCCATCTGTGCACCGACTGGATGGGCGACGATGCCTGGCTGTGGAAACTGGATTGTGAATTCCGGTTGTTCAACTACGTGGGCGATCTGCACACCATCACCGGCACCGTCACCCGCAAGTACCTGGCCGACGGAGACCGTCCGGCGGTGGACCTGGACCTTGCGGCGACCAATCACCGCGGCCAAGTCACGACGCCGGGACACGCCACGATCCTGTTGCCCAGCAGGCAGCGGGGCCCCGTACGCCTGCCGGAACCGCCCGGCGGGGCGACCGACCTCGCCGATCTGCTGGTGGCCGTCTCAAACCGATTCGCCGAACATTGAGCCGGCCGTGACGTATCCGAACGTTCCCGGACTCCGGGCCGAACAACAGGGCCCGGTTCTGCGGCTGACCCTGGACCGGGCGGCACGCCGCAACGCGGTCAACGACACCATGCTCGACGCGATGATCGGGCACCTGGCCCGGTGCGGCACCGACGAATCGGTTCGCGTCATCCGCATCGACGCCGAAGGTCCGGACTTCTGTGCGGGATCGGATCTGGTGGCCAACAACGCGAAGTCCGAGCGCAAACCGCGCGTGGGGAGCACGCAGCGGCGCCTGCCCAACAAAGCCAACCGGCTCATTCCCTTGCTGCTCGAAACTCAGGTGCCCGTCGTCGCTGTCGTTCGCGGCTGGGCGGCCGGCCTGGGTTTCCACCTCGCCTTGGCGGCCGATTTCTGCGTCGCAGCTTCCAACGCGGTGTTCTGGGAACCGTTCATGGCGCGCGGTTTTACGCCCGACAGCGGTGCGGCCTGGTTGCTGCCACGACTCGTCGGAATGGTTCGCACACGCCAGCTTTTGATGCTCGGCGAAGAACTGTCGGGGACCACCGCCGCGCAATGGGGCATCATCCACGGGGCCTGGCCGGAGGCTGAACTCGAGGGTGCGGCAACAGATCTCGTCAGCCGGCTCGCCACCACACCCACGGTGGCGCTCGGCCTGACCAAGTGGCTGCTGCACAGCGGTAACGGTCTGGATCTCGACCGGCATCTGCAGAACGAGGCGATGGCCCTCGAATTATCGAGTCGCAGCGAAGATTTCAAGGAGGGCCTGGCTGCCTTCCGGGACAAGCGACCCGCGGAGTTCAAGGGTCGTTGAGGCGAACATGACAGCACTACCGATCACCGCGGAAACCGCCGCCGACGACGCCGTCGAGGTGGTGCGGCAGTGGGTGCAGGCGGAGGTGCCGACCGAATGGCGCGCAGCGGCGGCCGAGGGCCCCGCCGCCCTGAGAGCCGCGCGGAGCCCCGCCGACTACCGGCGGTGGTATCCGACCTTCGCCCGAAGCGGCCTGGTGGCGCCGACCTGGCGCCCCGAACACGGCGGCCTCGGTATCGGCAACGACGTGGCTCGCGCGATCGAGAGCGTGCTCGCGCCGCTGCGGCTGACCCGGCTCAATCCGTTGGGCCTCAACAACGCCGCCGCTGCGCTGTTCAGCCACGGAACCGAAGAGCAACGGCGACGCTTCCTACCGCCCATCGTGCGAAACGAGGAGAAGTGGTGTCAGCTCTTCAGCGAGCCCGGCGCGGGCTCGGATCTCGCGTCCTTGGCGACCCGGGCGGTGCGCGACGGCGACCAATGGGTGATCTCCGGACAGAAGGTGTGGACGACCTGGGCGGATGAGGCGGACTTCGCGATCCTGCTCGCCCGCACCGATCCCGATCAGCCGAAACACAAAGGCATCACGTACTTCCTGCTCGACATGCACCAACCCGGCGTCGAAGTGCGCCCGCTGCGCCAGATCACCGGTGAGGCGGAATTCAACGAGGTCTTCCTCGACAACGCGCGGGTGCCGGACGCCCACCGGGTCGGAGAAGTCAACGACGGATGGCGGGTCAGCGCCTCCACCCTGTCGAGTGAACGCCAGATGGTGTCGGGCTCCGGATCGGGCGGCATGGGCCGGCTCGGCGGGTCCAGTGCGGAGCGACTGATCTCATTGGCCAGGGAAACCGGCCGGTGGGACGACCCCGTGACACGCGACAAGATCATGCGGCTCTGGGCTCAAGAACAGATCCGGGGATGGACCAACGCCCGTGTCCGCGCGGCACTCTCGGCCGGGCAATCCCCCGGTGCGGCTTCCTCGATCGGCAAGGTCCACCAAGCCACGCTCAACCAGCAGATCCAGGATCTCATGGTCGACCTGCTGGGCACCGCCGCAGTGGCGTGGGCCGCCACCGACGATCCGGATGCGATGCCCCGCGAGGTGCAGGGCATGATGCGCAGCCTCGCCAACGGCACAGAGGGTGGCACCACCGACATCAACAAAAACATCCTCGGCGAGCGCGTACTGGGGTTACCCAGGGAGCCAGACCCGTGGAAAGGGAAGCCCTGGAGGGAGATTCCGCGCTCTTGACCGAATACGAGCGGTTGGTCGTCGACAGATCGGACGGCATCGGGTGGCTTGTGCTGAATCGGCCCGAGGCCGGCAATGCATTCGACGCGTTGATGCTCGACGAACTCGAGGCCGCGTGGGCACAGCTGGATGCCGACCCCGACGTGCACGTGATCGTCAACGTCGCGAACGGCAAGGCGTTCTGCACGGGCATGGATGTGGTCCAGGTGGCCCGCGACAAACAGGCCATGCGACGTCATTCACGCCGCACCCGCGACGCCGAGCTGAAGATCTCCTCGTGGCACTGCGGCGTGTGGAAGCCGGTGATCGCGGCGGTGAACGGGGTGTGCGCGGGAGGAGGCTTACATCTGGTCGCCGACGCCGACATCGTCATCGCGGCAGAGGAGGCGACATTCGTCGACCCGCATGTCTCGGTGGGGCAGGCGGTCGCGTATGAGGCGATCACCCTGCTACGGAAGTCGCCGATGGAGGCAATCACCCGGATGACGTTGAGCGGCAAGGGTGAGCGGATCTCCGCTCAACGCGCATACGAGTTGGGCATCGTCTCGCAGGTGGTGGCGGCCGGTGAGCTACGGGCGGCGGCCGCCGAGTTGGCGGGCGCGATCGCGACCAACTCCCCCACCGCGATGCGGGCAACCAAAAAGGCGTTGTGGCATTCGCTGGAAGTCGGACTGTCGGAGGCCAAGGCTGCGGCCACAGAGGAGATCTGGCGGTTGCGGAATCACCCTGACCACGCCGAGGGAGTACGGGCGTGGCGGGAAAAGCGCCCGGCCGACTGGCAACCGCTCGAACCGGTGGAGGCTTCGTGAGCTATCAGAGGTTGATCGTCGAACGCCGCGGTCCCGTCGGCTGGATCATCAACAACCGGCCCGATCGACTCAACGCGTACGACGCGCTGATGCGCAAGGAATTCCCCGCCGCGTGGGCCGAGTTGAACACCGATCCCGACGTGCGGGTGATCGTGCACACCGGCAACGGCAGGGCCTTTCAGGTCGGCGCCGACGTCGACGATCTCGACGGCGAGGGAATCAAGCAATACCAGGAGACCATGCAGACGCTGGACCTGAACCTGACCGGCTGGCACTGCAATGTGGGCAAACCCGTCATCACCGCCGTCAACGGGGTGTGCGCCGGCGGCGGCCTGCACTGGGTCGCCGACGCCGACATCGTCATCGCGGCGTCGGATGCCACCTTCGTCGACCCGCACGTATCCATCGGTCAGGTCAGCGCCCTGGAGACGATCGCGCTGATGCGCAAGATGCCCGCCGAGGCGGTGTTGCGGATGGCACTGGTCGGCAGCCACGAACGGCTCACCGCGCAGCGCGCATATGAGCTCGGCATGATCAGCCAGATCGTCGATCCCCCCGACAAGCTTCGCGATGTCGCACAAGAGCTCGCCGAGAAGATCGCCAGAAACTCACCCGCCGCGATGCGGGCCACCAAACGCGCGCTGTGGGGAGCGCTCGAGCACGGACTGACCGACGCCTGCCGTGAAGGGGCCAAGCACCTGACGTCGATGTGGGGCCACCCGGACCAGGACGAGGGCCCGAAAGCGTTCGCCGACAAGCGAACACCACGCTGGCTGCCCCTGGAGCCGGACTCGTGAGCCTCTCCGACCTGCTGGACGATCTGCCCGCTGTCGCGGTACACACCCTGGCGGTCGACGTGTCTCGGGCCGACCTGACCGCCAGTGCGGACCGCCTGGCCGCGGTTCTCACCGACTGCGGGCTGATGACCGGTCAGGTGGTCGCGGCGATGCTGCCCAACGACGCCACCACGGTCGCGGCGATGTTCGGCGTCTGGCGCTCCGGCGGTGTCTACACACCGCTCAACCCGCGGGCCGCCGACGCTGAGGTGGCCGCCCAGCTCGAAACCCTCGAACCGGTCGCGGTGATCACGACGCCCGAACTGGCCCATCGCTTCTCGGAGTTCGCGTTGCCGGTCGTCACCGGATCGAGCTTGGCGTGGTCACTGGCGCCACACTCCACCCCGGCCGACGCGGCCCGGCGGTACGACCCCGATGTGGCGCTGTTGCAGTTCACCTCGGGGACGACCGGCCCGCCGAAGCCGGTGCCGCTGCGCCACTCCACGGTGCTGGACCTGATCGACCGGTTGCTGGAGAAACTTCGCGGGTCGAACCGTGCCCCCCGGAACACACCGCCGATGCCGAACCTGGTACCGCTCTCACTGTCGTTGTGGGCCGGCATCTACCAGGTGCTGTTCGCCTTTCGCGCGGGCTCCGGTGTCGTGCTGATGGACAAGTTCTCGGCAGCGGACTTCGCAGCGCTGGTGAAGCGACACCAACTGCGATCCACCGTCCTGCCACCCGCCGCGTTGACGATGGTGCTCCACGACGATTCGGTCACCGACCTGTCCCCCCTGAAGATCGTCCGCTCCATCACCGCTCCCCTGTCCCCCGTCCACGCAGCCCGCTTCCGCGACAAGTTCGGTGTGCTTGTACTGAACTCCTATGGTCAAACGGAACTCGGTGGCGAGGTCGTCGGATGGTCGGCCGCCGACGCCCGCGAATGGGGGGAGACGAAACTCGGCTCCGTCGGACGCCCGCTTCCGGGCATCGACGTCACGATCGCCGACGACGAGGTCATGGTCCGCACACCGACGACAGCCGCCCGCAAGATCGACCCCGCGTTCCTCGACAGGCTCACCGACGACGGGTGGTTTCACACCGGCGACCTCGGTTGGTTCGACGACGACGGATTTCTGTGGCTCGACGGGCGCGTGTCGGACATGATCAACCGCGGCGGGCTCAAGGTGTTCCCCGGAACCGTCGAAGAGGTGCTTCTGTCCGCCGACCGCGTACGCGAGGCGGCTGTCGTGGGAATCGCCGACGAACGACTCGGCGAGGTTCCGTGGGCTTTCGTGGTGCGCGCCGACGACCGGGTCAGCGAGGACGAGTTGATCGCCTGGTGCCGTCAACGACTGACGCCGTACCGCGTTCCCGTGCGGGTGGTCTTCGTCGAGCGGCTACCGCGCAACGACGTGGGCAAGGTGGTCAAGCGCGAGCTTCTCACCCTCGCCGACGCATGATCCGGAGCCGGCACGGCTGACCGGCGGCCGTCGAGCCGGCCTGAAAACGTAGCTTCTCGTTTGTGAGAATGGTGTTACTCTCGTTCGGCGTTGCGCTTTTACGGACGAAGGAGCCGGCGATGTGGCAGGAGCTGGTGCGGCTGACCGTGACCTGGATCGTGATGTGCGGGCTCGTCGCGTTCTTCTACTGGATGCTGGGCAACATCGGCACGTTCTGATCGATCGTGTTCTTGATCGAGCACTGTTAGGGGAGTCATGGATGATCAGGATCGACGCCGTAAGCGCGGTTTGATCGCGTTTCAGATCTTCATCTACGGCGTGCTGATCGCGATGTTCGCGATTCAGGTCCAGATGTTCTTCACCAGGGACTGGTAGCCCGATGACATCGATAAGCGGCAGGCAGTCGCTCACCATGGATGAGCACCAGGAGCAGACGCGTGCGGCGCAACGACGCGCCGATCGATGGTGTATCGCCGGCACCGCGCTCATGGGCACCCTCGTCCTCGGCATCGTTGGCCTACCCGTGTTCTGCCGCGGCATTTATCTGTTGCGCAAGGCCCAGCGCGACGGCTTGTCGGTCCGGCCGATGATGGTGACGCTCATCGGATACGTGATCATCCTCGACGCCGCGCTCAACAGCATCGGCTGGGCCCTGGACCTGTTCGCCAACCACGCCCTGATCACCCGCACGGTCTTCACCGCGTGGGGCAACCTCATCGACGCGGGCTACTTCTGGCATTACAACGAACTCTGGATCGGCGGCGCGGGCGCGCCCGGCGAGAAGGCCTGGGTGATCGTCTGTGTGCTGATCGCGTTTCCCATGCGGATCGCGGCCGCGATCGCGCTGTTGCAGATGAAACGCTGGGGTCACCAGTGGACGATCGTGACGTGCTGGTTCGGCGTGATTCTGTGGACCGGCTACATCCTCAATATGACGTTGTATGCCGATGTCCGGTACACGGCGGTCGGACTGCCGGTCTTCGGGTGGTGGGCGTTCAACATCTTCTACATCACTCCGTTCCTGGCTATCCCGTACCTGCACACGGTCAACCGCGAAATCTTCTCCGACTAGCAGCCGAGAAAGGACCATCGTGACCAACTCCGCTGTGGAACCGAAGGATTCGGCCGAGTCGCTACCGCTGGGCACCACGCCCACCTGGGCGCGAATGCACAAGTGGCTCAAGCGCGGGCTGTTCGTCTGCCTGTTCGGCCTGGTCATCGAGGGGTCGCTGACCGTGCCGGTGATGGCGATCTGGTACGGGTGGCCGACGTTGTCACTGAACGAAATCTGCAGCGAACTTCTCAAGGTGCGTTTCTCCGACGACAACCTGGAGTGCCAACAGCCCTATCCGATAGGCGGCCCGCCGTTCGGCGGAGCACCCGAAGCGGCCGGCCAGCAGACCGCTCGCGACGAGTGGGGCATCCAGCCCAAGCCCAGGTACGAAAGCATCGGGTTCCGCGAACTGGTCAGGATCCACGAAGAACGCGTGGCATCTGCGCCGAGCCGGTGACGTGACCTCCTCCACCGTGGTGACGGGTCTGCCCGGCGCGCTATTGAACACGTTGGCAACGACACTCGATGCGGTCACCGTGGCTCCGGGAGGCCAGCTACCGACGGATGTCGAGCGTGTGGTCATCATCGCCGACCCCTGCCCGCGGCCGGTCGACGTTGTAGCTGTAGGCGGTGACGATTGGCATCGCCTCGTCGACGAATCAATGTGGCGTACGCTCACCGCGCTGCAACACGCACGGGCAGGTTTGTCGGCCGGCGGGCGAATCGTCGTGGTTGTTCCGACGATCGGGATCGCGGGTGCCGCAGGGCTCGTCGCGTATACCACCGCAGTCGAGGGCATCCGGGCCATGGTGAAATCTGCTGCCCGGCAGTGGGCTTCGCACGGCATCGGTGCCAATCTCATCGCCGTGCCGTTGCCCATGTTCTCCGGCGACGCGACCGCGGCTGGGCATCTGACCGCCGCGGCCGTCCCAGACGATTCAACTCTGATGCACACCGTCGCCGAGTCGGTGAAGTTCCTGCTGCGGTCCGACCTCGACCATCTCGCCGGGGAGACGATCGTCGCCGATGGCGGATCGGTCATGCTGCCGTGAATCTCACCGGCACGACCGCCATGGTCACCGGTGCCGGCGGCGGGGTGGGCCGTGGTATAGCGGTGGCGCTGGCCTCCGAGGGAGCCCACGTCATCGTCGCCACCAGGTCCGAGACCGGACAGGCGGTCGTCGACGAGATCGCCGCACGAGGTCATCACTCGATGTGGGCGCGCTGTGACGTGACCGACTCCGACTCCGTTGCCCGAGCCGTCGACCTCGCCGTGACGACGACCGGACGACTCGACGCGGTGGTGCACAACGCCACGAGCAGTATGTCCAGCCAACCGCACCAGTTGACCGACGTCGACCACGCGCTGTGGACCCACCATTCCTCGGTGTCGCTGGGCGGTGCCCACCACTGCGCGGTCTCGGCCTTCCCCGCGCTTCGGGAGGGCGGCGGGACATTCATCGTGATGACCTCGCCGGCGGGCATGGAAGGCAGTGCGACGCTGCCCCTCTACGCCACGATGAAGGGAGCACTGCGGGGATTCGCCAAGAGCCTGGCGCGGGAGTGGGCGCCCTACGGCATAACGGTCAACAGCGTGTCGCCCCTGGCCTATTCACCCGCCATGACCGCCGCGATCGAGGCCGAGCCGGCCATGGAAGAGCGGCTAGCGCGACGGATCCCGCTGGGGCGTATCGGTGACCCAGAGCGCGATATCGGTGCCGCCGTCGCCTTCGTGGTCGGCCCTGCGGCGCGGTATGTCACCGGACAGACATTGGGTATCGACGGCGGCCATTTCACCAGCCTCTAGCGCCGCTGTCGTCAACAGTCCCCAGCGAGCACGAGGTCCAGTCGCTCGAGCCGGCGCACCAACAGGCTCGGCAGCCAGCGGCCGATGTCTGCGGCATCGACGTTCACGGTGCGTTGGATCAGTTGGCCGATCACTATTCTGGCCTCCAACCGCGCCAATGATGCCCCCACACAAAAGTGCGCGCCTTTGCCGAATGCGATGTGTCCCTTGCCGCCCACCCGGTTGAGCCGAAAGGTGTCGGGTTCATCGAAATGCGTCGGATCACGATTGGCCGCACCCCACAGCAGCAACAGCCGCGACCCGGCGGAGAGCTCCACGCCGCACAGCTCGGTGTCGCGCGTGACATGACGATAGTGGCCGCGGAACGGAGGCTCGGAGCGAAGGACCTCCTCGAGGAACGCCCCCAGCAGTTCGGGCCGGTCGCGCAGCTGTCGTTGAATGTCCTTCTGGGTGGCGAGGATCCAAGCCGCCGACCCGATCAGTGACGCGGTCGATTCCCCGCCGGCGCTGAACAGCGTGATCAACATGGCCAAAGCCCCGGTGTGGTCCACGATTCCCTCGGCACAGGCCGCGGCCAGATCGCCCAGCAGATTGTCGTGCTCACCTGGCGATGCCTGACCGAACTGTTCGGTGATGTAAGCGCCGAGTTCCATGACATCCTTACCCGCTGCCGCCAACTGCTCCTCGGTCACCAAGCCCTCGACGAACTGGGTGGCGGAGTAGCCCAACCGGGTGAGCATGTCGACATCGGAGTCGGGAACACCGATGATCCGGCAGACGACCATCATCGGCAGCCGGTTCGCCATGGCTGCCATCCAGTCGATCTCGCCGCCCCGGACACAGGAGTCGAAGATACCGGCGGACGTGTCTGCGATGAACGGCTCGAGTTCGCGAATTCGTTTGGCGGCGAGCGCAGGTAACAGCGTCTTACGGTGGATGGCGTGTGAGGGATCGTCAGCGGTCGCCAGTACCTGCATCGGCCCGCCGAGTTCACCCATCGGGAATGCGGATACCGACCCGGATTGAAATGTCATCGTGGCCGTCAGATTCGACGAGAAGTCGTCACAGCGCGCGACCGCCTCGTTCACCGCATCCCAACCACTCACGGCGAAAAATCCGGAGTCCCCGATGCGGTGGACGGGTCCGGCCTGGTGCATCCGCGCGTACAGCGGCGCAGGGTCTTGGATGAACCGATCGTCGTACAGCGCGATCCCGAGCTCGCCATCCACAACATTCATGCCCCAACGCTGAGCGACGCCCTCCCATCGCGTCAACGGATGAAGACGAAGTCGAAATTCGCTGATGGTGATTTCGCACGCGGATGTCTCACCGCATTGCCGCAAGCTGCGGAAATGCCGAAACACGCTCTGCGGTTTGTCTCAGGTCTGAGATCATGGTGCTCTAGCGACGAGGAGGCTGGTGCCGGTGCCCGACGACTGGGTGATGGGCCGCGACCGCCGCACCGCGGCGGCGGACCGGATCCATGCCGCCGCCACCGAGCTGGTCATCTCCGGCGGGCTCGATGCCCTCGACATCGACAAGCTCGCTGCGCGGCTGCACTGTTCGCGGGCGACCGTGTACCGATATGCGGGAGGGAAGGCCGAGATTCGGGACGCGGTTCTGATGCGGCTCGCGGCCGGCGTGATCGAGACGGTCAGGCACGCGGTCGACGGACTCAGTGGTGCGGCCCGCGTCACTGCCGCCATCGATGTCGCCCTCGAGCAGATCAGATCCGACCCGATTCGCAAACTCGCGCTCCATGCGCCGAAAGCACCGGGATTGGCCGACCTCCACTCGTCTCCCATGCTCAGCCGGCTCGCTGCCGACCTCACCGGCATCACAGGCGACGATCCGCTGGCGGCGCAGTGGATCGTGCGCATCGTCGTGTCGTTGGCGTTCTGGCCTCCCGCAGACCCCGGCACGGAACGGGAGATGCTTCGACGGTTCGTGGCTCCGGCCTTCACCTGAGGTGAGCGGTTCCCGTCGCGGAAACCACCCGGTGAGAATCTGTCTTCTCTTTCTGCGATAACATCGTTACCGTTGCTGGATGCATGGTCCTAGAGGAGTCGCCGGGTGAGCACCAATCAGTTCGAGGTGTGGGATGCCGACAACCACATGTACGAGACCATCGACGCCTACACGCGGTATCTGCCGGAGAAGTACTCGGAGGCACTGAAGTTCGTCGACGTCAACGGCCGCAAGAAACTACAGATCCTCGGCGTCATCACCGAGACCATCCCCAATCCGACCTATGAGGTGATTCCGACCCCCGGCGCTTGGGCCGACTACTTCCGGGGGGTGAATCCGGAAGGCAAGACGCTGCGGGAGCTGGCCGCGCCCATCAGATGCCCCGATGAGTTCCGCCGCCCCGACCTGCGCCTGGCGTTGATGGACCGTCAGGGTGTCGACGGCGCCGTGATGTTTCCGACCACCGCCGGCATGCTCGAGGAACGCACGAAATCCGACACCGAGCTGACGCACGCGGTGACCCACGCCTTCAACCGCTGGCTGCTCGAGGACTGGACGTTCAACTACCAGAACCGGATCTTCCCCGTCCCAGCCATCTCCCTCAACGACCCCTCACTGGGTGTCAAAGAGCTCGAATGGTGCCTGGACAACGGCGCCAAGACGGTACTGATCCGCCCGGCCCCGGTTCCCCGCGAAGACGGCACGTCGCGCTCGGCCGCCCTGCCTGAGTTCGACGACTTCTGGCGACTGGTCGAGTCGTCGGGCATCTCGGTGCAGATGCACAATTCGGACTCCGGCTATGAGCGCTACGTCGACGACTGGGAGGACCCAGCGGAATTCAACGGATTCGCGCTGAGCAAGCTACGAGGCTTCATCTACGAGGAGAGCCGCAATATCTTCGATACCCTCGCCGCCTTCATCGCGCACGGCGTGTTCGAGCGCTTTCCCGGGGTACGCATCGGGGTGATCGAGAACGGGGGCTCCTGGGCGCACCGGTTGTTGGACGTCTTCGACCGCGTCTACCGCAAGCGGCCGTACGACTTCAGCGAGCATCCCAGCGACGTCTTCCGCAGACACGTGTGGGTCAACCCCTTCCATGAGGAAGACATGTCGCACCTCATCGATATTCTCGGCGCCGACCGCGTGATGTTCGGTTCGGACTACCCGCATCCAGAGGGCCTCGCCGAACCGGCGGATTTCGTCAAGGAACTCGAAGGGCTGCCCGCTGAGACCACCGCCCGGGTGATGGGCGGTAACCTCAAACAACTGATCGGCGTCTAGCCGGGTCCGCCGAATCGAGCGCGCAACTCGTTCTTCAAGACCTTGCCGGTGAGGTTGCGCGGCAACGACTCCACCAGCTGCAGGCTCTCCGGAGACTTGTGCTTGCTCAGCCCGCGCGCCCGGCAGTGTTCGGCCAGCATGGCCAGCGTCACCTCGGTGCCGGGTCGGGCCACCACAACGGCGCACACCCGTTCGCCCGTGCGCGGATCCGGTACTCCGATGACTGCGACGTCCTCGACCGCAGGGTGGCTGGCCAAGACGCCCTCGATCTCCAGCGCCGAGATGTTCTCCGCGTTGCGGATGATGGCGTCCTTGATGCGCCCGGTGATCGCGACGTTGCCGTCGTCGTCGATCCGTCCTCGGTCACCGCTGCGAAACCACCCGTCGGCGTCGAAGGCGTCGGCGTCCAGTGACGCATCGACGTAGCCGAGGAAGCACTGGGGCCCCTTGAGGCGCAATTCTCCTTCCTCGCCGACTCCTACCTCGCGCTCGTTTTCGTCGACCACGCGTATGGAAACCCCCGGAACGGGCCGTCCCACGGTGTGATCCAAAACCTCCGGTGCCCCGTCCGGCGGCGGCGAGGTCACCACCGGAAACTCGGTCAGGCCCCACGAGTTCGCGATTCCCGCTACCGAAAGCATCTCGCGCGCTTGGCGCCCCAGCTCGGGTGTGATCGGCGCGCCGCCCCCGACACACCCGCGCAGATCGGGGAAGAGCGGTTCGGGGCCATGTTGCCGCTGCGCAGCCATGTAGGCGACGAAGAACGGGGTCGCCGAACCGAGCATCGTCGGACGGTGCGCGGCGACGGCCTTCGGCGTGGCGACCGGATCGAAGGTGTCGAACAGGACCAGGCGCATACCGGTCAGCAGGCTGGCGGCCAGCATCGCGGCGCCGCCGATGTGCGAGACCGGAAACGCGATCGGGTTGATGTCGTTGTTCGAGGCGCCGAACATGCCCACCACCCCGGCCGACCCGGCGATCACCGAGCGGTCGCAGTGCCGGATACCCTTCGGGGCCGCGGTCGTGCCCGACGAGTAGTACACCCACCGCGCTTCCTCGGCGTCCGTTGGGGGCGCCGGCAGAAGCGCTGGATCACCCGACGGCAGGCGGAGTTCGCCGGTGATCGGCGCGCTGTGGTCGACCACAACGATCGTCATCGGTCGTTCGCGTACGAACTCGTCGGCGAGCGCGACATGATCGAAGTCGCGCCAGACACCGGGAACGATGAAGACCTCCGCGCCGAGCTGCGCAGTGACGAAACGGATTTCGCTTTCGCGCCAAATCGGCAACACAGGGTTCTGGACCGCGCCCAGACGGGTCAAAGACACCATCACGACCATCGTCTCCAGAGTGGTCGGCAACTGCCACGTCACGACGGTGCCTCTGGTGACCCCACGTTCGAACAACGCCGCGCCAGTGCGTTGCGCCGCATCGTGCAACTGGCTGTTCGTCAGGCTGCGACCGTAGTCGTCGACGAGTACGACGCGGTCGGGGTGGTTCTGGGCCGCCGCTTGGATCAAACCCCAATAGGTTTGCGCCATCAGTGAGTCGGCAGTAGGAGGCGTCGTTTGGCCAGGATGTTGCGCATCATCTCAGAGCTGCCACCGGACACGGTGTATGCACGGGACCACAGCCAGCATTCTTTCAGACGCTGTTTAGCAAGCGCCACATCCGGATCGGTGGCGAGGGTGCAGACCATCGTCGACAACTGCGCGCCGTAGGCCGAAACCCGGTGATACGTCTCGGCGAAACTGAGCTTGGCGATGGAACCGTCGCCTGTCTGCTCGGCGCCGGCCACCAGCCGTTCGACATGGTCGTCGATGAAGGCTTTCGCCACCTCGACCTCGACGGCCAACTCCGCGACCTGGTGCCGGATGTCGGCATGTTGCAGTGCCGGCATGTCGTCGATGCGACCGTGGCGGGCCACCGTGACCAGATCGTCGATCAGAAGTTCCAGCAGGATGACGTTGCCGCCGATGCCGAACCGTTCGAAGTCCAGGCCCGCCATGATGATCGACCAACCCTGGCCGGGCTCCCCGATCAGGCTGTCGGGAGGGATCGTCACATCATCGAAGAAGACCTCGTTGACCTCGATCGCCTCGTTGATCGTGCGGATCGGGCGGATTTCGACACCCGGTGCGTTCAACGGCACGATGAACGCCGACAGTCCGTGATGACGCGACGACGTCGGGTCGGTGCGGATCAGGGCCAGGCCCATGTCGGCCCAGTGCCCGTCGGTGATCCACGTCTTCTGCCCGTCGATCACCCATGACCCGTCGGGCCGCGGGGTGCCCTTACAGCGCACTGCTGCGATATCGCTGCCCGCATCGGGCTCGCTGAGCAGCTGGCACCAGACGTGCTCGCTGCTCCGGATCGGCGGCAGCAGAGCGGATTTCTGCTCATCGGTTCCGAAATGCAACAGCACGTGGGCGGCCAGGTTGACCTGATCGACGGGGCGCGGAGCGCGGGCACGCAGGATCTCCTCGGAGACGATCCGATCGTGCAGGGGATGGTGATCGGCACGGCCGCCGTATTCGACGGGCCAGTCCGCGCCGACGAATCCCGCGTCGAACAGCGAGGCGAACCATGTGCGCAGCAGTACCTCTTGCTCGCCGGTCTCCGGCGCCCGATGTCCCTCTCGGGCCTCGAACGGCGGTGCGTGTTCAGCGATGTGCGCCCGGACCCGGTCCCGGAACTCGGCAAGCTCGGCCTCGGTGGGCCGGGTCCGCGGGGCGCTCACCAGCCGGCCCTGTCGGCGAACAGGGCGCGGCTAGAACGCGCCGTGCCGAGAAGGCACGCGTTCGTGAACACCCGGCGCAGTTCGTGATGCAGCGGGTATTCCCAGGTGAATCCGATGCCACCCGAAAGTTGCATGCCCTCGTCGACGGCCGCCGTGGTGTTCGCCGCGATGAAGGAATGCGCAACGACGGACAGAGTGACCGCATCGCTCGTGGCGCTGTCTGCGGACAGCGCGCGGGCGGCCTTGGTGAGGACCGCGCGGGCTTTGGCCTCGAACACCAACAGCTCGACCAAACGATGTTGTACCGCTTGGAAACTCGCAATCGGCGCACCGAAGGCGATTCGTTCCTTGAGATAGGCCACCAGCCGCTCGAAGGTGGCCGACAGTGCGCCGAGCGAATCCGCACTCAGCAGGATCCTGGCCAGTGCGAGTAGTTGCTCCGCTCGCTCGGGTCCACCGATGGGCGTGCTCTGCGCTCCGGATAGGTCGACACGCCATACCGGCCGGTTGACGTCCAACAGCTCTTCGTCGACTTCCCGTGGCAGGGTGTTCGCCGCCTCGAACAGCTGAATTCCGCTGGTGCCGAACGTGACAATGATGTCCACCGAATCAGCGCCCGACACCCGCGTGACATCGGCGCCGAGTGCGCAGGCCGCCGCGCCCGTCCCGTCCAGCATGGCGGGCAACCATCGGTCACGGGGTTCGGGTGGGGCCGAACTCAGGGCCGCAGCAGCGATGACGCTGCCGAGCCAGTGCGTCGAGTTTCCCGACCGGCCGAGTTCCTCTGCGATGACCGTCGTCTCCACGGGGCGCCACCCGCTGCCGCCGAGATCCTCGTCGACCAGCAGTCCCGTCCAGTCCATCGCGGCGAGGTCTTTGAGGGAGTCGTGCGTTCCGCACCCGGCCAGGAAGTCTCGCGCCGCGCGACGTACCAGTTCGATGTCGACTGCATCGTCGAGGGCGGCATCTCCCACAGTGCCCACCGGTGGTCAGCTCCGCAGCAGTAGCTGTTCGGCGTTGTCGCGCATGATGCGTCGCTTCGCCGCGTCATCGAGCGGGTCGAGGAGTTTGAGGAAGTCCGCCGGTTCGGCCAGGCCCTCGGCGTGCGGGAAATCCGAACCCATCACCAGGACGTCATCGTAACCCAGGCTGGTGACGATGCCCGGGATGTCGTCCTCGGGGTAGGGCACGACGCGGACGTGCTGTCGGAAGATGTTCGACGGCCGCTCGGTCAGCTTGCCTCCGATCCACGGCCCGTTGCGACCCATGCCGCGGCTCTTGTCCATGTGTTTGAGGAAGAACGGCACCCACTCAGCGCCGTGCTCGGCGACCAACGCGTTCAGTTTCGGGAAGCGGCCGAACAGGTTGTCGAAGATCAACGCCGAGAGTGTGTCCTCGATCGGCCGCTGACCGTAGATGTTCATCCACTGCCATGCCGACATGTGCCAGGACGCAGGGTCGGGATTGTGTCCCCAGGCAGGGGAGATCGCATTGAAGTACCAGAACGGCATGATGTGGTACACCAGCACGCAGCCGGCCTCCTGCAGCCGCGCGTACACCGGATCGAAATAAGGATCGCCCGGCGACCGCCCGTAGGCGGGTCCGGTCGGCAGCATCACGAACTTCGCACCCTCGGCGATGATCGCCTCGGTCTCGGCGATCGCGGAGTCGAGGTCGCGCAGGGACAACAGTGCGGTCGCGTAGATGCGGCCCTCGAAGTCGAAGCCCCACTCGTCGTCGATCCAGCGGTTGAACGACCGCAGGTTCGCGTACAGCGCCGCCGTGTCGTCGACGTAGTGTTCGGCGGCCAGCGCCATTCCGCTCGGATATATCACCATCCGCTCGACGTTCTGCTTGGCCATCACCGCGAGCCGCGCGGAACGTTCGATGTATTCCGGCTGCATGGGCTGTGGCTCGTAGGACTCCTCGGGGTTGCCCGAGCCCATCTGGCGCAGCATCTCCTTGAGCGAACCGGGGCGATACGCCACGTCCAGGCCGAGGCCGCCTTCGCTGTTGAACGTCGCGACGCGGTGACCGGCGAGAATCACCTCCACACCGTCTGCGCCCCGCACCGTCGTGATGGCTCGGTCCTTGAACTCCTCGGGTAGATATCGGGTGAAAGCGTCGCGCGTCTCATAGCAGTGCGTGTCGCAGTCGAAAATGCCGTAGTCAATGGTCGTCACCGCGCCGCTCCTTCATGCGAGAATGCTTATTCTCTCTTTCAGGAAAAGATACTATCCTCGATCGGTAATGCCTATCCGGGGTTACCTTCGATCGGATGGTGTCGCCGTCGGATCGGTCGCCTCGTCGCAGGTCACCGCGTCAGTGCGGAAGGAAAACATGACTGCACCAACGGTATTCGCCGTAGCTGGCGTGGACGGTGTGCATGTCTACGGCTGAGGTGGTCGATCACCGCGACCTGCGCGAGGCGGTTCGCGATTTCCTCACCACCCGGTCGCCGAGCAGCGCCGTGCGAGCCGCGATGGATTCTCCTACCGGCTATGACGAGCGGGTCTGGCGCGAGCTGACCGCCGACCTCGGGCTGGCCGCGATCGCCGTGCCCGAAGAGTTCGGAGGGGCGGGCGCGGGCCTGCCCGAACTCGCGGTCGTCTTCGAAGAGATGGGCGCGGCGCTGCTGTGCGCCCCGTTCTTCTCCACCGTGGCGCTCGCGATCCCGACGCTGCTCGCCAGCGGTGACGCGGCCGCGATGCAGGAGTACCTACCCGCACTCCTCGACGGGTCACGGACCGCCACCGTGATCTTCAACGGACGCCTCGATCCATGGAACTCCGACGCCGTTACGCTGTCGGCACACAGCGACGGCCCCTCCCACCGGCTCCACGGGAACGCCGAACTGGTCCTCGACGGTCACACAGCGAATACCGTTCTGGTAACGGCGAATACAGCCGCGGGCATCTCGCTGTTCGCGGTGGACGGGGACGCTGACGGGCTTGGCCGTGAACCGTTGGCGACACTCGACCGGACGCGCAAGGTCGCAAGGCTGACCTTCGACGGCGTCGCCGCGCGGCTCATCGGTACCGACGGCGCCGCCGCGGCCGCCCTCGAGCGCGCACACCGAGTCGCGGTCATCGCACTGGCCGCCGAACAGCTCGGAGCGGCGCAGCGATGCCTCGACATGGCCGTGGGCTACGCGAAAGAACGCATACAGTTCGGCCGTGCCATCGGCAGCTTCCAGGCCGTCAAACACCGCTGCGCGGACATGCTCGTACAGGTCGAGGGGGCGCGTTCGGCCGTGCGGCACGCCGCCGGCCTGGCCGAGGGTGAGGACCAGGCGGTGGCGGCCTCGGTGGCCAAGTTGGCCTGTTCGGAGGCGTTTCTTCAGGTGGCGCTGGACAACATGCGTATCCACGGTGGCATCGGATTCACGTGGGAGCACGACGCACACCTCTACGTCCGTCGTGCGAAAGCCACCCAACTGATCTTCGGTACCCCCGACTACCACGCGCAACGCCTGGCAGAGCTCGTCACATCATCAAGCCACTAGCCGGAAGGACCACCGTGACCGTTTCATATTCGCTCGAAATCCCCACTCAGCGGGTGGAGGAGGCATCGGAATTCGTCAATGCCGAAGCGATCGCCGAGGTAGCGCGCGCCGCCGAGTGCTGCGGATTCGCCGCCGTACACGTCACCGACCACCCGGCGCCCGATGCCAAGTGGCTCGACCACGGCGGGCACCACGCCCTCGATCCGTTCGTCGCGCTTTCGTTCGCCGCAGCGGCCACCACCGACGTGAAGCTACTGACCAATGTCTACATCGCCGCCTACCGCAACCCCTTCCTGGGTGCGAAGTCGATTCAGAGCCTCGCCGTCCTGTCCGGCGGCCGCCTCATCCTCGGCACGGCGGCCGGCTATCTGAAACCGGAGTTCAAGGCGCTCGGAATCGATTTCGACGCCCGGGGTGCGCTGCTGGACGAGGCGCTCGACGTGCTGAGCCGGGTGATGACCGGTGATGACGTCGCCTACGAAGGGTCGTCATTCGCCGCGCGCGGTGTGCGTCTGCGACCGCTGCCTGCGGCCCCGCCCATCTGGGTGGGCGGCAACAGCAAGCCCGCTGTGCGGCGCGCGGTGTCTCGCGCCCAGGGGTGGGCGCCGTTCAACACCTTCGGCTACGCGGCGGCGTCCCGAACCGCGGAGATCTCCTCCCTCGAGGACCTCGAGGCCGCAATCGTGTGGGCCAAGAAATACGCTGCTGAAGTCGGTCGAACCGAGCCGCTGGACATCTGTTTCTCGGCGGGGAACCTGCTCGACGACAGCAAGTCCGCCGACGAACGGCACGCCACCATCGCGAAGCTCGAAGCCATGGGCGTGACATGGTTGACCATCGCACCTGCCGGCGCCGACCGCGCCGAGGTGATCGATCACGCGCGGGCGTTCGCCAAGGAGTTCATCGCATAAGGCCATCCATCTCGTGGTGATGTAAACACAAGTTGCCGCCACGCGATAATGTGTGTTCTCATGCCGCAACCACGCCTGCAAGACCTCCTCGATCCCGCCACGACCGCGCTGGTCACCCAGGAGTGCCAGGGCGGAGTGATCGGCCCGCAGGCCGGTCTACCGATGCTCGCAGAAGAGGCACGCCGCGAGGCGATCCCGAACATCGCGCGATTGCTCGACGCGGCCCGCGCGGCCGGGGTGACAGTGGTGCACTGCCTGATCCAGAAGCGCCCCGACAATCGCGGTTCGAACACCAACGCCAGGCTGTTCATGGCGGGTAAGTCCTTCGCCGCAGACCTGACGCCAGGAAGCCCGGGCGCCTCGGTACTGCCGGAACTGAATCAGACCCCTAGCGACATCGTCCTCACCCGTCTACATGGCGTCGGGCCCATGACCGGCACGGACCTCGACTCGGTCCTTCGGAACTTGAACATCAAAACCATTGTGGGTGTCGGTGTTTCGGTCAACATCGCCATCCCGAACTTCGTCATGGACGCCGTCAACCGGAGTTACCAGTTCGTGCTGCCCCGCGATGCGGTGAGCGGGTATCCGCGCGAGTATGCGGAGTCGGTCATCGACAACTCGTTGGCGCTGCTTGCGACGGTGACGACGACGGACGACGTCGTCCAAGCCTGGAAGGAAGTCGGCAGCTGAGCCGATATGGATGTCACCAACGCAGGGTGATAACGTCGTTCTCACTAGCCGTAAATGATCATATTCGCTGCTCTTAGGAGGTCGGCAACATGTCACCCCGGTCCCTGCCGTACCCGGTCTTCGACATCGACAACCACATGTACGAGACCACCGACGCGCTCACCAAGTACCTGCCGAAGCAGCACCGCGGCAAGGTCGGCTACGTCGAGGTCAACGGGCGGCCCAAGCTGGTCGTCAAGGACCACATCAGCCATATGATCCCCAACCCCACGTTCGAACGCGTCGCTCGCCCGGGCAGCGCCGAGGACTACTTCCTCGGCAACAATCCCGAGGGACTGAACTTTCGCGAGTTCGTCGGGGAGCCAATGAATGTCATCCCGGCCTTCCAGGCGCCCGCACCCCGGCTGGAGCTGATGGACGAGCTCGGTATCGACCAGTGCGTCATGTACCCCACGCTGGCCAGCCTCATCGAGGAACGCACTACCGACGACGTCGTCCTGACCCATGCGATCATCCACGCCCTCAACGAGTGGATGCACGAACACTGGACGTTCAACTACCAAGACCGAATCTTCGCCACGCCGGTGATCTGCCTGCCGCTGGTCGACGAGGCCATCAAGGAGTTCCGCTGGTGCCTCGAGCGCGGCATGAAGACCTTCCTCGTGCGGCCTGCCCCGGTGCCGAGCCGGTTCGGAGGTTCGCGCTCGATGGGCCTGCCGGAGTTCGACCCGTTCTGGCAGGAGGTCGTCGACGCAGGCATCCCCGTGACCTTCCACGCGGCAGACAGCGGCTACCAGAAGCACCTCATGGAATGGGAGGGCGGCGACGAGTACCTGTCGTTCAAGCCCAGCGCGCTGCGCGAGGTGGTGATGGGTTTCCGAGCGATGGAGGACACCCTGGCCGCCCTGATCTGCCACGGTGCGCTCTCGCGCTTCCCCGACTTGAAGGTTCTCGTCGTGGAGAACGGTAGCGGCTGGGTGCGAAACCTTCTGCGGCTGTTGGACAAGGCGTACCGGACGATGCCGAAGGAATTCGACGAGCATCCTGTCGAGGTGTTCAAGCGCAACGTCTACATCCACCCGTTCCTCGAGGACGACATCAAGGGAATCATCGAGATCATGGGTGAGGACCACGTGATGTTCGGCTCGGACTTTCCCCACCCCGAGGGCATCGGCGATCCGCTGAGCTTCGTCGACCGGCTGGAGGGCCTGTCGGAGACCACGAAGGCGAAGATCATGGGTGGCAACGCCATCGAGCAACTGGGCCTCCAAAAGGTCCCGGCATGACGCAGACGACCGCGTCGCCGACGGAGTACGACGGGATCGCTGCTTTCGAAGAGCACGTGGGCGAGCATCTGGGGTACAGCGCATGGCGACAGGTCACCCAGAGGGAGATCGACCTGTTCGCCGAGGCGACGGGTGACCACCAGTGGATCCACGTGGACGCCGAGAAGGCGGCGGACGGGCCCTACGGCAAGACGATTGCCCACGGCTATCTCACACTGTCGTTGGTGCCGATTCTCGTCCAACAGATCTACAAGGTGACCGGCTTGTCGATGCAGGTGAATTACGGCGTCGACAAACTACGGTTCCCCGCGCCCGTTCCCGTCGACTCGCGCATCCGCGCGGGCGCAGAGCTGATCAAGGTGGACCGAACCAACAACGGCGCGAGGGCCACGGTGCGGGTCACCGTCGAGGTCGAGGGCTCCGAACGGCCGGCCTGCGTCGTCGACACCATCGCCGCGATGGTGCCGTAGCGCGAAATTGCACTCATGCAATGTTCACTCGAACTTTCCCTGCATCACTTCAATCTCGACGAAGCTAACCGTTCAGTAGGCGTTCGCCGATGACCTGCCGCTCACGCAGGGCGGCGATCTCCTCAGGGCTCAACCCAAGCGAGCCGAGTACCTCATCGTTGTGCTGTCCGAGAGTCGGTGAGGGGGTTCGGTGGTGCCGCGACGGCCCCGGCATGATCCGGAACGGCCATCCGGGGTACCGCTGCCGACCGGCGATCCGATGGTCCAGGTCTTCATAGAACCCGCGCGCCTCGAGCTGGTCGACGTCGTACATCCGGTCGGCGGTCATCAGCCGCTGCGCCGGCACACCGCGCTGAAGTAACGCTTCGGCGAAATCGTCGGCCTGCCGCGTGGCCGTACACTCCGCGATCACCTCGTCGAACTCGTCGTGGTGGCGCAACCGTGCCTCCGCCGACGCGAATCTCGGGTCGTGCTGGAGGTCGGCCCGGCCGAGCACTTCCGTCGCGGCGACCCAGTCGGCATCGTCTCGAATGGAGATGGCAATCCAATCGTCTTCTCCCACAGCGGGATAGACGCCTTGTGTGTATCGGCGGTGCCGATTGCCCGCGCGTTCGCGCACACGTCCCGTCAACGAATACTCGATGACGGGTTCGGCCGTCACCGCCGCGCCGACCTCGATCTGCGCCACCTCGATCAGCTGGCCTTCACCGGTTCGGCGCCGGTGTTCGAGCGCTGCGAGCAGCGCCACCGTGGCATGAACGCCTGCGATCGGGTCGGCCGGACCCTGCAGGTTGCACGGGGGACCGTCAGCGTAGCCGGTCACCGCGGACATCCCGGCAAGTTGTTCGATGTTCAGTGCCCAGCCGACGTAGTCCCGCCACGGACCCTCGAGACCGAACCCGGGCATGCGCACCATCACCACACCCGGGTTGATCTGGACCAGTGAGTCGTAGTCCAACCCGAATTGCTCGACAACGCGCGGCGAGAAGTTCTCGATCACCACGTCGGCGTCGGCCGCGAGGCGCAATGCCAATTCCCGGCCGAGCTCGGTACCGAGGTCGAGGGTGATGTCGCGCTTGTTGAGGTTCGTGCCCTGCCACAACGGCCCGATCTCGTACCAGTCGTCGCTGTTGCGCAGTAGCGAACCCGAATACCGATGCCCATCGGGGCGCTGAACCGACTCCACCTTGACGACGTCGGCGCCGAACGCGCCGAGATAGCAGGTGAGATACGCCCCGGCCCAGAACGTGCTCAGGTCAAAGACTTTCAATCCCGCGAACGGTTGCGATGCGTCACCCTCGCCGGCGGGTTTGCGCTGTGTCTCCCACCGCGTGCCAGCCATCCCCAGGGTCGGTGCGGGTCTCGGAGCACCCACCGGCGTCCTCGACAACCGAAACGGTGCCCCTGGCCGTCGAAAGCGTGCATCCTCGGGTCCTCCGTCGACGAAGAAGCCGCGGTCGCGGTATTGCGGGCAGCCCTGAATCGACGAACCGTCGTTGATGGGGGCGGCCGGAATCCGCATGGCCTGGCTCAGCTCGACGAGGTCGCCGACCGAGATCGTGTCCAGCCAGGGCTGCGCCTTGGCGAAGAACTCATCGCGCTCGGGCCCGCCCAACATGATCGCAAGCTGGTGTTCGCCGAATTCGGGGAGCCCCATCATCGCGCAGACGTCCAGCCAGTGCTGCCCGGTCAGACAGTTGATGCCGATCCAGCCGTCGGCCGCGCGGACGATGCCCAGCATCGGTGCTGCCTTCGAATTCGTCGGCAGTCCCATGCTTTTCAGCCGCTCGGCCATCAGCATGGGGTAGGGCAGCGTGCACAACAACGACTCGAATGCCGAGATGTCGGCCTCCACGAGCCGACCCGGCTCGGCGTCCGCGATGCGCAGGGCGGTCAGCGCTGCGAGCGCCGCGTAGCCTCCCGCGATGTACTCGGGTATGCGCGCTCCGGCCTGCACGGGCGGTCGGCCGAACTCCCTGAGGTTCACCCAACCCGAGGCCGCCTGCAGGGTCAGTGACGTCGACGGCTGGTCGCGCCGGGGACCCTCCTGCCCGTAGTCCGAGATCCTCACGACGACAAGGTCGCTGTTGATCCGTTGCAGTGAATCGCGATCGAGTCCCCAGTCGAATCGTCCGGCCGACCCGGCGGGCAGATCCTCGACCAGTAGGTCGGCCCCCGAAATCAGTTCGTGGGCGTGTTCAATGCCGGCAGCGGTCCGCAAATCTAGTGTCACACCGTGCTTTCCGGCATTGAGGTACTCGAACAGCCCGCCGTGCTCCTGCGAACCTTCGCGAAACGGCCCCCACGTGCGCAGCGGATCACCTGTCGGCGGCTCGATCTTGCACACCTCGGCGCCGAGGTCGGTCAGCAGCTTGGTGCAGTACGGCGCCGCGATGTCGCTGCCCAGTTCGACAACCCGCAGTCCGGCCAGGGCTTCGCCCGGATCGATGGTTCGCTCGCAAGTGTCGCTCACGCCGGAACCCCGATCGCCTTGGGCTCCATGTACGCACGCAATCCCATGATCCCGCCCTCACGACCGATGCCGCTCTGTTTGAAACCGCCGAAGGGGGCGTCGCCGGGGATGGTGCCGTTGATCGAGACCTGACCCGTCCTGATGCGTCGTGCGATGCCGACGGCGCGTTCGATATCGGTGCCCCACACCGCTCCGCCGAGCCCGTACGCCGAGTTGTTCGCCACCGCCACCGCCTCGTCGTCGCCGTCATAGCGCAGAACGGTCAATACCGGCCCGAACACCTCCTCCTGTGCAATGTACGAATCGGGGCTGGTGTCGGTCAGTATCGTCGGCTCGAAATAGAACCCACCCGAGCGGTTTTCGGGACGGCCGCCACCCGCCACTACCTTCGCGCCATCGGACTCGGCGCGCTGGACGAAGCCCTCCACCCGCTCGAGGTGCGCCCTGCTGATCAGCGGCCCCATGTCCACCCCGTCTTCGGCGGGATTGCCGACCGTCACGGCGCGCGCCTTCTCGGCGAGCCGGCCGACGACCTCGTCGTGCAGTGCGGCGGGCACCACGAGCCGGCTGTTGAGGATGCACGCCTGCCCCGCATGCAGCGTGCACCCTTCGAACAACAACCGTTCGAGCAGTTCGTCGGTGACCTCGACGTCGTCGAGCAGAACCGACGCCGACTTGCCGCCGCATTCGAGCAGGATCCGTTTCATCGTCCCCGCCGCGCCCGCCATCACGTCGCGGCCGACTGCGGAGCTACCGGTGAAGCTCACCATGTCCACCCGCGGGTCCAGGGTCAGCACCTTGCTCGCATCGACGCCGGCAGGAGTGACGACATTGACGACTCCGGGCGGGATATCGGTCTCGTCGTCGATGATCCGGGCCAGGGCCAACCCGGCGAGCGGCGTCAGCGGTGACGGTTTCAGCACAACCGTGTTGCCCGCGGCCAGCGCCGCACCCACCTTCATCACGTTGAGGGTGTGGGGAAAGTTCCACGGCGTCATGATCGCCACCACGCCGAGAGGTTCGTACCGCAACAGGGTGGTACCCGCGGCGCCCCATGCGTCCATCGGCGCCTCGGCCGGCTCGAGTGCCAGTTCGGCGGAGTGTCCCGCCATGAATGCGGGACCGTCGACGTGGATCAACCGTTCGTTTGCTGTGCAACCCCACTCGGACTGCGCGAGCGCGTAGATCTCGTCGCCATGGGCCAGCAACGCATCGCTCAACTGCTGCAAGCATCGGGACCGCTCCTCCGGTGTGGCCGTCGCCCACGGCCCGGTGTCGAACGCGGTTCGCGCGGCGGCGATCGCCTGTTCGACCTGCGCCACCCCCGCATCCGGCGCCGACGCGATGACGGCCTCGGTCGCCGGATCGATGACGTCGTATCGGCCGCTCTCCGGCTTCACCCAACTGCCGTTGATGTAGAGGTCGTAGTCGTCGACAAGGGTGGATGCGGCCATCAGATCACTGGACCTTCCTAGTTACGGCTGCGGGCCGTCGAGCCATCTCACCCAACTCAAATGCCCGACATCTGCGCCTTGTGTGTACACCGGCCAATGCCGCATAGTCAACGTTAGTGGCGATTATCCTGCGGCAATGCACATTGACACGGTGATCTTGCGTGCTGTAGACACAGTCTCACCGGACAGTTATGTCTTATTTGTCCGATGGCCCATGTGTTGAGGAGAGCCTGCGTGCCCATTGAATCCACGCCCCGACCGACCTCCGCTCATCCGCTGCACTCTCCGGACTTCTACGCCGGCGACCCCTACCCGGCCTACCGAGAACTGCGCGCGACGACGCCGGTGGTGTGGAACGACGTCACGAACTTCTGGGCGTTGACCAAGTACGAGGACGTGCGCTTCGTCTCGGGTCACCCGATGTTGTTCTCGTCGACACACGGCATCACCATTCCGGATCCCAGCCAGCCGGAGCCGGTTCAAGAAGGCAACCTGATCTTCACCGATCCGCCGCGCCACCGGCAGCTGCGCAAACTCATCAACGCGGGGTTCACCCGCCGGCAAGTGTCGTTGCTGGAACCCACGATCCGGCGGATCGTCGACGGCATTGTGAATGACATCGATCCTTCTCGCGAGTACGAGTTCGCCGAAGAGATCGCTTCTCCCCTACCCACCCGGATGATCGCCGAAATGCTCGGCGCCGCACCGGAAGACTGGGAAAAGTTCCGCACCTGGTCCGATGCCGCCGTCGGCACCGCCGACCCCGACATCGAGCTGGATCACCTGGTCGCGCTCGGTCAGCTGTACGAATACTTCACCAAGTTGATCGAGGCCCGGCGCTCCGGCGAGGTCTCCGGACAGGACGATCTGTTGAGCATCCTGGCCGCCGCCGAAGTAGACGGGGAACGCCTCACCGACGCCGATCTGCTCAACTTCTCCTTCCTTCTCCTGGTGGCCGGCAACGAGACCACCCGCAATCTCATCGCGCTCGGTACGGCTGTGCTGCTGGATCATCCCGATCAGTTCGCACTGCTTCGTTCGGACCCGTCGCTTCTGACCTGCGCGGTCGAGGAGATGCTGCGCTTCACCAGTCCGGTGACGCACATGGCGCGAAGGGCCACCGCCGACGTCGAAATCCGCGGCCAGAAGATTCAGGCCGGCGACACGGTGGTGATGCTCTACGGCGCGGCCAACCGCGATGAGGAGATCTTCGGACCCACCAGCGAGGAGTTCGATATCACCCGGAACCCGAACCCGCACATCGCCTTCGGCGCCGGTGAGCATGCGTGTCTGGGCGCGCAACTGGCACGGCTCGAGGCCAGAATCATGTTCGAGGTGCTCTTCGGTACCTATCCGAGCATCGAGCTGACCGGGGACGTGACCCGCCTGCGCGCCACGATGGTGCCGGGCGTCAAACGCATGCCGGTGCGCCTGAAAGCGAGTGTGTGATGGACTTCGACTACACCCCCGAACAAGAGCGACTCCGCGCGGAGTTTCGGGAGCGCCTCGAGGCGGTGATGACCCCCGAGCGGCGTGCGGCGGTCTCCGGCCTGATGGAGGGTGGCGCGGCGATGGCCGAATGCAGGCGCGCACTCGGGGAGGCCGGTCTGCTCGGTGTCGCATGGCCCGTGGAGTACGGCGGACGCGGACTGACCGCGCTGGAGCAGTACATCTTCAGCGAGGAGGCGCGCCGCGTGCATGCGCCGTTGCCGATGATCACGCTCAACACCGTCGGACCCACTCTGATTCAGTACGGCACCGAGGAACAGAAGCAGAAGTTCCTTCCCGCGATACTCAAGGGCACCGTCGACTTCGCGATCGGCTACTCCGAGCCAGGGGCGGGCAGCGATCTCGCCTCGCTGCGAACGACCGCGGTGCGCGACGGCAATGAGTTCGTCATCAACGGCTCGAAGATGTTCACCAGCGGCGCGGAGTTCGCCGACTATATCTGGCTGGCCGCGCGAACCGATCCAGAAGCCAAGAAGCACAAGGGCATCACCGTGTTCATCGTGCCCACCGACGCGCCCGGGTTCTCGTGGAAACCCCTGCACACCATGCCGGGCGTATCGACCTACTACACGTTCTACGATGACGTGCGGGTCCCCGAGAGCGCGATCGTGCTCGGCGAGAACCAAGGCTGGAAGCTGGTGACCAACCAGCTGAACCTGGAGCGCGCAGCGCTCGGCAACCTCGGCGCCCTGGAGCCGTTGTTTGCCAAGACCGTGGAATGGGCCAGGACCACACCGCTGGACGACGGGCGCGTCATCGACCAGCCGTGGGTTCAACAGGCCCTCGCGCGTGTCGAGGCGCAGGTCGCTGCCTACCGGTTGCTGAACCTGCGGGTCAACAGCAACATGAGCTCGGGCGCACTTGGGATGGGGGAAGCCTCGGCGGCAAAGGTTTTCGGAACTGAGCTCACCCAGCAGGTGGCCCGCGAGCTTCTCGACGTCCTCGGGCAGGCCGGCACCCGCAAGGGCTCCGACGCGCCCCTGAAGGGGGACCTCGAAAGCGCCTACCGCCTCGCCGTCATCAACACGTTCGGTGGCGGCGCGAACGAACTGCAACGAGACATCATCGCCATGGCGGGCCTCGGGATGCCACGCGCACCCCGCGACATGCGAGCGTCCTGAAAGGAATCCGGCAGTGACCACAGCGAAAGACGAACTGCGCGAGCGCCTCGACGCACTCATCGGCACGCCCACCGACGGCGTCGGCAAGCCGGTGCGCGCACCGGATCCGGTGAACGCCGCGATGATCCGGCACTGGGCGTACGCCCTGGGCGACATGAACCCGGCCTACCTCGACCCCGAGTTCGCGCAGAACTCGCGCTACGGCGACATCGTGTCGCCGCCGGTGATGCTGCAGACCTGGACGATGCCGCCGCCGAAGCTGGAGGGCATCCACGAGCGCGGCGGTGTGCCGATCGAGATGAAGGGTGAGAATCCGCTGCAGTTTCTCGCCGACGCCGGCTACACCGGCATCATCGCGACCAACTCCGAATTCGAGATCGAGCGCTATCCGCGGGTAGGAGACCAGATCACCTCCGAGACGGTTTTCGACTCGATCTCCGATGAGAAGAAGACGGCCATGGGCAACGGGTTCTTCGTCACATGGGTGACCACCTACCGCGATCAAAACGGTGAAGTCGTCGGCCGCCAGTGGTTCCGCACGCTGCGGTTCAAGACGGGTGGGAGTGATTGATGGCCAGCAGACTCGCCCCCTCGATCAGTCCGGACACGGAGTTTTTCTGGTCCGGGCTCAAGGACCACGAGCTTCGCATCCAGCGCTGCACCGACTGCAAGACCTTCCGCGTTCCGCCGCGACCGATGTGCGGGAGCTGCCAGTCGCTCAACTGGGACTACGTCGTCTCCAGCGGACGCGGCACGGTCTACAGCTTTGTGATGCCGAAGTACCCGCCGCTGCCCTTCCTCGAGTATCCCTACGTCGTCGCGCTGATCGAACTCGATGAAGGTGTTCGCATCGTGTCGAACCTGTGCGATATCGAGCCCGAGGCGATTGAGGTCGGAATGCCCGTCGAAGTCTTCTACGAGACCTTCGAGGCTCTGCCAAGCGGGGAAGAACTGGTGTTGCATCAGTTTCGGCCCGCGCGCTGAACTAGAGGAAGCCACACATGGATTTCACCTTCACCGAGGAGCAGGAGACCGTCGCCAAGGTCGCCCGACAGCTCTTCGAGCACCGCGCCACCCCAGAGCATCTGACCGTCCTCGAGGCCGGCGAGGTGCGGTATGACGCCGCACTGTGGTCCGAGTTGGCGTCGGCCGACTTGCTCGGAATCGCGCTGCCCGAATCCGTCGGCGGCACCGGCGGAGGTTTTCTCGAGTTGGGCGTGCTGCTCAGCGAGGTCGGGTACAGCGTTGCGCCGGTCCCGGTCTACGCGACGCTCGCCCTCGGCGCCGATACCATTGCCCGGCATGGTGATTCGGAGCTTCAACGGCGGTGGCTGCCCGGGGTGGTCGACGGCAGCATCCTGTTGACGGCGGCGCTGGCCGAACCGGGCAACTCGGATCCGACCGCACCGCGAACCGTCGCACGCCCCGACGGGCAGGGCTGGCGGCTCACCGGCGTCAAGGAGTTGGTGCCCGCGGCGCAGATCGCGTCGGCCGTCGTCGTATCGGCCACGACGGACGACGGACCCGGCTTGTTCGTCGTCGAAACCGACGGCAACGGCGTGGATGTGACGCCGGCGCCCACGACCAACGGCGAGCCGTTCGCCGATGTCGAATTGACGGATGCCCTCGGATCGCGGCTCACCGAGGATGCGGATGCCGACATCGTCCGCGCGTTGTACAGCAGAGCGCTGGTGGGTTTGTGCGCGATGCAGGTCGGGGTCGCCGACCGTGCACTGAAGCTCGCCGCGTCCTACACCAGCGAGCGTGAGCAGTTCGGCCGCCCGATCGGATCGTTTCAGGCCGTGCAACAGCGTCTGGCCGACGCATTCATCGACACAGAAGCGATCCGCTGGACCACGTGGCACGCGGCCTGGCTCATCGCAGAAGGCAGGCCCGCCGAGCGCGAAGCGGCCATCGCCAAGTTCTGGGCCGCCGAGGCAGGCGCGCGGGTCACCGCCTCCGCCCAGCAGGTACACGGCGGCATGGGCATCGACGTCACCTACCCCCTGTCCCGCTACTTCCTGTGGGCCAAGCAGATTGAACTCGCGCTCGGCTCGGCATCACAGCAACTGGCTCGGCTCGGCAACGCATACGCGGAAGGACCAAACCAATGACCTCGACCCTGAACCGCACCACCACGCTCGCGTGGAACGACGTCAACGTCGGCGACCAGGTGACGCCGCTGGACGTTCCCGTCACCACCACGCTGATCGTCGCCGGTGCGATCGCGTCGCGTGACTACATGCCGGTGCACCACGACCGCGACTTCGCCAATTCCCAAGGCTCCAAGGACATTTTCCTCAACATCCTGACCACCAACGGGCTGTGTGTGAAGTTCCTGCACGACTGGGCCGGACCCGAGGCCATGGTCAAAAAGCTGTCCATCCGGCTCGGTGTGCCCGCCTATCCGAACGACCCGCTGCGGTTTGAAGGCAGCGTCACCGACAAGTCCTCGGCAGACGGCGAGGGGCTTGTCGAGGTCACCTTCAAGGGCACCAACAGCCTGGGCGATCACGTCAAGGGCACGGCGGTGCTGAGCCTGCTCGAGGGTGTCTCGTGAAAGACGGCATCGGCGGCAGGGCCGCGCTCGTCGGCATCGGTCAGACCGAATTCTCCAAGGAATCCGGCCGGACCGAGATGCAACTGGCCTGTGAGGCGGTCAAGGCCGCCATCGCGGATGCGGGCCTGAGCCCCAAGGACATCGACGGCATGGTCACGTTCTCCGTCGACGAGAACGAAGAGATCGAGGTCGCCCGCAACGTCGGTATCGAGAACCTCACTTTCTTCACCCGGGTACCGCATGGAGGCGGTGCCGCCGCGGGCACCGTGATGCAGGCCGCGATGGCGGTCGCGACGGGTGCAGCAGAGGCCGTGGTCTGCTACCGGGCTTTCAACGAGCGCTCCGGGTTTCGGTTCGGTGGCGCCGGACGCCAACCCGGTGTCACCCCGCTGTGGATGGCCCCGTATGCCCCGTTCGGATTCATGACACCGGCGGCGTGGGTCGCTCTGCACGCTCAGCGCTACATGAGCACGTACGGCGTCACCAACGCCGACTTCGGCAAGATCTCCGTCATCGACCGCAAGCATGCGGCCAAGAATCCCGATGCCTGGTTCTACGACAAGCCGATCACCCTCCAACAGCATCAGGAATCACGCTGGATCATCGAGCCGGTGCTGCGTCTGCTCGACTGCTGTCAAGAGAGTGATGGCGGGGTGGCGATGGTGGTTACCAGTGTCGAGCGCGCGCGTGATCTCGCCAAGCCGCCCGCCGTGATCACGGCCGCGGCCCAGGGCGCCGCATACGACGGCGAGGTGATGACCAGTTACTACCGCGAGGACATCACCGGCCTTCCCGAGATGGGCGTGGTCGGCGACAAGCTCTGGCGCAACTCCGGGTTGAAGCCCAAGGACATCTCGACCGCGTTCTTGTACGACCACTTCACCCCGTTCGTGTTCACTCAACTCGAGGAACTCGGATTCTGCGGACGGGGCGAGGCCAAGGACTTCGTCTCGGTCGACGAACTCTCGCTGGGTGGCCGGATGCCGATCAACACCAACGGCGGGCTGCTGGGCGAGGCGTACATCCACGGAATGAACGGCATCACCGAAGGCGTCCGCCAGATCCGTGGCACCTCGTACAACCAGGTCGACGATGCCGAACACGTGCTGGTGACCTCGGGCACCGGCGTCCCGACCAGCGGCCTCATCCTGGCGCCGGACCGCTGAGCGGTTAATGTCGTGCGGTGGCGTCTGATATGACTCAGTCGGTGGCGGTCGACACCCGGGATGTCATCATCTCGGCCGCCTTCTCCTGCTTCCGGACGCGCGGGCTGGCCAAGACGACCATCGTCGACATCGCCCGCGCGGCCGACGTGTCACGCAGCACCTTCTACGAGTATTTCCGGGACAAGGAGACGGTCGTCGAAGCGTGCGCCGAGGCGGCGTCGCAACGGTTCTACCGCAACATGGCCAAGGCCATCGACCGCCACGGGGGCAGCACGCTGGAGGGGCGGTTGGTACGCGCCGCGGTCTTCGTCGCCCAGGCGCGTCGGGTGGTCGAACCCGAGGTCTACTTCGACGCAGCGGAAGTCAGCCTCATGATGACCAAGAACGCCGCCACGCTGCTGAAGGAATGTGCCGATTTCCTGACCCCTTATGTGACCGCGGCCAAGCTGACTGGTGAGGTTCGTTCGGACCTCGATGTGCCGTCGGCGTGTGAGTGGTTCGCCCGAATGTTGTTCTCGCTGTTCACCACTCCGTCAGCCGTGATCGACATGCGCGATGACGATGCCGTGGCCGAATTCGTACGCGCATACGCCGTGAACGGATTCGTCGACAACTCCCGGCGCCGGCGGTAGCTGCTTCAGCCCTTCCGGCGCACCGGGACGTTGGAATAGCCGCACACGTTCGACATGGCCACGCGACGGAGTCCGTCTCGGTCGACCTCGTACTCGGGGATGAGGTCGAGCAGGGCATCGAGCGCGATACGACTTTCCATTCGCGCCAGGGCCGCTCCGAGACAACTGTGTACGCCGTAACCGAAAGCGAGGTTGAAGCCCATTTTTCGGTCCCGATCTATGTCGAGTCGGTCAGGATCATCGAACATCCGCTCGTCGCGCAGGGCGGACCCGGTCACGAGCAACACGGCGGCATCCTTCGGAATCGTGGTGCCGTAGTAGGTGACATCGCGCGTCGCGGTGCGGATCTGATACTGCGACGGCGCTTCGTATCGCAGCAGTTCCTCGACCGCGGCGGAGATCTTGCTGCGGTCATCGCGAAGTTTGCGCCACTGATCGGGGAAGTCGGCGAACGCGACCATCGCGTTGCCCACCAACTTCGTGACCGTTTCGGCGCCCGCTCCTCCGAGCATCGTGGCGAATCCGGTGATGTCGACATCGGAGAGCTTCTCGACCACGCCGTCACGCTCGATCTCAGTCTCGATGAGACGGCTGATCATGTCGTCCTGCGGTCCCGCGCGACGCTGTCGCACGAGGTCGTAATAGTAGAGGCCGGTGTTCACTGAGGCCTCGTATCCGTCTCTGGGAACCGCTATCTCACCGGGACGGCGTTCGAGTAGGAGATCGAGCCAGCGTCGGATCTGGTCCCGATCCGCCTTCGGGACACCGAGCATGGTCGTGATGACCTCGTTCGGGAACAGCGCGGAGAAGTCGGCGACGACGTCGAACTGCTCGGGGTTCACGGCGTCGATGCGCTCGTACACCTTCTCGCGCACCATGTTCTCCAACGCGGCGATCGCGCGCGGAGTGAACACATTGCTGACCAGTCGCCGCATCTTCTGATGCTCCGGCGGATCCATCGAGATGATCACCTTCGGCACCGGGATGGCGTCGTCGTGCGCCTTGACCATGTCCAGGGTGGCGCCCCTGGCCGACGAGAAGGTCTCGTGATCCTTCGTGGCGGGTGCCACGTCGTCGTAGCGCGTCAGCGCCCAGAAGTCCCACTTGCTGCTGTAGTAGATCGGCGCCTCGTTGCGCAGGCGGCGGTAGGTGTCGTACGCGCCGTCGAAGAAGTCTTGCGAAAACGGGTCGAACTCGACGGGCCGCCCAGCGACGCGATGCGGCGTCGCGCTCACAAAATGGCTCCGGATTCCTTGAGTTCTTCGATGGTGTCCCACTCGATTCCGGCGTCCATGAGGATCTCCTCGGTGTGCTGACCGTGCTCGGGGGCACCACCGGGGGTGACCGACCGCTCGTCGAACTGAACGGGGTTGGTGGGCAGCGAGAACGGCACGCCATTGACGGTTTCCGTGTGTGCGACATATCCGTTGGCTGTGATGGCGGGGTCCTCGCAGAGCTCACCCGGAGTCTGCACAATTCCCCACGCACCCGAGAGCACTGCCAGCGTCTCCCGCCATTCGGCCAGGGTGCGCTTGGCGAATGCCTCGTCGAGTAAGGCGATGAGGCTGACCCGGTTCTCGAACCGTGACGCGGGGTCGGCGAATCGGGGATCGTCGATCAATTCCGGAAGCCCGATCACGCGCATCGCTTCGGCGTAGAACTTGTCGAGTTGCAGCATCATCAACTGGACGTAGCGTCCGTCCTTCGTGCGGTACGTCCCCACGAGAGGGTTGGGCGCATCCGCATGGCCGAATTTGGGAATGGCGCTGCCACCGTGGATTTGGCTCACCGCGACGTCGGGGCTGAGGTTCCAGGCCGCGAGGCCGAGCAGCGACACGTCCACGACCGATCCCTCGCCGGTCGTGGCCTTCTTGTACAGCGCCGCGGCGATACCGCCCGCGATGGTCATGCCGCCGAGCAGGTCACCGAATGCCGGGCGAGAGCGGACGAGCTCGTCCTTCTCCTCCGTCAACGCGGTGGCGATCCCCCCGCGCGCCCAATACGAGACGCCGTCGTAGCCCGGCTTGTCGGCGTCCGGTCCCTTGGGGCCGTGGCCGGATCCCCGCACGTACACGATGCTCGGGTTCACTTCGCGAATGTCGTTGACATCGATCCCGAACTTCCGGCGGCGCTCCGGCAAATAACTGGTCAGAAACACATCACAGGTCTTGGCCAGCGCGTGCACCACTTCCCGACCGCCCGGCGTGCTCAGATCCACACCGATCGACTTCTTGCCGCGATTCGGGATCTCGATCATGTAGTTGACCGAACCACCGCCCTCGTCGACGATCCCCATGGTGACGAGACCACGCTGCGGATCACCGCCGTCACGCGGTTCGACCTTGATGACCTCGGCACCCCACTCGGCGAGCACTGCACCTGCTGACGGCACGAAGGTCCATGCGGCGACCTCGAGCACCCGAACTCCGCTGAGCACGTTATCGACGGAAATGTCGTCCTCCTACAGGCGTTAACGGGCATTTTCAGATTTGAGAATCACACTATCGTGGGGCTTGCGTGCGCGCTACGGCCGCCGGGACAGGCGCTCGGGAAGCGCCGGGTCACCGCTGTCCCAGAATGCCCGCCAGGTCGGCATGCGGTGTGGCATCTGAGCGCGCAGCGGCACATCGGTGGGCCACCGGATGAATTCCGGGCCGGGCCGCTCGGTCACGTCGACGGAGTACCAGGGATGCTCGCGTCGCTTGACGAAGTACCAGGCGCCGTCGCGACGCTCGTAGACGTCGTCGTAACGCATCGTGATGACATACCACCCGTCGCCGTCCTCATGCTCGGCCCGGCAGTATGTCGAACCCGTCGCATGGTCGGGATCGGCGAAATCGAATGCATGCCCGCAGATCAGGTGGATGCTTCGATAGAACCTGCGAAGTACCTCGTCGTACCACCGTTTTAGGGCTGCCCTACCGACGCCGTGCGACCCGGCGTGCACGTCGTCGACGAACAACGCCACCAGGGCATCGAGATCCCGCGCATCGAGCGCCATGGCGTAGCGGCTGGGCAGTTGGGCGATTTCGAGGCTGGACTCGAGTCGATCCACCCGGTCGGATACCGACATGGCCGGAGTCTAAAGCCGGAGGAATCAGCGAGAACCGATATTCTCGTTTCCGGAGATGATGGCTATCCTGTTGAGGCCAGCCCGTCCGAGCGCAGGACTGCTAAGGAATCCACCCCGTGCCCTTCCCGACACTCACGCCCACGATCCCCGCCCTCGTCAGATCGTCTGCGGCGCGGTTCGGAGACAAGCCGTTTCTCGTCTCGGAGGGTCAGACGCTGACCTACGCCGACCTGGATCTGCAGTCCGCTCGGTTGGCGACGGCGCTGCTCGGCGAGGGCTTCGGCAAGGGCGACCACGTCGGCATTCTGATGCCCAACAGCGTCGACTGGGCGATCGTCTGGTTCGCAACCACCCGTATCGGCGCGGTCGCGGTGCCGCTGAACACCTTCTACAAGGCCTCCGAGTTGGCGTGGACCGCCCGTCATGCCGATCTGCGCGCAATAGTCGCGCTGGCGGACTTCCGCGGCCACAGTTTCCTCGACCGCCTCGAGGAGGCGCTGCCCGGCCTCGCCGGCCAGTGCAGTCCCGGCAGGCTGGCCGTGTCGGGTGCGCCGTTTCTGCGCACGATCGCGGTGTGGGGACGCTGCGACCGGCCGTGGGCGACGACGCTGCCGGTCGGCGCGGACGGGCGATACGGCGCCGACTTCTTGGCGGAGGTCGAGTCGTGCGTGACACCGGCCGACGACGCGATGATCATCTACACCTCGGGCAGCACCGGAGACCCGAAAGGCCCTGTGCACACGCACGGTACGTTGGTGCGCCACACGTACAACCTGACTTTCGACTACGGCGTTGAGCACACGACGGTGATGTTCACGGCGATGCCGTTCTTCTGGGTCGGTGGATTGATCACGGGAATCCATGCGGTGATCCACCACGGTGCGACGCTGGTGACCCAGCCGGCGTTCGACGCCGCTGACGCGCTGGAGTTGATCGAGCGTCATCGCGCGACCATCACGCTGGGTTGGCCACAGCAAGGCAAGTCGCTGGCCGAGCACCCGGACTTCGCGCGGCGCGACCTGACCTCGGTGCAGCGCACCAGCATGCCCGCCATGGTGCCCCCCGAACGCCGGCCCAAGGGGCCCAATGCACTGGGGATGACCGAACTCTGCGGCAACCACATCGGCGTCGACCCGTATCCACCGCAACCCGTCGATCGCTCGGTGACGGGCGGCTATTCGATCGAGGGGTTGTCGCATGTTCTCGTCGACCCAGAGACGGGAGACCCCGTCCCCCCGGGTAGGCACGGCGAAATCTGGGTGCGTGGCTACTCGCTCATGCAGCGGCTGTACAAGCGTGAGCGGGAGGACGTGTTCACACCCGACGGCTACTACCGAACGGGTGACTGCGGAGTTCAGCACGACGACGGCTGGATCACGTTCACCGGGCGGTTGGGCGACCTGATCAAAACCAGTGGCGGAACCAACGTCACACCGGGAGAAGTGGAATCGGCCCTGACCGGGTGCGACGGCGTTCTCGAGGCCTATGTCGTCGGCGCCGAGGATGGCCACAACGGAACGATCGTGGCCGCGGCGGTGGTTCCGCGCGGCGACGCGCAGCTGGATGCCGAGGCTCTGCGGGCAGACCTCCGCAGCCGGCTGTCGGCATACAAAGTGCCGAAGTTCATCTGGGTCACAGACAAAGAGGCGCTGCCGTTCACCGCCACCGGCAAGGTCAAGAAGTCGGACCTTGCCAAACAGCTCAGTGATCTCCTGTCCAAGAAGTGAGTCCGTAGCTTTCGCGAAGACGGTTTCCCATTATCGGAAACTTGCATTCTCGCTCCGGTACATTCGCGACGAGGCATTGGAACCGGGCCACCTCCCCGATCCCCGCCCTGGGATACCGAAGGAGTTCAATCCGTGACTGACAAGCCATTACGGGTCGCCGTCATATCCACCGGTTGGATCAGCAGCCTGTCGATCCGTGCGATCGTCCGACGGCCGCACCTGGACCTGGTCGGGGTGTGGGTACACAGCGCCGAGAAGGTCGGGCGCGACGCCGGCGAGATCGTCGGACTGGGTCCCCTCGGGGTGGCCACGACCGGCGATCTCGACGACATCATCGCCGCCGAGCCCGATTGCGTGGTCTACGGTGCGGCCAGCCCGGAGATGGACGCCGCCGCGGTGCGCGATTACGTCCGTCTGCTCAATGCCGGGCTAAACGTGGTGACCACCAACACCCCGGGAATGATGTTCCCCGACAGATGGATCCCGCAGCTGGCCGATCAGGTCCGTGCCGCCGCGTTGTCCGGAGGAGCCACGATCTACACGTCGGGTATCGAACCCGGCTTCGCCGGCGACCAGCTGGCCGTGCTGCTGAGCACGCTGTCGAACACCATCCGGTCCATACGGGCGCAGGAGATCTTCGACTACTCGGCATACCCCAACCGGGACCTCATGATCGACGCGATGGGCTTCGGCAAGCCGCTCGATTTCACGCCGCTCCTCGAACTCGACGGTGCCCAACAGTTCGCCTGGGGACCGCCGATCGGGCTGGTGGCCAAGGCTCTCGGTGTCGAGCTCGAGAAGGTCACCGAATCCTACGAGAGGGTCCTCACCCCGCGAGATCTGCATGTCGCGTGCGGCACCATTCCCGCGGGAACCTGCGGCGCGGTGCGAGCGGAGACGACCGGCGTCGTCGATGGCCACCCCGTGATCACGATCGAGCACATCAACCGGATGGCCCCCGACCTGGCGCCCGAGTGGGCGTCGGCGCCCAACGGCACCTACCGGCTCATCATCGACGGCCAACCCCACATTCGGTGCGACCTGAAACTCGGCACCGAGGACACACCGGAGTCAGGCAACGCCAACGCAATGGAGGCGACGGCCATGCGGGTCGTCAACGCCATCCCCTACGTCGTCGAAGCGGCGCCGGGAATCGCCACGTCGCTGGATCTGCCGATCACGGCGCCCCGCAACGCACTTGACTTCGGCTAGAGCGTGAACATCGGTCCGCGTGGCGCGCCGCGGACCTCGTTTCCTCCATCGATCGCAAAGCTCTGCCCCGTCATCCAGCCGGACTCGGGTCCAGCCAGGTAGCGCACCCCGGGAGCGATGTCGTCTGACACACCGAGCCGGCCCAGCGGCACCCGCTCCAGGAAGCTGCTCGTCAACTCCTCGAGGTGGATGTAGCCCTGGGTCGTGGCCGCTTCTGTCAGGCCCGGACGTACCGCGTTGACTCGGATGCCGCGCGAGCCCAGTTCTGAGGCGGCGACGCGGATGAACATCTCGAGCGCGGCCTTGCCCGCCGAGTAGTGCCCCAGCCCCTCCATCGGAATCTTGGCAGATGTCGACGAGACGAACACGATCGAACCGCCGTCCGTCATCAGCGGCGCCGAATAGCGCAGCGCCAGAAAGTTCGAGCGCAGGTTGCCCATCACGAAATTCGTGAAGGTCTCGAGATCCTGTTCGATGAGCGGCCCCGTGCCGCCGCTGGCCACGGTGCCGATGACGATGTTCAGCCGATCGTGGACATCGTGGGCCGACTGTGCCGCGGCCCTCACGGTGTCCTCGTCTTCGGGATCCCCCTTGTGCAACACAATCTCCGCGTCCGGCGCGGCTTCGTGGATTCGGTCACGCGTCGCTTCCAGCCGTTTCATGGATCGTCCGAGCAGGTACAGTGTCGCGCCGTCGATCGCCAGCAGTCTGGCTGAAGCCTGAGCGATCCCGGCCGATGCACCGAGAACGAACGCCGTCTGACCGTCGAGCACACCCATGATCGGAGAAGCTATCACTTACGCAACGGACGCTCTCCAAAACCGTTAATCCGAATTCTCAGGTGCGGTAGCGTGCGCGTGTGCCCGACATGACCGACAAAGTCGCGCTCATCACCGGGGCGGCCCGCGGACAGGGACGCGCTCACGCCGAAAGGCTCAGCGCCGATGGCGCCGACGTCATTCTCGTTGACATCGCCGGCCCGCTACCGCCGAGTGTCCCCTACGATTCCGCCACGCCCGAGGATCTGGCCGAGACGGCGGAGATGGTGAAAGTCAATGGCCGGCGGTCGGTGACGGCGGTCGTCGACACCCGAGATTACGACGGCCTCTGTACCGCCGTCGACAACGCGGTCGCCGAGCTCGGCCGACTCGATGTCATCGTTGCCAACGCGGGAATCTGCGTGCCGGCCGCGTGGGATCACGTGTCGCCGCGTGACTTCCGGGACACCATCGACATCAACATCGTCGGCACCTGGAACACGGTGATGGCAGGAGCCAAGCACATCATCGCCGGCGGGCGGGGTGGCTCCATCATCCTCGTCGGGTCGGCCGCCGGCCTCACCTTGGAGCCGTTCATGATTGCCTACACGGCCAGTAAGCACGCCGTCACGGCGCTGGCCCGTTCGTTCGCCGCCGAACTCGGCAAGTACCACATCCGAGTGAACAGCTTGCACCCCGGCTCGGTGGCGACGCCGATGGGAAGCGGTCGGATGATCGAGGCGATGGCCGAGGCGGCGAAGTCGAATCCGGCGCTGCGTCCCGGGTTCACAAAGCAACTCCTGCCGGACGCGATCACCACGTCCGAGGACATCGCCAATGCGGTCGCGTGGTTGGCATCCGACGAGGCGAGATTCGTCACGGCTGCCGCCATTCCGGTGGACGTCGGCGTGACGGGCAGCTAAGCGCTGGACTGCCGGGTGACGACCGACGGCCCCGACAGGGGGCTGGAGATCACGCCCGGTGGAGCTCCGACAACGCTCGGGATGGCATTCACCGCCGCGAGCGCCGTCGCCACGACACCGGGATTCACCCGGTCGTCGCTCGATTGCTCGAGGTGCAGTTCGAGGCTCATGTTGGGATTGCCGTTGACGCGGAACACCATTCCGCCTTGGCCTTCGCGTGCCGACTTGGGCCAACGATCGGGCCACGGCGTACTGCTGACCGTCGCGAAGTATTGAACCGCGACGGCAGGGCGACCTCTGACGATCCCGGCGAGTTGCCACCGGTGCGCACAGATCGTCCCCTCGGGGATGACACCGAGCGCGGTCGGAAGGTCCGTCGGCGCGAGCAGAGTCTCCCAATCCAGCTCTATCCCGTCGAGTTCGAGTCCGAGGATGTCGGCGATGTAGGTCACCACCGTGCGCCAGTCCTTGTCGACCTTTCCAGACGCGATTCGAACCGGCACGTGGCCGTCGGGCTTACCGAATCCCATCGACTCATGGAGGACGTCCCATATCGGGTATGCCTTGTCGAGGTCGACCGCGTATTCGTCCATCCGGTACGAGTCGACTCGACCCGCTCCTGCCAGCAGAGCCGTGGGGATGTTCAGGCTGATGAACCCCGGCTCGCTACCGGTGGCATAGAACGTTGAATTACCCTCAGCGGCCGCCTTTTCGATGGCTTCTCTCCACGGCGCGGGAGCGGCCGGGGGATAGATCATCGGGATCAGCGAGAACGTCACCACATTGACGCCGGCTCTGAGGTACGTGGCGATGTCCGCGATCGCCTCTTCTTCGCGTCGGACCGCGGTCGCGCAATACGTCACGCAGTCGGGTTTCAGCGCGAGAACAGCTGAGAGATCATCGGTCGCACGAACTCCGACAGCTGGTGCACCGCATAGTTCTCCCGCGTCCATCCCGGCCTTCGACGGTGTCGATACCTTGACCCCGACGAGATCTAGCGACGGGTCCTCGATGACCGCGCGCAACGCCTCCCTGCCGGTCAGTCCGGTGCCGACGTGGACGACTCGATAGCGACGGCAGTCGGTCACGGTTCTTCCTCCTCGCCCCTACAGGGCAACAGTTCGCGTCATCGTGGGACTGACGACAGGTCAGTCAGCGGTAGAACGGTCCTGGCTTGCCGGCTTCCTCGAGATGACCGTATGGGTCGTACAGGTTTACATTCGGATAGGGGTTCTGATCGAAGGAAGGCCGCGACAGACCTGCCTCCCGCAGCCCGGACAACACGGCCAGCGGCACAGCGAACGACACCAGGCCCACCGTCGCAGATATCAACAACTGCCGGGTCAGCGTCACCTTCGGGCGCCCCCGCCTCGCGGGCATCCAGCACGCAAGGCGGTTGATCAAGACCAGTTCGCCACTCTCGTCCCGCACGCACATCACGGCGACCATGGCGAAGATCGGAGCGTCGTAGACCGCCATGATCAGGGGAAAGTGGATATGACCGATGTGCAGCACCGGACCGACTGCCTCTGTGTAGTAGAAGATTCCGGCTCTCATCCAGGTGAACTGGATGAGCCCGTTTATCGGGACGGCGATGATCGTCGCACCGATGAACACCCGCAGCAGTCTGCGCGGCGCCAACCAGCCGATGCAACGCATCACCGGATCCAAGAACCGGTCGTGCAACTTCAAGAACCCCAAACCGTTCAGCAGATAGTAAGCGGCGTAGCCGCCCAGGAACGCCAGCGCCGGTTCGAGATTCGGCGAGATGTTCACGTACGGCCAGGACAGCGGGAAGTGCAACATGCGGGGATCGAATATCGCGAACGTCGCCCAGTTCGCCAGTGGATCCAGCGCCCCGGTGATCAGGCCGGCGAACGCGATGATGACCGCCCAGTGCACCTTTCGCTGCCGCCACGACAACCACACCAGAACGGTGATCAGGCCGATCGCCAACGGGATCGAGCTGATGGAGACGGCCAGCGGCCAGTTGTCGAAGCCGAGAAAGGGCGGATACGGATCGGGGCCGGGATCCGGGTTCGCTTTTTTCGGGTCCCCGTGCAGACCTGTCTGAATGTTCGCGATCGTCACGATGGCGAACGCCAGGTAGGCGATGAAGAACAGCGACCACCCGATCCTGGCGGGCCACGGGGAGAAGTGTGTTTCGGTCGGTTCTCCGGGAGCGGAGTCCGGTGTGCGGTCAACGGTATTGGTCACCTCATACCGCCACCGGAAGCGTGGCCCACCCTCTGACGCTGGTGGTGTGAGCGCGTTTGGCCGCCGCGTAATCGACTTCCCAGTCCGGCCATCGGCTCAGAACCTCCTCGAGCGCCACCCGCGCTTGCATCCGCGCGAGGGCGGCGCCGAGACAGAAGTGAATTCCGCGACCGAATGACAAATGAGTGGCCTGCCGGTGGATGTCGAACCGGTCCGCGTCCGGGTACTGGCGCTCGTCCCGATTCGCCGAACCGTTGATCAGCAACATCACCGAACCCTCGGCGACCGTCTGGCCATAGAGTTCGACATCACGAGCGACATAGCGTGCCTGTACAGGCGACGGTGCCTCGTAGCGCAGCACCTCCTCGATCGCCGCGGGGATCAGACTGAAATCTTCTGCTAATTCACGGCGTTGGTCCGGGTGGTCCGACAGCAGTTGTCCGGCAAAGCCGATCAGCCGCGTCGTCGTTTCGTTTCCCGCGCCGACGAGCGTGCCGGCGTAGGTCAACACCTCTCCGCGAGTCAACCGCCTGCGGCTACCGTCACGTTCCTCGATCTCGGCGTTGACCAGTTCGGTCATCAGATCGTCTGATGGGTGGTCATACCGCCAATCGATGAACTCCTCCAGCATCGAGCCTTGTCGCGTCAGCATGTCGTCGGCCACTTCGACCAGTTCACCGTCTTTGAGTTCGAGAAGCCGGTCGGTGTTCTGACGGATCGCGATCTGCCTGTCCTCCGGTATGCCCAACAGATATCCGATGGTGCGCATCGGCATCCATGCTCCGAGGTCGGCGATGAAGTCGAACGTCTCGGCGTTCTCGAGTGGCTCCAAGGCGCGCCGGCAGAACTCTCGCGCCAACGGTTCGATAGCAGCCATTCGCCGTGGCGTGAACACACCCGACAACAGGCGGCGATGAAAGTCGTGGATCGGAGGGTCCTCGAACAGGATGATGCCCGGCGGTACCTCGACGCCGTTGAGGATGATGTCGATGGTGGTGCCCTTGCCCGAGCGGTAATCCTGCCAATTGGCCAGCTCACGGGCGACGTCGGTGTGCCTGGTCAGCGCGTAGAAACCGTATTTGTCGTTGCGGTAGAGCGGCGATTCGTCGCGCAGCCTCTTCCATACGGGGTAGGGATCGTCGTCGATGTCGAAGTCGAACGGGTCGTAGTACGGCTCAACCTTCACCCTGTAGGTCACCCTGTGAGAATAGGCTTTATCGGTCGTCGTCATGGCTGATTTCTCGCGGCACGGCCTCCCGGTGCGCGCCGCCGAGCGCCCGCGTCGCAGTCGTCTACCGTCACAAACGCCCGTATGAGAATATGAATTCTCGCATCGAGGAGAGGTCGGGTGCGACTGCAGAGAACGGGATCGAAGGAGGCGGCAATGGCTCCAGCCGCCGTACGCAACTTCATCTTCGCCGTCGAGTTCCGGATCGCCGAATCCGAGCGCGTGGGACCGGTGCTCGCGCAGCACGAGGAAAGTCTTCGCGATCTCGGCGCGCGGTATGCGTTCGTGTACGAGTCGGTGGTCGACCCCGGGAAGGTTCTGGTCGTCATCGGGATCCGAACCGAGCGGCCGCTGCTCGACCTCCTCCGCTCCCCGTACTTCTTCGACTGGTTCGACGCGGTCGGCATCGAAGATCTCCCCGCCGTCTTCGCCGGCGAAGTCGTCGAGCGATTCGACCTCGGCGAGCCCCCCGAGCCGGGTACCGAGGTGGTGGTTGCCGCCGTCACCCGGGTCCAGAACGTCGAGGTCTTCATGGCTCGCGTGCGCGAATCACTCGCCGACTTCGACCGCTCAGGAATTCGCCGAACACTCGTGTACCGCGCCTTCGACACCCCTCGCGAAGTGCTCTTCCTTCATCAGCTTGCGACGGCCCGTACGGCGTTGCAGTGGATCGCGGACTCCGACATCGCTTCGGAGTGGCTGACCTCCGCCGGCGTCGGCGCATATCCGCCGGTCTTCGTCGGGCGGTTCGTCCATGCGATGCGGCTGGCCGAGACGGCCGGGACGGATCTGCATTGATGTATGTCTGCTTGTGTCTCGGCATAACGATCGAGGCGGTCTCCGATGCCGTCGCCTCAGGCGCCAGGACGTCGCGTCAGGTGTCCGACGCCTGCGGTGCCGGATCGGACTGTGGCAGGTGCCGACGAACGATCCGCTCGATCATCAAATCCGCGGAAGCGGAAACACAAATCAGGTAGGAGAAGCACGGCATGAGCGATCGACACTCCAATATCGAGGGCGCGCGGATGCTCGTGATCGGCGCATCCTCGGGCATTGGTCACGCGCTTGCGCGGGCGGCTCACACCAGGGGTGCCCGTGTCGCGCTCGCGGCCAGACGGGTCGAGCTCCTGTCCGGGCTGGCCGAAGAGCTCGACGGTTCCGCGCACGAGCTCGACGTCTCCGATCCACGCGCGATCGAGCGGGTCGTCGACGAGGTGGCCACGACGTTCGGCCACCTCGATGCGGTGGTGTTCACCAGCGCCGTGGTGCCGTTCGCGTTGATCGAGGAAACCGACGTCACGACGTGGTTGCACGCCTACGCCGTCAACGCGGTGGGCGCATCGCATGTGCTGCGTGCCGCGCTCCCCCACCTCGCCGACGACGCGGTCGTGCTCGTTGCGTCCAGTCACGATGTCGGTAGGCCACGCGCGGGCGTCGCGGCCTACCACGCCAGCAAGGCCGCGCTGGACGAGATTCTGCGATCATGGCGGGCCGAGCATCCGGAACTGGCCGTCATCCGTGTCAGCGTCGGCCCGACGGAGGGCACCGAGATCCTCCGCGGGGCGGACCGGGACCTACTGGCCGATCTTTACCGGGCCTGGGCACAGGAGGGTCAGATTCCGGCGAAGATGTCCGCCGTCAACGACGTGGCCAACGCCATGCTGTCGTTGATCGCCATGTCCCGCGCCAATCCCACGGTCGTGAGCGACATCGTGCACCTGGCCCCCCGCCTGAGCGCCGGCCGATAGACGTTGCCAGTCGGGGGATTTGGATTCGGCGGCTGGGCTCCATCGGGGGTGCGAGGGAACGGTCAGCTGTTCTTCGACATCTCTGCGGCGGCCGTGTCGGCCCACTGCGCGTGGTGCCGGCCCATCGTCATGGCGCCGTTCCACCCGCCGTCGGTCCACAGCACCTCACCGCCGACATAACTGAACCGCGGGCTGCCGAGACAGACCAGCGGCCAGGCTTGTTCCTCGGCAGTCGAATAGCGTCCGACCGGTCCGACCGCCTCATCGACGGTCTCCTTGCCCATCAGGTTCTGGAAGGCCGGCATCATCGCCGTCTCGGTCGGGCCGGGGTTGATGCAGTTGATGCGGATGCCGCGGCGGCCGAGTTCGGGATACCACCAGCCCACCCACGCATCGATGATGTACTTCGAGTAGGCATAGCCGCTCCACGACCACAACTTTTCGTTGGCGGTGAGCCATTCGACAGCGGCCTCGAACCCCTTGGTTTCGAGCAGGCCTGTGATGACCTTGATGTGGTCCTGCCAACCGATCGCGGCCGACGATGAGATCACGCTGATCGCCGACCCTTCGGGCATCTTCGGCACGAGCTGCTCGGCCAGGTGACGTGCCCCGACGAAGTTGACCAGAATCGTGTCCCATTCGCTGAACGGCGGACCGGGCAGCCCCGCACAGCTGAAGAGCCCGTCGACGGGGCCGTCGATGGACGCAGCGACCTCTTCGATGCTCTTGGCGTCGCGCAGATCGATCTGTAGCGCGCGGGCAACGGGAACGGTCGTCGGTTGGATGTCCAGGGCGGTGACCGTCGCACCGAGATCGGCGAGGATTTGCGCGGTCGCCTGGCCCATGCCCGACGCCGCACCTGTTACAACCACCGACTTGCCCCGGTACCTCAGCACATCGTCCACGGCGCGCTCCTGTAGAGAATTTCATTTACCGATTGTGAGAACCTACGTTATCACCGGTGTACTGTCGCACTGTGACGGTTTCGAACGGGGCCGCCCCATGACCGCCGGCAGCCGCCCACTGCGGATCATTCAATGGGCCACCGGCGCTGTCGGCTCCGAAATGATCACCACCATCCTCGATCACCGCCCCGACCTCGAGTTGGTCGGAGCCCGCGTGTATTCCGACGCCAAGAACGGGGTCGACATCGGGACCCTGGTCGACAGAGCCCCCATCGGCGTCACCGCCACCACTGATGTCGCCGCAATCCTCGAGTTGGACGCCGACCTCGTCTTGTACGCACCGTCTTTCACCGACCTCGACGATGTCTGTGCGTTGCTCGAGAGCGGAAAGAACGTGGCAACGCCGTCATTTCTGTTCCACCCTCGGCGCATTCCCGAGGCCGACCGGGACAAGATCCTGGCGGCGTGCGAGAAGGGCAACAGCACCATCCACGGCAGTGGGCTCAACCCGGGCAATCTGTCTGGTGTGCTGCCGCTGGCGCTGTCGGGCATGAGTCGCACGATCGATCGCCTGACGCTCCAGGAGAGGGCCGATTGGACGCTGTGGGAGAGCACCGGAATCACCTTCGATGGAATGTGGTTCGGCCGACCGGTTGACGAGGTGACCCCCACGGCCAACACGTACCTGAGTTTTCTGACGAAGCTGTTCGTCGAGCAGACCTGGTTCATCTCCGACAGCTTGAATGCCGACATCGACGACGTCTCGGTGACCCTGGAAACGGTGCCGGCAACCAAAGACCTCCAGGTCTTCGATCACGTGGTGCGGCAGGGCAGCACGGCCGGACAGCGCTGGAATTTCATCGGACATCGGAACGGTGAACCGTTGATCGAATTCGAAACGCTCTGGACCGTCGGCGGTGAGTATCCCGACCACTGGCCGCAACCGCTCGATGGCTGGACTCTGACCATCGAGGGCGATCCCTCAATGCGCACGCACTTCTTTCCGCTGGCCAGCTTCTCGCGCGAGGCGTCGATTGAGGAGCACGTCCGCGCGGGCCTCATCACGGTGGCGATGCAGGTCGTCAATGCCATCCCGGCGGTCTGCGCGGCGCCCGCAGGGTTCGCGACGATGGCGGACCTGCCACTCATTCGCAGCTACACGGGATTCGGCAACAAGCCCTGACATCGCTCGGCGTCAGTTAGCCGCTGCGGCTGGTCCAGTGCGCGACAAACGGCGCGATGACCGACAGGTCATACAGCCCCGGCTCAGCCGCGATGACCGTGGGTATCGCGTTGATCGCATGCATCGCGGTGGCCAGGCACCCCTGTTCGGCGTGGTCTTCACCGCGGGAACCGATTTCGAGGTGTATTCGCATATTCGGCTCACCCTCGAAGGCGAGCTCGTATCCAATCTCGTTCGGCCAATGCGGGGCCAGATCGTCAGCCATGCGGGTGAGATGCTCGACCGATATCGTCGTCTCGCCGCAGTCGACGACCACGCCGAACCGCATGGCACCGACGGTGCCCGAGGGGATCTCACCCGCGGCGACGGTCAGCGCGCGCGGCGTCGTCACGACCTCACGGAAGCCCTCGACCGCACGGATTCGCAGGCCGAGCGCCTGAGCAAGCACCGTCGCGCTACCGATCCATGCACTCGCCGCGTACTCGGCGTTGGCGAGCAGTGGGGTTGTGTCGTCGGGTGCGTGCCCGAAACCCATGGCATTGAAGATCAGGTCGTGACTGGCGTAGGTGGAGTAGTTGAGCACTTCGCGGACGGTGATCCGGTTCGTCTGCTGTGTGAGCCGCGACAGTAGGGGCGCGATCGACTCGCCGAAGAAGCCCGGGTACAGGCCCACCCCGAGGAACGATGATTTGCCTGCCTCACAGGCATTTTCGATGCCGTCGGCCAGCGAATCGTGCAGTGAGCGCGGATGGATGAACCTGCTGCCCGTGGCGACAACATCCTTCCCCGAGGCAAGCAGATCGCAGACGTCAGCGAAGCAGCCCGGGGTGTCGGTCTCGACCTTGCCCATGTAGAGCACCACGTCGGCGTCGGTGGCGATGATGGCGTCGCGGTCGTCGCTGGTGACCACTCCCGCCTCGCCGACGCCGCACAACGTGCCCGCGTCGACACCGGCTTTTGCCGGATCGTAGACACGAACACCGACGACCGTGAGATCGGCCCTGCCGAGGATGTGGCGAAGCGCCATCATCCCCGTCACTCCGGTCGCCCACTGAATCACTCGCGTCATACGGTCGCTACCTCAATCCCACACGACGTCAAGTCGAGGGGGCGAGCGGAACATCGTTCCGGTGATGTAGGGCGCCGGCGCGTCGGGATCGAGCCGCAATCCGGGTAATTCGTCGAACAACGCGTTGAAGATCTTCGTGGTCTCGAGCCGAGCCAGATGCATGCCCAGGCAGACGTGGGCCCCGTGCGCGAACCCGATGTGCGGCTTGCGTTCCCGGAAGATGTCGAATTTCTCCGGTTCGTTCCACCGTGTTACGTCGTGGTTCGCGCTACCGAGGCTCAGCATCATCGTCGCGCCTTCGGGTACGCGAACTCCGCCGATCTCGGTGTCGCAGGTGACCTCGCGCATGAAGTTGAGCAGGGGGGTTTCCCAGCGGATGCCTTCTTCGATGGCCTGCGGCAGCAGGGTGCGGTCGGCGCGAACCGCGTCGAGCTGATCGGGATGGGTCAGCAGTGCGTAGGCCAGGCTGGCGGTCGAGCGTGATGTGGTCTCGGCGCCGGCGGGCAGCAGGTTGCGCATGAAACCGTAGATCTGCTCGTCGGACATCTTCACGCCGTTGACCTCTGCGGCCGCGAGGATGGACACCATGTCGTCCCTGGGCTCGTTGCGCCGGTCGGCAAGGATCCCGACGAAATACTCCTTCATCTTCGCCGATGCCCGCATCGCGCAGTCCATGTCGCCGCGGAAGCCCAGTAGGTCGATCGCCAGCCGGTGGAAGTGCAGGACATCGGAATCGGGAAGTCCCAGTAGGGCTGCGATCACCCGCACCGGAATCGGCATGAACACCGCGTCGACCAGGTCGGCACGCTTGGCGTCCTTGATTTTCGCGATTGTTCGGTCGACCAGCGGGCCGACGAGTTCGGTATCCCAACGCTTCATCGATGAGCGAGCGAAGGCGAACTCGTGGAGCTTGCGGTAGATCGCGTGTTCGGGGTCCTGCATCTCGAGGATGGTCGGGCCCTGCAGTGGCCGCACGACGTCCTCGTAGCAGCGGGTGCTGAAGGTGATGTTGTCGGTGAAGATCGCCTTGACGGTGTCGAACGTGTACGCCGTGAAGGTCGGCGGGCCGTCTCCCGAATTGCCGATCATGCCCATCTCGGGCCACCCGGCGTGCACCGGCGCCTGCGCGCGCAGCTCCTTGAGGAAGGGATACGGGGTGGCGTCACCGTCGGCGCCCATGCCTGCATTGAATTTGTCTTGGGCGTCTCGAATGCTCTGCTCGAGATCCTCGACGCTCGCCGGCTCGAACATGCGACGACTCCTCACTGCGGATCGGCCGCTATCAACATACACCCTGGTGGTTGCCGACCTCCATCATGTACGTTGGGCCGAAGCCAAGCCATTGTCTCAGCGAAAAGCACACCGGGAGCGTTCGATTGGTAACTCGAGTCGTTCAATGGGCCACGGGCGCCGTCGGTCGCGCGGCGCTGGCGGAACTCATTGAGAACCCTGATTATCAATTGGCCGGGGTGCTGGTGTACGACCCGGCGAAGGCCGGTCAGGATGCCGGGTCGCTTTGCGGCCTTCCGGCGAGCACCGGCGTGCTCGCTACCACGGACAAGAACGAGATCTTCGGACTCGGCGCTGACGTCGTCATCCATGCCGCCAGCAAGGCCCATGCCGTCGACACCAACGCCGACGACATCTGCCGACTGCTCGCGGGGGGCACCGACGTCATAACGACGACGTCCTACAACCACCTGCCCACCTACGGCGCCGAGACTGAAGCGGCCTTCGCGGAAGCCTGTCGCGCGGGACAGTCCCGATTCCACGCCGCGGGCGAGAATCCGGGCTTCATGTTCGAACGCCTGGTGGCGACCGTGACGGGGCTGAGCAAGACGATCGATCGAATCGACCTCTACGAAGCGACCGATGTTTCGGCGGTCGACAGCCGACCCATGCTCGTCGATCTTATGGGCATGGGCAGACCGCCCGAGGACGTCAGCGTGGACTCGCCGATCATCAAGAAGCTCGACATGGCGTACCGCCAGGCGCTCAACGCCACCGCCGACGTTCTCGGCGTCACGCTCTCGCACGTCGAGGTGTCCGTCGACGCCACCACGCTTCCGCACGACCTCGAGGTGCTGGCGGGCACCATCGAAGCGGGAACGGTCGTCGGCCAACGGTTCTCATGGGTCGGACACTGGTCAGGCCGCCCCTTGTTGGCGATTCACGAGGAATGGGTGCTGACGCGCGATCTACCCCAGTGGGGACTGAAGCCGCTGGCCGCCGGAGAGAAGGCGCCGTTGATCCGCGCCGTCATCAAGGGCGAACCGAGTTTCGAGCTCGCACTCGACGTCGGCTGGGACGGCCAGGTGCCCAGCGGACAGCACGCCCAACCGGGGCATCTGATGATCGCGATGGGCGCTGTCCGGGCGATCCCCTACGTGAGGGCCCAGCCGCCGGGGATCGTCACGGCGCCGGTGTTCGGTGCGATCCAGCTGGGTAGCCAACGCCGAAACTGAGCCTGCGGGAAATTCGCGCCATCGTCGGGCACAAGCTCAGTCTCGGCGGATACCGACCGCGCGCGAAATGTTGTCGCTCGGCGCCGCGTGGAATACGTGTCCGCTTCCATCCGGCAGCACCCGCCGCGCGATCAGGTAATCGGAGCCCAGCCAACCCTGCCTGATGTAACGGCCGAACCGGAGGAAGGTACCCGGGGCTCCGCTCGCCGACGGCACGAGCTTCACCTGCTCGATTCCCTCTTTGACCCCTCCGCCGGTCAGCGGCCTCGCCGCCGCCAGACCCCGCGCGATCACGGTCGCGACGTCGTGGCACAGGCCCGGCATCGAGTGCGCCGGCCGGCGGCCGTAACGCGCTTCGAATCGGTCGAGGAAGGCCTGCCCGACATCGTTGCGCTCGTCGTAGCTGTCGAGACCGACCCAGCCGCGCAGGTGGCGCATCCACTCGGCGTTGATGTGCGCCATCTCGAACGCCGTCGTGGTGTAGCGCGGCGGATCCCAGCCGGCACTCTCCAGGGCGTCCGAGAAGCCCCACAACCCGTGGCCGAAGCCAACGTGGACAAGGGCATCGGGACCGGTGGCCCGGAGTTCGGCGACCACCGCCGCCTTGTCCGCTTCGACCTGCGGGATGGCCGCCGTGGCCACGACCTTCAATCCCGCTGCGGAATAAGCCTTCTCGGCGAACGTCAGATACTCCTTGCCGATGAGAGAGGCCTCATATGCGATGGCGATACGCGACCTTTCATCGCCGAGCATCACCGCGGCGAGCATGACGGGCTCCTCGGGCATCGACCCGTTGTTGAGCGCGAACGTCCACTCCCCGAGCGCCTCCTCCGATCCCGACAGGATGAGATTCGGGACCGTGGCGACCCGGTTGGCGTGCGCGGACAGCGGCACCGCGTTGTCGGAGACGTACGGGCCGAAAATCACCAGGCAGCCTTCGGCGACCAGCTCGTCGTAACCGCGTTCGACGGCGTGGTACGTGCCGTTGGGCAGGCCGATGACGTCGCGGCGTACCACCTCGATCGGCCGGTCGACGAGCCCGGCGGATACCGCTTCGTCAAATACCAGCCGTAGCGTGTCGAGCGTGTCGTCCTCGGTGCCGGACCTGGTCGGATAGTCGTTGAGCAGGCCGACTTTCAGCGGGGCGACCGATCCGTACGCGCGAACACCTTCGTCTGCCACATCCAGCAACATACAACATGCAGGTTATCTGGCAACGCTAACCTACACCGTGAATGTTGCTACCATGCTCGGCATGGCCAAGCGTGGTGGCACGGACTCCGAACGACGTGCTCGCGGAGATCAAACCCGTCGCCATCTCATCGATGCCGGGCGCATCCTGTTCGTGCAGAAGGGCTACTTCAACACCAGCATCGGCGACTTGGTCGAGACCTCGGGCGTCGGCACCCGCGGCGCCTTCTATCACCACTTCAAAGACAAGGCCGAACTCTTCCGCGCGGTGTTCGAGGAGGTCGAGCGGGACCTCACATTGCGCTCGCTGTCCTCCCCGCCGCGCGGCGCGGACTCGTGGGAACGCCTCTGCGCCGGTCTTCACGGCTTCCTCGAGTCGGCGCTCGAACCCGAGGTGCAGCGCATCATGTTGGTTGACGGACCCGTCGTCCTGGGCTGGCGGACCCTGCGCGCGATCCAGGAGGACAACAGCATCGCGTTGATCAACGAGATGGTGCGCAATGCCATCGCCGAAGGCAGCATCGACGATCTGCCCGTTGCCGAGCTCACGCACATGCTCGTCGCATCGCTCGAGGAGGGCGCGCTCCTGGTGGCACACGCGAAAAGCCCCGGCCGAGCACGCGGTCGTGCGGCACGGATCCTCGACCGGCTTCTGCTCAGCTTCGCGACGGAGCCGCGCAAGGTGGTCAGGCGGTAGTAATGATCAATTCGCGTCTCGGGGTGATCGCCTACCGTACGGAAATGAGCGTTTCCGTTTTTGATTATCGTTCTTCTACCAGACTGATAATGTTGCTTCGCCCTCGTCTCAAGGAGATCTGATGTCAGACGCGCCATCACTGCGAGTCGCCGTAGTCGGAGCGTCCGCGGGTCTCGGCCGCTGCATCGGTATCGGGCTCGCGAAGGAGGGCGCCCGGGTCGCGTTCCTCGCGCGGCGTCGTGACCGCCTCGAGAACGCCGCCAAGGAGGCGGGCAGCGGTGCGGTAGCCGTCGCGTGTGACGTCACGGACGCGGACGCTTGCGAACGCGCGATGACAGCCGTCGTCGAAGAATTCGGTGGTCTCGACGCCCTCGTCTACACGACCGGCGTCGGCGTCCTCGCCCCGCTGGCCGAGGTGACGGGTGAGCAGTGGGCAAATCTATTCGCCACCAACGTCACCGGCGCCTCACTCATCACCGCGGCGGCGGCAACTCACCTGGCCGCCAACGCGGGTTCGGCGGTGTACCTCTCGTCGCTCAGCGCTTCCTATTCCGCCCCATGGCCCCTGCTGGGTGCCTACGCCGTATCGAAGGCGGCGTTGGACAAATTGGTCGAGGCCTGGCGCATCGAACACCCGAACATCGGCTTCACCCGCCTGGCGGTCGGCGACTGCTTCGGCGGTGAGGGAGATTCCCAGACCGAGTTCAACAAGACCTGGGATCCGCAGGCGCTCGAGAACGCCATCCGGTTCTGGATGGACAACGGTTACATGCAGGGCGGTCTCGTCGAGGCCGATCACCTCGTTGACGTCGTGCACAACGTACTTCGTTGCGGTAACAGCAGTTTCATTCCCTATCTGACATTGGCTCCCAGACCGTCGGGCGCCGTGGCCGAACTTCGACAGTGGTGAAGGACACCCGGTGACACACGAATCACGCATGCTCATCGACGGCAAGCTCGTCGAATCCGAAACGGGCCGGCAGTTCGACAACATCAACCCCGCGACCGAGGAGGTTCTCGGGGGCACCGCCGACGGCACCCGTGCCGACATGGAACGGGCGGTGGCGGCCGCCCGCCACGCCTTCGACCACAGCGACTGGTCGCGAGACGGTGAAGCCCGGGCCGCAGGACTGCGTCAACTGCAGGCGGCGCTGGAGGCCGAGCGCGAGGAGATCCGCGGAGAGCTCATCGCAGAGGCGGGCTGCCCACTGCTGAGCACCTTCGGACCGCAGCTCGACGTTCCACTCAGAGAGGCCTTGAGTTGGCCGGCCGATATGATCGCCGAGTTCCCCTGGAAGCGAACGCTTCCCGACAAAGACGCCTTCGGCATGGGCACCCTCGCCGCACGTGAGGTCTGGAAGGAACCCGTCGGGGTGGTCGGCGTCGTCACGCCCTGGAACTTCCCAATCGAGATCATCCTCAACAAGATCGGGCCGATCCTGGCGATGGGCAACACGATGGTGCTCAAGCCGGCTCCCGATACGCCCTGGAACGCCACCCGTATCGGCCGGATCATCGCCGAGCAGACCGACATTCCGCCGGGAGTGATCAACATCGTCACCTCGTCGGACCATCTGGTCGGCGAAGTGCTCTCGACCTCTCCCCTCGTCGACATGGTGGCCTTCACCGGGTCGACGGTGACGGGGCGACGCATCATGAAGGCGGCCGCCGACACCGTCAAGCCCACATTCCTCGAACTCGGCGGCAAGTCGGTGTATCTGGTGCTCGACGACGACGGCGACATCAGCGCAACAGTGGGCGGCAGCGCGTTCATCTCCATGCACGCCGGGCAGGGCTGTGCCATGCCGACCCGCCTGCTGGTGCCCAACAGTCGCTACGCCGAGGCGGTCGAAATCGTCAAGGTCGCGATGGAGAAGAACAAGTACGGTGACCCCACCGACCCCTCCGTGCTGCAAGGCCCCCAGGTATCGAAACGCCAGCAGGACAGGGTGATGGGCTATATCGAGAAGGGCAAGCAGGAAGGGGCACGGGTCGTCACCGGCGGCAACATTCCGGCACACCTCGAGAAGGGGTTCTTCGTCGAGCCAACTGTTTTCGCCGACGTCGACAACCGGATGACGATCGCCCAAGAGGAGATCTTCGGCCCGGTGCTGTCGGTCATCGGATTCGACGACGACGACGATGCGGTGCGGATCGCCAACGACTCCATCTACGGATTGTCGGGGGTGGTGTTCGCCAACGACTTGGACCGTGCCAAGTCCGTAGCCGGCCGGATCCGTACCGGGACCCTCGGAATCAACGGCGGTCTCTGGTACGGCGCGGACGCCCCGTTCGGCGGTTACAAGCAATCCGGTGTCGGACGGCAGTGCGGCATCGAAGGCCTCGAAATCTTCACCGAAACCAAAACTGTCGGCTGGCCGAAGGAGTCGTAGATGAAGACACGAGCGGCCGTGTTGCGCGGAGTGGGCATCGACTGGGAAGTCACCGACGTCGAGCTGGACCCGCCCCGCGCAGGCGAGGTTCTGGTCAAGATGGCGTACGCGGGGATCTGCCATTCCGACGAGCACTTCTACACCGGCGACAGCGTGCCGAGCCCGGAGATGGAAGAGCTGATGCGCGCGTCCGGCGTGCCGGTGCCCGAATGGTTCCCGATGCTCGGCGGCCACGAGGGATCGGGCGTCGTCGAAGAGGTCGGCCCTGAGGTGAAGACGCTCAAACCCGGTGACCACGTGGCGATCTCGTTCTTCCCCGCCTGTGGGACCTGCCGTTGGTGCGTGACCGGACACACCTATTTGTGCGACGTCGGCGCCGACATCTACAGCAAGGCGATGACCACCGACGGCACGTGCAGACGCCATGTCGGCGACGAAGACCTGATGGCGATGATGCAGGTCGGCACCTTCTCCGAGTACGTCGTGGCGTCCGAACGCTCGCTGGTGAAGGTCAACGACTGGATCCCGCTGGAGGCTGCGTCCCTCGTATCCTGCGGCGTCACAACGGGTTTCGGTTCTGGCTCCGTGGCGGCGGGAACCCAACCCGGTGACACCGTCGTGGTGGTGGGAGTGGGGGGCATCGGCATGAACGCCGTGCAGGGCGCGAGAGTCGCCGGCGCCAAGCACATCGTCGCCGTCGACCCGAACGAGTTCAAACGCGAGATCGCGCCCACCTTCGGGGCGACGCATACCGCCGTCGATGCCGGCGCGGCGCTGGAACTGGTCAAGGAGATCACCTGGGGTGTGATGGCCGACCGTGTCGTGCTGACACCGGGTGTGGTGCCGGTCGACCTCGTGATGGTGGCGCTGATGCTGCTGCGCAAGGGCGGCACCTGTGTGCTCACCGGCATGGCGAAGGTCAGCGACCTGATGGTTCCGCTGAGCCTGCCAGACATGGTGAGTTCGTGTAAGACCCTCAAAGGGGTCCTCTACGGCGAGATGAATCCCCGCGAAGCCATGCCCAGACTGCTGTCGATGTATGAGGCCGGCACTCTCAAGCTCGACGAATTGGTCACGCAGAAGTACAAGCTCGACGACATCAACGAGGCGATGAAGGATCTGCGATCCGGAAGCAACATCCGCGGCGTCATCGCTTTCTGAACGAGCGGTGCGGCGTCTTTTCAAGACAACGCCGGGCCAGTGCAGGGTAGAGTCGCTTTCATCAGGGGCTGAGCCCACGCCCTCCCAATGATGTGCCTGTCTGCAGGGGTGTGATGCTTTCCAGTTCCGACGTCGCTTTGCACGGTGACGACCCGAACGCGACCGCTCGTTTCGCGTCAATGCATCGTCAGCGCGGCTGACCGATGAGCAGCGACGGGAGCGTGAGAGCCGAGGCGCCCGACGAGGCAGCCGCCTGGCAGTCGGTTCCTCACCCCGTGGTGAAGGTCGACCGCTCGGGAGTCATCCAGGGTTTGAGTGCGTCCGCGCGCGCCTTGCTGACCGACGCTGAGATCGGCACCAGGCTGGCGGACGCGACGCCGTGGCTGGCGCGCGCCCACGACCGCTTTCTAAGCGATCAGTCGGCCGACACCGGGAAAGCGTCGACCACCGGGAAGCTCAATGGGCGCGATTTCGAGGCACGCCCCGCGGCGCTGGCCGGCGGCGAGGTCGCGTGGTGGCTGGTCGAGGACGCCCACCGGTCGCTGTGGGACGTGCAGCAGGAGCTGGCCAGGGAACGGAAACGCGCGGCACTTCTCGATGACGTCTCGGCGGTGTTGATGGCGTCGCTGAACCTCGAGCGCTGTATGGAGGCGACGGCGCAGATGGCGGACCGCCATCTGGCGGACGCGGCGGTGGTCGTCGCGCCTGTCAGAGGTGCGCGGATGCCCGTGGTCTGCAGCGGACCCGATGGTGCCGCCGAACACCGCAGCGTGGATGCCGACCCGGCCGAGGTGTCGGGCCTGGGCGAGGCGCTTCGCGGGTTCCCGCCGGTGCCATCCCGCTGGATCGATCCCGCCTCGGTGCCGGACTGGTTGATTCCCTCGCATTTCGTCGGGCAGGTGGGGTCGGTCCTCATCACGCCGCTGCCCGGGCACGGCGTTCCCGCGGGCGCGCTGGTGCTGCTACGCCGCGACACTCACACGGTGTTCACCGAGAGCGAGGAAAGATTCGCCCGGCTGTTCGCGACCCGTGCGGGTGCGGCGCTCTCCGCGGCGCGGCTGTATGCCGAACAGTCGGCGATCACACGCACCCTGATGCGCGACCTGATGCCGCCTCAATTGGGACCGAACGGGGATTTCGAGCTTGCCGGCGGCTACCGTGCGTCAGCCGACCATGAGTTTGTCGGTGGCGACTTCTATGACGTCCATCCCGCCGCGGACCCTGATGGCGAGACGCTTGTCGTCCTCGGTGACGTCTGCGGCAAGGGTCTGGAGGCCGCGGTACTCAGCGGCAAGATCCGCAACACGCTGCAAGCGCTGGCGCCGCTCGCCGACCAGCACGAAGCGGTGCTCAAGCTGCTCAACAGCGCGCTGTTGACCCCCGACAACAGCCGTTTCGCCACGATGGTGCTCGCCTCCGTCGCGCGCCGCGAGGGTCAGTTGAGGCTGCGGCTGACCTGTGCCGGGCACCCGCCCCCGCTGATCGTGCGTAACGACGGGACAGTGGAGCAGGCAGACACCCGCGGCATGTTGGTCGGCGCCCTGCCGCAGTTCAAAGCGAGGTCGACCGAGGTTTCGCTCGCACCGGGTGAGACGTGCCTGCTCTACACAGACGGCCTGTCCGAGGCCCGCGGCGGCCCACTCGGTCAGGAGGCCTTCGGCGACGAGCGCCTGATCGGCGCGCTGGCGCAATGCGCAGAACTGCCCGCCGAGGCAGTTGTCGAGCGGATGATGATGCTCGCGTCGGAGTGGGTAACCGGTCGGGAACACGACGACATGGCCGTCGTGGCCATCACGGCGCCGCGCCGGACACATCTCAGCGCGGTCGACGGCCACACCGCAGGCAGGTACATAGCGTGAGCGGATCGGACATCGGCGCGGGAGTGACCGCGACCGATCCCGCATCGGTGCGCGAACGTCTGTGGGAAGCGGCGCTCGACGCCGACGAGCAGGCCGCGGTCACCGCCGTCTTCGCCGCTGTGGACTCGGGCATGACGCCCGAGGACGCGCTGCTCGAGGTGATCGCGCCCGTTCAACGCAGGGTCGGGACGGAGTGGGCGACCAACCGGATCACCGTTGCGCAGGAGCACGCGGCGACGGCGATCAACGATCGCGTCATCGCGGCTTTGTCGCAGCACCCGGCCGCCGGATCCCCCGACGAGGCCGGGCGCGTCACCGTGGCCTGCGTGGACGGCGAATGGCACGCGCTACCCGCGCGGCTGCTCGCCGAAGTTCTGCGTCTACGCGGCTGGCGGGTGGACTTCCTCGGTGCGCAGGTGCCGACGCCCCACCTGGTCGCGCACCTGCATCAGCACGCGCCCGACGCGGTCGCGCTGTCGTGCTCGATCCCGACCCGTCTACCCACAGCGCATGCCGCGATCAGTGCGTGCCAGGCCGCAGGCGTCTCCGTGCTCGTCGGCGGTGCGGCGTTCGGACCGGACGGCCGGTACGCGCAACTCTTGGGTGCCGACGCGTGGGCACCCGATGCCCGCGCCGCCGCGCAGTGCCTGCGCGCAGGCGTCGGCCGGCTTCGCCTCACCCCGAACCGGCCCGCCACGGACGAACTGCCGCACCTGGCCGACCAGGAGTACTCGATGGTCAGCACGGCCAAACCGCAGCTGGTCAAGTTCACCGTCGCCGAGTTGGAAAACCGATTCCCCGCGATGCAGGACTACAGCGAAGCGCAACGCGACCACACCACCGAGGACATCGCCCACATCGTCGACTTTCTCGCGACCGCCCTGTACATCGACGACCCCGACCTGTTCACCGGCTTCATCGCGTGGACGGCCGAGGTGCTCAGTTCCCGCGACGTCCCGGCGACGTCGCTGATCCCCGCACTGGATCTGCTGTCCGCCCAGCTGCAAGACTTTCCACGAGCTCAGCGTCACCTGGCCGCTGCGCGTACCGCCCTTACCCCCGACACCACACCGACCGCATGAAATTCACCCTGAAGACCGACGTCACGATTCCGTCGGCACGCATCCACCTCGCCGGCGACCTCGACTACGGACATACCGCACCCCTTCTGGATGTCGTCTCCGAGCTGCTGTCCACCGACGCCGGCGTGAAAGAACTGCGCCTCGACTGCACCGAGCTGGGGTTCTTCGACTCCACGGGACTGTCGGCTCTGCTGGTGATCCATCGGGAGGCGGCACGCAGCGGTGCCGTGCTGCACCTCGACAACCGGCCGCCGCAGCTCGACCGCGTCCTGGAGATCACGGGCCTGGTCGACCATTTCACCTCGGGTGAGGCCACCGCACCCCCACACCCTGATGAAATCGAGATCGGTTGACCGACATGACCGGACGCGTGGCCGCGCTGCAGCGCTACCCGGTGAAATCGATGCTCGGAGAAGTACGCGACCGGGTTCGAATCGGGCCCCTGGGCGTCGACGGCGACCGCCGGTACGCCCTCATCGACGAAGAGACCGGGCGCGTCGCCACCGCGAAGCACCCGAGGCGGTGGAGCACACTGCTGCAGTGCGCGTCGACCACCAGCGAGGACGGTAGCGTCACCGTCACCTTGCCCGACGGGCGCAGCGTGCCGGTCACCGAGGCTGCCGCTCCGCTGTCCGAGCTACTCGGGCGCACAGTGCATATCGCCGATGAGCGGGCTGCCGGCGTGGTTCTCGAGCGGTCCGACCCACTGGAGGTGCTCGAACACGGCATCGACGCCGAGTTCGATCCGGTGCTGCTCGAACTCGGGCAGGGCGCACCCGGCGGCGCGTTCGTCGACCACTCCCCGGTGCATCTGATCACCACGGCCACGCTCGACGCGATCGGTGTGGGCATATCCGAGGCACTGCGGTACCGGCCCAACGTCGTCGTCGACGTCGGGTCTGAGCCCTTCGTCGAGAACGAATGGGTGGGAGCCGAGATCGAACTCGGCGAGGTCACGCTGCGCGTCACCCTCCCCACCCCGCGCTGCGCCGTTCCGACACTCAAACACGGTGCGACCGAGCGACTCCCGGATGCGGTGCGCTACCTGCTGGAACACAATCGCGTCGAGGTCCCCGGCGGAGGGAAGCTCCCCTGCGCGGGGGTCTACGCCGAAGTTGTCGCCGTCGGCACCGTCAGCGCCGGCGACGAGGTGCGAGTACGCCCGCTGCAGCGGTGACCGCCTCGGTGACACGACCGACGATCGGGCTGTCCAGCTTCCAGCACTGCCAGAACAGCGGGACATCGAGATGTGCCCTCGCGATCCGCACAAACGATCCGTCGTCCAACTGCGGCCGGGCCAGCGCCTCGGGGAACATACCCCACCCCAAACCGGCTTCGACCGCGGCGCCGAAGCCCTCCGCGGTCGGCACGAAATGCTGTGGTCGGGAAATGTCGCGGTGAAACACCCTGCGCACCAACATGTCCTGCAGCGCATCGTCACGATTCCACGCCAGCGACGGCGCCCGACCGACCGCCGCCGCGGTGAAGCCGTCGGGCAGATACCGGTCGCGGTACTCCGGGCTGGCCACGGGGACATAGCGCATGACCCCCAGCGGTTGGACCCGGCAACCCGGCACCGGTGCGCGCTCGGTTGTCACCGCACCCATTGCGACACCCTCGCGCAGCAGACGTGACGAGTGGTCCTGGTCCTCGATGCGGATGTCGAACAGCACGTCGTCCAGGGCGGCGAGCACCTCGGTGAACCACGTGGCCATCGAATCTGCGTTGACCGCGATGGCGATTCGCGGAGCGGCGCCACCTCCGCCGCCCATCTCCGCGAGGGCCTCGGCCTCCAACAACGCCGTCTGCGCCGCCAGACGTATCAGCGGGATACCGGCTGCGGTTGCGGTGCAGGGCTTTTCGCGCACGACCAGCACCTGTCCGATCCGCTGTTCGAGCGCCTTGATGCGCTGGCTGACCGCCGACGGCGTGACGTGCAGCCGCGCCGCCGCCGCGTCGAACGAACCGTGCTCGATCACCGCGGCGAACGCCGCCAACTGCGCAGCATCGACGGTCACATTAGCAATGCTAATTCATATGCAGAATATTTAGCTGTACTGATGCTCGCCACGCTCTTAACGTCGGGGGCGTGACGTCTCCGCTGCTGGTGGGTTTCCTGGCCTCGTTCGCCCTGATCGCCGCGATCGGCGCGCAAAACGCGTTCGTGCTCCGCCAGGGGATTCGGCGTGAGCACGTGCTGGCGGTCGCCGCGGTGTGCACCGTGTCCGACGTCGTGCTGATCGCCGCGGGCATCGCCGGATTCGGGCTGGTGACCGCCGCACACCCCGGTGCAGTGGAGGTGGCCAGATACGGCGGGGCGGCGTTCCTCGTCGGCTACGGGGTCCTCGCGGCGCGACGCGCCCTGCGGCCCTCTGCGCTGACCCCCTCCGAGGAGGGGTCGGCGCGCCTGCTCGAGGTGCTCCTCACCTGCCTCGCGCTGACCTGGTTGAATCCGCACGTCTATCTCGACACCGTGGTGCTGCTCGGCGCGCTGGCCAACGAACACCGCGACGGACGCTGGCTGTTCGGTGTCGGCGCGGTCACCGCCAGTGCGGTCTGGTTCTTCAGCCTCGGTTTGGGGGCGCGCAAGCTTGCCCGGTGGTTCGCCACACCGACGACGTGGCGCGTCCTCGACGGGGTGATCGCGGTCGCGATGGTCGGGCTCGGGCTGTCGTTGGCCTTCGCCTGACGCAATCGGGTGATGCCGATCCCGCCCAAGCGGGTATGAAGAGGTGGTGACCATGCCTCCCAGCTCCCGCAAGGCCGTATTCATCACCGGTGCCGCCGCCGGCATCGGCCGCGCCACCGCGCTCACGTTCGCCCGCAATGGATTCGTCGTGGGCGGATACGACATCGACGAAGTCGGGCTCAAGTCGCTGGCCGACGACATCGACCGGTTGGGCGGCGTCGCACACACGGGTCACCTCGACGTCACCGACCCCGACGAGATGGCCACGCGGGTGGGCGAATTCGCCGCGGCCGCAGGCGATCGGCTCGACGTGATGATCAACAACGCCGGGATTCTGCGGGCCGGACGTTTCGAGGAGATGGACATCGCCGGCCACCACAAGGAGATCGACATCAACGCCAAGGGTGTCGTCAACGGTCTGTACGCCGCGTTCCCGTACCTGCGCAAGACCCCGAACTCGGTCGTCGTGAATCTGTCGTCCGCGTCGGCGATCTACGGTCAGGCCGAGCTGGCCAATTACAGCGCCACGAAGTTCTTCGTCCGCGGGATCACCGAGGCGCTCGACATCGAGTGGAACCGCTACGGCATCCGCGTCATCGCGATGTGGCCGCTGTACGTGCAGACCGCGATGACCCACGACGTCAAAACCGGTACGACGGAATCCCTCGGCATCCGGTTGACGGCGCAGGACATCGCCGATGCGATCGTGGAGGCCGTCGAACCGTCGAGGCTTCGGCGCGCCATCCACCAGGTGCACTTCCCGGTCGGAACGCAGACCAAGGTGATGACGTTGGCGTCGCGGTTCTCACCGGGCTGGCTGACCCGTTACGCCAACAAGAAGTTGTCGCGCTCCTGATGTTTCGGATGACGGTCGAGGACGTCTTCGCGATCCGCAACCGCGGTGTGGTGGCGACCGGCCGGGTCGAGGCGGGCACCCTGCGTGTCGGTGACACCGTGCACATCAACGGGGGGCCCGGCATCACCGTCGCCGCCATCGAGCAGTTTCGCAAGCAGCGCGACGAGGTCAGCGCCGGCGAGAACGTCGGCGTGCTGTTCAAGGACATCGAGCGGACGCAGATCAACCGCGGCGACGTGCTCACCGCGTCCGGCGAGGCGCCGCCGATCGAATCGACCACCATCATCTGCTGAGGTTCGATTCGCGCTGATCGCAACGGATGCCTGCGCGCGTTGCCCGACATACGGTCCGCGCATGAATGAGGACTGGCTCGCCGTCATTGTCGGCCTTTCGCTGCTCGCACTCGTCCTGGTGGGGGTGATCCCGGGAAGCGTGATCCCGTGACCGAGCAGACGACCGCAACGACGAGGCCGCAGACTTCGGGCGTCGGTTACGCCGTCGCCGGTGTGCTCGTGGTGCTCGCGCTGGGCGCGGTGACGCGTTACCTGGAAGCGCAGGTGCCGCAGTGGGCCGATGGCACCGCGTTCGAGCGAGTCGCGAAATCCATCGAATTCCCGGTGTACGCCATCGCTTTGGGACTACTGGGCAACTTCGTGTTGTCCCGCCTGGCCCTGCGCGACGCGCTGTCGCGCGGCTTTCGCACCGAGTTCTTCATCAAGACCGGCCTGGTGCTGCTCGGTGCGTCGATCAACCTCAAGGTGCTCGTCACCGCGGCGGGCCCAGCGATCGTCCAGGCGCTGCTGTTGATCTCGATCGTGTTCGGCTTCACCTGGTGGCTGGGCGGGGTGCTGCGGCTGGAGGACAAACTGCGCGCCCTGCTCGCGTCGGCGGTGTCGATCTGCGGGGTGAGCGCAGCCATCGCTGCGGCCGGCGCCGTGCAGGCCAAGCGCGAGCAACTCGCCTATGCGGCGTCCCTGGTGATCGCGTTCGCTCTGCCCTCGATCTTCCTGTTGCCTTGGCTGGCAGACGTTTTCAACCTCTCCGACGCGGTGGCCGGTGCCTGGATCGGCGGCAACATCGACACCACCGCCGCCGTCGCCGCAGCCGGCGCCATCGCCGGCGAGGACGCGCTGCAGATCGCGACGATCGTCAAGACCACGCAGAACGCGCTGATCGGGGTGGTCGCGATCGCGCTCACCGCCTACTTCGCGCTGAAGGTCGAACGGCGATCGGCGGCAGAGGCCCGGCCGTCGCTCGGCCAGTTCTGGGAACGCTTTCCCAAGTTCGTGCTCGGCTTCATCGCCGCGTCGATCGTCGGCACCCTGTATCTGGCATGGGGCGGGGACAAATCGGCGATCAGCACCCTCAACGATCTGCGGACGTGGTTTCTGATCTTCGCGTTCGTCGCGATCGGCCTGGAGTTCTCGCTCAAGGGACTCAGGGAGGCCGGATGGCGCCCGATCGCGTTGTTCGCGTCGGCGACCGTGGTGAACATCGTCGCGGCCCTCGGACTGGCCGTCGTGTTGTTCGGGAACTTCCAGGTCGGTTAGCTACGCTCGCCGGGTGGCCAAGGGGCTGACTCGGCGAGGGTTCCTGACGGCGAGCGCGGGCGCGGCGCTCGCCACCGCGGGATTCGCGGCCGGATGCGGTTCGGACAAGCCGGGCACCGTGGCCAAGGACGGCTCGGTCACCGTCAAGCACGCCTTCGGCGAGACCAAGATCCCGGCACCGCCCACGCGGGTGGTCAGCGCCGGACTGACGGGGCAGGACGACCTCCTCGCGCTCGGCGTCGTACCGGTGGCAGTGACCGAATGGTTCGGCGGTGAACCGTTCGCAGTGTGGCCCTGGGCGCGACCGAAACTCGGCTCCGCGCAACCAGCCGTGCTCAGCCTCGCCGAGGGCGTCCAGGTCGATCAGATCGCCGCGCTCAACCCCGACCTCATCGTCGCCACCAACGCCGGACTCGACTCGGACACCTACTTGAGGCTGTCGGAGATCGCGCCGACCGTCGCACAATCGGGGGCCGACGCGTTTTTCGAGCCGTGGAAACAACAGGCCACCACCATCGGGCAGGCGGTGTTCAAACACGACGAGATGCAAGCCCTGATCGTCGGCGTCGGCGATCGGTTCATCGCGGTCGCCGAAAGCAATCCCGGTTTCGCGGGCAGGACGGCGGCGCTGCTGCACGGTCATCTGTCCGGCGGTGAACCCCGGGCGCTCGCACCCGCATGGCGCGCCGAGTTCCTCACCGCGATGGGCCTGAACGTCACCGACGGACTCGACGCCGACGTGCTGATCTGGGCCACCGAGTCCGACGAGGAACAGGCAGCGCTTCTGGCAGACCCGAAGATCGCCGAGCGGGGCACGGCGAACATCTTCACCGGCAAGGAACTCGCCGGCGCGATCGCGTTCGCCTCACCGCTGTCCTATCCCCTGGTGGCCGATCAACTGCCGCCGCGCATCGCCCAAGCGCTGGCCTGAGAAGATTGCGCGGTGACCGCCGACGCCGAGGCCAAACACCGCGGGTTCGCGACCACGGGATCGGCCTACTATCCGACGCTGGTCGCGGTCTTCACCGGCCTGGTGCTGATCTCCAATGTCGCGGCGACCAAGGGCGTCGCCTTCGGCCCGATCATCGGGGACTGGTCGCTGATCACCGACGGTGGATTCGTCGTCTTTCCGCTGACCTACGTGATCGGCGACGTGTTGTCGGAGGTGTACGGGTTCAGGGCCACCCGGCGCGCGATCTACATCGCGTTCGTGATGGAGGCCCTGGCGGCGTTCACGTTCTGGCTCACCGCCGTGTTGCCGCCCGCCGACTTCTACACCAACCAGGCGGCGTTCGAGGCCGTGATGAAGCCGTTCACCTTGTTGGTGATCGCGGGGCTGGCCGGGTTCCTGGTCGGGCAGACGCTCAACGCGTGGGTCGTGGTGAAGATCAAGGCCCGGGTGGGCGAGAAGCATCTGTGGGCCCGGTTGATCGGGTCGACGGTCGTCGGCGAGTTCGCCGACACCCTGGTGTTCTGCAGCATCGCCGCGGCTGCCATCGGGATCAACACATGGCGCGACTTCGCCGTCTACGTGGCGCTGGGGTGGGTCTACAAGACCGGGGTGGAAGTGGTCGCGCTGCCCGTGACGTACCGGGTGATCGCCTTCATCAAGCGTCGCGAGCCGACGTATCGGCCCGCCGCTTGAGGCATCGCTAAAACTCCTCTGGCAAGGCTCATAGAGCAGGGGTATTGCAGGCTACTCGCGGGTAATTTCTCAGGTATGACCGTGACAGCCGAAATGGAACGTGGCATGCGAGGCGCCGGCTCCGTTCCGATCCGCGACTACGGAGACCGGGCGCTGTTGCTCGAGTTCGACAGCACCGCCGAGGTGTTGGCGTGGACCGATGCGATCCGACGGGCCGACCTGCCCGGTGTCCTCGACATCGTGCCTGCCGCGCGCACCGTGTTGGTCAAACTCGAGGGTCCCCGGTACCAGGCGCCGACACGTCAGCGTCTCGGCGGCTTACGCATCGACGCCGATCCGGAGGCGGAGTTGACACCGCCGACCGACGGCCGCGCCGACGTCACCATCGACGTCGTCTACGACGGGCCCGATCTCGACGACGTGGCCCGGCTGACGGGGCTGAGCCGCGACGACGTCATCGCCGCGCACACCGGCAGCCTGTGGCGGGTCGGGTTCGGCGGGTTCGCTCCCGGCTTCGCCTATCTCGTCGGCGGTGACCGCCGACTCGAGGTGCCGCGGCGCTCCGAGCCGCGGACAAAAGTGCCCGCCGGCGCCGTGGGGCTGGCGGGCGAGTTCAGCGGCGTCTACCCGCGCGAGTCCCCCGGCGGCTGGCAGTTGATCGGCCGCACCTCGAAAGATCAAGCGCTGCTGTGGGACATCAACAGGGACAACCCGGCGCTGCTGACGTCGGGCATGTGGGTGCAGTTCCGGGCGGTCCGGTCATGATGACGACGCTGGAGATCTTGCGCTCGGGCCCGTTGGCTCTGGTCGAGGACCTGGGTCGTCCCGGGTTGGCGCACATGGGGGTGGGCCGCTCCGGGGCCGCCGACCGCCGCTCGCACACACTGGCCAACCGCCTGGTGGCCAACCCCGGCGATCGGGCCACCATCGAGGTGACGTTCGGCGGGCTGGCGGCTCGGGTGCACGGTGGCGATATCGCGATCGCGGTCACCGGCGCCGACACCGATCCGTCGGTCGACGGAGTGTTGTTCGGCACCAACAGCATTCACTACGCCCGTGACGGTGAGGTGATCTCGCTCGGCGCCCCGCGCTCCGGTCTTCGGACATATCTGGCGGTGCGCGGCGGCATCGACGTCGAGCCGGTGCTGGGCTCGCGGTCGTATGACGTGATGTCGGCGATCGGCCCGCAACCGCTGCGGGCGGGTGATGTGCTGCCCGTCGGCGAACACACCGAGGACTTCCCCGAACTCGACCAGGCTCCGGTCGCGGCCATCGAGGACGACGTGCTCGAGTTGACCGTGGTGCCCGGCCCGCGCGACGACTGGTTCGTCGACCCGGAGGTGTTGATCCGCACGAACTGGCAGGCGACCAACAAGAGCGACCGTGTCGGCATGCGGTTGGTCGGCAGGCCGCTCGAGTACCGCTGGCCGGACCGGCAACTGTCGAGCGAGGGCGCCACACGAGGCGCAATTCAGGTGCCGCCGAACGGTTTTCCCGTCATTCTCGGACCGGATCACCCGGTCACGGGCGGGTACCCGGTGATCGGTGTGGTCGCCGACGAGGACATTGACAAGGTCGCTCAGGTGCGTCCCGGGCAAACTGTGCGGATGCATTGGTCGCAGCCGCGCCGACCGTTCGGGGACCGTTAGTCACACGACGCTGGTAGAAAAGCAGTGTGCATGTTCAGGATCCACTGACTTCCGTCGTGCGCATCCACAGCGCACGGCTGATCCATACCTCCGACCTCGACCCGGAGACCCGCGCGGACGCCAAGCGCATGGTCATCGGCGCCTTTGAAGGCGAGTTCACCGAAGTCGACTGGGAGCACTCGCTCGGCGGCATGCACGCGATGATCTTCGACCACGGCGCGCTGATCGCGCACGCGGCGGTGGTGCAACGCCGGCTGCTGTACCGCAACACCGCGCTGCGGTGTGGATACGTCGAAGCGGTCGCGGTGCGTGAGGACTGGCGCGGGCAGGGCCTGGCCCGCGCGGTGATGGACGCCGCCGAGCAGGTGATCCGTGGGGCGTATCAGCTCGGAGCCCTCAGCGCGAGCGACGCCGGCAGGCCGATCTACACGGCCCGCGGTTGGCTGTCGTGGCAGGGGCCCACGTCGGTGTTGGCGCCGGCCGGGTTGACCCGCACTCCCGACGACGACAACGCGCTGTTCGTGCTGCCCGTCAGTGTCGAGCTCGACACCAGCGCCGAGATCACGTGCGACTGGCGCGACGGCGACGTCTGGTGAGACTCACACCCGTGCCGCGTGTCAGGTGAGGGGAAGTTCACGGCGGGGTCACCGCGCGGCATGTTGATGCAATAACGCCTCGTTAACGTCCGATTTCATGGAGGGCTGCAGGCTTCGGGCGGTGCCGACACGCCTCGGAAATGACCAAGTAATCGCTTGGAAACATGCGCTGCCTACACAGGTTCCATGACTGAGCCGGACTGGGCGCCGCTGACCGGATTCCGGGTGGCCGTGACGTCCGCTCGGCGCGCCGACGAGCTGAGCGCGCTGCTACGCCGCCGCGGGGCGACGGTGACCAGCGCGGCCGCGATCCAGATGGTGCCGTTGCCCGACGACGACGAACTGCGCACCCACACCGAAAGCCTGATCGCTGTACCGCCCGACATCGTGATCGCCACCACGGGCATCGGGTTCCGCGGCTGGATCGCCGCGGCCGACGGCTGGGGGCTGGCGAACGACCTGACCGCGGCGCTCGCAAAGGCGCGCGTGGTGTCGCGCGGACCCAAGGCGACCGGTGCGCTGCGCGCCGCCGGGCTACCCGAGGAGTGGTCCCCGGACTCGGAGTCGTCACGCGAACTGCTGCACTACCTCGTCGAGGGCGGTATCGCCGGGCAGCGGGTCGCGGTGCAGTTGCACGGAGCCACCGAGGACTGGGACCCGTTTCCCGAGTTCCTCGACGAGTTGCGTGCGGCCGGTGCCGAGGTCGTGCCGATCCGGGTCTACCGGTGGCACCCGGCCCCGCACAACGGCGACTTCGACCAACTGGTGGCCGGCATCGCCGACGAGAAGTTCGACGCGGTCAGCTTCACCTCGGCGCCCGCTGTCGCGTCGGTGTTGCTGCGGGCCAAAGAGATGGACCTGGAGAACCGGGTGATCGCCGCCTTCCGCGGTGACGTGCACGCCATGTGCGTCGGCCCCGTCACCGCCCGGCCCCTGGTCCGGCTCGGCGTGCCGACATCGGCGCCGGAGCGAATGCGGTTGGGCGCGTTGGTCCGTCACATCACCGATGAACTTCCGCTGTTGTGTTCGCGCACCGTTCGGGTGGCCGGGCACCTGCTCGAGATACGCGGCACCTGTGTCCTGGTGGACGGCGCCGTCAAGCCGGTGTCGCCGGCAGGCATGGCGACGATTCGCGCGTTGGCCCACCGCCCGGGAGCGGTGGTGTCGCGCGCCGACCTGCTGCGGGCTCTGCCCGGCACCGGCACAGACACCCACGCCGTTGAAACAGCCGTGTTGCGACTGCGAACGGCGTTGGGCGACAAGAACATCGTGTCGACCGTGGTCAAGCGGGGTTACCGCCTGGCGGTCGAGGACGGTTTGGCGTACGCACCATGAGCTATCTACTGGTGGCGCACGGCACCCGCAAACGAAGCGGTGTCGCGCTGATCGGATACCTCTCCGACCGGGTGTCCACGGCGCTCGGCGCCGCGGTCCACGTCGCGTTCGTCGACGTCCTTGGCCCGACACCGAGTGAAGTGCTGCAGACGCTGGCCGATCGGACGATCCTGGTGCCGGCGTTCCTGGCGCGCGGCTACCACGTCAACGTCGACATCCCCGCGCACGTCGCGGCCAGCGGACATCGCGGCGTGACCGTGGCCGAGGCGCTCGGGCCCAGCCCGGCGCTGACGCGTGTACTCATGGACCGCTTGATCGAATGCGGTTGGCGGCCCGGTGATTCGGTGGTGCTGGCGGCGGCGGGTACATCGGATGCCGGTGCGTTGTCGGACTTGCGGCAGATGTCGGCGTTGTTGTCGGCGGTGCTCGGCGATCGGGTCGAGCTCGCGTATGCCGCCACCGGCGAACCACGCGTCGCCGACGCAGTGGCGCGGCTACGTCGTAGGGGTGCGCGCAGGGTGGTGGTGGCCTCGTACCTGTTGGCCGAGGGACTGTTTCAGGACAGACTGCGCGACAGCGGGGCGGATGCGGTCGCCGATCCGCTCGGCACCCATCCGGCGATGGTGCGGTTGATCGCCAACCGGTTCCGCCGGGCCCGCGTTCCGCTGGCGGCCTGAGGTTTGCCCGCGGATGAGGAGGAGTGTCAGCCGCGGACTTCGACCTGCCCGTCGGCGGTGAGGCGCGTCGGGTAGACCGGCAGCGAGACCTCGGGATCGTCGAGACACACACCGTCGTCGAGCGCGAAGGCCTGCTTCTTGATCGGCGACTGCACGGTCGGGCGGCCGCCCCGATCGCCGACGATGCCGCGCGACATCACCGCGGCCCCGGAGAACGGGTCGATGTTGCTTATCGCGTGCAGCGATCCGTCATCCAGACGGAACAGCGCCGCCTGGCTGCCGTCGGCCAGTAACACGCCGACACCGCGGTTCGGAATCAGGAAGTCGTAATGGCAGGCCGTGGTCCAAACCTGAACCTCGTTGAGAATTGTCATTGTTGCGGCACCTTCGGCATTCCGATGGGAACGGGAACCTTGCGGCCGGACCGCTCGGTGAACTCGACAGTGGGATCGGCGACGTCGGGGGCGTTGACGAACGACACGAACCGCGACAGTTTGTCCGGATCGTCGAGCACGCCCTTCCATTCGCAGGCGTACCCCTCGACGTGGCGGGCCATCGCGGCCTCGAATTCGGCGGCCAGGCCCAGGGAGTCGTTGCAGACGACGTCGCGGAGATGGTCCAGGCCACCGTCCATCGCCTCCAGCCACGGCGCGGTGCGCTGTAACCGGTCGGCGGTGCGGATGTAGAACATCAGGAACCGGTCGATGTAGCGGATCAGCGTCTCGTCGTCGAGATCGCCGGCCAGCAGTTGCGCGTGTCGGGGCGACATCCCGCCGTTGCCGCAGACGTAGAGATTCCAGCCCTGTTCGGTGGCGATGACGCCGACGTCCTTGCTTTGGGCCTCCGCACATTCGCGCGCACAACCCGAGACCGCCATCTTGATCTTGTGTGGGGCGCGCAGACCGCGATAGCGCTTCTCGATCTCGACGGCCATGTCGACGGAGTCCTGTTGCCCGTAGCGGCACCATGTGCTGCCGACACAGCTCTTGACGGTGCGCAAGGACTTACCGTAGGCGTGCCCGGATTCCATGCCGCCGTCGACGAGGCGGCGCCAGATCTGCGGAAGCTGGTCGACGCGGGCGCCGAACATGTCGATGCGTTGACCGCCCGTGATCTTGGTGTACAGGCCGAAGTCCCTTGCGATCTCGCCGATCAGGATCAGCTGCTCGGATGTGATCTCACCGCCCGGTGACCGCGGGACGACCGAATAGCTGCCGTTCTTCTGGATGTTGGCCAGGAAGTGGTCGTTGGAGTCCTGCAGTGAGGCCTGCTCCCCGTCGAGGATGTGGTCGCTGCTCGTCGAGGCGAGAATCGAGGCCACCACCGGTTTGCAGATGTCGCAACCCTTTCCGGTGCCGAAGCGTTCGATCAAACCGGAGAAGGTGCGGATCTCGGTGGCGCTGATGATCTCGAACAACTCGGCGCGCGACTGGGAGAAGTGCTCACACAGCGCCTTGGACTGTTCGACACCCTCGGCCTCCAGCAGCTGCTTGAGCAGCGGCACACACGAACCGCACGACGTACCAGCGAGTGTGCATTTCTTCAGGCCGGGCACATCGGTGCAACCACCGCCGATGGCCTCCTTCAGATCACCCTTGGTGACGTTGTTGCACGAGCAGATCTGCGCGATGTCGGGGAGCGCCCCGACTCCCAATCCCGCCGCCCCGCCCTCGGAAGCGGGCGCGATCAGCGACAGTGGATCACCGGGCAGTTCGCTGGCGACCATCGGTCGCAGCACCCCATAGGCCGACGCGTCACCGACCAGGATTCCGCCCAACAGCGTCCTGGCGTCATCGGAGAGCACCAGCTTCGCGTAGGTCTGCTTGACCGGGTCGTTGACCACGACGTTCAGGCAGTTGGGCGTGCGGCCCTTGGCATCGCCGAAGCTGGCCACGTCGACGCCGAGCAGCTTGAGCTTGGTCGACATGTCGGCTTCCGGGAACTCGGCGGCACCACCCAGCAGACGATCGGCCACCACCTCCGCGCTGGTGTAGCCGGGTCCGACCAGCCCGTAGCAGCGGCCCTCGATCGCGGCCACCTCGCCGATGGCGTAGATGTCGGGATCGCTTGTGACGCAGGACAGATCGGTCAGCACACCGCCGCGTTGAGCGATGTCGAGGCCGGCCTCGCGGGCGAGTTCGTCGCGCGGGCGCACGCCGGCGGCGAACACGATCAGGCCGGTGTCGATATGGCTACCGTCATTGAGGGACAACCGCACTGAGTCGTCTTGATCGGATTTGCGCAGCGGCCGGTTGCGCTGTGCCGGTGCGATGCTCTCGGTGCCCACACCGGTGTGCACCTCGATGCCCAGGCCCTTGACCATCCGGCTCAGCAGCGCGCCGCCCGCCTCGTCGAGTTGCGCGGCCATCAGGTGCGGCGCCATCTCGACGACGTGGGTCTTCAACCCGAACGCGCGCAGCGCATTCGCCGCCTCCAGCCCGAGCAGACCGCCGCCGATCACGACGCCGACCGGCGTCTTGGAGCCCAGCGCAGTGTCGGCGCCGGCCCGGATGGCGTCGAGGTCGTCGAGGGTGCGGTAGACGTGGCAGGCCGGTAGGTCGCGGCCAGGTACCGGCGGAACGAACGCATAGGATCCGGTCGCCAGCACCAGGGCGTCGTAGGGCACCTGCGCGCCGTCGGCGGTCGTCACCACCTTCGCCGTTCGATCGATCGCCGTCACCCGCGTGCCCAGTCGCAGCTCGACCAGGTCGTCATCGGGATAGCCGTTACCCGCAAGCGCCAGTCGGCCGCGGTCCCAGTGTTCGGTGTATCCGGTGAGCCCGACCCTGTCGTAGGCGGCGTCGGCCTCCTCGGCGAGGATCGTCACCCGCCATTGGCCGTCGCCGTCGCGGGAGCGCAGCGCCTCGACGAATCGGTGACCGACCATGCCGTGGCCGACCACCACCACGTTTCTCGTTGACTGCATGCCGCCGACGCTAAGCAGCCGATATTGCCGCAATGTCGCCTCGTGTGAAGCCGCGATCACGGTGTGCTCACATTCGCCGGCGTCCGATGTGAGACCGGTGCGGCGGCTTCGCTGCCAGCGAACACCGACTTGGAACATGAGCGTGGGTGACTCAAGTTCTATGGGATGAGTGACCGGCACGGTGCCGGTCCCGCAGCGAGGAGGACAGACATGAGCACGTTGGCATTACGGACTCGTCCCGCCTGGGATCTGGACCGGTGGGTACGCGACTTCTTCGGCCCCGCGACGGCCGAGGGCTGGGCCACGGGGGCGTTCACCCCCGCGGCGGAGATCGTCAGGGACGGCGACGACGCGCTCGTCCGCGTCGAGCTTCCCGGCCTCGACGTCGAGAAGGACGTGAACGTCGAGGTCGACCGCGGCTACCTCGTCATCCACGGCGAGCGGCGCGACGAGCGATCCGAAGACAGAGACGGCCGCACGCTGCGCGAAGTGCGTTACGGGTCGTTCCGCCGATCGTTCAAGCTTCCCGAGCACGTCACCGGCCAGGACATCAAGGCCGAGTACGACGCCGGTGTGCTGACGGTGCGGATCACCGACGCCCACAAGGGCCGCGAAACGCAGCGGATCGCGATCGAAAGCAAGTAAGCACTCCCCGACTCCGCGGCCGGTGGAACCCGAGAGGTTCCACCGGCTTCGTCGTCTCAGCGTTCGGTCGTCGTGACGGCTGGAGAAGTGTCCGTCGGCGGCGGCTCCGGGGCCCTAACTTCCGTCGTCTCGACACTCGGCATGGTGTAGCTGGGTGTGGTCGTCGTTGTGGTGGTGTACGTCAGCGGAATCGACGTGGCGGCCGGCGGTGGCACGGAGGCAGGCACCCTCGCGGCGTCCGAGGTACGGATCACCGCGTAGATCAGAATCGCCACCAGTACGGCCGCGACCACGCCGGCGGCCAGCACCAGCGACTGGTCGTCCTGCCAGTTCAGATCGTCGTCGGGCATGTCTGCGGTCCTTAGTCCAGCGCCGTGCTAAACCCAGCGCTGCAACATCTCCTTGGCCGGTGCCGACAGCGCGCGCTGCAGGAACGGCCCGAAGCTGACTCTCGCCACGCCGAGCGGCCCGAACGACGCGGGGTCGTCCTGGTCGGGCAGCCCGATCGCGTTCACCGGCAGAGGTAATTCGGATGTCAAGCGCCGCAACGTATCCGGATCGTGGCGGCCAACGGGATAGAGCACGTCGGCTCCGGCGGCCGCGGCTTCGGCCAGCCGGGCGATCGCACGGTCGACGCGGTCGGACTCGTCGCCGTCCTGGCGCAGGAACAGATCCGTGCGGGCGTTGATCACCACGTGCACGCCGGTCGCATCGGCCGCCTCACGCAGCGCGCCGACAAGCTGCGCATGCTCGGTCGCCGAGCGCAACCGGCCGCCCTCGCTGTGCACGGTGTCTTCGATGTTGAACCCGACGCCGCCGGCCTCCAACAGCCCCTCGATGAGCCGCGCGGGCGTCTGGGCGTAGCCGGACTCGAGGTCGACCGAGACCGGGACGTCGACCGCCGCGGTGATCTGCTTGACGCGGGCGATCACGTCATCGAACGACATGCCCTCCTGGTCGGGCTTGCCGACGGAATCGGCCAGCGGGTGGCTGCCGACGGTGAGCGCAGCAAATCCCTCGTCGACCGCGAGCCGTGCCGACCAGGCGTCCCAGACGGTCGGCAGGATCACCGGGTTCCCCGGTACGTGCAAGGCCAGCAGGGCGTCGGCGCGTTCTTTGAGGACCTGGTCGGGCATCGGGCCGTCTCCTTCGATTTGACGTGATCTGTCTCACGGTGCACTGCATGATGTAGCTAGCATCGGGTGTCGTACTGTGATGCCTGACACCCTTCAGCCCAAGGAGGTCAATTGTCCAGCACTACCGAACTTGCCGAGCTGCACGAGCTAATCGGAAGCCTGCGGCGGTGCGTGACATCGTTGGCGTCGAGATACGGGGACACCCCGGCGACGCGTCGCATCGTCAACGACGCCGAACGCATCCTCAACGACATCGACCGTCTCGACATTGACGCCGAAGAGCTGGAGCTGGCCCGAGGCGTGGTGCACCACCACGCCGGAGACCGCATCCCGATCCCGGACACCCAGTACGACACCGATTTCTGGCGCGGCGTCGATGACGAAGGGCTCGGCGGCGTCCGCTGACGCGGACCCCCGGGCACCGGGACAACTCAACACCGAAAGGCAACAGTGAGCGCACCCACCGCCGACCGCAAGGCGACCGGCGTCTTTTCGCCGAGCCGTGCCGAGATTCCGCAACGCACGCTGCGCACCGACCGGTGGTGGCAGTCACCGCTGATCGTGAACCTGGGCTTCGCGGCCTTCCTGATCTACGCCACGGTGCGGGCGTTCATGCAGAAGTGGTACTACGTAGCCGACTACCACTACTTGACGCCGTTCTACTCGCCGTGTCTGGCGAAGTGGAACGAAGCCGAGCAGTCCGGGTGTATCCCGGAGTCCAGCCATTTCGGGCAATTCCTGCCCGATGTGTGGTGGCTGCCGTACGCGGCGGTGTCGCTGCCGTTCCTGCTTCTGTTCCGCTTGACCTGCTACTACTACCGCGGCGCCTATTACCGGTCGGTGTGGCAGTCGCCGACGGCTTGTGCGGTGCCCGAACCTCGGGCGCACTACACGGGCGAGACGCGGCTGCCGCTGATCATCCAGAACACCCACCGCTACTTCTTCTACATCGCCGTGCTCATCTCGCTGATCAACACCTACGACGCGATCGCGGCGTTCCACTCGCCCTCGGGCTTTGGATTCGGCTTGGGCAACGTGATTCTCGTCGGCAACGTGATCCTGCTGTGGACGTACACGGTGTCGTGCCACTCCTGCCGTCACATCGCCGGCGGCCGCCTCAAGCACTTCTCCAAACATCCTGTGCGGTACTGGATGTGGACCCAGATCAGCAGGCTCAACGTGCGTCACAAGCAGTATGCGTGGATCACCCTCGGCACGCTGATGCTGACCGACTTCTACATCATGTTGGTGGCCAGCGGTGCCATCTCTGACCTGAGATTCATTGGCTGAGCGCCTAATTCAATCGGTAGTGAGGTTTTCTTAATGGCGGAACTGGAACGGCACTCCTACGACGTCGTCGTGATCGGCGCCGGCGGTGCGGGTTTACGCGCGGTCATCGAGGCCCGCGAACGCGGCCTGAAGGTCGCGGTGATCACGAAGTCGTTGTTCGGCAAGGCCCATACGGTGATGGCCGAGGGCGGCTGCGCCGCGGCGATGGGCAACGCGAACCCGAAGGACAACTGGCAGGTCCACTTCAAGGACACCATGCGCGGCGGGAAGTTCCTCAACAACTGGCGCATGGCCGAGTTGCACGCCAAGGAAGCCCCGGATCGGGTGTGGGAGCTGGAGACCTACGGCGCGCTCTTCGACCGCACCAAGGACGGAAAGATCAGCCAGCGCAACTTCGGTGGGCACACCTATCCGCGGCTGGCGCACGTCGGTGACCGCACCGGCCTGGAGATCATCCGCACCCTGCAGCAGAAGATCGTTTCGTTGCAGCAGGAAGACAAAGAGGAGTTCGGCGACTACGAGGCGCGCATTCGGGTCTTCCACGAGTGCACTGTCACCGACCTCATCAAGGACGGCGATCGGATCGCGGGCGCGTTCGGCTACTACCGCGAAGGCGGCAACTTCGTCCTGTTCGAGACGCCGGCCGTGGTGTTGGCGACCGGTGGAATCGGCAAGTCCTACAAGGTGACGTCGAACTCATGGGAGTACACCGGCGACGGCCACGCGTTGGCACTGCGGGCGGGCGCGACTCTGATCAACATGGAGTTCGTCCAGTTCCACCCCACCGGCATGGTCTGGCCGCCCAGCGTCAAGGGCATCCTCGTCACCGAGGGTGTGCGCGGCGACGGCGGAGTGCTGAAGAACTCCGATGGCAAGCGCTTCATGTTCGACTACATCCCGGCGGTGTTCAAAGGCCAGTACGCCGAGAGCATGGAGGAAGCCGACCAGTGGCTCAAGGACAACGACTCCGCGCGGCGCACCCCTGACCTGCTGCCCCGCGACGAGGTGGCCCGTGCGATCAACTCCGAGGTGAAGGCCGAACGCGGCACCCCGCACGGCGGCGTCTACCTCGACATCGCGTCGCGGCTGCCGGCCGAGGAGATCAAGCGGCGGCTGCCGTCGATGTACCACCAGTTCATGGAGCTGGCCGAGGTCGACATCACCAAAGAGCCCATGGAGGTCGGGCCGACGTGCCACTACGTCATGGGCGGCATCGAGGTCGACCCGGACACGGGTGCGGCCAAGACGCCTGGACTGTTCGCCGCGGGTGAGTGTTCGGGCGGCATGCACGGCTCGAACCGGCTGGGTGGCAACTCGCTGTCGGACCTGTTGGTGTTCGGCAGGCGCGCCGGCATGGGCGCGGCCGACTACGTGCGCGCGCTCGGTGAGCGCCCGACGGTGTCCGACGCGGCGGTCGAGGAATCGACCAAGTTGGCGCTGCATCCTTTCGAGGGCCCGTCCAACGGCGACAACGCCGAGAACCCGTACACCCTGCAGCTGGACCTGCAGGACACGATGAACAGCCTGGTCGGCATCATCCGTAAATCCGATGAGATCACCGAGGCCATCGACAAGCTCAAGGAGCTGCGCGAGCGGTACAAGCGGGTCCGGGTCGAGGGCGGCCGCCATTACAACCCGGGTTGGCACCTGGCCATCGACCTGCGAAACATGATCCTGGTCAGCGAGTGCATCGCCAAGGCCGCGCTGGAGCGCACCGAAAGCCGCGGCGGGCACACCCGCGACGACTATCCGTCGATGGAATCCGAGTGGCGCAAGACGCTGCTGGTGTGCCGCGCCGAAGGTGAGACCGTGGTTCCCGACATTGACATCACCAGGCAGGACCAGGTGCCGATGCGCGACGACCTGCTGGAGCTGATCGACATCGAAGAGTTGGAGAAGTACTTCACCCCCGAGGAACTCGCCAACCACTCGTCTAGGAGAGACGCATGAGCTACCAGGCAAAGATGCGAGTGTGGCGTGGCGACGACAACGCCGGCGCGCTGCAGGACTACTCGGTTGAGGTCAACGAGGGTGAGGTCGTGCTCGACATCATCCACCGGCTGCAGCAGACCCAGACCGGCGACCTGGCCGTGCGCTGGAACTGCAAGGCAGGCAAGTGCGGATCCTGCTCGGCGGAGATCAACGGCAGGCCCCGTCTGCTGTGCATGACGCGGATGTCGACTTTCGCCGAGAACGAGGTCATCACCGTGACTCCCCTGCGCACCTTTCCGGTGATCCGTGATCTGGTGACCGACGTGTCGTTCAACTATCAGAAGGCCAGGGAGATCCCGGCGTTCACGCCGCCGAAGGACCTGCAGCCCGGCGAATACCGAATGGCGCAGGAGGACGTCAACCGGTCACAGGAGTTCCGCAAGTGCATCGAGTGCTTCCTGTGCCAGAACGTCTGCCACGTGATCCGCGATCACGAGGAGAACAAAGAGGCGTTCGCCGGCCCGCGGTACCTGATGCGCCAGGCCGAACTCGACATGCATCCGCTCGACGTGCACGAGCGGCGCGCCGAGGACGCGCAGGAAGTGCATGGCTTGGGCTACTGCAACATCACCAAGTGCTGCACCGAGGTCTGCCCCGAGCACATCAAGATCACCGACAATGCGCTGATCCCGATGAAGGAGCGGGCCGCCGACCGCAAGTACGACCCGGTGGTGTGGCTCGGCGACAAGCTCTTCCGGCGACGGTAGGAGCCGGAAAGGACAGCTTGAGCCGGCGACGGTAGGAGCCGGAAAAGACAACGCGAGCCGGCGACGCTAGGAGCCGGAACCTCACTAACGGGTTGATCGCATGCACCAGGTGCGTGCGATCAACCCGTTAAGGCTTTCCGCCGACACACAAATCCACGGATACGTGGGTACCCTGCGGGTAGCGGCCAATCAACGACGAAAGGTTGCATCGTGGCACTTCGACACCCGCATAGCATCAACGACATTCGCACCGCGATCCGCGAGCTCAGCACCCGCGCGGTTCTCGCCCGCAAGGAAGGCCGAGTCGCCGACGCCGACGAGCTGGAGCGACGGGTGGCCGGCTACCGCGAGGAGCTCAGCGCGCGGCCCTGACCGTGGCCATTTGAGTGCGCTTCCGCTCGCCGGGCGACCGGTTGCGCACCGGGATCACCCGCTGTTGAGGCGGCGGAACGTGCTGCGGTGAAACACGATCGGTGCGACGTCGGCGTGCACGGTGATATCGCAGACCCGAAGGATCACGATCGTGTGATCGCCCGCGGGGACCAGTTGCTCGATCACGCTTTCCAGCCATACCGCGGTGCCGTCGATGAAGACCGCGCCGGATTCCCGCGACACGGTGTGCAGGCCGGCGAACCGATCACCCGTCTTGGCGGCCAGCGTTCGCGCGGCTTCGTCGTGGGCCTCGCCGAGCACGCTGATTCCCAGTGACGGGAGATCCTTGAGCCTGGGCCAGGTCTCCGAGGTGTTCTGGACGCAGAACGACACCAGCGGCGGGTCGAGCGAGACCGGGACGAACGTGCTCGCCGCCAGTCCGATACGGGTGCCTTCCGCCTCCGCGGCGATCGCGATGACACCGGACGGGAAATGCCCGAACGCTTCGCGCAGTGTCGCCGGGCTGAGATCAGTTGCGCTCATATCCCATCCATCTTCACACGCGTCCGCAGTCGGTGGCCACGTCCGGGTCACCCACCGGAACGCCATCAGCTGTGGATGCGGCGCCGGTGAGGGTCGGGATCGTGGTGAGCACAACAGGTAACGTGACGCGCATGCTCGAGCCATCCGCAGTTGACCGGTAGGCCCGGGGACCGACGAAACCCATGTGGGTACCGCTCCTGTTGATGGCCGTTGCCGTCAGTCTGGAGCCGTTTCGGGTCGGGATGACGGTGCTGATGCTCAACCGCCCGCACCCGACGCGCCAACTGCTGGCCTTCCTCGGCGGTGGTTTCGCGATGGGCACGGCCGTGGGCGTCGTCGTGTTGTTCATGCTGCGCCCGGCCCTGGGGTCGGCGCGCTTCACCCTGCCCATGGTGCAGATCGTGGTCGGCGCACTTCTGCTGCTGAACGCGGCGCTGGTGGTCACGGGCGTATGGGCACGCGGGCGCGATGCGGCGGCCCTTGCCGAGGCCAGGGTCGGACCGCTCGCCGGCCGCGCCCGACGAGTGCTCGAGGGCCGCTCGCTGTGGACCGCAGGAGTCGCCGGTCTCGGCATCGCGCTGCCGTCCGTCGACTACCTCGCCGCGTTGGCGCTGATCGTCGCCTCCGGCGCCGCCACCGCCATCCAGCTGGGCGCCCTGCTGTTGTTCAACGTGGTGGCCTTCGCTCTCGTGGAGATCCCGCTGCTGTGCTATCTGGTGGCGCCGGACCGCACCCGTACCGCATTGACGACGCTGTACGACTGGCTGCGGGCCCAAGGCCGTCGCGGGGTCGGCGCACTGCTCGCCGTGATCGGCTGCGTGCTGCTCGCGGTCGGGCTCGCCGGCCTATAGCTCAGGGCTTCGGTGGCGGCTGGTTGTTCAACACGTATTGCATCCCGGAGAGCAGCTGCGACACCGGGTCCGCGCCACCGCCGAAGGCGGCCTGGGTGGCGGGTGCGGTGACCTCCGCGGGGTCGTAACCGTTCACGGGGTCGACGGTGATGGGCGCGGTCAGCGGGTTGTCGTGACGTGAATAGCCGGCATCGACATAGGGTTTGAGAACCGCGTCCAGCTTGATCAGCGTGTCCTTGTCCACGCCGAGGTACTTGAACGGCAGCACCAGCGGCAGGTGTTCCTCGGGGATCATGAACGTCGTGGTCTTCGCGCCGCGGGAGTTCACGGTCGTCCGGATGTTCTGCGGGGGGACCATGCTGGGACCGGTGAACGCGACCGCGGTGTGACCGGTCGCCAGACCCACGATCGCGTTGGCCACCGAGATCCAGTTGTCCGGGCGGTCGGGCCAGTCGGCGATGCTGTCGTAGGCCGAGATGAACTGATAAGTGTCGTACTGGCTTTCGACGGGCGGCGGGATGCGGTAGTCGAGCGACGGCACGACGCTGCCGACGGGAAACATCTGCGTCAGGAAGCTCTCACCGAAGGCGTGCCGGGCCACCGGGTCGCCGTAGGTCGCGAAGCTCAGCTCGTTCGGCGGCGGGGCGGCCGGGTCGTAGGCAAGCCGCGCCTGCACGTCGTTGAGCACCATCGCGCCCTCCGACAGCCCGATCGCGGTGCCCGGACCACCCGCCTTGATCGCGTCGATCAGGTTCGGCGCGCCGACGTCGACCGATTCGCCGACGCTGGGCCCGTCGAGTCCGAGGCCCGGCACATAGCGGTCCCCGAACGCGCCGATACCCGGGAACAACCGCTCCAGGGTGTGGCCCTGCACCTGACCGGCGGGGTAGTCGACGATCTGACTGTCCAGTCCCGGGAACCAGTCGGCACCCGTGCGCATGATGTATTCGTCGTACGGGATGCCCAGCACGTGGGCGCCGCCCAGCGCATATCCGCGGCCGGGCGTGCCCAGAGGCGGTGGACCGTCGCCCGGCGGGGCGGGCGGCGGTGGCGGCTCGTCGGCCACCGCGATCCCGAGTCCCAGAAACCCCGCGGCGCCGAGGGTGGTCAGCGCAGCGCCGAAGGCGAGGAACCGCTTCATCTGGAGTCCAATCGCGCGAATTGATTCTGTTGATACAGCTCGACGCAGGCGGCCCGGCGAATCTTGCCGCTGGTGGTCGTGGGGATCGCACCGGCAGCCACCAGCACGATGTCCTCGACGCTCAGGCCGTGCACGTTCGAGATCGCCGCCTTCACTTCGCTTTTGATCGCAGCCAGTCGACCGATCGCCTCGTCGTCGAGCTCATCGGGCTTCTTGAGCTCGAGCACCGTGACCAGGCGCTCGGTTCCGTCGACCGGAACCGCGATCGCCGCGACCCGGCCGCGCGTGAGCTCCTGCACCGTCGCCTCGACATCCTCGGGATAGTGGTTGCGGCCCCGGATGATCAGCAGGTCCTTGATGCGGCCGACGATGAAGAGCTCGCCGCCGTGGACGAATCCGAGGTCGCCGGTGCGCAACCACGGCGTGGCCGGCGTGCCCGGAGGCGGGTCGACAAGCGTTGCCCCGAAACAGCTCTGCGCGTCGGGACCTCTACCCCAGTACCCGTCGGAGACGTTCTCGCCGTGCACCCAGATCTCGCCGACCGCGCCTTCGGGACGCTCGCGGCAGGTCTCGCCGTCGACGATACGTAGCGAGGGCGACTGCGGCACACGGTATTTGACGAGTGCCGTGCCCTTTCCCGCTGCGCAGGGCAAGACCCGGCCGGCGCCGAGTTCCTCGGTGTCGAAATGGCCCGCGGGCGAGTCTTCGTCCCACGTTCCCGTGGCGACGAAGACGGTCGCTTCGGCCAAACCGTAGGCGGGACGCATCATGTGATCGCGAAAGTTGAAGTGCGCGAACCGATCGACGAAGCGGTGCAGCGTCGCGGGTTCCACCCGTTCGGCACCGCTGATGATACCGACCACCCCGCCGAGATCGAGCCCGTTCAGATCCTCGTCGGTGGTCTTGCGGGCGGCGAGGTCGAACGCGAAGTTCGGCGCCGACGACCACGCGTGCGGGTTCTCGGCCAGCGCGCGCACCCAGCGGGCCGGCTTCTCCAGGAACGCGACGGGGCTCATCAACTCGGCGCGTCGCCCGCACAGGATGGGCGCGCAGACCCCCAGCACCAGTCCCATGTCGTGGTAGAAGGGCAGCCACGAAACCAGCGTGGCGTCGGGCGGCAGCGGTGACTGCGCGAAGAACTCCCGCATCAGCTGATCGAAGTTCGCCGTGAGGTTGCGGTGGGAGATCTTCACTCCCGTCGGCAACCTCGTTGAGCCCGAACTGTATTGCAGATAAGCGATGTCGGGAAGCTCGACCGGCTCGGATCCCGTGTGCCCCTCGGCGTCCAAGTCGAGTGCATCGATCTCGACGAGCTTGGGCACCATGTCCAGACGTGACCGGTCGATGAAGTCCCCGACGTCGCCGGCGGCCGCCGACGTCGTGAGGACCACCGTGGGTTGAGTGTCGGCGAGCACCGAACTCACCCGGTCGTGTCCGGAGCCGGGATGGGGCAACGGCAGCGGGACCGCGATGAGCCCCGCCTGCATCGACCCGAGGAACGCCGAGATGTACTCCAGGCCTTGCGGGGCGAGGATCACCGCCCTGTCGCCGGTGGTGCCGTGTCGCCGAAGATCGCGCGCGACGTTGACGGTGCGCCGCGCCAGTTGCGACCAGGTGAGGGTTTCCCGGGACCCTGCCGGGTCGCGCGAGTATTCGGTGAAGGTGAAGCCGGCGTCGTCGGGGCGCATGCTGGCGCGACCGTGCAGCATCGACAGGATCGAGGAATCTGACGGGCTCACGAGGTATCCGCTTCCACTCGGCTTGACGACATCGCCGCGGGGCGCCGCACGCCCGCGACTCGTGACGGCCACCAGTTCGCACGCCCGACCAGCGCTGCGACCGCGGGCACGGTGATGGTGCGAACGACGAACGTGTCCAACAGGATTCCGACCCCGATCACGAAACCGCCCTGGATGACGATCCCGATGCTGGAGAACAGCAGGCCGGCCATCGACGCGGCGAATATCAGTCCGGCCGCGGTGATGACCCCGCCCGTCGACCCCAATGTTCGGATCACCCCGTAGCGGACGCTGTGCGGCGACTCGTCGCGCAATCGGGACACGAACAGCATGTTGTAGTCGGCGCCCACCGCGATCAGCACCACGAACGCCAAAGGTGGGACGCTCCAATGCAATTCCTGGCCCAGGAGCAGCTGGAACGTGAGCACCCCGATACCCAGCGCCGCGAAGTACGACACCACCACAGACCCCACCAGGTAGAGCGGCGCGATGATCGCACGCAGCAGCACCATCAACGTCAGCAGCACGACGATCAGGGTCGCGGCGATGATGAACCGGATGTCCTGCTGGTAGTAGTCGCGGGTGTCGCGCAGCGCCGCCGGGAAGCCGCCCATCGAGATCGTCGCGTCGGCCAGCGCGGTGTTCGGTTGCGCGCCGCGGGCGACGTCGTGGATCTGATTCACCTGGTCCATCGCCTCGGCGCTGAACGGGTTGAGCTTGGTCTGGACCAGGTATCGCACGGACCGGCCGTCTGCCGAAATGTAGGCTGCGGCCGCCTTTTTGAAGTCCTGCAGGTTCAGCACTTCCGGCGGGATGTTGAAGCCGGCCTGCGAGGGATCCGAGGCGTTGCTGCGCATGGTCAGCAGGAAGGTCGACGCCTCGTTCAGCCCGGCGGCGATCACCTTGACCTGTTCGACGAGTTGGTCCACCCCGCCCGCCACTTCCCGGCTGCCCGTGGCGAGGCGGTTCGCACCGCGCTGCAGGTCGGTCAGACCGCGCTGCACTCCGCCGGGTTGGTCCAACCCCATCGTGTTGACCGCCCGGGCGACGCTGGCCATCGCGGCGTTGAGTTTGGCCACCGCCTCGTTGAGGGTCTGGCGGTCCTCGACACCTTGGAGTTCCTGCGCCAGACCGTTGATCTCGTCGAGGCTCCCGTCGTCACGCGCGGCGACCAACCGCTGGAACTGCATTCGGGTGTCGACGCAGGACGGGTTGGCGTCGCACACCGCATTGCCTTGCAGCGCGGTCAGTACCGGGCCGATCCATGCGAACAGGTCCTTGACCGCGCGGAAGTTGACGCCCATCGAGTTGCCCAGCGCGTTGATGCTCGCGACGAGCTTGGCCGCGGTCTCGACGTCACGCACCAACTTGTCACCGCCGTACTGGGTGCGCGCCGAGGAGAACGTGTCGACGAGGTTCTGGATGCTGGGCGCGACCGCGTCGATCTGTCCACGCACGTCGGCGAGGCTGTCGGCGAGCGTGTCGGCCCCGTCCCTGAGTTTGTTCAGATCCCCGCTGCGTTGGCCTATCTGCGCGGACCCGTCCGCCAGGCGGTCCCCCACGATGCCCGCCTGGAAGGTCGCCCGGAACTCCATCGGCACCTCGCCGACCGGGCGGGTGATACCGCTGACCAGGCCGACGTCTTCCAGTTGCGCGACGCGCGACGCCATCTGCTCGAGATCGGCGAGGGCCCGCGGCGTCCGCAGGTCGTGCGGGGACTGGATCAGGATGTACTCGGGGATGGACTGGTTGACCGGGAAGTGGCTTTCCAGCGCGGCGTACCCGACCGAACTCGGCGACGACGCCGGCAACACCTTGCGGTCGTCGTAGTTGTAGTCGGCGAACACGGCGATGCCGGCCAGCAGCGCCAGCGCGAGCAGGCTGGCGACCAGATGCGGCACGGGCCTGCGCACGATGCGGATACCGGACCGCCGCCAGAACCGCGCGGTCAGTTCGCGCCGCGGTTTCACCCAGCCGCGCGGCCCGGCCAGCACCAGGATCGCCGGGAGCAGGGTCACGCCCGCCAGGTAGGCGATGCCGATGCCGATCGCCGACGACACACCGACGGTCCGGAAGACCCCCATCTGCGCGAAGCTCAACAGCAAGAACGTCACGCCGACCGTGGCGGCGGACGCGGTGATGACCTTGCCGATCGAGATCATCGCCGCCTTGACCGCATGGTCGCAGCCGTCGCCCGACCGCACGTAGTCGTGGTAGCGGCTGATCAAGAACACGGCGTAGTCCGTTCCGGCACCGGCCATGATCGCGCTGAGGAACACGATGGACTGGTTGGAGACGCCCGCGCCCGTCAGTTCGGAGAACCCCGCGACGACGGCCTGCGCGATCAACAGCGACGATCCGATCGTCACCAGCGGCAGCAACATCGTGACCACGTTGCGGTAGACCAGCAGCAGCACTGAAAGGACCATGACCGCGATCGCGATCTCGATGGGCAGGCGATCGTTCTCGCCGGCGACGGTGAGATCGGCGACGGTGGCCGCCGGCCCGGTCAGGTACGCGGTGGCGGAGCTTCCTGCGACGTTCTGCTCGATCAGGTCCGATACCCGGTTGAAGGAGTCGAACGCCCGCGGTGTGCCCAGCTCCCCCTCGAGGCTGACCGGCAACACCCACGTCGTCTTGTCTTGACTGGTCAAGAACGGTCGCAGCTGTGGTGTGGCAATGAAGTCCTGCACCGATACGACATCGGTGACGTTGTCGCGCAGCGCGTCGACGAGCTTGCGGTAGGTGGCCTCGTCGGCGGGTGTCAGCCCGTTCTCGTTGATCAGCGCCACCAGCAGCAAGTCGTCGTTGCCGGACTCACCGAACGCCTCGGCCATCCTGGCGGCGGTGACGCTGGACGGCGCGTCGGCGGGCAGGATCGCCAGCGGATGCTTCTGGGCCATCTCGCCCAGCGACGGCACCGCCAGCGGCAGCGCGACGACCATCGCGACCCAGACGCCGATGACCACCCACGGCCACCGCACCACGAGATCGGCTAGCCGACGCATATCGTCCTCAATTCGACCGGCCCCACGCTATGCGACGCGCCCCCACTGCCCCGAGTCGGCGACGCGTTCGCACACCGATCTCATCGTGTTCATATAGCGTGCAACGGATTTGCTGGCGACCGCATTGTCGGGATGCATAATCGCCATGACCGTGCCTTCACCGTAGCGGAATATGTAGACGGTCAGCTGATAGGAGAATCGGCCGTCGGGGTAGATGCCGATATTGTCCGCAAGCCCCATGTCCGCAGCCGCCAGAACCGCATTCAACGGTGCGGCCCCGGCATGGAAGAAATTGGACACGGGGAAATTCGGTCGCGGCCAATTCAACGAGGGCGCTAATTCCAGCACGCGGTAATACGGCACCTTGGCCATATTCAAATTCGAGTCGAACGAGGCCTGCGCCGACCACGCGGCCTCGGCGAACGAGGCCGCTCCGATCGGCACGGTGATCGGGATGAGCCCGGTGAACCAGCCCTGGGTCATGAAATTGTCGGTTGCCGCACGGGAATCGCGCGGCGTGAGGCCGTAATAGGTGAGCGCACCGGTCAGTTCGTGTTCGACCTGGGCGAGGCAGGCGAACAGTCCCCCGACAAAGCGCGCGCCGGCCGCCGCGCAGGCGGCTTCGAAGCGTTCCGTCTGCGCGGGCGTCATCAGCACTTCCGACGTCATGTCGCTGCTGGTCGCCTCGCGCGGGTTACCAAGGGGCAGAGGGAATTCGGGAAAGCCGCCGTCGTTGCTTTCGGCGAATTCGACCCATGCCGCAACTTCGGGCGAATCAAGGGTCAATTCGGATGTGCGTTCGCGCTCGCGGATACAGAATTCGTCGAAGCTTCCCGGCCCGGGCAGCTCGAGCGGCTCACCGCCCCCGCTCAACGCCGAATACATCCCGTTGGCTTCCAGCATCGTCGTACCGATCAATGTCGCGTCGCCGTGAATGTGGTCCATCGCCGCGAAGAACGTGAAATGGTCCTCGTGCTGGATGATTCCGAAGGTAAAACAGCCCCATTCCAACGGGCTCGGTATACCGACGACGTGATCGCGGATATCGTCGGCCGTCATCCTGCCGTGGTCGATCGGCACGAATTCGATGGCGGACGGATCCGCGAGCGCATGGCGGATGAATTCGCCGTCATCGGTGTATTCGAACCAGCTGCGAAATGTGTCGTGCCGACGCAGATAGGAATTCACGGCCTGATCCATGGCCGCGATATCGCATTCGCCGGAGACCTCGCAGCTCGCAATGATCTGCCGGGAGAAGTTCAATCCCGCCGCGGTCCGCTCGCAATAGTTCCGGAGGTGCTGACGCTGCATATAGCTGACCGGCACCGAACTGACCGGCGCCCGTCGCGCCGCTTCGGCGGCCGCGGGCGTCGGATGCCAGGACGTGACGGAACCCGGTTTGAGGGACCATTCATCAAGCGCCCCAACCGTAATCTTGCCGATGCGCAAACCGACTCGTCCTCCCAGCTCGGCCGACCCGGAGCCGGCATCGCTCGTGTGGGATCCCGAAAGCGGGAACCGCACGCCATCGTTGCACGTGCAATAGTGTTCGTCGACGCCGATCTCGGGACGCTACTACTGCAGCAGTCCAGAGTGTGAATGTCACCGTCAACGCACGGAAGGACGGTATGGGACCCGCTGAGCCGCGAACCGACCCGACGCCCCGCTTCGCCATCGTCGGATACGCGGCACGATTCCCCGGAGCACGCGACGCCGACGAGTTCTGGGAGCTGCTGCGCGATGGCCGCGACGCGATCTCCGAGGTGCCGGCCGACCGCTGGAGCGCCGACGACTTCTTCGACCCCGAACCCGGGGCGCCGGGCAAGGTGGTGACCCGCCGAGCGGGCTTCATCGACGATGCGACGGGCTTCGACGCGCCGTTCTTCGGGATGTCCACGCGCGAGGCCAGGATGATGGACCCGCAGCACCGGCTCCTGCTCGAGACGGCGTGGCGCGCGGTCGAGCACTCGGGTATCGCGCCGACGGCGCTGGCCGGGACCAACACCGGCGTGTTCATGGGGCTGTCGACCCATGACTACCTCGGCATGGCCTCCGACGAGCTGACGTACTCCGAGATCGAGGCCTACATGGCGATCGGGACGTCCAACGCCGCAGCGGCGGGCCGCATCAGCTACCGGTTGGGCTTGCAGGGTCCGGCCGTGGCCGTCGACACCGCGTGCAGCTCGTCGCTGGTGGCCATTCACCAGGCGTGCCAGGCGCTGCGCCTGGGCGAATGCGACCTCGCGTTGGCGGGCGGGGTGAACGTGCTGTTGACGCCCGCGACGATGATCACGTTCTCCAACGCCCGGATGCTCGCCCCCGACGGCCGATGCAAGACCTTCGACGCGGCTGCCGACGGCTACGTGCGCGGTGAGGGCTGCGGCGTCATCGCCGTCAAACGCCTCGAGGACGCGGTCCGCGACGGCGACCGGATCCGGGCCGTGATCCGCGGTAGCGCAGTCAATCAGGACGGCGCATCCGGCGGGTTGACGGTGCCGAACGGCGTTGCGCAGCAGCGGGTCATCACCGACGCACTTGTCCGCGCAGGCGTGCGGCCCGGCGACGTCGGATACCTGGAGGCGCACGGCACGGGCACCTCGCTCGGCGACCCGATCGAGGCGCAGGCGGCTGGTGCGGCGTTCGGCGCCGGGCGCGACGCCGACCGCCCGCTGCTGATCGGCTCGGCGAAGACCAACATCGGTCACCTGGAGGCGGCGGCGGGCATCGCGGGCGTCCTCAAGGTCGTGCTGGCGCTCGAACACGAATCGCTGCCCAAGCACCTCAACTTCGAGAACCCGTCACCGCACATCCCGTGGGACCGGCTACCGGTCGAGGTGGTCACCGAGACGGTCCCGTGGAAGCGCGGCGACCGCCCGCGGATCGCGGGTGTGAGCTCGTTCGGATTCGCGGGCACCAACGCTCACGTCATCCTCGAAGAGGCGCCCGCGGTGCCCGCCGCCGCGCCGGAAGCGGTGCAGACGGCGCCGCGGTTCAGCGTCCTCCCGCTGTCGGGGCGCACACCGGTCGCGCTGCGCCAGACCGCCGAACGCTACCGCGCCTGGATGACCGAACACCCCGATGCCGCGCTGAGCGATGTGTGCTTCACGGCGGGTGCAGGCCGCGCCCACCTGGAGCACCGCGCCGCGCTGGTGATCAACTCGGCCCACTCGGCCACCGAACTTCTCGGTGCGCTCGCCGAAGACCGTCCGGCGCCCGGCCTGGTTCGCGGGGAATGCTACGAGCCGCCGAAGTCGGCGTGGCTGTTCACCGGCCAGGGCAGCCAGTACCCCGGCATGGCCCGCGAGCTGTTCGACACCGAGCCGGTGTTCGCCGACACCATGCGGCGGTGCGCTGCGGCGGTCGCCGATGTGCTCGAAAAGCCTTTGCTCGACGTTATTTTCGATGTCGAAGGCCCGCAGGCCGACGAGACGCTGCGGCAGACGTCGTACGCGCAGCCCGCCCTGTTCGCGGTGGAGATGGGACTGGCCCGGCTTTGGCAGTCTTGGGGTTTCGAGCCCGACGTCGTGCTGGGCCACAGCGTTGGCCAGTACGCGGCGGCCTGCGTCGCGGGGGTGTTCGACCTCGAGGACGGTGCGCGACTGATCGCCGAGCGGGGGCGGCTGTTCGGCAGCCTGCCCGCGGGCGGGCGGATGGCCGCGGTGTTCGCCGGGAGCGAGCGGGTCGAGAACCTGACCGACGACTTCCCGAGCCTGTCGGTCGCGGCCTACAACGGCGCCAACACCGTGCTTTCCGGGCCAGGAGCGGATCTGGAGGCGGCCGTCGCGCGCCTGTCGGCCGACGGGGTCCGGTGTGAGTGGCTCGAGACCAGCCATGCATTCCACTCGGCGTTGCTGGACCCGATCCTCGACGAGTTCGAGTCGTACGCGCAGCGGTTCAGTTTCGCTGCGCCACAACGGATCCTGATCGACAACCGCACCGGTGCCGCGCTCGGCAGGAGTGTCGAGCTCGACGGAACCTATTGGCGCCGGCACGCGCGTCAACCGGTGGAGTTCGCCAAGAGCGTGCGCACGCTCGCCGAGATCAACTGCAAGATGCTGCTCGAGATCGGACCCCGGCCGGTGCTCACCGCCGCCGCGTTGGCGGCATGGCCCGACCCCGCCACCGCGCCCAAAGCGATCGCGTCCCTGCGGCCCGGCGTTGCCGACCACCGGCAGATCTCCGAAGCGCTCGCCGACGCCTATGTGCTGGGTCATCTACCGGCGTTCGATGCACTGCGCCGACCGGGTGTGCGGAAGGTCGATCTGCCCACCTATCCGTTCGAACACCGCGAGTACTGGTTCCGCGACGACCGGCAGCCCGCCGGGCAACGCTCCCGCAGCGACGGACCGGCGCAGGACCACGCCGCTGAACCGGTGGCCGATCGCTACGAGATCCGTTGGGACAGGGCCGCTGCGGCGCCAACGACGGCTGCTCCCGCATGCGAATGGATCGTCGTCGCCGATGACCCCGACACCGTCCGGCCGCTGACCGACGCGCTGACGACCCGGGGCGAGGAGTTCCGGATCGTCGGTCTTCCGGCCAGCGACGCCGACGAGGCCGCGCTGACGGATGCGTTGCGCGCTGCGGGTGCCGACGCACCGACACTGCGGATACTGCACGCCGCAGCGCTGGACTCCCCCGCGGCACCGTCCATGCGGTCGTTGTTGCGCATGCAGCACCGCGTGCTGGGCGGAACGCGGCGGCTCCTTCGCGCCGCGGCCGCGGCCGAACGGCGCGCGCCGGTCTGGATCGTCACCCGCGGCGCACAGCGGGTCACCGCGGCGGACAGCATGGTCCCCGACCAAAGCTGCCTGTGGGGTTTCGGACGAGCCGCGTCGCTGGAGCTGCCGCAGGTGTGGGGCGGCTTGGCCGACCTGGCGGAGTGCACCGCCGAGGAATGGTCTGGTCTGCTCGCCCGGATCACCGCGTCCGAAGGTTCCGGCGTCAGGGACGATCAGCTCGCGCTGCGCGGGCCGGACGCCTATGTACCTCGATTGACTCGCCGGGTGGAACAGCCCGCATCACTGCACGTGCGCTCCGACGCAACGTATCTGGTGACCGGCGGGCTGGGCGCGATCGGGCTGGAGATCGCTGCCCATCTCGCCGCGCACGGCGCCAAGCACCTGGTGTTGACCAGCCGGCACACACCCAGCGACGCGATCGGGCAGCGCATCGACACGCTGGCCGCACAACACGGCGCCGATGTGCGTGTCATCACCGCCGACGTCGCCGACGCGCACGACGTCGCCCGCCTGTTGGCCACCGTGGACGCCGAGCTCCCGCCGCTGACGGGGATCGTCCATGCCGCCGGTGTCATCAGCACCACACCGCTCGGCGGCCTCGACGATGCCGAAGTCGACCGCGTCTTCTCCGGGAAGGTTTGGGGCGCATGGCATCTGAGTGAGGCAGCCGCCGACCTGGGCCTCGACTTCTTCGTCACCACCTCCTCCATCGCATCGGTGTGGGGCGGCTTCGGCCAGACGGCCTACGGCGCCGCCAACGCATTCCTCGACGGGCTCGCCTGGCGGCTGCGTGAACAGGGCGTCCCCGCTGTCAGCGTCAACTTCGGGCCGTGGTCGGCTGGCATGGCCGACGCGGAATCGCGTGCCCGCCTGGAACAGCGTGGGGTTCAGACGCTTTCCCCCGCCGAGGCGCTCACCGGCCTGGCCGATGTCGTGTCGGCATCCTCGGCACAGGGGGTGGTGGCCCGGATCGACTGGGCCCGGTTCCTGCCGCTCTACCAGCAGGCGGGTCGCCGCGGGTTCCTGGCCGAGTTGGAGCCTGAGGCGTCCGCCGCGTCGACCGCTGCCGCGCCGTCGGCACAGTCGGGTCCGACCGAGCTCGTCGAGCGGCTCACCAAAGCTCCTGCGCAACAACGTAAACGGCTGATGACCAACTACCTGCGCGACGCGGTCGCGGAGGTGACCCGCGTCGACGCCGCGGAAATACGCGAGGACGCGGGGTTCTTCGACCTGGGCATGGACTCGCTGATGGCCGTCGAACTCCGCCGACGGCTGGAACAGGGCATCGGCAGAGAGATCCCCGTCACGCTGGTCATGGACCACCCCCGACTGTCCGACGCCGCTGACTACCTGCTCGGGGAGGTACTCGAGCTGACCAAGCAGGCCCGTCCGGAATCTCGGCCGGCGAAAGTCACTGCGCCGCCGCGCACCGATGAGCCGATCGCGATCGTCGCGGTGTCGTGCCGTTTCCCCGGCGCCTCGAATCCGGAGGCGTTCTGGGAACTGTTGTCCGGTGGCATCGACGCGATCCGGGAGGTCCCAGAAGACCGGTTCGACATCGACGAGTTCTACGACCCCGACCCCGAAGCCGCGGGGAAGACGTACACACGGTTCGGTGGATTCCTCGACGGCATCGACGGATTCGATCCCGAGTTCTTCGGCATCTCGCCGCGTGAGGCCGTGTGGATCGAGCCGCAGCAACGGCTGATGCTCGAAACCGTGTGGGAGGGCCTCGAGAGAGCGGGCTACGCCCCCGCGAACCTCCGAGGCAGCCGAACCGGCATCTTCGCCGGGGTCGCCGCCAACGAGTATGCGCACCTGCTCTCGTCGGAGTCCGTCGACAAGATCGAGCCCTACTTCATCACCGGTAATGCGCTGAACGCGGTCTCTGGTCGGGTCGCCTTCGCCCTCGGCCTGGAGGGACCGGCCGTGGCCGTCGACACCGCGTGCAGTTCGGCGTTGGTGGCCGTCCATCAGGCCGTCCAGGCATTGCGCTCGGGTGACTGCGATATGGCCCTGGCCGGCGGGGTGAACGTCCTGCTGAGCCCGGTCACGGTGATCGCCGCGTCCCGTGCCCGGATGCTGTCGCCGGTCGGGCGGTGCAAGACCTTCGACGCCTCCGCCGACGGCTACGTGCGCAGCGAAGGCTGCGGCATGCTGGTGCTCAAGAGGCTCAGTGACGCCGACCGCGACGGCGACCGGATCTGCGCCGTCATCCCCGGCAGCGCAGTCAACCAGGACGGTGCCTCGAGCGGTCTGACCGTGCCCAACGGTGGTGCGCAGCAACGGCTTATCAGCATGGCGCTGTCACGCGCAAACCTGACCGGTGCCGACATCGACTACCTCGAGGCGCACGGAACCGGCACGCCATTGGGCGATCCGATCGAGGTGCAGGCGGCCGCGGCTGTCTACGGCGCCTCGCGCGATCCCGACCGCCCACTCCTGATGGGCTCGGTGAAGACGAACATCGGGCACACCGAGTCGGCGTCGGGGGCCGCGGGCCTGATCAAGGTCGTGCTGTCCTTGCAGAACGAGGCGATCCCGCAAAGCCTGCACTTCCAGGAGCCCAACCCGCACATCCCCTGGGACGCCCTGCCGGTTCGGGTGGTCGACCAGGCCAGACCGTGGCAGACCAACGGCAGGCCGCGCCGGGCGGGCGTGAGCTCCTTCGGTTTCACCGGCACCAACGCGCATGTGATCGTCGAAGAGGCGCCACAGTCGGCCACCGCGGACGAATACTCGTCGGACGGTCCTCCGGCCGAACCGGCCGATCTCCGCGAGCCGCTTCAGGTGTTGCCGTTGTCGGCGCGGTCGCCAGAGGCGCTGGTGGCGTCGGCGCAGCGATACGGCGACTGGCTGAACACGAACCCCAAGGTCGACATCGCCGACGTGTGCTACACGGCCGGTGTCGGCCGGTCGCATTTCGAGCATCGGGGCGCACTGGTGGTCGACTCGGTGCAGAGCGCCGGTGAGCTGCTGACCGACCTGGCCGACAACCGAAGCCGTCCCGGCGTCCTCCGCGGTGAGTGCGCCGATGCGCCGACCACCGCGTGGCTGTTCACCGGGCAGGGCAGCCAGTACCCCGGCATGGCGCGTGAATTGTTCGACAGCGAGCCGGTTTTCGCCGACACCGTCAAGCGCTGCGCGGATGCGGTCGACGGGCTCCTGCCGAAGCCGCTGCTCGAGGTGCTGTTTGCCGCCGACCGGGAAACCGGGTCCGCCCTACGGCACACGTCGTACGCGCAGCCCGCGCTCTTCGCCGTCGAAATGGGCCTGGCCCGCCTGTGGCAGTCGTGGGGCATCGAACCCGACGTCGTGCTGGGGCACAGCGTCGGCCAGTACGCAGCCGCATGTGTGGCAGGGGTGTTCAGCCTCGAGGACGGCGCCCGGCTCATCGCCGAGCGCGGACGGTTGTTCGGCAGCCTGCCCGAGGGCGGGCGGATGGCGGCGGTGTTCGCCGATGCCAAGCAGGTCGAGGACATCGTCGGCGAGTACCCGCGGGTGTCGGTCGCCGCGTACAACGGCCCCAACACGGTGGTGTCGGGTCCCGCTGACGACGTCGAACACATCGTCGACCGGTTCACCGGCGAGGGTATCCGCTGCACGGCTCTGGAAACGAGCCATGCCTTCCACTCCGAGCTGTTGGACCCGGTACTCGACGAGTTCGAGTCTTACGCAGCACAATTCGAGTTCGTCGCGCCGACCGTCCCGCTGGTGTGCAATCGCACCGGGGCCGTGCTGACCGGCCACGCCAGTTTGGACGCCCAGTACTGGCGGCGCCATTCGCGCCAACCGGTGCAGTTCGCCGAGAGCGTGCGCACGGTGGCGGCGCTGGGATGCTCGGTGCTGATCGAAATAGGTCCGCAACCGGTACTCACCGGCGCCGCGGTGCAGGTGTGGCCGGAGCACGTGGCCGCGCCACGTCCGATCGTCTCGCTCCGCAAGGGCGTCGCCGATCGGCGCCAGATCACCGACGCACTGGCCGCGGCATATGTCGGTGGCCTGCGACCGGACTTCGCGGCGTTGCACCCCAAGCCGCGTCGCCGCCTGGAACTGCCGACCTATCCATTCCAGCGGCGTCGGTTCTGGCCGAGGACGTCCGGCATCCCTGTCGAAGGGGCCAGCAGCGCCGCTGCGTCCGGGCTTCTCGGCAGCGCGAAGGAACTCGCCTCGGGCGACACCGTCTTCACCAGCAGGCTGTCAGTGAGGTCACAGCCGTGGTTGGCCGACCATGTCATCTACGGGACCGTCGTCGTCCCCGGGGCGACGTATGCGGCGATGGCGCTCGCGGCGGTCGGCGCACCGGCGCAGGTGCGCGACGTCATCTTTTACGAACCGATCATCCTGCCCGAGAAGGCTTCTCGCGAGGTCCAGCTGACCTTGCGGCCGGAGGGAGATGGTGACGAATGGCGCTTCCAGGTGCACAGCCGCCCGTTCGGGGAACGCGGCGGCGAATGGTCGTTGAACGCCGACGGAACGGTCGTGAGCGGTGTCGGTGACCATCCGGCGTCGGAGGATCCGATCGACGAGGCGATCGAGCGGTGCAACCGCATGCGCCCGCAGGATCTGTTCGAGACCTTCGCCGACATGGAGCTGGCGTGGGGACCGACCTGGTCCGGTTCCCTGAAATCGCTGTGGTTCACCGAGGGTGAGGCCATCGGCGACCTGTTCGTCGGCGAAGAGTTGACCGAACAACTCGGCGACGAGCCGATGCATCCGGTGCTGATGGATCTGTGCACCGGCGTCACCTTCCCCGCGTTCCCATCGGAGCTGGCGATCGAACAAGGCGTCAACGACCTGTTCCTGCCGCTGCGGTACGGGCAGGTGACTCTTCGTGAGAAGATGCCGCGCCGGTTCTACTGCCGCGCTCGGTGGCGCACAGGTGAAATCACCAGCGAAACATATGTTTTCGACCTCGACTTCGTCAGCCGGGACGGGCGTCCGCTCGGCGGCATCAGGGAGTTCACCGTCAAACGCGCACCTCGTGAGGCGCTGCTGCGGGGCCTCGGCGGCGATGCCACCCGGCTGCTGTACACCCTGGGCTGGCATGAGGTACCGCTGCCCGACACCGACGCGGCCGGACCCGAAGGCACCTGGCTGGTCGCGGGATTCGACGAGCTGGCCGCTGCGCTACCCGGCTGCATCGCCTACGACCGGCGGACCGACGCGCAACCGCTGGGCCGACAGTTGGCCGACGCGCACGGACGCGGAATTCCCTTCTCCGGTGCGGTATGGCGGGCAACCCCGCCGCGGCCGGGAGAGTCGAACACCGAAGCGGCAGCCCGGGTCGAAGCCGACATCGCCGACCTCCTCGACGCGGTGCACACCGTTGCACGTGGTGAGGCGAAATTGCCGAACGGTCTGTGGATCGTCACCGAACGAGCGGTGGCCACTGAATCCGGTGAGCCCGTCGACCCGGCGCAGGCGGCACTGTGGGGGCTCGGGCGCACCACGATCAACGAGGAGCCGGCGCTACGTTGCACGCTCGTCGACTGTGACGGCACGCCGGAAGCGGTGCGCGCGGTAACCGGTCTGTTGGCGGCACCGGTAGGCGAACCGGAACTCGCTCTGCGTCAAGGGAAGTTACTGGCGTCCCGACTGTTGCCTTGGGCGCGAAGCGGCCACCTCACGGTGCCGCGGTCCTCGGAGTACGTCCTCGCGCCCACCGAACGCGGTGCGATCGACAATCTGCGGCTATCCGAAACCGAGCTGTCCCCACCGGCAGCGGGCTACGTGCAGGTCCGTGTGCAGGCCGCTGGGCTGAATTTCCGCGACGTGCTCAACGTTCTCGGCCTGTACCCCGGCGACCCGGGGCCGATCGGTGGCGACTTCGCCGGCGTGGTCACACACGTAGGCGACGGTGTGACCGGCCTCGAGGTGGGCCAACACGTCTACGGCTTCATGCAAGGCGCGTTCGCGAGCCGCTTCAACGTGCCCGCGCAGCTGGTCGCGCCGGTGCCGGACGGACTGGGCGCCGTTGCGGCGGCGACGATTCCCGCCGCGGCGCTGACGGTTCGGCTCGCGTTCGACTGGGCGCAGTTGAAGGCCGGCGATCGCGTTCTCATCCACGCCGCCAGCGGTGGCGTCGGACTCTACGCGGTCCAGATGGCGCAGCAGCACGGCGCGATCGTGTTCGCAACCGCCAGCAAGTACAAGCGTGAAACGCTGCGCAAGATGGGCGTGAAGTATGTCTACGATTCGCGTACAACGGATTTCGCTGATCAGATCCTGGCCGACACCGATGGTGTGGGCGTTGACGTCGTACTCAACAGCCTTACCAATGAGGGTTTCGTGGAAGCCACCGTACGGGCCACCGCCCAGAACGGTCGCTTCGCCGAGATCGCCAAGCGCGACATCTGGACACCCGAGCAGATGGCTGCCGCCCGACCCGATATCGCCTACGAGATCATCGCATTGGATCTCACCGCCTTGCAGAATCCTGACCACGTCAAGCGATTGTTGATCGAAGTCTCGGACGGGATGGCCACCCGCGAGTGGACACCGCTTCCGGCCGAGATCTACCCGATCACCGAGGCGAGGGCAGCGTTCCGCCGCATGCAGCAGGCCCGCCACATCGGCAAGATCGTGCTTCAGATCCCGAACCCGTTGCAGCCCAGGCCCGATCGGAGCTACCTGATCACCGGCGGCCTCGGGGCGATCGGTCTGCATACCGCGGCGTACCTGGCGCAGCTCGGGGCCGGCGACATCGTGCTGACCAGCCGTCGCGAACCCGGCGCGGACGCGCAGCGCGCGATCGACGAGATCACCGAACGCTACAAGTGCCGCATCCACGTCTTCGCCGCCGACGTCGGCGAAGAGGCCGAGGTGGCACGGTTACTGGACCGGATCCGCGCGGAGTTGCCGCCGCTGGCCGGTGTGGCACACCTGGCCGGGGTGCTCGACGATGCCCTGCTGTCCCAGCAGGATCTCGACCGCTTCCGGACGACATTGCGCCCCAAGGCCTTCGGTGCATACCACCTGGACCGATTGACGCGGGCCGACGATCTCGACTTCTTCATCGTCTCCTCGTCGGTGTCGAGTGTTTTCGGCTCGCCTGGGCAGGCCAACTACGCGACGGCCAACGCGCTGCTGGACGGCCTGGTCGCGCGGCGCCGCGCCGAGGGCTTGCCGGCCACCTCCGTGAACTTCGGGCCGTGGGCCGAGGGCGGCATGGCGTCGTCGGAAGCCGTGCGCGCCAACCTCAACGCCCAAGGCCTGGTGCCGCTGCCGCCGTCGGCCGCGCTCAACGCGCTCAGCGAGGTCGTGGCGAACGGCACCGGCCAGGCGACCGTCGTGAAGGCCAACTGGCAACGGGCCGCGAAGCTGTTGGGTGCGGCCCGGCCGCCGATCCTGGACCTCGTGCTGCCCCGTCCCGAAGGCGAAACCGTCGGCGACAGCGAATTACTGCGTCAGCTGCAAGAGATTCCGGTGCCGCAACGCGCGGCGTTCGTCACCGAGTTCCTGCAACGCGAGGTGCAGGGCTTCCTGCGGTTGGCCCAGCCGCCCGCGGCGACCAGCCGCTTCCTGGACCTCGGAACCGATTCGTTGATGGCGATCGAGCTGCGCAACCGGTTGCACAGCCAGTTCGGTGGCGCGTTCACCATCAACGCGACCGCGGTGTTCGACTATCCGACGATTGGCGGGCTGGCCGAGTACCTCGTCGGACAGCTGCCCGACGCCGAGACCACGGAACCCGCTGAGAAGCAGGAAGTTTCGGAGGCCGGCTGACCTCGCCGAGACACGCGAGGAGGCTATTGAGCCCAGCGCTGGGCCTGCACCTCGGGCGGCAGCGTCGTCTGCAGCGGTGCGTCGAGCCCGTCGTAGATGCCGGGTTTCTGCTCGACGAGCCAGGCAAGGGCGCCGAGCAACCGATTGGCCGCGGTGGTGTTGCCGCCGTCGGCGCGGGTACCGCCGGGCACGTCGGCGCGCGTGGTGATGGTCAGCTGCGGATCGCCGTCGATGATCACGCGGTGGTCGCCGACGCCCTCGTCGGGATACGGCCAGTCCGGCGCGCACGACGAGTGGATGCGGGTGATGTGGTCGATGACGATGCGTTCACGTCCGCCCGACTTTCCGATCACCTTCAACCAGAACGCGCCCTGGGTGCCCTTGTCAAACCGGCCCATCACCGTCTCGACGGGTTCCTCCAGCGGGCGTCGTTCGATCTCCTCGGCGATCTCGTCGATCTCCATTCCGAGGGTGCGGCCGACCAAGCGGATGTTGCCGCCCCACACCATGGTCGGGATCGACGGAAGCAACATCATCGGGGTCTCGTCCATGGACCCCCCAAAACCACACAGCACCCGCACAGAATGCGGCTGGTTGTAGGTGGAGTAGTCGAAGATCTCCTGGCAGTGGATGCTGTTGATCCTGGTGCACAGTCCGGCGGCGATCACCGCCAGCGCGTCGTTGCCCCAGCCCGGGTCGACGCCGCTGACGAGCAGGGTGCAGTTGCCCTCTTCGGCGGCGTGGGTGAGCCGGTCGACCCACTCGGGTGGCGCCGAGCGCGGGTCGTAGAGCGAGTACAGCGACGGCGTCACCACATGCCTGCCCGCGCGCAGACAACGCTCGATGTCGGCGAGGGCGTCGTCCGGTCGGATGTCTCCGGAGGCCATATAGGCGACGGCATCGCAGTCGGCGAGCGCAGCGTCGACGTCGGTGGTGGCGGTGACGCCGGTCGACCCGTCGAGTGCGGCAAACGCAGCGGCGTCCCTACCCGCTTTGTCCGGCGATGACGTGATGACGCCGGCGAGTGTCAACCCCGGGAAAGCCACCGCCGAACGGATGGCCGCCGACCCCATGTTGCCCGTCCCCCAGACCGCGATGCGAAGCATCGCAACACCCTATCCGGGCCGGCGTGACGATTCTCACAATGGGCCTCAGCGCCTGCTCAGACACCTGTCAACTGCGGATTTCGGTTCCCCGACCAACCGGGCGGTTAGTTAGGCCCCGGAAATTGTTTCGAGGTGGTTTGAGTTGAAGTTACTGATGGGTATAGTTCGGACAGTTACTGGTGGGTAACTTAAGCAACAAGTACCCAACCAACAGTGGCCGTCTCACCGAGGAGGAACTGTGAGCCACTATAAGAGCAACGTTCGTGACCAGGTATTCAACCTGTTCGAGGTCTTCGGCGTTGACAAGGCGCTTGGCGAGGGTGACTACGCCGAACTGGACGTGGACACCGCCCGCGAGATGCTCGGCGAGATCGCCCGGTTGGCTGAGGGTCCGATCGCCGAGTCGTTCGCCGACGCCGACCGCAACCCGCCGACGTTCGACCCCAACACCCACTCGGTGACGCTGCCCGACTCGTTCAAGAAGTCGATGCGCGCGCTGCTCGAGGGTGGCTGGGACAAGGTCGGCCTCTCCGAGGAGCTCGGCGGCATGCCGATGCCCCGCGCGCTGCAGTGGGCGCTGATCGAGCACATTCTCGGCGCCAACCCCGCGGCCTACATGTACGCCATGGGCGCGGGCATGTGCGAGATCTTCTACAACAACGGCACCGACGAGCAGAAGAAGTGGGCCGTACTTGCCGCCGAGCGCGGTTGGGGCGCCACGATGGTGCTGACCGAGCCCGATGCGGGCTCCGATGTCGGCGCCGGCCGCACCAAGGCCGTTCAGCAGCCCGACGGCACCTGGCACATCGACGGCGTCAAGCGCTTCATCACCTCGGGCGACTCCGACGACCTGTTCGAGAACATCATGCACCTGGTGCTGGCCCGCCCCGAGGGCGCCGGCCCGGGCACCAAGGGTCTGTCGCTGTTCTTCGTGCCGAAGTTCCACTTCGACCCGGAGACCGGTGAGCCCGGCGAGCGCAACGGTGTCTTCGTCACCAACGTCGAGCACAAGATGGGCCTGAAGGTCTCGGCCACCTGTGAGCTGTCCCTGGGTCAGCACGGCACCCCGGCCGTGGGCTGGCTGGTCGGCGAGGTGCACGACGGCATCGCGCAGATGTTCGATGTCATCGAGCAGGCTCGAATGATGGTGGGCACCAAGGCGATCGCCACGCTGTCGACCGGCTACCTCAACGCGCTCGAGTACGCCAAGGAGCGTGTGCAGGGCGCCGACATGACGCAGATGACCGACAAGACGGCTCCGCGCGTGACCATCACGCACCACCCCGACGTGCGTCGTTCGCTGATGACCCAGAAGGCCTACGCCGAGGGTCTGCGCGCGCTGTACCTCTACACGGCGACCTACCAGGACGCCCCGGTGGCCAAGGCCGTGCACGAGGTGGACGCCGAGTTGGCGGCGCGGGTCAACGACCTGTTGCTGCCGATCGTCAAGGGTGTCGGCTCCGAGCAGGCCTACGCCAAGCTGACCGAGAGCCTGCAGACCCTCGGTGGTTCGGGCTTCCTGCAGGACTACCCGATCGAGCAGTACATCCGCGACGCCAAGATCGACTCGCTCTACGAGGGCACCACGGCCATCCAGGCGCAGGACTTCTTCTTCCGCAAGATCGTCCGCGACAAGGGTGTGGCGCTGTCTCACGTGGCCGGTCAGATCGAGCAGTTCGTCAAGAACGAGTCGGGCAACGGCCGGCTCAAGGCCGAGCGTGCGCTGCTGGCGACTGCGCTGGAGGACGTCCAGGCGATGGCGGCCTCGCTCACCGGCTATCTGATGGCGGCGCAGGAGAACTCGACCGAGCTGTACAAGGTCGGCCTGGGCTCGGTGCGCTTCCTGATGAGCGTCGGCGACCTGGTCATCGGCTGGCTCCTGCAGCAGCACGCCGCGGTGGCCGTCGACAAGCTCGACGCGGGTGTCAGCGGTGACGACCGCGCCTTCTACGAGGGCAAGGTCGCGGTGGCGTCGTTCTTCGCCAAGAACTTCCTGCCGATGCTGACCAGCACGCGTCAGATCATCGAGAACCTCGACAACGAGGTGATGGAACTCGACGAGGCGGCCTTCTAAGAGCCTTCAGCCGCATCGCTGAGACAAAACGCCCCCGGACTCTTCCCGGGGGCGTTTTGCATGGAGGCAAGACATAAAAGGGCGGGTTCGGGAGGGCAACTAGGTGCGTCACATCAGTCTCGCGCGGTCGGCTTTCAACCCTTGCCGACTCTTCGGAAAAGCCACTCCCGAACCCGTCGTGCGACCGATCGTACGCCGGTGTTCTAGATCACACCAGGGCGAATTTTCTGCTCACTCGCCCTTGGCTCGCAGCAGCGCCCGGGTGCGTGCACGCGCCTCGGGGTCGGAGTCGAAGACGCTGGCGACGAACTCGTCGACGCCGGCGGCGGCCAATTGGTCGAGCCGCTGTGACACCGTTTCCTCGTCGCCGATGATCGCGGCGTCCGCGGGTTCTGCGAAGCCCTCCCGGTCGAGCATGGCGCGGTACGACGGCAACTGTCCGTAGATGGCGAACTCGTCGGCGGCTCTGGCCCGGGCGGCGTCGACGTCGTCGGTGACGCTGATCGGCAACGACGCCACGACCCGAACCGAGCCCTCGTCGCGGCCGGCTTCCGCGGCGGCCGTGCGCAGGGTCGGGACGATGTGGTCGGCCAGGGTCTTGGGACCCGTCATCCACGTCATCGTTCCGGCGCTGCGGCGTCCGGCGAGGCGCAGCATCTGTGGGCCGAGCGCGGCGAGGTAGACGTCGGGCCGCGGGGCGCCGGGCACCTTCAGCGATCCGCGCGTCGTCCAGAACTCGCCGGAGGCGTCGGCGGGCTCACCAGCCAGCAGGGGCAGCAGCGCGTCGAGGTATTCGCGCATCTGCCGCACCGGCTTGTCGTAGGAGATGCCCCACACTCCTTCGGTCACCATGCGATGGCTCAGTCCGATGCCGAGGGTGAAGCGGCCGCCGGCGATGGCGTTCAACGTGAGCGCACGCTGCGCCAGCTGGGTGGGATGCTGGATTTGGATGGGGATGACCCCCGACGCCACCTCGATGGTGTCGATCTCGCGGAATGCAACGGCCAGGATCGTCAGCAGGTCGGGGTCGTAGGGCAGCTGCGCCATCCAGACCCTGCGGAATCCTTCGTCGCGCAACGACGTCAGCTTCGTTATGACGCCGTCGACCGGCGACCGGCCGTCGGCATCGGTGATGAGTCCGGTGAGGGCGACGCTGATCTGCATCGCACCATCGAAGCATGGGCGCCACAACGTTAAGAGCCCCGTACTGCCGTCGGGTCGGGGGGTCAGACGGCAGCACGGAGCTATCCGGTGTATCGGCGCGGTTGCGGGGGGCGTTACACGCTGCCGTCAGTATTCTTTTTTCCTCACCCGCCGGGCTGGTCAGGCCTCCAGAATGGCCGCGACGCCCTGTCCGCCGGCCGCGCAGATCGAGATCAGCCCACGCACCGGTTGACCGGTCTCCTTCTTCTTCTCGGCCAACTGCTTGGCCAGCTGCGCCACGATCCGCCCGCCGGTCGCGGCGAACGGATGGCCCGCGGCCAACGACGACCCGTTGACGTTGAGCTTCGACCGGTCGATCGACCCGAGCGCGGCATCCAGGCCGAGGCGTTCCTTGCAGTACTCCTCGGACTCCCATGCCTGCAGGTGCGCGAGCACCACCGACGCGAACGCCTCGTGGATTTCGTAGAAATCGAAGTCCTGCAGGCTCAGGCCGTTCCGGGCCAGCAACCGCGGCACCGCATACGTCGGCGCCATCAGCAACCCGTCCTTGCCGTTGACGTAGTCCACTGCGGCGGTCTCCGCGTCGACGAAGTAGGCGAGCGGTTCGATGCCATGCGCCGTGGCCCACTCCTCGGTCGCCAGCAGGGACACCGAGGCGCCGTCGGTCAGTGGCGTGGAGTTACCCGCGGTCATCGTCGCGTCGCCGTTGCGGACCCCGAACACCGGCTTGAGCTTGGCGAGTTTCTCCGCGGACGAATCGGCGCGCAGGTTGTTGTCGCGGTACACGCCCAGGAACGGCGTGACCAGGTCGTCGAAGAAGCCGCGGTCGTAGGCGGCGGTCATGTTGCGGTGGCTCGCGGCGGCCAGCTCGTCCTGGTCGACGCGCTTGATGCCCATCTCCTTGGCGGTGACGGCGGCGTGCTCACCCATCGACATGCCGGTGCGGGGCTCGCTGTTGACCGGGATCTGGATGCCCAGCGACGCGGGCAGCTTGCCGACGAGCTTGAGCCGGTCGACGTTCGACTTCGCCCGACGCAGCCCCAGCAGCGTGCGGCGAAGATCGTCGCCGAGCGCGATCGGCGCATCCGATGCGGTGTCAACGCCACCGGCGGCCGCGACCTCGTAGCGGCCCGCGGAGATGCCGTCGGCCGCGGAGATGGTCGCCTGCAGGCCGGTGCCGCATGCCTGCTGAATGTCGAACGCCGGCGTGTACGACGACAGCGCGCTGCCGAGCACGCATTCGCGGATCAGGTTGAAGTCGCGGCTGTGCTTGAGCACGGCGCCGCCGATCACCGCGCCGAGCGTCTCCCCCTCGAGGTTGAAGCGCTCGATGAGGCCGCTCAGTGCGGCGGTGAACATGTCCTGGTTCGACGCGCTGGCGTAGGCGCCATCGGAGCGGGCGAAAGGAATTCGGTTGCCACCGATGATGGCGACGCGTCGGCGGGTATCACTAGGCATGCACCCATAGTACCCACCCTTCTTACTCTGGAGTAAGTTCGTCCTCATGGCATCCGATCTGTACTCGCAAATCGTCCACTCGGCGCCCGGATCGTTCCTCGCCAAGCAACTCGGCATCCCCCAGCCCGAGACGCTGCGCCGCTACAAGCCCGGTGATCCGCCGCTGGCGGGCACGCTGCTGATCGGCGGTGAGGGCCGACTCGTCGAACCGCTGCGCACCGCACTGGCCGAGGACTACGACGTCGTCTCCGACAACCTCGGCGGGCGCTGGGCCGACTCCTTCGGCGGGCTGGTCTACGACGCCACCGGCATCACCGAACCGACCGGGCTGAAGGGCCTCTACGAGTTCTTCACCCCCCTGCTGCGCAACCTCGGGCCCTCCGGTCGCGTCGTCGTCATCGGCACCACACCCGAGCAGGCCGGCAACGAACACGAGCGCATCGCGCAGCGTGCGCTCGAGGGCTTCACCCGCTCGCTGGGCAAGGAGATGCGCCGCGGTGCGACGGTGAACCTGGTCTATGTGTCCCCTGACGCGAAGCCCGCCGCGACGGGTCTGGAGTCGACGATGCGGTTCCTGCTGTCGGGCAAGTCGGCCTACGTCGACGGTCAGGTGTTCCGGATCGGCCCCGACGACGCGGCGCCGCCCGCCGACTGGGACCGCCCGCTGGACGGCAAGGTCGCGATCGTCACCGGCGCCGCCCGCGGTATCGGCGCGACGATCGCCGAGGTGTTCTCCCGCGACGGGGCGAAGGTGATCTGCATCGACGTCGAGGGAGCGCAGGAAGCGCTCGGCGTGACCGCCACGAAGGTCGGCGGGACCGCGCTGGCCCTCGACGTGACCGCCGACGACGCCGTCGACCGCATCACCGAGCATGTGCGAGACCACTATGACGGTCGCGTCGACATCCTGGTCAACAACGCCGGCATCACCCGCGACAAGCTGCTCGCCAACATGGACGAGGGGCGCTGGGATTCGGTCGTCGCGGTGAATCTGGTTGCGCCGCTTGCCCTTGCCGAAGGTCTGGTGAACAACGGCGTGCTGGGCGAGGGCGGTCGCATCGTCGGCCTGTCCTCGATGGCCGGCATCGCGGGCAACCGCGGGCAGACCAACTACGCCGCGACCAAGGCGGGCATGATCGGGCTGACCGACAGCCTGTCGGAGGCCTACGCAGACAAGGGCGTCACCGTCAACGCGGTGGCTCCAGGCTTCATCGAGACCAAGATGACCGAGGCGATTCCGCTGGCGACCCGCGAGGTGGGCCGGCGGCTCAACTCGCTGTACCAGGGCGGCCAGCCGGTCGACGTCGCCGAGACCATCGCCTACTTCGCGAGCCCCGCATCCAACGCCGTCACGGGTAACACGGTGCGGGTGTGCGGCCAGGCGTGGTTGGGGGCGTGACGTGTCGCAACCGTCCGGCTTGATGAACCTGGCGCGCGCGGCGGCGGGCGCCCTGCCGTTCGTGCCGCGCGGCGAGACGCTGCCCGACCGCACGCTGACCGTCGAGGACCTGAAGATCGACCCCGAGAACGTGGCGGCCTACGCGGCGGTCACCGGACTGCAGTTCGGGGACACGGTGCCGCTGACGTATCCGTTCGCGTTGACGTTTCCGACGCTGATGTCGTTGGTCACCGGCTTCGACTTTCCCTTTGCGGCAATGGGTTCGGTGCACATCGAGAACCACATCACCCAGTACCACCCGATCGCGGTGACCGACTCCGTCTCGGTGAAGGTGCACGCGGAGAACCTGCGCGAGCATCGGCGCGGCCTGCTGGTCGACATCGTGACCGACGTCAACGTCGGCAACGAGCAGGCGTGGCACCAGATCACGACGTTCCTGCACCAGCAGCGCACGAGCCTGTCCGACGAGCCGAAGCCGCCGCCGCAGAAGCCGCCGAAACTCGGTCCGCCGAACGCGATGCTGCGCATCACGCCAGGACAGATCCGGCATTACGCGTCGGTGGGCGGCGACCACAACCCGATCCACACCAACTCCATCGCGGCCAAGCTGTTCGGTTTCCCGACCGTCATCGCGCACGGAATGTTCAGCGCGGCAGCGGTTCTGGCGAACATCGAGGGTCAGCTGCCCGATGCGGTCAAGTACTCGGTGAAGTTCGCCAAGCCCGTGGTGCTGCCCGCGAACGCGGGCCTGTACGTCGAACGGGTGTCCGACGGCTGGGATCTGACGTTGCGCGACATGAAGAAGCGCGAGCCGCATCTGTTCGGGACTGTCCGCTCGCTGTAGGGCGCGCGCTAGTTCGCCGTTTTGGCCGCAGTCTCGACGGGGTGGTCGGACGGGGTGCCCTTCAAGCCGCGCCAGAACAGGTTGATCATCAGCTCGGCGGCCTCGTCGACGCCGGCGTCGCCGGTGCTGACCCGCGACGCCACCGCCTCACCGGCACCGACCAGCGCGACGGCCATCATGTCGAAGTCGGTGTCGGGCTCGGGGTTTCGGGTGCCCGAGCGCAGCAGCCTGCCCACCAGGTCGATGATGCGTTCGCGACCCTCACGCACGGTGTGGGCGAACGCCTGCGAACTGGTGGCCTGGCTGTAGAGCACCATCCACGACGCCCGGTTGGCGTCGATGTAGTTCAGGAAGGCCAGGACCGCGGTGCGCAACAGGTCTTTCGGGCTCTGCTTGAAATCGATCTGGCTGCGGACCTCGTCAACGAACCGCGCCAGCTCACGATCCAGGCACGCCGCGAACAACTCTTCCTTGGAGCCGTAGTACAGGTACAGCATCGGCTTGGAGATCTGCGCCTCGGCGGCGATCGCGTCCATCGACGTCTCGTGATAGCCGTTGACCGAGAAGATCTGCACGGCGGCGTCCAGCATCTGCTGTTCGCGCACCGCGCGCGGCAACCGCTTGGTACCTCCGGCCATCCCACCAGGGTAAGCAATCGCCTGCCCGGCAGGCGTCAGCGACGGGCGTGGGCGGGAATCAGCAGGGGTGGCGGGTGGGAACTAGCACCGCGGGTTGGGGCCTTTCATCCCAGCGATCCGCAGCACCGAGGCGTCGACGCTGGACATCGACAGCTCACCGGCATCCAACGCCTTCTCCAGCCGGTCGAGCACGGCGGGCACCTCACCGGTACTCAGCCACAGCGCGACGTCGGCGCCCGCTTGCAGGCTCCGCAGCGCCGCCTCGGCGACCCCAAACCGGTCGGTGATGGCCCGCATACCGGACAAATCATCGGTGAACACCGGGCCGTTGAACGGTTGGCCGCCGTAATTGCCCGACCGCAGCAGCGCGTAGGCCGCCGGGCTCAGGCTCGCTGGATCGCTGCCGGTCAGGCCGGGCACCTGCAGGTGACCGACCATCACTCCAACCGGCGCCTGACTGGTCAGCGTGCGGTACGGCACCAGATCGGTGTTCTGCAATTCGCTGAGCGGTGGCGTCGTGACACCGCCCGTGTGCGAGTCGCCCGAGGCGCGCCCATGGCCGGGGAAGTGTTTGAGCACCGGCATCACACCGCCGTCGCGCAGGCCACGGGCATACGCGCCGGCGAAGTCGGTGACGACGGCCGGATCGGAGCCGAACGACCGGTCACCGATCGCGCCGCCCCCGTCGACGTCGACGACCGGCGCGAAGTCGATTGTGATGCCGAGCCCGCGCATGGCCTGGCCCCGCTTCAGCGCGATGTTGTACACCTCGTCGGGCGTGCTGCTGGCCGCCAGCGAGGCGGGCGACGGTTGGCTGCCGATCAGCCCGGCCAACCGCGACACCTGGCCGCCCTCCTCGTCGACGCTGACCGCGAGTGGTAGCGGGTTCGCCGATGCAGCGATGCCTGCCAGTGAGCCGTCGGACAGCATCGACAGGTCGGTCCAGCTACCGACGAAGATGCCGCCGACGTGGTGGGTGTCCACGACCGCGCGCGCGTCACCCGCGTTCGAGACCCCGACCATCAACAGCTGGGCGAGCTTGTCGCGGGTCGACATCGCCGCCAGCAGCGACTCCCCGGCGCCACACGCAGGAGCGGCGGGAGCACCCGGCGCGGGAGCCGCGGGCACGGCGGTCGCCGCCTTGGTGATGGGCGCGGACGTCGGTGAGGGTGCGGCTTCCTGCGCGGCAGGCGAGCACGCCATCAGCAATACGGGAGCGGCGGCGAGGGCACACAATGCGCGGGGCAAGGCCATGGGCCTCGACACTAACGGCTGTGGTGGCTCAGTTCTATCTCGTGGTCGGCGTGTGCGGCGAGAACATGCCTTCAGCTGCGCACATGGACCGCATGCTACTTTTGCCGCATGGATCGGTTCCTCGTGCCCGCCGCCGCCAGCATCGTGGTCGGTCTGCTGTTGGGTGCGGCAGCCGTGTTCGGTGTGACGCTGATGGTGCAGCAGGACAACAAGCCTCCTCTGCAAGCGGGCGATCCGGCGTCTTCGGTGCTCAACAGGGTCGAGTACGGCGACCGCAGCTGACTCCCGGGCCGCCTCCGAGACGGCCCCGCTCTCCCGGCGCTGGTTGTGGGTGGCCGCTGCGGCGGCGCTGGTCCTGACGTTCGCCCAGTCACCCGGACAGATCTCACCCGACACCAAGCTCGACCTGACCGCCAATCCGCTGCGGTTCCTCGCGCGCGCGTTCAACCTGTGGAACAGCGAGCTGCCCTTCGGGCAGGCCCAGAACCAGGCCTACGGGTATCTGTTCCCGCACGGCACCTTCTTCCTGATCGGCGACATCGTCGGACTGCCCGGCTGGGTCACCCAGCGGCTGTGGTGGGCGCTGCTGCTGGTGGTCGGCTTCTGGGGTGTGCTGCGGGTGGCCGAGGCGCTCGGCATCGGCAGCCCGACGTCGCGGGTGATCGCCGCGGTCGCCTACGCGCTGTCGCCGCGGGCGCTGACCACACTCGGTGCGATCTCGTCGGAGACGCTTCCGATGATGCTGGCGCCGTGGGTGCTGCTGCCGGTGATACTCGTGTTGAAGGGGGATCCCCGCGTCCGGGTGCTGGCGATGCGCTCCGCGGTGGCGATCGCGTTGATGGGTGCGGTCAACGCGGTGGCCACCCTCACCGGCTGCCTGTGCGCGGCCATCTGGCTGGCGTGTCATCGGCCCACCAAGCTGTGGTGGCGGTTCACGGCGTGGTGGGCGCTCGGCATCACGCTGGCGGTGCTGTGGTGGGCGGTCGCGCTGGTGATGCTGGGCCGGGTCAGCCCACCGTTTCTCGACTTCATCGAATCCTCCGGCGTCACCACGCGGTGGATGTCGCTGACCGAGATGCTGCGCGGCACCGACGCCTGGACACCGTTCGTCGCGCCCAACGCGACCGCCGGAGCGTCCCTGGTGACCGGTTCGGTCGCGGTGCTGGCCACGACCCTGGTCGCCGCTGCAGGCCTGGCGGGGCTGGCCTTGAAGTCGATGCCCGCCCGCGGTCGCCTGATCGTGATCCTGCTGACCGGTGTCACGCTGCTCGCCGTCGGCTACTCCGGCGGGCTGGGCTCGCCGATCGCGCTGCAGGTTCAGGCGTTTCTCGACGCGTCGGGGACGCCGCTGCGCAACCTGCACAAGCTCGAACCCCTGTTGCGGCTGCCCCTGGCGTTGGGGTTGGCGCATCTGCTCGGCCGCATTCCGCTTCCCGGTAGCGCACCGCGGGCGCAGTGGACGAGCGCGTGGGCGCACCCCGAGCGGGACAAACGCGTCGCGGTGGGGATGGTGGTGCTGGTCGCACTGGCAGCGGGCACGTCGCTCGCATGGACCGGACGCCTCACGCCGCCAGGCGCTTTCGACGCGATCCCGCAATACTGGCACGACACCGCCGACTGGCTCGACGAGCACAACACCGGCGGCCGCGTCCTGGTGGCGCCTGGCGCTCCGTTCGCCACCCAGGTGTGGGGCAACAGCCACGACGAACCGCTGCAGGTACTGGGCGAAAGCGCCTGGGGCGTGCGCGATTCCATCCCGCTGACCCCGCCGCAGACCATCCGCGCGCTGGACTCCGTGCAGCGGCTGTTCGCCGCCGGCCGCCCATCTGCGGGTCTCGCGGACACCCTTGCCCGCCAGGGCATTTCGTATGTGGTGGTGCGCAACGACCTCGACCCGGAGTCGTCGCGGTCGGCGCGACCGCTGCTGGTACACCGCGCGATCGACGGCTCGCCGGGCCTGAAGAAGGTCGCCGAGTTCGGCGATCCGGTCGGCGCGGGCACCCTGGCCGGGTTCGTCTCCGACAGCGGTCTGCGGCCGCGCTACCCCGCCGTCGAGATCTACCGGGTACACGCCGAAACCCCGGTGACGCCGTACCTCGTCGACACCGACCGCATGGCGCGCGTCGATGGCGCACCCGAGGCGCTGCTGCGGCTCGACGAGCGGCGCCGACTCCTCGAGCACCCGCCGCTGGGCCCCATGCTCCTGACCGCCGACGCCGAGCGCGCGGGCGTGCCGGCACCGCTGGTCACCGTCACCGACACCCCACTCGCGCGCGAAACCGACTACGGCCGCGTCGACGACCACTCGTCGGCGATCCGCACCCCCGACGATCCACGGCACACCCACAACCGGGTCATCGACTACCCCTCTCCCGGAACCGATCTCGTCTACGGGCAGTGGAATGGCGGCCGGGTGTCGGTGTCGAGTTCGGCGGCCGATTCCACCGCGCTCCCCAACGTCGCCCCGGCGGCCGGTCCGGCCGCGGCGGTCGATGCCGACCCGTCGACCAGTTGGGTGTCCAACTCGCTGCAGTCGGCGATCGGCCAGTGGATGCAGGTGGACTTCGACCACCCCGTCACCAACGCGACCATCACGGTCACGCCCAGCGCCACCGCCGTCGGCGCACAGATCCGCCGCATCGAGATCTCGACGGTCAACGGCACCAGCACCCTTCGGTTCGACGAGGCAGGCAAGCCGCTCACCGCCGCACTGCCCTACGGCGAGTCACCGTGGGTGCGGCTCACCGCGGTGGCCACCGACGACGGCTCCCCCGGCGTGCAGTTCGGGATCACCGACCTCGCGGTCACCCAGTACGACGCGAACGGCTTCGCCCACCCCGTCAGCCTGCGCCACACCGTGGCCGTTCCCGGTCCCCCTCCGGATTCGGTTGTGGCGCAATGGGACCTGGGTTCGGAGTTGCTGGGACGATCCGGTTGCGCGCAGAGCCCGACCGGCTACCGGTGCGCGGCGTTGATGGCGCTCTCGGCCGAGGAGCCGGTGAACCTCAGCCGGACACTGACGGTTCCGACACCGATCGCGGTGACGCCGACCGTGTGGGTGCGCGCCCGCCAGGGCCCCCAGCTGGCCGACCTGATCAGCGCGCCCGGCACCACTCGCGCAGTGGGCGAGGCCGATCCGATCGACGTGCTCGGCTCGGCCTACGCCGCCGCAGACGGTGACCCAGACACCGCGTGGACAGCCCCACAGCGGGTCGTGCAGCAGGGAACTCCGCCGACCCTGACACTGAAACTGCCGAGGCGGAGCGAGGTCGCCGGACTGCGGGTGACGCCGAGTTCGTCTGAGCTGCCGGCACGCCCGACGCTGCTGGCCGTCGATCTCGGTGACGGTCCGCAGATTCGGCCCGTGGCCGGCGATGCGGGTGCGCAGACGCTGGATCTCAAACCCAGAGTCACCGACACGGTGACGGTTTCGATTCTCGACTGGGACGACATCATCGACCGCACGGCGCTCGGCTTCGACCAACTCAAACCGCCCGGCCTGGCCGAGGTGACGGCTCTCGACACCCGCGGCGACCCGATCGCGGCCGCCGATGCCGCGGTCAACCGGAACCGCACCATCGACATGCCCTGCGGAAAGGGACCGGTCATCGGTGTCGCCGGCGAGTTCGTGCAGACCTCGCTCACCACCACCGTCGGCGCACTGCTCGACGGCGAGCCCGTGGCCGCACGCCCATGTCGGGCCGAGCCGATCCTGCTGCCCGAGGGCCAACAGGAGTTGGTGATCAGCCCCGGTGCCGCATTCATCGTCGACGGAGCCCAACTCGCCGGGCCACGGGCCGGTGAAATACGCCCGGCGCCAACCGTTCCCGTGCAAATCGGACAGTGGAGCGCAGACCGTCGCGAGGTGACGGTCGCACCGTCGTCGGCGTCCCGGGTGCTCGTGGTACCCGAAAGCGTCAACCCCGGCTGGGTCGCCCACGACAGCGCCGGGTCACGGCTGACGCCGATCACCGTGAACGGTTGGCAGCAGGGCTGGGTGCTGCCGCCTGGCACTGCGGGCCCGGTCACGCTGAGCTTCCCGACGAACATGCCCTACCGTGTCGGCCTGATCGGCGGGTTGGCCCTGCTGCCGGTGCTCGCGCTCCTCGCTTTTCTGCCGATGCGCAGGCGCCCGGCGCCGGCCGATCCGGTGCCGGTGTGGCAACCGCACCCCGTCGCCGTCGGCGCCGCGACGCTGGCTGTCGGTGCGGCGATCTCGGGAGTCGCGGGCGTCGCGGTGGTCGGGCTGGTGGTCGGTGTCCGTTGGCTGCTGCGTAATCGCGAAAAGCTCTGCGAGGCAGTGACGGTCGGCACCGCGGCTGGCGGGTTGATCCTGGCCGGTGCGGTGCTGAGCCAAAACCCGTGGCGCTCGGTCGACGGCTACGTCGGGCATTCGTGGGGTGTGCAGCTGCTGGCGTTGATCTCGGTGGCCGCGGTCGCGGCATCGACCGTGCGGCCGGAGAAACGTCTCAGCTGACCGCGATCAGATGCTCGAGCTTGGGTTCGCCGATGACGTACTTGTCGACCTCCCGCTCGGCGATCAGGTCCTGGTTCGTCTGCCGGACGACGTGCTGATGCAGATGCTCGTACCACGACCGCACGACGAACGCCTCGACGAACGTGTTGGGGAATTCGCCGCTGCGGAACAACCGCCACTGCACGGCCCCGGTGCGCTGGCGCGACCGCTTCACCCGATCCATCGCCGCGACGAACGCCGCTTCGTTCTCCGATGCGACCCGGTAGGTCTTGAGCACGACGACCGGGCCGTCGGGCGGAGCGGGTTCGAACACCAGCGCCGGCTCCGGCCAGTGCCCCGACGGTTCGACGTCGAGGTTGCCGGTGCCCGGGTGCAGCGGCCACCACAGCAGCGACACCGCACAGGCGGCGAGCAGCCCGGCCGCGATCAGCAGCGCCGTCACGCTGTTGGTCGCGCCGGCCACCAGACCCCAGACCAGTGAGCCGATGGCCTGCCCGCCCATGAACACCAGCTGGTAGACCGACAGGCCGCGCGCCCGCACCCAGGCCGGAAGGCTCAGCTGCATCGACGCATTCAGCGTCGACAAGGTGAGCAACCACGACAGTCCGCCGACGATCATCGCGACGATGACCACCGTGAGCACCGGGACGAGGGCCAACACCGCGGTGGCGAGCGCAAAGCCGACCGCGCCCACGGTCAACAGTGCGTTGCGCCCGAACCGGATCTGCAGCCGGGACAGCACGGTCGCGCCGCACACCGCGCCGACACCGAGCGCACCCAGCAGCACGCCGTAGCCCGCTGACGACAGGTGCAGTTGTCGATCGGCGATGACCGCGAGCAACCCCCACAGCGCACTGCCGGGAGCGATGAACAGCAGCGCCCGCAGCAGGATGCGCCGCACCACCGGTGAGCTGCGGATGTAGCGCCCGCCCGCGGTCAACGCCGACAACGGCCGTTCGGTCGGCAGCAGCCGTTCCTCCGTCGGCCGGCGCCAGGTGAACAACACCACCACGATGCCGACGAACGAGACCGCGTTCAGCGCGAACACCATCGTCGGCCCCGACAGCGACACCAGCACACCCGCGATCGCGGGCCCGATCGCCCTCGCGGTGTTCATGGCCAGGCTGGTCAGCGCCGCCGCAGCGGGAATCTGGTCGCGCGGAACGAGTTCGGGCTGGATGGCCTGCCACGCCGGGGCCGTCAACGCCTGCCCGCAGCCGATCAGGAACAGCAGGATCAGCAGCACCGCTGGCGTCGTCAATCCGACCCCGGTCAAGATCGCCAGGACCGAGACACCGGCCGCCATCGCCGACTGTGTGGCGATCAGCAGGCGCCGCCGGTCGATCAGATCGGCGACCACGCCGGAGGGTAGCGCCAACAGCATCACCGGCAGCGTCGTCGCGGTCTGCACCAAGGGCACCAGCACCGCGGCGCCGGGATCGGCGACCAGCATCCACTGCGCCCCGACCGTCTGCATCCAGGTCCCGAGGTTCGACACGAGCTGCGCGATCCACAACGCCCGGTACATCGGCGACCGCAGCGGCGCCCACGCAGACGGCGCGGCGCGGACGCTGGACGATGCCGCCATACGGTTCTGGCCTTTCGCTATGAATCGAGTTTCAAGTACCCGATTGATCGGCCGCTATCTCGTAGCATCGGCCGCGTGCCGGAACTGAACACCGCCCGCGGACCGATCGACACCGCAGACCTGGGTGTCACGCTCATGCACGAACACGTCTTCATCCAGTCCCTCGACATCACCACCAACTATCCGGAGGTCTGGGGCGACGAGGCCCAACGGGAAGCCGACGCCGTCGTCCGCCTCAACGAGCTCAAATCGCGCGGAGTCGACAGCATCGTCGATCTCACGGTGATCGGCATGGGGCGCTACGTTCCGCGCATCGAGCGTATCGCCGCGCAGACCGGCATCAACATCATCGTGGCGACCGGCGTCTACACCTACAACGACGTCCCGATGTTCTTCCACTTCAGCGGGCCGGAAACGCCGCTCGGCGAGCCGATGGTCGACATGTTCGTCCGCGACATCACCACCGGTATCGCCGGCACCGGCGTCAAGGCGGCGATCCTCAAATGCGCGACCGACGAGCCCGGCCTGACACCGGGCGTCGAGCGGGTTTTGCGCGCGGTGGCCCAGGCGCACCGGGAAACCGGCGTTCCGATCTCGACGCACACCCACGCCGCGACCAAGCGAGGCCTGGATCAGCAGCGGGTGTTCAGCGAGGAGGGGGTGGACCTCTCGCGCGTCGTCATCGGGCATTCCGGTGACAGCACCGATCTGGACTACCTGGAACAGCTGATCGACGCCGGGTCCTACATCGGGATGGACCGGTTCGGCGTGGACGTGTTCCTCGGCTTCGAGGAGCGGGTGGACACGGTGGCGCGGATGTGCGAGCGCGGCCACGCCGACAAGATGGTGCTGTCGCACGACGCGTCCTGCTACATGGACTGGTTGCCGGAAGGGCTGGCCGAGCAGACCATGCCCAACTGGCACTACCTGCACATCCACAACGACGTGATCCCGGCCCTCAAGCAGCGGGGGGTCACCGACGAGCAGCTCACGACGATGCTCGTCGACAACCCGCGCCGGATCTTCGAGACGCGCGGCGGTTACTGACATGCCGGAGCCGACCCCGCCGATCAGCACGCAGGTGTCGCGGCTGGCAGCGGCTGAACCGGACGCGCCCGCGGTCACCTGCGACGGACTCACCCTCACCCGTGGTGAGCTCGATGCGTCGACCAATCGGCTGGCCCGTGCCTACGCCGAACTCGGTGTGGGAGAAGGTGATTACGTCTCGGTGGTGTTACCGAACTCCATCGAGTGGGTGCAGGCGATGCTGGCGATCTGGAAGCTGGGTGCAGTCCCGCAGCCGCTCTCACCGCGGCTGCCCGACGCCGAACTGAGCGGGCTGCTCGAACTGAGGCCCCGCGCCCTGGTGGTCGGCCGCGCCGACCCCACCGGCCGAATAGCAACTGTGCCAGCGGGTTACGCGCCGGATCGGGGATTGTCGGACGCACCGCTGCCCGAAAAGGTGTCGCCGGTGTTCAAGGCGATGGCATCGGGCGGCAGCACCGGCAGGCCCAAACTGATCGAGGCCGGCAACGACAGCCGCTTCCCCCCGCTGGTGGGTTATCCGCTTGGGGCGCAGGAGGGTGACGTCAACCTGATCTCGGTGCCGATGAGCCACAACACCGGCTTCACCACGTTCGCGATCGGACTCGTGCAGGGCCATCACCTGGTGTTGATGCCGCGATTCGAACCGCACGAGTTCCTGCGCCTGGTGACCGAGCACCGGGTGACGTGGCTGACGACGGTGCCCACGATCATGCAGCGCCTGCTGCCCGTGTACCGGGCCGACCCCGATGCCTACGACCTGTCGTCGATCCGGCGGTTCTGGCATGTCGGCGCACCGTGTCCACCCGCGGTCAAGCGAGCCTGGATCGAGATACTGCAGCCGGACACCTTGTGGGAACTCTACGGCGGCACGGAATTACAGGCATTGACGTTCATCTCGGGTAGCCAGTGGTTGGCCCACCCGGGCTCGGTGGGTGTCGTGGTCACCGGGGAGATGAAGGTGCTCGACGACGACGGCAACGAGTGCCCGCCCGGGGTGGTCGGCGAGATCTACATGCGGCCGTCGCCGGGCAGCGCCCCCACCTACCGCTACGTCGGCGCGACGGCGAAGTCCCGCGACGGCTGGGACTCGCTGGGCGATCTCGGCTACTTCGATGACGACGGCTTCCTCTACCTCAACGACCGCCGGGTGGACATGTTCACCGTCGGCGGCAAAAACGTCTATCCCGCCGAGATCGAGTCCGCGCTGTCCGAGCATCCCGCGGTGCTCTCGTGTCTGGTGGTCGGCGTCCCCGACGACGACCTCGGCCAGGTGCCGTATGCGCTCGTGCAGGCCGACGGTCTCGACGAGGCGGGCGTCGTCGCGTTCCTGTCCGAGCGGCTCGAGCGCCACAAGGTGCCGCGCACGGTCGAATTCACCGAGGCGCCGTTGCGCGACGACGCCGGCAAAGCGCGCCGTTCGGCGCTGCGCGACGAGGTCATCTCGCGACGGGCTCAGGCACGCTGCTGACCGACGAGTCCAATGGCGGCACCGGCCGGGTGTGGCGATACTCCCAGCGCCGCAACGCCGTTCGGCACGGCGACTCCACCAGCGCGTAGCTGACCGCGGCGATCGCAAATCCGAACACGACCGTCAGAACCAGCACCACCGGCATGTGCCCGTTGAACGCGAACTCGCCGATGACCGGAAACACCATCGCCAGCGCGGCGAGGTGCCAGATGAACAGTCCGTAGGACCATCGTCCCAACGTCACCATCGTCGTGCTGCCCAGCAGCCGATGCGGGGTGTCGGGGCGGTCGAGAACCAGCGGGGCGAGCAGTGCACCCGCGACCACGGCGCCCATCGCGATCTTGACGACGAACTGGCTGACGGTGCCCGGCGTGAGGCCCTCGGGGCCGGCGACCGGCGAGGCGGCGACCAAAAAGGCCGCGACCGCGATGACCGCCATCAGGACCCGCCGCCGGGCCAGTCGGTGCGGCCATCCGACGGGTGTGACGGTCAACTCGGCGAGCAGCATGCCCGCGGCGAACCAGGAGAAGAAGGCGGGCGGCCAGTTCAGGTGGTTGACGCCGGCCGATGTGGCGATCGGCAGCACCGCCCACCCGAGGCTGGCCAGTCCCGCGGCGGCGATGACGGGAATGCGGGCCCGCACCGGGACGCGTCGCACCAGCAACGCCAGCAGCGGCAGCGCCATGTAGAACGCGACCTCGACCGACAGGCTCCACATCTGGGTCAGGCCCGCGGTGAGCGTCAGCGGCACATAGATCTGGGTCAGGGTGAGATTGGCCAACCACACGGTCAGGTCCGCTTTGGCCTCGGGCAGCAGCGACAGGATCACCACGACCGCGACGAGGTATCCGGGCATGATGCGCACGATCCGTGAGCGCAGGTAGTGGCCGGTCGGCGGGATCGGCCGCAGCCCGCGCGCCGCCGAGGCGTGCCCACGCCACAACAGGAAACCCGAGAGAGCGAAGAACAGGGCCACCGCGAGATCGAACCTGCCGAACAGCCGTCCGCTGACCCCGCCGGTGTGGCCGGTCTGGAACGCGACGTGGGTGACGACGACGCCGACCGCGGCGCAGGCGCGCATGCCCTCCACCGCAGGCAGGAATCCGCGGGTTCCGCCCACCTGCTCGTCGCGAGTCTCGCCGGCCACCAAAACTGCCACTGAATCAGTGTGCCCGGTGGAGCCGACCACGGTGACCACGGGTCGGCGGATGCCTCTGGACCGACGACGACCTTAAATTGTGCTGTTAGGGTCAAACGGGTTTCTGCGGGCATACCGCAGTTGAAGGAGGCACGGTTTGAACCGCGCAGTGGCGCTGCGGATTGCGGCTTGCGGGATCTTGGGGCTGGGTGCTGCCCTGTTGATCGCCGCGCTGTTGCTGTCCACCTACACCCACAGCAAGATCGCCAAGATCCCGCTGGACCTCGATGCCACGCTGATCAGCGACGGCAGCGGTACGGCCTTCGACCCCGCGTCGCTGAACGCCGAGCGGTTCGTCGTCGACCGGGACGTGCCGATGGTCCAACAGGAGCAGCTCACGGTGGAGTCGCCGTCGAACGCCGACGTGGTGACGATGCAGGTGGGCTCCACGCTGCGTCGCACCGACAAACAGCAGGACGCGGGCCTGCTGTTGGCGCTGGTCGACACCGTGACCGTCAACCGCAGCACCGCCGAAGCGGTGTCCAGCGAGAGCAATCCGGGCGGCGCGGTGCAGAAACCGCGCGCCATGGAGGACGACAAGCCGCCGACCAACATCGCCCTGCCACACGAGGGCCTGGCCTTCCGGTTCCCCTTCGACACCGAGAAGAAGACCTACTCCGTCTTCGATCCGATCGCGCAGAAGGCGTTCGACGCCAACTACGACGGCGAAGAAGACGTCAACGGGTTGACCACCTACCGGTTCACCCAGAACGTCGGCTACGACTCCGACGGCAAGCTCGTGGAGCCGGTGAAGTACGCGTCGCTCTACGAGGACGACGCCGACAGCGAGGTCACCGCCCGCGCGGCGATGTGGGGTGTGCCCGGTGAGCCCGACGAGCCGATCACGATGTCGCGGTACTACGCCGCGCAGCGCACCTTCTGGGTCGACCCGGTATCGGGGACGATCGTCAAGAAGGACGAGCACGGTTACCACTACTACGCCCGCGAGCCGCTCAAGCCCGAGGTCACGTTCGTCGACTTCAAGGTGACGTTCAACGAGGAGACCGTCGAGTCCCAGGTCGCCAGCGCCGGCGACGAGCGGGACCGGGTGGCGCTGTGGGGCCGCATCCTGCCGATCACCTTCACCGCGATGGGGCTGGTGCTGCTGGTCGGCGGCGCGCTGCTCGGCTCGTTCAGCCTGCGCGCGGAGTCCGCGCTGATCGACCCCGGTCTCGACGAGGCCGACCACGGATTCTTCGACACCCAGGGGATCAAGGTCCCGGGCGCCGAAGCCAAGACCGAGAAGATCCCGACATCTCGACCGACCGACCTGCCCCCGGACAGACCGGTCTGATCGGGCGGTCGGTCGTCGGACCGGCCTACGCATTGGTGCTCGCCCTGGTGGTGACGGCGCCGCTGCTCGCACCCGGGTATCTGCTGTTGCGTGACGCGGTGTCCACACCGCGCTCGTATCTGTCCGACGCCGCGCTCGGATTGTCCGAGGCCGCACCGCGGGCCCTTCCGCAGGACTTCTTCATGGCCGTCGTGTCGTCGGTGGTCGACGGCGGGGTGGTGGCCAAGGCGTTGCTGGTCGCGGGCCTGTGGCTGGCCGGCTGGGGTGCGGCGCGGTTGGCCGCCGCGCTGATTCCCGAGTCGGGGCTCGCCGGTCAGTGCGTGGCGGCGACGGTTGCGGTGTGGAACCCGTATGTCGCCGAGCGGCTACTGCAGGGGCACTGGAGCCTGCTCGTCGGCTACGGGTGCCTGCCGTGGGTCGCCGCGGCCGTCCTGCAGATGCGGGAGTCGGCGCGGTGGGCTCCGGTGTGGGCGTTGGCGTTCTGGATGGCGCTGGCCGGGCTGACGCCCACCGGGCTGATGCTGGCGGCGACCGTCGCGCTCGCGGGTGTTTTCGTGCCCGGCGACGGGTGGGCGCGGTGGCGGTGTGCGGGCCTGGCGACGGCGATGACGGTCGTGGCGGCGCTGCCGTGGCTGGTCGCGGCGACGGTGTCGCAGTCATTGGAGTCGTCGCAGGCCGACGGCGTCGTCGCGTTCGCCGCGCGCGCCGAGCCGGGCCTGGCAACGCTGTTCAGCCTGGCCGGGTTGGGCGGCATCTGGAACGCCGACGCGGTACCACCCTCGCGCACAACGCTTTTCGCGATCGTTGGCACCGCGGTGTTGCTCGGTGTGGTCGCCCTCGGCTTACCGGTCGTACTGCGTCGACCGGCGGCCGTTCCGCTGATGGTCCTGGCCGGGGCTGCGGTCGTGGTGCCCGCGCTAATGGCCACCGGCCCCGGGCTCATCCTGCTCGAGGCGGCGGTTCGCGCCCTGCCCGGCCTGGGGGTGGTCCGCGATGGGCAGAAGTGGGTGGCGTTGGCGATGCCCGGCTATGCGGTGGCCGGGGCGGCGGCGGTGGTCTTCGCGCGACGCTGGTTGCCGGCGGCGGCGACCGCGGCGCTGTGCTGCGTCGTGCTGATCGCGACGCTGCCGGACCTGGCGTGGGGGGTCGGCGGCCGGGTCGCGGCCGTGCAGTACCCGCCGGGATGGGCGAAGATGGCCGCGATCATCAACGCCGACCCGCGCACGGTCGCGGTGATGCCGATGGGCAGCATGCGCCGTTTCGAGTGGGCGGGCGAGGCTCCGGTGCTCGATCCGCTGCCCCGGTGGGTGCGCGCCGACGTGTTGACCACCGGCGATCTGCAGATCGGCGAGCGGACCGTGTACGGGGAAGGTCAGCGTGCGCGCGACGTGCAGGAGATTCTCGTCGAGAGCGCCGACCGTCAACTGCTCGCCGACGCGGGCGTCGGATGGGTCGTGGTTGAATCCAGCGGCGTCGAAACCGGCGGTCCGACAGAGCGTTTGCCCTTGCCCGTGGCCTACACCGATGAGGACCTCACGCTGTATCGCGTCGGTGGATCATCGCCGCCGGCCGACGGCCGGGCCGTCGTGGTGGCCGCTCATCTGGCGTGGCTGGCGATGCTTCTCGCCGGCGCGGGCCTGTCGCTGTTCGCGACGATGGCTAGACGACGCCGCTGACGTACTGGCCGCGGTGCACCGATTCCAGCACGGTGCGCATCGCCTCGGCGCTCTGCTGCCAGGAGAACTCACCGCAGCGAACGTGTGCCTTGGCTCCGAGTTGCTCGCGCAACACGTGATCGGACAGCAGTTCTGCCAAACCGTCGACCAGGCCGTCGAAGTCGTCGACCAACACGCCGGTCACACCGTCGACGATGGAATCGGTCAGCCCACCGGACGACCGGTAGCCGATCGTGGGCACCGAATGCTGACCGGCCTCGATCACCGCCAGCGCCCAGCCCTCTTTGCGTGATGGCAGCACATGCACCCAGGCCTCTTGCAGCACACGGTGTTTCGCCTGGTCGTCGATGTGGCCGTGAAACGTCACCGCATCGGAGATGCCGAGCAGCGCGGCATGTTCGACAAGGCGCTGCTCCCACCAGCCGCCACCCACGACGTCGAGCGTCAGCCCCGGGAAGCGCGCCCGCAGCGCGGCGACAGCCTCGAGCGCGTCCTCGATCTGCTTGTGCGGCACCAGACGTGACAGCACCACGACCCGCGGGGCCGGCGCGCGCCGCGCGGACAACGTCGAGGCCGGCGCCTCGTCGAGCCCGTTGCGCACCACCGCGATCTGTCCGTGCCGCACCCCCAGCGCGGCCAGGTCGCGCGACGACGGCAGCGACACCGTGACGTACTGGTTGCGCCGGTGCGCGCGCGGCGAGAGCCTCGATTCGACGAACCAGCCGATTCGGCCCTTCACCGGCCCGGCCACCGGCCACTGCTCGCGGTGGCAGTGGTGCACGAGTACGGCGACGCGCCGACCGTAGGCCAGTCGCGCCATGAACGGGATGCCGTTCTGGGTGTCGATCACCACGTCGGGCCGCACACGGCGCAGCGGTCCGAGCCCGATGCGCGCCAACACCATCGCCAGCCCCGCCCAGATGTAGACCGTGTGGCGCCCACCGCCGCGACTGATCCGGACCCCGTCGACGACCTCGCGACGCGCGGCGCCCGGGTAGCGCGCGGTGCGCAGCGTGACCTCGACACCTGAAGCGGCCAACTGCGCGCCGATGCGCTGCAGGTAGGCCTCGCTCCCGCCACCCTGAGGGTGGCCGGTGTCGCGCCAGCACAGCAGCAGCACCGATCGAAGCGGACGGTCAGACATCGCCAACAGCGTAGTCCGATCGCGTCGCTGCGTAGTCTTCGGTTCCATGCCAGTTCCGGACCGCTTCGCCGAGCGGGCGACGCTGTCCCGGTCGCTGCGCCTGCTCGCGGAGTTCCGCTTCGAGCAACCCGACCCCGCACGGTTCTACGGCGCGCTCGGCGAGGACACCGCCGAGATGGTCGCCGATCTGTGGCTCGATGCGGACGGATCGACGCCGGCCGGTCGGATCGTGCTCGACGTCGGCGGTGGCCCGGGCTATTTCGCGGAAGCCTTTTCGGACAGGGGTTTTCGCTATATCGGCGTCGAGCCGGATCCGGCCGAGATGCATGCCGCGCCCGGAACGGCGACCGCGGCCACCTCTGTGCGGGCCTCGGGGATGGCATTGCCGTTCGCCGACGACAGCGTCGACATCTGCCTGTCGTCGAACGTCGCCGAGCATGTGCGGCACCCGTGGCGGATGGGCGCCGAGATGCTGCGGGTGACCAGGCCCGGCGGGTTGGTGGTGCTGTCCTACACGGTGTGGCTGGGCCCGTTCGGCGGGCACGAGACCGGGTTGTGGCATTACCTCGGCGGCGCTCGCGCCGCGCGACGGTATACCCGCAGGCACGGCCATCGGCCGAAGAACAACTACGGCTCGTCACTGTTCGCGGTGTCGGCCGCCGACGGGCTCGACTGGGCGGAAAGCACCGGCGCGCTCGTCGCCGCTTTTCCCCGCTACCACCCGCGATGGGCCTGGCCGCTGACCCGGGTACCGGTGCTGCGGGAGTTCCTGGTCAGCAATCTGGTGCTGGTGCTGAGCCCCCCGACTGCAACAGGTTCTCGTTTTGCGCCGGGATAGGTAATGTGACGGCCATGACACAGAGCACCGCGTTCAAGACCCAATGGGACAAGCTGTTCATCGGCGGTAAGTGGGTCGAACCGGCCACCTCCGATGTGATCGAGGTGCACTCCCCGGCGACCGGTGAACTGGTGGGCAAGGTGCCGCTGGCGTCGGCCGCCGACGTCGACGCGGCCTGCGCCGCCGCCCGCAAGGCGTTCGACGAGGGTCCCTGGCCGCACAAGTCGCCGCAGGAGCGTGCCGCGGTGCTGGCGGCGGCGGTGAAGCTGATGGAGGAGCGCGGCGACGAGCTGAAGTTCCTGCTGGCCGCCGAGACCGGTCAGCCGCAGACCATCGTCGACATGATGCAGTACGGCGCGGCGATGTCGTCGTTCCAGTACTACGCGGGTGCGGCCGACAAGTTCTCCTGGAAGGAGATCCGCGACGGCATCTACGGCCAGACGATGGTCGTGCGGGAACCGATCGGCGTGGTCGGTGCCGTCACCGCGTGGAACGTGCCGTTCTTCCTGGCCGCCAACAAGCTCGGTCCGGCGCTGCTGGCCGGCTGCACCGTGGTGCTCAAGCCCGCCGCCGAGACACCGCTGTCGGTGTTCGCGATGGCCGAGATGTTCGCCGAGGCCGGCCTGCCCGAAGGGGTGCTGTCGATCGTCCCGGGCGGCCCCGAGACCGGTCGCGCGCTGACCGCCAGCGACCAGATCGACAAGTACACGTTCACCGGCAGCTCCGCGGTCGGCAAGGAGATCGCCAAGATCGCCGCCGAGAAGCTCAAGCCGTGCACGCTCGAGCTGGGCGGTAAGTCCGCCGCGATCATCCTCGAGGACGCCGATCTGGACTCGACCCTGCCGATGCTCGGGTTCTCGGGTGTGATGAACAGCGGGCAGGCCTGCGTCGCGCAGACGCGCATCCTCGCGCCCCGGTCCCGCTACGAGGAGGTCGTCGAGAAGGTCGCCAACTTCATCGGCGCCATGCCGGTCGGCCTGCCCGACGATCCCAACGCGGCGATCGGCCCGCTGATCTCCGAGAAACAGCGCGACCGCGTCGAGTCCTACATCAAGAAGGGTGTGGAAGAGGGCGCCCGCCTCGTCACCGGCGGCGGACGGCCCGAGGGTCTGGACAACGGCTGGTTCGTTGAGCCGACCGTCTTCGCCGACGTCGACAACTCGATGACGATCGCCCAGGAGGAGATCTTCGGACCCGTGCTGGCGGTCATTCCGTATGAGACCGAAGAGGACGCGATCCGTATCGCCAACGATTCGGTGTACGGGCTGGCGGGCTCGGTGTGGACCACCGACAACAAGAAGGCGCTCGAGGTCGCATCGAAGATCCGCACCGGCACGTACGCGGTCAACATGTACGCGTTCGATCCCGGTGCTCCGTTCGGCGGTTACAAGAACTCCGGCATCGGCCGCGAGAACGGCCCCGAGGGCATCGAGGCCTACGTCGAGCACAAGAGCGTGCTGCTGCCGTTCGGCTACACCCCCGAGGACTAGAACGCGTCTTCCGGCACATCCATGGCGTCCAGACCGATGGTCTCGATGATCCCTCGCGCAGCGGTCAACAGCGGCAACATGTGCTCGGCGAAGAAGTTCGCCGCCGCGACCTTGCCGGTGTAGAACGCCCGGTCGCTGTCGGAGACGTCGCCGTCGAGGGCCGCGAGCGCGATCTCGGCCTGGTGCAACAACAACCAGCCGATCACCAGGTCGCCGACGGCGAGCAGGAACGGCACCGATCCCAGGCCGATGCGGTACAACTCGCGCGGGTTCTCCTGCGCCGAGACCAGGTATCCCGTCATGGCCGCGACCATTGCCTGCACGTCCTGCAGCGCGGAGGCCAGCCGGGCGCGCCCGCCGGCGAGTTCTGCACGCGCGATGTCACTGCGGACGAACTCCTGGATCTGACCGGCCAGATGCGCCAGCGCCGCACCCTGGTCACGGGCGATCTTGCGGAAGAAGAAGTCCTGCGCCTGGATCGCGGTGGTGCCCTCGTAGAGGGAGTCGATCTTGGCGTCGCGGATGTACTGCTCGATCGGATAGTCCTGCAGGAAGCCCGAACCGCCGAACGTCTGTAGGGATTCGGTCAGGCACTGGTATGCCCGTTCCGATCCCACACCCTTGACGATCGGCAGCAGCAGATCGTTGATGCGCCCGGCCATCTCGGCGTCGGCCCCGGAGACGATCTGCGCGACGGCGGGGTCCTGGTGGGCCGCGGTGTAGAGGTAGAGCGCCCGCAGGCCCTCGGCATAGGACTTCTGCGTCAGTAGCGCGCGGCGCACATCCGGGTGGTGCAGGATGGTCACCCGCGGCGCGGTCTTGTCGGTCATCTGGGTCATGTCCGCGCCCTGCACACGGGTCTTGGCGTAGTCCAGCGCGTTGAGATAACCCGTCGACAACGTGGCAATCGCCTTGGTGCCCACCATCATCCGGGCGTACTCGATGACCTTGAACATCTGGGCGATGCCGTTGTGGGAGTCGTTGACCAGCCATCCGACGGCGGGCACACCGTGTTGACCGAAGGTCAGCTCGCACGTCGCCGACACCTTCAGCCCCATCTTGTGCTCGACGTTGGTGACGAAGACGCCGTTGCGCTCGCCGAGCTCGCCGGTCTCGGGGTCGAAGTGGAACTTCGGCACGATGAACAGGCTCAGGCCCTTGGTGCCCGGTCCCGCGCCCTCGGGGCGGGCCAGCACGAGATGCACGATGTTCTCGAACAGGTCGCCGGCGTCGCCGTTGGTGATGAACCTCTTCACGCCGTCGAGATGCCATGTGCCGTCGGACTGTTGGACGGCCTTGGTGCGGCCGGCTCCCACGTCGGAACCGGCGTCGGGTTCGGTCAGGACCATCGTCGCGCACCAGTCGCGTTCCACCATCAGCGCGGCCCAGTGTCGCTGTAGTTCGTTGCCGATGCCGTAAAGGATGTCGGCCATCTTCGATCCGGCCTGATAGATGAAGACCGCCGGATTGCCGCCGAGGACGAACTCGTTGATCGCCCACTCCACGGCGGCCGGCGCCGCCACGCCGCCGATGTCCTCGGCCATCCCGACGCGGAACCATTCGCCTTGCTGCCAGGCCCGAAACGACTTCTTGAACGGCTCGGGCAGGGTCACCTCATGGGTGGCCGTATCGAACGTGGGCGGGTGTCGGTCGGATTCGGCGAACGACTCGGCGAGCGGCCCCTCGGCCTGCCGGGCCGCTTCGTCGAGCATCTGCCGCACCGAATCGCCGTCGAGTTCGCCGAACTCGCCGGTCGCGAGCGCTTTGTCGAGACCCAGTACCTCGAAGAGATTGAATACGAGATCCCGCACATTGCTTCTGTAGTGGCCCATGACGAGCGCCTTTCGTTCGCGTGGGGCCGAGCGTAGCCGTCCGATCCAGCCGCGACCTGCACTTCAGCTCAGGTCACCGTGCCGGTCCAAATTATGGTCTTGCACATAATCGACGGTCGCGACTCCGCGCGGGCGACCGACACCGGTACGGGTATCTAGCTGGGCCTATCAAGGTGCGTGTTGTGATGTGGAATACATTAGTTGCTCCTGTGTGTTGCGGGTTTTATGCTCGACGTCATAGCAGGGAGGCACCCGATGTGGGTCATTGAAGTCAACGTCGCCGGATACCGGTTCACCCATCGCGTGCACGATCGTCGGATCTTTCGACTCAGCCCCCGTACGCTCGGTTGGCGCCCGGCGCACCTGCGTCGCACGCCCGCAGCTTGACCGCGCCATTGGAGGTTGACCTGTCTTCCGTCGTGACCAAAACCGTGAACAAACGCGGTTCGACGCGCACCAAGATGTTGGTCGCCGCCGCCGAAGTGCTGCGGGAGCGCGGCGCGGCAGGCGTCACGATCGACGAAGTACTCGCCCGCAGCGGCGCGCCACGCGGGTCGGTGTACTACCACTTCCCCGGGGGCCGCAACCAGATCCTGCGCGAGGCGCTGTGCTATGCCGGTGACGCGATCACCAAGGAGATCGACGACGCGGCAGCCAAGGGCGGGATGCATCTGGTCCGCAACTTCGTGACGTTCTGGGAAGAACTGCTCGTCGAAAGCGACTTCGCGGCCGGCTGCCCGGTGGTGGCGGCGGCGATCGGGTCGGCCGCCGAGGAACCGCAGCTGACCACCGTGGCGGGCAGCATCTTCGGCCACTGGCGCGACGCGCTCACCCGCGCGTTCGTCTCCGACGGTTTCGACGAATCCGACGCGGCCTCCCTTGCGATCACCTGCATCGCGGCACTCGAGGGCGCGGTGGTGCTGTGCCGCTCGACGCGCTCGGTCGGCCCGCTCCACGACGTCGCCGCGCAGGTCGAATTCCTGATCAGGTCAAGGGATTTCATTTGCCGCTACGGTGTGCCCGACCGCAACTGAGCGCAGCGCCACCGCGCGCAGACGAAGTCCCGGTTCACCGCCGCCTCGACGAGTTGCCACTCCGAGCGGACCGGCAGCACCGGTGAACCCGCACCGAGCGAGCACGGCGCGTAGCTGACGATCATCTCGTCGATGAGTCCCGCCTCGACGAACTGTCGGGCGGCATCGCCTCCACCGACCACCCACACGTTCTTGTCCGCCGCGGCGGCGAGCAACTCCGGATGGAGATCGGCGACGTCGCCGGCGAACGTATGCACGTCGTGCCCGCGCTCGACGATGTGCGGACGCCGCGTCAGCACCCACGACGGCTGCTCGTACATCCAGTCACCGGGCTCGTTGCGCACGATCCATTCGTAGGTCGCCGAACCCATCACCACGGCGCCGATCGTGGCGATGAACTCGTCGTAATGGAACGGTCCGTTCCGGTCGATGTCGCGTGATGTCAGCCAGTCCAGGCTGTCGTGCTCGTCAACGATGAAACCGTCCAAGCTGGACGCCGTGTAGTAGACCGTCGCCAAATCAGTTGCCCCTCATCCATTCCAACGGATCGCCGCGGTGAGTATCGACACCGTGGCGGGCCAGCATCGTTCGGGCCAGCCCGCGCCGGTGCGCCGCATACTGCAGAACGTGGGCGACGATGCCGTACAACTGAAACGACTCGGGCGGATCGCACAGCGCGTCGATGACGGTGTCCCCCATCCGGCCGTCGGCGGCGTACTCGGAAACCATTGTCGTCCAGCGCTTTGCGATGTCGTCGTGATGCCGGGACAACTGCGCGGCCGTGGTGGTCTCGGGTCGGGTGGCCGAGCGGTCCGGGAAATCGCGGCCTTCGATCGTGGCCAACCACACCTGCTTGGTCCACACGACCGCACCGAGCACCGCTCCGACGCTGGGTTCGGGACCGTCCCAGTCGAGAACCACCTGTCCGGGCGAGAGTTCTTCTCGCCATTGGTCTTCGGTCAAGGCCCTCGCGCGGTCCAGGAGATACGCGGTGTCGGCGACGTCGTGCGCGACCATCAGCACAGAGATGTCGGGCTCCTTCGTGTCCCCCGCGTTGTCGAGCCACAGCGAATGCGGCGGGTGGAAGTGAAGACCGTTGGGTGCGGTGACCCTGAACTCGACGTCGGTGGCCCTCGACGGCGGCACACCGAAGGTGCGCCGGAAGGCGCGCGAGAACACCTCGACCGACGACCATCCCTCGTCGCCCGCGACGGCAGACACGCGCTCACCCTGCTGCAACCGCCATGCCGCACGTTCGAGCATGATGCGGCGGCGCATGGCCGCGGGCGACTCGCCGGTCAGGCGACGCACTTCCCGCGAGAAGTGGAATTCGGAGGCGTGGGTGCTGCGGGCCATGCTGTCCACCCCGCTGTTGGGTGTGGCGACGACCGCGTCGAGCAGTTCCCGTAGGCGGTCGCGGCGCGGTCCGGTGGTCACGAACACCGAGTATGGTCGCGGCGCCAGCGAAAGAACATGACGATTCCTGCTGCGTTCAGCTGTCGAGCACCTCGTGAACCCGGGCCTCGACATCACGGTGATCGCCCAGATCGGTCAGGTCGATCCCGAAGCGGCCGGTCAGTTCGGCGAGGACGTCGGCGGCCGTGTCGAGGCGCACTCGTTCGGTCCCTCCCCCGCTGTGAACGGCGAGGTTGCGGCCGCGCAGATTCCACCTGGCGTCGTCGGTGACCAGCGCCACCGACAGGCCGGTGACAAAGCCCGACTCGGGAAACGTTGACACGTACCAACTTCCGACCTGCAGATCGATCTGTGGCCGCGGTCGGGTCTCGAACGTGTACAGCGGCTGCCACTCCCCGCGGATCTCGGCCTCCAACAGAAAACCGTCGTCGTGCTCGCGCAACCGGTAGGGCTCATGACGCGTCGCCTGCACGGGACCGGCTTCGAGCCGGATCGGCGACGTCAGCGTCTGTCCGCCGAACCCGACGTCGACCAACCATGGTCCGTCCTCTGCCGGGACGCGCACCGACAGCACCTGATGCGTCTGCGCGGGCAGCACACCCGACTGGTTCATCCACACCACCCGGCCCGCGAGCCGCTGCACGCTGTAGCCCAAGGCCTCGAGCACGTACCCCATCAAGCCGTTCTGCTCGTAGCAGTATCCGCCGCGGCGACGGCGCACCAGCTTGCGGGACAGCGCGCCCGCACTCAAGTCGATGACCGGGATACCCAGGAGCGGATCGAGGTTCTCGAACGGAATCGACCGGTTGTGCGCCGCCACCAGGGCTCGCAGGGTGGACAGCGTCGGCTCCGTCGAGCCGGTGTAGCCGACCCGGTCCAGGTAGGCCGCCACGTCGAGCGCAGCCGTCACGTCGGTTGCCATGCCCACATCTTGCGGCCTCAACCGCCGTTCAGGTCAATGGTTGCCGCGGGATGGCGCGCCGAACGCGCGCAAGGGGGCTTATGGCTTGCCGCGGGCCGGCGTCTGGTTCGCGACGCCGTGCCGAAGCGGCGTGTTGGCCTGCGCGGCCGTCGACTCCTGCACGGGCGAACCGCCCGCCGTACCGCTCACCTCGGGCGCATTGGCCGGGTCACCGGACGACGGCTCGGCGCCATGCGTCAGCTCCTTGAGCCGCGCATGCAGCACCTCGAGAACCGGGATGCGGTTACCGTGCTCGGTCTCGTGGTCGAACACCGCCCGCAACTGGGGTTCGTCGAGCGCACGGATGCGGTGTCGCAACTCGGTCAGCGGCAGCTGGTCGTAGTCGGTGATCGGCAGGTCGTCGCTCGGCGCCATGCGCTGTCTCCTTAGAGGTGAGGTAGGCCGTCGGTCGGCGAGGGGATCGCTGTCCCCGGCCCGTCGGCGCGTCCGCGATACCGGACGATCACCGCGGCGACCGCTCCGACACCTGCGAGCGCCAGCGTCGGCCACATCGCGGCCTGCATCAACCACAACCGTCGCTGCACCTTGAAGATGCGCTTCTGCGCGGACCGCGCTCGGGACAACGTTTCCACGTCTAACGGTTGCCCCGGGCGGCGGTTATGAAACCCGTTAGGTTCCCGTCCACTTCGGCGCCCGCTTCTCGGCGAACGCGATCGCACCTTCCTTGGCGTCGTTGGACATGAAGACGGGCCCGAAAATCTCGACCTGCTTCTTCCACATCTCGCCGGAGTTCCAGTCGCGCGACTCGACGATGATCCGCTTGGTCGCCGCCACCGCGAGCGGACCGTTGGCGGTGATCTTCTCGGCGAAGGCGACGGCCGCCTCCAACGCCTGACCCGGTTCGGCGAGCACGTTGACCATCCCGAGGTCGTGGGCGCGCTGTGCGGACAGACTCTCACCGGTCAGCGCGAGTTCCATTGCGAGGCCGTAGGGAATCCGCTGCGGCAACCGCAGCAGTCCACCGCCGCCGGCGACCAGCCCGCGCTTGACCTCGGGAATGCCGAAGGCGGATTCCTTCGACGCCACGATCAGGTCGGTGGCCAGCGCCAGCTCGCAGCCACCCGCGAGGCAGTAGCCCTCCACTGCCGCGATGAGCGGCTTGGCGGGCGGGCGCTCGGTGAAGCCCAGGCCGCGGCCCTCGATGGCCACGTTCTCGCCGCGCGCGAACGCCTTGAGGTCCATGCCCGCGCTGAACGAGCCGCCGGCTCCGGTCAGGATGCCCACCGACAGGCCGGCATCGCCGTCGAGTCGGTCCATGGCGTCGGCGAGGCCGCGGCTGACGTCGGCGTTCACCGCGTTCTTGGCCTGCGGACGGTTGATGGTGATGATCAGGATGCGGTCGCGCTGTTCGACAAGCACGACTGGTTCGGTGTTGTCACTCACGCGGCTGATCGTAACGGCCCGCGGACCCGGTCATGCGGGCGCAGCGGCCGCGTGCACGCCGATCTCGGCGATGGCGGCCCGGTTCTGCCCGTCGGCGGTGCCCAACTTGGTAATCCACACCACCACGCGTGAGGCCGGCCGTGGGTCAGTCACGGGGATCCTCGTCACGCCGGGCTGCACGGGTGTGGCGGGTGTGAGCTCGAAGGTGTCGGCCAGTGCCTTGGGTTCTCCGGGGACGTCGGTGCCGCGCACCTGAATCATCGAGCCGGCGCTGTTCTGGTCGACGGTGACCGCGGTGATCGGCGTCGGCTCACGCAATGAGATGAGCAGACCCACGCCGGGTTTGAACTTCGGGAACGGGTCAGCGTCGTAGTAGCGGTCGGTCGACCAGGCCGTGTCGGGCTTGGCGTCGATCGCCAAACCGGCATCGTCGGGACTGTCCGGAGATCCGTCGGGGGCGAAGACCGTCGCCGCCTCCAACGGGATGCGATCCCCGGGAGCCAGCCCGCGCACGGTCTCGGTCCGTTCGGGAGGTCGGGGCGCCGCGGTCGTCGGTACCAGCCCGAGTTTGTCCGCGTCCATCGCGACGTCGTCGTCTTTGGTTTCCAGCAGACCGTTGAGTGACGAGGCCAGCGCCAGGATCGCCACCGCAACGATGGCGGCGGCGGCACCGAGTCCCGTGCGGAGGATGGTGCGGCGGGCCACCTCCTTTTGTTCCTCGGGTCCGAAGTTACGGAATTCGGCGTATCGTCCGGGCTTCGGCGTCGGCAGGGGCGGCATCACTCGGTGAGTCGACTCGACGTCGGGTGCCGCGGCCTGCTCCAGCAAGGTGAGCAGCGTTGCGGCGCTTCCGATTCCGCCGTTGTCCCGCAGGAGCGCCGAGGTCGTTGTGGAGATCAGGAAGGGGATTCGCGGGTCGACTTCGGCCGGCTCCTCGGGTTGGGCTTCGGTCGGCCAGTGGCCGACGAGCAGCGCGTAGAGGGCGCAGCCGATTCCACGCAGATCCGTCTGCGGGGTGGTGTCGGGCAGGACGGCCGGAAATGCCAGCGCCACGTGCCCGTCGGCGCCCACCCGCAACCGTGCGGGATCGTCGACCGACAACACGAGACCCGCGCGGTGCGCCGCCTCGGCGGCCGCGGCCAGCGCTCGTGTCATGGCGGCCACGGAGTCGGGCGCCTGCCCCTCGTCGGCGACCTCGCGGAGGCTCGCTCCGGGAAGCCAGTCGGACACCACGACCCCGAAGGCGCCCGTGTGCAGCACATCGAGCACCGGCGCGATGCCTGCTGTGTCGAGACCTCGGAGCCGGATGGTGCGCGCGAGGATCTCGTGGACGAACTCGTCGGGCAATTCGTTCGCAACGTCGACGACGGTCAGCGCGACGTGCTGGCCCGACGCGATGTCGAGCGCTTGCCAGAATTCCAGCAGCGCGCGGCCGCCGTGCGGGGCGATCAGCCGGTATCGGCCCCCGATCGCCATGCCCGGGATCAGTCGTTGGTGACGTGTCGCCATCGCTCCGAACTTGCTCGACGGTCGCGGTCCACCCGTCCGCTGCGGTGCGGAGGGGACGCGAGCCGGCCCGATTGTCGACGGTGGATAGCCGCGGGGTGCGGCGCCTAAACGCCTCAGTCGCCCTTCTTGCCGTTGCCGTTGCCGCGCCCGTTGCCGTTGCCGTTGCCCTTCTTGGGCGGCTTGGGCGGTTTGGGTTGCTCGACGATCGGGGCCGCGCTCGGCGGTGGCGGCGCGGCGGTGGTCGGCGGCGGAGGTGGCGGCTGTGCCGGCGTGCTGGTGGACACCTGTTGCGGCGGCGGTGTGCTCGACGACGGGTCGAGCGCCAACGCGAGGCCGGCCACGACGACCGCGACAAGCCCCGCGGCGGCCAACAGCAGCTTGCGCTCGCGGCTCATCGGCCGCCGCCGCGGCGCCGGAGCGACGAAGTAGTTGGCCGAGGGCGCGAGCGGTTCGGCGAGGATCTTGGTTGCGGGTCGTGGCGCCGCTGCGGGTGCCGATGTCGGCAGCGCGGAGGGGGCGCCCATCAGCGCTGCGCGCATCTGCTCGGCGCTGGTGAAACGCTGGTTCGCGTCACGGGCCATGGCCCCGTCAATCGTCGCGGCCAACGCCGGGTCGACGTCGGGTCGTACCGCGCTGATCGGAGGAGGCGGTGCATCGAGGATGGCGTGCAGCAGGGCGGCGGGATTCTCCTGCGGGAACGGCCGCTGCCCCGTCAACGCCTCATAGCCCATCACGCCGACGGCGTAGAGGTCGTCGACCACCGAGGCCGGTGCGCCCGCGACGCGCTCCGGGCTCATGTAGGCCATCGTGCCGACGATCTGGCCGGTGGCGGTGAGCGCGGAACCCGCGGTCTTGGCGATGCCGAAGTCGGCGACCTTCATCGCACCGCTGTTCGGGTTGATCAGCACGTTGCCCGGTTTGATGTCGCGGTGGACGATGCCCGCCGTATGCGCGCAGGCCAGCGCGCCGAGCACGTCGTCAAGCACCTTGCGAACACGCGGTGGCGGCATCGGCCCCATCGCGATCTCGTCCTGAAGTGTCTGTCCCGGCAGGCGCTCCATGACGATGAAGGGGCTGCCGGCATGCTCGCCGGAGTCGTGCACCGCCACGATGTTGGGGTGGTTCAGTGCCGCGGCGGCGCGGGCCTCCTCCTCGAACCGTCGCCGCATGCCGGGGTCGGTGGCGAAGGCGGGATACAGCAGCTTGATCGCCACCGGCCGATGCAGACGGGTGTCCCATCCGTCGTGGACCTCGGCCATCCCGCCGCGACCGAGTACACCTCGCAATTCGTAGCGGTCCGCAAGTAGGGCGCGGCCGTCCATGCCGTTAAGGTAGCCGAAGCCAGTTGAGGGCAAACGCCCGCTGTTTGTGCTGGACAGGGGCGCTCCGCTAAACTAGAACACGTTTCAGTTTTCGATCAGAGGGGGTCCGGTGGCCACCGCCGACACCGAGCCGTCGCAGCTCACCAAGTGGGACCCGGGTCTGACCGAACGGTTCTTCGCCGTCACCCGTCCCTTCCTCAAGCGCTACTTCCGTTCTGAGGTGCGGGGGCTCGAGAACATTCCGGCGGGCGGCGCCCTGCTGGTGTCCAACCACTCCGGGGGCATGCTTCCGATGGACGTGCCGATCCTGGCCGCGGACTTCTACGAGCATCACGGTTACGACCGGCCCATCTACACGCTGAGCCACGACATGCTGATGGTCGGGCCGACCGGCGACTTCTTCCGCAAGATCGGCTACATCAGCGCCAACCATGAGAATGCCGACCGTGCGCTGCGCTCCGGCGGTCTGGTCGTGGTGTTCCCCGGCGGTGACTACGACGTGTACCGGCCCACGTTCTCGGAGAACGTCATCGACTTCGGCGGGCGGACCGGCTATGTGAAGGCCGCGCTCAACGCCGGTGTGCCGATCGTTCCGACGGTCGGCATCGGCGGCCAGGAGACCCAGATCTTCCTGTCGCGTGGCACCTGGCTGGCAGAGCGCCTCGGGCCGATCGCGCGCCTGGCCCGCACGAAGATCCTGCCGGTCTCCTTCGGGTTCCCGTTCGGCCTGTCGCTGGTCGTGCCGCCCAACATCCCGTTGCCGTCCAAGATCGTCATGCAGGTGCTGCCGCCGATCGACATCGTGGCCGAGTTCGGCGAGGACCCCGACATCGACGAGGTCGACGCTCATGTGCGCCGGGTGATGCAACGGGCACTCGACGAGCTGGCCACCGAGCGCCGCCTCCCGATCCTGGGCTGAGACTTGTTTCGGACAGGCATCAGAGGGCTATGACGGACCTCGATGACTAGACGCCGTTTTCCGCTGCTGCGCGCGGCGGCCGAACTCGCCAATGCCGCCAACGGTGTGCAACCGCTCGGTCGCGAGGGCTACATCACCCTGCCTGTCTTCGCGTTCGGCTGGCCGACGTCGGAGGCGGCGCCGCTGTATCTGGCCGGGTCGGTGCTGGACGCCGGGCGACGCGGCCTGCGGGGTGACTTCCGCGGCGCGAAGGGCCGTATCGCGTTGGCGCTCACCGCGATCGCATGGGCGTTGCTCGGTCTGATCATGTACCGCAACGTGACGTCGAAGCGGTATTTCGAGGAACCGCTGCGCGAGGCGCTCGGCGACGACTACGAGCAGGTGGCCTCGTCGTCGCAGCCCGCACGGCGGAGCCGACTCGCCGGCGTCGGCATCCCGCCGAATGAATTGGTGCGCCGCCGCTACGTCGAGCGGGCCAACACCGTCCAGTACGGGCCCCACGGCCGGGTCAACCGCGCCGACATCTGGCGGCGCGCCGATCTGCCGCGCGACGGCAAGGCGCCGGTGCTGCTGCAGGTGCCCGGCGGTGCGTGGGCCATCGGTATGCGCAGACCTCAGGCCTATCCCCTGCTCAGCTACATGGCCGAGCGCGGCTGGGTGTGCGTGTCGATCGACTACCGGGTGAGCCCGCGGAACACCTGGCCCGCACACATCATCGATGTCAAACGCGCCCTGGCGTGGATCAAGGAGAACATCGCCGACTACGGCGGGGACCCCGACTTCGTCGCGATCACGGGTGGCTCCGCGGGCGGCCACCTGTCCTCGCTGGCCGCGCTCACGCCGGATGATCCGCAGTGGCAGCCGGGATTCGAGGACGCCGACACGTCCGTGGCGGCCGCGGTGCCGATCTACGGCCGCTACGACTGGGTGTCGGCGCGGGGCTCGGGCCGCAAGGAGTTCATCGCCTTCCTGCAGAAGTTCGTCGTGAAGAAGCCCATCACCGAGCACAAGCAGACGTACGTCGACGCCTCGTCGATCATGCGCGTACGTCCCGACGCCCCACCGTTTTTCGTGCTCCACGGCCAGGACGACTCGATCATCCCGGTGCAGGAGGGCCGCGAGTTCGTCGAGGCGCTGCGCAAGGTGTCGACGTCCACCGTCGCATACGCCGAAATCCCGCACGCTCAGCACGCATTCGACTTCTACGGCTCACCGCGTGCGCACTACACCGCTGCCGCGGTCGAGCGGTTTCTGTCGTGGGTGCACGCGCAGCGGCAACGATCGAGCGGCCAGTTGCCGCAGGCGAAATCGGCCGGCGCGTAGCTGTCTGAGCGCAAGCCGTCCTATTGCGCCATCGCGGACTCGACCACCGTCAGTTCATCGGAAAGCCCTGCCGCCCGGCGTATTTCGACGAACGCGGCGACCATCGCGTCGGTCAGCTCGTGCGGGTCGTCGAGTGTCGCACCGTCGGACAGCACCGAGATGTTGAGCTGGTCGACGTAGCTCCACACCGTGATGTTGAGGCCGCTGCCGGTGGTGAGCGGGCCGACGGAGTAGATCTCGGTGACCAACGCCCCGCCGACCCGACCCGGTTGGCGGGGGCCGGGCACGTTGGAGATCGGTAGGTTCAATACCTTGTTCTGGCCGTCCTTTTCGGCCAGCCAGTGGAACAGCCGCTCGGCCGGCCGCGGCGGGAAGTACGCCGACCACCGGCTCACCAGTTCCGGACCCATCAGGTGATGAGTCTCCTTGGCCTCCACCGCGGCGTCGTGTGCCGCCTGCACCCGCTGCAGCGGATCCTCGAGCTGAATGGGCACGGTCATCATGACCCCGGAAAAGTAGTTGCCGGAGATCCGGTCGGGTGAAAAGTCGAAACTGACTGGGACGGAAGCCAACAGAGGATGATCGGCGTGCCCGTCATACTTCAGGGACAGCTCGCGCAACGCGCCCGCCGATATCGCGAGGACCATGTCGTTGACGGTGACGCCCAAATGCTTGGCCGTCTCCTTGATGTCGGCGAGCGACAGGGTGGCCGTGGCGAACTTGCGTTGCGCGTCGACGCGGTGGTTCATGAACGACGGTGGCGGGGTGAACGGCCGGGTGAGTTCGGGGGAGAGCTTCTTGGCGCTCTTGCGCACCCGTTGGATGCCCTGCGCCGTATAGCGCATGACACCCGGCAGCCGGCCGATCTGACGCAGGTGGTCGGTGAACGCGGTCCGCACCAACTCCGCCCTCCCCGGCGGTGGATCCGTTGCGTACGAGTCGCGCTCGGCCTGCGGTCCTTGCTGTAGATCCATACCGCGGGCCAACAGATTCGCCGAGGCGACCCCGTCGGCCAGGGCGTGGTGGATCTTGCCGAGCACCGCGATGCGTCCGTTGGCCAGGCCCTCGATGAAATACATCTCCCACAACGGCCGGCTCCGGTCCAGCGGTGTGCTGGCGATCTGGCCGATCGCTTCGTCGAGCTGGCGGCGCCCGCCGGGACTGTCCACCCGCCAGGGCCGCACGTGGTACTCGAGGTCCACCTCGCAGTTCTCCCGCCACATCGGGTGATGGAACTTGAACGGAATGTCGACGAGCTCGTAGCGGAACGGGTCGAGTTTGTAGAGCCGCCGGTGGATGACGCGGCGGAACTCGTCGACGCCGAAGGGGCGATCACCCAGCTCGGAAAGGTCGATCACCGCCAGCTTGAGGGTGTGCATATGCACCGTGGGGGTCTCGGAATACAGCAGGATCGCGTCCCAGCCGCTGAGCCTCTTCACGTCGCCACCCCTCCCTCCGGAGGAGCCTATATAACCTCTTTGGCCCCGACCAGCGCCCGGTTCCGGTGAATCTGGTTCAGAAACAATCCTATTGCCGTCGTGGCAGATCCGGTACGGGCGCCGTCGGTCATATCGAACGCATGCCCGGCGCCGGGCAGTTCGATGTAACTCACCACGGACCGCGACACCGCCCGCAGCCGTTCGACGAACGCACGGGCCTGCGCCACCGGGATGACACTGTCGCCGGTGCCGTGCACGATCAGGAACGGCGGTGCGTCGGGATGCGCCTGCGCGATCGGGGACGCCTTGCGATAGACACCGGGATCTCGGGCCACCTTGTGTCCGACGACGACGCGTTCCAGGAAGTCGATGAACCGCACGCGTTCGACGGTCGAGCGATCCTCCCAGCAGTAGCGTCCGTAGATCGGGACCACCGCGTCGACGGACGTGTCCGAATCGTCGGGCAGATCGGCCTGCAGCTCGGGATCGTTGGGTGTCAGGCCCGCGAGCGCCGCCAGGTGCCCGCCCGCCGAGGTGCCCGCGATCGCCACGAAGTCGCGGTCGCCGCCGAACTTGTCGACGTTCGCGCGCGCCCACGCGATCGCGGTCTTCACGTCGTGGATATGCGCCGGCCACCGGTGGTGTGGCGCCACGCGGTAGTCGATGGACAGGCAGACCCAGCCCTTCTCGGCGAGGTGTGACATCAACGCGTAACCCTGCAGGATGCGCTTGCCGTGGACCCATGCGCCGCCCGGTACGAAGATCAGCACCGGAGCGGGCTCGGCGGGTAACTCCTTGGGCCGCCACACGTCGAGCAATTGCGAAGGCCGCGGCCCGTACTGCACCGACGTGCGATAGACGTTGCGCCGGTGCTCGCGCAGCTTCCACAACGGCGGCACCGACTCGGGCGCGGGCCACTCGATCGCGAGGTCCTTGGCGTTGACGACGCCGCGCAGCGCGGCTTGGGTGACGGCGTTGGTGCTGTTGCGCTCGGCCTCTTTTTGCTCGGCGTCGCCCGGGCTAAACCACGACTTCACCGTCGAGCCCAGAAAGTCCGGCGCGTGGCGGGAGCCCCAGGCGGTCACCGCGGCCAGGGTGCCCAACGGCTCCAGGTGCTTTCCGATGACGGGCAGCGAAGCCGAGGCCACGCTCATCGCCAGCATGTAGTCGGAGGGGCCGGCGTTCAGCAACCACCGCGCGCGTGTCCAGAAGGTCGGACCTGGGTACCGGGCATCCGGTCGCACCGTCATTGCGCGACTGTACCTCGGCGGTCCGTACGGACAAGACAACTTCTTGAAGTGTCTACCGTTCACATTTCGGGATGTCGGAGGCCTATACCGTGACCTGCGCAGATGGTTTAGCGTGACTTGCCGACCGTCAACTTCGAAGAGGACTCCCACGTGAGTAAGTCAGCGCTTGCCATCACCGAAGAGCACGTCGACCTCGCCGATGCGGCGTTCGGCCAGCTCAACCGTGTCAACAGCCGGGCGGCAGCCCGCTCGACGCTGGAGGGCGGCTCGTCGCACCCCGCCGAGATCTGGTCGGCCGCGGCGGGCCTGGGATGGACCGGCCTGGCGGTCGCCGAAGAGTACGGCGGGTCCGGTTTCGGGCTCGCGGAGCTGGCGGTGGTGCTCGAAGCCCAGGGACGCGAACTGTGCCCCGGGCCGTTTCTGCCCACCGTGGCGGCGGCCGTCGTGATCGACCGGTGTGCATCCGATTCACTTCGCGCGCAACTGCTTCCAGGTCTGGCCGACGGCAGCACCGTCGGTGCGCTCGCGGTCTCGGGCAGCGTGACAATCGGATCCGATCTGGTCGTGACCGGTGAGAGCCCCGCGGTGCTGGGCGCTCCCGACGCGAACCTGCTGGTCGTGGTCGCGGGTGACGACGTCGTCGTCATCGATTCCGCGGCCGAGGGCGTCACGATCATCCCGCTCGAGTCGATGGACACCTCGCGCAGCCTCGGCAAGGTCACGTTGAGCGGTGTGACGGTCGCCGAGGAGCGTCTGCTTCGCGGCGCAGCCCGTAAGGTGCACACGGTCTTTCGTATCCTCGCATCGGCCGAGGCCGTCGGCGTGAGCTGGGCCAGCATGGAGATGGCCGTCGAATACGCCAAGGTCCGTGAGCAGTTCGGCCGGACGATCGGGACATTTCAGGCCGTCAAGCACCACGCGGCCAACATGCTCGTCAACGCCGAGGTGACAACGGCCGCGACATGGGATGCCGCCCGCGCCGATGACCTGGACAGTGCGTCGTTCGCCGCCGCGGTCGCAGCGGCGCACGCCATCCGAACACAGATCTTCAACGCGCAGACCAACATTCAGCTACACGGCGGGATCGGCTTCACCTGGGAACACGATTCCCACCTGTATCTGCGACGCGCGAGAACGCTCGCGGCGCTGATGGCCGAGGCCGGCGATCCGCTGCTCGATGTCGTCGAAGCGCAGCGCAGCGGCCAGGCGCGTGGTGCGACGTTCACCCTGCCGCCGGAAGCCGAGCAGTTCCGCGAACAGGCGCGCGAAGCGGTCGCGAAGCTGCGCTCCCTGCCCGCCGACCAACAACGCGACTTCCTCGTCGACTCCGGCTATCTGGTGCCGCACTGGCCCACACCGTGGGGACGCGCCGCGGAGGTGCTCGAGCAGCTGGTCATCGAAGAGGAGTTCGCCGACGTCGAGCGGCCCGACCTGGGCATCACCGGCTGGGTCACGCTGACCATCGCCCAGGCGGGAACCGACGACCAGCGGGAGCGTTGGGTCGAACCCGTGCTGCGCGGCGAGGTGATGTGGTGTCAGCTGTTCTCCGAACCCGGCGCGGGTTCCGATGCCGCGGCCGTGCGCACATCGGCGAAAAAGGTCGACGGCGGCTGGCGCGTGACCGGCCAGAAGGTGTGGACCAGTCTGGCCCACCAGTGCCAGTGGGGTCTTGCCACCGTGCGCACCGACCCGGACGCACCCAAGCACGCGGGCGTGACGATGATGGCCATCGACATGAAAGCCCCTGGTGTGACGGTGAATCCGCTTCGCGGGCTGACCGGCCATGCGCACTTCAACGAGGTGTTCTTCGACGACGTCTTCGTCCCGGACGCCGACGTCGTCGGGGATGTGAACAAGGGTTGGCTGGTGGCCCGCGCGACGCTGGGCAATGAGCGCATCTCGATCGGCGGCGGTTCGGGTGGCACGACCGGGTTCACCGCGGCCGATCTGGTCAAGTTGCTCGACAACGCCTCGGCCGAGACCCGGGCGACGTACCTGCGGCGGGCCGGCGAGGTGATCGCCGAGACGCACACGTTGCGGTTGTTGAACCTGCGGCGGGTGACCCGCGCGATCGCGGGTTCGGAACCCGGGCCCGAGGGCAACGTCACCAAGCTCCTGGTCGCCGAATCCGGGCAGCGGATGACCGAACTGGCGATGGAGTTGGCCGGTTCCGCGGCCGTCGTCGGACAGACCCCGACGTTGACGCTGGCCTATCTCGGTAACCGGGCGATGACGATCGCCGGCGGCACCTCCGAGATCACCCGCAACACGATCGCCGAGCGCATCCTCGGACTGCCGCGCGACCCGTTGCTGAAATAGTCAGGCCAGCAACGTGATTCCGCCGACGATCAGCGCGACCACCTTGACGAGCTCGAGCGCGACGTAACCGTAGTGGGCGCGTGACCGGCCCGTCGGCGCCTGTCCCGGCGGGGTGGCCAGCACGACATCCGAGCGGCGGTTCAGCGCCGGACGGACCGCGACCAGTTGAGCGGCCAACGCCACGACGACGACACCGACCGCGATGACAGCAACCCCTGACGGCCGCGCAATCGCCACGGCGATGACCAGGACCACAGCCAGCGCGGCCTCGATGCTGTTGAGTGCGCGGAACACCAACCGGCCGATGCCGAGCCCGATCTGCATGGACACCCCCGGGGCCCGAAACTTCAGCGGGGCCTCGATGAACGAGATGGCGAGCACCATGCCCAACCAGACAAAGGTGACCGCGATCGAGACGGCCTGTGCGACTGTCATTGAACTCGCCTCCTCGGCGCCATATGTGCGATACAGAGCCCTGGCTCTGCGAAGGGGGTCAACGCGTCCACGGTGATCGGCGCGTCCCAAGCGGTCAACGCGCCCTGCATGAGACCGAGATGCACGGGACAGATGATGTCGCGGCGGGTGTCCGCCAGCTCGAGAAACGGGCAATTGTGCAACCCGATCTCATCGAGATCATCGTTGCGCGAGCGCTCTTGCGGGGCGAATCCCATTGCGTCGAGGAGGTTCGTGAGGCGCTCGAAGGCCTGATCCCGGTCAATCGGCTGTTCGGCGCCGTCGGCCTCTTTCTTCGCCCAAGCGCGGCCGGCAGCGACCGCACGTCGTTGCGGGTCGCGCTGGCGCGCCAAGGCATCGGCGAGCACCCCGGCAAGCACCCGGTAGTCGCGGGGGCCGTCCGGGTCCATACCCGTTGTCGCACGGAACATCAGCGGGGGCCGACCCGGTTTCGTGCGGCTGGGCTTGATCATCTCGACCCGCCCGCGCTCGAGCAACGCCTCCAGATGAAAGCGCGCGGTGTTGGGATGGATCGACAACCGCTCGGCCACGTCGAGGACGCTCAAGGGCGTCCCCGCAGCCCTTAGCGCCGTCAGTACCTCATCGCGTCGTGTCATCGACCCTCCGAGTTCTCACAGACGTCCGAACACCGGCGCGAAGCCTAGTCCTGGCGGGTGATCGCCGCGCGCGGGCATTCGTCGACGGCCCTGGCCGCGTGCGCCTCGAACTCGGGCGGCACCGGGTCCGCGATCACCACCGCGTAGTCGTCGTCATCGAGTTCGAAAACCTCGGGCGCATACTTCACGCAGAACGCATTGCCCTCACACCGATCGCGGTCCACTACAACGCGCATGACGCCTCCTTGATTTGATCAGCGGTTCAGTTCTCATCGGCCTTACCGGGGAATCGCGCCCACACCACGGGCGTGCCTGCAGACCCATCCCTCCGGAACGAGGCCCGTCTCGGATAACCGAGTCAATTCCGCGCGCGTATGCGCACTGAGATCAGTGTCGATGTGCGGGTAGACAATTGGTTCCTCTTTGGAATTGTGCTCGTGCAACTGATCGAGCAGCATGCAGCAGGCCGCCTCGATCCTGTCGGTGTCAGACGCTGCGAGCAGATCGTCCAATGTGTCCATGGCTCGCCATATTTGGCCGTGTTCACGCATCATCACGAAGATCGGCATCACCATCCCGGCCTCACGGATCGGCGGGAACACGATGACCTCTTCGAGGTAGATGTGGCGGCGCAGCTTTTCGAGTGCCGGGGTGAGCGCTTCGGGTTCGAGGATGCCGGCGCGGAGCTTTTCCAGAAAGCCTTCCATTGCGCGGTCGATCTCGTGGTGTTCATGCTCCAGTGCGACATAGGCGGCTGATCTGTGCATCACGGGTTCTCCTACCACGAGCTGCCGTTAGTTTATACAAGCCCGTTTGTATAAACAATATGGCACGCCGCTTGGCGCCGGTGACGTAATACTGGTCGGATGCCGTTCACCGACTTCCATCCCGACCTGCGCCGCGCTGCCCGCCTCGCCCCCAAGCAGGTGATCACCCCCGCGACGCTGCCGATCGTGCGCATGGTCACCCGGCGCATGTGGCGCCGGGTGCCACGCGATGTCGAGGCGCTGACCCTGCCGTCGGGAGTCGACGTCTGGCTGTACCGGCCGCCCGGAGGTACGGGAATTGGGCCCGCGCTGCTGTGGATTCACGGCGGGGGCTATCTCATCGGCCATCCCGGCCAGGACAACGAACTGTGCCGCCGGTTCGCGAGGCGCCTGGGCGTCACGGTGGCCTCCGTCGACTACCGGTTGGCGCCCGAACACGCGTACCCGGCCGCGCTGGAGGACTGCTATGCGGCGCTGAAGTGGTTGACGGCGTTGCCGTCCGTGGACTCAGGCCGTGTCGCGATCGGAGGCGCCAGCGCCGGAGGCGGATTGGCCGCCCAACTGGCGCTGCTGGCGCGCGACCGCGGCGAAGTCACACCCTCAGCCCAACTGCTGGTCTACCCGATGCTCGACGACCGCACCGTCGATCGCCGCGAACTGGACAACCCCGGGCTTCGCCTGTGGAACAAGTCGAGTAACAAGTTCGGTTGGTCGGCCTATCTCGGCGGCGCCGATCCCGCCGTGGCCGTGCCGGCTCGCCGCAACGACCTGGCCGGGTTGCCACCGGCCTGGATCGGGGTCGGAACGCTGGACCTCTTCCACGACGAGGATCTCGAGTACGCCGAACGACTCAAGGCCGCAGGTGTGCCGTGCGACGTCGAGATCGTCGAGGGCGCGTTCCACGGATTCGACGGCATCGTCCCGAAAGCCTCTGTTTCACAACGGTTCTTCGACAGCCAGTGCGCGATGCTGCAGCGAGCGTTGGCGCCGGCGGCCGCTTGAGTCACCCGCGCTCGAACACCACCTCGCCCGCGATCACGGTGGCGGCGACCATATCCGACGCCAGCGTCCCGAACACATCGTCGGGGGACGGCTCGAGCACCACCAGATCGCCTGGCTCCCCGGGCGCGACAGTTCGGCGCCGCACCGGATCATCCCCGGTACCGAAGAACATGGCCAGCGCTTCGGGCGCGGTGATGCGTTCGTCCGCACCGAGCACCGCGCCGCTGCCGGTCACCCGTCGCACCGCGGCACGCATCGTCGCCCACGGGTCACCCTCGCCGAACGGCATATCGGTCGACAGCGCGACCGGCACACCGGCGCGCAACAGCGAAGTGACGCGCCACAATTCATGGTGTTGGTCGGCGGGCACGTCATCGAGGTACTGATCGCCGCGCTCGACGACGAAGTTCGGCTGCGTCACCACGGTGACACCGCTCGCGGCGAGGGACGCGATGCCGTCGTCGGGAACGACGGAGGCATGCTCGATGCGGTCCCCCGGATGCGTTCCGGACGCCTGCAGCGCGGCGAGAGTGACGATGAGCTGCGCTGCGGTCACACAGTGCACGGCGACCGGTGCGCCCTCGTCGTGCCGTCCGGCGATCCACGAGGTGAGACCGTCGAGGTCGAGGTCGGTGTCGTGCAGGATTCGCTTACCGGGCGCTAGGAACAGCACGCGCTGCTGCAGCTCGCCGCGGCGATGGGTATCCAAAAGCCGGACCATGTCGTCGATCTCGAGGTCCGGGGTGGCGTCGGTGACGCCGGTGACGCCCAGACCGCTGAGCCGTTCGCTGACCTCACCCAGTCCGGTGTCGTTGCGCTGCAGGGCATCCGACCACGAGGTGTCGACGCTGAGCAAGCGCCCGTCGGGGTGGTCTGCCATTCCGACGTGTGCCAGTCCCGCCGAGTTCAGTGTCCACAGCACCCCGCTGCGGTATTGCACCCGGACCGGAAGTGTGGGCGCCACCTCGTCGAGCACGGCGCGGTCGAGGTGGCCGGCCACCGCCTCGTGATAACCCACGGCCCGTACCCAGCCGTCGGGGCCGGGGTCCGCGTTCGCCAGCGCGCGGGCCAGCTGCGCCCGGTTGCGCACCTCGGCCGGGCCGACCCGCACCGACCGCAAAGCCGCTGCGGCGGACCGCAGGTGGACATGGTGATCGTGAAGTCCCGGTATGACGGTCCGACCGGCGGCGTCGTAGACCGGCTCGCCGTGAAGAGGCGTCAGCGTCGGCTCGACGGCGGTGATGCGTTCCGCGACCCGGATGTCGACGGCGGTGCCGTCGAGCAGGGTGGCCCGCTGGATCAGCAAGTCGCGAGCCGTCGCTGCTCGATCAGCTGCTCCACTTCCTCATTGTCCGCCCCCAGCGGTGACGCGGCGGCCGACAGTTGCGGTGCAGCGGCACAGGGTGATTGGTCGTCCCGCGGTAACTGCGCGTAGGTGGCGGCGACGGCGGCCATCGACATCTCGATCAGTTCGCCTCCCCCGCTGCGCAACGACTGCGCGACGGCCAGCGCCGCCTCGAGACCGGTCAACGGGTCGGCGATCGCATCGCCGCAGAACTCCGGCTCGTCGGGCTCGCCCCCGGCCAGGCCGCCCGACACGGCGGCGTCATCGCCGAACGCGACCCAGTTCTCGCGGCCACCGTCCGTACCGTGACCGGTGACCCGCAGCCACACTCGGCCGTCTCGCGGCGTCACGTCGGTCGGGGCGAGACCGCGGCGAACCAACGCCGCGGGCCGCGACGACTCGATCACGACGTCCGCGGCGGCCAGCAACGTACGCAGACCTGAGGGCTCATCGAAATCGACGCTGTAGGACAGCTTTCCGGCATTCATCCAGTCGAAGAACGATTGCGGCCCGTGGCGGGCACCGTCGGGCCGTGCGGCGCTCTCGACCTTGACGACGGTCGCGCCCGCCGACGCGAGCAACCGTCCACACAGCGGTCCTGCCCACAGCGCCGAGAGGTCCGCGACCAGGAGGCTCTCTGGACCCCGCGTCGCGGTGGCCGCGCCGAACGGGTACACCCGCGGGGCCTCGGCAGGGGTCTCGGCGAGGCCCGCGGCCGGCAGGCCGAGCAACCGGGCGCGCTCCGTCATGTCGGCACAGTCGTTTTCGGCGACCCAGCCCTGCACGGCCGCCCACGGATCGTCGACCTCATCGGCCGAGATCAGCGCCGGAACCGCGGCGATGTCGTCGGGTCTCGCCAACGTGAGGGCACACCAGCCGTCACGGCTGCGCATCAGGCGCGTTGCGCCGCCCGCCGACACTTGCCCGGCCGGCGAGCGGCCCAGCAGCGCGGCTCGCCCGCCGATCAACTCGGCGGCGTCGACCCGCACGCCGGTGAAGGTTTCGAAGGCGTCAGCGACCCGCCCGGCCCGGTCGAGCACGGCGGTGGGGACAGTCAACATCGTCGACGTCACGCGCCCATTGTCGGCTTACTTCGCACGCGTGCGCCGCCCGGGGTGGGAGCGGCTCAGAATTGCAGGGCGGTGAAGCGCCAATCAAGCACGCTGCGGTCCTGCTCATCGACCGCGTACACCAGCGAGCGCACCGTCAGAAGGCCGCCGCGACCGTCCGCAAGCGGCTCGGCCTTCTCGATGTGCACCTCGCTGTAGAGCGTGTCCCCTTCGTACACCGGCCCGGTGTGGTCGCAGGACTGCCAACCGAGGACGGTCACCAAGTTGGGCAACACCCGCGTCACCTGGGCCAGCGCCAGCCCGATGGTGTGGCCGCCGTAGACCAGCCGCCGGTTGTTGACCCGCCAGTCGTGGTGTGTCGCAGCGATGTTCAACGTCAACCGGGCGAGCTCGGGTGCGCTGCTCACCACGTCGGCGGAGCTGTGCAGCACCGTTCCCGCGAGTCCCGGGGCGAAGTGGGCCCCCGGCACCTTCGCGCGGTACGCCTCGGCGTCCCAGTCCGCGGTCGGATCGGGTACGGGCGGGGTCTCGGCGCCGATCGTCGACAGGTCGTCGGCGTGCCCGGTGTCGCCGGCGCTGTCGCGCAGCGGCAGCATCGCGCAGCGGTGAAAGTCGAGCACCAGGCGGCCGAGGTCGTCGACGGTGGTCATCCGCAGTGCGGCCAATCCGGTCCGCGCCCTGCCGGGCTTGGTGGAGTTCTCCTTGAGCCCGACCACTTCGGTGCGGGTGAACAGGGTGTCACCGATGACGGGGAACCGGTGAAACACCAGGCCGCGGTAGAACAGGTTGGCCTTCACCCGCTGGGTGGCCAGGGTGGTCTGACCGATCGCCACGTCGCAGACCAGGGCCGGATGCGCCAGCGGACCGGTCGCACCGGTGACCGCGGTCGCCAGCTCGCCGTCGAGCGCAAGGCGTAGCCGGTCCCCCACGATCGACTGGTGTACGGCGGCCGCACCCGAGGTCAACGTCATCGGCGGCGCGGTGTCGAAAACCTGTCCGACGTGCAGATCGTCGAAGTACGGGCCGCTCACGGATGCCCACTCTGGCATTGGGCCGCACAAAGTGTCAATATGGCCGTACATGAACGAGGAAGAGACGATGCTGGTCGCCACCGTGCGGGCCTTCATCGACCGCGAGGTCAAACCGCGAGTACGCGACGTCGAACACGCCAACGAATACCCCGAGGCGTGGATCGAGCAGATGAAGCAGATCGGCATATACGGTCTGGCAATCCCCGAGGAATACGGCGGTTCGCCGGTGTCGATGCCCTGCTACGTCGAGGTGACCCAGGAGCTGTCCCGAGGCTGGATGAGCCTGGCCGGGGCGATGGGCGGGCACACCGTCGTCGCCAAGCTCCTGGTGCTGTTCGGCACCGAGGAGCAGAAGCGCCGCTATCTGCCTGCGATGGCGACGGGCGAGATCCGCGCGACGATGGCGCTGACCGAACCCGGCGGTGGTTCGGATCTGCAGAACATGTCGACGACGGCGCTGCCGTCCGAAGGCGACGGCCTGACCATCAACGGGGTGAAGACCTGGATTTCGAATGCGCGGCGATCCGGTCTGATCGCGCTGTTGTGCAAGACCGATCCGGCCGCGACTCCGCGCCACAAGGGAATCTCGGTGGTGCTCGTCGAGCAGGGCATGACGGGGCTGTCGGTGTCGCGTGATCTGCCCAAGCTCGGGTACAAGGGCGTCGAATCGTGTGAGTTGGTATTCGAGGACTGCCGCGTGCCCGCGTCGGCGATCCTCGGCGGCGAACCGGGTAAGGGCTTCGCCCAGATGATGAAAGGCCTTGAGACGGGCCGTATCCAGGTCGCATCGCGGGCGCTCGGCGTGGCGACGGCCGCGTTGGAGGATGCGCTTCGGTACGCGCAGGAGCGCGAGAGCTTCGGGCAGCCGATCTGGAAGCACCAGTCGATCGGCAACTACCTGGCCGACATGGCCACCAAGCTCACCGCCGCCCGCCAGTTGACGCGCTACGCCGCCGAGCGCTACGACAGCGGCGAGCGCTGCGATATGGAGGCCGGGATGGCGAAGTTGTTCGCCTCCGAGGTCGCGATGGAGATCGCGCTCAACGCGGTCCGCATCCACGGCGGGTACGGCTATTCCACGGAGTACGACGTCGAAAGGTATTTCCGCGACGCGCCGTTGATGATCGTCGGCGAGGGCACCAACGAGATCCAGCGCAACGTGATCGCCTCGCAGTTGGTGTCACGAGGTGGCCTGTAGGCGATGAGGTCCGCGCCGGCGTACCAGACCCTGCGCGACCAGTTGCGCGAGCAGATCGCGGCCGGCCGTTACCGCGACGGGGCCAGGCTTCCGACGGAATCGGAACTCGTTGCCGCGCATGGTCTGTCGCGCCAGACCGTGCGCCGGGCGTTCCAGGACCTGGTGGCCGAGGGTGTGGTGTACCGGGTGCCGGGCCGCGGTACGTACGCCAGCGGTTCGGGGCGGCGCTATCTGCGCCAGTTCGGCTCGATCGACGACCTGATGAGCCTGTCCGACGACACCACGATGGAGGTGCTGGGCGGACTGCGGCGCCGGGTCGACGTCGAAGCCGCCAGCAGGTTGCGACTCGACGACGACATCGTGTACACGGTGGTGTTTCGGCGGTTGCACGGCACCGACCCCGGGGTGCCGTTCGTGCTGACCACGGTGCATCTGGCGCCGACGGTGGCAGCGGCGGTGGCGGACTCACCGGAGTTGACCGACGGGGCGGTCGGCACCCAAACCGTCATCGGACTGCTCGAGCCGCATCTGAGTGCACCGATTGTCGAGGCCGCACAATCGATCACGGTCGCCCCCGCCGATGGTGAGGTCGCGGACGCGGTGCGGTGCGAACCCGGTCATCCGATGCTGCGTGTCGACCGGTTGTACTCGGATGCAGAACGCCGGCCGGTCGAACTGTCGGTCAGCCATTTCCTGCCCGAGCAGTACACCTACCGGGTGACGTTGCGCCGCTCGGGTTGACGTGACTTCGGTGTCCTAACAGTCGCGCAGCGATCGTTTCAGCACCGAAATCACACGATGGCGTCGATCAGCCCCCACCGCAGCGCCGTCGGCGGATCGATGGTGCGGCCCGACAACACCAGATAGGCCGTGCGCCAGCGGCCGATCCGACGGGTGATGCTCACCGTGCCGCCGGCACCGGGGATCAGCCCGAGAGTCAGCTCCGGCAGCCCGAAGACGGCGTTCGGGCTCGACTCGATGTGCCCGCAGAACGCCGCCATCTCCAATCCGCTGCCGAGTACTTGACCGTAAACCCGCGCACGGCAGCGCTTGCCGAGGCGGTCAGTCAACTCGGCCAGCACCAGCGCGGGGCTGTAGCGGGTGCGGGCAAAATGTGCGCTTGCGGGATCGACGAAGCTACCGAACTCGGCGAGATCACCGCCGCTGCAGAACGACGGCCCGTTGCCGGACAGGATCACCTCGGTGACCGACGGGTCGACCCGCGCGACCTCCAGCGCCTCCAGAAGTGCGCCGCGGGCGTCGGTGGAGAACGCGTTGTGCCGCCGCACCCGGTTGAACCGCACATGGACGGTATCGTCGATACGTTCGGCCACAACGGGATCGGGGATCTCGGGAACCTGCGAGGGTCCGCGCTCCTCGAGCCAGCGTGCGAACTCCGGCCCCGACTGCAGCGTGGAATACGCCAGCGATTCGGTGATGACGCCGGCGACGGTGGGGGCGGTGGGGTCGACGGCGCGAAGGACGTCGTCGCAGATGCCCGCGGCATGCGGCCACTGGGTGCACCGCTGCGTCACTTCGGCGAGGGCATCGGCCACAGACGCGACCGTGATGACCCGACGGTCGTCGGAGTCATGTTCGGACAGGGTGAATGTGGCTTCATCGGTGGGCGATTCGATCGCCACGATGATGCCCGAGGGCAATTCGACGTGGGTCACGAGTACTTCTTGACCAGCTCCTGCTTGAGCATCTTACCGGTCTCCGTACGGGGCAGTTGTGCCTCGAACGAGATCGACCGCGGACACTTGTAGTGGGCCAGGCGTTCCCGCAGCCACTCGAGCAGTTCCTCGGCGAACTCGTCGGTCGCGTCTGCGGGGTCGACGGTCTGCACCACACCCTTCACGCGCTGGCCCATCTCTTCGTCGTCCACTCCAAACACCGCTGCGTCCAACACCTTCGGATGGGTGATCAATAGGTTCTCGGCTTCCTGCGGATAGATGTTCACCCCACCGGAAATGATCATGTGGTGTTTGCGGTCCGTGAGGAACATGTAGCCGTCCTCGTCGAGATAGCCCACGTCGCCGACCGTTACCCACCCGTGCCTCTCACGCGACTCGGCCGTCTTCACCGGATCGTTGTGGTAGACGAAACTCATTGGGCCCATGTCGAAGTAGATCTGCCCGGGCTGTCCCGGCGGCAGTTCCTCGCCGTCCTCACCGAGCACATGCGCCTCACCCAGCAGCGGCTTGCCCACCGAGCCCGGGTGGTTGAGCCAGTCCTCGGCGGTGATGAAGGTGATGCCCGCACCCTCGGAGGACGAGTAGTACTCGTCGATGACCGGACCCCACCAGTCGATCATCTGCTTCTTGATGTCGACCGGACAGGGCGCGGCGGCATGCACGACTCGGCGGATCGACGAGAGGTCATACGATTCGCGGATATCAGCCGGGAGTTTGAGCATTCGGACGAACATCGCGGGCACGAACTGCCCGCTGGTGACCCCGTACTTCTGGATGGCTATCAGCGCCTCCTCGGGCTCGAACTTCCCCATGATCACCGTGTTGGCCCCCATGGCCTGCGCGGACATCGTCCACATACACGGCGCGGTGTGGTACAGCGGCGCCGGGCTGAGATACACCGAATCACTGTCCATTTGGATGGCCATCAGCAGGGCGGACAGCATGTTGCCGGCCTGCGCGGGGGAAACATGGGGCAACTCGCGGCGAATCCCTTTGGGGCGTCCGGTGGTTCCGGACGAGTACTGCAGTAGGTCACCCTCGATCTCGTCGGGGATGGGGGTTTCCGGATGATCCGCAACGCACTGCGGGTAACGCTGCCAGCCATCGAGGTCGTCGTCGGCGAGAAGCAGCAGATCGGGCAGTCCGTTGGGCAGGTGCTCCGCCAGCTCCTCGCAAACCTTACGCATCGCCTGTGATCCGATGATCGCCTTGGCGCCGCTGTTGTCGACGATGTAGGCCGCTTCGGCTGCGGTCAGGTGCGTGTTGATCACCGCGTAGTACAGGCCGCTGCGCCGGGCCGCCCACATCACGACGTGCAGGTGTTCGTTGTTCTCCATCAGGACGGCGACGGTGTCCCCTTCGACCAGTCCCGCCTGCCGGAAGTGGTGGGCCAACCGGTTGGCGCGCGCCTCGAGCTCGGCGAACGTCACCGTGATGCCACTGGGATGCATGATGACGGCGGGCTTGTCGGGCGTGGCCTCGGCATGTTCGCGGATCTGCATGGGCTGACTCTACGATGCGCCGAGTTGACAGGTGTCAAGTGGTGTCGGTTTCCGATGCCGGCGTGCTCGCGAGGTCCCGCATCACGGCGAGTGAACCGGGTTCCAACGGTCCGAGAGCCCCCGACGACACTTGAGCACGCTCACAGTGCGGTGAGCGTGCTCAAAGTGTCGTATTTGCGCGGCGTGTTGTGTGCAAACACGCACGCTCGCGGGGTTATTCGGCGTCGAGGCGGTGCTTGAGCGCGTCGAACTCGTCCTTGATACCGGTCGGCAGCTTCTCGCCGACGAACTCGAACCACTCCTCGATGAGCGGCAGCTCCTGGCGCCACTCGTCGACGTTCACCTCGAGCGCGGCGTTCACGTCGGCGGCATCGACATCCAACCCGTTCAGGTCGAGATCCTCGGCCGTGGGCACGGTGCCGATCGGTGTGGTGCGGCCGCCGGCCTTCTGCTCGATGCGGTCGATGATCCACTTCATCACGCGGCTGTTCTCACCGAAGCCCGGCCACAGGAAGCGGCCGTCGTCGCCGCGGCGGAACCAGTTAACAAAGAAGATCTTCGGCATCTTCGACTCGTCGGACTGCTTGCCGATGTCGATCCAGTGCGCGAAGTAGTCACCGACGTTGTAACCCAGGAACGGCAGCATGGCCATCGGGTCGCGGCGGACGGTGCCGACCTTGCCTTCGGCGGCAGCGGTCTGCTCGGAGCCCATCGTGGCACCGATGAACACGCCGTGCTGCCAGTCGCGGGCCTGTGTCACCAGCGGCACCGTCGTCTTGCGGCGGGCGCCGAACAGGATCGCCGAAATCGGCACACCCTGCGGGTCGTCCCACTCGGGCGCGAGCGTGGGGCACTGCGACATCGGGGTGCAGTAGCGCGAGTTCGGATGCGCGGCCTTCTCCTCCGAGTCCGGCGTCCACTCGCGGCCCTTCCAATCGGTGAGGTTCTGCGGCTCGCCCTCGAGGCCCTCCCACCACACGTCGTTGTCACTGGTCAGCGCGACGTTGGTGAACACCGTGTTGCCGGCCTCGATGGTCTTCATCGCGTTCGGGTTCGACGACCAGTTGGTGCCCGGCGCGACGCCGAAGAAGCCGAACTCGGGGTTGACGGCGTACAGGCGTCCGTCCTTGCCGAAGCGCATCCAGGCGATGTCGTCGCCGATGGTCTCGGCGCGCCAGCCCGGAATCGTGGGCTGCAGCATCGCGAGGTTGGTCTTACCGCACGCCGACGGGAACGCCGCGGCGACGAAGTAGGCCTTGTTCTCCGGGGAGATCAGCTTGAGGATCAGCATGTGCTCGGCGAGCCAGCCCTCGTCGTGCGCCATCGCCGAGGCGATGCGCAGCGAGTAGCACTTCTTGCCCAGCAGCGCGTTGCCGCCGTAACCGGAGCCGAAGCTCCAGATCTCGCGGGTCTCCGGGAAGTGGGTGATGTACTTCGTGTCGTTGCACGGCCAGGGCACGTCCTTCTGGCCGGGCTCCAGTGGCGCGCCGATCGAGTGCAGCGCCTTGACGAAGAAACCGTCGGTGCCCATCTTGTCGAGCGCGGCCTTGCCCATGCGGGTCATCGTCCGCATCGACACGACGACGTACTCGGAGTCGGTGATCTCGACGCCCAGCTTCGGGTCCTCGGCGCCCAGCGGGCCCATGCAGAAGGGCACCACGTACATGGTGCGGCCGCGCATACACCCGCGGTAGAGGTCCGTCATGATGCCGCGCATCTCCGACGGATCCATCCAGTTGTTGGTCGGGCCGGCGTCGATCTCTTTCTCGGTGCAGATGAAGGTGCGTGACTCCACACGGGCCACGTCGGACGGGTCGGACAGCGCGAGGTACGAGTTCGGCTTCTTCTTCTCGTCGAGCTTGGTGAAGGTGCCCGCCGCCACCAGCTGCTCGCACAGCCGGGCGTTCTCTTCGTCAGATCCGTCGGTGAAAACCACGCGGTCGGGCTGCGTCAGCTCGGCGACCTCTTGAACCCAAGCGAGCAGACCCTTGTGCTTCGTCGGTGCGGTGTCCAAACCCGGGATGGTCGCTGCGGTCATGAAAAATCTCCTGTGTCTGTTGCTGCCAGGACCCAAGGCTCCGTGTGCGCCACCCAGACAGGGACAGGCAGCGCTGCGGTCTCCCTATACCGAGGTTATCGCGGGTGAGAAGCCCGCGGTGAATCGGGAGTGTGTCCGATCACTCACAGGAACGATTCAGATAGCTGTTTCACAGGTCTTTTCCCGATCGAACGCCGTGACTTGACGCGTGTCAACCCGGAAAGCGATCGCCCTCGGTCGGCTGAGGGTCGTCCGCGGAGACCCTCGGCGAATCCACACGCCCGTACAACTCCGCGCGTACGGCGTCCAGCGCGCGCTGCAGCGACGGCAGCCTGCGGTCGCGTTCGGCGGCGGCTCGTGCGGTCTCGAGCGCGTGCTGGCGCAGTTCGGCATCGATCGCGGTGATCCGTTCCGCGGCGCTGGCGGCCTCGCGTTCGTCCCGGGCGGCCAACTCCGACGCCAGCGCACTCTCGGCGGCCAGCACCCGCGTCGCCACACGTTCGTCGAGCGCGGCCTTGACCGCGGCGGTGACGTCGGTGAGCCAGCGGTCCAGCATCGCCCTGTCCTGCAGCACCCCACGAATGCCGACCACCCACACGGTCAACACCAGCCCCACCAGACCCCCGGCCATTAGACCGGCGACGGTCAGACCGGGCGCCAGTCCGGTGAACAAACGGGTGACGGCCAGCGCCACGCCCAGACCGAAGCCGGCGCCGAGGATCATCGTCAGCTGCCTCTCCAGCCGCCGCGACTTCAACCGCGGCGGGACGATCTCGGGGACCGTCGGCGCGTCGGACACTGTCGGAGCGGTCAATCCGACGTGAGCCGCCACCTCGGCCAAATGCGCGGTGACACCCTGGTCGACCTCCTCGACGACCTCGCCGAGTCGCCGGCGCACCCGCGACTCGAAGTCACCGAGGGCCCTGCGGCCCAGCGCCGACGCGTCCTCGGCGAGTTCGGCCCGCACCGCGGTGCAGCGGTTACGCGCGAGATATCCCAACTGAACGCGGGCCTGCTGAATCTGGGTGCGCAGGGCGATGCTGCGTTCGGACTTCGACACCCGGCGAGTCCGCACGATGTCGTCACGACTCTCGTGCAACGCCGCCACGCGGGCGCGTCGATGGGCGCCGTCACCGTCGGCGCGGTACTGGCGTGCCATCGATTCGAGCCGAGTCTCCCACGCCCGCAGGCGGTTTCGTCGTTCCAGCTCAGGGTCGGCCAGCCGCTGCCGCAGCAGGCCCACGAGTTCGTCGACCCGCGGCTCCCCCAGATCCGGCGCGGCGGCCGCGCCCACCCACGGCACGCTGGCGTACCGCGGCGAGCGGTTGGCCAGTGCGGCGCGATCGGCGGCCAGCACCTCGCGCCAGTTGCGGTGGGTGTCGATTTTCGACACCACACCGACCACGAGGTCGGTATGTCGCGAGACCAAATCGACCAGCTCACAGTCGGATTCGGCCAGTGGTGACACCGCCGACACGACGAACACCACAGCTGCGGGGGCTTCGGCCTGCCCGAGATCCTCCGCCTCGACGAAGGTGTGCTCGGGCATCCGCTCCCGCAGCGCCGCCGCCACGCTCGTCGTACCCGCCAGCCAGGGCCCCGTCACCAGCACGACATCCCGGGGGCGCACCGCCGGCGGGGCCAACCCCGGTTCGACGGCCGCGACCACCGCATCGGCCGACGCGAGTTGATCGGCGCTCGTCACGTCGGCCGTCATCGGGACCGTCCCAACAGGCGAAGCGAACCTCGGCTGATGTCCGCGGCGCAGGCGCGGTGCAGCGCGTTGACCGGGCCGTTGCCGTATCGCCGCCACTGCACGGCCCGGCGCAGATGCGAATCCGCGTCGTCGCCCCGGTCGACGCTCGCCCCCGCGGCCTCGACGACATCGACTGCCGCCGTCATCACCGCGAGGACGGCATCATCGGTCACCAACAGGTCGGCCAGCCGCGAATCGTCGGATTGCGTTGCGAGCGCGCGTAACTGGGTCACCGCGGTGCGCAGCCTCCGGTACCGCAGCGGCGCCCCCTCCGCAGCGACGTACTCCACGACCCGGTCGACCTGGCTGAGCTTGCGCAGGTGGTTCGGCAACGATTCGAGGCTCGCGCCGCGGCTCAGCGCGAGCACCGCGTGCGCGATGCCGAACCTGTCCAGCGCAGCGAGCAACCGCTCGCGCACCTCCCGCGGCAGCCGGTGCGGCGCCTCCACGAACGCGTCGGTCGACGACAGGTCGGCGGGTTCGGTGAGCAGAGTCGCCAGCGCATCGAGCAACTCGCCGGTCAGGTTCACGTCGGCGAGCAGCGCGACCATCGGCACCGTCGGCAGCCCGGTCAGGGCCCGACACCGGGCGGCTCGGTGATAGGCGTGCGCCATCGGCCCTGCCGCGCCGAAGCCAGCGAGGTCGGCCTTGTTCATGACGACGACGGCAGGTCCCCCGGTCTCCTCGAGAAGTGTCCGGTCCTCGGGTTTGAGCGCCTCGGCGATCACCAGCACGCCGACATCGGCGCCGTCGGATGACACGACCACGCCCGCGGCCGTCAACGCGGCGGCCACGGTCGCGCGGCCCACGCCCTCGCGGCCCCGCACCGCGACCCGCGTCGGCGCGCAGAGGCGCCTGGCGATCGCCGTCAGCCGCGGATCGCGGCGGTCTTCACAGATTTGCAGCAACGTGTCGACGAAAATCTGGTGACCTTCCCCTGTCGTGGGCGCGGGTGAACAGCACCCCCGGCCCGCCTTCGACGATCGTGACACCTCGGACGGCGTCGTGGGAGCGGCCGTGCTTGAACTTGGGGATAAGCCGCCGGTATGGCCCCTGCCCGGTACACGTCACCCCGCGGTTGGCCTTGCTTCTCTGATGTCGCCTGGGTCTGGCACTTTCTGGCCGTGTGAGCAAGGCGTAGCAATCCAGCTTGTCGGAGGCGTTCCGTCGGCGACACTGTCGGTATTGCCCACTAACCTCTGGTTGAATTACATCGCTGTAATTCAGTGCCTTTGGGGGCGTGGGGGAAGGAGAGTGGCATGTCTGATCGCTCGGCGATTGAATGGACTGAGGCGACCTGGAATCCGGTCACAGGATGCGACCGAGTCTCTCCGGGCTGCGAGCACTGCTACGCCATGTCGCTCGCGAAGCGTTTGAAGGCGATGGGATCACTCAAGTACCAGAACGATGGCGACCCGAGAACTTCTGGTCCAGGATTCGGCGTAACGATCCATCACAAGGCGCTAGACGAGCCGCGCCGATGGCGCAATCCACGGACGGTGTTCGTCAACTCGATGTCCGACCTGTTCCACGCCAGGGTCCCGATAGCGTTCATCCGGGACGTGTTCGACGTCTGCCGCGACACCCCACAGCACACGTATCAGGTACTGACGAAACGGAGTCTCCGCCTGCGCCGGGTTGCCGACAACCTCGACTGGCCGCCGAACCTCTGGATGGGTGTGTCGGTGGAGAACGGGGCGGCGCTGAAGCGGGTGGATCACCTGCGAGAAGTACCCGCCGCAGTACGCTTCCTGTCCTGCGAACCCCTAATCGGGCCTCTCGACGGCATCAACTTGGACGGCATCCAGTGGGTGATCGCCGGAGGCGAATCGGGGCCGAACTACCGACCCATGCAGGTCGGTTGGGCACGCGGAATCCGTGATGCATGCACCGACGCCAACATCGCGTTCTTCTTCAAGCAGTGGGGTGGTCGGACACCGAAATCGCTTGGGCGGGAACTTGATGGGCGCGTCTGGGACGAGATGCCTAGTGCTGTTGCATAGGGTTGCGCGTGTAGCGCATCGGTTCGATCGGCGGAAGTAGTGGCTCCCGGCCATCAGTTCCGCTCATCAGCATGTCAGCGACTTCGTCAGCGAGGAACAGACCCGGGTCCTCCTTCTTCAGCTGGCGTTCGGCCTTCGCCAACTTCCTCATACGCTCAAGCGCGACACCATGTTTCGCGAATACATCGGCCATGATTTTCTCGCCGGTGTCGTTGGACGTCGCGAAGATCACCGTGTAGATCGGATGGCCGGTGGTGTTGGTGAACTCGAGCGGAATCGTGGTCTGGTATCCGAGATCGCGCTCGAGGCGCCACCGCATAAGGTTCACGAGTTCAGCGCGAAACTGCGCCGCGTCGATCACGCCGTCGTACCGAGCGTCCCACAGCTCCCGCCACTGGCGGGTGCCGAACATGGCATCGACTTTGGCCGCGTATGCGGGGTCGGGTTTGCCCGCCAGCTTCAGGCCCCGCGGCAACAACCCGTGGCCGAAGTACAGAAAGAGTTCGACCTTGAACCCCCGCTGGTTCTGCCGCCACTCTGACAGGAATTTCAGCGTGTCCCAGGTCACCTCGGCGCTGTACTGGTCCACCATCGCGAAAGCCGCTGCGTACCTTCGCCAGTCGGGCGTGAGCGTTCGCAGGTATCTGGGCATCTCTACGTTGCAGTCTCCGGCGAGGACGACTAGCTAGGTCGCGCCCTGGATGCGCCTCTCGGAGGGTGTTATCCAGTCGCGCTGCGGTTCTCGGCTGAAGCTCACACAGCACCACCCGGCTGAACGGTGGGGCTGCCGCCAGCGCGCGATGACCGGAACCGAGTATCACCGTGCCTTTCCCGCGCTCGAAGTTCTGCGGCGCGCCCGCGAACAGGTCGAGGTAGAGGGTCTTGGTGCGGGATGATGCGGTCGTGAACGCGTTGAGGTAGTCCTCCAGCGCGTTCAGCTTGATGCGCGACCACGGTCCCCATCCGCGACCTGCCAACAGAATCAGCCTCCCTCCTTATCAAGGGTAGAGGGCAGATCCGACAACGACGTGGAACGCGTTCCGTGTCGGCAGCGCGCCGGTCAGTTTCCTTTCCACAAGGCGAGGTTGTGAGTCACGCGCGACCCCTCGGGGTATTCGGCCAGCTCCGCGTTCAGCTCGTCCTTGAGCGCCTGCGCGTTGTCGTACACCTTGGTGCCGCCGCCGCAGTCGGGGCACTCGACCACGAAGTTCTCACCCTCGACGTAGACGCCCCACGGCTGCTGGCCGAAGACGAGGTCGTCCGGAGCGTCCGGCGACGCCTGCGTCAAGTTGCCGACGTGATGATTCAACGGGCAGCTCAGCACGAGGTGCGCGCCGACTTCCGTGGTACCGATTTCACTCATGATTCTGCCCTCCAAAGGCCGGTCCGCCTCCGACGGTATTTCCGCGGTTCAGACTTGGGCTAACAATAGTGAGTGCAGCGCGCAAGAATCAAGGTCTAGCTAATTAATCACTAGGCAGGTATAATGGCCGGTTTTTGACGTATTAGCTGCTTCTGCGTGTTTCGATAAAGCCTATAGTACAGCTATAGTGGAGCTATAGCAAACCTATAGTCCAGTTATAGAGTTCCTATAGTGAAATTGCTGAATTGACGACATTCAACGACCGGAATGCGCTGATAGGGAGACCAAGCGCCTAAGGTCGGGCGGTAGGCCGCCAGCCCCACACCGTGGGGTCTTCGGTCAGCATCTCGACGAGGTTCTCGGTGGCGGCCGTGTCGAGGAAGACCTCGTACCAGCGCCCGACCTGGTCGTTGATGCGCACGATGATCCCGTCGCCGCGCGAGTGGACCGTGATGCCGGCGCCTGGGTGGCCGCCCGGCGTGAGCGTGCGCGTCCGCTTAAACAGCAGCTTGGGCGTCACTTAGCACCGCCCAGAAATCGTGGGTCAGGATATTGGTCCATGTGCGCTCCCCTTCCATCAGCGTTTCCGCTGGCGGAGCACGGCGCTCACAGGTCTCTAGTGGGTATCAATCTGTACCACGATGCGGGTACTCCACTGTCGATGAGCGACCATGGACGAATGCATCTGCCCGGGCCCGACGTCGCCGAGGGGTCGACTTCGGGACCCGAGGCTTCCCGTCCACCGGCCGGCCCAGAGCACCGCTATCCCCGCGTCACCAGCTTCCGCACGCGGCGTACCACGCTGTCGGCCGCACAGCAGGCGACATGGAATCGGCTGTGGCCCGAGATCGGCATGCAGGCGCGCGACGGTGATGTGCCCGCTCCGCTGGTCGACACCGACGGGTGGTTCGGGCGGTCGGCACCCGTGGTGGTGGAGATCGGCTGCGGGGCCGGCACCTCGACGCTCGCGATGGCCAAGGCCGAGCCTGATCTCGACGTCGTCGCGGTCGAGGTGTACCGACGGGGGCTGGCCCAGCTGCTGTCCGGCATCGAACGCGAAGGGGTGCCCAACATCCGGCTGGTCCGCGGCGACGGCGTCGACGTGCTGCAGCACATGTTCGGACCCGGCTCGCTGACCGGAGTGCGGGTGTTCTTCCCCGACCCGTGGCCCAAGGCCCGCCACCACAAGCGCCGTCTGCTGCAGCCGGCCACCGTCGGGTTGATCGCCGACCGGCTGCGTCCCGGCGGTGTCTTCCACGCAGCGACCGATCACGCGGGGTACGCCGAGCAGATCGCCGAGGTCGGCGATGCGGAGCCGCGGCTGCGGCGGGTGAGCCCGTCGGACGCGCTTCCGATCTCCGTCGAACGACCGGTCACCAAATACGAAGGCAAGGCGCAGCACGCCGGCAGCGCCGTCACCGAGTTGCTGTGGGAGAGGCTATGAGCCTCACCGAGGACATCGGGCACATGGAAGATGTGGCGCCTCCCGAGTCGCCGGCCCCGGCCGATGCGACGGCCCGGGTGCTGTTGGTCTGGGACGCGCCGAACCTCGACATGGGACTCGGCTCGATCCTCGGCGGCAGGCCGACGGCCGCGCACCGGCCACGCTTCGACGCGTTGGGCCGCTGGCTGCTGACGCGCACGGCCGAACTGTCTTCCCAACTCGAGGGAACTGCCCGTCCCGTCTCGCTCGAGCCGGAAGCCACCGTCTTCACCAACATCGCACCCGGCAGCGCCGACGTCGTCCGGCCTTGGGTTGAGGCGCTGCGTAACGTGGGGTTCGCGGTCTTCGCCAAGCCGAAGATCGACGAGGACAGCGACGTCGACAGCGACATGCTGGACCACATCGCGCTGCGCCGCGACGAGGGTCTGGCCGGGCTGGTGGTGGCTTCGGCCGACGGGCAGGCCTTCAAACAACCGTTGGAAGAGATCGCCCGCGACGGCATCCCCGTCCAGGTGCTCGGATTTCGCGAACATGCGAGCTGGGCGCTAGCGTCGGATACCTTGGAGTTCGTCGACCTGGAGGACATCCCCAATGTCTTCCGGGAGCCGTTACCGCGAATCGGCCTCGATTCGCTGCCCGAGCAGGGGGCATGGTTGCAGCCGTTCCGGCCGCTGTCCTCGCTATTGACCTCGCGGGTCAACAACTGAACCGCTCAGAGGTCGCCATCGACTTCGAGAGAATCGAGTAAGGAGCTTACGTGTTCGCCTGGTGGGGTCGAACGGTGTACCGGTATCGATACATCGTCATCGGCGTCATGGTCGCGCTCTGCCTCGGTGGCGGCATCTTCGGGATCAGCCTCGGCAACCACGTCACCCAGAGCGGCTTCTACGACGAAGGCAGCCAGTCGGTCCACGCATCGGTGGTGGCCGACGAGGCCTTCGGCCGCGACCGAACCAGCCATGTGGTGGCCATACTCACTCCGCCCGACGGGCAGAAGGTCGACAACCCGCAATGGCAGAGCGACGTCGTCGGCGAGCTCGACAACTTCGTCAAGGATCATCCCGACCAGGTGGTGAGCTGGGTCGGCTGGCTGCGGGCGCCGGACGCCGCAAACGCGACCGTCCAGCAGATGAAGACCAGCGATCTGTCGAAGACGTTCGTGAGCATCCCCCTGCAGGGCAACACCGACGACGAGATCCTGAAGAACTACCAGGCCGTCGAATCGGACCTGCAACAGCTCAACGGCGGTCGCATCGAGTTGGCCGGCCTGAACCCGCTGGCCAGTGAACTGACCGGCAGCATCGGCGAGGACCAGCGGCGCGCCGAGGTCGCCGCCATCCCGCTGGTGTGTGTGGTGCTGTTCTTCGTCTTCGGTGGTGTCGTCGCCGCGGCGCTCCCCGGCCTCATCGGCGGTCTGACGATCGCCGGCGCGCTGGGCATCATGCGGCTGCTCGCGGAGTTCATGCCGGTGCACTTCTTCGCCCAGCCGGTGGTGACGCTGATGGGCTTGGGTATCGCGGTGGACTACGGCCTGTTCATGGTGAGCCGGTTCCGCGAGGAGATCGCCGAGGGTTACGACACCGAGGCGGCGGTTCGCCGCACCGTGATGACCTCGGGCCGCACGATCATGTTCTCCGCGGTCATCCTGGTGGCGTCGTCGGTGCCGCTGCTGCTGTTCCCGCAGGGCTTCCTGAAGTCCATCACCTACGCGATCATCGCCTCGGTCATGCTGGCCGCGATCCTGTCGGTGACAGTGCTGGCCGCGGCGCTGGCCCTGCTCGGCCCCCGCGTGGACGCGCTCGGTGTGCGCACCCTGCTGCGGTTCACCAAGCCCTATCCGGCCCCGTCACCCGCGGAGACCACCGACCGCACCAACCCGCTGGCGATCGCGTCGATCCCGCTCGGTGTGCTGGTGCCGTTCGCTGCGATCCCCGTCGGACACATCGCCAGGGCGCAGATCCGCCGGACCTACGACAAGGGCGCCAACTACGCCCTGCTGGGCCTGGTGCTCGGCTATATCGGCTCGTTCGCCTGGATCTTCGTCGGCCTGTTCGCCGCGAAGGACACCCTCGGAACGGGAATCTTCTATCTGCTGCTGGCCATCGCGATCTTCGTCGCGGGCACCATCTTGGTGCTCGCTGCCGCGAGCATGAGCCCGCTGGTTCGCAAGCCGACGGTGTGGTGGCTGAACTGGCTGGCCGAGAAGACCCAGAAGACCAAGACCCGCGCCGAGGTCGAGAAGGGCTTCTGGGGCAAGCTGGTCAACCGGGTGATGAAGCGGCCGATCGCTTTCGCCGCACCCATCGTCATCGTGATGATCCTCATGATCATCCCCCTGGGGCAGCTCTCGCTCGGCGGCATCAGCGAGAAGTACCTACCGCCGGACAACGCCGTGCGCCAGGCGCAGGAGGCCTTCGACAGGTCGTTCCCCGGTTTCCGCACCGAGCCCCTGACGCTGGTGATCGAGAACGACAACGGCGAACCCGTCACCGATCAGCAGGTCGCGGAGATCCGCAGCAAGGCGTTGACGATCCCCGGCTTCATCCAGCCCGAGGACGACCCGACCAAGATGTGGCAGCCCCGCCCCTACCAGGAGGGCGGCTCGCAAGACCCCTCGGTTCGGGTGATCCAGAACGGCCTCGTGAACCGTAACGACGCGGCGAAGAAGGTCGAGGAACTTCGCGACATCGTGCCCCCGCGCGGGTTGTCGATCTCGGTCGGTGGAACCCCGGCGTTGGAGCAGGACAGCATTCACAGCCTGTTCGACAAGCTCCCGCTGATGGTGACCATCCTCATCGTCACGACGACGATCCTGATGTTCCTGGCGTTCGGATCGGTGGTGTTGCCGATCAAGGCCGCGGTGATGAGCGCGCTCACGTTGGGTTCGACGATGGGCGTGTTGACGTGGATGTTCGTCGTGGGGCACGGCTCCGGGCTGATGAACTACACACCGCAGCCGCTGATGGCGCCGATGATCGGGTTGATCATCGCGGTGATCTGGGGCCTGTCGACCGACTACGAGGTGTTCCTGGTGTCCCGCATGGTGGAGGCCCGCGAGCGCGGTCTGTCCACCGCCGAAGCCATCCGTGTCGGCACCGCGACCACAGGCCGGCTGATCACCGGTGCGGCGCTGGTCCTCGCGGTGGTCGCGGGCGCGTTCGTGTTCTCCGACCTGGTGATGATGAAGTACCTGGCATTCGGGTTGCTGATCGCGCTGCTTCTCGACGCCACCATCGTCCGGATGTTCCTCGTGCCCGCCGTGATGAAGCTCCTCGGCGACGACTGCTGGTGGGCACCGCGGTGGATGAAGCGCATCCAGGAGCGCATGGGCCTTGGTGAGACCGAGCTGCCCGACGAGCGCAAACGCCCCGCGGTGCGCGAGACCGTCGAGGACCCCGAGGCGCTGGTCGGTGCGGGCGCACCGGTACCGCCTCGGCCGCGCCCGCCGCACGATCCGACGCATCCGGTCTCGGGGTCGCGCCCCGGCGCCACCCGCGCCGCGGCGCCGCAGCGGGTCCCCTCGGCCTCCGGCACGACGCGCATCCCCAGCACGACCCCACCACCCGCGGCACCGGCCGACGAACCGCAGACCACCCGGTTGTCGATCGCGAAGAACGCGGTGCGCAACGCGGTGAGCAATGCCGCGGCGACGGCACGCCAGGCCACCCGGCCACCGGCGCCGCCCGCCCCGCCCGCGTCGGCTCCGGCCCGTCCGGGCGGGGGTCGCCCGCCGCGGGAGGAGCGCGAGATCGAGTCGTGGCTGGGCGAACTGCGCGGCACCGGCACACCGCCCGCGCCACCGGCGCCCACCCCGCAACGGCCGTCGGCCGAACCCACCAGGGCGATGCCGACCGCGCCCGAAGGCAGGGAACGCCCGCGCGTTGCGCCTCCCGCGCCCGGCAACGAGCCGACCACCGCGATCCCGACACCGCGGTCGCGGCCGCCCGAGCCCGTGCGCGACCCCGCCGCGGCGCAGAATCCCGACGCGGCCGGAGATTCTGACAAGACCCAAGCCATCCCCACCCCGAGCAAGCAGGCCGACGACGCCGAGGCGGCGACCGAGAAGCTCAACACCCGCGAGGATGAGGAGCGTCAGCGCCGCGGCGGCGTCAGCGCACAGGACCTGCTGCGGCGCGAAGGCCGGCTGTAGCCGCTTTTCGTCGCGAAGTTCAGTCGACGTCGTCGCTTTCGGCCTTGACCAGAGGACCCTCGTCGGCTTCGAGGGCTTCCTTCTCCACGTCGGGATCCCGCGCCGTCAGCACGCGCACGGCGCTGTTGAGGAATGCCAACACCGGCACCGCCAGCAGCGCACCCACGATTCCCGCGAGCACCCCGCCGCCGGCGATCACCAACACGATCGCGAGCGGATGAATGGACACGGCGCGGCCCATCACCAACGGCTGCAGCACGTGGCCTTCCAGCTGCTGTACCGCGATGACCAATCCGAGCGTGATCAACGCGTAGATGAAGCCTTTCGCGATCAACGCGACGACCACCGCGAGCGCGCCTGCCACCACGGCGCCGACCAGCGGAATGAATGCACCGAGGAACACGAGCGAGGCCAGCGGCAACGCCAGCGGAACCCCCATGATCGCCAGGCCGGTGCCGATGCCGACGGCGTCGACGAGCGCGACCAGGAAGGTGGCCCGCACGTATCCGATCAGCGAGTGAAAGCCCGCGCGGCCCGCGTCGCGCACCCGGTCACGGACGTGGACGGGAAAGATCTGGGTGACGAACGCGAAGATGTTGCGCCCGCCCTGTAGCAGGAAGATCAGCGTGAACAACACCAGCACGGCGCCGGTCACGATCTCGGTCACCGTGCCCGCCGTCGACAGCGCGCCGGTTGTCACCCTTTCCTGGTTGTTCTGGAGGGCCTCGATCGCGGCGTTACCCGCGTTGTCGATCTGATCCCGGCTCAGGTGTAGCGGGCCCTCGATCAGCCAGTTGCGCATGCCGTCGATGCTGCGGCTGACCTGCTGGGTCAGCTCCGGTGCACCCTCGATGAACTGGGTGACGACGAAGGACAGGATCCCGCCGACCACGGCGAATCCGCTGAGCAACATCAGCGCCACCGCCCCGGCCCGGGGCGCTCCCCGCCGGTCGAGGAAGTCGACCGCAGGCATCAGCAGGGCCGCCAGGATCGTCGCCAGCGCGACCGGTACGACGATGATCTCGAGTTGCTTGAACACCCACAGCAGGGCGACGAGGGCGGCGAGGATGACGAGAAGACGCCACGACCAGGCTGCCCCCTTGCGAACGAGAGGTGAGACGGACTCGTCATCAACAGATGGGCCCCCAGGCATCCCGATAGCGTAACGGCCTGGCAGTCGCCGCGACGGATCTCTTAAAAGCGCAGCACCACGCCTTACCCTTACTCCGTGGCACACGACGCGCCTGCGAGTGCGGCCCACAGCCAAGGGCGCTCTCTGCGCGGCAAGTACTGGTGGCTGCGGTGGGCCGTCCTCGCCGTCGCCGCCGTCGTGCTGAGCGTCGAACTCGGACTGGTGTGGGATCAGCTCGCCAAGGCGTGGCACAGCCTCTACACCGCGAAGTGGTGGTGGGTGCTGGCGGCGGTGGGCACCGCGCTGGCGTCGATGCACTTCTTCGGCGACATCCAACGCAAGCTGCTGCGGTCCGCGGGAGTTCCTGTGCGGCAATGGCGTTCGCAGGCCGCGTTCTACGCGGGCAATTCCCTGAGCACGACGCTTCCGGGCGGACCGGTGCTGTCGGCGACGTTCATCTACCGCCAGCAGCGGCTCTGGGGCGCCACTCCGGTCATCGCCTCCTGGCAGCTGGTGATGTCGGGTGCGCTGCAGGTGATCAGCCTGGCGTTGCTGGGGTTGGGCAGCGCGTTCTTCCTCGGCGCCAAGCACAACCCGTTCTCGCTGATCTTCACGCTGGCCGGGTTCATCATGCTGATCGTGCTGGCGCAGGCGGTGGCCTCGCGACCGGATCTGCTCGACGGCATCGGGGTGCGGGTGCTGTCGTGGGTGAACTACGTCCGCGCGAAACCCGCCCACAACGGGCTGACCAAATGGCGTGAGACGCTGGCTCAGCTCGAGTCGGTGAAGCTGAGCAGGCGCCAGCTCGCGGTCGCGTCCACCTGGTCGATGTTCACGTTGGTGACCGGCGTGGGCACGCTGTTGTTCGCCTGTTACGCGGCCGGCGGGCGACCGTCGCTGCTCGGGGTCGTCGTCGCCTACGTCGCCGCCCGCGCGGTCGGCTCCATCCCCCTCATGCCCGGCGGGTTGCTGGTGGTGGAGGCGGTGCTGGTGCCCGGCCTGGTGTCAAGCGGAATGACGCTGGCCTCGGCGATCTCGGCGATGCTGATCTTCCGGTTAATCAGCTGGATCTTCATCGCCGCGATCGGATGGGTGGTGTTCTTCTTCATGTTCCGCACCGGCACCGACGTCGACCCCGACGCATGCGACCGGCAGTAGCCGCTCTCGGCGCCGTCGCGCTGATCGCCGCGTGTTCGCAGGGCGCCGACCGCCCCGCCGCGACATCGCCTGCCCCACCCTCGCCCGAGACCACGACGGCATCGGCGGCGCAGGGACCGAGGAGAGGCCCCGCCCCGTCGGTGGCCACGCCGATCATCGGAGAAGCCATCAGCCAGCCCGTGCCGGTGCGCGCCACCGACGGCAAGAAGCATCTGGTGTACGAGATCAGCCTGACCAACACGCTGCCGCACCCGTTGACCATGAAGTCGATCACCGTGCTGGACCGCGACGTCGCCCTGCTCGACCTCCAGGGTGACCAGTTGGCGCATTGGTCGCGGATCATCGGAATACCCAGCCCCACAACGAGACTCGGTCCTGCGCAGACGGCGATCGTGTTGTTCGATGTCAGCCTCGACGACGACGTGCAGACGCCGAGTCGGCTCACGCACGCCGTCGCACTGACCAATCCCGACCCCCAAGATCCACTCTTTCCCGCCGATCAGACCGTCGACATCGCCCCGGTCGAAGTGCAGCCCCGCGAACCCGTTGTCATCCGGCCCCCGTTGCGGGGGCCGAACTGGGTCGACGGCGGCGGATGCTGCGGCACCAGCGCCCACCGCACGGCGCTCAACCCGGTCAACGGCCGGCTGTGGGCCGCAGAACGATTCGCGATCGACTACGTCCAGCTCGACCCCGACGGACGCCTGGTCACCGGCGACCCGTCGAAGCCCGAGAGTTTCGCCTACTTCGGCGCCGACATCCACGCCGTCGGTGACGGGCGGGTGATCTCCGTGCTCGACGGCCTGCCCGAGCAGGTGCCCGGCCGCGACCCGACCGGCTTACCGCTGAACCAGTACGCAGGCAACCACGTCGTCCAGGACCTCGGCGACGGGAACTACGCGCTGTATGCGCATATCAAAACCGGCACCGTGGCCGTCAAACCCGGTGACCGACTGACCGCGGGGCAGGTGATCGGCAACGTCGGCAACACCGGCAATTCCACCGCACCACACCTGCACTTCCAGGTCATGAGCTCACCGGACCCGTTGGGCTCCAACGGGTTGCCGTTTGTATTCAACGACTTCCGGCTCGACGCGAGGCTCGCCGACGGTGATGACGCCATCGGCACCCTCTTCGAGGGTGCCTCCGCACAGTTTCAGCCCGGAGTCGCCTCTCGTGACGAAAAGACCGCCATGCCACTGGAACTGGATGTGATGACCTATGCCGATCGATAGCTCAGAACAGGCCCGGCCCGCCCTGACCGCACTGGCCACCGACGTGGCCTGCCTGATCGTGTTCGCCACCATCGGGCGGCGCAGCCACGACGAGGGCCTGGATCTGACCGGTATCGCCCAGACCGCGTGGCCGTTCATGTCGGGCGCCCTTGCCGGGTGGGTGCTCTCACTCGGGTGGCGGCGCCCCTATTCCCTGATCCCGACCGGCCTCGCGGTGTGGGTGTGCACGATCGTGCTGGGGATGCTGCTACGCAAGCTGACGTCAGCCGGGGTGGCGCCGAGTTTCGTTGTGGTCGCCTCGATTTCGACAGCGGTGCTGCTACTCGGCTGGCGCGTGGGGATCCACGTCATGACTCGCCGCTGACACCGTAAGGGTCGCGCGCAGGCCGCCCAGCGGTCCGTCGGAGAGCTCGATGCGACCCCCGTGCAGCGCCGCCTGCTGCGCCACGAGGGCGAGCCCGAGACCCGAGCCACCCGGCGCGGCGGTGCTGCCGCGGGAGAAGCGCCCGAGAACGGCCTTGTGCTCGTCGGCGGGAAGGCCACACCCGTTGTCGTCGACGACGATCGTCATCGTGCCGTTCATCCGGTGCGCGGAAAGAACGATGCGGCTCGCCCTGCCGTGGGTGATCGCGTTGCGCACCAGGTTGTCGACCGCCAGGCGCAGCCCGCCGGGCCAGCCCCAGATCGTGCCCAGGTCGTCGTCGGCCTCGACCTCGATGTCGAGGGCACCGCGTGCGCGGGCGTTTTCGCGGGCCACCCGGTCCAACAGCTCTGCGACATCGATGGTTTCGCGGTCCTCGGCGCGTGCGAGCTGCCCGGAGGCCAACTGACCGAGCGCGGTGATGATCGCCTCCACCCTGCGCTGGGCCCGCGAAAGGTCCTGCACCACCTCGGCGCGCTCGTCGGCGGGCAGGTCGTGGATGCGCAACGTGTCGAGGTCCGCGCGCATCGCGGTCAACGGGGTACGCAGTTCGTGTGCGGCGTTGGCGGCGAAATCCTGCGCCGCCTGGAGGGAGTTCGTGGTGGCCTGCCGCGCGGCCGCCAGCCGGCTGAGCATTTCGGCCATCGCCTCCGAGAGGTCCTCAGCCTCGCGCACTCCGCGCACCTGGAGCATGCCGGCGGTGTCCTTGCCCAGCTTCTTGGTGTGCTCGGTGAGCCTGCGCAGCGGACGCACCGCCGGGCCCGCCAGTAACCAGCCCATCCCGGCGGCCACCAGAACCGCCAGGGCGCCGACGCCGGTGTAGAGCGGAATCCTGTTGGGGCTCAGCAGGATACTGTCGGCACGGATACCGATCGACATCAACACCCCGCCGTCCTGGTCCACCGGAATGGTGCGCACGCGGTATTCGAGACCGTTGACCTCGACGGTTTCGGTGCCCGGCGGCAGCGGCGGCAACTGGAAACCGCGCTGGAACACCACCTCTCCCGTCGATCGCGAGCGGCCGGTCGTCAAGACGCCGCGGCGCGGGTCTCCCCTGCCGTCTGGCGAAGTCCCCTGCTGCTGTTCGGACAACACGCTGGCGTCGATGATCGAGTCGAGCCGCCGATCGAGTTGTGCCTCATCGTTGCTCGCCAACACCACCGACGTGAGCACGAGGAACGCGGCGACGACCGCGGACGCCGCCGCTCCCGCGGCGACCGCCACCCGGGTGCGCAGCGACGCCGAACGCATGACCCGCGGCACCTTCACGCGGCCGTACTCGATCGTTCGGCTCGCAAGCTCGCCGCTTGATCGTTGTTCGGCTCGCAAGCTCGCCTCAGGACTCTTCCCGTAAGACGTAGCCGATGCCGCGCACGGTGTGGATCACCCGCGGCAGCCCGTCGCGTTCGAGCTTGCGCCGCAGGTAGGAGATGAACACATCGGCGACATTGGTCTCGACGTCGAAGTCGTAGCCCCACACCATCTCCAGGAGCCGCTGCCGGCTCAGCACCACACCGGCGTTGTCGACGAGCACCGCCAGCAGGTCGAACTCCCGCTTCGTCAGATCGACCCGTTCTCCCGCGACGAACACCAGGCGGCGCGCGGTGTCGATGGTCAACGGCCCGACCGTCATGGTGTCGGACTGGTGATCGGAGTGGCTGGCCCGGCGCAGCAACGCGTGCAGCCGGGCCACCAACTCGCCGAGGTCGAAGGGTTTGGTCAGGTAGTCGTCGGCGCCGGCTTCCAGCCCGGGATCCGGTCGTTGACCGTGTCGCGCGCCGAGAGCACACAGATCGGGATGTCGTTACCCAATGCCCGCAGCGCGGTGACCACCGCGACGCCGTCGAGTTCGGGCATCTGCACGTCGAGGACCAACGCGTCGTGCGACTCGTTGGACAGCAGACGCAGCGCTTCCTTAGCGGTCGCGGCGACCCGCACGTCGAACCCCGAGTGGCGCAATCCGCGCGCGACCGAGGTCCTGACGTCCGGGTCGTCGTCGACCATCAGCACGGTGGGACCTGCACCCTCCTGCCGAGCGGACGGCCCAGGTGTCAAACGAACGCAGGCCTAGCTGTCGGCGAGGCCGTCGCCGTCGGTGTCACCGCAGCGGTTCTTGATGTCGACCAGCGGCTGACGGATCCCTGTCAGGTCGGCCTTGACCGCAGGATTGGCGTTCAGGTAGTCCTGCACCTTGCCCCGGACCTCGTCGCGCGGCAGGCCTTCGAGGCTGGTGAAGAACCAGTTGACGTCCGGATGTGTGAACAGGTACGCCGACGTCGACGCCGAGACGCCGGAGGCCACACCGGCGAGATCGGCCGCGGTGCAGTTCGGTGGCTCCGCGGCCGCGAGCGGCGTCGCGCCGAAGAACATCGCACCGGCGATCGCGCCGGTGCCGACCGCGCCAGCAACCGCACGACGCGCAGAACGGGCCGAGAGAAACATGGGTGAGCTCCTTCATCGGAAGTGGGGTGGTCGTAACCAGGGTGGTTAGCGACGTCTACCAACTGGGACCAACGAAGAAAAGCTAAGCAGAATGTCCGCAGACTTTCTTGCCTTGCGATCAACGAATCGCCGAAAACGCGAAATCCGCAGCTGAAACCCACCCGCGACGGATGGCTGTGCGTCGTTTCGGGTCAGGGCAGGCCGGCGATGGCCGACGACGGCGAATGCGAGTTGCCCTGCGAGACCGGTGACGCCCCATGTTGTTGGGCCGTCGCGCCCGGCGCGGTCAGCGCGGGGGTGCTCGCGGTCGGCGCCTGCGCCGGCAAATCCGCGGGAAGACCTGCGCCCTGCTGCTGTGCGGCCTGCATCAGCCCCATCACCTGGGGCAGCGTGAGCGGAAGTTTGCACCTGCCCGACAGGCTCGCCAGCGGCTGCTGCAGCTGCTGCAAGTCCTCGGCGACTTCCGGGTTGGCGTCGAAGTACGCCTTCAGCGCACCCAGCGACTGCGGCCCGGCCTGCTGTTTGGAGATCGTCGTCAACGCCTGGTTCGTCTGCGGGTGCGCGTCGAGATAGTCACCGGTCGAGGTGGCGACGTCTCCGATCGTCCTGGCAACTTCGCTGGCCGCGCACGGGTCCTTTGCGGCGGTCGCCGACGGAGCGGACGAGAGGGACGGCAACACCAGCGCGGCCGCCAGGGCCCCGCCCGCGGCAGAGGCAGCGACGACGCCGACGACGCTGCGACGTATCAGCCCGGCGGTCGTTTTCATGACAACTCCTAACGATTTGCGGACGATCTCCAACGGCCCGCAAATGCTCTCGCGATGGACGGCAATCAGTCCCCGACGCCGAAAACGGCCAAGCCACATCCTGCCACCGGTCGCGTCACCCCCGCCAATTCAGTGGGATGTGGGCCCGATGTGCGCCGGTGGGCGACGGTCGGCGGTAACGCCGTTCGGCTTGGTTGCGAGAACGAATCGGGACATCGTCAGGCGTTGCTGGCCGATCGTTCAGGCACCATGAGAGCAGACCGAAGGGACCGGCACCTTACCGCAGGTTGTTGTACGCTTCGGCTACGAAACGCCGAGGAGAAAGCGGGGGATCCAATCCAGCAATTCATGTTGCGCTTGAGTAGCAAACTGCGCAGATATCGCTGGGCGGTTTTCGCCGTTTGGGTGCTCCTGCTCGTCCCCTCGATCTGGCTGGCGCTCAACCAGTCGAGCCACCTCACCGGTGGCGGTTTCGAGGTCGACGGCTCCCAGTCGCTGCGCGTGCAGCACGAACTCGAAGAGCACTTCCCCGACCAGGGCGCCTCGCCGCTGGCGTTGGTCGCCGCACCGCGCGCCGATGCCTCGTATCAGGACATGAACGTCGCCGTCGCGCACCTCGAACGCCTGGCCGCCGAGGTGCCCAGTGTCAAGATCGTCCCGAACCCGCAACAGCCCCCGCCGCAGCCGGACCGGCCCTACGTGATCACGCTGCAGCTGGACTTCGACAACACCGGCGCCACGGACGTGGCCAAGAAGCTGCGCGAAAAGGTCGGCATCGACGGCGAGGATCCGGGGGAGATCGAGAACGGCCGGGTCAAGCTGTACGTCATCGGCCAGGGCGCGCTGGGCGCCGCGGCGTCCGGGGCCATCAAGACCGACATCGCCCAGGCAGAGCGGTGGAACCTGCCCATCGTCCTGATCGTTCTGCTCGCCGTGTTCGGGTCGCTGGCCGCGGCGGCCGTGCCGCTGGTGCTCGGCGTCTGCACCGTCGCGGTGACGATGGGGCTGGTCTACCTGCTCTCGATGTTCACGACGATGTCGGTGTTCGTGACCTCGACGGTGTCCATGTTCGGCATCGCGCTGGCGATCGACTACTCGCTGTTCATCCTCATGCGCTTCCGCGAGGAGCTGCGCGCCGGACGGGACCCCGACCAGGCCGCCGACGCCGCGATGGCCACTTCGGGTCTGGCCGTGGTGCTGTCCGGGCTGACCGTGATCGCCTCGGTGACCGGCATCTACCTCATTCAAACCCCGGTGCTGGAGTCGATGGCCACCGGCGCCATCCTCGCGGTCGCGGTCGCGGTGCTCACCTCCACGACGCTGACGCCGGCCGTGCTGGCGACGTTCGGGCGGGCGGCGGCGCGACGCTCGTCGTACCTGCACTGGTCGAGACGCCCAGAAGCCACCCAGTCCCGGTTCTGGACGCGTTGGACCGGCTGGGTGATGCGCAGGCCGTGGCTGTCGGCGACGGCCGCCGCCGCGCTGCTGATCGCGCTGGCCGCGCCCGCGTTCTCGATGATGCTCGGCAACAGCATGCAGCGTCAGTTCGAGCCGACACACGAGATTCGCGGCGGCGTCAACGCCGCGGCCGAGGCACTGGGCGCCGGTGCGCTCGGCCCGGTGCGGGTCCTGGTGACCTTCCCGGACGGAAACGCCGCTTCCGCTCCGGCGAAGGAGCCGCTGCTCGACGCGATTCGCCAACGCATGGCGCAGGGCCCGAACGTGGTGTCTGTCAGCCCGCCCTCGTTCGGCGAGGACTACCGGCACGCGCTGCTGTCGGCGGTGCTGTCGGTCGACCCCGAGGACATGGGGGCGCGCGAGACGGTCGACTGGATGCGCGCGGAGCTGCCCTCGACGCCCGGCACCGAGAACGTGCAGATCGACGTCGGCGGTCCGACCGCGCTGATCAAGGATTTCGACGACCGGGTCTCTGCCACTCAGCCCCTGGTGTTCCTGTTCGTGGCGTTGATCGCGTTCCTCATGCTGCTCGTCGCGATCCGCTCGGTGGTCCTGGCGCTCAAGGGCGTCCTGATGACCGTGCTGTCGGTGGCCGCCGCGTACGGCAGCCTGGTGGCGGTATTCCAGTGGGGTTGGCTGGAAGACCTGGGCTTCGACCGGCTCTCGTCGCTGGACAGCACGATCCCGCCGCTGGTTCTGGCGATGACGTTCGGCCTGTCCATGGACTACGAGATCTTCCTGCTGACCCGCATCCGTGAGCGCTTCCTGCTGACCCGCAACACGCGCGACGCGGTGGCCTACGGCGTGAGCACCAGCGCGCGGACCATCACCAGCGCCGCGCTCATCATGATCGCGGTCTTCATCGGGTTCGCGTTCGCGGGCATGCCGCTGGTCGCTCAACTGGGTGTGGCCTGTGCGGTGGCGATCGCCGTGGACGCGACCGTCGTCCGGCTGGTCCTGGTGCCGGCCCTAATGGCGATGTTCGACGAGTGGAACTGGTGGCTACCGCACTGGCTGGCCCGCATCCTGCCGTCGGTGGACTTCGAGAAGCCCCTGCCCAAGGTGGACACCCCCAATCTGATCATCATCCCCGACGACCTCTCGTCGCTGGGACCGACCGGCTCCGAGCTGCGCACCGTCGTCAAATCGGCGGCTAAGTTGAAAACCCTTGTACCCCAGGCTGTCACGGTCGCCGATCCGCTGGCCTTCAGCGGCTGCAGTCCCGACGCGCCCACCACGAAGATGCGCAGCGTCGGGCGGCTCAACGCCGGGCACCGCGGCGGCGGTACCGCGTTGGCCACCGCCCCGCCGCCGGTCCATCCGGTGACGATGTGGCGGGGCCGACTCGCGGTCGCCCTCGACGCCCTCGACACCGCTTCGGACTGCGAGCACGCCACGATGGAGCGGCGCCGTCCGATGGAAACCACCAACGTGCAACTGCCGACCGGCGACCGGCTGCAGATCCCGACGGGCGCGGAGACGCTGCGGCTCAAGGGCTACCTGATCATGTGCCGCAACACCACGCGCGACTACGCCGAGTTCGCCGACCTGGTCGAGTGCATGGACACGCGCACGGCGGCAGAAGTACTGAGCACAATGGACCGGTACTACTCTGGTTCACAGTCAAGAAAGCAGTGGGTGGCGACTCAGCTGGTGCGCCGACTGGCCGACCCTGCGCCTTCGGACGAGCACGACACCCGGATGTCCGGTCCGGAGGCGGAGGCGGAGTGGGCGAAAGTTCGAGAGCGCTGCCTTTCGGTGGCGGTCGCGATGCTGGAGGAGGCGAGGTGACGGTGACTCCCGACATTCGGGATACCCGCCGCCGCGAGGGTGTCTCCGCAGAGCAGAGCCCGAGACCGCCCGCGACGCAGGGGGCTGACGAGCGCCCGGTCGAGTTCTGGCCGACCGCGGCCATCCGCGCGGCCCTGGAGACCGATGACCTCGCGGTCTGGCAGCGCATCGTCGCGGCGATCAAGCGGGACCCGTTCGGCCGTACCGCGCGTCAGGTCGAGGAGGTCCTCGAGACCGCGCGACCGTACGGCGTGTCCAAAGCGCTGGCCGAGGTGCTCACCCGGACCCGCGAACATCTGGAGGCCAACGAGCGCGAGGAGGTGGCCCGACACATCCGCGTGCTGTTGGAGCACTCCGGGCTGGGACACCAGGAGTTCGCATCGCGGATCGGCGTGCCCCCCGATGAGTTCGCATCGTTCCTCGACGGCCAGACCAGTCCGTCGGCGGCGTTGATGGTGCGGATGAAGCGGCTCTCGGAGCGGTTCGCGCGGATGCGTTCGAACCGGCCCAACGGCTGACGGCCACTGGGTATACGCCGGGAATGGACCTCGAACAGATTCTGCGGGAGACCCGCACGGTGGCGATCGTCGGTGCGTCGCCGAACCCCGACCGCGCCAGCCACGAGATCTGGACCTACCTCAAGGCGGCCGCCGACTACGACCTGTACCTGGTCAACCCGACCGTCAGCGACATCGAGGGCACCCCGGTCTACCCGTCGCTGGCCGATCTGCCTGTGGTGCCGGACCTCGTCGACGTGTTCCGCAGGCGCGAGCACCTGCCCGGGGTGCTGCAGGACGGCATCGCCATCGGAGCCAAGGTGCTGTGGCTGCAACTCGGCCTGTGGGACGAGCAGGTCGCCCGCGACGGCGAGGCGGCCGGACTCCAGGTCGTGATGGACCGCTGCATCAAGGTCGACCACGCCCGGCTGCTCCGCTAGCCGACCCCGTCACCGCGCGTGGATCGGCGACACGTTGTCGACCAACCACCGACCGTCGGTCTTGGACAACGTGACCCGCAACGCCAGCACCGCGGTGTCCGGCGGTTTCCCCGGCGAATTCTGGGTTGCGTGCAGGATCACCGCGACGCTCGCGGCGTCCGGGCCGATCGCCTCGACGCCCGCTGAGACGGTGCTCGCCTGGGCCGAAACGTTGCGGTTCGCCAAATCCTTTGCCACCGAGGCGAACTCGCTCTTGAACACGTCGGCGCGTTCCGGGGACATCATCGCCGCCGCACGGTCGATCGACGCGGTCGGACTCTGCGGGGTGAACGTGGCCGACGCTTCGGCCACACTGCTGGCGATGCCGACGACCTCGGTGCTGTCGTTGCGCAGCGCGCGGTCGGGCACCGTCCACTGCAGGTAGCCGACGAGCACTGCGGCCGCCACCGCCGCCGTCGCGACCGCGACCACTCCCAGCCGCAGGCCCGGTCCGTCGTCGTCGGTGCCGACCGTCACCGCATCGCGGCGCGCCAGCACCACGTTGACCACCACGCCCTGAACGATCAACAGGCACAGCACCGAACAGACGGACACCCACCACAGCGGCCACGCCAGCGCGATGCCGATGTACACCAGCGCCGCTATCGCGGCCACCGGAGGCGCCACGTCGAACGCCGCGACCCGCAGGACGTTCCTCATCGGATCGGCTCCAACCCCGAGATCATCAGCTTGCCGTCCACGTCGGACACGTCGAGCCGCAGATTCCAGCGCACCGTCCTGGGCTCATCCCCGCCCACGTTCTCGCTGACCGAGGTCGCCACCACCATGACGGTGTCGGTGCGCGACGCGAACTCGGCGAGCTCGGGCTGAGGTCGCCGCGGCGGCGCCCCGCCCGGGCCCGGCGGCGGGTGATGGATCGACTCGACCGCGACCGAGTCGATCTGCCCGGTGGTCTGCGACTGCAGGGTGTGCACGAGCCTGCGGTAGGGCTCGACGGCCGCCTCGAAGTCCGCGTTGAGCTGGCCGACGGTGCCTTCGTGCAGCCGGATCATGTCGGCCTGCACGGTGTCCTTGTTCATGTTGATCAGCACGTTGGTCCAGTCGACCGCGGTCTGCATGACGCGGGCGCGGTAGCGCAACTCGTCGGTGTGGTCGTGGTGCTGAATCCAGATCAGGGCGGCCAGTGCCACCGCCACGACCGAGATCAGCCCCAGTACCGCCGATGCGACGCCGTACTTGGTGAAGACGGGACCGTCCTCGACTGCGGTGGGCGCGTCCTCGGGCATGCGCGTGAGGGTACCGGGCTGCGGGCCGAACGCCCGTGAGCGGTCAAAGTCACATCCACCCGGCACTGGAGAAACGACAAGACGGGTATGCAGGCTTGCGACCGGCGAGGGAAAGGGATGCGTGGCCAACTACCTGATTGCCGCCAGCCCGATCCCCGGGCATGTCATGCCACTGCTGCACGTCGGCGCGGACCTGGTGCAGCGCGGTCACCGCGTCACCGTGCTGACGGACGCCGACCACAAGGACGCGGTGTCCGTTCGGGGTCTCGCGGCCCTGGAGCTGCCAGACGCGGCTCGCCCCAAACGAGACGACAGCGGTCTGCGTGGCCTACCGCCGCTGCTCGACCGCTGGCATCGAGGGCGCACCGAGATGCGCTCGGTGTTCATCGAGCCACTGGCGGCGCAGTACTGGGCGTTGCGTAAGGCGCTTAGCCATGACCACTTCGACGCGGTGCTGTGCGATGTCGCCTTCACCGGCGCCCTGCCGCTGTTGACCGGTCACCGCCCCCGGCCGTGGATTCTGGTGTGCGGGGTGGGCCCGCTGACGTTGTCGAGCGCCGACGCACCGCCGTTCGGAACGGCGTGGGCCCCGCGGTCAGACGTCAACTACGAGCCGATGACCTGGGTGACGCACCGGGTGCTGTTCGGCGACGTCCGCGCCGATCTGAACGCCGCGCTCGACGCCGTCGGCGCCCCACCGTCGCCGGTGTTCCTGACGGACTGGCCCGTGCTCGCCGACCGGCTTCTGCAGTTCACCGTGCCGTCGCTGGAGTATCCGCGCGGCGATCTGCCGGCGAACGTCGTCTACACCGGCCCGGTGATACCGAGGCCCGCCGCTCAGAAGCGGGGACTGCCGTGGGATCCGGCCGGCGATCCGCGCACCGTGGTCCACGTCACCCAGGGCACGTGGGACAACGACGACCAGGGCGCGCTCGTCGTCCCCACGGTCGAGGCGCTCGCCGGCCGCGAAGATCTCCTGGTGGTCGCGACGACGGGACGCGAGGGCCGCACGACGATCCCGGGCCGGGTGCCCGCCAACGCCTACGTCACCGACTTTCTGCCCTATGCCGAACTGCTGCCGCACGTCGACGTGATGATCACCAACGGCGGATACGGCGGTGTGCACCAGGCGCTCTCGCACGGCATCCCCCTGATCGTCGCCGGCGGCTCGGCCGACAAACCGGAGGTCGCCGCCCGGGTCGCTTACGCGCGGGCAGGGATCAACCTGGGCACGTCCCGGCCCGGCCGCGCCGAGATCGTCGGCGCGCTCGACGCGATCCTCGGCACCGGCGCCCACCGCGCCGCGGCCCGCCGATTGAGCCGCGAGATCCGCGCCGTGAACGCCTTCGACCGTATCGCCGAGACGCTGGCGGGTCTGGCGGTACCGCAGCGGCCAGGGAAGCCGGCAGTGCGTTCTGGCACCCTGGTGGGGTGACGGTAGAAGCAATCAGATCAGGCATCGACCTCAGCTACGTCGACGCCGACGCCCGCCCGCAGGACGACCTGTTCGGCCACGTGAACGGCCGCTGGCTGACCGAGTACCAGATGCCCGGCGACCGGGCGACCGACGGTGCGTTCCGATCGCTGTACGACCGCGCCGAGGAACACGTGCGCGACCTGATCACCGAGGCGGCGGCGTCGAACGCGGCCGCGGGCACCGAGGCGGCGGCGTCCAACGCGGCAACGGGCACCGACGAACAGCGCATCGGCGATCTGTACGCCAGCTTCATGGACGAGCAGGCCGTCGCCGCGCGGGGTGTGGACCCACTGCTCGAGGAGTTGGCGGCGATCGACGCAGCCGACTCCCCCGAGGCGCTGGCGCGGGTGCTCGGTGCGTTGCAGCGCACCGGAATCGGCGGCGGAACCGGCGTCTACGTCGACACCGACTCCATGGACTCGACCCGCTACCTGTTGCACCTGACCCAGTCCGGTCTCGGCCTGCCCGACGAGTCCTACTACCGCGACGAGCAGCACGCCGAGATCCTCGCCGCCTATCCGCAACACATCGCGGCGATGTTCGAGTTGGTGTACGGCGCAGGCGATCACACCGAAACCGCCGCCCGCATCGTGGCGTTGGAAACCAAGCTGGCCGCTGCGCACTGGGACGTCGTCAAGCGGCGCGACGCCGACCTCACCTACAACCTGCGCGCCTTCGCCGACCTGCCGGCCGAAGCGCCGGGTTTCGACTGGTCCGGCTGGGTGTCCGAGCTGGGCGCCACGCCGGAAAATGCCGCAGAAGTCGTTGTGCGCCAGCCCGATTACCTCACCGCATTCGCCGCCGAGTGGTCCGGCGGGGATCTGCAGGACTGGAAGAGTTGGCTGCGCTGGCGCGTCATCCACGCGCGCGCCTTCCTGCTGACCGACGACCTGGTCGCCGAGGACTTCGCGTTCTACGGCCGAAGGCTCTCGGGCACCGAACAGATTCGCGACCGCTGGAAGCGTGCGGTGTCGGTGGTGGAGAGCCTGCTGGGCGACGCGGTCGGAAAGCTGTACGTGGAGCGGCATTTCCCGCCGCACGCCAAGGAACGGATGGACGAACTCGTCGCCAACATCCGCGAGGCCTACCGGGTGAGCATCAACTCGCTGGACTGGATGACGCCGCAGACGCGGGAAAAGGCGCTGGCCAAGCTCGACAAGTTCACACCCAAGATCGGGTATCCGCGCAAGTGGCGCGACTATTCGGGCTTGGTGATCGAGCGCGACGACCTCTACGGCAACTACCGCCGCGGTTATGCGTTCGAATACGAGCGCGAGCTGCGCAAGCTTGGCGGGCCCGTCGACCGCGACGAGTGGTTCATGACGCCGCAGACCGTCAACGCCTACTACAACCCGGGGATGAACGAGATCGTCTTCCCGGCGGCAATTCTGCAGCCGCCCTTCTTCGACGCCGACGCCGACGACGCCGCCAACTACGGCGGCATCGGCGCGGTCATCGGCCACGAGATCGGGCACGGCTTCGACGATCAAGGCGCCAAGTACGACGGCGACGGCAACCTGGTCGACTGGTGGACCGACGAGGACCGCACCGAGTTCGGCGCGCGGACAAAGAAGTTGATCGAGCAGTACGACGAGTACGTGCCCCGGCAGCTGAGCAACGGGCACCACGTGAACGGCGCCTTCACCGTCGGTGAGAACATCGGCGACCTCGGTGGGCTGTCGATCGCGCTGCTGGCCTACCGGCTGTCGCTGAAGGGCGAGCCCGCGCCGGTGATCGACGGGCTGACCGGTGAGCAGCGGGTCTTCTTCGGCTGGGCTCAGGTGTGGCGGACCAAATCGCGTGACGCCGAAGCCATCCGACGTCTGGCGATCGACCCGCACTCACCGCCGGAGTTTCGGTGCAACGGCGTCATCCGCAACATGGATGCGTTCTACGAGGCGTTCGACGTCACCGAGGACGACGCGCTCTACCTCGAACCCGAACGCCGCGTCCACATCTGGAACTAGCGGCCCCAGAACGCCGCGAGACTACGGTTTTTGACGGGGTCACTCGCGATTCCCATCAGAAACCGTAGTCTCGGCGAAACCGCCTCAGAACATCTGCCAATCGGATGCGCCGTCGGGCTGGTTGTAGATCCCGGTCGAGTTCTTGATGACCACGGCGTCACCGCTGCCGAAGTTGTCGAAGAACCACTTCGCGTTGGCCGGGCTCAGGTTGATACAGCCGTGGCTGACGTTGCTCTCGCCCTGGGACCCGACCGACCACGGGGCGCTGTGCACGAAGACACCGCTGTTGTCGATGCGCACGGCGTCTTTCACCTTGAGCTTGTAGCCCTCGGGTGAGTCGACCGGCACGCCGTAGGTCGAGGAGTCCATCACGATGTCGGCGAACTTCTCCAACACGTAGTAGGTGCCGTTCTTGGTGTCGTGGCCCTTCTTGCCCATCGACACCGGGAACGTCTTCTCGAGCTCGCCGTTGCGGTGGACATACATCTGCAAGGAGTCATTGTCGATGGTGGCGACGAGCTGCTCGGGCACGGTGAAGCTGGACTTGGTGCCGGAGGCGTCGATGTTGACCACCGTGCCCGCGGGCCAGAAGTCCTGCGGACGCCACCGCACCTGGGTGTCACTGGTCCAGTAGAACCGGCCGGGAACGGGCGGGTTCGACGAGATGTGGATCGCGCTCTCGGCCATTTGACGGTTGGCGATCGGCCGCTGGAAGTTGATGTAGATCGGTTTGGCGGCGCCGACGATCGAACCGTTGGTCGGGTTGAAGGACGGCGGCGCGAACACCGGTGCGCCGACGTACGGCGTGGGGTTCTGCCCGGCCGGCGTGCCCTCCGGAATCGGCTGCTGCTGAGCCAGCGGATCTGGCGGCGCGAAGAACGGGTTCGACGGCGGCGGGGGCGGCGGAGCCTCGGCGGCCGGGGCCGGCGGAGCCGGCGGTGCTGGTGCGGCGAACGGATCCGCCGGTGGGGGCGGCGGGAGAACCGGAGCGGGTGGCGGCGCCGCGGCGACGGCCGGATCGACCGGCGCCGGCGGTGGCGGTGGCGGGACACCCGGCTGAGCGAGCGCTGACGGGCTCGCCAGCATCCCCCCGACGACGCTCGCCGCCGCCATCGCAGTGAGCAGCCGACTGCGCTTTACCCTGCGCATACACAACCTCCCAGTCGCAGAACTCCAACCAGTGTGGCATAACGCCCCGGGCCTCCCCGCCCGTCGGCGCGCCCCTCCAGCACGGCAAACGCTCGATCCACACTCGTGACCTGCACTGTTCATCGGTCACGGGCGCGAAGTGTTAGCAGCGCAGCTACCAAGCCGCCCGCCGGTGGCAGGCTTGTCGCATGATTGTGGCCTTCAGCGTGAGCCCAACGGGTGGCGACGACAGCGTGGGTGACGCGGTCGCCGAAGCGGTCAAAGTGGTCCGCGAGTCGGGGCTGCCGAACGAAACCAACGCGATGTTCACCAACATCGAGGGCGACTGGGACGAGGTGATGGACGTCGTCAAGCGGGCCGTCGACGCGGTGGCAGCGGCCTCTCCGCGGGTGAGCCTGGTGCTCAAGGCCGACATCCGACCCGGCCATACCGACCAGCTGACGGCGAAGGTCAAGCGGATCGACGAGGCCCTGGGCGGCTAGGAGCGCACCAGCCGCGCGATGGCGGCAGAGGCCTCGGCCAGCTTCGTGTCGGCCCCCTCACCGCCTTCGGCGACCGCCTGGGCCACGCAATGGCCCAGATGCTCGTCGAGCAGACCGAGCGCGACCGACTGCAGCGCACTGTTGACGGCGCTGATCTGGGTGAGCACATCGATGCAGTACTTGTCGTCCTCGATCATCTTCGCGATGCCGCGAACCTGGCCCTCGATCCGACGCAACCTCTTGGCGTAGTTGTCCTTCTGCTGCGAATAGCCATGCACCGCAGTCATGTTCAGCCCCTCAACATCTGATTCATCTGGTCGATCTCGGCCTGCTGCGTGTCGACGATCGTCTGAGCCAACCGCTTGGCGTCGACGTTCTCGCCGTTGGCCAGTTCCGCGCGGGCCATCTCGATCGCACCCTGGTGGTGGGCGATCATCGACTGCAGCCACAGGGTGTCGAACTCGGGGCCCGACAGGGTCTGAAGCTTGGCCATGGTGGCGTCGTCGACCATGCCCTGCATCGCACCGCCGTGTCCCTCGTGCCCGCCGTGCCCGGTGTCGGCGTCGGGGTTCTCCTGCCACTGCACGAGCAGCACCTGCATGGTGCGGATCTCGGGCTCCTGGGCCTTCGAGATCTGTTCGGCGAGCGCCTGCAACTCCGGATTCGTGGAGCGGTCCGGAACCAGCGCCGACAGTTCGACGGCCTGCTCGTGATGCGGGATCATGTTCGTCGCGAACGCCACATCGTCGGCGTTGTAGCCGGCCGGTTGCCCGCTGATCACCGGTTGGTCGGGATGCTCGTGGTCGGTGTGTCCGTCAGAGGCGGGGCTGCTGCACGATGCGAGCAACAGGGCGGTGGCGAGGGCGATCAGGACAGCGGCGAGGCGAGCGATCAGCGACGTCATGAACCCGATGGTACCGGATACCCCACCGGGGTATAGATAACGGTTTGGCCGGGGGAAAACACCGAAGGCATACTTATTTGATGCCCTCAGAAACTCCCGGCACCGAAGCCCGCCGTCGGGCGGAACCCGACATCAAGCCCCGCAGCCGCGACGTCACCGACGGCCTGGAGAAGGCCGCCGCCCGCGGGATGCTGCGCGCGGTGGGTATGGAGGACGACGACTTCGCCAAACCGCAGATCGGCGTCGGTTCGTCGTGGAACGAGATCACCCCGTGCAACCTCTCGCTGGACCGGTTGGCCAAGGCCGTCAAAGACGGGGTGCACGCCGCGGGCGGATTCCCGATGGAGTTCGGCACCATCTCGGTGTCCGACGGCATCTCGATGGGCCACGAGGGCATGCACTTCTCGCTGGTCTCGCGCGAGGTGATCGCCGACAGCGTCGAGACGGTCATGCAGGCCGAACGCCTGGACGGTTCGGTGCTTCTGGCCGGATGCGACAAGTCGCTGCCCGGCATGTTGATGGCGGCCGCGCGCCTCGACCTGGCGAGCGTGTTCCTCTACGCCGGGTCGATCCTGCCCGGTAAGGCCAAGCTGTCGGACGGCACCGAACGCGAGGTGACGATCATCGACGCGTTCGAGGCGGTCGGAGCGTGTGCGCGCGGGCTGATGCCCCGCGAGGACGTCGACGCGATCGAGCGTGCGATCTGTCCCGGTGAAGGCGCCTGCGGCGGCATGTACACCGCGAACACGATGGCTTCGGCCGCCGAGGCGCTGGGCATGTCCCTGCCCGGCAGCGCGGCACCGCCGGCCACCGACCGCCGCCGGGACGGGTTCGCGCGGCGCAGCGGTCAGGCCGTCGTCGATCTGCTGCGGCGCGGCATCACCGCCCGCGACATCCTCACCAAGGAGGCGTTCGAGAACGCGATCGCCGTGGTGATGGCGTTCGGCGGGTCCACCAACGCCGTGCTGCACCTGCTGGCGATCGCCCACGAGGCCAACGTCAAACTGACGCTCGAGGACTTCACCCGGGTGGGCGCCAAGGTGCCCCACCTCGCCGACGTCAAACCGTTCGGCAAGCACGTGATGTTCGACGTCGACCACATCGGCGGGGTGCCCGTCGTCATGAAGGCGTTGCTGGATGCCGGTCTGCTGCACGGCGATTGCCTGACGGTCACCGGTCACACCATGGCCGAGAACCTCGCCCACATCGCACCACCGGATCCCGACGGCAAGGTGCTGCGCGCGCTCAGCGACCCCATCCATCCGACCGGCGGCATCACGATCCTGCACGGCTCGCTGGCCCCGGAGGGCGCGGTGGTCAAGTCGGCGGGCTTCGACTCGGACGTCTTCGAAGGCACCGCAAGGGTTTTCGAGCGCGAGCGCGCCGCCTTGGACGCTCTCGAGGACGGCACCATCCAGGCCGGTGACGTCGTGGTCATCCGCTACGAGGGTCCCAAGGGTGGGCCCGGGATGCGCGAGATGCTGGCGATCACCGGCGCCATCAAGGGTGCGGGCCTGGGTAAGGACGTGCTGTTGATGACCGACGGCCGGTTCTCCGGCGGGACGACCGGCCTGTGCGTCGGCCACGTCGCGCCCGAAGCCGTCGACGGCGGTCCGATCGCGTTCTTGCAGGACGGAGACCGCATCCGCCTCGACGTGGCCAACGGCACGCTCGACGTCCTGGTCGATCCCGCGGAGTTCGAGTCCCGCAAGGCCGGTTTCGAGCCGCTGCCACCGCGATACACCACCGGCGTGCTGGCCAAGTACACCAAGCTGGTGGGGTCGGCGGCAGTCGGCGCGGTCTGCGGATAGCGCAGGGCACCGGCCACTCGACGACGGCTATCGAGGCGGCGGCGGATCGGTCGGCGTCAGCGCGATGGGCAACCAGTACGTGCCCGGCCCCTGGCCCGGGCATCCCGGTGCGGGCACCGTGAACATGCGCTCACCGGAGAAGCTGCCGTCGCCGTTGGGCTTGAGCCAGTCCGAACGCTGCGTCGTCACGGTGCCGCCGCTGCCGTCGGGATTGCAGTAGAAGGGGTACTCGCCGGCGGACTCCCAACGATCGCCGTTCCAGCGGTACTCGAATTGCGCTGGCGCGTTGGGGTCTTGGGAGATCTCGGTCTCCCTCAACCAGCGGGCGACGCAGCCGTTGACATCGCAGTGAGTGGTGAAGAGTCCGAGCTGGGTGGCCGGATGCGCGGACACCGGCGCACCGTTGAACGTCTGTTTCGCGTGATCGAGTAAAGCGTTGTAATAGCCGTAGATCGGCACGGGCTCGGGACGCTCGGCGGTGGCCACGGGTGCCAGCGCCACCACGGTGCAGCCGATGCCCACGGCCACGGACAGTGCTTGAGACCTCACCGGAGCTCCTTTTCGTCGGAGCCCTCCGCGGTCTGAGAACTCTGCGGCTCTGAATAACACAGCGCCACGTCGGATGTCGCCGAATCAGCGAGTTGTGCGCGCGGACGCCAGCCGGGCTATGCGCGGCAGCGCAATCGCACACACAGGCAGGTAGGCGGTCGCCCACCACGGCACGCCGAACACGATTCGGGACCCGCCGTTTTCAGCGATCACCTCATGGCGCGTGGCGCCGACGCCTGCGACCTTCCACGCCCAGCAGCGGCGGGGACGAAATTCTGTGATGGTGAACGGCAGCGCGACACCGACCGGCGTGAACACCCTGCCTTGCGATCCGAGGTGCAGCGCCCCGGCCTCGTCCAGCTCGGCACCCGACACGGTCGGCCCCCACTGAGGCCACGTGTCGAGGTCGGTGATGACGTCCCACACCGCTTCGGGAGCAGCGTCGCTGCGTAACTCCACCGTCGGCATCCCGCGCCGGAATCCGAAGTCCATCTCTGGCAGATGCCCCGGCAAGTGGCGCGTTAAACGACGACTAGGGAGGCGGGGGATCGATGGGAGTCAGAGAGAAGGGCAGCCAGTGGGTACCCGGTCCTTCTCCCGGACATCCCGCCCCGTCGATGACGAGGGTCCGCTGCCCGAAGAAGCTGCCGTCCGGGTTGGGAATCAGATAGTCCGAGCGAGTGGCTTGCACCGCGCTGCTCGGGTCGTGGCGATCGCACAAATAGGGATACTGGCCGCTTGTCGCCCAACGGTCGCCGGTCCACCTGTACTCGTAGACCATCGGAGCGCCCGGATTGCGGGCATGGTCGTCCTCGTTGTTCCAGTGTGCGACACATCCGTTGACGTCACATTGAGTGGTCAACTCGACGGGCACGGTGATCGCGTTCATCGGCGTCGGACGGCCGTTGAACGTCTGCTTCGAGAAGTCGATGAAGACGTTGTAAAACCCGTACAGTGGCGGCGGTTCGGCGCGATCCGCGTGCGCGGCGGGAGCCACGACCGCGGCTGCGGCGACGGCAAAGACAGCCACTGGCAACGATTTCGACATAGGCCTGGGTAACACACCGAGGCGATCAGTGCCCGGAGAATCGGTTGAAAAGTTCGGGCAGAAATCGGGCGAGATGGTTCATTTCCTGCGCACAGTGCACCATCAAATCCCGCGGATCCGGAAGCTGACGCGCCGCGACCGGACGAATGACCCTGTCAGTCAACCGATTTCCGTGTCGAACGGCGACATGGCTTCCTCCCATCCAGAACCGTGAACGCATCTCGGCGCCGTCAGCCGTCTCGCGGACCTGATGCACCAGCCAGCCGACATCGACCGGGATGTCGCTGGATCCGAGTCGCGCGCAGATCGCCACACCGTCGCCCAGGTCGCCGAGTCCCAACTCGGACGGCTGCACGAACCGGATCGCAGGTCGGGTGAACGCCGAACCGAGGTACTCCTGCACCAGAGACGTCCGGCCGACGTACCCGCCTTCGCCGCCACCGTCGGCCCAACGGACGGACACGTGCGCGCGGGGATGCCACAGTTTGTAGCGGCGCGAGTCGCTGCCGTGCCACCCGAACCACCAGTCCCACATGGCCGGTGTGACGCCGGGCATGTCGGTGCGTACCGACACCTGAATACCGCCGTCGTGCAGGACCCCGTACCCGTTCTCGGTCTGCTGATATCCCTCGGCGCGCATCGCGGTGAGGTCGTCAAACGACGGAAGTGTCGGCTCGGCCTGGGGCCCGTGCTCCAACGCCTCGACGACATGGCCTGGAAGAGCAGCCATCTCGGGGGTGTAGAACTCCGCGAACTCGACGGAGAGGTCGTCGTCGCGGTAGCCGAGGTAGGACTTCATGTCACACCCTGCCCATCCAGCTGTAGAACCGCCCGCCGGGGTCGTACTGGGCACGCACGCGGTCGAGGCGGGTCATCGCGTCGTCCGTGGCGAACCGGGCCGGCCGCTGCCCGAGGTTCTCGTCGGCGAGTTGGATGCCCGTGGCCAGATGCGCCATCGCCGCCATGTTCGAGCAGGCCCAATCCGCGTAGCGATCGTCGTCGGCGGCATCGTGCCAAACCGTGTACAACGCAAGATAGATGTCGTCCTCGAGGCTGTACGCCATGTCTTGGCGAGCCGGCGAGGGGCCCCAGTTCAACCACAGGAAGTGTGACGGGTGCGGGGGCAGAGTCTCGATGATGCGGCGAATCCCCGGTAGCAGTTCGTCTGCGGATGCCGACGTCCACATGTTGTCGGCGGCGTAGCGGTATCCGGTCGGATAGTTGCTCATGACCCCGTCGTACCAAGTCGCGAGATCCGCCGGTGCGTATGGGACCGCGACGACGGCCCGGTCGCGCACCGGACAGGTATCCAGAAGCGCCAACGCTTGTTTCGCGTCGTCCTCCGAATCCGCGAACACCGGCGATGCCATGACGATCCCCGGCTGCTCGATCCCCGCGCCGGGCACGCTCCTGGACGCGACGATCTGCAACTCGACCCGTCGGTCGACGTCGGCGCTGATCGCCCTGGCCCAGGTGAAGATCTCGTCGGCTAACTCGATGGGATACACGTAGAGGCTGCTGCCGCAGATGACGGGGCGCCGGTAGAGCTTGAGATGAAACGCGGTCACCACACCGAAGAAGCCGGGTCCAGAACCTCTTGCCGCCCAGTACATATCGGGATGGCTGTCGGGGCTGCAGTGAATCCTCTCGCCGTCGGCGGTCACCACATCGAGTCCGACCGCACTTTCGCAGGCCGGCCCGAGAATGCGGCTGTTCCAGCCGTATCCGCCCTGCAGCAGATATCCGCCGATGCACACGCCCTTGCAATGTCCGGCCGGAAAGAACAGATTCTGCGCCTCCAAGTCCGCGGCCAGCAGGCTGCCACCTTTTCCGGGCCCGACGACCGCGGTCATGCGTTCGGCATCGATCGCGCAGTCGTTCAGGCGGCTGACGTCCAGCAGCATGCCGCCGTCGCGTACGTGGTTACCCGCCCAGCTGTGACCGCCCGAGCGGACACCGACCTGGAGGCCGTGTGCGGCCGCATAGCGCAGCGCAGCGACGACGTCGTCGACGTCAGCGGCTTGCACCACCACTTCGGGATAGCGGTCAGGGGTGCGCGCGTTCCAGACGGTCGCGCGGCGAGCTGCCTCGTATCCGTCGTCGGAGCGGGTGAAGGAACGACCAGATGGGAGCGACATCCGGGACCTCCTTGGTCCGTATACCGAATCTTTGTGAACCGGTATGCGGATCAATATAGTGAGGGCGTGACTCGTCCGGACGGAAATGAACGAACTGATGCGGGGCGGGAAGACGGCATACAGGTGCTGCGCCGCGCCGCAGCGGCACTGGACGAGATCGCCGCGGCACCCGGTCGGCTGCGGCTGGTGGATCTGGGCGCTCAGCTCGGTCTGGCGAAGTCGACCGCGCGCCGCCTGCTCGTCGGATTGGTCGAGGTCGGCTTCGCCGCGGTCGACGACCAGGGCAGATTCTCGCTTGGGGATCGGCTGCTCGGCCTCGGAAGTGCCGATGTCGCAGGGCTGGCCGCGTTGTTCCGGCCGACGCTCGAGGAACTCGCGGCGACCACCGGAGAGACGGTCGATCTGTCGGTGTTGCGGGGCGGCGAGATGTTGTTCATCGAACAGTTGGAATCGGCGCATCGACTGCGCGCGGTATCGGCGGTCGGCATGCGCTTTCCGCTGGAGTCGACTGCCAACGGCAAGGCGGCGAGCGCGCTATTGAACGGGTCGACCGAGGTGGCGTTCGATCGGGACGAACACACGGTCGGGATTTCGGCCGCCGGGGTGGCGGGACGTACGACCGGCGGTCATGTCGTCGCTATCTCGGTGCCCGCGCCGACCGAACGGTTCGTGGCACATGAGGAGCGGATCGTCGCGGCATTGACGGCCGCGGCCGCGACGGCGCCCTGGTCGAGATGACTACTCGACGATGCGGGCGACGGCGAAGCCGTCCCAGCCTTTGAGCCCGACGGTCTGTATCGCGGCGGTTTCCAATTGCGGATGGTCGCCCATCATCTCGAGCATCTCGCGCACGGCGCGGGCCTGGGCATCGTCGGCCGCCGGCTCGAGTACGCGACCGAAACGAGCGATGTTGTCCACCACGATGATTGAGCCCGGCCTGCCCAGCTTGATAGCCCACTCGACGTAGGCGACGTTGTTCTCCTTGTCGGCGTCGATGAAGGCTAGATCGAACACGTCGCCGCGGTCGGCGAGCATCGGAAGTGTGTCGAGTGCCGCGCCGACGATGATCTCGATGCGGTCCTGCACGCCCGCGCGAGCGAAATTCTCCTCGGCGATCTCGGCGTGTGTGGGGTCGTACTCCAAGGTGACGACGTGGCCGGCCGACCCGACGCCGCGCGCGAGGTTGATGGTGCTGTAACCGGCGAGGGTGCCGATCTCCAGGACGCGGGTGGCCGAGGACAACGACGCCAACAAGTAGAGAAGCTTGCCGTGCTGGCCGGACACCTCGATAGGTGGCATGCCTGCGGCATTGCCGGACTCACGCGCGGCGCGCAGTGCGTCGTCTTCGGTGTGCAGGATGCGGTTGAAAAGCTCGTCGAGCGTCTTGGAGTCGGGGTCGGACATCTGCGGAACGATAGCGGAAGCGGTTCCCGGCGGCGACGCCCGCCGGCTGGCCGAATAGGGGTTTGCTGGGGCCAGTGGCTGTGGCCGATTGTCCGGTGACGGTTCGGCCCAGACGCCACGATGCTGAGTAACTCGTCGTCCGTGGCAGGGAGGTGTCGGACACGGGGATCTGCGTTGAATGTGGCGAGCCGCAGGGATGCAAATTAGCGCGTCGGCCGGTGTTGCGGGTCGGGTAGCATTTGCCGGGTGATGCGGGAGGGGGCATGCCAACCGATCGGTGCGACGCTGGTCGCTGCGCGGATTGACGATGACTGAGACGCTGCGAATCGATACCGACCTGGTGCTCGAGGCCGGCGGGCGGTTGCGTGCGGTCGCGGATGCCATCCCTGAGCCACCGGCCTCGTTCAAGCCGGCGGGTGGTGACGCTTTGTCGACGGCGATCGCTGCCAAGGTCGCTGAAGTGGTCGACCCGGCGATCGCGCAGCTGCCGGTCGTCAAGGCGGAGTTGGCGAAGTACGCGCAGAACGTGGTCAACGCCGCCAACACCTACGACGCGGTTGACGGTCAGATCGCCGAGGAGATACGGAAGCGACTCGAGACGCTCAGCGATGTTGCCGGGGAGGGGCCGGGGGCCGCGCTGTGAGTTATCCGCCACCGCCTGGGGGTCCGCCGCCGGGCAATCCCGGCCCGCCACAGGGGTATTCGGGACCCTACGGTCCGCCTCCGCAGCAGCCGCCGTGGCAGCAGCAGTGGCCGCCGGGCCCGCCGCCGAAGAAGCGCGGCAATGTCTGGAAGTGGCTGCTCGGTGGTGTGGCTCTGCTGGCTGTCATCGGAGTCACTGTGGCAGTGACGGTTTCGGTTACTTCGGACAGTGGAGACGGTGACGATCCGGCGCCTTCAGGAGAGACTTTCGGCCTAGCAAGCGCCGACGATAAGGGCCCGGCGAACATCATCACCGAAGACCCGAGTTGCGCGGCCTGGGGACCGATTAATCAAACCTTCGTAGATGTTCAGAAAACCGGATGGAATAACCGCGATGCCAGCATCCCAGCTTCAGACTGGTCATCTGAGCAACGCGCTGCTTATGAGCGTGTCGCAGATGCTGCGCGCGAAGCTGCTGACCAGACGGTCACGTTGGCACGCTTGACGCCCCATCGCGTGATGCGTGAGCTTTACGAACAGTTCATCGCTTATGCGCGGGCGTACAGCGATGCCGTACCTGCATACACTCCAGCGGACGACCATCTCGCTGGCGTCACGGTAACAACTTCAATGGTCCTCGTGTATCTCTGTTCCGCGATATCTTCAGGATCGGCTGAAGCACGGGTGCCACTCATCGAGGTTCCCCCTCCGCCACGGAAATTCGCGCGAATCTCGGACCCCAACAACTCTCAAATATTCATGATGGAAGTCGACAGTACCTGCGGAGAGTGGGAAAGACTCCTCAATAAGTTCAATGCCGATACGAAGGCATGGCAGGCAGTGGACACCAATACTCCGGTGAGCGCGTGGACAACGGAACACCGCGCAGCCGCGGAGTCAGTGGTACCCGTGATGAACAAGTTCGCGGATGACATCTACGAACTTGGTGAGAAGTCATCGAACCCAACCTTGCAAGACTTCGCTGTCATGGCTGCCCAGTACCGTCGCGCTTTCGCACAAGCATTGCCGACGTACACGCCTTCGGACGTGTACCTAGACTCCGCCTCATATAGGACAACCTCCATCATCTATGAAGCATGTAAAGCGGCCGAGGCGTGAATGGGAACCCCTCGACCACACGACCCTTACGCGCTCACCGCTCCGCCTAGGTGGCCAGAAGTCGATGAAAATGTTCTTCAAGATTTCCAGCGCGCTTTCGACCGTGTATCGGCATTCGTCGGAGAACAGATAGAAGTACTCAAGCGCGAACGGTCGCGGTCGTTCAATGGCATAGGCACATGGTGCGGTGGTGCGGCAAGCGCTGCCACCTCATCCCTCGACAGGCGGATAGCCGCCTTGGAAACCACTAAAGACGGCTTACATGCGGCAGCGAGACTTTACGAACACAGCGCAGCGGCAACAATCGCGGCGAAGAGTGAGATCAGCGATAGAGTCGAGATAGCCAATAGGATCCTTGATTGGGTACGCGGGCATAGCGAAATTCCTGAGGACGCAAAGACCGCAGCGATAAGTCAAGGCATAGCAGTCGTTCGCGCCGAGAACTTAGCGACCGCAAATTCAGCAGCGGCAAGAATAGTCAGCAGCAAGTTTGACCAGACAAAAGAACCGCCAGCTGACGACGTCTCTTTTCTCCATGGCACTGAGCCGAAGAATGGTCCGTCAATCATCCCCGCGAGCAATCGCTATGACCCCGAAAGTGCCACAGCTGGAATCGAAACCGGGACACCTCCGCTCGCACCAACGCCGAGTATTCCGCCGACGCCAGAAGGCAGGTACTCCCCGGCCGCGCCGACAGTTGGTGCAGAACTTCCCATCGGAGTGTCCAGTGGTGAGGAGGCCTCAGAACCGACTTACGGCCCCGAAGCAGCTCCCGTCGGTGTCGGTGGTTCGCCATCGATACAAGGCGGTACAGATTCGCCGACAGCGGTACCCCCCGGAATCCCCAGTGCGCCAAGCAGTCCCGCAGCCCCTGCGTCTCCCCGCATCACCACTCCGGCCAGTCCCTTATCGAGCGGCGGATCGTCTGCGCCGTCAGCCCCGTCGGTGCCGTCCACGCCGAGCGCACCAAGCACCGTCAACCCCGCAGCCGCCACACCGGCTCAGGCGCAGATGGCCGACTTCCAACGGACGATGGCCGAGTCGGCGTCCAAAGCTGTTGCTCAGTCTCCGATTGCGCCGCCGCAGTCCGCTCCGATTGCGACCTCGAGTATGCAGCCGTCCAATCTTCCCCCGATCGCTGACGCGCCATCGCCACCACAATCCAGCCAGACCACATCCCCGCCCACGACAGTCCCAGCGACCGGCCAAGCCCCCGTGGCACCGCTTCCCGCGCCCGGCGCTGCTCCCGCTTCACCCATACCCCTGGGTCCACCACCCACTCCGCCCCCGGCCGCTCCTGTCGCGCCGGCCGCCAACGTCGGCCCCAGCGTTCCACCCGGCACGGCAGCACCCGGCGCCAGCACAGTCGGCGCCCCTGCGCCCGTTCCGGTTTCGGCCGCACGCGCCCAGCGCGAGGCCATCGCGGCCGCCACCCTTCGGCGGCCCGGCAGCGATCCTGCTCAACTCGCACAGCGGATCGCGGCAGCCCTGAACGTCGGCATCACCGATATGGGCTTCTACTGGGTCACCGGCCTCGCGAAGGACGGAACCATCGTCGTCGCCAACAACTATGGCCTCGGCTACATCCCCGACGATGTGAAACTACCCGACCGCGTCAAGATGGCCACCGCCGACGAAGGTATCCCCGCTCATGTCCGCGGATCTTGGGCAACGTATCCCATTCTCGCACTTCATGGTTGGGCACAGCACCACAACACCGAGCTTCGCGCCGTAATCGCCACCGAGGATCAGCTCAAGGGCTTCGACCCCGGCGCACCCCGGATCATCCTGCATCCCGACGACATTCCCGATAGCGGCCAGATGGCTGGCCGCCATCGTCTTCAGGTGATATCCCCTGACGCGGCAAGTAAATTGGCCGCCATCACCCCGACCGGGCTATCCGAGGTGCTGCCTCCACCACCCACTGACGCCACTCCCCCGGAGGACCGCCGCGCGCTGCTGTGGTTCGAAGTCTTCCGTCCATTGCTCAGCAACTCTCCCGATCGCGCCCCGGTCCAGTTGCAGTGTTTCATCACCTATGCCGACCACGCCCAGGAGCTTGCTCTGCACCGAGCGCACAACGCGACCGACGCCGCCGACCAGCGCGCGGCCATCGCCGACTGGATCTACTGGCAGCACCTGAGCGTCCTCATGCAGGATGCGATCGCGACCGACGCCACCGTCTGACCGCCGCGTCACGTTCGAGCACCAGCCGAAGTTTGGCGCTCAGCCGAATGGGCACGCCATCCTCAGACCACGAGGAGGCGCGCATGCGAGCAGTCACCTGGCAAGGTCGTCGGAAAGTATCCGTCGACAACGTGCCCGATCCCGCGATCAAGGAACCCACCGACGCGATCATCCGGGTCACCAGCACCAACATCTGCGGTTCGGACCTCCACCTCTACGAGGTGCTCGGCGCGTTCATGAACCCCGGCGACATCTTGGGCCACGAAGCGATGGGAATCGTCGAAGAGATCGGCAGCCAGGTCGACGGTCTGCAGCCCGGCGACCGCGTGGTGATCCCCTTCAACATCTCCTGCGGCCACTGCTTCATGTGTGATCACGGCCTGCAGAGCCAGTGCGAAACCACCCAGAACCGTGACCAAGGGACGGGCGCCGCCCTGTTCGGCTACTCGAAGCTCTACGGCGAAGTCGCCGGCGGGCAGGCCGAGTACCTGCGCGTCCCGCAGGCGCAGTACACCCACATCAAGGTTCCGAACGATGGACCAGACGACCGTTACGTCTATCTTTCCGACGTCCTGCCCACCGCATGGCAAGCCGTGGAGTATGCGGCGGTACCCGACGGCGGCACCCTGGTCGTCCTCGGTCTTGGTCCGATCGGCTCGATGGCCTGCCGTATCGCCGCGCACCGCAAGGGCTGCAAGGTCATCGGCATCGATCTGGTCGACGAGCGGCTCTCGCGCGCCCGCGCCTACTGCGATGAGGTCATCGATCTACGCACCGACGACGCTGACGAGGTCGTAAAGAGCCACACCGACGGTCGGGGCGCCGATTCGGTCATCGACGCCGTCGGCATGGAGGCGCACGGCTCGCCCGTCGCCGAAACCATGCAGACCGCCAGCGGCTTCCTGCCCTCCCCCATCGGCCGCGTCGTGATGAAGAACGCCGGCGTCGACCGGCTCGCCGCTTTTAACTCCGCGATCGCCCTCGTCCGCCGCGGCGGCACCATCTCCCTGTCCGGCGTCTACGGCGGCGCAGCCGACCCGATCAACATGATGACGTTGTTCGACAAGCAGATCCAGCTGCGGATGGGCCAGGCCAACGTCAAGAGGTGGGTGCCCGACATCATGCCGTTGTTGACCGCCGAGGACCCGCTGGGCGTCGAGCAGTTCGCCACCCACCGGCTACCGCTCGACGACGCTCCTGGCGCCTATGAAACCTTCCAGAAGAAGGAAGACGGCATGGTCAAGACCATTCTGAAGCCCTGATGCCGATGGATCAGTCTGAGGCTCCGCTACTCGACGCTCTCGTCGACTACCGCCAACCAACCGCTACGGCCACCCGGCCGCGGCCGACACAACCCTTGAGACAATCCGTGTTGTCGCTACCTGATACCCCTGGTTTCGCAATCGGAAGTTCTGGCAACATTACCGACGAGTAAGGAGTTTCCTCCGACTTCCGGCAGGTGGGCATATGACGAGTACTTGGAAAGCCTCAGAGATTTCGGTAGTGGCCCAGAGCGAGGGCGGCGGCGCCGCCATCCACGAAATCATCGGTCTGTCGATCGCCGCCGCTGTGATCGCCGTGGTGCTGTTGTGGATCGGCTGGATGCACCGCACGCACAAGATCGAGTGGTTGGCCCGCCTCGGCGACTGGTCCGGACGCCGCTTCAAGCGGCCGTCGTGGGTCGCCTTGCCCATTGCGCTTTTCATCGCGTCGATCATCTGCGCGCTGTTCGGATTCATCTGGGACGTCAGCCTGCACATCGGCAACGGACGCGACGACGGCGCACTCGCCAACCCCGCTCACTACTTCATCCTCATCGGCCTGTTCGGCATCTTCGTCGCCGGCTGCACCGCAATGGTGCTGCCCCGCGGCGAGGAAGAGCGTCCCGGTCCTGCCGCGGTGCGCATCACCGACCACTGGTATGCCCCGGTGGGCGGCATCGTCATGGCCGGGTGCGGTTTGTACGCGCTGCTCGGTTTCCCCCTCGACGACATGTGGCACCGCATTTTCGGCCAGGACGTCACGCTGTGGGGCCCCACCCACCTGATGATGATCGGTGGCGCAGGCTTTTCCACCTTGGCCGCTGCCTACCTCGAACTCGAAGGCAAACGGGTCCGGACGCCCGACACGCCGCCTGACGGTATCGGTCTGAAGTTCATCCAGTACCTGGCATTCGCCGGGGTGCTGATCGGCATGTCCGTCTACCAGATCGAGTTCGACTTCGGCGTCCCGCAGTTCCGCCAGGTCTTCCAGCCCATGCTGATCGCCGCGGCGGCCGCGCTCGCCCTGGTGGCCGCGCGGATCTTCCTCGGCCGTGGCGCGGCGATCATCGCGGCCGTCATCGCCATCGGCCTGCGCGGGATCGTGGCGTTCCTCGTCACCCCCGTGCTCGACGCACCGGTCAACTGGTTCCCCCTCTATCTCGGCGCCGCCGTCGTAGTCGAGCTCATCGCCCTGACGCCACTGATCAAGCGTCCGGTGCTCTTCGGCGCCGTGGCCGGCCTGGGCGTCGGCACCGTCGGCCTGTGGCTGGAGTCGCTGTGGATCAACGCCGTCTACCACCTGCCGTGGCCTAGCAGCATCTGGCCCGAGGCGCTCGCGATGTCCGTACCGGTCGCCATCTTGGCCGGCGCGTGCGGCGCGATGATCGGCATGGTGTTGACCGAACAGCGACTTCCGCGCCGGGCGCTGAGCGTCGGCCTCGTCGTGTTGACGGTGCTTGCGATCGGCGGCGCCACCGCCAACGGCCTGCGCTACGACGTTCCCGAGAACGCCAACGCCACCATCGTCTTGACCGAAGTCCCCGGTGATGACGACGCGCGGTTCGTCACCGCCGACGTGCAGATCACGCCCGCCAACCTGCTCAGCGAGGATCCGAACTGGGTGTCGGTGCTCGGCTGGCAGGGCGGCCTGCCCAACCAGCGCGGCATGTTCGTCGACAACCTCGAGCAGGTCGGGCCCGGCCACTACCGCTCCACCGAGCCGATGCCGGTCTCCGGCACGTGGAAGACGCTGCTGCGTGTCCACGACGGCCGGATGCTGACGGCGGTGCCGATCTACCTGGCCGGTGATCCGGGCATCGGCGCGGAGGAAGTGCCCGCCGAGCCGAACATGACGCGTCCGTTCGTTTCGGAGATCACGATCCTCCAGCGCGAACGCAGCCCGGACATCCCAGAGTCGTTGTGGCTCATCGGATGCCTGGTGGTGCTCCTGTGCTCGCTCGCCATGGTTGCCGGTGTCACCTGGGGCGGCGGCCGGATCAACCGCAGCGAGCCCAGCGGGAGTGAGGCCGAGCTACAACCCAGTGCGCAATCATGACGGGCGCGCCGAACAGCGCCGACGTCGTGGTCCTCGCCGACCATCCGATTTGGATAGCGGTGCCCGCGTTCGCCCCGGCGATCGTCGTCGCCGGGGTGGTGGTTTACATAGCAATGAAGAACCGTCGTAAACGAGAAGAATCCAACGGGGAAAGCACAACGTGAAACCGACACTCATCCGCTCCGGCGCGATCTGCTTCGCCGCGACACTTCTCGTCGCCGGCTGCGGCGGCTCGCGCGATACCGAACCGGAAGCGAGTAGTCCCGCGCAGTCGACTGTTGACGCGGCGGACATGCCGGATCAGCAGCGTCCGCCCGATCGCTTGACCATCGACGTCACGATCGAGGGCGGCAACGTCGACCCGACGAACGCACAGATTCAGGGCAAGGTCGGCGAGCCGATCGTGCTGCGGGTCAACAGCGACGCGGCTGATGAACTGCATGTGCACTCGGTGCCCGAGCACACCTTCAAGGTGGACCCGACGCCTGGCCAGCAATTCCAGTTCACCGTCGATGTGCCCGGCAACGTCGAGATCGAGCTGCATGACCTGAATCGCGTGATCGCCACCGTTCAAGTTCAGCAGTGATGTCAGGGCCGTCGGTCTCCGTACTGGCCCACGGCCTCGGCGGTTCGACGGATCTGCCGATTCCGTTCACCTACGCGGTGGTCGGGGCCGCATGGGCGTTGACGTTCACCTTCGCGGTCGTGGCATTCGCGTGGAAGAAGCCACGGTTCGATCCGGACAATTCGGTTCGCCCCCTTCCTCATTGGGTGACGGCGGTGATCGATGCGCCGGTGACCCGTTGGGCCCTCGCGCTTGCCGGGTTGGGTTTCGCGGTGTGGGTCGGTGTGGCTGCCGTCCTCGGCCCCCAAGACGCGAGGAACCCGCTACCCGGTGTGTTCTACGTCCTGCTGTGGGTGGGCCTGGTGGCGCTCTCGCTGATCATCGGGCCGGTGTGGCGGGCGATATCACCGGTGCGGGCGGTCCTTCGGCTGCTGGGCGGACGGTCGCTGCGCCTGACCTACCCCGCGTGGCTCGGATACTGGCCCGCGGTCTTCGGGTTGTTCGCGTTCGTCTGGTTGGAGCTGGCCAGCCCCGACCCGGGTTCCCTTGGCGCCATCCGTATTTGGCTGCTGATCTACCTTGTCGTCACGCTGGCCGGGGCGCTGGTGTGTGGTGAGCGTTGGTGCACGCGGGCCGACCCTTTCGAGATGTACAGCGTGGTGGCCTCGCGGCTGTCGCCGTTTCGCCGAGACCCCGGCACGGGCCGTATCGCGATCGGCAACCCGTTCGACCATCTGCCGTCGTTACCGGTACGCCCGGGCCTCGTCGCCGTCATGGCCGTGCTTCTGGGATCGACCGCATTCGACAGCTTTTCGGCCATGCCCGAATGGCGGAACTTCGTCGACGACCATTCCTCGTCGACGCTGAGCGCGACCCTCATCAAGACCGCCGGCCTGGCCACGTTCGCGGCCGTCGTCGCCGCCACATTCTCGCTCGCCGCCGTCGCCACCGGAGGAGTGGACCGCGACCGTCGCCGCCGACTGCCGGGGTTGATGGCTCACTCGCTGATCCCGATCGTCATCGGCTACGTATTCGCCCACTACCTGACCTATCTGGTCGAGCGCGGTCAGCAGACGATCGTCCTGCTGGCCGACCCGTTGGCTCGCGGGTGGAACCTGTTCTGGCTGCAAGACGCGGAGGTCAGCTACTTCCTGTCTCAGCACCCCGCGGTGCTGGCGACGCTCAAGGTCGGCTTCGTTCTGGCCGGGCACGTCGCCGGTGTGGTCGCAGCGCATGACCGGGCCTTGCGCCTGCTGCCGTCGGCTCATCAGCTGACCGGGCAGCTGGCGATGATGCTGGTGATGGTCGGCTACACCTTCACCGGGCTGTACCTGCTGTTCGGCGGGTAGCGTCGAAGGGCATGAAGGCGCTCATCATCGTCGACGTGCAGAACGACTTCTGCGAGGGCGGCTCGCTGGCCGTCAGCGGCGGAACCGACGTCGCCCGCAATATCAGCCAGTTACTCGCCGACCAGACCGAATACGCACATGTGGTGGCCACCAAGGACTTTCACATCGACCCCGGTGACCACTTCTCCGATGACCCCGACTTTGTGACGTCGTGGCCACGGCACTGCGTCGTCGGTACCTCCGGCGCCGACTTTCATCCGCAGTTGCGGCCCGACGCGGTCGAGGCCGTGTTCACCAAGGGCGAGTACTCGGCCGCCTACAGCGGCTTCGAGGGCAGCGACGAGACCGAAACGTCACTGGCCGACTGGTTGCGTCAGCGCGGAGTCGACGAAGTCGACGTGGTCGGCATCGCCACCGATCACTGCGTGCGCGCGACGGCGTCCGACGCCGTAGCCCACGGGTTCACCACGCGCGTCCTGCTCGGCCTGACCGCCGGAGTCGGCGTCGAGTCGACGGCCAAGGCCGTCGAAGACCTGCGCGCGGTCGGCGTCCAGATCGTCTAGTCCTCGGCCGTCGGGTCGACGGGCTTACCGGTCCACGACGGCGTTCGCCCCTCCAGGAACGCGCGCACGCCTTCCTTGGCATCGTCGTGTCCCATCAGGCGCAGGTGAATCTCGGTCTCGCGGGCGCCGACCGCCGACCGGTCCAGATCGTAGGAGTCCCACAGCAGCCGCTTGCTGGCCGCCACCGACATCGGCGCGGTGTTGACGGCGATGTCGTGGGCGAGGTCCAGCGCGGCGGGCAACACTTGCGGCGCGGGCAACACCCGACTGCCCAGGCCGAGCTCGACCGCCCGCGCACCATCGAAAGTCGCCCCGGTCAACAGAATTTCGGCCGCGTTGGCCACGCCGACCAGGCGCGGAAGGATCCAGTGCGAGTAGGCGTCGCCGACCACTCCGCGTCGCACCTGCACGACGCCGTAGCGACCCTCGGCGGCGAACAACCGGATGTCGCACTGCAGCGCGAGCGTCAGCCCCAACCCGATCGCGTGCCCGTTGACCGCCGCGATGACCGGCTTGGGCAGCGTCCAGGCGGGCACATCGATACCGGCCGCGCTGAACCCTGCCCCCGGCGCGACGAAGGTGTCCTCGCCGGCGGCCAAATCGGCTCCTGCGCAGAACGCGGGCGGGGTTCCGGTCAGCACAATGACCCGCACCTCGTCGTCGCGGCCCAGTCGCCGGTAGGCGTCGGCGAGTTCGGTGCGCATACCGTCGCCGACGGCGTTGCGCTGCCGCGGCCGGTTCAACGTGATGGTCGCGACCCCGTCATCGAAACCGGTCAGCAGTGTGCGGTAACCGGGCAGGTCGGGGCGGGCAGGCACGCGTTTCTCCTGGCTAGTGTGATTTCGTGCGGAGTTGGTTGTGATGCTGCCGCATCGGGCACACCCGTATCGTCGCGTTGTCCATGTGTGTCGTCGTCTGGAGTGAGAATTGACCCAAGCCCCCGCCCCCCAAGCCGCGTCCCATGAGGTCTGGCCGGGTAAGGCCTATCCGCTCGGCGCGACCTATGACGGGACGGGCACCAATTTCGCGGTGTTCAGTGAGGCCGCCGAGAAGGTCGAGCTGTGCCTGTTCGACGCGGATGGCACCGAGACCCGCATCACGCTGCCCGAGAACGATGCGTTCGTGTGGCACGGTTTCATCCCGAACATCGAACCCGGCCAGCGGTATGGCTACCGGGTGCACGGTACGTACGACCCACCGTCGGGACAGCGCTGCAACGCCAACAAGCTGCTGCTCGATCCGTACTCGAAGGCCATCGACGGCAACTTCGACTGGAACCAGTCGCTGTTCAGCTACAACTTCGGCGATCCCGACAGCCGCAACGACGACGACTCCGCTGCGAGCATGCCCAAGTCGGTGGTCATCAACCCCTACTTCGACTGGGGCAACGACCGGCCGCCGGATTACGAGTACGCCGATTCGGTCATCTACGAAGCGCACGTCAAGGGCCTGACGCAGACGCACCCCGACATCCCGGAGAACATCCGCGGCACCTACTCGGCCGTGGCGCATCCGGTGATCATCGAGCACCTGCAGTCGCTCGGTGTGACGGCGATCGAGTTGCTGCCGGTGCACCACTTCGCCAACGACTCCACGCTGATCGACAAGGGCCTGTCCAACTACTGGGGCTACAACACGATCGGCTTTTTGGCACCCGACTCCAAATACAGCTCCAGCCCCAATCCCGGCGGGCAGGTGCAGGAGTTCAAGGCGATGGTCCGCGCACTGCACGAGGCAGGCATCGAGGTCATCCTCGACGTGGTCTACAACCACACCGCCGAAGGCAACCACCTGGGCCCGACCCTGTCGATGCGGGGCATCGACAACGGCGCGTACTACCGGCTCGTCGAGGACGACAAGCGTTACTACATGGACTACACCGGTACCGGCAACAGCCTCAACGTCGGTCATCCGCATTCGCTTCAGCTGATCATGGATTCGTTGCGGTACTGGGTGACCGAGATGCACGTCGACGGGTTCCGTTTCGATCTCGCCTCCACATTGGCCCGCGAGTTCTACGACGTCGACCGGCTGTCGACGTTCTTCGAACTCGTACAACAGGATCCGACGGTCAGCCAGGTCAAGTTGATCGCCGAACCGTGGGACGTCGGCCCCGGTGGTTACCAGGTGGGCAACTTCCCGCCGCAGTGGACGGAGTGGAACGGAAAGTACCGCGACACGGTCCGCGACTACTGGCGCGGTGAGCCCGCCACGCTCGACGAATTGGCCTATCGCTTAACGGGTTCGGCCGACCTGTACGAGCAGACCGGTCGCCGTCCCGTCGCCTCCATCAACTTCGTCATCGCCCACGACGGCTTCACGCTGCGGGACTTGGTGTCCTACAACGAGAAACACAACGAGGCCAACGGCGAGGACAACAACGACGGCGAGAGCCACAACCGGTCCTGGAACTGCGGCGTGGAGGGACCGACCGACGATCCCGAGATCAATGCGCTGCGAGCGCGCCAGCAGCGCAATTTCCTTACCACACTGTTGCTTTCGCAGGGCGTCCCGATGATCGCCCACGGTGACGAGCTCGGCCGCACCCAGCAGGGCAACAACAACGTGTACTGCCAGGACAACGAGCTGTCGTGGATCGACTGGTCCACCCCAGACACCGAGCTGATGGAGTTCACCCGCAAGGTGTCGGCGCTGCGCGCGGCGCACCCGGTGTTCCGTCGGCGCCGGTTCTTCTCCGGACGCCCGGTGCGCCAGCGCGGCGGCGACGGGCTGCCCGACATCGCCTGGTTCGCACCCGACGGGTCCGAGATGAGCGACGAGGACTGGGAAACGGGTTACGCCAAGTCAATCGCGGTGTATCTCAACGGTAACGGCATTCCCGACCGCGACGTGCGCGGGCAGCGCATCGTCGATGACTCGTTCGTGCTGTGCTTCAACGCCCACTACGAACCGATCGACTTCGTGGTGCCGGAGCGCAAGTTCGGCGACTCCTGGATCCCGGTGATCGACACGTCGGCCGACGATGAAGACGAGCCGACCCCGGTCGACGCCGGGCAGAAGGTCGAGGTCGCAGCGCGCTCAATGCTTGTGCTGCAGGCGGCCCCGGCAGAGTAGCTACTCGACCACCGGGAAGAACGAGTCGCCGTCCTCCGGGGTGCCGTCGATCTGGCCTTCGTCGCGGCCGTGCTGGTCTGGGTCGATGCGGTCGACCTCGTCGTCGGGGCGCAGCTCGGTGTCGCCGCTCGGCTCACCCACCGGCTGGTTCAGCTCGGGCTGCTCGGGCTCTTCGGCGGCCAGTTTCTCGTCGAGGCTCTCGTCGACCTCGCCGTCGGCGTTGATCTTGTCGGCTTCACGCCATCCCTCTGGCGGGTCGACGGTCTCGTCGCCGTCGGCGTTGCGCACGTCGTCGGAGTCCATCGCCTCCGTCGGGCGCAGCGTGTCGCCGACGCCACCGCCGTCGTTGGGTGAATAACCTGGGTCCGGGTTTGCGCTCACGGGTATTCGATTGCCCACCTGCCTGGTGGCTAAACGCCGCATCGCCCGGCGGGCGGACCCATGCTGTCCGCCGGCTGGGCCGCGGAGCCCGCATCCGACTGGGTCGCGCCCGAAAACGACTGTGCGACAGGCTTCTTGACCGTCGAAATTCGGGACGGGGACCTGCTTTTGTGCTACGGTTTGCCTCACAGCAACCGTGGCCGTCGCGAATGACAGTCTGAGTTGTCACACGCCCGGGCGGGGCGAGTAGGAGCCGATGAGCGGCGGCGCCTACCGGCGGCCACGGTTGCCGTCCTCCTTCTTCCACACGGCACGCACTCGGCCGTGACTCGCGCCGGCCAAAATTTTCGTGAGTGTCAGTATTGGTGGTGCGGCCACCGTATGCTGCCCTCCATGACCGCCCCCACCAGCGCCGGGCGTCGGGTCACCGCTCAAGACTGGATCCAGACCGGTTTCGCTGTGCTCGCCGAAGGTGGCCCTGGCGCGCTGCGGATCGGCCGCCTGTGTGAACGCCTCGACGTCACCAAGGGCAGCTTCTACTGGCACTTCACCGACATGCCGGCCTACCGCGACGCGCTGGCCCGGGCGTGGGCCAACCACCACGACGAGCAGCGGCGCCGGTTCGAGGACATGGGAGGCGACGAACCCCGCGCGCGGCTGATAGCGATGATCCAGACACTGATGTGTCCCGACCAGTGGGCATTGGAGCGGGCGATGCGCGTGTGGTCGTTGACCGACCGGACGGTGCTGGCCAGCGTCCACCAGAGCGATGTACGCGTGCTGAGCGCGGTGCGCGACGCGCTGGTCGACTACGGCTTCGACGATGGCGAGGCGGATCTGCGTTCGGCTCTGTTGTTCGCCACCGGCATCGGCTTGCTGCACGAGGTCCGGTCGGCGCCGCGCGAGCCCGCGTTATTGAGCGACCGCGTGCTCGACCTCATGCTCCACCGATAGGTCAGCTCAGCCGATGATGCGCGCGATCGACTTCATCGGGATCGGCAACCAGCTCGGCCGGAAGCGCGCCTCGTACGCGGCCTCGTAAATCGCCTTGTCCAGTTCGTAGGCCGCCAACAGCTGGCCGTTGTCCCGAGGATCGGTACCCGAGATCTCGGCGTAGCCCTCACAGAACGATGCGGCGTTGCGGTCCACCCACTCCCGGGCCCGCGCCCCGAGCTGACGATCGCGGTCCTCATCGGACGACTGTTCCATCAACCGTTGGTAGGCCGCGTATTCGAACGAGCGCAACACTCCGGCCACGTCGCGCAGCGGGGAATCCGGCCGGCGCCGTTCCTCGAGCGGCTGACCGGGCTCACCCTCGAAGTCGATCAGCAGCCAGCCCTCGGGTATGCGCAAAACCTGGCCGAGATGCAGATCGCCGTGGATGCGCTGAACGGTGATCGTCTCCTCCGACAGCTTGCGGTACCGCTCCTCGATCAGCGGTCCGTACTTCTCGAGATCGGGCACAGACTTGGTCGCCGCGGCCAGCCGCTCCAACGCGGTGTCGGCCGGGAACACTGCGGTCTCGGTGCCCAGTTCGTCGGCCAGCGTGGCGTGCACCGACGCGACCGCCTCACCGAGCCGATACGACTCGCCGGCGAAGTCACCGCCAACCTCGTCGGCGTACAGGTCACCCTCGGCGAACAGGTCACGGGTGCTGGCGGTCGCCATATCCCAACCCTCGGCAGAGGTCGCCGCGAACTCGGCGACCATGCCGAGCGCGCACGGCTCACCGTCCTCGTGCCCGTCCCACGTCGTCTCAAAGGAGCCGAGCAGCCGCGCCACATGCGGGTTGCCGGCGCGCGCCAGCACGCGATTCAACTCGATGTCCGGGTTCGTTCCCGGCGTGATGCGACGGAAGAGCTTGAGGATCGCCTCCTCCTCGAACACCACGCTGGTGTTGCTCTGTTCTGCTGCCGAGACCCGCGGCGCCGCATCCAGCGGCAACTCGACGTCGGGTTCCTTCACGAACCGCACATCCCCGACCGTCGCCGAGGAATCGATCAGCGACAGCAGGAACTGCGCGGCTGCCGGGTCGTAGAGCGCGTCGTAGGCGGTGCGGTCACCGTCGGTGCCGATGGTGGCGACCTCCGCGTACTCCTCGATCGGTCCGGAGTTCCAGCGCAACAGCACTTGATAGCGCTCACTCGAGCCGTCGGTATAGGAGACGTCGAGCAGCACGAGGTCCAGATCGTCGCGCAGCGCGGTGCAGGCCGCCTGGTGCACCGCGGCCAATTCGCGGCTGCGCCCGGCGTACCACCGTTGGTGTGGCAGCCACTCTTCGAACGGCAGCGTCATGACAGTTCTCCATGCTCCGGGCCGGGTGCCTTCAGCGAGAACCAGTAGAACCCATGGCCGGGCAGGGTCAGGAGGTACGGCAACTGGCCGATGCGGGGAAACTCCACGTATCCGGTCATCTCGACCGGCGTGTATCCGTTGTAGGCCTGCAGATTCAGCTCGATCGGCTGCGGGAACCGGGAGAGGTTGTTGACGCAGAGCACGGTGTCCTTGTGCCCGTCGGCCTTTTCGACCTCGCGGACGTAGGTGAGCACCGACGGGTTCGAGCCGCCCAACTCGTGGAAGCTGCCGATGGCGAACGCGTCGTGGCGGCCGCGTACCGCGAGCATCGTGCGGGTCCAGTTCAGCAGCGAGTTCGAGATGTCGCGCTGCGCTTCCACGTTGACGGCCTGAAAGCCGTAGATCGCATCCTGGTTCGGCGGCAGATACACCCGCCCGGGCGTCGCGGTGGAGAAGCCCGCGTTGCGGTCCGGGGTCCACTGCATCGGGGTACGCACCGCGTCGCGATCGCCGAGCCAGATGATGTCGCCCATCCCGATCTCGTCGCCGTAGTACAACACCGGCGACCCCGGCAGCGAGAGCAGCAGCGCGGTGAACAGTTCCATCTGGTTGCGGTCGTTGTCCAGCAGCGGCGCCAGCCGTCGGCGGATGCCGACGTTCGCCTTCATCCGCGGATCCTTGGCGTACTCGGCGTACATGTAGTCGCGCTCTTCGTCGGTGACCATCTCCAGCGTCAACTCGTCGTGGTTGCGAAGGAAGATGCCCCACTGTGCCATCTCGGGGATGTCGGGCGTCTGCGCCAGGATCTCCGAGATCGGGAAACGCGACTCCCGTCGGACGGCCATGAAGATCCGCGGCATCAGCGGGAAGTGGAACGCCATGTGACATTCGTCGCCGCCGGTGTCGGGATCACCGAAGTACTCGACGACGTCGGCCGGCCACTGGTTCGCCTCGGCCAGAAGCACACGGCCCGGGTACTCGTCGTCGATCACCTTGCGGCAGTGCTTGAGAAACGCGTGCGTCTCGGGCAGGTTCTCGCAGTTTGTGCCCTCCCGCTCGAAGAGGTAGGGCACCGCGTCCAGCCGGAAACCGTCGATGCCGATGTCGAGCCAGAACCGCAGGACGTCGAGCATCGCCTCCTGGACGGCCGGGTTGTCGTAGTTGAGGTCGGGCTGGTGGCTGAAGAAGCGGTGCCAATAGAACTGCCGTCGCACCGGATCGAACGTCCAGTTCGACTCCTCGGTGTCGACGAAGATGATCCGGGCGTCGGAGTACTTGTCGCTGGTGTCGCTCCACACGTAGAAGTCGCCGTACGGTCCGTCGGGATCCCTACGCGATTCCTGGAACCACGCGTGCTGATCGGACGTGTGGTTCATCACGAGGTCGGTGATGACGCGGATTCCGCGGCGGTGCGCGGCATCGAGGAGTTCGACGAAGTCGTCGACGGTGCCGAACTCGGGCAGCACCCGGTAGAAGTCGCGGATGTCGTAACCACCGTCACGCAGCGGCGAATCGTAGAACGGTGGGAGCCAAAGACAGTCCACGCCAAGCCACTTCACGTAGTCGAGTTGCTCTGTCAGTCCGCGCAGATCCCCGATGCCGTCGGAGTTCGAGTCGTAGAACGCGCGCACCAGCACCTCGTAGAAGACGGCGCGTTTGAACCAGGTGCGGTCCTCGGGCAGGACCCGGGCGTGTCCGAAGTCTTCTGCGGTGGGGTGCTCGACGACACCGTCCTCGACGTGACTGCCCTCCGCCGGGTCGTGGTCGTCGGATGCGCGGGCACCGCTGTGCTGGTCCAACCGGTGTAGTTCCATACCGTGTTCAACCTACCCACGTCGCGAAGAATCGAATCGGTGGAATTCGTGCGGGCGCTCACTTCGGTATCGTTCCGGCGTGGCCACACGTGATCACGGCGACCCGGGTGACGCACCGTCGATTCCTCCGCCGCTGACGGAGGTCGTCAACTCCGTCCGACCCACGGCTGCCGAGGAAGCTCGGACCATCGCCGCATCCACCAATACCGCAACCCTGGCGACGCTGACGGCCGACGGCGACCCGTGGGCGTCGTTCGTGACGTACGGGTTGCTCGACGGCGCCCCGGTGCTGTGCGTGTCCAACCTCGCCGAGCACGGGCGCAACCTGTTGGCCGACCCGCGGGCGAGCATCGCGATCGTCGCGCCGACGTCGGAGACCGACCCGCTGGCCAGTGGGAGGGTCACCCTGGCCGGGGTGGCGGAACGGCCCGCCGACGACGAACTCGCCGCCGCGCGCGAGGCACACCTGTCGGCCGTCGCGGCCGCCAAGTACTACATCGACTACAGCGACTTCACGCTGTGGGTGCTGCGGGTACAGCGGGTGCGCTGGGTGGGCGGCTACGGGCGGATGGAGTCGACGAGCGGTGCGGCGTATTCGGCCGCGCAGCCAGATCCGGTGCAACCGCTGGCGGCCGGGGCCGTCGCGCATCTCAACGCCGACCATGCCGACACGCTGGTCGCGATGGCCAAGGCGCTGGGCGGCTACCCGGACACCACTGCGGCGACGTGCACGGGCGCCGACCGGTACGGCCTCGACCTGCGGCTCACCACCGACCGCGGGCTGGCATACACGCGGATCGGCTATCCGAAGAAGATCGATTCGATCGACGAATTACGTTCGGCCGCCGTCGAGCTGACCCGCCTGGCGCGCCGCGGCTGAAATACGATCACCTCATGACTGCTGCGGCTCCCTCCGGGCGACCGGCCACCTGGCAAGCGGCGTTCGATCTGATCGCCACCCGCGGCCACGAGCGACGCGACGAGCCGTTCAAGTTGGCCAGCGGGCAGCTCAGCCACGACTACATCGACGGCAAGTACGCGATCGACACCGGTGAGCGGTTGACGATCGTCAGTCGCGCGGTCGCCGAGCTGGCCGAGAGTCGCGGCATCGAGTTCGACGCGGTGGGTGGGCTGACCATGGGCGCCGACCCGTTGGCGCACGGCGTCGCGATGGTCACCGGCAAGGCGTGGTTCTCGGTGCGCAAGGAGCAGAAGGCGCGCGGACGCGAGCAGTGGATCGAGGGCACCCGCTTAGCGCCGGGTACGCGGGTGTTGCTGGTCGACGACGTGATCAGCACCGGCGGCTCGACCGAGATCGCGTTCGACCGGGTGACCGCGGCGGGTGCGGTGGTCACCGGCGTGATCCCGATGGTGGACCGTGGGGACATCGCCGCCAAACGCTTTGCCGCACGGGGTGTGCCGTTCGCCGCGCTGGTCACCTACCGCGACCTCGGCATCGAACCGGTCAAGGACGTCTGACCCCTCTTCCGCGAACGTGGGTTACCCGCACATTTTTCGCGCGCGGAGCGTGCTGGTAACCCACGTTCGGCGCGGTTAGGCCGGCACGACGAGCACGCCGTCGGATTCCACGCCGATGCTGACCGAGTCGCCGGGTGCGAGGTGGCGCGCCGCCGGGCTTCCCATCTGCGCGCAGATCACCGTGCCGTCACCCATCGCGGCGTAGACCCGCGAGATCGCGCCGAGGAACGCCACCGAGCTGACGGTCGAGCTGCCTGCCGCATCAGCGGTCACCGTCACCGATTCCGGCCGGACCATCGCCAGCCCGGGCCCGGAAGCCACCGAACCCGGCAGCGTCGGCAACGACGTCCCGAGCAGTTGGGCGGTGCCATTCGAAACCGTCGCGCGCACTTTGTTGTTCAGGCCGACGAACTCCGCGACGAACGGTGTCGCCGGGTTGGCGTAGAGGTCGGCGGGCGCGGCCACCTGTTCGAGTCTGCCCTGGTTCAGCACCCCGACACGGTCGGCCACCGCGAGCGCTTCCTCCTGGTCGTGGGTGACGAACAACATCGTCGTACCGACCTCCAACTGCACACGGCGGATCTCGTCGCGCAACTGGGACCGGACTATGGCGTCCAACGCCGACAGCGGTTCATCGAGCAGTAGCACTCGCGGCGCAATCGCCAGGGCGCGGGCCAGTGCGACGCGTTGCTGCTGCCCGCCCGACAATTCGCTGGCGTACTTGTCGGTGTGAGCAGACAGCCCGACCAGGTCCAGCATCTCGGCGGCCCGGGACAGGCGTTCTTGTCTGGAGGCACCGCGCATCTTCAGACCGAACGCGACGTTGTCGAGCACGGTGAGGTGGGGGAACAGGCTGTAGGCCTGGAACACCATGCCCATGTCGCGCTTGTTCGCGGGTACGCGGCTGACGTCTCGCCCGTCGACGCTCACCGTGCCCGACGTCGCCGTGTCCAGCCCGGCGACGATGCGCAGCGCGGTGGTCTTACCGCAGCCCGACGGACCCAGCAGCGCGACGAGCTCGCCGGGTTCGACACGCAGCGTCAGCCCGTCGAGTGCCCTTCTCGACCCGTACACCCGCGTCAGGTCGTTGAGTTCGACGGCGACTCCGGTGGTCATGCGGCGACTCCTCGGCCTCGACGGCGCCCGCGGGTGACGAGCGAAAGGCCCGTCAGCAGAACGAAACCCAGCAGCAGCACGGCCAACGATGCGGCCACCGACGTGGGGCCGTCGGCCTTGCCGATCGCCACGATCTGCACCTGCAAAGTCTCATAACCGCTCAGCGATGCGATGGTGTACTCCCCGAGAACGACGGCAACCGAGATGAAGGCCGCGGACAGAATTCCCGACCAGATGTTCGGCACGACCACCCGCAGAATCGTTGTCGCCCAACCGGCGCCGAGCGATCGCGCGGCCTCGGTGAGAGTCCGCAGGTCAATCGACGACAGCGCCGCGTCCAGCGCACGATACGCGAACGGCAACACCAACACGATGTAGACGAACGTCAGCGTCAACGCGGATTCTCCGAGGAAGTACGTCACCCACAGATAGACATTGCGCAGGCCGACCACGATGACCAACGCCGGAATCGTCAACGGCAACAGGCACAGGAACTCGACGGCGCCCTTGGCCCATGGTGCCCGCAGCCTTACCCAGATCATGGTCGGCACCAGGATCGCCAACATCGCGACCACCGTGTACACCGCGAGCAGCAGGGATACGATGATGGCCGCATACAGCGCGTCATCGGCGATCAGGTTGCCCCACGCCCGCAGAGTGCGCCCACCTGCGAGCAGGTTGCGCGTCGAGAAGTCGGCCATCGCGTAGAGCGGAAACAGGAAGAACGCGCCGAAAAGCACCCAGAGCGCGCCGCGAATCACCTTGGTGGCCCGGGTCATCGAAGCCACCTCGCCGAACGTCGCACCAACCTGTTGTAGGCCACCATCACCACCGCCACGACGACGATCATCTCGAGCGCCAACGCATACGCGAAGCCCGTCTGACCCAGCACCACCTCGCTGGTGAGCGCCGCCCTGATCAGCAGCGGCACGATCGGGCTGCCCTGGCTGACCAACGCGGCGGCCGTCGCGTACGCCGCGAATGCGTTGGCGAACAACAACAGTGCCGACCCCAGGAACGCCGGCGTCAACAACGGCACGACCACTTCGCGGAAGTACTGCAGCCGTGATGCGCCCAGGGTGAGCGCCGCTTCGCGCCACTGCGCCCGCAGACCCTCGAGGGCGGGCATGAACACGATCACCATCAGCGGTATCTGAAAGTACGTGTAGACCAGAATCAGGCCCGGCAACCCGTACAACCACCCCGACGCCGCGAGGTTCCATCCGAGCAGGTGCTCCAGCCACAACGTCAACACGCCGTTGAGCCCGACCGTCGCCAGAAATGCGAAAGCCAGTGCGACACCGCCGAACTGCGCGAGCACGCTGCACAGCGCCAGCACGGCGCGCCGCACCGTCGACGTCGGCGGGCCGGACACGATCAACCAGGACAGCACCGCCCCGAGTGCCGCGCCGATCAGCGCGGTGCTGCCCGAGAGCACCACGCTCTTGCTCAGCGCCGACAACGCCGGACCGGAGAACAATGCGTTGATGCGCTCCAGGGAGAACACGCCGTCGACGACGAACGCGTTGACGATCACCGTCGCGGTGGGGATGAGCAGAAAGACCACCACCACCGCCAGGAACGGCAGCAGCGGCAGGATGTCTCGCGCGGTGTCCCGCAGCCTGGTCAGACTCGCTCCCTCCCGTGCACGGTCAGCCGATCGCGGCGGCCCAGTGCTCCGACAGATACTTGGTGGCCGCCTCGGTCTGCTGGGGCGAGGGAACCGTCACCGGTCCGTCGATGACGGGCAAGGTCTGCGCGGCCGCCTTGTCCAATGTGCCGTCGGTGGCCATGTTGTCGGCGCGAACCGGCCGAACACCGCCGAGCGCGAACAAGTTCTGGCCCTCGTCGCTGTAGAGGAATTCCTGCCACAGGCGCGCGGCGGCCGGGTGCGGCGCGTCCTTGTTGATCGCCTGGTAGTAGTAGCCCGCGACGGCGTACTCCGGCGGTACCAGAACCTGCCACGAGGGCAGTTTCTTGCTTTGCGCCGCGTTGGTGTAGTTCCAATCGATCACCACCGGCGTCTGACCGGATCCGATGGTGGCCGGCGTCGGGTCCACGGGCAGGAAGTTGCCCGCGTCGGCCAGCTTTCGGAAGAACTCGACGCCCGGGGCGATGTCGTCGACCGAACCGCCCTGGGAGAGCGCGACCATCAGCACCCCGGAGAACGCGGCGCCCGCCTGCGTGGGGTCGCCGTTGAGAGCCACCTTGCCCCGATACTCCGGCTTGAGCAGGTCGTCGATGCGGGTCACCGGCGGCACCTTGGCCGAGTCGAAGCCGATCGACATGTATCCGCCGTAATCGTTGACCCAGGTTCCCTCCGCGTCTTTGAACGCCGCCGGGATGTCGTCGAAATTGACCACCTTGTAAGGCGCGAACATCTCGGTGTTGGCCAACGCGACGGACTGGCCGAGGTCGAACACGTCGGGCGCGGTGCTCCTGCCCCTCTGCTGATTGGCCGCGTTGATCTCGTCCTGGCTGGATGCGTCGGGCTGCGCCGAATTGACCTTGATGCCGTACTTGTCGCTGAACGCTTTGATGATCGCGCCGTAGTTGGCCCAATCCGGAGGTAGCGCAATGACATTGAGCTCACGCTCGTTCTTGGCCGCCTCAACGAGCCCGTCGATCCCCCCGAAATCCTCGGCCGAAGTGGCTTCGGCGGCCTTGACACCGGACTGCGTCTGCTGCCCGTCACCGCTCTTGTCCGGCGGCGCGCAGGCAACCGAACCGGCCAGCAGCAGAACGGATGCGGCCAACGCGGCCGCCAGGCTGGTGATCTTCATTGCCGAACCTTCCGATGGTCAGGAGTCGGTGCGGTGACGCAGCGGTCACCGCACCGGATCGCCGCGGTGAACGACTCCGCGCGAGGGCGTCCGAAACCCTATCGCGGCGGTTGTGGCGACGCGCAAGTTCCACCGGACTTCCACCGGACTTTGCCAGGCCGCCACCTTTGCCCGGCGTTAGCATTCTCGTGTGGCGCGACGCGAAGTTTCGGGGGACTTCGACTACCTCATAGACGACCCGGTCGATGTCGCCGATGCCGCCGATTCAGGGGCGGATGCGGACGCGGAGGTCTTCGACCCCGCCAAGGTGCCGGGCCGGGACATGCTGTTCGACGCCTTCGACGAGAACTCCTGGTATTTCGCGCCCGCCCCGCCGCCCTGGTACCGCACGAAACGAAATCTCAGCCTTCTGCTCGCCGCCGCGATCGCGGCCGTCGCGCTCGTCGTGTCCGCTGTCCTGCTGGTCTTCGGCGCGCCCGGCGAGCCCGCCGACCGGGAGCCCGAACCGGTCCGCCCGACCGTTCAGACCACGGCACCGGCGCGCACGTCACCGCAATCACCGAGCACCCCGCCGCCGCCGCGGCCGGCTCCACCGCCGCGCGTCGAGACCTCGGCGGCGCCGGTCGCCCCTCCGCCGCCCGCGACCTACCGGCCGCGCACCCCTCCGACCAGGACCGGCCGCGACCCGGAGATCGGGGTGACGCGCACACCGGTGACCCGGTCACCGATCAGCGTCGCGCCGCAGCGGCCCAGCCAGCGGTGATGGACGCATTCGATCCGGAGGCCATGTTCGCCGCGGCGCCCGTCGCGACGCTCGCCACCGTGGGACCCGCAGGAGCACCACACCTGGTGCCCGTCGTGTTCGCCGTGCACGCCGGAACCGTCTACACCGCCGTCGACGCCAAACGGAAGTCGACGCGCAATCTGCGGCGGTTGAGCAACATCGAGGGCAACCCGCAAGTGAGTGTGCTCGCCGACCACTACGACGACGACTGGACGCAGCTGTGGTGGGTGCGTGTCGACGGCAGCGCCGAAATCCACTACAGCGGCGAAGAATTGGCTACCGGGTACGCGCTGCTGCGCAACAAGTATCCGCAGTATGAGCGGATCGCCCTCGACGGCCCGGTGGTCAGCGTGACCATCACCAAGTGGGCTTCGTGGCAGGCCTGAGCGCGATTTCGGTCAAGCCCTTGTGCTGGCTGTCGGTTAGGGGAATTGTGGTCTAACACACACTTTGGCGGCAGCGCAGCCGTCGTGGAAGGGAACGTCATGGCTGACAAGACGACACATTCCCAGGGCGCCGGAGCCGCCCCGACCGCGGACAGTCCGGCCGCCATCCGCAATGTGGTGCTGGTGGGCCCATCGGGTGGCGGCAAAACAACACTCGTCGAGGCACTTTTGGTGGCCGCGGGAGTCCTGACCAGACAGGGTTCCGTGCAGGACGGCACCACGGTCTGCGACAGCGACGAAGCCGAGATCTCCCAACAGCGTTCGGTGGGCCTTGCACTCGCGTCGCTGCGACACGACGGCATCAAGGTCAATCTCATCGACACTCCCGGTTACGCCGATTTCGTCGGGGAACTGCGGGCGGGGTTACGAGCCGCGGACTGTGCGCTGTTCGTCATCGCCGCCAACGAAGGAGTCGACGAACCCACCAAGGCGCTGTGGCTCGAATGCAGCCAGGTGGGCATGCCGCGCGCCGTGGTCATCACCAAACTCGACCATGCCCGCGCGAACTACCCCAACGCGTTGGCCGCCGCGCAGCGGGCCTTCGGCGACAAGGTGCTTCCGCTGTACCTGCCCGCCGATTCGCCCTGCACCGGGTTGATCGGCCTGCTGTCGCAGACGCACTACGAATACGCCGACGGCAAGCGCACCGCCACCCATGAACCCGACGGCTCGTACGCCGACGCGATCACCGAACACCGCGGCACCCTGATCGAGGGCATCATCGAGGAATCCGAGGACGAGACGCTGATGGAGCGTTACCTCGGTGGCGAACAGATCGACCAGTCGGTGCTCATCGACGATCTGGAGAAGGCCGTCGCCAGGGCGACGTTCTTCCCCGCGCTTCCGGTGTGCAGCGGCACGGGCGTCGGCACGCTCGAACTGCTCGAAATCATCACCGCCGGCTTTCCCTCACCGCCCGAGCACCGGTTGCCCGAGGTCTTCACGCCGCAGGGCAAACCGCGCGCCGAGCTTCCGTGTGACCCGAACGGCCCGCTTCTGGCCGAGGTGGTCAAGACGACGTCCGACCCCTACGTGGGACGGGTCAGCCTGGTCCGGGTGTTCTCGGGAACCATCACGCCCGACTCGACAGTGCATGTGTCCGGCCACTTCTCGTCGTTCTTCGGCGGTAGCGGCTCGTTGACCGGTTCGCTCGCCACTCACGAGGACCACGACGAAGACGAGCGCATCGGGTCGCTGTCCTTTCCCCTGGGCAAGCAACAGCGTCCCGCCCCCTCGGTGATCGCCGGCGACATCTGCGCGATCGGGCGACTCAGCCGGGCCGAGACCGGCGACACGCTGTCCGACAAGTCCGATCCGCTCGTGCTGCGGCCATGGAGCATGCCCGAACCGCTGCTGCCCATCGCGGTGCAGCCCAGAGCCAAGACCGACGAGGACAAACTGTCGGGCGGTCTGCAACGGTTGGCCGCCGAAGATCCGACCCTGCGCATCGAGCAGAACCCCGAGACGCACCAGATCGTGCTGTGGACGATGGGCGAAGCGCACGCCAACGTCGTCCTGGACGCGCTCTCCCGACGCTACGGTGTCGCCGTCGACACCGTCGAGTTACGCATCCCGTTACGAGAGACGTTCGGCGGCAAGGCCAAAGGACACGGCCGCCACGTCAAGCAGTCGGGCGGGCACGGCCAGTACGCGGTCTGCGACATCCAGGTCGAGCCGCTGCCTGAAGGTTCCGGTTTCGAGTTCGTCGACAAGGTCGTCGGCGGCGCGGTACCCCGCCAGTTCATCCCGAGCGTCGAAAAGGGCATTCGGGCGCAGATGGAGAAGGGTGTCGGACCCGGCTACCCGGTCGTCGACATCCGCGTCACGCTGTTCGACGGCAAATCCCACAGTGTCGACTCGTCGGACTTCGCCTTCCAGATGGCGGGCGGGCTGGCGCTGCGGGAAGCGGCCGCGGCGACCAAGGTGAACCTGCTGGAGCCTGTCGACGAAGTGACGGTGCTGATTCCCGACGACTTCGTCGGCGTGATCATGGGCGATCTGGCCGGGCGACGGGGCCGCGTGCTGGGCACCGAAAAGGTCGGCGACGACCGCACACTGGTCAAGGCCGAGATCCCCGAGGTCGAGCTCACCCGCTACGCCATCGATCTGCGTTCGCTGGCCCACGGAGCCGGCACGTTCAGCAGGACCTTCGCCCGCTACGACCCGATGCCCGACCACGCTGCCGCCAAAGTTGCATCAGCGGTCTGAGCACATCACCGGGGCCGGTCCCCACGCCAACTGAAGCTGTTGACGTATTTGCCCATATCCAGGGCGATCTGGAGATTGGCTCCGGACGGTTTGCCGAACCCGAAGTCGGGGCTGAACTGGTGGTACGGCCCCACGGCCGCCGCCACCAACGCCAGATCGTTCTTCACCGCGGCCACTACGAGGACCCGCATGCGCAGATAGCTGCTGTTGGCGCCCTGTGGCCAACAGTCGGCGACTTCGCCGTATCCCGGATGGAAGCCGACCATGGCGTTGGGAATCGCATATGCGGTTTGGGTGTCGGGAAAAGTGGCTTTCACCAACGACTTTGCGATCTCCTGTGCAGATCGGCCCGCCGCGGGTTCGCTGAACAACTGCAGAGTCCCGCCGTCCCCGGCGAGCAGTTCGGCGGTCACACCGTTGGGTTTGGTGCTCACCCGGTAGGCCGACTCGGGCGCGGGATAGGACACCGAGAACGCGCCGTCCGGCGAGGTGAAGCGAGGATTGATGGACACCGGCGTGCCGGTCGGTGGACGCCCGCAGTCGGGCGGGCACACGTAGCGCACCGGCGGCTTGGCCATCATCGCCGACACCCCGACCAGCGCGGCGGCGATCAGCACGATCGCGACCAACCACGTGAGCACCAGCCGACTGCGCGAGGTGCGCCGCGGCGCGGCGGCCGCGTACGCGCCGGCCGGAACCGCGTAGCCGGGAAAGAAGTTCGTTGGCGCGCTCATTCCGGGTCACCGCGAACCGGCCGCGATTCGCGCCGCGCCCTGCGTGACGAGCGCGAGGACGCGCGGGTCGCCACCCCGCATGCCGGGCAGAACGCCATATCCGGCACGACGTGTCCGCAGTGCGGGCACAACAGCGGTTCCTCTGCGCGGATCTCGTCGTGCGCCTCGTGCAGCAACGCCAGGTGTAGACCCAGCCGCAGCAGCAGCAGCGCCACCCCCGCCAACGCGAGGTACAGCACCAGCATCAGCACCTGCGGGAAACGGGCGACGTCGATCAGGCCGAGAGACACATACACGATGAGCACCGCGGCGGCGAAGCCGATCAGCATCGCGCGCACGACACCGGGGCGTTGATCGCGTTTGCTCGGTGGCCGGGTGAACCACAGTGCGGCACCGATCAGTCCACCGGCCGCCGCAGCGATCAACGGCGCCGCCAGCCCCCGGATACCCGCCTCGACCAGCAGGCTCTCCATGGGCCGTTTGCTCACCACACCCGTGCCGAACTGCGGGGCCAACCGCGTGAGCGTTGCCGCCGCGGAGAAGCTCAACGCCGCCAACGCTCCGATCATGAAGCCGTCCAATGCTTCTCGTGACGATGGACGGGTCACGCGAATGATCGCGGCGGGCAACAACATCAGAACGACCCCGCCGAGTGGAACCACGATGCCCATGCTCAGCATGCGCATGCCGACGATCGCCGAACCCAACGCGACACCATAGGATTTGGCGAACATCGCACCGGTCAACAGCGCCCAGCCGACCGCGAGTCCCACTGCCAGGACGACCGTGAGAACCAGTGTGCCAACGGGGAAGTCGCGGAACGCATCCGACTCGCGCAGATACAGCACGAACAGCAGCGGCAGACCCAGCGCAGCAACGGTCACCACGGCGGCGGGTAACCGCAGCAGTGTGAAAGCGATGAGCGCCGCCACCAACACCAGCAGTCCGATCCGGAACGCGGTGCGAGACCGCTGCGGCAGGTGCGGGAACAGCGAGCTCGCGACCGAGACCTGCAGGAGGTGTTCGTTGGGCGCGGCGCTGAAATCGAGCGGGCGCAACCAATCCGGGCCCTCCCGCGGCCGCGGTGTCAGGTGACAACCACACAGCCCGCAGTACTCGCCGGCCGGCACGTCGGTCTTGCAGACCCGGCACTCCGCGGTCGGGACGGTGTCGTCGTCGCCGGTGCTCACGTTGCCGCCTTCTGGAGGATGAGCACGTTGCGCACGAGGTTGTCGACATCCGGGGTGCCCAGGCCGGTCACCAGGTCGTAGCCGGGAAGGGCGTCCGCGACCGCGTTACCTCCGAGGGTGACGTCGCGGAAGGCCGGCAGCGGGGCCCCCCGTGCGATGCGATACAGCAGCGGGTTCAGGTCGCCGAGCAGGCGGCCCCCGTTGGCGAGCAGGTACTGGTTCATCACAGCGGCCAGGCCGGCCCAGATCGGTGCCGACTGCGACGTGCCGCCACCGACCAACGGCGTCTGCGCAAAGACGATGCGCACGCCGGTGAACGGGTCCGCGACGGCGGCGACGTCCGGAGTCAGCCGGCGGTCGGTGTCGCGGTCGGGCCACACCTGGCGCTGCCAGTCCGGACGGTCGAACACCGCCGAGACCCCACCGCCCGTGCCCACCGACAGCGGCACGTCGAACCACGCCTGCTCGGACAGCCACCGACCCTCGCCGTCCGTGGACAGGGTGGTGCCGCCCACGTCGGTCATCTCCGGCAGCGAGGCGATCGAGTCCAGGCCGATGTCGGACTCACCCGGCGGCGAGGACCAGTCGTCGCCGCCTTTGCACTCCAGCCCCGCGAGATCACCGCTGGCGTTGAACGCCGTCGTGCCGTGTGACTGCGCGGTGGCCAGCGCCGACCGCACGGGGGCGAGGTCGGCGGCGGTGATCAGCTTGTCGCAGCCCCATCCGATGGAGAAGCTCCACACGGCGCCCGGATACCGACGGTCGGTCTCCTCGAGCATCTGGCCGATGCGTTCGAAGGCGCCGTCGGCGGTGACGGTCGGAAGGGCACTGACCACGACCTTGCGGGCATCGGGAGCGACCGCGTGCGCCACCTGAAGGTCCATCGTGGCTTCGCCGCGCGGTTCGTCGAGTTCACCGACCACCTCGGGGGTGAACCGCGGCAGGTCGTAGGTGTCGGCGAAGCTGTCGAGGTCGGCCTGGTCGAACCCGTCGAAGGTGAAGAACACGATCGTGGTGCCCTTGCCGGTGTAGCCGGCCGCGGTCAGCGGCGCGGCGTTGTAGGTGTTGCGCAGCGCCTCCGGCGTCAGGCCCTTGTCCGGAACATCGAGCGGCAGCGTCCAGATGTGCGATGTGTGATGCGGCACGTAGCCGAGGATCCGGCCGACCTCGAAGACCTCGTCGCGCAACACATCCGGCACGTCCGGCTGCTGCGGGGATGCGTAGAACACCTGGCCTCGGCGCCCGCGGTAGTCACGCACCTCGACGTCGAACGCATCGGCGACCGATGCCGCCGGACCCTCCACCACGGCCCACTGATGTCCGGGGCGCCACCGCACGGAAAGCCCGCGACCGTCCGCCCAGGCGTACACCCCCGCGGGGCGGTGCCCGTCGCGCAACGCCATCGTCAACTGCACCCCGCTGTCACGCGAGGCTCCCAGATCGGTCGAGCTCGCCAACAGGTAGGAGTACGGGCCGGCGATCACCTCGCCGCCGGAGCGCACGGAGGCGGGGCGCAGATCGGAGACGAGTACGAACACGCCCGCCGCGATCAGCGCCAGCACGCCGAGTTGCCGCGGACTCACCGTGCGAACCCGGATCGGTGGACGGCTAGCCTCGATCTTTCGTGATGATCGGTTGATGACGGGCGTGTAATGCACGGAAGTGCCTGTCCTGCTTGAGAAAATCGGCTTGT
>NZ_BCTA01000053.1 GCF_001570485.1 Mycolicibacterium novocastrense
GCGTTGTAGAGCTCACGGTGCGCGTCCAGACACTGCGCCAACGCGACGTGCTGGCGGGCAGTCGGACGCAGGCGAAACACATACGCGCGCCGCATCAAGCCACCGCGTCCCACTGGTGCTCGATGTAACGGCGCACCGTCGACTCCGACAGGCCCGATTCCCCCGACGGCTCAAGCCGCCGGTCCCCTCGGGCCGGCACCGATGGACCATCGGGGTGTGTGTGGATCGTCATTACCGGACCACCAGTTTCAAGCCAGCGAGGTTTGGTGTTGGGGTCTTGGTGGAGTGTCCGCGCTTGTAGGTGTTCTGGTTTAGCCAGACAAGCGCTTGCAGTCGAGTCATGGCGTAGAGGTCCGGCACGTCAACGCCATAGCGTCGCGCGGTGTAGGTCTGCCCCTCGTATTCCACGACTGGTTTGGGTCCTCGGCTGGTTGGCATGCTCCTATCCTTTCCACCTTCCATGTGCCCTGTCTCCTCGAGTTCGTAAGGCGTCGTTGCGCCTCGGTGACCGGGGGTGATCTTGTCGATGCGGATGCGCGACACCCTCCAGGCGTTCGCCCGGCCGTGTCGATGAACGAGGTTCTGCGTGGCCTTCACTTGGGACGTGGTCACCGGTCCCCTGGCGCGTCTGGATGGACCGGGCACGGTTCGCCGGGATGAACGTGCCAGTCGCCCGACAGGCTGCACGCCGTGGCCGGATCGTCAGCGCACGAAAAGACGCACTCGCACACGTTGATTGCGCCGACGTCGCTTGGGTTGGCGAGGCGGGGTGAGACCCGATGTCGAGCTGTTAATCGCATTCAGATCTCTCCTACTGCTGGGGGTTCAGGTTGTCGTGGCGGCGGTGGTCGGTGATCTTGTCGATGCGGACGCTCGATGTCCAATGGCGTTCGCCGAGTTCGACGCGGATGTGCACGGCGTTGTCGTCGACGCGCAGCACCGGGTACCACTGGCCGTCGGTCTGGATTGCGTCGCCGGCGGCGATGTCGCCGGCGCGCAGGGCTGCGTAGTCGATGCGCAGCTTGGCGCGGGTGATGACGGTCTGTAGCTGGCCTTGGTAGGTGTCGACGTCTTTGACGGTGGCGCTGGTGATCGTGACGCTATCGCCGCGGCGGACCTCGTACAGGCCCGCGGCGGCGCCGAAGGTCTTGAGGACCTGGCCGTTGTCGAGCTTGATGACGACCAGGCGCTTGAATTCCGTTCCGTAGCCGCCGTACTTGGTGACCTCGATCGAGGTGGCCACTTCGACGGTGCCGGCCAGGTTGGTCAGCTTGTCGCCGGGCTGACCAGCCGGGGTGTTGTTCAGCGCGTTGCGGCGGGCCTGTTCGGCGTGGGCCTCATCCCAGTCGGCGGCGAACTGTTCGGCTGCTGCGGCGGCGGCGCGGGCGTCGCGTTCGGCGGCGTCAGCTTCCCATTTGATGGCGGCCTTGACGGCGCGGCGCATGCGGGCGCGCACCGAGGACACCTTGACGATGCGGTGGCCGTGGCCCATGCAGTCGAAGCAGCCTTTGAAGGTCTCGCCTGGGCGGCCGTTGGGGTTTTGGATGACGAAGCCGGACGGGGCGTGGTAGAGGCCGTCGCCGCCGCACTTGCCGCAGGACTCTTTGACCAGATCGCTGCCCTTGGCGCCGGGGTACGGGTCGGTGTAGACGCGGGGGTCGCCGCTGGTGACCGGCGCGGCTGTGATGACCGTTCGTCCGCCGGCTTGCCGGTCAGCGGCCGCGGTCTGTGTCATCTGCTCTGTCCTTCCCGTCCTCATCCTTACACCAACCACACTACGTCGTAACTCTTGATGTTGTCAAGCCTTGTTACAGAAGCGACCTACACCCGGAGGCGAGTTCAGATGACTCCGAGCGCGCGATAGTGCGCGAGGTTGGCGCGCACTCCTTTGGCGAATGCGCGTCGGCCGGTGCGGTTGTCGGGCGCTGACCCGTGCAGGCGCAGCGCGTGGCGGACTTTGGCGTCATCGCTACCTGGGTGCAGCGCGACGTCGCTGCCCGCAGCCACACACCAGCCGCTGTCAAATCAGCGCTGCGCCTTGCTATGTGAGCCGATGTCCGCGGCCCTCACGGAAGGCTTCGAGATTCTGGGCATGGTGGTCACCACGGACATTTTCAGAGGTCGGGCCGCACAAGCGATATCGGCGGCCGGTTTGACGTGGCGGGTCAGTCCCAGTAGGGGCGACCCAGAACGTCTGGTTTGCGACCCTCAGCGCGGGCGACATATTCCTGCCGGTACTGACTGCTGGCGGGCACAGTGACGCCCTGGTCGTGGGCGTGGTCGAGACCGAGGAGCTGGGAAAGCTCGGCGGCGTCGGCGGCGCTCATCGCATGACCGATCAGCCGGCGCGGTGGGGCCGTGATGGTGATCCAGCCCCACGAAGTGCCCCGGCCGCCGCGCACGCTCCAACTCTTGTCGCTGCGCCGCTTGAGCGCGGCTCGGATCGCGGCGATGGCAGCGTCGCGCTCGATCGGCTCGATACGCTGCGCTGCAGTGTCTTTCGCAACTAGGCGCAGGTGGCGCTGTCGGGTCATGGGTATATCCCTCCCTCTCATTTCCGAGCCTGTGGCGGCGCATGCTTGCGGGCATTGGCTCGGCTGGTGACGCTGACGGTTTGACCGCAGTCGGGACACGTACCTCGCGGGCTGTACAGCCGCAGGTTGGCATCGGGGACGTACTTCCCCCAGCCCGAGCACACGTTGGGGTCAGTCGGCTTGGGCGCCTTGGTGGTCCATTCGACCGGCGCGGAGGGGAAGCAGTGGGTACACAACACCGATCCGTGGGCGGCGACGGCTTCGGCTTCACTCTCGCCGCTGAGTTCGGGCAGCCACGAGATCCATGTTGTGGTCCGCAGGGTGTGACAGCCGGTCGAGCTGTGAATGTGCCCGCCCGGGACCATGAAGAATCGCGACCACATGCCGCGTTCGCGCCACACATCGTCGAGCCTCAGGACTTCGGCATGCGCTTCGGCCTGGGCGCGCTTGGCGTTGGCGATGGCGTCCAGGGCGCGTTGGGCCGCTGTGGCAGCGGGTCCGGTACCGCCGGCGAGTTCGTCGAGCCGTTGACTCACCTCGGGCTCGCTCATTCCCCACGTGGCGTGGCGCCGGCCGCCGCGGTAACCGGTGCGATCTCCAGCGGCCCGGTGCGCGGAATTGCGGGCCGAGTCCAGGCGGTCAGAGGCGGCCCGAAGCGCTTTGGTGGCCTCGGCCAGGAGCGCGTCGTGGGACTTGGCCTGCTCTTTGCTGTACGGGGCGGTGGTGGTCATCGTGCTGCGTGGCCCTCCGATCGGCGTTCGCTCCTCTCCTCAAGGATCACATACAACTATTGATGGTGTCAAGCCTTATGTGTGTGCTGCGTGATTGTCACACCCCTGTGTACGAGTTGATGGTGTCAAGGGTTGTTGATATGATGGTTTCATCGGGCGGCATCACGCAGCCTCCCTCGAAAAAGCCGGGGGTGACACCAATCACCAACCACCACAGCGCAAGACAGGAGCGAGCAGCGCCGATGAGCATCGAAATTAGTCACACCGCCGAAGATGGCACGCTGGTCCACGGGACCAACAAAGGCGACGGAACGAACGTCATCCTGAAAGCGGCCGGGTTTCGCTGGTTCCGCACGCTGGGCCTGTGGGGTATTCCCGGCAGCCGCGACCGCCAGCCCAACATCTTCAAGATCGACCGCGCCGCAGCGGCGCTGCGCGCCGCCGGCCACGAGGTGACCGTCAACGTCGACTCGAACCACCGGCCGGCAGCGGAGGCCGAAGCCGATCGAGCGCAGCGCCAACAGGACCGCGCCGACGCGCTGGCCGCTAAGGCCGACCGCAGGTCCACCGCTGCCGAGGCCGCGTGGGACGCGGAGTCACGCGCCGTCGAGGCGCTGCCACCTGGCGGTGAGCCCATCAAGATCGGCCACCACAGCGAGCGCCGTCACCGCCGCGCGATCGAGCGCGCGCACGACGCCACCCGCCGCGCGATCGACGCCACGAACGCCGCCGAGGATGCCGCCGCGAAGGCCGACGCCGCGGCCAAGACCACTGCGCGCCGATACAGCCCGATTACGGTCAAGAACCGCATCGAGCGCCTGGAGGCCGAACAACGCAAGGATCAGCGCCAGCTCGACGGTCACCGCAGGGTAGTGGCTCGCACCGCCAATCACACCTACGTTGATGAATTCCCGCCCGCTACCGGCGAATACCGCGAACGGGTGATCGCTCGCATGGCGCAGCGGCAAGCCGATATCGACTACTGGAAGTCGGTGTACGCCACCCAGCAGGCCGCCGGCATCGCCACCACCTACAGCCGGGAGACGATCACCAAGGGCGACCTGATCAAGTACCGCGGCCAGTGGTACGAGGTGGTGCGCGCGAACGCCAAAACCGTGTCGGTCCGGCTGCACGAACGCGCCTCGTGGACCAACAGGATCGGCTACCACGAGATCTCCGGGCATCGCTCGGCCGACGAGCTGCCCGCCACGCCTCCTGAGGCGGTCTGAGGCCTCAACGCCGTGCCTGCCGACCCAAACCCTCGGCAGGTTATCTGTAACGGGAATCGCTGTGTGTAAGACAGTGACCGCTGTTGGTTTGAGGGTGCGGAATCAACGAGGAACACAGTGTTATCTGTAACGGTGCAACCGGCGTGGGGGCGCTGTGGCGGGCCGCTGTGCGAGTGGATGGTGTGGCTCGATCAGCTGTTGTTGGCGTTGCCAGTGCCGCGTAGGCGGTGGATCTCGCCGTGGGCGGCCCGCGAGCTGCTGGTTGAGTTCTTTGATTTCGGCTTTGAGAGCGGCGATGTCGTTGTCGTATTGGCGCTTCTGGGTCCTCAGTTGTTGACGCAGAGCTGCATCCACCGAGGATCCGCGGGTGGGCGCCTCGGATTCGCTGGCGGCGATCTTTGGTCGTGGTGTGGCGGAGGCGGCGCGGATTTGGTCGTAGAGGTCACGGTGGTTGTAGATCGTTTTGCGGGCGACCCCTGCGTGGCGGGCGACTGCATTGGGGTTGATGTCCATTCCGGCGACCTGCATTTCGCGCAGCGCCTTCTTGATCTTTCGTCGGGCGTCGTTGCGGCTTTTGGCGCTGGCTTTCCTGAGGCCGGCGGTGGAGCGGGCAGCAGTCATTGATCCGGGGTGCGGGGTCGCTGAGCTTTATCGAGGGCGGACTGGTGGGCGCCGCGGGTCTGGATTTGCAGCAGCGGCAGCCGTTTTCCTATCCCTGTGCCGGCGCCGGATACCGCCTCTTGGTCTGCGGTGGCCGACAGGCGTTCGATGATCGCTTCGAGCGAGCGCAGCTCGCGGCGGCGTTCGATCACCCAGATGTTGTCCTCGCCGAGTTCGCGTCCACTTCGTCGGCGATACTGGTCGCGGCGGGCGGCCAGCAGCGCTTCGGTGGCGGCGTGTTGCTGGCGTAGCTCATCGAGGTGGGTGGCGTCGGTGGCGAAGTGACCGCAGCCCAGACAGGCATTGCCCTTGTCGCACTGTTTGAGCGGCGGCAGCAGGCAGACCCCGTTGGGCAGGATCCGGTCGGTGCGGGCGCCGAGCTGCGTCATCTCATAAATGTCGCTGGGGCTGATGGAGATATCGGTGCCGTGGGCCCCGATTTTCTTGTGTTTGAGGAACTCTGACTCGGCGGTGGCCGCCAGGGTGGCCGCGTAGCGGGCGGTCATCTCGGGGCTCTTGTGTCCGAGGTAGCGCTGCACGACGTGGAACGGAACGCCATCGTTGAGCAGTTCGGTGGCCCGGGTGTGGCGCAACCGGTGGGTTTGGGTGAAGCGCAGTGGTCGGCCGGCGCTGTCGGTGAGATCGTGGCAGTCGTCGAGCTTGGCCAGCGATGTGCGGTAGGTGTTGTAGGAGCGGGGTTGCTGGCCGCGGTGCTGATTCTTCACGCCGAGGAACAGGTATCGGGGCGCCAGGTCGGGGTATGTCGCCTTCAGCCAGCTCTGCTGCTCGGTGATGATGTCAACGATGGCCTGCTCGACGAGGATGGTGGGAATGACGTCGTCGACTTTGGTCTGCTGGTAGCGCAGCCGGGCCACGAACGTGTCGGGATCGGCGTCGGTGGGGCGTTCCTGGCCCGGGATGGCCTGCAGCGGATCATGGTCGAGCATCAAGATCTCCGAGGCTCGGCGTCCGGTCAGGGCCTGCAGCAGCCAGATCCGGGCGGCCTGGGGGTCACCGAGGCCGGCGGCGACGGTGATCGTGCCGTCGGCTTTGGTCAGCACCACCTTGTGCCCGGCGGGGGCGGCCAGGACGTCGAGGTAGGTGAGCATGCGCTGTAGGTCTGCGGTGGCATACCAGGTGAGTTCGCGTTCGCGGCGGCGCTGTTTGGGCGCGTGTAGCGGTGACCACAGCACGGTGTGGGTCAGCGTGATGTCGCGCCAGCGCGGGTTGGCCGTCGCGGTCGCCGCGTCGGCGGCGTTGTCGTGCATGAACGTGTAGAACGCCTGGGTTTGGGCTTGCAGGGTGGCCACGGTGTCGGCGGTAAGGCGGTCGGACTGGGTGGCTGCGGCCGGGGAGCGCAGATACTCGAGATAGTCGAGGAACACGGTGCGCAGCTGGTCGGGATCGGTGCTGATCAGCGGATCACTGTGGTGGCCGTAGTCGTGGGCGAACCGGCCCAGCTGCGAGCCCAGGTTGCGGGCCCGGTCGGCGGCCGAGGACCAGACCAGCAGGTCGTAGGTCAACGCGCTGCGCAGCCAGAACCGCAGCCCTTCGCGCAGCCAGGCCGGTTCGATATCGCGCAGCCGCACGGCGGTGTCGTGGCGGGGTTCGTGGTCGCGGCGTGGGATCCGAGGGTCGGTGCGCAGATCCCAGATGTCGTGTTCCCACCACGGGGTGTCGGTGCAGCGCACCGATACCCACAGGTGCAGGTGTTCGATGAGGTGGCGGATGTTGCGCCGCGATCCCGCCGAGGGGAGTCGCATGTTGCGGCGCTGAAAGGTCAGGACCGCTTGGCGGAGCACGGCATTGGGGTCCAGGTCGGCGATGCTGGCGGGGGTCTTTCCGGTGCGGGTGCGGTGTTCGGCGATCGCGGCCGGCAGGGTGCGGGTCAGCCAGGCCAGCAGGGATGGTTCGATCTTGCGTAGCTGCTGGTCCCAGCAGGTCCAGACCCACCAGGCGATCTCGTCGCCGAATCGGGCGGGGGCGTCGGGGGTGAAATCGTGTGTGGCTCCGGCGCGGTGTGCTTGCAGGTAGAACTGGTTGCGCAGAAACACCTGATCACACGGGGCGCTGTAGATCGCATAGATCGGCCGGCGCCACGCTTCAGGGACTTGGGCCCACTGGGTCGCCCATGATCCCGCAGCGGGTGCGGGGGCCAGGGTGGGTGCGGGCGGGTCAGTCGGTGTGGTCATGGTGCAGCCCTTTCCAGCCAGCGACGTAGCTGCGCCATTGCGCCAGGGTGCGCATCTCGGCGTCCTCGGTGACCCATCCGTAGGTCGAGAGCGTGGTCTGGATATCGGCGTGGCCCAGGCGGCGCATGACCACGTGCGGCGGGGTTCCGGAGAGCAGCAGTGCGGTGGCGTGGGTATGCCTTGTCTCCGCAGTGACCGTGTGCGGTTGGGTTCGTGTTGCCATTGAACTCGGCCGATCCTGCTGCAGGGTTTGCAATGCGGCTCGCCGAGCGTGTAGCGATAAGGACGGTTCGCATGTGACAGATGTCACTGTGGTGAGT
>NZ_BCTA01000054.1 GCF_001570485.1 Mycolicibacterium novocastrense
TTCGAGCAGGATGCCGCGAACTTGTTCTTCCAACTGGTCTCCAGCCGCTACGAACACGCCTCGCTGATCCTGACCTCAAACCTGCCCTTCGCCAAAGCGCACTTGTTCACGCGAACCTGTGCGGAAGTGGCGTCGTAATGTGACACGTTCGCACCTGTCAGGGTTCAGCGAGCTGCTCGGGCAATCGGCCATCGTCGAGGTGATCGGCGAGGTAGATCATCGCTCCTTCGGGTCTCATCCCGAATGCTGCCGCGACGAGTTTCGGGTCGATCGTGTTGACCAGATCGGCCAGCCGAGTGCTGCGCAGCATCTTGGGTGGCAGACCGCATGGATCGAGCAGGTGACTCATGTATGCCTCGGACGCCGGTCGCCGGTCGGCTTTGGTGCCGCGGGTGACGATCACGTGCGGGTTGTTGGTGCGCAGGGTCTCGCGGTGATCGAGGCTGCGTTGCAGAGCGATCCAGCTGACCGGGTCCAGCGGCACGGGGTGGGGGTGCTTGCCGAGCCGGATCGAGCGATCACTGGTGTCGATGTGGTCGACCTGCAGCAGCCGCAGCTCACGGCTGGAGGCACCGTGCAATATGGCAAGGAGTCCGAAGAGGGCCTCGTGCGGGTGCGCGGCAGGGTCGGCGCTCCAGCGGCGAAACAGGGTGCGTTGCTGGGTGATGGCGAGGGTGCGGCCGCGAAATCCCCTGTGACGCTTGGCCGACATGCCGCGCGTCGGGTCGATGAGCACCGCACGGTAGTTGCGTGCGAATCGGAAGAATTGGCCCAATACAGTCAGGCGTCGCGCTCGGGTGTTCGGCAGTCCGGCGAGGAACGCCTCGATATCGGTGACGTCAACGAGTGCCCAATCCTGTTTGCCGCGGTGGGTATCGAGGAAACAGGCGAGGTCGCGCACTATCGTCAACGCTGACTCGATGGTGCGGTCGGTGCGGGGCCGGGTGCCCGCACGCCGGGCCCGGTCGCGGGCGTGCAGCATGGATTCGGCGAAGGCCGCGACAGCGGCGCGCATCGGAGCCGGGGTGGCATCGATCCGTTTCTTGCGCCGTCCAGCGGCGAGCCTCTGGTCCTGGTCGGTGGCCATCGCCAGTCCACGCTCGGTGAAGAACGTCTCCAGGGCACGCGCCAGTGATCCCATCGACCGGCCGGGCCGGCGGGCTCGCTCGAGCACGCTTTGCGGGTGGTTGGGGTGTTCGTCTTCGAGAAGTCGAGCAAGCGTGGTGATCAACCTGCAGGCGCGAGCGGGACAGTGATGGGCGGCCAGATGCGCGACGAAGTCGTCGAGCCAGTCCGGTGGTTCGGCGAGCCCAGCGGCCAGGGTCTCGCCGCGTACGAACGGCCGGTCGGGGTGGCGCTGCCAGCATCGCCCGCACATACCGCGCCCGGCGTGGCGGCGCAGCTCACCGCAGGACACACAGATGCGGGGCGGCTCCTTTGGCGGGCCGGGCCGCGAGCACCGGCCACACCACCCAGTCGAGCGGAGATAGCCGGGCTTTGCGCAGCGCGGGCACGCCGATTTCGCGGCGGCGAGCGCGGCCCGCTTCTGGCACGGCCGACACACCGTCTCACCGCGGAATTTGATCGGTCCGCCGCATTCGCGGCAGCGGCGTGAGCACAGCACGCACCGGCCCGTCTCCGGAATCAACACCCGGCCCTGGCCGCAGCCCGGGCATCGCGCCTTGGCCGCCTGCTCTCGTAACCGGCGGGTGCACCGGCAGCAGTGCTCGCGGCCGATGTATCCGACCGGTGCGCCGCAGTCGAGGCAGTCTCGTTGCCGTTTCCCCATCAGCCGCAACCCGTTCTAACCCTTGAGTGGGGCCCTACATTGGCGGCATCGACCGACCCCGCGCGGTGGCGGTCTTGGGCTCTGAGACAACTGGGCGCGGCGATGGCGCGATCTGTTCGACTGGGGTGGTGTCGATCTCGAACAAGTCATCTGCGGTGCAGTCCAGCGCGGTGCATAAGGCGATCAGCGTCGAGAGCTTGATCTGGGTGGGCTCTTTGGTCAACAGCGCTGACACCGACGCCGCTGATAACTCCAGACCCGCTCGCTCGGCCAGTAGCCGCCGCAGCTCGGTGCCGGTCCAGACCTCGCGCTGGGCCGCGGCCATCCGTAGCCGCCATCGAATCTTCATGCCGTCCCGTCCTCTCCGCTCAGCTCGGCCAGCGTCGAGGTGACCGCACGCCGGTAGGCGTCCTCGATGAATGTCGCCGACGGCCGCACATACCGCATCGTCGAGCTCACCGTCCAATGCCCCAACAGCTGTTGAATCGCAACCAGATCCACACCGCGCTCATAGTTGTGAGTAGCGCAGGCCCGGCGCAGCGCGTGCGGGCTGAACCGCTCGGTCGCCGGCCGGCCCTCCAGCTCCATCAGATATCGCAGCCGATTGCGGATCGTGCCACGATGCAATGGGCCGCCGGACTCGTCGGCGAACAGCACCGGCGAGTCCGGGAACTTCGGGCGCACATCGGCCAGAAACCAGCGCAACAACACCTCCAGCCCGTCCAACATCGGTACCCACCGCGGCCGGGGACCGGACATGTGGGCAGCCTTGCCGAACCGCACGTGCAACTTACCGAACGGTCCACGATCGAAATGCACGTCCGGAATCTCCAGCAGCGCAGACTCTTCCGACCGCAACCCAGCGTGATACAGCGTCCGGAACATCGCGTAGTCCCGCGCGGCCGGACCGTACTTGCGGGCGGTGGCGATCCTCGACTTCAGGAACTCGAAGAACTCGCTCACCCGCTCCGGGGTCGGCGGCGCCGCGACTGCCGGCGAGTCGTCGCCCACGTGCCGGGAGGCGTTGAACTCGTCCACCGGGCATACCAACCGCGTCCCGAACATGGCCTCGATCTCAGCAGCCTTGCGGGTCTGCAGGAACCGATGGAACCCCTTGAAGATCTGCACGTACTCTCGGCGCGTCGACGCCGCTCGCCCCGCCATCGCCAGCTCGCCGACCACGCGATCGATGTCCTCACTGGTGACCTCCCACGCCGGACGCCCCAGCGCCGCCAACGTCCGCTCCAACAACCCAATATCATTGTCGATCGTCACCAGGCTGAATCCTCGAGCATGCCACGACGCCACCAACGCATCGACGCATTCACGTTGAAACACAACAGGATCGGCAGAAACAGGCTCGACCGGTGCGGCGCCACCGGGAATCAGCCGCAGACCCTCCACTAGCCGCACACCTTCTTCTCACCTAACTGGTTAAGGCAGCACCTAATATATCGCGACCACGCCTTGAAGATCGGCAAGACACGCAGACCAGTCGAAAGCCCAGCTAGCAGGGCAAAACGGTCACAACGAACATGTGCCAGCTCCAGTTCGCTGGGGCGACGTCTTCGGGGATCAAGTCGTAGCCGCGGCGATGATCGACCGCATCGTCCACCACGCCGACGTCCTGACCCTCAAAGGCTCC
>NZ_BCTA01000055.1 GCF_001570485.1 Mycolicibacterium novocastrense
GCCCGGCCACGACACCCTTGTGTGCATTGGTCGATCGGCCGCTAGCCACGTCGCCGCAGCGCGGCCTCTCCTAGCAGGTGACGTCGACGTACAATGTCCTGTACACCACCCGCTGCACGGTGCGGTCGCGCATGTCTCTGCGCATCTCGGTGACGTCACGTCCCGGCCGAATCGAGCTCACGGCACACTTCGTAAGGGGCGCGGATCCCGACTTGCTCACAATGACCGTATATCCGCTGTCCTCAAGGCTTTTCACCGTATCCTGCGCAGAGCCAGGGCCCGTTGGGGCAGCGGGTGCCGGCGCGGCGACCAACACGGCCGCGGTGGTGATACCGGCGACTATTGTTGCCATCTTTGCCAATGTAGCCATGCCCACTCCCAATTCGCCGCTGGACCAACCATTCATCGCCCTGGTTAGTACGTAGTAGCTCAGTAGCTACTAGTTAAAGGTACCTCAAAGCACTGACAGCATTACCGGTCTTGCGGGCACGGTTGGATAA
>NZ_BCTA01000056.1 GCF_001570485.1 Mycolicibacterium novocastrense
GTTGCAATGGATAACCTTCAGACACTAGCCACGTGACCTGCGGAAACGCGGAGATCCGTCACGGCAGCCGGGCAGGACCCCCAGAGAAACGCCTCCACAGCGGTATCGCGTTGTTCACCCCCGATCAGGTCCACAGCGGAGCCTGGATACAGCAATGGCTTCAACGCGACCAAGCCCTGCAGGCCTACTACGACACCCACCCCGAACGCTTCCGCAAGCGCCCACAAACCAACAACCCCAACCCCGTCGTCGGCATCAACCTCCCCCCAGAAAACGACCTCGACCGACTCCACGCAGCTTGACAGCGCCCGTGAACGAACGGGATCACTCACAAATCGCCTGGGAGGGTGGGGCGCAGGCCTGCCAGTAGGGAGCGCACGCCGAGGCGCCACCGCTGTTCGATCGAGGGCGCCGACGACCCCAGCCACCGCCCGAGTTCCTGGACCGCCAGCCCCTGGGCGAGCGCCAGCAGCACGTGAGCGATGTCGGCGACGTCACCGGTCAGCAGTCCCGCGTCGACGCAGCGCTGGATCCGGCCGGTGAACGCCGCGCGCACCGAGGCGCCGGCGGCCGCTTCGTCGGGCCCGGGGTCCAACTCGGCGAACGGCCGCGCGAACATCAGCTGGGCAAGGCGGGGATACGACCGGCAGAACGACCGGAAGACCGGCACCAGCCGTTCGAGATCGGCGAGGGGATCCTCGGTCAGCGGCACGGTCTCCAGTTCGGCGCCCAGCAGCCGGAAGCCCTCGAAGACCATCGCCCGCAGCAGTCCCGCCTTGTCGGAGAACAGCTCGTACACCGCGGGTACCGACGTGCCCGCCCGCTCGGCGACGCGGCGCGTGGTGAACCCCGAGATCCCTTCCTCGGACAGCGTCGCGATCGCCACCTCCAGCAGGTGGTCTTTCAGCTCGGGCGTGCGCCGTTTCGCCCTCGGCACCGTGCCGGCCTAGCCGAGGCTAAATTCGGTTGCCAGTCCGTCGATTCCGGCCCTAATGGCTTGTAGCGCCGACTCGCGGGCCTTCATCTTGGTCGCGACGTGTGCGCTGGTGTGCACGGTGTTCGCCAGTTCCGCGGCCACCTCCTGCGCTCGCGCCAACACGCGATCGGCCTCGACGATTTCGTCGAGCCACCCGCCGTAGACGGCTTCGTCGCCGGCGAACGTCGACGCCAGCGCCGCGGCCCGCTGGTAGACCGCCGGGGTCAGCCGAAACCGCATGATCTCCAGTGCGGCGACCGGGATCGTCATGCCGATCGCCACCTCGATCGCCTGGCAGCGGGTCTTCGGCTGGCCGACCCGGTGGTCGCCGGACAGCAGCAGAAACGATCCCATCGCGATGGCCGGACCCGTCGCGGCCATGACCACCGGCACCGGGAAGGTCAGGCACCGCACCGCGAGCTCGAACCCGCCCGCGAGCATCCCCAGTGCGGCCTGCGCGTCGCCGGACTGAAACACCGTCAGGTCGAAGCCACCGCTGAACACGCGACCGTTGCCCGCGAGCACGACCGTCTTGGCGGCATCCTTCTCCGCGCGGTCGAGCGCCTCGTTGATCGCGGTCTGCATGGCCGGGCCCAGGACATTGACCTTGCCGTCGTCCAGCGTGATCGTGGCGACCGAATCGTGGTGTTCATAGCCAACGGGGCTGCTCATCGCTTCTCCTTCGAATGCTGGCGGCTAATCGTATCGATGTTACGAAACACCGATACGTATGCCAAGAAATCTGGGGTAGTCGGCTACGCGCGACGCCCGAAGGCCGCCCTCGTACCGTTCGAGGAGCCCGGTGGCGAGGGGTTGCCGGGCTCCATCGCCCCCGCCCGGGATCACGCGATACGGTGCCGCGCCGTGTTGGTCTTGAGGATCTGGGTGTGCGCTTCTTCGAATTCGGCGTCGATGTCGACCGGCCGACTCTGAACCGCCCCGTTGCGTGGCTTGCGCTGCGGCCCTTCGGTTTCCGTGCGGTACCGATCGCGGATCTCGTCGACCGAGGACCGAACCCGGTTGATCTCCTGACGCAGCACGTCTTCGCGGCTCTCGTTGGCCGCGTAGTGGTAGTAGGTCAACAGATGACGCAGCAGCTCCAGCTTCTGCTTCTCCTGACGGGCCAGGTCGTGCGTGGTCAACAGCTCGAGCCGCTCGACCGGGTGCAGCGTCGACCAGTCCAGCACCGCCGTCGAGCGGTACCGGTGACGTGAGCCCTTCTTCTTGGCGTACCCCTGCCGGTCGTAATAGGTGACTGCACCGTCGAATCGGGATGCGATGGCCTCGCCGAGCTCGCGACGGTCCAATGCCGAATCCCAGACGATGCGCCATTCCTGTCCGGGCGCCAGATACGGGATTTCGGCGGGCAGGTTCAGCGGTGCGATGTCGACATAGCGGTCGTCGTAGACGTTCTCGTATTTGGCCACCGTCGGCGGATGCGCGAAGTCGAACCGAATGTTGTAGGCCGGCGTCCGGCCGAAGTTCTTGACCACGAGCTCGATCAGGTGCCAGTCGTTGGCCGCCGGCTCCATGAACATCGCCACGTTGGGCTGCATCAGCTCTTCGCTCTGCCGACGTGCCCGCTGATACTGCCGCCAGGCGTAAACCAGGGCGGCGATCCCCACCACGACGGCGAGCCAGGCGGCCAGCGCCGTCCACATGCCGGCCGAGAGGCCCAGAACCCCATCCGCATCCACGCACCGCTGTATATCATGCAGCCGCGGATCCCACACCCTTTGCTATTTTGGCGGTCACGTCGATTAGAAGGCCCGGCGCCGACGATCTTGACCGGCGCAATTCGTCACGGCCGGCTTGCCGGCGTCAACTCCGCGGTATTGCTGACCAGCTCGCCGAACGACGCGGCGAGCCCCAAGTCGGCCATCACACGATCGGCCGTCGCAGCCCTCGGGTGGACCAATCGCTCACCGCGCGCCGCCCAGTCCAGATCCGACCACGTCACGCGGGTCGGCAAGCGCTTCCAATACTGCGGACGCTCGCGCAGGTACAACTCCACGCTGGAATGGACGGCCGCGTTGTCGGGCAGCTTGCGCAGCGAGACGGTGTGGGCGGTCTCGGCGAGCGCGTCGTACTGACCGGGTGCGGGCAGCGTGTCCATGTGCTCGTCGGAAATCGACAGCCCGGCGCTCAGCGCGCCGTCGAGCATCCAGTCGAAGCTGATTTCGGCCAGCGGGATGCATGCCCCCGGCCCTCCGGCGACGTCGCAGTGGGCGCCGCGGAACCAGACTTCCTCGATACGCTGCGACGCCGAGGTCGTCAACCGTTCGCCGGGGCGCCCGTCGATCGCGACCGCGTGCCTGCCGGATTCGACGTTGGGCATCGGCGCCGGCATCGACCGACGCGTCAAACCAGGGATGCTCACCGCGTCCCAGATGCCCAAAAACCGCACGGGGACGGGAATTTCGCGCTGCTGGTCCAGCCGCGAGGCGATCTGCGTGACGCGCGTCCAGTCCTGTTGGTCGCGTCCGGTCCGCGGCAGGGCATACGCGCCGAGCACGAAATCCGTCAGCTCGGGCAGCACCCCGACGGTGGACAGCAACCGGGTCAGGGTCTGAGCGCAGTAACCGCCGCGACCGACGCCGAACAGATAGATCGGATCACCAGGCTCCCAGCTGTCGACCAGGAACCGATAAGCCTCGGCGATGGCACCGCGGGCGTCGTCTGCGGCGGCCCTGAAGGGGCGTAGCGTCTTCCCGGGGCTCGCGATGGCTCCCGGGTGATACCAGGTGAGCTGGTCGGGGACGTCGTCGAGAAGACGAAAGAGTCGATGCGCGTTGGTCGCCGTCTGGGGTTCGGGATAGCCACGGGTGCGGTCGAAGCACAGCACTAGCTTCTTCATAGTGGCCCCCCGGCCCGAATAATTGACGCTAGGGTCTACAAGTTTGCCCCCGCGCGGCCATCTTGTCCAGAAATTCGTGCTTCTTGACCCATATGCCGGCAACCTGCGAAAAAAGTCAGTAGCCGAATCGTCGGCAAACTCATGTCGCAGTTGCCCGAATGGTGGCGCACCTTCCGCGCATCGCGTTGGAGCGGGTGCCGGCGAAGGTCAGCCGCCCATCAGCATGCGCCACTGGTCGAGGGTGCTCGCCCGGTAGACGTAGTTGGTCTGGCGCACCTCCGACAGGGAGGCGCTGGGCTCGGCCGAGTACCAGTGGCCGGGGAACACCGTCGGGTCACCGGAGAGCTTCGCCAGCGCCTGCAGGCTGCGGAACATGTCGTCGACGTTGCCGCCGGGGAAGTCGGTGCGGCCGCAGCCCTCCAGAAACAGGGTGTCGCCGGCGACGAGGCGCCCGTCGAGCAGGAAGCACTGGCTGCCGGGGGTGTGACCGGGCGTATGCAGAAGTTCGATGTCGATGTCGCCGACCTTGACGACGTCACCGTGCTGGTGTGCGGTGAGCTCGCTGCGCGCGATGCCCGTGACTTTCGAAACCCAGTCCGCCTCAAGCGCGTTGACGTGCACCGGCACGCTCGTGCGCTCCAACAGTTCGGCGAGTCCCTTGAGTTCGAACCCCATCATCGAGCCGCCGATATGGTCGGGGTGGTGGTGGGTGACCAGCACGCCGGACAGCCGCATGCCGTCGGCCTCCAGCGCGTCGACGAGATCGCCTGCGGCGTAGGCGGGGTCGACGACCACCGTGTCGCGGGTCTCGCGGTCGCCGATCAGATAGGCGAAGTTGCGCATCTGCTGGGCGATCATGTCGCCGGCCGCGAAGTCGCGACCGGACAACAACTGGCGGAAGTAGAGCCGATCCGAAGCCATGTCCGTCAGCGTATCTGGGCCCGGACTTCGGGGCTCAGTCCTGGCTGCGCAACCGCACCATGCGGATGGTGCTGCTCTCGTCGAGTTCGACGAGGTCGGTGTGCGAACGCAGGAAGTCGCTGAAGGACTTGAACCCGAGAGACTTCTCCGAGAACGACGGGTCCATGCGCCGCATCTGAGCCTTGACCGCCGAGTTGTGCAGCCAGTCGGAGTCGTCCTTGCCGTGCGCGATGCGCAGCGCCCGTTCGAGCAGCGCGGTCGCGGCGGCCTGCGGGTCGGGCTGCTCCGGTTCCTGCTCGGCGTCGGCCTTGGTGCGGCGCCGCTTCGGCGCTTCCGACTTCACCGCCGGAACGCCGGGCAGCGCGTCGTAGGAGACGTACTCGTCGCAGGCAGCGGTGAGCGAGCGGCTGATCGATCCGGTGATGCCGATCCCAACGACGTAGCGCCCGAGGCGTTTGCACCGCTGCGCGAGCGGGATGTAGTCGGAGTCGCCGGCGACGATGACGACGTGGGTCAGATCGGGCAGCCGGAACATGTCCTCGACGGTGTCGACCGCCAGCCGGATGTCGGCCCCGTTCTTGCTGTACGCGGCGGCCGGGAACAGCTGCACCAGGTCGACCGCCCGTCCGACGAGCTGGTCGCGGTAGTCGGCGTTGACGTCGGTCGACCAGTCGGCGTAGGCCTTGGTCAGCACCAGCGTGCCGAACGACGACGCGTAGTCGATGATCGCACCGACGTCCACGGTGGCTTGGGTCAGCCGGCCCGGATTTTTGTGAAAGCCCGCCGCCTTGTCGCGCTGAAACGAGTTGCGCCCGTGGATCTGGTCATACCGGGAGATCACGATGTTGTCGAAGTCGAGGTACACCGCCACACGGGTCGCGCCGGGTTCGGTCACTGTTCCGTCCTATCATTCGGCGACTAGAGTCGGACAGTAACGGTTGCGGTGATCAGCGGTTTGGCGCGGCAATCGGCGAGACTGTACCCTCTTTAAGGCTCGCGCCGCGCTGCGCGAACCTCGAAGTAGGCAGGCCCCCTTAGCTCAGTCGGCAGAGCGTTTCCATGGTAAGGAAAAGGTCAACGGTTCGATTCCGTTAGGGGGCTCGGTGAGCGGGCGGACATCCGCCCGGATCCCGGGGCGGTGTAGCTCAGCTGGTTAGAGCGCACGACTCATAATCGTGAGGTCGGGGGATCGAGCCCCCCCACCGCTACAGGCAACATCGAACGCGTAAACGAAGGACGAAGAACGTGGCCTCCAGTACCGACGTACGGCCGAAGATCACTTTGGCTTGCGAGGTGTGCAAGCACCGCAACTACATCACCAAGAAGAACCGCCGCAACGACCCGGACCGGCTCGAGATCAAGAAGTTCTGCCCGAACTGCGGCAAGCACCAGCCGCATAAGGAATCGCGCTAAGACGAGTCAGCCCGTAGGCGCGTCGCCCGGGTGCTAGGTAGGTTCACTAACTGTGTCGTTGTCCGAGCGCATCGTCGGGATGCAATACCGCTACCCCGACCACTACGTCGTCGGTCGCGAGAAGGTTCGCGAATACGCGGTCGCGGTGAAGAACGACCATCCCGCGTTCTTCGATGAGGATGTCGCGGCCGAACTCGGCCACAAGGCGCTGCCCGCACCGCTGACATTCATGAGCGTCCTCGGGTACATGGCGCAGATATCGTTCTTCGAGCACGCGGGCGTCGGGATCAAAGACGCGAAGATCGTGCAGGTCGACCAGGTGATCAAGTACCTCAAGCCGATCTTCGCGGGCGACAAACTCTACTGCGAGGTGCAGGTCGACTCCGTGCGTCAGGCGCATGGCACCGACATCGTCGTGTTGAAGAACATCGTCACCAACCAAGCCGGTGACGTGGTGCAGGAGACGTTCACGACCCTGGCGGGTCGGACGGGTGACGGAGAAGAGGGTTTTTCAGATGCCACTGCGTGAGTTCGCCTCGGTGAAGAAGGGCGACGAGCTTCCCGAGAAGGTGATTCCGCTGACGCGGCAGGACCTCGTCAACTACGCCGGGGTGTCGGGTGACCTCAACCCGATCCACTGGGACGACGACATCGCCAAGCAGGTCGGCCTGGACACCGCAATCGCGCACGGCATGCTGACCATGGGCCTGGGTGGCGGGTACGTCACCGAGTGGGTTGGCGATCCGGCGGCGGTCACCGAGTTCAACGTGCGGTTCACCGCTGTGGTGCCGGTGCCCAACGACGGCATCGGGGCGGAGATCGTCTTCAACGGACGCGTGAAATCCGTTGAACCCGAGACCAAGTCGGTGACCATCGCGCTCTCGGCAACCACTGGGGGCAAGAAGATCTTCGGCCGCGCGGTGGCCGTCGCGAAGCTGGCGTAGCCGTGGCTCTCAAAATCGACATCAAGGGAATGGTCTGGGAGTATCCGGAGCCTTATCACGTCGGCACGGAGCAGATTCGCCAGTACGCGAACGCCGTCAAGGCCCACGATCCGCAGAGCCACAGCGTGGAGGCGGCCAAGGCTTCCGGTCATGACGGGCTCATCGCGCCGCCGACGTTCATGTCGATCTTCGCGGTGATGATTCAGCGGCACTTCTTCCAGCACAACGATGTGGGCTTCGAGACCATGCAGATCGTGCAGGTCGACCAGAAGTTCAAGTTCCATCGTCCGATCCAGGCCGGTGATGTGCTGACCGGGACGCTGGAGATTCAGTCGGTGGACGAGCGCTTCGGCGCCGACATCGTGACCACCCGCAACATGCTGGTCGACCAGAACGGTGGGCTCGTGATGGAGTCGTTCACCACCCTGATGGGCCACGAGGGCGACAACTCGATCTCGGCGGGCTGGGATCCGGAGACGGGGCAGGTCGTACGCAAGCCCGTCGTCCACGATCCGGTCGAGGATCCCGATGGCGCCGAGAGCGTGAACGGCGAGGCGTCTGTTTGATCGCCGGCTTGCCGGTCGAAGCCTGATGACCGGCTCGCCGGTGGATTAGTAACTCGGACGGGTGGCGCGCTACACTCGGTCCTCGGGGTTTTCCCAGTCCAGCGCGCTGTCCGTCGGTTTGAAGATCGACCGATCGGGGAGCGCGCGAATTGTGTGAGCCCCGAACGGGTGGCCTTTCGCAGTGCCACTCTGAAGGGGCGTAGCTCAACTGGCAGAGCAGCGGTCTCCAAAACCGCAGGTTGCAGGTTCAAGTCCTGTCGCCCCTGCTCAACTGAATACTCGACAAGTGTGGACACTGGAAGGTGACCCACAAACCAGATGACCAGACAAGGGAGCATGCGGTGAGCGACGAGCACGACGATGCCGGCTCCGACACCGAAAACGGCCGCGGCGCCGTCGTGACCCGACCCACCCGTCCGTCGGGCAAGCGGACCCGTCGGGCAGCCGCCGGCGAAGACGCCAGCGAAGCCGTCGACCTGTCCACCGGCACCGCGGCGTCACCCACCAAGAACGGGTCGGGCACCGCGAAGAAGGCCGCCAGGAAGCGCGCCGACGGACCGTCGCGGAACCCTTTCCTGTTCGTCTGGAACTACCTGAAGCAGGTCGTGGCCGAGCTGCGCAAGGTGATCTGGCCGAACCGCAAGCAGATGGCCACCTACACCGGCGTGGTGCTGCTGTTCCTGGCCTTCATGCTGGCGATGATCGGCGGCGTCGACTTCGGCCTTGCCAAGCTGGTCTCGCTGGTGTTCGGCTGACGAGTACGCGCGACGGATGAGAACTTCGAGAGGACTGACAAGTGACTAGCTTCGAGGGCGATACGCCTTCGGCCGACAGCGTTGACCTGATCGACGAGACGACGGACGCGACGACCGACGCGACCACCGACCCGGCGACCGAGGACGCCGACGTCGCCGGTGACGCCGTGAGCGACGAGGCGGCCACCACGGACGACGCGGCTGGTGAAGCGCCCGCCGCTGAAGTCGAGCCCGAGGAAGAGGATCCGGCGGTCGCGCTGAAGAAGGAGCTGCGGACCAAGCCGGGCGACTGGTACGTCATCCACTCCTACGCCGGTTACGAGAACAAGGTGAAGGCCAACCTCGAGACCCGCGTGCAGAACCTCGACGTCGGCGACTACATCTTCCAGGTCGAGGTGCCGACCGAAGAGGTCACCGAGATCAAGAACGGTCAGCGCAAGCAGGTCAACCGCAAGGTGCTGCCCGGCTACATCCTGGTGCGCATGGAGCTCAACGACGAGTCGTGGGGCGCGGTGCGCAACACGCCGGGTGTGACGGGCTTCGTTGGTGCGACGTCGCGGCCGTCGCCGCTGTCGCTGGACGACGTGGTGAAGTTCCTGCTGCCGCCCGCCGCGGCGAAGAAGCCCGGGAAGGCCGCCGCCGCCGCGGGTGCGACCGCCGCGGAGGCCGGGGGCATCGAGCGCGCGCCGATCGAGGTGGACTTCGAGGTCGGCGAGTCGGTCACCGTTATGGACGGCCCGTTCGCGACGCTGCCCGCTTCGATCAGCGAGGTCAACGCCGAGCAGCAGAAGCTCAAGGTGCTGGTGTCCATCTTCGGTCGCGAGACACCTGTCGAACTGACCTTCAACCAGGTCGCCAAGATCTAAGCCCGGCGATTTGGGCACGTCTAGGAGCGCTCGGCGGCGCAACGAACCGTGCACAAATCGCAGAGAACCGAGAGAGGAAACACCACACCAATGGCCCCGAAGAAGAAAGTCGTCGGGCTGATCAAGCTGCAGATCCAGGCCGGGCAGGCCAACCCCGCCCCGCCGGTCGGTCCGGCGCTCGGCCAGCACGGCGTCAACATCATGGAGTTCTGCAAGGCGTACAACGCCGCGACGGAGAACCAGCGCGGCAACGTCATCCCCGTGGAGATCACCGTCTACGAGGACCGCAGCTTCACCTTCAACCTCAAGACACCGCCCGCGGCCAAGCTGCTGCTGAAGGCCGCCGGTGTGCAGAAGGGCTCGGGCGAGCCGCACAAGACCAAGGTCGCCAAGGTGTCCTGGGATCAGGTGCGCGAGATCGCCGAGACCAAGAAGGAAGACCTGAACGCCAACGACATCGATCAGGCCGCCAAGATCATCGCCGGCACCGCCCGGTCGATGGGGATCACGGTCGAATAGTTCGACCGATCCTCGTGGGAGGGCCAGCTGCGGCCCGGCGATGAGCGCTCGCGCGAAGAGCGTTCATCACAGACCACAACTCAGCAACTAGGAGAAACAAATGAGCAAGACGAGCAAGGCATACCGCGAAGCCGCCGAGAAGGTGGACCGCAGCCGGCTGTACACGCCGCTGGAGGCGGCGAAGCTGGCCAAGGAGACGGGATCGAAGAAGCAGGACTCGACCGTCGAGGTGGCGATCCGTCTGGGCGTCGACCCGCGGAAGGCCGATCAGATGGTGCGCGGCACCGTCAACCTGCCGAACGGCACCGGTAAGACCGCCCGCGTTGTGGTGTTCGCGGTCGGTGACAAGGCCGAGGCCGCGGAGGCCGCGGGTGCCGACGCCGTCGGTAGCGACGACCTGATCGAGCGGATTCAGGGCGGCTGGCTGGACTTCGACGCCGCGATCGCGACTCCCGACCAGATGGCCAAGGTCGGCCGCATCGCGCGGATCCTGGGCCCGCGTGGCCTGATGCCGAACCCGAAGACCGGCACCGTGACGCCCGACGTCGCCAAGGCCGTGTCCGACATTAAGGGCGGCAAGATCAACTTCCGCGTCGACAAGCAGGCCAACCTGCACTTCGTCATCGGTAAGGCATCGTTCGACGAGAAGGCGCTGGCGGAGAACTACGGCGCCGCGATCGACGAGATCCTGCGGGCCAAGCCGTCGTCGTCGAAGGGCCGTTACCTCAAGAAGATCGTCATCTCGACCACGACCGGCCCGGGCATTCCGGTCGATCCGTCGGTGACGCGCAACTTCGCCGAGGCCTGAGCAAACCCGTGGTGCGGGTTTGCGCCACGACGTAGGGCCATTGAGCCGAGAACACCCTCGGGGGCGCTTCGCCCGACTGATGGCGATCGGTAGCTGGTAGTTGCGCTAAGCGACTCAAGGCCCGTTCTTCGGTCGGCTCGAGATCACCGACCGACGCCTCGGGAAAGTCCACGTCGTCGGCGGCGCAGCGGGGACGACGGCTGCGTTGGGCGAGTAGCGAACTGGCCAACCGAAAATCCCTCGGCGAACTTCGCCTGTTTCGTCGTCGCTGGCGCTGCTCCTGTGTGAAAGTTGACCCATGCGTAAGTGCATTCGGGTCGTCTTTCTCTCTTTGCTAGGCCTGCTGAGCGCTGCCGTCCTCAGCGCCGCGACCGCGCTGCTGGCGGCGGTCAGCCTCGCCGCCACGACCGCGCTGATCGTTCCGGGAACGGGAACGCCGAACGCGAACGACGTCACCGACTACATGCCGAATTACCGCGACTACTACATGAAGCGGACGGACTGCACCGTCGCCAACAACTGCCAGCTGGACGGCATCGATTACTTCGCATCGTTCTGGCCGATACCGTTGCCGGGCTGGTGCGACCCGGGTCGATGCGAAAAGTTTGACGTATCCGTGGCCGATGGCGTGAAGAACCTGAATGAGGTGTTGGCGGCGATGGAGCGCGCCGGGTACGACGGCGACCTCGTGATCGCCGGTTATTCCCAGGGGTCGCGCGTGGTCACCATCTCGAAGATGCAGTTCGCCAGCGGACAGTGGAAAGATCTGGTCGATAGCGCGGACTCCATCGAATTCGTCTATATCGGCAACCCGAACCGCCCAAACGGCGGCATCCTGTCGCGGTTCGGAATTCTGGGACATATCCCGATTCTCGACGTGACGACCGGTCAGCCCACGCCGACGAACACACCCTTCGAAACAAAGGACTGGGCTATTCGGTGGGAGGGCATCGCGGACTTCCCGCAGTACCTGCTAAACCCGCTTGCCATCCTCAACTCGGTCATGGGCTTCTACTACGACCACGGCACCTACCTCGCGATCAACGGCAAGAGTGATCCTGGCGAGACTCCCGCCGGATACACCGTCGCCGAGTGGAAAGAGCTCACCACTTACCCCGAGAAGCACCCGGACCTCGTCCAGATTCAGAAACTCCCCAACAGCGACACGACGTACTACACCGTCAGGCCGAAGGTGCTTCCGCTGGTGCGCCCGCTGCACTCCATCCCATTGATCGGCAAGCCGATCGCAGATTTTTGGGAACCGATACTCGAGGTGCTCATCGAGGAGACCGGATACAACCGCAACATCCCGTTCGGGCAGTACTCCCCGATCGGATTGATCCCGTTCTTCAACCCGATCACGCTGGTGCTCAGGATGATTCCGGCTGTGTTCCAGGGCGTCGTGAATTTCCTTGGCAACTTCATCCCGTCGCTGGCGCCGAAGCCGATTGAGATCACGCCCGAACCGGCGACCACGTCGCTCGCGCCTGGGTCGGATGAGGACGATTCGCTGGACAATGAGGTCGAGAATCTGGCGGATGCCGGCGAGAATCAAGGCGACAATCTGCGGCGATTCGCCGCGCGGGGAGACGCCGAGGGAACGGTGCTCGCCGTCACCGGCAACGGAGAACTCGCGCTGACTGCAGGCGCGGAAGACCCGGCCATCACCGATCCGGCCGAGGGCGAGATCATCACGGACCCGAATGCGGGCGAGGTCATCGAGGGTGAGGAGTTGCCGGGGGCCGTGCTCGAGCCCATCCCGATCTCCGACCCGGAAATCGTGGAGGAGAAGATGACCGACCCGGCCGACGGCAACGCCCTGGTTGCCGTGAAGGATCCGGAGGTCAAGAAGGATCCCGAGGGACAAATGGCCCCCCAGCTCAAGAGCAACCTCCCACAGAACCGGATCGACGCGAACGGTCGCAGCGTGTCGTTGAATGCCTCGCCGAACCAGTCCGGTGAAACGCCCAAGGATGCCGGGAACGGCGCGGTGCAGAAAATCACCGCGCCGAGCCCGGAGCCCTCTGAGGGCCTCACGACGAAGCCCGAACCCACCGGGGCCATCAAAGATGCGCAGGACGCCGACGACGCGGACGTCTCGCAGGATTCTGAGCCGGCCGCGGCCTGATCGCGCTCAACCGTCGGGACCAGCGTCTCTCTGCGAACGCAAATTCGCTGTGTGTCACGATTGGTCGCGTGAGGGGCATTATCTTGGCGGGCGGGAGCGGCACGCGTCTGCACCCGATAACCCTGGGTGTGTCGAAGCAATTGGTGCCCGTCTACGACAAGCCGATGGTGTATTACCCGCTCTCGACGCTGATGCTGGCCGGCATTCGCGACATCCTGGTGATCACGACGCCCCACGACGCGGAGGGCTTCGAACGCCTGCTCGGTGACGGATCGCGCTTCGGAGTGTCGATCACCTACGCCAAGCAGCCGTCTCCGGACGGTCTGGCACAGGCTTTCACGATCGGCGAGACGTTCGTCGGCACCGACAATGTGTCCCTCGTGCTCGGTGACAACCTGCTGTACGGGCCCGGCCTGGGCAGCCAGCTCAAACGGTTCACCACCATCGACGGCGGTGCGATCTTCGCCTACTGGGTGGCGGATCCGTCCGCGTACGGCGTGATCGAATTCGACGACAACGGTTTGGCCATCTCACTCGAGGAGAAACCCGACCGACCCAAGAGCAATTACGTCGTCCCGGGTCTGTACTTCTACGACAACGACGTGGTCGAGATCGCCAAGGGCCTGAAGCCCAGTGCCCGCGGCGAGTACGAGATCACCGACGTCAACCGCTGCTACCTCGAGCGGGAGCGCCTTCAGGTGCACGTGCTGCCCCGCGGAACCGCGTGGCTGGACACCGGCACCTTCGACCAGATGACCGACGCCGCCGAGTACGTGCGCACCATGGAACGGCGCACCGGGCTGAAGATCGGCGCCCCCGAAGAGATCGCCTGGCTGCAGGGCTGGATCAGCGACGACGAATTACGGGAACGTGCCACGCCTTTGGTGAAGTCCGGCTATGGCAACTATCTGTTGAACCTCCTGGAGAGAGGACGCTGATGTCGCGACTTCTCGTCACCGGTGGAGCGGGCTTCATCGGCTCGAATTTCGTGCGGTACGTCATCGACCACACCGACCATCACGTCACGGTGCTCGACAAGCTCACCTACGCCGGCAATCGCGCCTCTCTCGCCGGATTGCCCGAAGACCGAATGACTTTCGTGCACGGCGACATCGCGGATGCCCCTCTGGTGGACGAATTGTTCGCCGACGCCGACGCGGTCGTGCATTACGCCGCCGAATCGCACAACGACAACTCACTGGCCGACCCCGAGCCGTTCCTGCACACCAACCTCGCGGGCACCTTCACCCTGCTGGAGGCTGCGCGCAAGCACGGCACGCGCTTTCATCACATCTCGACCGACGAGGTGTACGGGGATCTGGAACTCGACGACCCGCGCCGGTTCACCGAGCAGACGCCGTACAACCCGTCGTCTCCGTACTCGTCAACGAAGGCGGGAAGCGATCTGCTGGTACGGGCGTGGGTTCGATCGTTCGGTGTGGCCGCCACGATCTCGAACTGCTCCAACAACTACGGTCCCTATCAGCACGTCGAGAAGTTCATTCCGCGACAGATCACCAATGTGCTCCGCGGGATCCGCCCCAAGCTCTACGGCGAGGGCCGCAATGTGCGGGACTGGATTCACGCCGACGACCACTCCTCGGCGGTGCTGACCGTCCTGGACAAGGGCCGTATCGGCGAGACGTACCTGATCGGTGCCGACGGTGAGAAGGACAACAAGACCGTCATCGGGTTGATCCTCACCCTCATGGGCCAGCCGGCCGACGCGTACGACCACGTCACTGACCGAGCCGGCCACGACTTGCGGTACGCCATCGATTCCACCAAGCTGCGGGACGAACTCGGCTGGCGACCGCGATATCAAGACTTCGAAAAAGGTCTGACCGCAACGATCCAGTGGTACCGCGACCACGAAGAATGGTGGGCCCCCGCCAAAGACGCCACCGAGAGCTTTTATGCCCGGATGGGTCAGTGAAGAAGGCCTATTTGTGACTGAGTTCGGTAAGCCCCTGCGCGCCATGACGACACCCATACCGGGATTGGTCGTGTGGGAGCTGCCCGTACACGGAGACAACCGTGGATGGTTCAAAGAGAACTGGCAGCGCGAGAAGATGGTCGCGCTCGGTTTGCCAGATTTCAAGCCGGTGCAGAACAACGTGTCGCTCAACGAGAGTGCGGGCACCACACGCGGGATCCATGCCGAGCCGTGGGACAAATTCATCTCCGTCGCGACCGGGCGGATCTTCGGTGCTTGGGTCGACCTGCGGGACGGCCCCACGTTCGGCGCTACCTTCACCACAGAAATCGACCCATCCAGAGCGGTTTTCGTTCCTCGCGGTGTCGGCAATGCGTTCCAGAACCTGGAGCAGAACACCGCTTATATCTACCTGGTGAACGATCACTACTCGCCCGATGCCCAGTACACCTCGGTGAATCTGGCCGACGAGACCGTCGCTATCGACTGGCCGATCCCACTGGAACACGCGGAGTTGTCGGCGAAGGATCGCGAAAATCCACGGCTGGCCGACGTCAAGCCCATCCCGCCACGCAAGACCCTGGTCCTTGGCGCCGGTGGTCAGCTGGGTCGGGCACTTCGTGAGGTGTTCGCCGACACCCCTGGCGTTGAATTCGCCGAACGCGCCGATATCGATCTCACTGCCCCCGGTATCGAATCCGCGCGCCGCTGGCGCGAATACGAGACCATCATCAACGCCGCCGCCTTCACGGGTGTTGACGCGGCCGAGACGCCCGAAGGCCGTGCGGCGGCGTGGTCCACCAATGTCGCCGGTGTCGCCGCCCTTGCACGTACCGCTGCCGACAACAACATCACGCTGGTGCACATCTCTAGTGACTACGTCTTCGACGGCAACGCCTCCGAGGCCTACCGCGAGGACCATCCGGTGTCACCACTCGGTGTGTACGGCCAGACCAAGGCCGCCGGTGACCTCGTCGTGGCAACGGTCGACCGGCACTACATTGTTCGGACTTCGTGGGTGATCGGAGACGGGAACAATTTCGTGCGCACGATGCTCTCGCTCGCCGATCGTGGGGTCAACCCATCGGTCGTCAGCGATCAACACGGCCGCCTGACTTTCACATCCGAGATCGCAAGGGCAATAAGGCATTTGATCGACACACGGGCGCCGTACGGCACGTACAACCTCACCGGTTCCGGACCTGTGCGCTCGTGGGCCGACGTCGCGAGGCGGACGTTCGAACTGGCCGGTCACGACCCGGGTCGGATCACCGATGTCACGACCGAGCAGTACTTCGCCGACGCATCGAAACTCGTTGCGCCTCGACCGGCTAACAGCGTCCTCGATCTTGCCAAGATCCAGTCGGTTGGATTCGAGCCCGCCGACGCCGACGCGTCTCTGGTGAACTACGTTCGACGGGAATCCGTCGGGGCATCCTGAAGTTCAACGGTTTTCGCCGAACACGCGGCCCAGTTCAGCCCTAGATCTGATTCCGAGCTTCCGGTAGATGCGAGACAGGTTCGTCTCGACCGTCTTGGGGCTGATGAACAGCGCGGTGGCCACATCCTTGGTCGTCATACCTGATGCGGCGAGTTCGGCGACGCGGTGCTCCGACGGCGTCAGACCCAGATGTCCGTTGCTCGACGCGCCGGCTCGCGCGAGTTCGGCGCGCGCCCGCTGCGCCCACAGAGGGGTGCCCAAGCTCTCGAACACGTGCAAAGCCTCGCTCATCGTCGTGCGCGACGCTTCCTTCTGCCGCTGACGCCGCTGTAACTGGCCGAGCAGCAACAGCGTTCGGGCGCGCTCGAAGGGCATCGGCAGGCGCTCGTGGTGGGCCAACGCTCGCCTCGCCATGTCGGCCGCCTCGTCGACCTCACCCTGGGCTGCCAGCCAGAGACTTCGGCACCGTGCGGCCATGGCCAGCATCCACGGCCTGTCCAACAGCCCCCCGTTGGCTTCCAGCGCCTCGATCATCGGCTCGGTTTCGGCTGCGCGGCCGAGCGCGACCATCGCCTCGACCGCGTCGGGGACGAATCCCGCGGTGATGATCTCCGTGCCGGGCAGGAACGGGAACCGGTCGACCAACGGCTGCAATATGTGCAGCGCTTGCTCGTAGTTTCCCAACGACACCTCGAGGAACGCCAGGGTGGCCGAGGCCCAGTCCGCCAGCCGGGGCGAACCGCAACGTTCGGCGAGGTCGATCGCCTTCCGCGCGACAGCGCGGGTCTCGTCCTGCCTTCCGGCATACGCCGCGACCGCGGACTGAATGGTCTTGGCGACCACTCGCATGTGCTCGCCGCCGAGCTGTTGTGCCCGCTCCACGGTCTCCTCGGCGATGCGGGTCGCCTCCTCGTAGCGTCCCCGCCAGATCTCGATCAGCGCACTGAATACCGCGACGAAGATCAGATCGGTTTCGGCCCCTCGCTCGACGCAACGCGCACGGACGAAGGCCATCTCATCGATCGCCTCGTCCAACCGCCCCACGAACCCCAGCAATACGGCGTGATTGGCTCTGGCCCCGAATGCGATCGGCGCCTCGCTGGTCAGATCCTGCAGTGCCAGCGCTCGGCTGATGTCCGCCCAGTCGACGCCGCGACCGCACATGCAGGCGATGTTGGTGCGCACCGCCAGAACCTGACTCGTGAGGTCGGCGATCCCCACGTCTTCCGCGTACGCGGCCGCCCGTTCCGCGCTCTGCAGTGCTGCCCCGAAATCGCCGGCGTTGAGCCGCGAGTATGCCAAGAGCAGTAGTGTGCGGACACGAACTTCGCGGTCGCCCTCGTCGTGGTCCAGCGCCTGTTCGAGTAGGACGACGGCATCGGTGAAGCTGTTGTGCTGGATGCGCATGCTGGCCAACAAGTTCAACGCCATCGCCCGGTGCACGCCACTACTCACGCGCTCGGTCAACCCGTCCAGCAGCGATCGTGTGCGCTCCAGATCGCCGGCATGCAGGTAGTGGTCAGCCGCGCGAATCCGCCGCGTCGGCGTATCACCGCCCAGACCGATTGCCAGTTCGAGTAATTCGCCGGCCGCGGCAGGCGCACCGCGTGCCACCGCCGTATCGGCCGCGATGTCCAGCGCCTGCAGGGTGGCCGGGTCGGCGCTGGCGGCGGCCAAAGCCATGTGCCTGGCTCTCGACTCCTCGAGCACCACCGCCTCGGCCAGCGACCGGTGCATCGCGCGTCGCTCACTCGGTTTGGCATCGGTGTAGACGCTGCGCGCCAACAGCGGGTGGGAGAACGCCACAGCGTCGCCATCGACGGTCAGGATGCCCTTGTTTCTTGCTTCGGCCAGCAGTTCGGCGGTGCGATCGCCCGTGCTGCGGGTGACCCGCGCCAGCAGGTCGACGGTGGGGGCGGCCTCGCACGCGGCGGCCAGCAACAGGACCTGGGTCTCGGGTTCCAGGCGCCCGATGCGTCGGCGCATCAGCTCCGCGAGCGTCGCGGGCAACACCGACTGGGAACCGCCCGCGTCGATCGCCCGTGCCAGCTCGAGGGCGTAGAACGGGTTGCCGCCCGAGATCTCGGCAATCCGGACCATCGTCGGGCGTGGAAAGCTGCGGCCGAGCCGTGTCGAGATCAGGGCGTGTAACCCGCCAAGACTCAACGGTCCCACGTGTACCCGGCGCACACCGGACGCGTCGCTCAGCTGCAGCCAACGCCCCGCGCCGGGTCCCTCATGTTCGGTGCGTTCGGTGACGAGCATGCCCACCTGCCCGCTGAACCGCCGCGCGGCGAAGGCCGCAACGGCTTGACTGGACGGGTCCAGCCACTGCACGTCGTCGAGGGCGATGAGCACCGGCCCGTCCTCGCACAGTTGCTGGACGGCGGCGGTGAAGGCGGCCGCCACCGCTCCCTGGTCTGTCGGCGGGCCGTCACCGTCGGTGTGCAGCAGCACGCGATCCACAGCGAGGCGCTGCAGTTCCGGCAGGTCGGCGAGGACTTCAGAGGGTATGTCGCCGAAAAGGTCGGCGACGGCCGCATATGCGAGGGTGGTCTCCGCCTGACCAGCTCGCGCCGTCAGCACACGGAAACCGCGTTCGCGGGCCGCCGATATACCGGTCAGCCACAGGGTGGTCTTGCCGGCTCCGGCATCGCCCTCGATGACGACTGCACAGGGCCCGCTGCTGACGGATTCCAGGAAATCGCCCACCGCCCGAAATTCGGCCGGACGCTCGATTACGCCGGACACCAGACCCACACCCCCCATCGACAGCAAATCGAGGATATCCCGCTGACGTATGAGTGCAGTAGTGGTAGGGCGAAGAGATGCAGCTAAGAGGTGCGCTTAATGAGCGGAGCCGGGACGGGGCGCGAGGTTCGGCAACGTCATGTGCGGTTATGCGGGCGAATCCGGGTGCCCACCGGAGCGGACAGCCGCTGGTGCGGCGCACCCGCCGCGAGACAGGTCCGGGAGACGATCTCTCGGGAGTCGGCGCCGAAGACGCCGTAGAGCACCTCGTCGCTGGGGACGGCCAGGGTGATCAACAGCTCGACGGGAGTCCCCTCGCCCGTGGCGGCGGCCGCCGCGGCGTCAAGACGCGCGACGAGATCCTCGACGGATTGCTCGCTCAACTCGGGCAGGTACCACTCCGCCAGGTAACACGCGGACTCCCGACTCCCGCTCATCTGTCGAACGGTAGCGATTCCTCACACCGGGCGAATCAGGTATTTCCCTACGTTCTGTCCCTACGCGGCCGCGCCGGACTTGAGATAGGTGACCAGGCTGACGTCGATGCCCTCGTCGATGAAGTACCACTGGCAGCCCTTGAGGTACCGCATGTAGCGGTCGTAGTTCTCTTCGCCGGCGGCCGCGATCGCGGCGTCCTTGTTGCGCTCGAGGCGGTCGGCCCAGATGCCCAGCGTCTTGATGTAGTGGTTGCGCAGGGAGATGGCCTCGGGAACCTGAAAGCCGGCCTTTTCGCCGTGCTCGATCATCATCTGCGTCGTAGGAAGGCGGCCGCCCGGGAAGATCTCGGTGATCATGAACTTGATGAAGCGAGCCATCTCGAAGGTCAGCTTCTTACCGCGTGCGGCCAGGTCATAGGGGTGATAGCCGACGCTGCTCTGGATGGTCATCCGGCCGTCGTCGGGCAGGATGTCGAAGCACGTCTTGAAGAAGTCGTCGTAGCGCTCGAACCCGAAGTGCTCGAACGCCTCGATGGAGACGATGCGGTCGACGGGGGAGTGGAACTGCTCCCAGCCCTCCAACCGGACGTCGTAGGTGCGCTGGGTGTCCAGCTTGCTCAACAGCTGGTTGCAGTAGGCCTGCTGGTTCTTCGACAACGTCAGCCCGATCACGTTGACGTCGTACTTCTCCATCGCACGCTGCAGCGTGAGGCCCCACCCGCAGCCAACCTCCAGCAGGGTCATACCGGGTTTGAGGTCCAGCTTGTCGAGGTGCTGGTCGACGTTGGCGATCTGCGCCTCTGACAGCGTGACATTCGGGCCTGTGAAGTATGCGCAGCTGTACTTGCGCGTCGGATCCTGGAACACGCCGAAGAAGTCGTCCGACAGGTCGTAGTGCGCCTGGATGTCCTCGAAATGAGGCCGCATGTCCTTCGTGCCGGTTGAGTTGTCAGACATATTTCCCCTGCTTGGCCTTTCCCAATGCGTGACGCGGGCCTGCACGCCGTCACGCGATGATCTGGTCGACACCATATCGTTCGGCGCTTGCCAGACCCTAATTCGGCTTGCCGCCACGGGGGCGGCGATTTGTGAGGCCGGGGCTATTTCTGGAGCGTGAACTGGTTGACGTCGATGTATCCGACGCGGAAGCCGTGCGCGCAGCCGGTCAGGTAGTGCATGTAGCGGTCGTAGATCTCCCGGGATTGGAGGGCGATCGCTTCGTCCTCGTGGGTTTGCAGCGCCGCAGTCCAGCAGTCGAGGGTGCGCGCATAGTGAGGCTGCAGGCTCTGGCGCCGGATCAATTCGAAGCCGGCCTTTTCGGCGTGCTCGCCGACCAGTTCGATGGTCGGCAGATAGCCGCCCGGGAAGATCTCGGTGAGGATGAACTTCACGAACCGGGCCACCGAGAACGTCAGCGGCATACCCCTCTCGGCCATCTGCGGAAGCGTGAGCGCGGTGATGGTGTGCAGCAGCATCACCCCGTCATCGGGTAGGACGCGATGAGCCATGCCGAAGAAGTCGTCCCATCGGTCCCTGCCGAAATGCTCGAACGCGCCGATCGACACGATTCGGTCAACAGGTTCGTCGAACTGTTCCCAGCCCTGGAGCAGCACCCGCTTGGACCTCGGGCTGTCGGACGCCGCGAAGACTTTCTCGACGTGGGCGTGCTGGTTCTCGCTCAAGGTGAGTCCGACGACGTTGACGTCGTACTTCTCGACCGCCCTCATCATCGTCGAACCCCAGCCGCATCCGACGTCGAGCAGCGTCATCCCCGGCTCGAGTCCCAATTTGCCCAACGCGAGGTCGACCTTGGCGCGCTGAGCTTCCTCGAGCGTCATGTCGTCGCGCTCGAAATACGCGCAGCTGTAGGTCTGCGTCGGATCCAGCCAGAGCCGGAAGAACTCGTCGGAGAGGTCGTAGTGCGCCTGCACGTCGGCGAAGTGCGGTGTCAAGTTGCGTGTTGCGGCCACGATGGTGCCTTTCTGGGCGGAATCAGAGCTCGCGTCGCCTGTGACAGTTCAAGCCCGAAGCACTCGGGACGAATGTACGCGCAGCCGTTCCGGCCGGCCACTCGTGGAACACTTGCGCCGACGTCAAAAAGACGCGGCGAAAATGGATTTCAGTTCACCGATGATGTCGTCCCACAGCGGCTCGGGCAGTTCGTGACCCATGCCGTCGAACAGCACCAGCCGGGCGTCCTCGATGGCCTTGGCGATCGCTCGGCCGCCGGACGGTCGCATCAATTTGTCGGCCTTGCCGTGCAACACCAATGTGGGCGCCGTGATCTCGCGGTCGTAGTGCAACAGGCTGCCGCTGCCCAGGATCGCTGCGAAATGCCTGCCGATCCCGGCCGGGTAGTAGCAGCGGTCGTAGTCCTCGATCGCGTCGGCGCGCAGCCGCTCCTCGGACGCGGGGAAACCCGGGCTGCCGATGATCTTGCTGACCCTGGTGGCGTTCTCGATGACCGCCTCGCGCGTGTTGCCCTTGGGCCGGCGCAAGATTGCGAGCAGCTGTCGCGGACCCGGCGGCGGCAGCAGCGCTTGGTTGTTGCTCGAGAAGATGATCGCCAACGACTGGGTGCGCGGTTTGTGCCGGGCGGCGAACACCTGGGCGATCATCCCGCCCATCGACGCGCCGACGATGTGGGCGCGCTCGATCTTGAGATGGTCCAGCACGGCGGCCGCATCATCGGCCATGTCTTCGAGTGTGTAGGCGGCCGGGCTGCTCAGCCCGAGCAGCGAGCGCAGCATCCGCGGCACCAGCGGTGCGTCGGTATGCAGCCCGCGCAGTTTGGACGAGAGGCCGACGTCGCGATTGTCGAATCGGATGACTCGCAGGCCCTGGTTGATGAGCCGCTCACAGAAATCCCTGCGCCACATCACAAGCTGCGCGCCGAGTCCCATGATGAGCAGCACCGCCGGATCGTTCGGGTCGCCCATGTCCTCGTAATGGATGTCGAGATCGCCGGACTTGGCATCTTTCGACTTGGCATCTTTCGACTTGGCGATGCCGGTTCGGACCTGCATTCAGTTCCGAACCTCGCTGTCGAGTTCCGCGTCATGCTCTCGGCTGACCTCGACCATGAAGTTGGCGAAGTAGCCGGTCAGCTGCGGATCCGACATCATCTGCCACTTCGGCGCGAGTAGTTTCATGTAGCGTTCGACGTAGAGGAACTGTTTGCCGATCAGCACCAGTTCGCGCGGCAGCTTGACGTCGTAGGCCTCGGCGAGTGTCGACAGTTGCTTGCCGATTTCGGCGTAGCTCATGTCGCCCAGCGTCGACATGGTCAGCGGCGTCGCGAACTTTTCCAGGTCCTTGGCCGCCTGCGCCTCGGGCTTCATGGTGCCGACGGCGCCCATCAACACGACGATCTTGCCTGCAGCGGCGTGGTCCTTTTTGACCAGCAGCGCGTACACCAGTTCCCGCAGCAGCCAACGGGTTCGCGGGTCGATGCGGCCCATGATGCCGAAGTCGAAGAACACGATCTTGCCGTCGTCGTCGACGTAGAGGTTTCCCGCATGCAGGTCGCCGTGGAACAGGCCGTGCCGCAGGCCGCCCTCGAAGACGCTGAACAGCAGGGCCTTGACCAGTTCGGTTCCGTCGAAACCCTTCTCGCGGATGGCTTTCACGTCGTCGATGCGGGTGCCCTGGATGCGTTCCATCGTCAGCACGCGTTCGCTGGTCAGGTCCCAATAGACCTGCGGCACACGGATGTTCTTGCCCAGCGGCGAGGCGTGCATGTGCGCGACCCACGCGTCCATCGACTGCGCCTCGAGCCGGAAGTCGAGCTCTTCGGCCAGGTTGTCGGCGAAGTCGGCGACGACGTCCTGAGCGCTCAGGCGCTGACCCAGCTTGGCGAATTCGACCAGCCGCGCCCCGCGCTTGAGGATCTGCAGATCCGCGGCGACCCGCCTGCGGATGCCGGGCCGTTGGATCTTGACGACGACCTCTTCCCCGCTGTGCAGCGTCGCATAGTGCACCTGGGCGATCGACGCGGATGCGAACGGCTTCTCGTCGAAGGCCTTGAACAGGTTCGCGGGTTCGTCACCGAGGTCCTCGACGAACAGCTTGTGCACCTCCTCGGGGTCCGCAGGCGGAACCCGGTCGAGCAGGCTGCGGAACTCCTTGGACAGCGGCTCACCGAACGCGCCGGGGCTCGAGGCGATGATCTGGCCGAACTTCACGTAGGTGGGTCCAAGGTCGGCGAAGGCCTGCGGGACCTGCTTGATGATCTTCTGCTGCAGCGAACCGCGGCCGCCGATCTTGGAGACGACCCGCGCACCGGTTCGGGTGATCTGCCAACCCGTGGCACCGACGCGGGCAGCCTCGATCGGCAGGGGGACCCTGTCCAGTTTGGCTACATCGCGGTGCTGCGTCTTTCGCGTGGCACTCATGGGAGCCAGTGTCTCAAAATCCGCGGTGGCGCGTAAAAACCTGTGCACCGGCTCACAATCGGACTACGACGGGGCCCCGTGGCGCCGAAATTGCATTCCAGCAGGCCGTTACCCGTACTTTTCCTGCTGGAATGCCGTTTCGCGGCGGTCTTCATGCCTCGGCGAAACTGCGCTCGACCTCGTCGCGGCTGAGGACCTGGTCGTCGCCCAACCGGTACGTCGGCAGCGTGTGCGGTACATCGGTTCCCGACGCCACCCTGTCCTGCGCCTGGCGGAACTCCGGTATCGGGCCCTGCGCGAGGTGCAACCCGTTGATCACCGACCAGACGGTCGCCCGGCGCGCGGTGCGCTCGAGGATGTTGGGGTCCTTGTGCTGGATCAATTGCTTGGCCCAGCGCGGCATCGTGTCGCGGATGGCCCAGTTGATCGCGCTCTGCGCCAGCGGCAGGCCCGGTCCTGTGGCGAGCGCCGTGCCGTGCGTGACGGCCAATCGCGGTAGGTAGGACTCGAGGCAGTCGGCGACCTCGGCCTTGGTCTCGGGCAGGTCGGTGCCGCCCAGTGCGTGGCCAACCCGCACGAACTCGCGGTAGTAGCGGTCGATCTTGTTGCCGCGCAACGGGTTCGGATGGTAGAGCTCGTGCGCGGTGGCCAGGCCCCACACCACGGTGGCGTAGTTCCATCGCAACCAGTCCGGGTCGTCGGCGTCGTAGCGGGCGCCGTCAGGACGTGTGCCCTTGATGGTGTGGTGCATCGAGCGGACGGCCTTGGCCAGGCGCTCGGCGGTCTCGGTTGAGCCGTAGGCGGTGCCGATGAAGAACGCGATCGAGTGGCCCAGGCGTACCGCCGCGCCTTTGGGGTCGATCTCGGGAACGGCGACCCCTGTTTTCGGGTCGCGCTTGACCAGCCGTGAGTGGTGCATGCCCATCCAGTAGATCGACGGATCGAGCCGCTCCATGAACGCCGCGCACTGCAGACCGAAGATCAGCGCCTGCATGTGCGAGTGCACATGCCAGACCGCGCTGCCGGGGCCGAACCAGCCCGGGTCGCCCACCGGCGCCGCGAACTCCATACCGCGGAAGTAGTTGCGCCGGATGTCCTTGTCGAAGCGCTGGTTGAGGGCCTCTCCGAGGAACTGGTGCGGCAGCAGAATCACGTCGGCTCCTAAGTCCAAACTCTGGTCACGGCTGTAGCCAGAATACATTTTGGTCACGTATGTGACCAGAGTTGGCGCGATGCCGCCTACGCTGGGATGGTGTCCAGTCCGACCCGATGGGCGGGCGTGCCGCTGACGGACCGCCGCGCCGAGCGCCGAGCGCAGCTGATCGACGCCGCCTTCCGGCTGTTCGGCGATGGCGGCGAGACCGCCCTGTCGGTGCGGTCGGTGTGCCGTGAATGCGGGCTGAACACGCGGTATTTCTATGAGAGTTTCGCCGATACCGATGACCTCCTCGGGGCTGTCTACGACGAGGTGAGCGCCCAACTGACCGATGCGATCGAAGGGGCCATGTCGCAGGCCAGCGAATCTCTGCGGGCCAGGACCCGGGCCGGGATCGCGGCGGTGCTCGGGTTCAGCTCCGAGGATCCACGCCGCGGCCGGGTGCTTTTCACCGATGCGCGATCGAATCCGGTGCTGGCGGCTCGGCGTGCGGCGACGCAGGATCTGTTGCGCGAAGGCGTGCTCACCGAGGGCTGGCGACTGGAGCGGGACTCTGATCCGATCGCGGCGCAGGTGGGTGCGGCGATGTACACCGGCGCGATGGCAGAACTGGCCCAGCAGTGGCTGACGGGCCGGCTCGGGACCGATTTGGACGCGGTCGTCGAGCACGCCGTGCGGCAGTGGCTGCGCTAGGCCGGGGTGCCACCTGTTTCTCTGCCAGCCTCTGAGCGACTTTGTCGCTGAAATGATGACGGCCGATAGTAGGTGAGCGACATTGTCGCTCCGAGGCTGGCAGAGAGGCGCATACTCCCGCAGGGCGCCGGTTATCCACAGGGCCGGCCACGACGGCGGTTTGTGTCGGTGGCCGATGCCACCGTCGAGGTATGACGCGACGGAAAGTGTTGCGCGGCACCGAGCTACGTCACGTGTTGACGATGTATCTCGCGGTGCATGGGGCGACCAGCGTCGACGCGTTGATCCGGTTACTCGACCACCACTTCTTCACGGTCGACGGGCGGCCCTCCAAAACGGTGTCCGACGCGCTGCGGTGGGAGGTTCGGCGTGGCCGCGTCCGGCGGCTCCGACGCGGCCGCTACGGCCCCGGCGCGATGCCGCGCTCCACCGAGCACTACATCCACCGGCGTGTGATGGCGCTGCGCGAGGAGGCCGCCGCGCTCGCGGCCGACGACGAGTCCGACAGTTTCTGGAACCGGCTGTGCGGCGACGAGCTATGACGCCACGGTGGGACGCCACCGCTTGACGAAGTCCGTCTCCGGCCACTCCTCATTGGCGGCCATCAGCTCGTACATCGTTGCGCCGTCGATCGATTCGCGAATGATGTCGGCGTGGCCGGCGTGTCGGGACAGCTCCTCGATCAGGTGCAGCGCGACCCAGCGGACGTCCCAGTGGTCGATGTCGTGCGGGAACCACGGCACCTCGTGCGGGATGGGAACCGGTGCCGACAGATCGGCTTCACGAAGGGCCTGCAGCGTCAATTCGTTCTGTGCCCGCAGCGTGTCGAGCAGGCCGACGAGTGTCTCGTCGTCGCGCATCACGTACTGGTCGGCGTACTCGGCCATGATCTCGTCCATCGGACGGTCGTCCTTCGGCGGGAAGTGCGGCGCCGCGACGATCCGCTCCGTCCAGCCCTTTTGCACACCGGCGGCATGTTTCACCAAACCGCCGATCGACAGCGTGCTGACCGACGGCGTCGACCGTGCCTGCTCGTCTGTCAGTCCGTACGCCACCGAGAAGAACGCGTTCTGCTGGAAGGCGAGGAAGTGCACCAGCGTCTGACGTTGGTCTGCGCCGGGCGGCGGCATTCCTGGCATAGTTACTTTCCCTTTCGATCGGTGTGGGCGTACAGGTCTCGAATGCAAGCGATTTCGGCGCCATGATGGATGAACTCGCGGTTGATGTGCAGGACGAGCGCGATGATCGGGTACTCGGCGTACGGACCTTCTGCCGGCCCGCACGGTCGGTTCAGATCCTCGTCGGACAACCCGCGCACACCTGCGATCCAAGTTTGGTACTGCGCGTCGAGCTGCCGCAGTGCCGTCGCGGCGTCGGTGGCGTACTGCCAGGACTGGTAATCGGCGGACGGGGCGCCGAAATGGCTGTGGTTGCGCATCGCGAACACTCCGACGATGACGTGCGCGAGGCGCCAGGCGATCGTCGTGAACGGTGCCGGGGTCGGTTCGGGGTAATCGAAGTCGATCGACCCGTCCGGATGGACGGTCCAGCAGTCGGGGACCGGCTGCCAGAAGTATTCGTCGTCGGTGAGCCCCTCGAACCGGGGGCGCAGGAAGTTGGCCCAGTGGAAGTCGGCCTGCTCGGCCAGCTCGTGAGAGATCTTCGTCGGCATAGAATCACTCTGACAGGGTTATAGGACAGTTTCGGTCCTCTGAATGAGGCAGGCTGCATTCATGTCGGAGACGACGAGCCGGATACTGCAGCTGTTGGGGTTGCTGCAGTCGCGGCGGGTGTGGACGGGTGAGGAGCTCGCCGAGCGGTTGGGGGTGACGACCCGCAGCGTGCGTCGCGACGTCGAACGGCTGCGCGACCTCGGGTATCCGGTCCACGCCAGCAAGGGCCACGGCGGCGGTTATCAACTCGGCGCCGGTGCGGCGTTGCCGCCGTTGCTGCTCGACCCCGATGAGGCCGTCGCGATGGCGGTGTGCCTGCGCCTGGCCGCGGGCGGAACCGTGGCGGGCGTCGGCGAATCGGCGCTGCGGGCGCTGAGCAAGCTCGATCAGGTGATGCCGTCCAAGCTGCGGTCGCAGGTGGCCGCGGTGCACGATTCGACCGTCACGCTGATGGCGCCCACCTCCGATACGGTCGAACCCGACGTTCTGATGACCCTCGCGCGGGCCTGCCGCGACCACGAGCACGTGGCGACCGGCTACGTCGACATCCGCGGCAATGCGACCATGCGTCGGGTCGAGCCCTATCAGCTGGTCACCACCGGTCGGCGCTGGTACCTGCTGACCTACGACCGCGACAAGCAGGACTGGCGCAGCCTGCGACTCGACCGGATGAACGACGTGCGCGCGCAGGGCAGCACCTTCGTGCCGCGCGAGGCGCCCGACGCGGCGGCGTACGTGCGGCGGTCGATCAGCAGCTCACCGTACCGCTACGTCGCGCGCGTTCACTTCAGTGCTCCGGAAAGCGTTGTCGCACAGCATTTCTCGCCGTCCTCGGCGATGGTCGAGCCTGACGGTCCGGACGCATGCGTCGTCACGGCCGGCGCCGACGACCCCGAACGCATGGTGCTCTACTTCGCGGCGGTCGGATGCGATTTCCGGGTGCTCTCACCGCCGGAGGTGATACACGCGGCGGAGGCGGTCTGGAAACGCCTGCGACGAAGCGTCAGCCGGTGAGCCCCAAGCGGTCGGCCAACATCAGGAACGCCGAGGCGAACGGGTTGTCGGCGGTCTCGGCGCGCAGTTGCTCCCAGTCCAGCTGTTCGCGAACCGCACGCACGGCGGGAAGCAGTGCGCCGAAGTCGCAATGGTGTTCGTTGAGGGAGTTCAGCTTCTCGCGCATGACCTCGGTCGGCGCCAGCACACGCATCCGGACCGCGAGCACGTCGTACTCCTCGGCCGCCAGGATGCTCTCCTTGTCGACCGGAACGCCGTTGAGCCGGTGCAGGACGTCGATGACGAAGTCGTCCTCGACGCATGCCTTGAACAACCAGTCCTCCGGTGTGCGCTCGACGCGGAAACCCGCCTCCTCCAGCGTCGCCGCGGCTTTCTCGGTGTCGGGCTCGGCGACAACGAAATCAACGTCGTGCACGGGTTCTGGACCGCCGAACACCCACAGCGCATAGCTGCCGCCCAAGGCGAAATCGGGGCCCTGTGCGCGCAACGCCGACGCGGCACGTTTGAGCGCGTCGCGCAGATCATCGTTTCTCTGGGGCACTACTCTCCTGGGGCCGGCTGATCGGCTAGCAGCCATTGTGGGTAGCTAGTACCCATGCAGATGCGGATGGCCACCTTCAACATCTTGCACGGACGCAGCGTGCACGACGGGCTCGTTCACCGAGACCGCCTCGTGGAGGCCGTCCGGGAACTCGACGCCGACATCCTGGCCCTGCAGGAAGTCGACCTCGACCAGCCGCGCTCGGGAATGGCCGACCTGACCGCGGTCGCCGCCGAAGCGATGGGTGCGGTGAGCCACCGGTTCGTGGCGGCGATCTCCGGAACGCCCGGAGCCACCTGGATGGCGGCCACCGGCGACGAGCAGCCAGGAACCGCCGCCTACGGCATCGCGCTGCTGTCGCGATTCCCCGCCGAGTCGTGGCAGGTGCTGCGCCTACCGCGGATCCCGGTGCCCTTTCCGATGTATCTGCCGGGACCGAACCGGGTGCAAATCGTCAACGAGGAGCCTCGGGCGGCGGTGGTCGGCCAGTTGAACACTGCGCTGGGACCACTGACCGTCGCCAACACGCATCTGTCGTTCGTGCCGGGGTGGAATCGGGTGCAGTTGCGCCGGCTGCTGCGCGACCTGCGTGGCTTCCCGTCGCCGCGAGTGCTGATGGGCGATCTGAACATGGTGCCGCGAACGATCCGTCGCTGGACCCGCCTGCGACCGCTCGCCTCGGCAGTGACGTTTCCGGCCGACGGGCCCGACCGCCAACTCGACCACATCGTCACCGACGACCCCGGCCTGCGGGTGGAGCGGTGCTGCGCCCCTTCGCTTCCGATATCGGATCACCGCGCCCTGGTCGTCGACATCTCCCGAGCCTGATTTCCACCGCGATGCGGGGGTGACCGCACGTAGGGTTTGGCTGTGCGGGTCATTTCGGCGGAGTCGACGGATCTGTTCGTCGGGCCCGCGGACGCGCCGTCGCAGATCGTGCGGGTCACCTATACCGATGGCGCGGGTGAGGTGCGCGTCGCCGGTGACGGGCTCGAGGGCCACGCGCGAGCGGCGGCCGGCGACGGCAGCGTCGAGGTGGCGGTCACGGTCACCGACCCCGTCCCCGGTGAGCGGCGCCCGGCGCGGATCGTCACGGGCGACGGCATCACACCGTTCGTGTTCACCGTCGCCGAACCCGGCTGGACGATGTACATGATCAGCCATTTCCACTACGACCCGGTGTGGTGGAACACGCAGGCGGCGTACACCAGTGTGTGGAGCGAGGACCCGCCGGGCCGGTGCCGCCAGACCAACGGCTTCGATCTGGTCAGCGCCCATCTCGAAATGGCCCGCCGGGAACCGGAATACAAGTTCGTGTTGGCCGAGGTCGACTACCTCAAACCGTTCTGGGACACCCACCCCGAGGACCGCGACGATTTGCGCCGCTTCGTCGCCGAGGGTCGCGTCGAGATCATGGGCGGAACGTACAACGAGCCGAATACCAACCTCACCAGTCCCGAGACGACCATCCGGAATTTCGTGCACGGCATCGGGTTTCAGCGCGATGTGCTCGGCGCCGACCCGGCCACAGCCTGGCAGCTCGACGCGTTCGGCCATGACCCGCAGTTTCCGGGTATGGCCGCCGACGTCGGGCTGACGTCGAGTTCGTGGGCCCGTGGCCCACACCATCAGTGGGGCCCGATGGCCGGCGGCGGCGACCCGCAGCGTATGCAGTTCAGCAGCGAATTCGAGTGGCTCTCCCCGTCCGGGCGCGGACTGCTGACGCACTACATGCCCGCGCACTACGCGGCCGGGTGGTGGATGGATTCGGCACCGACGTTGGAGGCGGCCGAAGCCGAGACCTATGGACTGTTCACGTCACTGAAGAAGGTGGCGTTGACTCGCAACGTCCTCCTGCCGGTGGGCACCGACTACACGCCACCGAACAAGTGGGTCACCGAGATTCACCGGGACTGGAACGCCCGATACACCTGGCCGCGGTTCATCTGTGCGGTGCCCAAGGAGTTCTTCGCCGCGGTCCGCGCCGAACTGGCCGAGCGCGGTGTCGAGGCGTCACCGCAGACCCGGGACATGAACCCGATCTACACCGGCAAAGACGTCTCCTACATCGATACCAAGCAGGCCAACCGGGCGGCCGAGGACGTCGTGCTCGACGCCGAGAAGTTCGCGGTTTTCGCCGGGCTTCTCGGTGGTGCGACCTATCCTCAGGCCGCTCTGGCCAAGGCGTGGGTCCAATTGGCCTACGGTGCGCACCACGATGCGATCACCGGCTCGGAATCCGACCAGGTGTACCTCGACCTGCTGACAAGCTGGCGAGACGCATGGGAGCTGGGCAGGACCGCCCGCGACCATGCGCTGGCCGTGTTGTCGGGGGCGGTCGACGAATCGGTCGTCGTGTGGAATCCCGTCGCGCAGAAGCGCACCGACGTCGTCACCGCCCGCATCCCGCAGGCCGTCGGAGCGGTGCGGGTTGTCGGCTCCGCGGGTGAGGATATACCCGCTCACGTCGAGCACGGCGGACGAACGGTCACCTGGCTCGCCGGTGACGTGCCTTCGGTGGGGTGGCAGTCCTACCGAATCGAGCGGTCGGAGGGCTCGGCGGCGGGCTGGAAACCGGTGAGCGGGAACGAGATCGGCAACGACCATTACCGGCTGCGGGTCGATCCGTCACGGGGCGGTGCGGTCGAGTCGTTGGTCGAATGTGGTTCGGGCCGGTCCTTGATCGCTCCCGGCCGGGTCGGCAACGAGTTGGTGGTGTACGACGAGTACCCCGCGCATCCCGAGGCGGGAGAGGGGCCATGGCACCTTCTGCCCAAGGGCCCAGTCATCGGCTCCTCGTCATCGCCTGCCACGGTGCAGGCTTACCGAGGTGTGCTCGGAGAGCGTCTGGTGATCGACGGCGCCGTTGCCGATGTGCTGCGCTACACGCAGGTTCTGACCCTGTGGCACGGTGTGGCGCGCGTCGACTGCCGAACCACGATCAACGAATTCACCGGCGCCGACCGGCTGTTGCGGTTGCGCTGGCCGTGTCCGGTTCCCGGGGCGATGCCGGTCAGCGAGGTCGGTGACGCGGTGATCGGACGCGGGTTCGCGCTGCTGCACGAACGCGGCCGGGACACGGCGATCGACGCCGCGACGCATCCGTGGACGCTGGACAACCCCGCATACGGCTGGTTCGGACTGTCGTCGACGATGCGGATCCGGGTCGGCAAGGAGTGTCGGGCGGTCTCGGTTGCCGAGGTGATCACCCCGACCGAAGACGAAGCCGCGATGGTGCGGCCGTTGATGGTCGCGCTCGCGCGCGCAGGTGTCACCGCGACATGCAGCGGCTCCGACAGGCCGCGCTACGGCGATCTCACCGTCGACTCCAACCTTCCGGATGTGCGGATCGCACTCGGTGGCTCAGACCAGAACCGCTTCACCGCAACAGTTCTCGATGCCGCCGATTCGTCGTACGCCGAAGAGGTGAAGCGACAGCTCGACGCGACCGGCGCGGCCAGGGTATGGGTACCGGCGGCCCGTCGCCTGGAAGCGGCGTGGGTGCCGAGCGCGGATCTGCGCGATGTGCGCGCGCTGCCGGTGCTGATTCTGGCCGGGTCGGCCCTGGACCATGTGGTGCAGGGTGTTGTCGACGACCTGCGCGGTTGGGAGATCATCGTCGAGCAGGCCGCGCCGGCCGATATCGAACCGTTCGAAGACCGGACGGTCGCACTGCTCAACCGCGGCGTGCCCGGGTTCGCCGTCGAATCGGATGGAACGCTGAACCTTTCGTTGATGCGGTCATGCACCGGTTGGCCCTCGGGCACGTGGATCGATCCGCCGCGACGCACCGCGCCGGACGGGTCCAACTTCCAACTGCAGCACTGGACACACACGTTCGACTACGCGCTGGTCTGCGGGGACGGTGACTGGCGCCGGGCCGGTGTTCCGGCTCGCAGCATCGAGTTCTCGAATCCGCTCCTGGCGGTGACCGAGAAGTGGGGCGCGGTGGGCGGTCTGCCGCCGTCGGGTTCGCTGTTGGAGATTCAGCCGACGGGCTCGGTGCGGCTGGCCGCGCTCAAGGCCGCGGGCAACCCGCTCGCGAGCGGTAGCGCGCGACCGGTCCACCCTTCTGACGGCGTCGCGATGAGGTTGGTCGAAACCACCGGCAGCACAACCGAAGTCACGGTCACTTCGGGGTTGCGCCGGGTGTCCGCCGCGGTCCGGGTGGATCTGCTCGAGCAACCGCGGGTGCAGGAGGTGACGCCCGAAGGCCTGTCGTTGCACGGTTTCGAGGTCGCCACCGTTCTGGCCCGGTTCAATCTGCCGCAGGTTCTACAGGCCGATCATGCCGCGCTCGCACCGGAGGCGGAGCAGGCCCAGCCGCTGTATGCCAGGTACTGGCTGCACAACCGCGGTCCGGCCCCGCTCGGCGGCCTGCCCGCCGTCGCCCATCTGCACCCGCAACACGTGGTGTCATCGGGTTCGGCGCTGCAGCTTCGTCTCACCGTGGCCAGCGATTGTTGCGACGAGATTCTGCACGGCCGGGTGCGGCTGCTGTGTCCGGATGGTTGGGCGGCAGAACCCGATGTGTTGCCGTTCATGCTGCCGCCCGGCGAATACGTGGACACCACCGTGAACGTAACCCCGTCGAATGCCGTGTCACCCGGGCTGTATCCCATACGTGCCGAACTCGCGTTGACCGGTGCGCACGTTTCGATCCCGCCATCGTGGCGCCAGGTGGTCGAGGACGTGTGTGTCGTCGCGGTCGACGCGCTTCCGGACGACGCCCTGTTGCGCCTCGTCGCTGGACCGGAGCCGGTCGACGTGGTGGCAGGTGACACGGCCCGTATCGGGGTCACCGTCGGCACCGACGCGTGCGCCGACGTCGCGGTCGAGGCACACCTGATCAGCCCGTGGGGTACATGGGAATGGTTGGGCCCGGCGGTATCCGGTGTCGAGCTGAGCGCTCGCGGCACGACTGAGATCGACTTCGAGGTCGCCCCGCCGGAGTGGGTCGAACCGGGTGAGTGGTGGGCGCTCATCCGATTGGCCGCCGCCGGACACCTCGTCTATTCACCCGCGGTGAAGGTGACGGTGCGGTGAACGATTCCGGGTGGGCCGGCGTCGCGGCTACCGTGGACGGTGTGCCGGTGTCGGTCGACGAGGTCGATGCTCGCGAAGCCACCCTGCGCGCCTCACCGATCGCGTCCTCGCTGCCGCGCCCCGGCACCAGCGAAGGTCGACAGCTGCGGCGTTGGCTGACCCAGCTCCTGGTTGCCGAGCGCGTCGTGACGACCGAGGCCGCGGCACGCGGAGTGAACGTCGATGACGCGCCGGCCGAGGCCGAGGTGCTGCCGGACATGACCGTGCGGATGGAGATCGGCAGCGTGGCTGCTTCGGTGCTCGCCGACCCGTTGGCCCGCGCGGTGTTCGCCGAGGTGACGGCCGGTACCGACGTCACCGACGACGAGGTGGCCGCGTACCGGGAGCGAAACCCGTTGCGCTTCAGCGATATAGCTTCGGCCGCGGCGCACCTGCGTGCCGCCGCGCGGCGCCGGGCCTTCCGGCTCTGGCTGGACGCCCGCTGTGCGGCGGTGGTCCAGCTCGCCCCGGGCTATGAACATCCCGGGGATCCCCGTCAGCCCGACAACACCCACCGGCACTGATGGCCGACCTCGTTCTCGCGCTCGACATCGGCGGCACGAAGATCGCCGTCGGTCTCGTCGACGATGCGGGCACGCTGGTGCACAGAGCCACATTGCCGACACCGGACGGTGATGCGGAAACGATCTGGGCCGTCGCGGATTCGCTGCTCACCGAGGCCTTGGCCACCGCCGACGGACGGGTCCGCGGCGCCGGGATCGCCTCGGCCGGACCGATCGATCTGTCGGCGGGCACCGTCAGTCCGATCAACATCGGCTCGTGGCAACGGTTTCCGATCGTCGAGCGGGTGGCGATGACCGTCGGCGCACCGGTGCGACTTGCCGGCGACGGCCTGTGCATGGCGATGGGGGAGCACTGGCGCGGCGCCGGACGCGGCGCCGACTTCCTGCTCGGGATGGTGGTCTCGACCGGTGTCGGCGGAGGCCTGGTGCTCGACGGCGCCCCCTACGACGGCCGGACCGGCAACGCGGGCCACGTCGGGCACCTCGTCGTCGACCCGAACGGCGCGCCATGCACGTGTGGCGGGCGCGGCTGCGTCGAAACCATCGCCGGTGGCCCGCGCATGGCGCAGTGGGCCCGCGAGCACGGGTGGGTGGCCCCCGCCGATGCCGACGCCAAGGAACTCGCCGATGCCGCCAATGCCGGAGACGCGGTGGCGCTGAGCGCGTTTCGCCGCGGTGCGGCGGCGGTGGGGGCGATGATCGCGTCGGTCGGCGCCGTCTGCGACCTGGACCGGGTTGTGATCGGCGGTGGCGTGGCCAAGTCGGGGGCGCTGCTGTTCGACCCCGTGCGGGAAGCGCTCGCGTCCCACGCCGGGCTGGACTTCATCCGCGGCGTCGAAGTGGTGCCGGCCGAACTCGGCGGCGACGCCGGCCTGGTCGGGGCGGCCGCCCTGCTACGCGAGCACACGGGGGGACGGCTGACCTGAGCCGGTTGCGTGTCCTCCTGTGCCTGCCTGGAGTGCGTGCGGCCCATGTCTTTCGGCCCCAGTCGCGCAGGCTCTCCCAAGCTGCCGAATGTGTCAGTGCCTTGTTTTGTGTCAGCGTGATGGGCACGGTCGAGGTATGGACGCAATTGTGCACGTGCTGGCCCTGCTGATCGTCGGACCGTTGGTCGGGGTCGAACTCGCGGTCGCAGTGTTCCTCAACCCGGTGCTGGGCCGGCTGCCCGACGAAGCGTTTGCACAGGCTCGCAGCGACAGCGGGCGGGTACTGGGAAAGGTGATGCCGTTCTGGTACGCCGCGGCGCTTGTCGTTCTGATCGCGGCGGCCGTGCTGTTGCGGACGGATTGGCTGTTCATCACCGCGGCCCTGACCATGGCGCTGGCGGTGGTGGCGACCGTGGCGTTGATGGTGCCGATCAACAACCGCATCGGGCGCTGGTCCTCCGGTGCCGACGTCGACCGCGGGTTGGCGCGGCAGTGGGATCGGCTGCATTGGCGTCGGGTGGCCTTACTTGTCGTGGTGTTCGGGCTGGCGGTCGTCGCGGTGGCGGGGGTTTAGGCGGTTTGCGCACGCCCGCGTCCGGGTGAGGGTGCGCGAGCTGCTGGAAAATTGCGGTGTGTCGTGGGCAGACGCGCACGGTCGCGCGGAAAGGGATTCGCGTGGATCGGGTGCGTTTTGGCTGATGAGCAGGTGGTCGGCTATTCTCGACGGCGTTCCACCGAAGACCGTCGGTCACCGAGCAATCGGTTGAAGGTCCCGGACCACCCGGGCGGCCCACGCAGGAGGACGAGGCTACAGCTGTTGCGCGCCCCGACCTGTCTGCGTCGGGGCGTTCGTCGTTTCCGGCCCCGCAACCCTTACTCGGCCCGCGGTTCCCATCCACGAGGAGGCATGCATGGCCAAGGCTGACAAGGCCACCGCGGTTGCCGACATCGCCGAGCAGTTCAAGGAGGCTTCGGCGACGCTCGTCACCGAGTACCGCGGGCTGACGGTGGCCAACCTCAAGGACCTGCGCCGTTCGCTCGGTGATTCCGCCACCTACACAGTCGCCAAGAACACGCTGGTCAAGCGTGCCGCGGCGGAGGCGGGCATCGAGGGGCTCGACGAGTTGTTCGTCGGCCCCACCGCGATCGCGTTCGTCAAGGGCGAGGCCGTCGACGCCGCTAAGGCGATCAAGAAGTTCGCCAAGGACAACAAGGCCCTCGTCATCAAGGGCGGCTACATGGACGGCCGCCCGCTGAGCGTGTCCGAGGTCGAGCGCATCGCCGATCTGGAGTCGCGCGAGGTGCTGCTGGCCAAGATGGCCGGCGCGATGAAGGCGAACCTGTCCAAGGCCGCCGGTCTGTTCAACGCTCCGGCGTCGCAGGTCGCACGGCTGGCCGCCGCTCTGCAAGAGAAGAAGGCCGGCGAAGGCGAAGAAGCCGCATAACCACCCACCATCCCCGCGGTTTGTGGAGCCGCACCGGCGCTGACCGCCGGTAACACGCCACAAATCGCACTGAAAGTAAGAATCAGAAAGGACCACTCATGGCCAAGCTGTCCACCGACGAGCTGCTCGACGCGTTCAAGGAACTGACGCTGCTGGAGCTCTCCGAGTTCGTCAAGAAGTTCGAGGAGACCTTCGAGGTCACCGCCGCTGCCCCGGTCGCCGTCGCGGCTGCCGGCCCCGCCGCCGGTGGTGCGCCCGCCGAGGCCGCCGAGGAGCAGTCTGAGTTCGACGTCATCCTCGAGGGTGCCGGCGACAAGAAGATCGGCGTCATCAAGGTCGTCCGCGAGATCGTCTCGGGCCTGGGTCTCAAGGAGGCCAAGGACCTCGTCGACGGCGCTCCCAAGCCGCTGCTCGAGAAGGTCGACAAGGCTGCCGCCGACGACGCCAAGGCCAAGCTCGAGGCCGCGGGCGCGACGGTCACCGTCAAGTAGCACCGCGCCAGCGTGCCGGCAGTACCACAACTGTGGGGTCGATCCAGCAAAGCGGGTCGGCCCCACAGTCGTTTTCTCGATGGGTCACAATCAACCCCAGACTCGTGTTGTGGCCAGGAGCGGTAGGCTACAGTGACTCAAGCCACAAGCGGTGAGGCCTGTGGCGTGACGATTATTGGCGGAAGGATCTCGCGTGGGCATTGGTATCCAGATTGAGGGACTGACCAAGTCCTTCGGCCCCCAGCGAATCTGGGAGGACGTCACATTCGACCTGCCGCCGGGTGAGGTGAGCGTTCTGCTCGGCCCCTCCGGTACGGGTAAATCCGTGTTCTTGAAGTCGCTGATCGGGCTGCTGCGCCCCGAGCGCGGCAAGATCATCGTCGACGGCACCGACGTGATTCAGTGCACCGCCAAGGAGCTCTACGAGATCCGCACGCTGTTCGGTGTGATGTTCCAGGACGGCGCGCTGTTCGGCTCGATGAGCCTGTACGACAACACCGCTTTCCCCTTGCGTGAGCACACCAAGAAGAAGGAAAGCGAAATCCGCCAGATCGTCATGGAGAAGCTCGAGCTGGTGGGTCTGGCCGGTGACGAGAACAAGTTCCCCGGCGAGATCTCCGGTGGTATGCGCAAGCGTGCCGGCCTGGCCCGCTCCCTGGTGCTCGATCCGCAGATCATCCTCTGCGACGAGCCGGACTCGGGTCTGGACCCGGTCCGTACCGCGTACCTGAGCCAATTGTTGATCGACATCAACGCCCAGATCGACTGCACGATCCTGATCGTGACGCACAACATCAACATCGCCCGGACGGTGCCCGACAACATGGGCATGCTGTTCCGCAAGCACCTGGTGATGTTCGGTCCGCGCGAGGTGCTGTTGACCAGTGACGAGCCGGTGGTGCGGCAGTTCCTCAACGGTCGGCGTATCGGTCCGATCGGTATGTCCGAGGAGAAGGACGAGTCGACGATGGCCGAGGAGCAGGCCATGATCGACGCCGGTCACCATGACGGTGGTGTCGAGGAGATCGAGGGTGTGCCGCCGCAGATCCAGGCGACGCCCGGTATGCCGGAGCGCCAGGCCGTCTACCGCCGGCAGGCCCGGGTGCGCGAGATCATGCACACCCTGCCGCCCAAGGCTCAGGAAGCCATCCGCGCCGACCTCGAAGGCTCGAACACCCATGCGGGCAGCGCCTTCCCGGATGCCACGACGGCTCGGCACACCACGGTCGACGAAGAAGCACCGACCGGCGCCATCCCGCGCGCGCAGCAGTAGGCCGCCCGATGTGAACGTCGACGAGCGCTCGCGCTGAGAGATGACGCGCGAGCACCGGACGACGTTCTGCCGGATCTGCGAGCCGCTGTGCGGCATGATCGCGACCGTCGAAGACGGCCGACTGGTTGAGCTGCGCCCCGACAAGGACCATCCGCTCTCATCGGGATTCGCCTGCCAGAAGGGCATCGCCTTCACCGAGGTGGTCAACGACCCCGACCGGGTGACCACGCCGCTGCGACGCACTCGTTCCGGGTTCGAACCCGTCGGCTGGGACGAGGCGATGACCGACATCGCCGCCCGACTCTCCGTCATCCACCGCATGCACGGTGCGGGCGCAACCGGCTGGTATTTCGGTAACCCGGGCGCGTTCAGCTACTCGTACACTCTGGCCCTCAACATGCTGATGGGCGGATTCGGGCTCGGGCTCCTCGGCGGTCCCGGCCGCGGCCTGCACGTGTTCACCGCCGGCTCGCAGGACGTCAACAACCGCTTCGTCGCCAGCCAGTTGCTCTACGGGTCGCCGCTCGCACTCCCGATACCCGACCTGCTGCGGACGGACTTACTGGTGGTCATCGGCGCCAACCCGGTCGTCTCGCACGGCAGCGTGCTCACCGCGCCGCGGATTCGGGATCGCATGCACGACATCGTCACGCGCGGTGGCCGCGTGCTGGTCATCGACCCGCGCAGGACCGAGACCGCAGCGCAGTTCGAGTGGCTGGGCATCGTCCCCGACGGCGACGCCTACCTGCTGCTGTCCCTGCTGCATGTGATGTTCGGTGAGAACCTGGCCGACCGCCGAGGGCTCGCAGAGCGGGCCGACGGCGCGGCCTGGCTCGAGCGGCTGGCCACACCGTTCAGCCCCGAGGTCACCGAGGCGCGCACCGGGATCGACCCCGAGACCGTCCGCGCCCTGGCCCGCGACTTGGCCGGAACCGAACGGGCGGCGGTCTACGGTCGCGTCGGCACCAGCGTCGGCGAAAACGGAACGCTGACGACTTACCTGCTCGACGCCGTCAACCTGGTGGCAGGGAACCTTGATGTGCCCGGCGGCAGCATGTTCGGCCGGCTCGGTATCCCTGGGGAGCGGTGGCTGAACAAGGCCGGCGGCGCACTGCTGCGCGCCGTCTACACGCGCAAACGGTCGCGCATCGGCGGGTTTCCCTCCGTCCTCGGTTCCGAACCCGCGGGCGTGATGGCCAAGGAGATCACCACGCCGGGACGCGGGCAGGTCAGGGCGCTGTTCGTCGGCGCGGGCAACCCCGTGCTTTCCGTGCCCAACGGCGACGAACTCGAGACCGCGTTGGAGTCTCTCGAGTTGTCGGTCGGCATCGACCTCTATCTCAACGAGACGCTGGCGCACTGCGACTACGTACTGCCCGCCACGTCGATGTACGAACGCGACGACTTTCCGCTGCCGTTCCAGACGCTGCAACCCACGCCGTTCCGGCAAGCCACCGAGGCCGTTGTCGCGCCGGTGGGCCAGGCCCGCGCGGAGTGGGAGATCATCGACGACCTCACGGCCAGGATGTGGCGGGCGACGCCCGGCCTGGCGGTGCTCGCCGGTGTGCGAAAGGCATTGTCCGCGTTCGGGGTCCGACTCAGCCCGCGGATGCTCGCCGATGCGGTGATCCGGTTGGCCGCGGGCGGCGACCGGTTCGGCCTGCGACGCGGCTTGAGCTTCTCGAAACTCACCGCCAACCATCCGCACGGCACGGTGCTGGCGAACCATCTGCGGGCCGGTGTGCTGGGCGACATCGTCGTCTACCGCGGTGGCCGGGTGCGTCTGCGTCACGACGAGGTCGCCGCCGAAGTCGACAAGCTGTCGCGCCGCCGCGTCGCCGACGACTATCCGATGCGGCTGATCGGCATGCGCGAGGCGCGGTCGGAGAACTCGTGGATGCACAACTCGCCGCTTCTGATGCGCGGTGAGCGTTCGCACCGGGCACTCATGCACGTCGACGACGCGGCCGCCGCCGACATCGCCGACGGTGACACCGTGCGGATCACCTCGCGACATGGCCAGATCGAGATTCCGGTCATCGCCACCAAGGACATCGTCGTCGGCGTGATCGCGGTCCCACACGGTTGGGGACACAAGGGCACGGCGGGATGGCGAATCGCCAACGACGCCGGCGGCGCGAACGTCAACCGATTGATGTCCAGCGATCCGGCCGAGATCGAGAGCCTGGCCGGGATGGCCCGGCTCACTGGTGTCCCGGTGCGCGTCGAGCGGGTCGCGTCGGTGGCCCCGCAACCCGAGCGGGCGCAAACTTTCGGATAAGGCCGGTTCGCGGCCAGCAAACCCGTTATCTTTCTCCCGTCGTCGAGCGGGAGAGGTCATGGTCGACCGGTTTCTGATCTGGGTGAGAGCGGGTGTCGTCACCGCGGGACTGTCGGCCGCAGTGCTCGCCGGTGCGGGTGCGGCGATCGCCGACGACGGTTCGTCGTCAGATGGCGGTGGGTCCACGGCCTCGGAGTCGTCGAATTCCGCTGACAGTCCGAAGGATTCGGTCGCCGGTGAGTCCTCGGTCACGGCCGGTGGCCGGTCCTCGAACGCGCGCACCACCCGCACGAGCGGCGACGCCCCGCGCACCCGCGTCGGCGCGAAGGCTCCCGACGACACGAAGGACGCGAAGGGTTCCGAGGCCACCAGCGATACCGACCGTGGCGAGGAACGGAAAAAGCCCGCTTCGAGCCCGACGGACGCCGCCGACGCCGCAACAGATCAGGCAAAGGACGACAAGACCGCCGACACCCGAACCACCGACGACGCCGCGGGCACCGACGCCGTGGTCGAGCAACCGGTCGTCGACGCCGTGGTCGAACAGCCCGTGACCGACGCCGAGGTGATCGAGGAGGTCGTCGCGAAGCCCGACTCGGACCGTGACCACACGGTCCAGCAGGGGGCGGCCCGGGTCTCTGCGAACGTCCCCACGGTCACCTCGGACAACGACGCCACCGACCGGACCGAGCCGCACCGGACCGAGAAGAAGGCCGCGCTCGTCTCGGAGACAGGCGACACCGGCGACCCCCCTGAGCAACGCATGGCGGTGGTCCTCGAACAGCCGGTCGCCGGCGTCGTCGAGGACGTCGAGGAAGTCGGTGTCCAGGCGGTGGCCTTCGCGTCGGTGCCACCGGCGGTGACCACTGCGACCGCCCCCCAGGTCCCCCTCATCCTGCGGGTGATCGGCACGATCGTGTTCGACCTGTACGCCGTCGCAACCCGACTGCTGGGCGGCCCACCGATCCTGCCGCCCAACAGCACGGTCACCGTGCGCTCGTCGACGCTGCGGATCGACTGCGCCTGCGCAGAAGGTGAAGGCAAAGAGGTGCCCGCGGACTGGTACATCCCGGAGACGGCGACCGGCGAGCCGCCCGAGCGCCTGATCTACCTGCAGCACGGCTTTTTGGCCAGCGCCCCGTGGTACAGCCACACCGCCGCCGCGTTGGCCGAGCGGACCCAGAGCATCGTGGTCGCACCGTCGATCAGCTCCAACTTCTTTGCCGTCGACGGATGCTGGCTCGGCGGGGCGCCGATGCACGAGGCGATGGCGGGACTGTTCGACGACGGAAACACCGCGCTGGAGGACAGTGCGCGAGCCGCCGGGTACGCAGGGGACATCCCCGACCGCGTCGTGCTGATGGGCCACTCGCTCGGCGGCGGCGCGGTGTCGGGGATCGCCGGCTACCTGGCCGACGACGAGCGCATCGACAGGCTGGCCGGGGTCGTGCTGCTCGACGGCGTGGCGCTGGGCGACCCGGCGCGGATGACGGAATCGCTGAGGAAGGTCCCCGTCGACATCCCGATCTACCAGCTCGCCGCACCGGTCTACATGTGGAACAACTTCGGCGCCGGCCTCGACGCTCTGGCCGCCGCGCGACCGACCGGGTTCATCGGCGTCACATTGGTCAACGGCTCACACGTCGACGCCATGCGGGGCGGCAATCCGCTCATCCAGTTCGCCCAGGAGCTGGTGGCCGGCTTCTCGCGGCCCGAGAACGCCGCCGCCGCGCAGATACTGATGGTCGGCTGGGTCAACGACATGTTCGCCGGTGACCGGAAGACGGGTATCTACCTCGAGCGCGGCGAGCAGTTCCGCTTCGACACCCCGGCCGGGCAGGCCACCGTCGTCGCACTGCCCAATACGTTGACCAAGCCGTACCTGCTGAACTTCCTGAAGCCGTTCATGCCGTTGGCCGACGGGTTGTTCTCCATGGACCCGGTGTGTGTGCGCGAATCGGTCGGCTCGGCCGGGTCCGGACACTGCAGCAACGCGATCGCCGCCTGACGCAAAACTCCACAACAACGCGTGTTATCTCTTGACGGGAAGCCGCAGAGGGGCCAATCTGTTCTGCAGCAATGTATGGACGTATGAGAAGGATCGAGTCGCCAGCCAGCGCCCCGATGCGTGCCATACATGCGGTTGGGTTGTGGATGTTCTGCGGATGTTGAGGAATACGCCGTCCTGCGGTACTGTTGGACGTTGCGCTGGCTGCATCCTGCCCACCTAAACCCGCACCTGACACCGATGTCCTAGCCTGAGCCCAGCTCAGTGATCTAGTCGCGTGCCGTGCGTTCGGGAAGTTTGTGGTCGTGAGTGGCCAGCCGAACCGACGCAGATATCGCGACGAAACGGACCGGTGGTCTACCGGCACGATAGTCGCATGAGGTGCTGGAAGGATGCATCTTGGCAGGGTCCCGCCCAAGCAAGACAGCAGAAGCTACTAAAAACTCCGTCCCAGGAGCACCAAACCGAATCTCCTTTGCAAAGCTCCGTGAGCCCCTCGAGGTTCCCGGGCTTCTCGACGTTCAAACCGAGTCTTTCGAATGGCTGATCGGCTCCGACGCCTGGCGTGAAAAGGCCAAGGAGCGCGGCGAGGAAAACCCCGTTGGTGGCCTCGAAGAGGTGCTTTCCGAGCTGAGCCCGATCGAGGACTTCTCCGGCTCAATGTCGCTGTCCTTCTCCGATCCGCGCTTCGACGAGGTCAAGGCCCCCGTCGACGAGTGCAAAGACAAGGACATGACGTACGCGGCCCCGCTGTTCGTCACGGCCGAGTTCATCAACAACAACACCGGTGAGATCAAGAGCCAGACGGTCTTCATGGGCGACTTCCCGATGATGACCGAGAAGGGCACGTTCATCATCAACGGCACCGAGCGTGTCGTGGTGAGCCAGCTGGTCCGGTCGCCGGGCGTCTACTTCGACGAGAGCATCGACAAGTCCACCGAGAAGACGCTGCACAGCGTCAAGGTGATCCCCGGCCGCGGTGCGTGGCTGGAGTTCGACGTCGACAAGCGCGACACCGTCGGCGTGCGCATCGACCGCAAGCGTCGTCAGCCGGTCACCGTGCTGCTCAAGGCGCTCGGGTGGACCAACGAGCAGATCACCGAGCGGTTCGGCTTCTCCGAGATCATGATGAGCACGCTGGAGAAGGACAACACCGCCGGAACCGACGAGGCGCTGCTGGACATCTACCGCAAGCTGCGCCCGGGCGAGCCGCCGACCAAGGAGTCCGCGCAGACCCTGCTGGAGAACCTGTTCTTCAAGGAGAAGCGCTACGACCTGGCCCGCGTCGGTCGCTACAAGGTCAACAAGAAGCTGGGTATCACCGAGAACCCGGCGCAGACCACGTCGACCACGCTGACCGAAGAGGACGTCGTCGCCACCATCGAGTACCTGGTGCGGCTGCATCAGGGCGACAAGACGATGACCGTCCCGGGTGGTGTCGAGGTTCCCGTCGAGGTCGATGACATCGACCACTTCGGCAACCGTCGTCTGCGCACCGTCGGCGAGCTGATCCAGAACCAGATCCGGGTGGGCCTGTCGCGCATGGAGCGCGTCGTGCGTGAGCGCATGACCACTCAGGACGTCGAGGCGATCACGCCGCAGACCCTGATCAACATCCGTCCCGTCGTGGCGGCGATCAAGGAGTTCTTCGGCACCAGCCAGCTGTCGCAGTTCATGGACCAGAACAACCCGCTCTCGGGCCTGACCCACAAGCGCCGCCTGTCGGCGCTGGGCCCCGGCGGTCTGTCCCGTGAGCGCGCCGGCCTCGAGGTCCGCGACGTGCACGCATCGCACTACGGCCGCATGTGCCCGATCGAGACCCCGGAGGGTCCGAACATCGGCCTGATCGGCTCGCTGTCGGTGTACGCGCGGGTCAACCCGTTCGGCTTCATCGAGACGCCGTACCGCAAGGTCAAGGACGGTGTTGTCACCGACGACATCGAGTACCTGACCGCCGACGAGGAGGACCGCCACGTCGTGGCGCAGGCCAACTCGCCGATCGATGACAACGGCCGCTTCCTGGAGGAGCGCGTCCTGGTCCGCCGCAAGGGCGGCGAGGTCGAGCAGATCTCGTCGAGCGAGGTGGACTACATGGACGTCTCGCCGCGCCAGATGGTGTCGGTCGCGACGGCCATGATCCCGTTCCTCGAGCACGACGACGCCAACCGCGCGCTGATGGGTGCCAACATGCAGCGCCAGGCGGTTCCGCTGGTGCGCAGCGAGGCCCCGCTGGTCGGCACCGGTATGGAGTTGCGTGCCGCGATCGACGCCGGTGACGTCGTCGTCGCCGACAAGGCCGGCGTGATCGAGGAGGTCTCGGCCGACTACGTCACCGTGATGGCCGACGACGGCACCCGGCACACCTACCGGATGCGTAAGTTCGCGCGGTCCAACCACGGCACCTGCGCCAACCAGCGTCCGATCGTGGACGCCGGCCAGCGGGTCGAGGCCGGTCAGGTCATCGCCGACGGGCCGTGCACCGAGAACGGTGAGATGGCGCTGGGCAAGAACCTGCTCGTGGCGATCATGCCGTGGGAGGGGCACAACTACGAGGACGCGATCATCCTCTCCAACCGCCTGGTGGAAGAGGACGTGCTCACCTCGATTCACATCGAGGAGCACGAGATCGATGCCCGCGACACCAAGCTGGGCGCCGAGGAGATCACCCGGGACATCCCGAACGTCTCCGATGAGGTGCTGGCCGATCTCGACGAGCGCGGCATCGTCCGCATCGGCGCCGAGGTCCGCGACGGCGACATCCTGGTCGGCAAGGTCACCCCGAAGGGTGAGACCGAGCTGACCCCGGAGGAGCGGCTGCTGCGTGCGATCTTCGGTGAGAAGGCGCGCGAGGTCCGCGACACGTCGCTGAAGGTGCCCCACGGTGAGTCCGGCAAGGTGATCGGCATCCGCGTGTTCTCCCGCGAGGACGACGACGAGCTGCCCGCCGGCGTCAACGAGTTGGTCCGCGTGTACGTCGCGCAGAAGCGCAAGATCTCCGACGGCGACAAGCTGGCCGGGCGCCACGGCAACAAGGGCGTCATCGGCAAGATCCTGCCCGTCGAGGACATGCCGTTCCTGCCCGACGGCACCCCCGTGGACATCATCTTGAACACCCACGGTGTGCCGCGTCGTATGAACATCGGTCAGATCCTGGAGACCCACCTCGGGTGGGTGGCCAAGAGCGGCTGGAAGATCAACGGTTCGCCGGACTGGGCGAGCGCGTTGCCCAAGGAGCTGCTCGAGTCCGAGCCGGGAAGCATCGTCTCGACACCGGTGTTCGACGGTGCTCGCGAAGCGGAGCTGCAGGGTCTGCTCGGGTCCACGTTGCCCAACCGCGACGGCGAGACGCTCGTCGACGAGGACGGCAAGGCGATGCTGTTCGACGGTCGCAGTGGCGAGCCGTTCCCGTACCCGGTGACGGTGGGCTACATGTACATCCTCAAGCTGCACCACTTGGTGGACGACAAGATTCACGCCCGTTCCACCGGCCCGTACTCGATGATCACCCAGCAGCCGCTGGGCGGTAAGGCGCAGTTCGGTGGCCAGCGGTTCGGCGAGATGGAATGTTGGGCCATGCAGGCCTACGGCGCGGCGTACACGCTGCAGGAGCTGTTGACCATCAAGTCCGACGACACCGTCGGCCGGGTCAAGGTGTACGAGGCGATCGTCAAGGGCGAGAACATCCCCGAGCCGGGCATTCCCGAGTCGTTCAAGGTGTTGCTCAAGGAACTTCAGTCGCTGTGCCTCAACGTCGAGGTGCTGTCGAGCGACGGCGCCGCGATCGAGATGCGCGACGGCGACGACGAGGATCTGGAGCGCGCCGCGGCGAACCTGGGAATCAACCTGTCGCGCAACGAATCCGCGTCCGTAGAAGATTTGGCCTAAATTTCTAGTCCCGCAAGGGGAAAGGGAGTTACGTGCTAGACGTCAACTTCTTCGATGAACTCCGCATCGGTCTTGCCACCGCGGATGACATCCGTAACTGGTCGTTCGGTGAGGTCAAGAAGCCGGAGACCATCAACTACCGCACGCTGAAGCCGGAGAAGGACGGCCTGTTCTGCGAGAAGATCTTCGGACCGACTCGCGACTGGGAGTGCTACTGCGGCAAGTACAAGCGCGTCCGCTTCAAGGGCATCATCTGTGAGCGCTGCGGCGTCGAGGTCACTCGCGCCAAGGTGCGTCGTGAGCGGATGGGCCACATCGAGCTGGCCGCGCCCGTCACGCACATCTGGTACTTCAAGGGTGTGCCCTCGCGGCTGGGCTATCTGCTCGATCTGGCGCCGAAGGATCTCGAGAAGATCATCTACTTCGCCGCCTACGTGATCACCGCCGTCGACGACGAGATGCGCCACAACGAGCTGTCCACGCTCGAAGCCGAAATGGCCGTGGAGCGCAAGGCCGTTGAGGATCAGCGCGATCTCGATCTGGCCGAGCGGTCCCAGAAGCTCGAGGCCGACCTGGCCGAGCTGGAGAAGGAAGGCGCCAAGAGCGACGTGCGCCGCAAGGTGCGCGACGGTGGCGAGCGCGAGATGCGCCAGATCCGCGACCGTGCCCAGCGGGAGCTGGACCGGCTCGAGGAGATCTGGAATACCTTCACCAAGCTGGCGCCCAAGCAACTCGTCGTCGACGAGGTGCTCTACCGGGAGCTGCAGGACCGCTACGGCGAGTACTTCACCGGTGCGATGGGTGCCGAGGCGATCAAGAAGCTCATCGAGAACTTCGACATCGAGGCCGAGGCCGAGGAGCTGCGCGAGGTCATCCGAAGCGGCAAGGGGCAGAAGAAGCTTCGCGCACTGAAGCGGCTCAAGGTGGTCGCGGCGTTCCAGCAGTCTTCCAACTCGCCGATGGGCATGGTGCTCGACGCGGTTCCGGTGATCCCGCCGGAGTTGCGCCCGATGGTGCAGCTCGACGGCGGCCGGTTCGCGACGTCGGACCTCAACGACCTGTACCGCCGCGTGATCAACCGCAACAACCGGTTGAAGCGACTGATCGATCTCGGCGCGCCCGAGATCATCGTCAACAACGAGAAGCGCATGCTTCAGGAGTCGGTGGACGCGCTGTTCGACAACGGCCGCCGCGGCCGTCCGGTCACCGGACCGGGCAACCGTCCGCTCAAGTCGCTGTCGGATCTGTTGAAGGGCAAGCAGGGTCGGTTCCGTCAGAACCTGCTCGGTAAGCGCGTCGACTACTCCGGCCGTTCGGTCATCGTGGTCGGCCCGCAGCTCAAGCTGCACCAGTGCGGTCTGCCCAAGCTGATGGCTCTCGAGCTGTTCAAGCCGTTCGTGATGAAGCGTCTGGTGGACCTGAACCACGCGCAGAACATCAAGAGCGCCAAGCGCATGGTCGAGCGTCAGCGTCCGCAGGTGTGGGACGTCCTCGAAGAGGTCATCGCCGAGCACCCGGTGCTGCTGAACCGCGCACCGACGCTGCACCGCCTCGGTATCCAGGCGTTCGAGCCGCAGTTGGTGGAGGGCAAGGCCATTCAGCTGCACCCGCTGGTCTGCGAGGCGTTCAACGCCGACTTCGACGGCGACCAGATGGCCGTGCACCTGCCGCTGAGCGCGGAGGCGCAGGCCGAGGCGCGCATCCTGATGCTGTCGTCGAACAACATCCTGTCCCCGGCGTCGGGTCGGCCGTTGGCCATGCCGCGTCTGGACATGGTGACCGGCCTGTACTACCTGACGACGATGATCGAGGGCGACACCGGCGAGTACACGCCGGCCGCCAAGGATCAGCCGGAGACCGGTGTGTATAGCTCGCCCGCCGAGGCGATCATGGCGATGGACCGCGGTGCGCTGTCGGTGCGGGCCAAGATCCGCGTTCGGTTGACGCAGCTGCGTCCGTCCGCCGATCTGGAAGCCGAGCTGTTCCCGGAGGGCTGGAAGCCCGGCGACGCCTGGACCGCGGAGACCACTCTGGGTCGGGTGATGTTCAACGAGCTTCTGCCGCACGGTTATCCGTTCGTCAACGAGCAGATGCACAAGAAGGTCCAGGCGCGGATCGTCAACGATCTCGCCGAGCGCTACCCGATGATCGTGGTCGCGCAGACCGTCGACAAGCTCAAGGACGCCGGCTTCTACTGGGCCACCCGTTCGGGTGTCACCGTGTCGATGGCCGACGTGTTGGTGCCGCCGCAGAAGCAGGAGATCCTGGACCGCTACGAGAAGGAAGCCGACCAGATCGAGAAGAAGTATCAGCGCGGTGCTCTCAACCACGACGAGCGCAACGACGCACTGGTCAAGATCTGGCAGGACGCCACCGAAGAGGTCGGCGAGGCGCTGCGGGCGCACTACCCGAAGGACAACCCGATCATCACGATCGTCGACTCGGGTGCCACGGGTAACTTCACGCAGACCAGGACGCTGGCCGGCATGAAGGGTCTGGTGACCAACCCGAAGGGTGAGTTCATCCCGCGTCCGATCAAGTCCTCGTTCCGTGAGGGCCTGACGGTGCTGGAGTACTTCATCAACACCCACGGCGCCCGAAAGGGTCTGGCGGACACCGCTCTTCGTACCGCAGACTCGGGTTACCTGACCCGCCGTCTGGTCGACGTTTCGCAGGACGTCATCGTGCGCGAGACCGACTGTGAGACCGAGCGCGGCATCAATGTCACGCTGGCCGAGCTACAGGGCGACGCGTTGGTGCGCGATCAGCACATCGAGACGTCGGCCTATGCCCGGACGCTGGCCACCGATGCGGTCGACAAGGACGGCAACGTCGTCGTCGAGCGCGGCCACGACCTGGGCGATCCGGCGATCGAGGCACTGCTGGCCGCCGGCATCACCGAGGTGAAGGTCCGCTCCGTGCTGACCTGCGCCACGGGCACCGGCGTGTGCGCGATGTGCTACGGCCGCTCGATGGCCACGGGCAAGCTCGTCGACATCGGCGAGGCCGTCGGCATCGTCGCCGCGCAGTCCATCGGTGAGCCCGGCACGCAGCTGACCATGCGCACGTTCCACCAGGGCGGCGTGGGTGAGGACATCACCGGTGGTCTGCCCCGTGTGCAGGAGCTGTTCGAGGCCCGCATCCCGCGGAACAAGGCGCCGATCGCCGACGTCACCGGCCGGGTGCAGCTCGAAGAGGGCGAGCGCTTCTACAAGATCACCATCATCCCCGACGATGGTGGCGAAGAAGTGGTGTACGACAAGCTCTCTCGTCGTCAGCGCCTGAAGGTGTTCAAGCACGACGACGGCACCGAGCGTCTGCTCGCCGACGGTGACCACGTCGAGGTGGGCCAGCAGCTGATGGAAGGTGCGGCCGACCCGCACGAGGTGCTGCGTGTCCAGGGCCCCCGCGAGGTGCAGATCCACCTCGTCAAGGAGGTCCAGGAGGTCTACCGGGCCCAGGGCGTGTCGATCCACGACAAGCACATCGAGGTCATCGTCCGGCAGATGCTGCGTCGCGTCACGATCATCGACTCGGGCTCAACGGAGTTCCTGCCCGGCTCGCTGACCGAGCGCGGCGAGTTCGAGACCGAGAACCGTCGGGTGGTCGCCGAGGGCGGCGAGCCCGCGGCCGGTCGTCCGGTGCTGATGGGTATCACGAAGGCGTCGCTGGCCACCGACTCGTGGCTGTCGGCGGCGTCGTTCCAGGAGACCACCCGCGTGCTCACCGATGCGGCGATCAACTGCCGCAGCGACAAGCTGCAGGGTCTGAAGGAGAACGTGATCATCGGCAAGCTGATCCCGGCCGGTACCGGTATCAACCGCTACCGCAACATTCAGGTGCAGCCGACCGAAGAAGCCCGCGCTGCGGCGTACACGATCCCGTCGTACGAGGATCAGTACTACAGCCCGGACTTCGGCCAGGCCACCGGTGCCGCGGTGCCGTTGGACGATTACGGCTACAGCGATTACCGCTAACAGTCCACGGAAAGGCCTCCGGGTTTCGACCCGGGGGCTTTTTCGTGCCTCGAGGTTTGCGCCGAACGTGGGTTACCCGCACGTCCTGCGCGGTCTGTGCGTGACACGAGCCCACACTCGGCGGTGAGGATCTGATGCTGGCGAACGCCGCGTGGTTCCTGTTCGGACTGGGCGCGTTGATCGTCGGCGCCGAGGTCATGGTCCGCGGTGGCGCGGAAGTCGCTGTGCGACTGGGAATCAGCCCGATCGTCATCGGGCTGACCATCGTGTCGATCGGCACCAGCATGCCGGAACTGGCGGTCGGTGTGGTGGCCGCCGGGGAGGGCAGCGGCGCGCTGGCGGTCGGCAACATCGCGGGCACCAATGTGGTCAACGTCCTGCTCATCCTCGGTCTGAGCGCCGCGCTGGTGCCGTTGACATTGCAGTCGCGCACCATCCGTTTCGAACTGCCGATCATGGCCGCTGCGGCGCTGCTGCTGTGGACGCTGGCGGCCGACGGTGTGCTGACGCGTCTGGACGGCGCCATCCTGGTCGCCTGCGCGTTCGTCTACACCGTCGCGGTGATCTGGTCTGCACGTCGCGAATCCCACGCTGTCGTCGAGGAATTCGCAGCCGAGCTGGTCGCTGAGTACGCCACCGAAGAGGTGGGCGCGGTGGCCACCAAGGGGCATCGCACCTCGATCAACGTCGCGATGACGCTGGGCGGTATCGCCGTCGTCGTACTGGGAGCCGACTGGCTTGTCGACGGTGCGGTCGGCATGGCCAGACAGTTCGGGGTGTCCGACGCGCTGATCGGTCTGACCATCGTCGCGATCGGCACCTCGGCGCCGGAGTTGGTGACCACCATCATCTCCACCATCCGCGGCGACCGCGACATCGCGATCGGCAACCTGATCGGCAGCAGCATCTACAACATCCTGCTCATCCTCGGCGTGACCTGTTTGGTGCCGGCTCAGGGGCTGAACCTGCCGTCCAGCCTGGTGACCATCGACCTGCCGGTCATGGTGGCGGTCGCGTTGCTCTGTATCCCGATCTTCATCTCGGGTCGGCGCGTCACCCGCGTCGAAGGCGCGCTGATGGTTGCGGCCTACGCGGCGTACCTGATCTTGCTGCTGACCGTCCGGACCTGACGGAACGTGTCGGCGGGGTGGGGCGGTCCTGGCTTGCCCGCCGACGCCGACGCAGCCGCCACGGATGCTTCTCATGCGGCCACATCTTTTCGATCTCGGCGTTGAACTCCGCGCCCAGCAACACCGCGAAGGCCGTGATGTAAAGCCACCCGACGACGGCGATCGGCACGGCGAGCTGGCTGTACACGGCGTCGTCACGTGCGCTGACCGACAGATAGGCGCGCAGCCCCGCCGATGCCACCAACCACAGCACCATCGCCAACACCGCCCCCGGAATGTCGCGGCGCCACGGCAGTCGCCAGGGCACACCGAGGTGATACAGCGTGACCAATCCGACCAGGATCAGCAGCGCCACCCCGGGCCAGAACAGCAGATCCAGTGCGCGCAAGGTGCTTTCGGTCAACGGGTCGGGCGTCACCCACGCCACCAGGTCGGGCCCGAGGACGAGCGGCGGCAGAATCGCCACGGCACCGAGGAGTCCGCCCGCGGTCAGCCCCAACGCCAGCAGCCGTCGTCGCCAGGCAGGCCGGGGCTCGACACCGTAGGCGATGGTGATTGTCTCCAGGTACCGATTCACCGCCCGCGAACCCGACCACAGGCTGAGCACGATTCCGATGGAGACCACGCTTCCACGCGATTGTGTGAGCCCGGCCTCGACCATGCGACGGTATGACTCGAAGGTCCGCTCGGCAAGGAAGGAGCTGGGCACCTCGAGCAGCAGCCGATGCAGTCGCGCCGTGCCTTCAGGGCCGAGCGCTTCGGCGATGAAACCGAGCGAGCCGAGCACCGCGATCAGGAGCGACGGCAGCGAGATCAAGGAGAACAGCGCGACCTCGGCCGCCAGACCGGGCACGCGGTCTCGGAGCGTGTCGTTGACGGTTCGGACGATCAGCCGGCCCGTCCGCACCGGCCGGGGCGCACGAGACAACATCGAAAGGGCGCGTCGTTGCAGAGTCGAACGGGCGGAGGCGACCGCGTCGGACAACGACGCGAACGGAGACGGGTCGCTTCCAGGTCCCACGCTCCGAGCCTAGGCGGCGCCGTCACGCGTGCGGCGAACGCCAGTGGTGCGATCGAGTGCCGTGACCGTGGGCCGGTGCGGTGGCCATGTCGGTGGCCCTGCCTAGACTGGGCGTCGTGCTGATCGGTTCGCACGTCCACGGTGACGACCCCCTGGCCGCCGCGGAGGCAGACGGTGCCGACGTGGTGCAGTTCTTCCTCGGCAATCCGCAGAGCTGGAAGAAACCCAAACCGCGCGAGGACGCCGATGTACTCAAGGCTTCGAGCGTCCCGCTGTACGTGCATGCGCCGTATCTGATCAATGTCGCATCGGCCAACAACCGGGTGCGGATCCCGTCGCGCAAGATCCTGCAGGACACCTGTGACGCCGCCTCGGAGATCAACGCGACGGCGGTCATCGTGCACGGTGGGCACGCCGACGACAAGGACTGGGAAGCCGGCTTCGAACGCTGGGTCAAGGCGCTGGACTATCTCGAAACCGATGTGCCCGTCTACCTGGAGAACACCGCGGGCGGCGACCACGCGATGGCCCGCCATTTCGACGTCATCGCCCGGTTGTGGGAGCACATCGGCGACAAGGGCATCGGCTTCTGCCTGGACACCTGCCACGCGTGGGCCGCGGGGGAGAAGCTGATCGACGCCGTCGACCGGATCAAGGCCATCACCGGGCGCATCGACCTGGTGCACTGCAACGACTCACGCGACGCCGCCGGTTCGGGCGCCGACCGGCACGCCAACTTCGGCACCGGCCAGATCGATCCTCAGCTGCTGGTCGCGGTGGTGCAGGCCGCCGGCGCCCCCGTCATCTGCGAAACCGCAGACGAGGGCCGCAAAGACGACATCGCCTTCCTGCGCGAGCACATCACGACCTGATAACCGAACCGCAGTCGAACGCTCGGCAACTGCGGGGTGAACTAGATTCAACGGAGTGTCTGCGGTCGACGAGTCGTCAGTTGCGTCGCAGCGCTCCCCCAAGGCAGCCCAGACGCGGGAACGCCGGCTCAAGTACGTGCGCCGGACCGCCGTCGCGATATGGGCTGCCGTCATCGTGTTTCGCACGGTCACCGAAGGTTTTGCGTTCAACCGCGAGCTCGTGCTGCTCTACATCGCCACCGGTCTGCTGGCCGCGAGCATCGGCCAGGTCCGCCGCATGCTCTACGTCATCCGCGACTGGCTTCCCTTCGCGTTGATACTGATCGCCTACGACCTGAGCCGTGGCGCCGCCGACATGATCGGGCGCCCGACGCTGTGGGAGTGGCCCGTCGAGGCCGATCGTTGGCTCTTCTTCGGCACCGTGCCGACCGTATGGCTTCAGGAGCAGCTCAAACAGGGACATCCGCCGTGGTGGGAGGTGATCCTGAGCTGCGTTTACATGTCGTTCTTCATCCTTCCGTACGCGGTGGCCGGGGTGCTGTGGCTGCGTGACCGCGCGGAGTGGAAGGCGTTCGTGCGTCTGTTCGTCGGCTTGAACTTCGCGGGCTTGGTCATCTACGCCCTGGTGCCTGCCGCGCCGCCGTGGGCCGCGGCTCGCTGCACCCCGGACGACGTCGAAGGCGGACCGGCCTACGCGCGCTGCATGTTCCGCTCGGCGCGCGGAGTGCCCGACGGCGGTGTGCTCGGGGCGATGCAATCCAGCCAGGACGGGGCGAACCCGTGGATCGAGCGGATTGTCGGCCGCGGCTGGGGCAACCTGAACATGCACACCGCCAGCGCGCTGCTCGATGCGGGGCAGGCCAGCGTCAACCTGGTGGCGGCGATACCGTCCCTGCACGCCGGGATGACCGCGGCGGTCGCGGCCTTCCTGTGGCGTCGCGTGCACGGAGCGTGGCGCCCACTGCTCGTGGCATATGTGCTCCTGATGGCCTTCACGCTGGTGTACACCGCCGAGCACTACGTCATCGACATCCTGCTCGGCTGGGCGCTGGCGGCCGCGGTCATCGCCGTCCTCCACCGCTACCAGGGGTGGCGGCGGGGGAGGGCGGCGCGCTCGGCGGACCGCGCGGGCGAGATGGTTCCGCTCTACGACCGGCGGGACGATCCCGCGGTAGCGACCGAGTCGAGCCCCGCGGTCGAGTCCCAGCCTGTCGCCGAGCCGGAACCCGTTGACGAACCTGAGCCGCGCCGGCGGGACGTCGTCGCAGAGGTCGACAGCCGCTGACCCCTTCCGCGGCTGTTGTTACGACTATTGTGCAGCTGTTCGTGAAAGTGTAATAGTGGTCTCATGGCCGATACCCATGTCGTCACCAACCAGGTCCCGCCGCTGGAGGACTACAACCCGGCGACCTCGCCCGTACTCACCGAGGCGCTGATCCGCGAGGGCGGTGAATGGGGCCTCGACGAGGTCACCGAGTTGGGCGCGCTGTCGGGCTCGCGGCAGGCCCAGCGGTGGGGCGAGCTGGCCGACCGCAACCAGCCGATCCTGCGCACTCACGACCGCTACGGCCACCGCGTCGACGAGGTCGAGTACGACCCCGCCTACCACTCGCTGATGACGGTGGCCATCAAGCACGGCCTGCATGCCGCGCCATGGGCTGACGACCGGCCCGGCGCCCACGTCGTGCGCGCGGCCAAGACCTCGGTGTGGACACCCGAACCCGGTCACATCTGCCCGATCTCGATGACCTACGCCGTGGTGCCGGCGCTGCGGCACAACCCCGAACTGGCGGCGGTGTACGAGCCGCTGCTCGTTAGTCGCGAGTACGACCCCGAGCTGAAGGTGCCCACCACCAAGGCCGGCATCACCGCGGGCATGTCGATGACCGAGAAGCAGGGTGGGTCCGATGTGCGCGCGGGCACCACCGAGGCGACCCCCAACGGCGACGGCAGTTACTCACTGCGCGGGCACAAGTGGTTCACCTCGGCGCCGATGTGCGACATCTTCCTGGTGCTCGCGCAGGCGCCCGGCGGGCTCTCGTGTTTCCTGCTGCCGCGAGTCCTGCCCGACGGCAGCCGCAACCGAATGTTCCTGCAGCGGCTGAAGGACAAGCTCGGCAACCACGCCAACGCGTCGTCCGAGGTGGAATACGACGGCGCCGTCGCATGGCTCGTCGGCGAAGAGGGCCGCGGCGTCCCGACCATCATCGAGATGGTCAACCTGACACGGTTGGACTGCACACTCGGCAGTGCAACCAGCATGCGCAACGGACTGGCCCGCGCGATCCATCACACCCAGCACCGAAAGGCGTTCGGCGAGTACCTGATCGATCAGCCACTGATGCGCAACGTGCTGGCCGACCTCGCGGTCGAGGCGGAGGCGGCCACGATCCTGGCTATGCGCATGGCCGGCGCGACCGATGCCGCAGTGCGCGGCGACGCCCGCGAGACCTTGCTGCGGCGCATCGGCCTGGCGGCCGGAAAGTACTGGGTGTGCAAACGTGCCACCCCGCACGCGGCCGAGGCGATGGAGTGTCTGGGCGGCAATGGCTATGTCGAGGAGTCGGGTATGCCGCGGCTGTATCGGGAAGCGCCGCTGATGGGCATCTGGGAGGGGTCGGGCAACGTCAGCGCGTTGGATACGTTGCGGGCCATGGCGACTCGCCCCGAGTGCGTCGACGTGCTGTTCGACGAACTCGCTCGGACCGCGGGTGTCGATGCGCGACTGGATGCGTTTGTGGGCGCGTTGCGGCCCGCCCTGGGTGACCTCGAGACCATCCAGTACCGCGGCCGCAAGGTCGCCGAGGACATCAGCCTCGCGCTGCAGGGTTCGCTGTTGGTGCGCCACGGGCATCCCGCCGTCGCCGAGGCGTTCCTGGCCACCCGCATGGGCGGCGCCTGGGGCGGCGCGTTCGGAACCCTGCCCACCGGACTCGATCTCGCGCCGATCATCGAACGCGCGTTGGTCAAGGCTCCGGACGCGGGCAGGACCGACAACGGATGACCCACGCGATCAGGCCGGTCGACTTCGACAATCTGACAACGATGACCTACGAGGTCACCGACCGGGTAGCCCGCATCACGTTCAACCGGCCGGAGAAGGGCAACGCCATCGTCGCGGACACGCCGCTGGAATTGTCCGCGCTCGTCGAACGTGCCGACCTCGACCCGAACGTGCACGTGATCCTGGTTTCCGGTCGGGGCGAAGGGTTCTGCGCCGGATTCGATCTGTCCGCCTACGCCGAGGGGTCGTCATCGGCCGGTGGCGGCAGCCCCTATCGCGACACCGTGCTGTCGGGCAGGACGCAGGCCGTCAACCACCTGCCGAATCAGCCGTGGGATCCGATGATCGACTACCAGATGATGAGCCGGTTCGTCCGCGGCTTCTCCAGCCTGATGCACTGCGACAAGCCGACAGTGGTGAAGATCCACGGGTACTGCGTGGCCGGCGGCACCGACATCGCACTGCACGCCGATCAGGTGATCGCCGCGTCGGACGCCAAGATCGGCTACCCGCCAACCCGCGTGTGGGGGGTGCCCGCCGCCGGGATGTGGGCACACCGCCTCGGCGATCAGCGTGCCAAACGCCTTCTGCTAACCGGTGATTCGATCACCGGCGCACAGGCCGCCGAGTGGGGCCTGGCGGTCGAGGCGCCGTCACCCGAGGACCTCGACGAGCGCACCGAACGACTGGTGGAGCGGATCGCCCGCGTGCCGATCAACCAGCTGATCATGGTCAAGCTCGCGATGAACTCCGCGCTGTATTCACAGGGGACGGCCAACAGCGCGATGGTCTCGACCGTGTTCGACGGCATCGCCCGCCACACACCCGAGGGGCACGCATTCGTCGCGCAGTCGCGCGAACACGGATTCCGAGAAGCGGTCCGCCAACGTGACGAACCGTTCGGCGATCACGGCCGCAGGGCATCCGAGGTCTGATGGCGAAGTCGCTCTCGCGGATGACGGCCCGTTCCGTCGTGCTGAGCGTCCTGCTCGGGGCGCACCCGGCGTGGGCCACCGCGAGCGAACTGGTCAAGCTGACAGCCGATTTCGGCCTGAGGGAGTCGACGGTGCGGGTCGCTCTGACGCGGATGGTCGGCGCCGGTGACCTGGTTCGTTCCGAGGACGGCTACCGGTTGTCCGACCGCTTGCTGGCACGGCAGCGACGGCAGGACGAGGCCATCAATCCCCGGCTGCGGCCGTGGCGGGGCGACTGGACGACGGTGGTGATCACCAGCGTCGGCTCCGACCCCCGCTCGCGGGCCGGGTTACGAAATACATTGCAGGAAAACCGGTTCGCCGAACTGCGCGAGGGGGTGTGGCTTCGACCGGACAACCTGGACGCGGCGTTGCCGCCCGAGGTGTTGCAGCGGGTGCGGGTGTTGGTTTCCCGTGACGCCGAACCCGGAGGGTTGGTCTCCCTGCTGTGGGACCTGTCGGCGTGGGCGCGGGAGGGCCGGTTGTTGCTCGACGAAATCGGTTCGGCGCCAGACGTTCCCGATCGGTTCGTCGCAGCGGCCGCCATTGTGCGCCACCTGCTCACCGATCCGGTGCTGCCGGAGGAACTGCTGCCCGACGACTGGCCGGGCACCGCGCTTCGCCAGGCCTACAACGACTTCGCCGCGGAGTTGTCTGCGCGGCGCGACAGCACCGGATTGTCGCAAACGCGACGTGACCAATTGATGGAGGCGAGATGACGGGCGGAGTGCGGGTCGAGAAGAACGGTGCCGTGACGACGGTGATCATGAATCGTCCGGAGGCGCGCAACGCCGTCAACGGCCCGGCCGCCGCGGGGTTGTACGCCGCTTTCGACGAGTTCGACAAGGACGAGTCGGCCGCCGTCGCGGTGTTGTGGGGCGACAACGGGACATTCTGCGCCGGAGCCGATTTGAAGGCGTTCGGGACGCCCGATGCCAACCCGGTGCACCGCGCCGGCCCCGGCCCGATGGGGCCCAGCCGAATGGTGTTGTCCAAACCGGTGATCGCGGCGGTCAGCGGCTACGCCGTGGCCGGCGGTCTGGAATTGGCGTTGTGGTGCGATCTGCGGGTCGTCGAAGACGACGCGATCATGGGGGTGTTCTGCCGGCGCTGGGGGGTGCCGCTCATCGATGGTGGGACCGTTCGGTTGCCGCGGTTGATCGGGCACAGCCGGGCGATGGACCTCATCCTCACCGGTCGCGCCGTCGATGCCACCGAAGCCCTTGCGATGGGTCTGGCCAACCGGGTGGTGCCCACGGGCGAAGCGCGCCAGCGGGCCGAGGAACTCGCGGCGGAACTGGCCGCGCTGCCGCAGCAGTGCATGCGCGCCGATCGCCTGTCGGCTCTCAACCAGTGGGGCCGCTCGGAGCCCGACGCGATGGACTTCGAGTTCGGCAGCATGTCGCGCGTCGCCGCCGAATCCCTGGAGGGGGCAGCCCGTTTCGCGGCCGGTGCGGGCAGGCGCGGCGCCAACGCCTAGCTGCAGTTTGCGGGCCCTCGCCCTGGTGTGAGTGACCGCAAAGGGCCGGGAATTCGCGGCGTGTCGTAGAGCAAACACTGACGCTCGCGGCTTTCAGCCCTTGGTGATCTTGTTGTTGTTCCCGGTGTCGTTGATCTTCGGATCACCGTCTCTGTACGTCACCGTGTTGTTGAGGCCGACGACGCTGATCTCCTTGTCCACCCGCTCGAAGGTGACCTTGTTGTCGGCGCCGCCGATGTTGACGTTCGCGCACGTGCCCTTCACCGTCAGGGTGTTGTTCGACCCGCCGATGTTCAGTGATTTGCCGTCGGCGCAGTCGATGTCGGCGGTCGTGCCGAAGGATCCGTAGTTGATCGTGTTGCCGACCTCGACCTGGGCGCCCGACGTGCCCGCCGTCGCGGTGGGGGTGTTGGTGTCCGAACTTTCCGATCCGCACCCCGCGAGCAGAAACGCGGCGGCGGTGGCACCGATGAGCGGATAAGCGATGGATGTGGCGCGCATGCTCACGCGGGTACCCGGTTGATGCGGTTGGTCATCCCCAATTCACGTCCGCGGTCCAAGACGATCGGGTTGCCGTTCTTGTACAGCACGGTCTGATCCCAGCCGTAGACCGTGATGTCGTTGATCACGTTGTCGGCGACGACGACATTGCCGTTGCCCTGCATCGTCACTGCCCAACAGGTCCCCAGCGTGGTGATCTGGTTGTTGGCGCCGTTGACGAGCAGCGTGGAGTTGGCGCAGTCGATCGTCTCGACGACGCCGATACCCGTGATGGTGGTGTCGGTTCCCTGATGGCGACCCACGACACTGTTATCGGCGCACTCACGCGCCAATGGATTGCAGACCACCGGTTCCGCCTGCGCCACGGGGGCGGCGAGAATCAGCGGAAACACCGCGGCCGATGCCGCAAGCGACCGACTCACAGCTGTCCACATCATGGAGGAAGCGTACGACGCGACCGGTGAGATCCACAGACGTTCACCCGAGTCGCTATTAACGGTGGCGCTGGGTAGCGTGAGCAGCGATGCGTTGGCGGTTTCCGATTGCTGTCGCGGCGGTCGTGGCGGTGGTGACGGTGGCGGGGTGTGCTGAGACCGTCAGCGGAACCGCGCAGCGGGCCACACCCGCGGTACCCGATCCCGAACGCAACTACGGTTACGTCGACGACCGCTGCGCCCTGCTCGACGACGACACCGTCCAGCAGATCCTGGGCGCCGACAGCGTCGTGCGGCCCTACAGCGGAGCGGTCTGCCAGTACGTGTCGTTCCGCGGCGACGTGATCATCGACGCGACCTTCTCCTGGTTCCAGACCGGAAGCCTCGATCGCGAACGCGCGCTTGCCGTCGGGCGCGGCGCGACGATCACCGAAACCGTGGTCGAGCGCCACCCGGCGTTCGTCGCGCGCCGGGACATCACCGGCGCGGCCTGCTCGGTCACCGCCGCCGCGGGCACCGGGGTGCTGAGTTGGTGGGTGCAGTTCCGCGATCAACGCACCGGTGATCCATGCCAGGAAGCGCAGAAGCTCCTTTCGGCCACCCTGAAGTCGGAGATGTGACCGTGTTCGCCCGCTGGAATCGCCGGTTCGTCGCGCTCACCGCTTGCGCCGCGGCGCTCACAGCGTGCGGATCGACCGACGAGGCGCCGACCTCTCCGGCGACCGCCAACCCGGGCGCCGGGTTCCGCAGCGGGGACTGCAACGGCATCACCGACACCGACATCGCGGCGGCCGCCGGGTCAGACGAGTTCACCAGGGCTGTCGTCAGCGACGCAGGCTGCTTCTGGCAGGAGAACACGATGTTCGGCACCGTCGGGGCGGGAATGGGGATCTCGACCTGGTGGTACCGCGGCAGCGATATGGACACCGAGCGGTCGCTGGAACAACAGGCCGGCCGCACCTTGACCGAACTGTCCCTCGACGGCAACAAAGGGTTCAAGGCGTTCGACGGCAATGCGTGCAGTTTCTACGTGGCCAAGGGCGGCGACGTCATCACGTGGTCCATCCAGACGATGAACCCCGCGACGCTGCCCGATCTGTGCTCGATCACCGAACAACTCGCCGAGCTCAGTCAGGAGCGCGTCAACTGACCGCGAGGGAACTAGAGGTGTTAGTTTTCTCCGGGTATCAGCAAGGGCAGACGAGACGGCAGGGGGGCGAAGCGCGCATGGCACAACCCCCGGGCACCTCGGCCAGGAGAGTCCCCCGGCTCAGCCGCGAGACCATCGTCAACGCCGCGCTGACATTCCTGGATCGCGAAGGCTGGGACGCGCTGACCATCAACGCGCTCGCCACCCAGCTCGGCACCAAGGGCCCGTCGCTGTACAACCACGTCAACAGCCTCGAGGACCTGCGCCGAACAGTGCGGATGCGCGTCGTCGGCGACATCATCGGGATGCTCACCAACGTCGCAGAGGGCCGCACCCGCGACGACGCGGTCACCGCGATGGCCAGCGCCTACCGCAGCTACGCCCATCACCATCCGGGACGGTATTCGGCCTTCACCCGGATGCCGCTGGGTGGTGACGACCCGGAGTTCACCGAAGCCACCCGGGCCGCGGCCGCGCCGGTCATCGCGGTCCTGGGTTCCTACGGACTGGAGGGTGAGAACGCGTTCTATGCGGCGTTGGAGTTCTGGTCGGCCATGCACGGTTTCGTCCTGCTGGAGATGACCGGGGCGATGGACGGTATCGACACCGACGCGGTATACAGCGACATGGTGATGCGGCTGGCCTCCGGGATGGAGCGTCGTTAGCCATACACTCCGCGGCCTTCGGAGAAGGCGATCTGACCTGCGGTTAGGGCGCGGAGCGCGGGTTTGGAGCGCTGCCCCTGTGCTGGTATTGTGGACGATCGTGCCTGGCAGATAAGGCGCTTCGCGGGTGCGTGGACGAAATGGACCTGCTAAGCGTGCCTGCACGCCGGGCCAATTCGCATGTCGCCATGCTCCGAGAATTGAGGCAATGCCTTCAAGTTGCCTTCGACTTGCTTCGGGCGGGCGCGTGCGACACACCCGGTCGCGGGGTACGTGTCCGGGACAAAAGCGCAGTACACAGACTTGACCAGAACTAAAAAGCAGCAACACAGAAAGCCGGTAGATGCCAACCATCCAGCAGCTGGTCCGCAAGGGTCGCCACGACAAGCCCGCCAAGGCGAAGACCGCGGCCCTCAAGGGCAGCCCGCAGCGCCGCGGAGTGTGCACCCGCGTGTACACGACCACCCCGAAGAAGCCGAACTCGGCGCTTCGGAAGGTCGCGCGCGTCAAGCTGACCAGCGCGGTCGAGGTCACCGCCTACATCCCGGGCGAGGGACACAACCTGCAGGAGCACTCGATGGTGCTGGTGCGCGGCGGCCGTGTGAAGGACCTGCCCGGCGTGCGCTACAAGATCATTCGCGGCTCGCTGGACACCCAGGGCGTGAAGAACCGCAAGCAGGCGCGCAGCCGCTACGGCGCCAAGAAGGAGAAGAGCTGATGCCGCGCAAGGGACCGGCGCCCAAGCGTCCGTTGGTCAACGATCCGGTGTACGGGTCGCAGCTGGTGACCCAGCTGGTCAACAAGGTTCTGATGGACGGGAAGAAATCGTTGGCCGAGCGCATTGTCTATGGTGCGCTCGAACAGGCCCGCGACAAGACCGGCACCGATCCGGTGGTCACCCTCAAGCGCGCTCTGGACAACGTCAAGCCGGCACTCGAGGTTCGCAGCCGTCGCGTCGGTGGCGCCACCTACCAGGTTCCCGTGGAGGTGCGTCCGGATCGCTCGGTCACGCTGGCACTTCGCTGGCTGGTCAGCTTCTCCAAGGCCCGTCGCGAGAAGACCATGGTCGAGCGCCTGGCCAACGAGATCCTCGACGCCAGCAATGGTCTGGGTGCCGCCGTGAAGCGGCGTGAGGACACCCACAAGATGGCCGAGGCAAACCGCGCGTTCGCGCACTACCGCTGGTGATGTGACGCCCCGGAGTCGCGAGCGACGAGATGGCACAAAGCGGTGTCGCCGGGGCGAAATGACAACAGCAACTACCAAGCGAAAGAGAAGACTTCTGTGGCACAGAAGGACGTGCTAACCGACCTGAACAAGGTCCGCAACATCGGCATCATGGCGCACATCGATGCCGGTAAGACCACGACGACCGAACGCATCCTGTACTACACCGGTGTCAACTACAAGATCGGTGAGACGCACGACGGCGCTTCGACCACCGACTGGATGGAACAGGAGCAGGAGCGCGGTATCACCATCACCTCCGCGGCCGTCACCTGTTTCTGGAATGACAACCAGATCAACATCATCGACACCCCGGGCCACGTCGACTTCACCGTCGAGGTGGAGCGCAGCCTGCGTGTGCTCGACGGTGCCGTTGCGGTGTTCGACGGTAAAGAAGGCGTGGAGCCGCAGTCCGAGCAGGTCTGGCGGCAGGCCGACAAGTACGACGTTCCGCGCATCTGCTTCGTCAACAAGATGGACAAGCTGGGCGCCGACTTCTACTTCACGGTGCGCACCATCGAAGAGCGCCTGGGGGCGACGCCGCTGGTGATCCAGTTGCCGATCGGCGCCGAGAACGACTTCATCGGCGTCGTCGACCTGGTCGAGATGAAGGCCAAGGTGTGGCGCGGTGAAACCGCCCTCGGCGAGAAGTACGAGGTCGAAGACATTCCGGCCGAGCTCGCCGAGAAGGCCGAGGAGTACCGCACCAAGCTGCTCGAGGCCGTCGCCGAGACGGACGAGGCGCTGCTGGACAAGTACGTCGGCGGCGAGGAGCTCTCGGTCGCCGAGATCAAGGCGGCGATCCGCAAGCTGACCGTCGGCTCGGAGCTGTACCCGGTCCTGTGTGGCAGCGCGTTCAAGAACAAGGGCGTGCAGCCCATGCTCGACGCTGTCATCGACTACCTGCCGTCCCCGCTGGACGTGGAGTCCGTGCAGGGCCACGTGCCGGGCAAAGAGGACGAGGCCATCAGTCGCAAGCCGTCGACCGACGAGCCGTTCTCGGCCCTGGCGTTCAAGATCGCGGTGCACCCGTTCTTCGGCAAGCTGACCTACGTCCGCGTCTACTCCGGGACCGTCGAGTCCGGTTCGCAGGTCATCAACTCCACCAAGGGCAAGAAGGAGCGGCTGGGCAAGCTGTTCCAGATGCACGCCAACAAGGAGAACCCTGTCGAGCGGGCCTCCGCGGGGCACATCTACGCGGTGATCGGTCTCAAGGACACCACCACCGGCGACACCCTGTCCGACGCCAACGAGCAGATCGTGCTCGAGTCGATGACGTTCCCGGACCCGGTCATCGAGGTGGCCATCGAGCCCAAGACCAAGAGCGACCAGGAGAAGCTCGGCACGGCGATCCAGAAGCTGGCCGAAGAGGATCCGACCTTCAAGGTCCACCTGGACCAGGAGACCGGCCAGACGGTCATCGGCGGTATGGGCGAGCTTCACCTCGACATCCTCGTCGACCGGATGAAGCGCGAGTTCAAGGTCGAAGCCAACGTGGGCAAGCCCCAGGTGGCCTACCGCGAGACCATCAAGCGCAAGGTCGAGAAGGTCGAGTTCACCCACAAGAAGCAGACGGGTGGTTCGGGCCAGTTCGCGAAGGTCATCATCGACCTCGAGCCGTTCACCGGCGAAGACGGGGCGACCTACGAGTTCGAGAACAAGGTCACCGGTGGCCGTATCCCCCGCGAGTACATTCCGTCGGTCGACGCCGGCGCCCAGGACGCCATGCAGTACGGCGTGCTGGCCGGCTACCCGCTGGTCAACCTCAAGGTGACGCTGCTCGACGGCGCCTACCACGAGGTGGACTCGTCGGAAATGGCCTTCAAGGTCGCGGGTTCGCAGGTGCTGAAGAAAGCGGCACAGGCTGCGCAGCCGGTGATCCTCGAGCCGATCATGGCGGTCGAAGTGACCACACCCGAGGACTACATGGGTGAAGTGATCGGTGACCTGAACTCCCGCCGTGGTCAGATCCAGGCCATGGAGGAGCGATCGGGTGCCCGCGTCGTCAAGGCGCTGGTACCGCTGTCGGAGATGTTCGGCTACGTCGGCGACCTTCGGTCGAAGACCCAGGGCCGGGCTAACTACTCCATGGTGTTCGACTCGTACGCCGAAGTTCCGGCGGCCGTGTCGAAGGAGATCATCGCGAAGGCGACCGGGCAGTAACCCCGGTTGCGTCGCGGCGAGAAACAACTGCAAAGATCAACACTGCTTTAGACAAGCACTAACAGTCCAGGAGGACCACACAGTGGCGAAGGCGAAGTTCGAGCGGACGAAGCCGCACGTCAACATCGGGACCATCGGTCACGTTGACCACGGCAAGACGACGCTGACCGCAGCAATCACCAAGGTGCTGCACGACAAGTTCCCGGAGTTGAACGAGTCGCGCGCATTCGACCAGATCGACAATGCGCCTGAGGAGCGTCAGCGCGGCATCACGATCAACATCTCCCACGTGGAGTACCAGACCGACAAGCGCCACTACGCGCACGTCGACGCCCCCGGTCACGCCGACTACATCAAGAACATGATCACCGGCGCCGCCCAGATGGACGGTGCGATCCTGGTGGTCGCGGCGACCGACGGCCCGATGCCGCAGACGCGTGAGCACGTGCTGCTCGCCCGTCAGGTCGGCGTGCCCTACATCCTGGTCGCGCTGAACAAGGCCGACGCCGTCGACGACGAGGAGCTCATCGAGCTCGTCGAGATGGAGGTCCGCGAACTGCTGGCCGCCCAGGACTTCGACGAGGACGCCCCGGTCATCCGGGTGTCGGCGCTCAAGGCCCTCGAGGGCGACGAGAAGTGGGTCAAGTCGGTCGAGGAGCTCATGGAGGCCGTCGACGAGTCGATCCCGGACCCCGTCCGCGAGACCGACAAGCCGTTCCTGATGCCCGTCGAGGACGTCTTCACCATCACCGGCCGCGGCACCGTGGTCACCGGTCGCGTCGAGCGTGGCGTGATCAACGTGAACGAGGAAGTCGAGATCGTCGGCATCCGCCCCGACACCACCAAGACCACGGTCACCGGTGTCGAGATGTTCCGCAAGCTGCTCGACCAGGGCCAGGCCGGTGACAACGTCGGTCTGCTGCTGCGCGGCATCAAGCGTGAGGACGTCGAGCGCGGTCAGGTCGTCGTGAAGCCCGGCACCACGACGCCGCACACCGAGTTCGAGGGCCAGGTCTACATCCTGTCCAAGGACGAGGGCGGCCGTCACACGCCGTTCTTCAACAACTACCGTCCGCAGTTCTACTTCCGTACCACGGACGTGACCGGCGTGGTGACGCTGCCGGAGGGCACCGAGATGGTGATGCCCGGTGACAACACCGACATCTCCGTCAAGCTGATCCAGCCCGTCGCCATGGACGAGGGTCTGCGCTTCGCGATTCGCGAGGGCGGTCGTACCGTCGGCGCCGGCCGGGTCACCAAGATCGTCAAGTAGTTTCCGACTGCTGCGAAGCGGCGCTCACCTTTCCGGTGGGCGCCGCTTTCGTATGTGTGCTTCGCGAGACGTACAACAGGGCTGCGATTCTTCGACGACCGCGACCCTGGTGTACATCTCGCGAATGTGGGGAGTAACGCCGGTGGACGCCGCGACGATGTATTTCGCGTATGCCCTGGTCGGGGCGGAGAAGGGTAAGGGTTCATGTTCGGTCGTCTCACCACGCTCGCCAGCGCCGCCGCGATCGCGGGTGCCGCATTCGCGGGTCTTTCCACCGCTTCGGCGCAGGCCGCACCCGGCTGCCCCGATGTGCACTGGTTCGGCGCCGCGGGGTCGGGACAGCGGGACGGCGACCTGAGCTCGAACGCCGGAATGGGCGACGACATCTACCAGTCCTACCTCGACGTGCAGCAGCTGGTGACCGCCGACGGCCGCACGATGACGGCCGAGGCTGTCGAATATCCCGCTGTACCGGTGCCCGATGACGACGGCGGCGTCGGGGAATGGATGGGCTTCATGGGCAGCGTCGACACCGGCGCAGCCGCGCTCGAGTCGCAGTACACGGCGTTCACTCAACGTTGCCCCGAGTCGAAGGTGGTGCTCGCCGGGTATTCGCAGGGCGCGATGGTGGTGCACCGCAATCTGCACGCCGCCGGCACGAATCCGAACGTGGTGGCCGCGCTTCTGATCGCCGACGGCGACCGCCTGCCCGCCGACCCGACCATCAACATCGGCTCGGTCACCAGCGTCCCGGGCGCCGGCAAGGGGGTTGCCCAGGACTGGCCGATTCTCGCGCACGCGCCCAAGCCGCTCCCGCCGGCCATCGGCGCACGCACGATCAGCGTGTGTGAGCTCGGCGATGCGGTCTGCGACTACGACCCCGACGCCGAAGAAGTGTCGAAGGTCTCGACGCTCATCCACACCAGCTACACGAAGTCCTCGGGTGGATACCGCTGGACTCAGCCGCTGTATCAACTCATCGGCCCCGGCCCCGTCACCACGCAGGCTCCCGAGGCGCTTCCGGTCATCCCGCTGGCCGCTGCGACGCCGATGGCCGCGACGGCGCCGAGCGAGTAACCGATCGCCGGGCGGTCCACAACACGACCGCGCCCGCCGCCAGGAGAAGCACGCCGAGCACGGCAAGTATGGCGTCGATCGCACGCGCTGTCGGTATTCCGTTGCGTTGCAGCATCTCCAGCACCGTCGACGACACCGCCACGCCGACGCCGGCCAGCGATACCAAGACCGTCAGCGTGACCCCGGCCGCCTCTCCCGCCCGCTCGGGAGGCACCACCGCCTGCGTCGCGACAGTGGTGAAGGCATAGACCAGGCCCAGCGTCAGGCCGCATGCGCTCAGCGCGAGCAGATACAGCGTCCACCCGCGGACTCCAGCGAGTGCACAGAGGCTCATGGCGGCGACAACCGTCGTCGCGGCCATCACCGATACCGGTGCACGACGGGCGGCGAGCCGGCCGGCCAGCACACCGCCGACGGCTGCGCCCGCCGACGGGCCGAGGAAGATCAGTCCCGCGGTCAACGGATCGAGTCCACGGACCTCCTGTAGGGACAGCGTGGACAAGAAGATGGTCACCGCGTACGCGACGTTCGCGACGGCGCCGGCCATCACCAGGATCGTGAATCTTGCGTTGCGCGCGAGCGACAGATCCACCAGCGGCCACCGAACTCTGTTCTCGACGACGACGAACGCGGCGAGCGCAAGCAGTGATCCGGCGAGCGCGATCATCGTCGTCACCGAAAGCCAGCCCCAGCTGGGCGCGCGGTCAAACGTCAACGTGAACAATCCGATTCCGGTGCTGATGAGCGCCAGTCCCGCCACGTCGATGCGCCGTGGCGCCGACTCATCGAACGATTCGCTGATGACCCTCGCCCCGATCACGAGCGACACCAACGTCAGCGGCAGGTTCAGCCAGAAGATCCATCGCCAGCCGATGGTGTCGGTGAACACCCCGCCGATGAGTGGACCCGCGGCGTTCCCCAAAGCCGCTATGCCATAGGCCAATCCGATAGCTTTGCCGGCCCTGGCGGTCTCGTAGGCGTTGGTCAGCACGCTGATCGACGCGGGAAAGATCAGGGCTGCGCCGATCCCTTGCACCGCCCTGAAGGCGATCAGCATGCCCGGCTGCGGTGCCAGCGCGCAGGCCACGGAGGCCGCGCCGAACAACGCCACGCCTGTCAGCAGCGCCCGGCGGCGGCCGAAGATGTCAGCGATACGGCCCGCGGGCACCATGAAGGCCCCCAGAGCGAGCATGTACACGCTGATGATCCATTGCAGTTCCGCTGTGTCGGTGCCGAACTCGACGGCGATTCTGGGGAGGGCGAGATTCATCGCGAAGTAGTCGATCTGTACACAGAACAGTGCCATGGCGACCGCAGCCAGGGTCCATCGCGACCGGGTGCCTGCTCCCGCCGCCATCGCCCGACGATACGGCTCGCAAGCGGTGATTTGGCGTTAATCTGACACGCAGATCACGGACGACGGGAGCTTGGCAGGCGATGTTGTGGCGTTACATCAAGGTCCAAGCCTTCGTGCTGCTGTGCGGGATCGTCGGACCGATCTTCCTGGTGGTCTACTTCGCCACGGGTGGCGACCCGCTGCTGAAGTGGATGTTCTGGACGGGGCTGCTGATCACCGCCGCTGATGTGCTGATCGCGTTGGCCATCACCGCGGGAGGAGCCCGGTCGGCCGCCAGGACCGCCGCGCTCGAGCAGACCGGAGTGCTGGCGTTAGCCCAAGTCACCGGTATTCACGAAACCGGAACGCGTATCAACGAACAACCGTTGGTGAAGCTGGACCTGCAGATCTCGGGACCCGGTATCGCGCCGTTCGCCAGCCAGGATCGGGTCATCGCTTCGATTTCGAGGCTGCCGATGATCACCAACCGAAAGCTGGTCGCGCTGGTCGACCCGATGACAAGCGAGTATCAGATCGATTGGGAGCGAAGCGGCTTGGTCAGCGGGATGATGCCCGCGACTTTCACCATCGCCGAGGACAACCGAACATACGACTTGACGGGCCAGGCCGAGCCGCTGATGGAGATTCTGCAGATTCTCAAGGCCAACAACATCGGTCTCAACAACATGATCGATTTGAGGTCGAATCCCGCTGCCCGCCAACAGGTTCAGGAAGTGGTGCGCCGCGCAGCCACTCACCAGGCACCGGCCGGCGCGGTGCCGTCGCCCCCTCCTGCCGCGCCGACGGCGGCCGCCTCGATCGCACCGCCTCAACCGTCGACCGCACAGCGCCTGCAGGAACTCGAGACGCTGCGCGCGATGGGTTCGATTTCCAACGACGAATACACCGCGAAGCGCCAGCAGATAATCGCTGACCTCTAGTTTATCGCCTCAACCCCGTCGCCGGCTGATACCGTTTCGTCGTGCTGCCTCGCGCCTCCGTGGGGTGCTGCCATGACGGACTCGCTCGAGCAAAGGGCGATCCGGAGTCCGTCGCTGGCCGATGCCATCATTCCGTTGGTCGCGCTGACCGTGCTGATCGGCAGCTCGATAGCGCTTTTCGGACTGGATGCCCTCGACGGGCCCATTCAAGTGGCGTTGGTGATGTGCTGCGCGGTCGCGGCCCTGATCGCGCTGAAGAACGGGCACCGTTGGAGCGCAGTGCAGGAGGCGGGCCAAGGCGCGCTGTCGTCGATCACGAGCGCGCTGTTCATCTTGCTTGCTGTCGGCGCACTGATCGGAACATGGAACCTGTCCGGCACCATCCCGACGTTGGTCTATTACGGCATTCAGGTGCTCTCGCCGGGTTACTTCTACGTTGCCACCGCGACCATCTGTGGTGGCGTAGCGATGTCGATCGGAAGTTCATGGACCACAGCGGGAACCGTCGGCGTCGGTCTGGTCGGCATCGCGACGATGCTGGGGGTGTCACCGGCCATCACCGCCGGTGCCGTCATCTCGGGCGCCTACCTGGGAGACAAGCTCTCACCGTTGTCGGAAACGACGATCCTGACCGCGCAGATGGTCAAGGTCGACCTCTACACGCACATCCGCAGTCAGGCGTGGACATCGGTGCCGGCGTTCGTGATCGCGGCGGTTGTGTTCACGATCCTGGGTGTCGCCGGTCCACCGCCTCTGGACACCGTCGGTGAGGAAGTCGAACTCGCCAAGCTCAGCCAGATCTTTTCCATCACCCCGTTGAACCTCCTGCCCCTGGCGGTCCTCGTCATCTTGTCCGCCCGCAAGGCGCCCGCGTCGTTGGCATTGCTGGCGGCCTCGCTGTGGGCCGGCGCCCAGGCCGTTGTCCAGCAACACGATGTCGTCGAAGGCTTCGTTCGCGAGATTCACAGCAGCACCAACGTGGTCATCGGTTCAATACAAGCTGTTTGGCGTGCGATGGCCAACGGGTTCACCATCAACTCGGGGATCGGCGAAATCGACCGCCTGCTGTCCCGCGGTGGTATGGACAGCATGCTGCTCACCATCTGGTTAATCATCGGCGCGGTGACGTTCGGTGCGTTGCTGGAGCAGTTCGGGCTGATCGACAGGCTCGTCAATCCGATGATCGCAGCCGCGAAATCAACTGGCCGACTCTATCTTTCGGTGTTCGCCACCGGCATCGGGCTCAACATCGTCGCGGGCGACCAATACATCGCACTGGTGCTCCCGAGCCGCGTCTTCCGGCTCGAGTTCGAGAAACGCGGTCTCGCGCCGCAGAACCTGTCTCGCCTCGCCGCAGACAGCGGCACGGTGACGTCGGCGCTCGTTCCGTGGAACTCCTGCGGCGCGTTCATGAGTGCGGTTCTCGGAGTGTCGACACTTGCGTACCTGCCCTTCGCGGTCTTCAACATCGTCAGCCCGCTTCTCAGCGTGGTGTACGGCTACACCGGCTTCAAACTCGTCAAGGCGTCACCCACCAAGGAAGCAGAAGCGACATGACCTCAGCCGAGACTCGCACCGAGCAGTCCGAACAGAAGGTCAGCCTGCCGACCCTGACCGCGATGGTGGTCGGGTCGATGATCGGTTCGGGCGTCTTCCTGCTGCCTCGACGCTTCGGAACCGAGACCGGCGTGCTCGGTGCGATCATCGCCTGGACCATTGCCGGCTCCGGGATGTTGATGCTGGCGTTCGTGTTCCAGCGCCTGGCGATCCGTAAGCCGGATCTGAACGCGGGCATCTTCACGTACGCCAAGGCCGGCTTCGGGGACTACGTGGGATTCAACTCCGCCATCGGTTACTGGGCGTCGGCCTGCGCGGGCAACGTGTCGTACTGGGTCCTGATCACCACGACGCTCAGCGCGGTGGTTCCGGCGTTCGGCGCGGGCGACACCGTGCTGGCCGTGGTGGTTTCGGCCGTCGGGGTGTGGCTTTTCGCTGCGCTGGTCATGCGCGGGGTCAGGGACGCCGCGGTGATCAACTACATCGTCACCGTCGCCAAGGTGCTGCCGATCCTCGTGTTCATCGTGATCGCCATCATCGCGTTCGAAGCCGGCGTCTTCGCGGACAACTTCTGGGGCGCCGACGGCGGATACTCGTTCGCATCGATCTGGGATCAAGCGACTGGCACGATGCTGATCACGGTCTTCGTCTTTCTGGGCATCGAGGGCGCGGCGGTGTATTCGCGCATGGCGCGCAAGCGCGAAGATGTCGGGCGGGCAACGGTCTTCGGCTTCCTCGGCGTCCTCAGCGTCTTTGCGATGGTCACGCTGGTCTCCTACGGTGTGCTGCCGCAGGACGAACTGGCAGGTGTCAGCCAACCGTCCATGGCGGCGGTACTGGAATCCATCGTCGGCCCCTGGGGCGCGGTGTTCATCAAGGTCGGCGTGATCGTCTCGGTGCTCGGGGCCTACCTCGCATGGACATTGATGGCCGCTGAGGTGCTGTTCATCCCCGCGAAATCGGATGACATGCCGCGGTTTCAGGCGCGGACCAACCGCCACGATGCTCCCGTCGCCGCGCTGGTCATGGCCGCGGCGCTGACCACGCTCCTGCTCGTCGCGCTGCTGTTCGCCGCGGACGCGCTCGATTTCATGTTGGACCTCACCGCGGCGCTGTCGCTGATCCCGTATCTGCTCGCGGCGGCGTACGCCCTGAAGCTGACGGCCACACGCGAGACCTACGAGGACGGCAGGTCACTCGTCGGCGATATGAGCATCGCCGCTATCGCAACCGTGTACACCCTGTTTCTCGTCTACGCCGCGGGGATGGACAAGCTACTGCTGTCTTGCATCCTCTACGCGCCGGCCGCCGCGCTGTACTTCAGGGCCCGCAGGGAACGGGGCCTGCGGGTGTTCCGCCCGGCTGAGGCTGTCCTGTTCGGCGTGATCGTGCTCGGCGCGATCATCGCCGTCGTGTCGCTGTCAACGGGCGCGATCGAAATCTAGTGCACACGAGAGGAATCGAATTGTCCGACCGATCTGCCGACTATGGTGTCCACTCCGAGGTCGGCAAGCTGCGCAAGGTGCTTGTCTGTTCACCCGGACTCGCCCACGAACGCCTGACCCCGACCAACTGCGATGCGCTGTTGTTCGACGATGTGCTGTGGGTGCAGAACGCCCGGCGCGACCACTTCGACTTCATCGACAAGATGCGCGAGCGCGACGTCGAGGTGGTCGAACTGCACGAGTTGCTCGCCGACACGATGGCCATCCCGGAGGCCAAGGCGTGGCTGCTGGACCGCAAGATAGTCGCCAACGAAGTGGGTCTCGGCCTCGTCGACGACACACGCGGATTCCTGGAGGAGCTACAGCCGCCACGGCTCGCGGAGTTGCTGATCGGCGGTATGTCCATCCGCGACCTGCCGAGCGAACTGCACTCCGGCTACCGGTCCCTGGCACGCGAAAACGCAGGGGTAACCGAGTATTTGATGCCTCCGCTACCCAACACGCTCTACACCCGCGGCACCACCTGCTGGATCTACGGTGGACTGACGCTCAACCCGCTGTTCTGGCCTGCGCGGCACGACGAGACGTTGCTGATGAAGGCGATCTATCAATTCCATCCCGACTTCGTCGGCTCGCGGGTGTGGTGGGGCGATCCGGAGCAGTCGTGGGGTCTTGCCTCCTTCGAAGGGGGCGATGTCCTGGTGCCCGGCCAGGGCGTCGTCATCATCGGCATGAGCGAGCGGACGTCGCGGCAAGCCATCACCCAGGTGGCCGCGAAGCTGTTCGATGAAGGCGTGGCGACCCAGGTGATCGTCGCCGGTATGCCGAAGCTGGGGGCGGCCATGCACCTGGACACCGTCTTCACGTTCGCCGATCGCGACGTGGTGACCATCTATCCCGAGATCGTCGATGCCATGGAGACATTCACGCTGTACCGGCCGACGCCGCGCCCGGCGTCGAGGTGGTCGAGGCGCACAAGCCCTTCGTCGAGGTCGTGGCATCCGCGCTCGGGTTGAGCGAACTGCGGGTGGTGGAGACGGGCGGAACGGCCTATGACTCGGAACGTCAGCAGTGGGACAGCGGCAACAACCTGGTCGCCGTGGAACCCGGCGTGGTGTTCGCCTATGACCGCAACACCCACACCAACACGCTGCTGCGTCGCGCCGGTGTCGAGGTGATCACGATCGTCGGCGCCGAATTGGGCAGGGGCCGCGGTGGCGGGCACTGTATGACCTGCCCGATCATCCGCGACCCCATCGACTAGCCTGTGCGCAGGCTCTCACCTCCGGCGAGTGACCGCGGATGTCCGCGCCGGGGCGGTGTGTCGCGTACAGACACGGTCGCTCGCGGTGGGGCAGGTTCCCGGAAGGAGCGGCGGTGACGGCGATCAACCGACCACTGGAAGGCCGAGTGGCATTCATCACCGGGGCCGCGCGCGGGCAGGGGCGGGCGCACGCGGTCCGACTGGCCGGCGAGGGCGCCGACATCATCGCGATCGACATATGCGCCCCGATCTCGGAGACCATCACCTACCCGATGGCGACGTCGGAGGACCTGGCCGAGACGGTGCGCGCGGTCGAAGCGACGGGCCGCAAGGTGCTCGCCCGTGAGGTCGACATCCGCGACCTGGCCGCGCTGCAGCAGGTGGTCGCCGACGGTGTCGAGCAGTTCGGCAGGCTCGACATCCTGGTCGCCAACGCCGGTGTGCTCAGCTGGGGCCGCATCTGGGAGATGTCGGAAGAGCAGTGGGACACCGTCATCGACGTCAACCTGAACGGGACGTGGCGCACCATCCGGGCGGCGCTGCCCGCGATGATCGCTGCGGGTCACGGCGGATCGGTCATCATCGTCAGCTCGTCGGCCGGGCTGAAGGCGACACCCGGCAACGCGCATTACGCGGCGTCCAAGCACGGGCTGACGGCGCTCACCAACGCGTTGGCTATCGAGGCCGGTGAGTTCGGGATCCGGGTGAACTCGATCCATCCGTACTCCATCGAGACGCCGATGGTCGAGAAGGACGCGATGATGGCGATCTTCGCCAAGCATCCGAGTTATCTGCACAGCTTCGCGCCGATGCCATATAACCCGCTGGACGAGGAGAACAAGGGTCTGCAGGGGTTCATGGAGCCCGAGGAAGTGGCCGACGTCGTCGCGTGGCTCGCCGGTGACGGCTCGAAGACGCTCTCCGGCAGCCAGATCGCCGTCGACCGCGGCGCGATGAAACACTGACCTTTCGCGCGCGAAGGGCTAGCTGTGATGCCCAGGGAGGTTGGTCAGTCGGGTGACCGGTGGGCGGCCTCCGATGGCGGAGTGGGCTCGGTGGTGATTGTAGAAGTGCAGCCAGCCCGGTAGCGCGGCGTCACGCTGTTGGGTAGACCCGTAGAGGCGGGCGTAGGCCCAGCCGTCGGCCAGCGTGCGGTGAAATCGTTCGATTTTGCCGTTGGTCTGGGGTTATCCGGCTAATCTGGGCCGAGTCTGCGGCGGGTCCGGGGGTTGTCTAGCTTTTCTGTTGTCGTAGTCGTCGGATTTCTTCTTCGTGGC
>NZ_BCTA01000057.1 GCF_001570485.1 Mycolicibacterium novocastrense
GTTGCAATGGATAACCTTCAGACACTAGCCACGTGACCTGCGGAAACGCGGAGATCCGTCACGGCAGCCGGGCAGGACCCCCAGAGAAACGCCTGCACGAAGCCCTCGGCTACGTTCCACCAGCCGAGTACGAGGCCGCCCTCACCGGCACCTCACACCCAGCGAGCCAGCCGACCCCGGCCCTCGCACCCGAGTAGGAACAAAACCTGGGGTAGTTCACCGCGTCGACGACGCACCCGCGCCCAAGACCGCCTCCACCGCATCACCCGCGAACGCGCCCTCAACGCCCTTGACCGCGCCAAGACAACCGCACCAGCCACCACCGCACCCAGCAGACCCCCACCCACCCACGACGACACGTGGAACATCACCAGCGATGCCGGCAGCAACACCACCGACACCGAACCCCCACCCTTCTGAGAATTCCGACTCCTGAGAATTCCGACTCGGCCAAAGCTGACGCCGACGACGGGATGGACAAGCCGGTCACTCGCGGACGGGGGACCCAGCCCGATATCTTCTTGGCATCGCTTATGGCCGGGTAAGCGAAATGCTCAGCGCAGCGCTTACTTTCGGGAGGTCGGATGCCAAGCGATGTGCGCAAGGCGGTCACGGGCGCGTCGATCGGAAACGCCGTCGAGTGGTTCGACTTCGCGATCTACGGCTTCCTGGCGACGTTCATCGCGGCCAACTTCCTCCCGGCGGGCAACGAGACGGCGGCGCTGCTGAACACGTTCGCGATATTCGCGGCCGCCTTCTTCATGCGTCCACTCGGCGGATTCGTCTTCGGCCCGCTGGGCGACAAGCTCGGCAGGCAGCGGGTCTTGGCATTGGTGATCCTGCTGATGTCGGGCGCGACCGTCCTCATCGGCGTGCTGCCCACCTACCAGTCGATCGGTGTCGCCGCGCCGCTGCTGCTTCTGCTCCTGCGTTGCCTGCAGGGTTTCTCGGCAGGAGGTGAATACGGCGGGGGCGCCGTCTATCTCGCCGAGTTCGCATCTCAGCGCCGCCGCGGACTGACCATCACCTTCATGGTGTGGTCCGGCGTGCTGGGCTTCCTGCTCGGCTCCATCACCGTGACCCTGCTCCAGGCGCTGTTGCCCACCGCGGCGATGGAGAGCTACGGCTGGCGCATTCCATTCTTGATCGCCGGGCCGCTGGGTCTCGTCGGCCTCTACATCCGGCTGCGCCTCGACGACACACCACACTTCGCCGAACTCAGCAAGACCGACCGCGTCGCCGAGTCACCGCTGCGCGAGGCGTTCACGACGTCATGGCGGCCGATCCTGCAAGTCATCGGAATGTTCATCGTCTTCAACGTCGGCTACTACGTCGTCTTCACGTTCCTGCCGACCTACTTCATCAAGACGCTCCAGTTCTCCAAGACAGACGCGTTCCTGTCGGTCACGCTGGCCAGCCTCGTCGCGCTCATCCTCATCCTTCCGCTGGCCGCATTGTCGGACCGGATCGGCCGCCGTCCAATGCTGATCGCCGGATCGGTGGCTTTCGCGGTGCTCGGCTATCCGCTCTTCCTGCTGCTGAACTCCGGGTCGCTGGTCGCCGCGATCGCTGCCCACTGTGGACTGGCGGTCATCGAGTCGATCTACGTCTCCACCGCGGTGTCGGCGGGCGTCGAACTGTTCGCCACCACCGTGCGCTACAGCGGATTCTCGATCGGCTACAACATCTGCGTCGCCGGGTTCGGCGGTACCACCCCGTACGTCGTCACCTGGCTGACCGCCGAGACCGGCAACGACCTGGCACCCGCGTGGTACCTGATCGTCGCCGCTGTCGTCTCGCTCGCGACCATCATCACGCTGCGGGAATCCGCGGGTCGGCCACTCGCACAAACCGCGGATCGCCAAGCCGCGGCTAGGGTGGCTCCATGAAGCTTCGCGTGATGCCCTACGTCACGGTCGAGATCGACGAGCAATTGCGTCGCCGCGTGCGATCCGCCGGCGAGCGACTGCGCGTCAATGTGCGCGCCTACCTGTTGAGCGCCGCCGACGACGTCGACACGGCCAGCGACAAGGTCCGCGGTCTGTGCGACCGGGCGGTCGACCGCGTCGACACGGTCGTCGCCACCGTCAGCGACCGGATCGCCCCCGAACACGAGCCCCCGTCGCTGCGCGTGGTCGCCGGCGGCCGCGAGGCCAGCTAGCGCCGCGAGGTCGGACGGGTCAGCCGGCCCGAGTGGTGCGACCGCCGACCAGGAAACCGGCGGCGAGTACGACCAAACCGATGATCGCCACGGGGATCGACCACATGCGTCGGTCGGACACCGCCGAGTGGCACTGCGCGACGTAGTCCGGCGGATCCTCCGTCAGCTCATCAATGATCGGCAGGTTCTTCAGCTGGTTCGGATCGTTGCTGTTGGCCTGGCTGGCTTCGGTGTCGTCCGCGGCGATGGCGTTGCCACACGAGATCTTCTGATTGTCCGGTCCGGAGATCGACACAGGGACCAGCAAGGCGATGACTCCAACCAGGAGGACCACCGCACCGACCAGTACAAGCAAACGTCGCAGGTTCATGATCGGTTTGATGCCCCGATAGGTGGGGCACCAAACCTCGCAAAACGGTCGCTGCCGCCGAGCCAGGCGCGCGGGTCCGCGGTCCGTAATGTTGTGCTTGTCCGATCCGCAGCCTGGCCGGGAAGGAGCCAACGCTTTGGTAGGCCACTCGTGGTAGAGCAGGGTGTCGTAGTCCTGCTCGCCCTGCTCGCCGCGGTCTTCTTGGCGATCGGCATCGTGGTTCGGCAGCGCGCCACCATGGACGTCCCGGAGGAGCACGGCGTCAGCACCGTGATGGTGATGACGCTGCTGCGCAGACCACTGTGGTGGGCTGGCACGGCCGCCGCACTGGCGGGCTATGGCTTTCAAGCCCTCGCCCTGATCAACGGATCGTTGCTACTGGTACAGCCGATCCTGGTGTCGGCTCTCCTGTTCGCTCTGCCGCTGAGCGCCCGGCTCGCCAACCGTCGGGTCACCCGCGGCGAGTGGATGTGGGCGGTGGTGCTCACCGCGGCGCTGGCGGTGTTCGTGGTGCTGGCCAAGACCCAACCCGGCGACTATGAGGCGTCCGTCCCCTTGTCCGCGCTCGTGGCGGTCGTGTGCACCGGTGCGGTGACGGCGTGTGTGATCTTGGCCGTCCGCACCGCCGGGTGGAAACGTGCGGTGCTGCTCGCGGTCGCCGTCGGGTTGCTGTTCGGAGTGGTCGCGCTGCTCACGAAGATCGTGATGTTCCTGCTCGCCAACGGTGGGGTGGGCAAGGTGATCACCACCCCGGCGCTCTACCTGCTTCTCGTGCTGGGCGTCCTCGCGGTGTTTCTGCAGCAGTCCGCATTTCATGCCGGATCTCTGCAGACCTCGGTGCCGACGATGCTGGTGTTCGAACCGGTGGTCGCCGTGGTGCTGGGGGCGGTCGTTCTCGGCGAGCACATGACCGTCGGCGGCGTGAAGGCGGTCGCGATCTCAGCTGCCGTCGTCGCGATGGCGGCTGCCACGATCGCCCTCGGTCGCGAGGAGGGCGCGCTCGAAGAGGAGCTCGAGGCGGAGGCGGCCGCAGAGGCCGCCGCGGCGTCGAAGCGCGGCCCCTGACGGCGAAGCTACGGACCGTCGGATCGACGTTGCTCGTTGGCCATTGCCGTCCACAACAGCCGCGCAGCGTCACGCGCCGACTGCTGAGGGGCGATCGGCTCAGCGACACCTGGCTGCTGGGCCGGACGACCGCTGATGTGTTCCAACAACGCCACTGCCAATTCGCGCAGCTTGACGTTGAACTCCTGGCTCGCGCGACGCAGCATGCTCCACGCCTGCTCGGCGTCGCAGCCGACCAACCCCATCAATGCGCCCTTAGCCTGCTCGATGGCGCCGCGCGACTGCAGCGCGGCCAACAGGTCCTCGAACGCGGCCTCGTTCTGGGCGGCGGTGGTGACCAGTGCCGCGGAGACGAGTTGCTCGTAAGCGATCAGCGTCGTGACGGTGAGCGCCGAGGCCGGCTCGGTCAATGTGCACGACAAGACGATTGCCGCGTCCTCGCGCCAGAAGCCGGGCACCGCCGCCGCTCCGTGTGCGGTTTTCAACTCGGCGGTGATCCCACTGGCTTGCTCGGACGCAGCATCGAAGGTCAGTGCGGGCCAACGGTCATCGGTCCACAGATCGAGGCTCAGCACCGGCACCTGATGAGTTAGCGCGTCGGCGACCGGGCCGCCCAGTCCAGACAGCTGCGCAGCGATCATCTCGCCTTCGACACCGAGCGTCGCGAGCGTCGACACGCCTTCGTTGAACCGCTTGTCGTGGACGGTGACAGCCACGCCCAGGGTGTTGGCCAGGTCGGCCTGCAATCGTTCGAGGATCCGATGCAACAGCGTGATCAGTTCGGGGTGCTGACGAGGCTGAAAACTGGGCGCTGGCATGCCGATCCGCTCAATCGACGACGGTGACCGTTGCGACCTTGTCGAGGCCGGAGATCCCGAGCAGCGTGGTGATCGGCCCGTCCGTGGGCACCACCAGTTCCAGTTTGGCGTTCGCCGCGACAGAGAACAGCTCCCGCAGGGCGGCGCTGTCACAGTACGTGACACCTGTGAGGTCGACCGTGACCGAGGAATTGTCTGCGGCCGCGCGCGACAACACGCTGCTGAATTCATCGACATTCGCCAAGTCGATCTCACCGACCGCGGTGACGACCGGGGGTGCCTCAGCGCCCCCGGGCTCGAGCCGGAACTGGTTGCGGGTCACTACTTTTAGTCCCCCACCGTCAACGAGCCACACCGATGGACGGCAGCGTGAGCGAATCCGATCACAGAACCTCCCGATGTCCTAGCGGCCCCACCGCCCCTGCGCACGCCAAACAGTCCGCATCGCTGCCTCTTCCCGACAGACGTTCCCTTGCCAATATTTGTAATACCACGATGGCGGTGTCCAGGCGGGCAGAGCTGGTTCAAACTCGAATCTCCGGTAAGTGAAACGTCATATCCACGGTGGTGCCGGCCGCTGTGCCGTCGAGGTCTACGCGATCGCTGACGGCGCGCATCAACAACAGGCCGCGGCCGCGGGTGCCGGGGTCGGGAGGCGGCGCCTTCCACGACCCGAAATCGGTGACCCGCACGTGGATCGCCGTGTCGTGAATGTCGGCCTCGACGCGAACACGTCCTGGCTCATGGCCGCGGTAGGCGTGCTCCACGCTGTTGGAACAAGCCTCGTTGACGACGAGGATGAGATCGGACGTCGATTCGTCCGAAGCGCCGTTCGCCGCCAGCCACGCCGCCAATTTGTGCCGGATCTCGGTCAACTTCGCCGCGGTCGCGGTGTCGTCGATGATGAGGGACGCCTTCGGCGACCGGTAGATCACGATCGCGACGTCGTCATCGAAACCGCCGTCGGGCACCAGCGCGCTCAGCACCGCGTCGGCGACGCCCTCTATCGGCAGGCTCGCGGTATCGGCCAACACCGCGGACATCTGGTCGATCTGGGAGTCGATGGACCGGTCGCGCCGTTCGACCAGCCCGTCGGTGTACAGCATCAGCGTCGAGCCCGCGGGCAAGGGATGCGTCGTCTGCGGGCGCGGTCGAGAATGGGTCACCGCGAGGGGGACCGTATTCGCCTGGTCGAGCAGTTGCGGGGGTGCGGTTCCCGACACCAGCACCGGGGGGACGTGACCGGCGCTGCTGTACTCGACGGTTGCCGACACGGTGTCGACGATCGCGACGAACACGGTGGTGCAGTAGGCGTCGGGGATGAACTCCGCGACCGAGTCGAGGTGTTCAAGCACCGTCGACGGTCGTGCCCCGGTGAGCAACAGGGCGCGTGTCGATGCCCGCAACTGCCCCATCACGGCTGCGGCAGCGAGGCCGCGGCCGACGCAGTCTCCGACCACGATCCCGATTCGGCCGTCACCGACGGGAAGGACGTCGTAGAAGTCGCCGCCGATCTCCAGCGGATGAACGGCAGGCTCGTAGCGCACGGCGAATCCGGGCGGCAGATCGATCGGGGACAGCAGCGAGCGCTGCAGCGTCAGCGATGTCTCCCTGGCGCTCTCGAACTGCCGGACGTGCTGCAAGGCCGAGCTGAGGTGGCCGACGAGCGCCGAGACCAGGCGTCGGTCCTCAGCGCTGACCATCCGGGGAGCGTTGTGCTCGAGGCACAGCACCATGTCCCGGGCACCCGAGAGTACCGCGACGAAGCCCCTGGTGGTGCCCGCGCTGGGTACCGCGCCGACTGGCGTCACCGTCAGCGGTATCCACGTTCGGGCGTCCTCGAACGTGCGACGCCAGTCCTCGCCGAGGCCCCGCCACGAGGTCACCGCGGGTTCGCCGGCCACCCGAACGGTCGGCTCCTCACCGTCGGCCTGCGGCCACGTCACCGTGATCAGGCGCTGTGCGTCCAGCGGTACGCGGCACTGCGCGAGCGTTATCGCGAGCACCTCGTCGACGTCCTTGGCGACACTCACGGCCGTCGCCAACCGCGCCATCGCCCGGTCGCGCTCCGCCGCTGCCCGGGGCGCAGTGATATCGCGGATGGTGCCGACGTAGAGACGGCGCCGCGAGTGGTGGTCCGGGACGGCGTTGATGCTGATCGCGACCCACCGCGTTCGTCCGTCGCGGTGCCTGATCTTGGTTTCGACCGTCAGGCGGCCCTCGCGGACCAGGGTGGCCCTGCGATCGTCGGCCGCGGCCCCGTCGACCGCCCAGGGATGAGGCATCGGATAGGGCAAGCCGTCCTGACCGTATCCGGTGATCTCCGCGAAGGCGTCGTTGATCTCGACGACGCAGCCGGTGGCATCGGTGACGAAGAAGCCCTCTTGCAGCGAGTTGACCAACGCGCCGCGGAATACGTCGCGATCGGCGAGATCGTCGGCTCTCGCCCGTTCGCGCTCGTAGCGCTGGTAGAAATCTGCGGTTTCGGTCATGTTCGCGGCAGTCGGCCCTTCCAGCTCGCGCTCACACCGGAATCACCCAGCGCACAAGTCTCTTCTCGACATTAGCCTGCGGATCACAGCATGAACCCCTGAAGCACTGATCTGTGCCGGGGTGCGACGGGTTAAGCTCGCCCCATTGCCGTCGTGGTGGCGGCGCCTACCGGAGGACCACCGTTGTCACGTAATGAGCCGATAAGCACTTCGATCTCCCACGAGGACGGCATCGCTGTGTTGACGGTCGGCGGTGACGTCGACCTCGCCACGGTCCCGACGTTCCAGGCCGCGATCACCGAGGCGCTCACGCAGGAGCCCACCGCCCTCGTCGTCGATCTGCTGGCGGTGGACTTCCTCGCTTCCGCGGGGTTGCAGGCGCTGGTCGCGACACACGAAACCGTGAGCAAGACAGCACGCTTCGCGGTCGTGGCCGACGGGCCGGCGACCAGCAGACCGATCCAGCTGACCGGACTCGACCAGGTGTTCTCGCTGTATCCGACGCTGGCCGAGGCGCTCGGCGCGCTGAAGTCCGGCTCCTAGTCCCCGCAGCGCCGCTAGCTGCGGTTTCGAACTGAGCGCCGGTGCCGATCTTCGGTTAGAGTTCGAACGCCGGCTTTGATCTTGAAGCTTTCTGGCGCCGGTCGGGACAGTTAGGACTGCAATCATGAGGTCAGCTCGGATCGGTCGTCGCATCGCCGCCGTCGCGGGTGGTACAGCCGCGGTCGCGATGGTCATGTTCAGCGCATCGTGCTCCAGCGAGGAGAAGGCGCCAGAAGAGACCACCACGACCACCACGACGACAACCACCACCGAAGCGCCGCCGCCGGTCGAGACCACTGACAAGGCGCCGCGCATCTCACCCGGGCCCAACCCGTTCTCGCCGACGCTGACTGCAACGCCGGCGCCGACGGCCATCCCAGGCGACAACTAGCCTCGATCTTTCGTGAGTGAGGCAGTGACTGGTCGCTGGGGTTGTTGTCGTGTCGGTATTTCTTGGGCCATGGGTGGCCACCGGCGCTG
>NZ_BCTA01000058.1 GCF_001570485.1 Mycolicibacterium novocastrense
GCCCGGCCACGACACCCTTGTGTGCATTGGTCGATCGGCCGCTAGCCACGTCGCCGCAGCGCGGCCTCTCCTAGCAGGTGACGTCGACGTACATTGTCCTGTACACCACCCGCTGCACGGTGCGGTCGCGCATGTCTCTGCGCATCTCGGTGACGTCGCGTCCTGGTCGAATCGAGCTCACGGCGCACTTCGTAAGGGGCGCGGATCCGGTCTTGCTCACGATGACCGTATATCCGCTGTCCTCAAGGCTTTTCACCGTATCCTGCGCAGAGCCAGGGCCCGTTGGGGCAGCGGGTGCCGGCGCGGCGACCAACACGGCCGCGGTGGTGATACCGGCGACTATTGTTGCCATCTTTGCCAATGTAGCCATGTCCACTCCCAATTCGCCGCTGGACCAACCATTCATCGCCCTGGTTAGTACGTAGTAGCTCAGTAGCTACTAGTTAAAGGTACCTCAAAGCACTGACAGCATTACCGGTCTTGCGGGCACGGTTGGATAACGATGAGAACGCTTCTAAAATAGCTACTTTCGGCCTTTCGAAAGATCCGATGGCTGCTTTTCGGAAGTTCATGCAAGGGCCCGCACCGTGACGCCCGGTCAGTCACTGCGCAGGAGGGTGGTCCGGCGAGGTCACTCGACCCGGATCCGCGGCGGCTTTGACCGGCACCGGCTGCAGTCGCCCGCTGCGATTAAGGTAGAAGAGCGCTGATGCCGTCAGCCCGCCAATTAGGCTCAGCGCTGCCCAGATCAGCTCTGGCGCGCCGGCATCGCGCGCGGCTTGCATCAGCGCACCGGTACCCAAGTTGCCGGCAAGTATGCCGACACCGATGATGGTGTTATAGAAGCCGTAATGCGTTGCGACCAACCGGTTGTGGGCGAGTGATACCACGGTGTCCATTTCGAAGGGAAATACCGCTGCTGATCCGACTGCCAGCAGTGCAGCGGCAGAGAGCAAGGCGATCGCGGACGCCACCAGGCCGAACCGGCCGCTATCGGGAACGACGGCCAGCGGCACGAACGCGACC
>NZ_BCTA01000059.1 GCF_001570485.1 Mycolicibacterium novocastrense
CTACCACTGCAACCCGCGCCATCACAGCATCGCGTTGACTCCGATGCCGGGTGTGCGGGGACTGCACCACGTGATGGTCGAGGTGCAAAGTTTGGATGACGTGGGGATGGCTTATGACCTGTGCATGTCGCGCAACATTCCGCTGAGCATGACGTTGGGGCGCCATGTCAACGATCGGATGGTGTCGTTTTACGTGCGCACACCGAGCGGGTTTGACATCGAGTACGGCTGGGATGCGGTGACCGTCGACGAGGAAACCTGGACAGTCGCTCAGTACGACCGACCCAGTGTGTGGGGCCACCAGATGGTCGCCCAAACACCACCAGGCGCACTCGAAGCCGCAACAACATGAACGGCTCGACGGACGAGACGACGAAAACGATCATATGGAGGTGAAATGGCGATCCAGTTCCTAACCGACGACTGGGCCACTGCGGTGACCGACGCGGCCAATGCCGACGAGAGGTTCCGCATTGCAGCGAAGGGACATGACGTGGTGCTCCGCGTATCCGTGTCGCAGAGCCCGGCCAGCGATGACTACTACATGCATTTCTCTGACGGGTCGCTCATCGTCGGTATCGGATCCCCGCCGCGCACGCCCGACGTGGAGGCCGAGCTCAGCTACGAAACAAACGTCGAGCTGTCTCGGGGTGCGCTCAACGGCCAGACCGCGGCCATGACCGGGCAGATGAAAGCCGTCGGCAACATGATGAAGATGATGTCGATCGGAAAAGCCCAGGATCGGCTCGCAGAACTCGAGAGCGGCTTAGACATCGACTACTAGCACTTATCGCGGCGCCTAGAGTTGACTTCGCGCCGAGGGACACAATGCCACGAACGGGAGTCCATCGGCTCAAGTCCCACCCTGGACGGTCCGGCGCGACCATACCGCCAACAAAGCCATTCCGAAAATCCTCAAACCAGATTGGACACGGCTCATGACAACACGCACCAGCGAACTCGTTCCCAGCGACATGAAGGGGTTGTGGGGATTCGTGCCGGCCTGCTCGACGCCGGACGCCGCCGATGTCAACGCGGTCGACACGATCGACACCGATGCGCTCGCGTCTCTGGTTGATCGACTGGTACGTGACGGTGTCGACGGCATCGTCACGACCGGCAGCGCCGGCGAGTCGCACACCCTTTCCGACGACGAATACCGCACGCTCATCACCACGGTCGTGGAGACGGTAAACGCCCGGGTTCCGGTGTTCGTTGGTGCCAGCACGCTCAACACGCGCGACTCGATCCGACGCGCCCGCGTCATCGCCGACCTCGGGGCGGACGGCATTATGAGCGGACCGCCAATGTACTTGCCGCAGACTACCGAGAACGCGGTCCAGTACTATAAAGACCTCGCCGAGGCCGTTCCGGAGCTGGCGATTATGATTTACCAGAACCCGCACGCGTTCCGCATCACATTGCCGCCCGGTGCATTTAGGGAGCTGGCCCAGATTCGCAATATCGTTGCGCTCAAGCAGACCTCGATGGACATCTTCAATGTGATCGGCGCCATCAAAGCGGTCAAGGACAAGATGTCGGTCCTCGTCTTGGACCAGTTGATGTACCCCGCAATGATGTTCGGTGCTGCCGGAGCGTGGAGCATCGACGTATGCATGGGCCCCTGGCCCGCGCTTTCGCTGCGCGATGCATGCCAGCGTGGCGACTGGACAGAGGCCGCGACCATCGCCGACCAGATGCAGGCGCCATTTCGAACGCTGGGCCTGACCATGGAGGAATTCCAAGCCATGCAGTCCGCCTGGTGGAAGATCGCAATCGACACTGCGGGCTATGGGCGTGCTGGGGCTGCTCGGCCGCCCTTCGTTCACATACCGCAGACCGTCGTCGACTCCGCGCACCGCTACGGTGAACGCTGGGCAGGACTTGCGGAGCGCTACCACCGGTCAAGGCAAGCCGCTGGGCTGCCGCCTGCCGCGGCGAACGGCACCCCCGCCTCGTCGTCGACGCCGGGAAAGAACCTTCAGGGTGACCTGCTGACCACTCCCGCCACCTATGCGTCTAGGTCTGTCGCCAACGTCGCCAGCCCACTCAGCAGCGACTGAACTTCGGAAAGGACTGCCAAGCGCCGAGCAATGCGACGGCGGCGAGGTTGAACAATGCCGCCTGCTCGCGACCACCGATCTGGTGGGCTTCTCCGAGAGCCCGTGCGCGATGATGGGTCAGCCGGTCAGGATTGCGATCGAGAGCAGCGTCAGGATAGGAAGTCGCACCCGAGCCAACGCGTCGCCGAGCACACAGATGGTCTGCGCAACAAGCGGTTTCGCTGCCGTGGCCACGGCGAGCATGTCACAAGTCACAAGCGCCACGGGCGGTCTGCCAGGGACCATGCCGGCGATGACTTGGAGATGCCCGAACCGATAGGCGCGACAATCGGCATCGCCTGCCGACCCGGGCGATCGGGGGAGTGGAGTCGGCTAACGCCCGCCACCCGGGTGTTTGTCGGACAATAGCGGCAACGACCGCCGCGCGTGCTCTTGTTCCCGCGCCCCGCGGCCGAATGTTCTTAGCAGGGCACCGACAGCACGACGACATCGCCAAACCTCCGCCGTGACCGGCTGGCGGCCCCGGCGCAAAGGCAAGTCGGTCAAAGAGATCAACACGTCCAGTCGCGATCTTGCTTGCACTGCCGCAGCCTGCCGAACGCGTCGTAAATGCCTGATTCGTCAGGACTTAGCGTGATCTCGTCTACATTGTTGACGACGGTTGAAGATCCGGCCAGTCGCGACGGTTGAAAAGTAGGCCACCCGATCAGATTGGATGGGTGATCTCCTTGGAAGACTGGGCCTTGATCCGGCATCTTTACCGCAGCGAAGGGCTATCGCAGCGGGCCATCGCACGGCAACTCGGCATCGCGCGAGACACCGTGGCGGCCGCGGTGGCAAGTGATGGTCCGCCGAAGTACGAGCGGGCCTCGGCGCCGTCGGCGATCAACGAGGTGGAGCCCCGAATCCGGGCGTTGTTGACGGCCTACCCGACGATGCCGGCGACGGTGATCGCCGAGCGGGTCGGGTGGACCGGTTCGATCTCCTGGTTCCGGGAGCGGGTCCGGGCGATCCGCCCGGAGTACCTGCCGGCTGATCCGGTCGATCGCCTCGAGCATCCGCCGGGACGGGTGGTGCAGTGCGACCTGTGGTTCCCGGCGCCCAAGATCCCGGTCGGTTTCGGCCAGGAGACGATGCTGCCGGTGCTGGTGATGGTGGCAGCGTTCTCCCGCTTCATCGCCGCGGTGATGCTGCCCTCCCGCCAAACCATGGACCTGGTGGCCGGGATGTGGCAGCTGCTCTCGCAGACCTTCACCGCGATACCGCACGAGTTGTGGTGGGACAACGAGGCCGGGATCGGACGGCGCGGCCGGTTGACCGAGTCGGTCACGGCATTGATGGGGACGCTGGGGTCGCGGCTGGTGCAACTCAAACCCTATGACCCCGAATCCAAGGGCATGGTCGAGCGAGCCAACCGATATCTGGAGACGTCGTTTCTGCCCGGCCGCTGCTTCATCTCACCGCAGGATTTCAACAGTCAACTCGACCAATGGCTTGCGACTGCCAACGCGCGTCGGGTGCGGGTCCTCGATGGTCGCCCGGTCGACT
>NZ_BCTA01000060.1 GCF_001570485.1 Mycolicibacterium novocastrense
CTACCACTGCAACCCGCGCCATCACAGCATCGCGTTGACTCCGATGCCGGGTGTGCGGGGACTGCACCACGTGATGGTCGAGGTGCAAAGTTTTGATGACGTGGGGATGGCTTATGACCTGTGCATGTCGCGCAACATTCCGCTGAGCATGACGTTGGGGCGCCATGTCAACGATCGGATGGTGTCGTTTTACGTGCGCACACCGAGCGGGTTTGACCTCGAGTACGGCTGGGATGCGGTCACCGTCGACGAGGAAACCTGGACAGTCGCTCAGTACGACCGACCCAGTGTGTGGGGCCACCAGATGGTCGCCCAAACACCACCAGGCGCACTCGAAGCCGCAACAACATGAACGCCGCAATCACGAAAACATCTGTCCAAGAGAACATTACGCAGCCCAATCCAAGAAACGTAGGAGAAGTACATGTCTATTGTCGGTAAGAACGACATTCAGCAACTGGTAGCGGCGGGCCAAGAAGGCCTTGCTAAGGGCCGTCTGCCCGCCGGGCTGGTCGCCAACGCAGAACTCCACAAGCTCGAAGCTCAGCGAGTCTTCGGCCGGTGCTGGCAATTCCTGGCCCACGAGACGGAGATCCCCCAGGCAGGGGATTACGTGGTCCGATATCTGGGTGGCGGTTCGATCATCGTTGTCCGCGGCGAAGACGGCGAAGTGCGCGCCATGGCGAACTCGTGTCGGCACCGCGGAACAATGCTGTGCCGCACGGAGATGGGCAACACTTCGCACTTCCGCTGCCCCTATCACGGCTGGACCTACCGCAATACCGGAACTCTGGCGGGTGTACCCGCACAAAAAGAGGTCTATGGGGTCGAGATGGACAAGAACGAGTGGAGTCTTACCCAGGTTCCGCGCCTCGAGAACTACCGCGGAATGATATTCGGTTGCCTGGACGAGAAGGCAGAACCTCTCGTTGATTATTTGGGCGATATGGCGTGGTATCTGGACCTGATCACCCAGAAGTCCAAGGGTGGACTGGAGGTGCGGGGTGAGCCCCAGCGTTGGATCATCGACTCCAACTGGAAGCTCGGCGCGGACAACTTTGTCGGGGACGCCTACCACACGTTGATGACGCACCGATCGGCGGTCGAGCTCGGTCTGGCCCCGCCCGATCCGAAATTCGCATCGGAGCCGGCGCATATCAGTCTCTCCAACGGTCACGGCCTCGGCGTCCTCGGGGTAACGCCCGGGCAACCGATGCCGCCCTTTATGAACTATCCACCCGAGATCGTCGATGGACTCGCAGCGGCTTACGGCGATCAGGACCGCGCAGACATGCTTCAGCGTTCGGCCTTCATTCACGGCACGGTCTTTCCCAACCTGTCGTTCCTCAACGTCCTCATCGGTAAGGACAACAAGTCAATGCCAGTGCCGATGTTGACATTTCGGCTGTGGCGTCCACTGTCACACGACACGATGGAAGTGTGGTCGTGGTTTCTCGTCGAGAAGGATGCCGACGAAGAGTTCAAACAGCAGTCGTATGAGACCTACGTACGAACGTTCGGCATCTCCGGTGTGTTCGAACAGGACGACGCCGAGACTTGGCGCTCCATCACTGCGGGAACGCAAGGCATTCTCGCAGGCAGCCAGACACTCAACTTCGAGATGGGCATGGGTGTGCTGACCAGCGACGACACGTGGAAGGGGCCCGGTCGTCCCCTGTCCAGCGGGTACGCGGAGCGTAACCAACGCGAATTCTGGGGTCGCCTGTTGGAGTTACTCACCGACTCAGGCGATGACGCCAGCGAAACCGAGCCCAAACCCCAACTACTCGCGCAATCTCGGACCAATGCAGACGAGGTCGCCTGATGAGGCATCAGGCACCTGCTTGTCTCACAACCACAATCAACCAAGTCATAAAGGATGGTGTGCCATGGTAGCGACGGTCGAGCAACAGCTTCTGCTCCGCTGCGAGATGGAGAACTTTCTGTTCGAAGAGGCGGAGCTGCTGAACGACGGCCGGTTTCACGACTGGCTAGAACTGTGCGCCGAAGATATCCACTACATCATCCCGGTGCGCGTGAGCAGAGAACGCGCCAACGGCGACGGAAATTCGACGACCATGACCCACTGGGATGACGACTACGCAGGCTTGCAGCTGCGGGTGCTACGTCTGGACACCGAATACGCATGGGCAGAAGATCCGCCCTCACGGATCCGACACCACGTGTCGAATGTGCGGGTACGCCCCGGCGCAGGGACGGACGAATACGATGTCCGCTCCAACCTTCTCGTGTTCCGCAACAGGGGGGACAGTCCGCAGCACGACCTCATCTCTGCGGAGCGCCACGATGTCATCCGCCGCAGTGAGATGGGCCTGCGGTTAGCGAGCCGACGGGTAGTGCTTGATCATGCCGTTGTCGGGACCCACAATCTGGCTAACTTCTTCTAACGGGGCGACGTTGAGCTTGCATTACTTAAAACCTAGAAAGGTACAGTCGTGACCGGCGACCACGGTGCGGCGACGACCATCGCGAACGAGTTCGCCGTCGTCACCGTCGACAAAATCTTTACCCGCAATGGAGAGCGGTTGGAGATTGCCAGCCCCCGCCTCGGCTTCCGAATTCAGCTCGACCCGTTGGAACTTGAGAGTTTGTCATGGCAGACCAAGGAAAGCCTTTCGAGGTTTCTCGAGGACCCGTACGGTCCTGGCCATTGACCTCGCGCACGTCAGTGAGCAGGGGATCGTTTCCTACTTGACGCCCTTTCCCCAATCGTGAAAGGACGTCTGTGATGACAACTGCAGGTGCTGCGCGGCGGCGTGCCTTGGTCCTCCGCTCGATCCATCGCGGTGGAGGGGTGCACTTAAGTGAGGAGTGGACAAGTGATCCATGCGGAAGTCGATCCACGTCGGTGCTGCGGCTACCAGTTGTGCGTGGACGTCGCGCCAGTGTCTTCGCTATCAACGCGGCTGGGAAGGCGGAGATATTGGTGCGCGACATTCCCGCTGATCTAGAGGTCAACGCCCGCGCGGCAGCACACGAATGCCCGTCGGCAGCGATCACCGTACGTGCTTCCGGATCCGCGCAATGACACCCTAAATGTCTTCCTCGGGTAGGTTCACCCCCAAACGACCGTCCGCCGTTGTCGCAGGCGCTCACCCGGCGCCGTCTGATCTCTTCCGTGGTGCGACCTTCCGCCTACTATGTCTCTGCTTCTCACGAGCACGCTAGACGTGATGGGATTGTCAGAGGTTGACCTGTGAGAACGGCTGTCTGAAGCCTCCCGCGTTTGATGCACACCTCTCTTCTTGGGAAGGTGCATATCGTGGCGAACAAGTACGACCCGGAGACCCGGGCCAGGGCTGTGCGTCTGGTGCTGGATCACCGTGAGGACTATCCGAGTGATTGGGCGGCGATCACCGCGGTGTCCAAGCGGTTGGGGATGACCGCGGAGACCCTGCGCAACTGGATCCGCCAGCACCAGGTCGACGACGGTGCGCGTGACGGGGTCTCCAGCGCGGCGGCTTCGGAGATCCGGGCGCTCAAGCGGCGCAACGCCGAGCTGGAGCAGACCATCGAGATCCTGAAGGCGGCAACGACTTTTTTTGCGCGGGAGAGCGACCCGCGCAACCGCCGCTGACCGCCACGGTCTGCGCGTTCATCGCCAGTCACCGGGACCGTTTCGGGGTCGCTCCGATCTGCCGCGTGCTCACCGAGCACGGGGTGTCCATCGCCCCGAGAACGTTCTACGCCTGGGCCACGCGGGCCCCGTCCAAACGTGCCTTGTGGGACGCCACGATCACCGAGATCCTGGCTGGCTACTACGAGCCCGACGCGCTGGGTCGCCGGCGGCCGGAGTCGCTGTACGGGTCGTTGAAGATGTGGGCGCATCTGCAGCGTGAGGGCATCCCGGTGGCCAAGTCCACCGTAGAACGGCTGATGCGCCGTAACGGCTGGCAGGGAGTCCGGCGCCAGAAGAAGGTCCGCACCACCATCGCGGACCCGGCGGCGCTGCGGCCACCGGATCTGGTGGACCGCCAGTTCGGGGTGGCTGCCCCCAATACGCTGCTGGTCGCCGACTTTACCTACGTCAAGTTGGTGACCGGGATCTTCGTCTACGTCGCGTTCGTCATCGACGCCTACGCCGGGTCGATCGTGGGCTGGGAGGCCTCAGCCTCCAAGCACACCCGCTTCGTCGAGTCCGCGATCCGCCAGGCCGCCGCGCTACGCCGCCGCCAAGGCCACCCGATCGAGGACGGCATCCACCACAGCGACGCAGGAAGTCAGTATACGAGCGTGAGATTTGGTGAGACACTGACTCTTTCAGGATTACGCCCGTCGGTCGGCAGTATCGGGGATGCTTACGACAACGCGTTGGCCGAGACCACCATCGGACTGTACAAGAACGAATGCATTCGGGCGGATTCCCCGTTCCGCCACGGTGGACTGCCCACCCTGGGCGACGTCGAATACATCACCGCCGACTACGTCGCCTGGTTCAACCAGCAGCGCCTCATGCACCGCCTGGGACGCATTCCACCCGCCGAAGCCGAAGCCCGCTACTATTTCGAACTCGTGACCGACCAACCGGGCGGCTCACAGAACCCCGAGGGTGCATGAAACCCGGGAGGCTTCAGGATGCCAGAAGTGCTCAACCCACCGGCCTGCACGAACGGAAGGCGCGACGAGAAGCAAAATCGTGGTGATTATTCAGTGCCCCACTGTGTAATACATTCCGCACTCAAGGTATGCAGACCCCTCAGGCCCGATTGGCTCCTCCATCTCCGCTGGCATGGATCTGTGAGCGCAGGCTATTGCACACGCAAGCTGGTATCGGATGTGTTCCCGCCAGAGGCGCGAATCCCCTCCGGACGGCACTCGCACCGGGGTGCGATCGCACCAGTCAACGCCACGCGACAACTGTCGAGCTGACGCCGGCAAGCTCACACAGCTCCAGAGCGTCCTTCAACAGCAATATCGGGGTCGGGGCGGTCGCCGGCCAGCACACCATCGAGGTGGACGATGCACGCGGCAGCCAGTGACCCTGCTGCCCGGAGAAAGGGCAACACGCGTCTACAAGAATCACTCTCTGCTTAACAGAGTTCTCCATTCACTAGAATATTTCGAGTGCATGCGGTTGGGTGACGCAGGAGCCTGAGTCGGAGGCCAGGCCTTCCGCGCTGGTGTTCGACGGAGCGACAGATTCTGTCGGCGAACTGCGGTTACCGCAGCGAGAAAATGAGGTGTTACCAATGGCGGATGGGCCGAAGATGGCAGGATCGTACTTCAGCCGACGCGAGACCGTATGCACCGAACAGTTGAGCGCGGCCGAGCACCTCGCTTCGGAAATTTTCACACCGCACCGGCTCCGCTACTCCCGTCGCGGCCAGCGTTTGAATGCGCGGCTCAGCGCCGCACGAATCGGTGCTGTGACCGTTGGCTACCTTCGGTACGGTGCAGATGTCGAGCTCGTCAATTCGACTGCGCTCGATGATTACCACATCAACGTTCCCCTCACCAGCTACGCCGATTCGTGGTGCGGCTCAGCCACGGCCCAAGCGACGCCCACGCAGGCGGCGGTTTTCCTCCCAGGCCGTCCTGCCGGCATCAAGTGGGCCGCCGATTGTGGTCAGCTGTGCGTGAAGTTCAGCCGCACGGATCTGGAATACGAACTCGAGGGCTTGCTTGGACGACCTGCGGTTAGGCCGCTGAATATCGCGCATAGCATGGACCTGACGGCGGACAGCAGTCGTGCGTGGCTTGCGCTGCTATCGGTCTTGTATCGGGAGGTCTCTCGCCCTGAGAGCATCGTGCAACATCCGATGACCGGGCGACATTTCGAACAGTTGCTCATGCATGGGTTTCTACTCGCCCAACCTCACTATCAGGCCATGGCGCTCGCCGCCGACCAACACGCAGCGCCGCCGCCCAAAGTACTCAGGACAGCTCTCGACCTAATCGAGGAGCATCCCGAACGGAGTTGGACGACAACCGATCTTGCTCGCGAGGTTGGTATCAGTGTCCGCGCTCTTCAAGAGAGCTTCAAGCGGCACGTCGGGCTTCCTCCGCTCACGTATCTGCGCGAAGTCCGGCTGATCCGTGCGCATGCAGAACTGGCGGCGTCGTCTGAGAGTGCCGTGACTGTTGCCCGCGTAGCGATGAAGTGGGGCTTTGGTCATCTGGGCCGCTTCAGCGCGGAGTATCGGCGCAAGTTCGGCGTCACTCCCCAACACACCTTGCGCGCTACCTGAACATCGCCTTCGAACCGCGTCATTGCTAGGCCAGGAATCGGTCGACGGTCTTGATGATCTGGTAGGCGACCCGCAGCGTCGGTATATCCATGCCCAGTTCTTGAGCGGCGGCGAGATAAGGCGCCAGCATGAAGTCGACCTCGGTCTTACGTCGTCGCAGAACATCCTCGTACATCGAGGGGTGTCCCGAGTTTCCCTTCTCGCGCATTACTCTGCCTTGCCCGATGACAAACTCGATCGCGTCGGCCGTCGGAAGGGCATCGAGTTCCTTCAGGCGGGAGAGAGGCGCAAAGAAGTTCATCGGCTCGTAGCCCTTCGCCCGGTAGACCCGAAGAAGGTCCTTTGCCAGCGCGACGAAGTACATCGCTCCCTCGCGCACCTCCATGCCCTCGAAGACCGAGGCGTCAGGGATTGCGCCCAGTGCCGTGACCGACCACGCGGCCGCCAGCGCGATCTGTGCGAGCTTTTCCCACTCGACCTGCTCGATGTTGCCTACCGCCTTTGCAGGAAGGCCGGCGTTGGTGAAGGCAGCCGTCAAGTCGTCGACGCGCGCACTAGATGTCCCGTCAAGTTCGCCGAAGTAAGCGGTCACCTCAGCTGTAAGGTGATTTCTGACGAGCCCCGGTTCGAGCAAGGTGCCGCCCTCGATGGTGGAGGCTCCGATCACCCTGTCGGGCCCAAGCCACCCGGCGAGCGTCGCATCCTTTTCGACGGTGTTCTGCACCGACAACGCGCTGCTCACGACATCGCGCAGGCCGTCAGCCTCTGCCAGCGCCTGCGCCGTATCTTTGCCTTTCACCGCCAACACTAGGTAATCGAAGTGTCCAGTGGCCTTGGCGGTCTGGTCGACCGCTGTCAAGTTGTCGGTGATCACCAGGTCGCCCCGACGGCCCGTGATTCGGAGGCCGTCGCGGGTGATCGCCTCGGTGTGCGCCGGCCTACCGACCAGGGTGACATCCACGCCAGTGTTCGCCAAATAGCCGCCCAGGACCGAACCGAGCCCGCCCGCGCCGAGGATCAAGACGCGCATCAAATAGCCTCCGCGGCCGTCAGTTTCTCCTGCAGAACTTCGCGCTCCGGAGCAGACAGCCGGGCTTTGACGGGCGGCCGTACCGGGCCGGCACGAAGCCCCAACAGCTCGAACCACGCCTTCAGATAAGGCATCGCCGCGACGTAGGAACCCGTTGCCGCGATGCGGCCGATGAGCACCTCTTCGTACACCTGGCGGATTGCGTCCAGCTTCGCCGACACAGGCAGTGCCCCCGCCAGTTCACCAGCGAAGGCAAGGTCGGTGTAGTGGTGCAGTTCCTGCCGCCGTTTCCCGTACAGGATCAGGGAGAGCTCCCCATAAAGCACCCGACCCCCGAAGATTGCAGCATCATGCGCCCAATAGCGCTCATTCGGCTCGCTGATGACAAGGCGGTCCCCGAAGCGGCGGCGTAATGCGATGCTGTCGGTCCAACTCAAAGTGCCATTCTTGATCCCGATGACGTTGGAGTGCTCGGCGATGCGAGCGACGGCGTCGTGGGTGTACACGAAACTGGATACCGGCGTCCGGTAGAGCACTAGCGCCAGCCCGGTGGCAGGCGCCACGAAGTCGAAGTAGTCTACGACGTCGTCGTCGGTCTTGAGCTGAACCGATGGGTTCATTATCTCGGCGCCGGTGAAGCCCAGAGACGCCACGAAGCGTAATCTTTCGACCGCCTGGTACGCCGACGAGTCCAGAATGATCGTAAACAAGGGAAGGCGGCCGGCGGTGGCGTCAGCGACTACCTCGTGGTAGCGCTGCCATTCGGCCAGTGTCATGTTCCATCCCTCAGCGAAAAAGCCGCCGACGACGAGTCCAGTGCAACCCATCTCCACAAACGCGTCGATGTTCTGCCGCAGACCGTCCTCGTCCAGCTCGAAATCGTCGGTGAGGGGCGTGACAGGACACATATAGAAGCCTCGAAGGTTCTCGGTGGCCCACGCCCTAGCATCGGATCCGAGCGGTGTCGTGATGGTCATCTTGTATGCGGTTCCTTCGGCGGTAGTTCGGCAGTTTGAGGGTTTGAGGCGGACCGACTCGCCTACTCCTCCGCTTAATGTTCGAAACTGACGGAGGGCGTTGGCTCTCTGCCGAACATTGCCGGGGAGAACCGTGGACGTCTATCCCGTAAGCGCTGCGGAGACTCCGATTCGCGCCCAACCTGTAGCACTTCGACCTTCTTGGAGATGCACCGATTCGATGCAAATCAGCGAGTCGACAGTGGTTCTGCACGTGATACATGCCTGCCAATTTCGGGCCCCCTTCCGCTGAGTGAAATTCCTCGGTTCGCCAGTCTCGAAGTCGTCGGTACCGTAGGCGCCGTGACAGCGTTGATCGACAGCAATCCCGACGGCGCCCTGGCGAGTCAGCAGGCGATCAGCGCGGAGATCGCGATCAAGTCCGTTCGCCGGCGTGATTGGGCTCAGCACGTCACATCGATTTCAGTTCTGGTTCGTGTGACACCGAATTCTCAGTGGCACTCCTTGCGCATCGATCGAAGAGCCGTGGCGAGCTTGATCCTCGCTGCGCCGTCGGCCGCTGCTGATGGGATCCCGTCCATTTTCGATCAGTGGGACGAGGCTGCGGCCGACCCGCCGACAAACTGCCACACTGATGAAATTGCTTACGAGTAACTCGATGCACGAAAAGCGCCCTTGCCGTGACAAATTCGACGCTTCGGTACCCACTCCACGCAGGGTGAAGACGGTCAAAAAGGGATCGGCGTCCGGTCTCCTGCCCCGTTTGACACTAGGTATCGTTGCAGTACTTGGCGTGCAAGCACTACTGATACCGCCAGCCGCGCACGGCGACAACAAGCGACTCAATGACGGCGTGGTAGCCAATGTTTACACCATTCAACGCCAGGCGGGCTGCCCGAACGACATCATCATTAGTCCGACCCTCCAGCTCGCTGCCCAGTGGCACGCGCGCGATGCGCTGGCCAACCGCAACGTCGACGGCGACATTGGATCGGATGGTTCCACGCCCCAGGTGCGGGCGGAAGCCGCGGGATTTAGCGGCGTGGTGTCTGAAACCGTTGCGATAAATCCAGCACTCGCGTTGAGCGGCATCGAGCTGATCAACCAGTGGTATTACGACCCGGTCGATTTTGCGGTCATGTCTGACTGTGCAAACACCCGGATCGGGGTGTGGTCAGAGAATTCCATCGACCGGACAGTTGTAGTTGCGGTGTACGGCAAGCCCCAATGAGTCAAGAAGCAAGTCAGCGCCCAGACTCTGCGGACTGCTCAACGCTTCCTGACAAGCCCCGCAAAGTGGTTCCCAGTGCATGACGCCGCGAGGCCGCGAAACGCACCTTCACTCCGATGGCGGCATCTATGTCCCTAAGCAGGGTCATTTCATACGAGGCTCCGCCGTCGGCAATCGCGACGGGCGATAACGCACTCAGCAGAACCAGAGCTGATCCAGCCCAACTCAAGCCGCGCCCACGAATGCTGACGGGTGCATCCCCCTGCAATGACAATTACACGTTTCTGCGGTTATCGAACGATGAATCCCATTGGCACCGCATTGTTCCACCGGGTGTCATCTTTTCCAGCAAGCCAACAATTCTGTGGACTCAACGAAGAAATACACGAAGGAGCCCGTTCAATGACGCTATCCCGTGACGAGATAGATGAATTCTCGGAGAGTATGGCACGAGCAGCAGGCCGCGACAGCCAGCACGTGGGGGAGGAGCACCTTGTCGTTAGCTCCGACGACGCGCATTGGATCCAGACTGGAAGCCCATCTCAGATTGGGCTGCTCCTACGAATACCTGCTCGCTCGGTAGAGTTTTTTCTGCAGAAAATTCCCGGGGGCGAGGGCAGTGACCTCCATCGACACGTGCATGAGTCGGTTCACTTCGTGCGACATGGCTCGGGTTGGTCGGAGATTGGCGATCAACGCGTCCGGTGGAGCGCGGGCGACTTCGTGTATACGCCGCCGTGGATCTGGCATCGCCACTATGCCGACGAGGGGCATGACGTGGAGATGATCGTCATCGAGAATTCCCGCCTACTGGCTGCGCTGGACGCCACCCAGAGGGAAAGCATGGGCAACACTAGCTTCGCCGACGCCTTCGGCGAGAAGTAGCGATTCGCTCCTCAGCGGATCGGAGCTGCGCACATCCGCTCGCGCGTCGACCTCGCCGGGCGAAGGAACAAACCCCGAAAACCTCGGCTACGCACATCTTTGGACGGCTTCGCCAATCATTGTGAAGGACGTCATGGCGTTCGTTTCGCGTTTCCGGAGGCGGATTTCGAAGGCCGGCAATGGTGCAATGCCCTAGGGCCGCTTCGAGCATGGCCAGGTGATCGCGCTTCAATTTCGCGGTTCGCTGGCAAGGCAACGGTGGGAGCGGATGATTTCGTCCGGTGGCAGCCGGTCAGTGTCAGGCACAACTAGGCTGTTTAGGGCGGCCGAATCCTGTTGTGCCGCAATAGTAAAGTCAGCATGGTGACGTCTCCGTCCCCCACGGTTAATGTGGATAGGAGGTTTGCCTAATATTACCAAACATTGAAATTCATCTGTCTCAACTATATGGCCTCCATACGGTTAGAGGTTGGCCTAGCCTCAGACTGTGCGCCAAACGGCAGATGCTGATGCCTTCTCACCCTGGTCGACGCGTGAGACTGAGCTGCTCGAGGTCGCGTTGCAGCTCCTGGAAGCGCGGGAATATGACGGGCTGACGGTCGACGCGTGCCACCCTCCGTGCCAGCAAGGCCACTATCTACCCGCGCTGGACCACCTCGACGGTGTTCGCCCCAATAACCGTAAGCGTCCGCCAGGTCGCGGACGTAATCGACACCGGAACGCTGTGGGGTTATCTTCTGGCTTGGCGCACGGGAATGCGTGCGCACCCACGTCGAAACTCTGCCACGGGTATCTACTACCGAGGTATGTAGTCTTGCGCTCAATCATCGTCGGCTGGCCAACAAGCGACCGCACCGTTCAGATTCTCGACGACATAGTCGTCCCACCCTGAATCCGTGGAACGGGTTGAGACCCAGTCGCTGGGCTACCTTCTGCACCGCTTAACTTCAGCGCTGCGTAACGAGGTGACCGCCACGTGCTCTCGCCGTTGGGTGTCTCCTTCCCTCAGTACCTATGCATGCGCTTGTTGTCGCAATCGCCCGGCATGTCCAATGCGCAATTGGCGCGCACTATCAACGTTTCCCCACAGGCGATGAACAGGGTGGTGCGGGAATTGCAGAAGCGCAGTTTAGTGGTACAGGCCACCATGGCGCCGTCTGGGCGATCACTTCCCATGGAGCTTTCGATTGAGGGCGCCGAGTTGCTCAACCGCACCAACTCCGGTGTGCGTGCGGCCGAATGTCGTGTTCTCGCCGAGTTCGCCGAGCAGGACCGGCATGAACTGCTGAAGCTACTCGCCATGCTCGGCCAGCGATAACCACCCTGAAATATTTACCGGCCTATCCGCGAGTGGTTACCTTGTAGCGGTGCCGCGGCCGGGCCGACGTTCTCGCGCCCAGCGCACCGGCGGAGGATCGCTTACGGAGGTAGGTTCCCTTGCCTGCCGCCGTCGCCGACCTTCTGCCGTATTCGGCGTCTGTGTTGACGACGGTTGAAGATCCGGCCAGTCGCGACGGTTGAAAAGTAGGCCACCCGATCAGATTGGATGGGTGATCTCCTTGGAAGACTGGGCCTTGATCCGGCATCTTTACCGCAGCGAAGGGCTATCGCAGCGGGCCATCGCACGGCAACTCGGCATTGCGCGAGACACCGTGGCGGCCGCGGTGGCAAGTGATGGTCCGC
>NZ_BCTA01000061.1 GCF_001570485.1 Mycolicibacterium novocastrense
AAACTCGCGCACAACAAAGGCAAGAGGTGGAAGCGGCACAACAACACTCCTCAATCAAAACGAGTGCTGTTGCATCGACCCCCTGAACCGAAGCGAGTAACCGCCTCAGAAACCGTAGCCTCGACGCGATGGCGCGAAGGTCGCTACTTGGCGGCCCGCTTCGGGGTGATCAGCGCCAGCTTCGTCATCAACGTGTTCATCCGCTTCAGCGCCTTGGGCGAATTGTTGTAGTAATTGCCGCCCGCACCGACATTCGTTCGCGGCGCGACCACGACCTCCTGGCGGCAGTACTTGCGCAAGCCCTCCGCCCCGCCGAACCGCGCGCCCAGACCCGACGTCTTCCACCCGCCCATCGGCGCCGTCGTGCACATCAGGTTCGAGATGACGTCGTTGATGTTGACGGCACCGCAATCCAGTTCGACCGCAATGTCGTTGGCCCGCTCGATGTCCTTGGAGAACACCGCGGCGCTCAACCCATACGGGCTGTCGTTGGCCAGCCGGATGGCCTCGTCCACACTGGCGACCTTCATGATCGGCAGCGTCGGCCCGAACGTCTCCTCTGTCATGCAGAGCATCGAATGGTCCACGTCGACGAGGACCGTGGGTGGATAGAAGCTGCCTTCGCCCTCGGGCCGCTTACCGCCGGTCAACGCCCGCGCACCCTTGGCCAGCGCATCGTCGACGTGCCGGGCGGCGACGGCGACCTGCGACTCGTCGATCATCGAACCGAAGTCGAAGCCTTCGCCCGCACCCATCTTGAGCTTCTCGACGTCGCGCACCACCGCGGCGACGAACTCGTCGTAGACGGATTCGAGCACGTACACGCGCTCCACCGACACACACGTCTGCCCGGCGTTGAAGAACGCACCCCACACCGCGGCGTGCGCGGCCAGGTCGATGTCGGCGTCCTCGAGCACGATCATCGGGTCCTTGCCGCCGAGTTCGAGGCTGACCGGGGTGAGCCGGCGAGCGGCGCGCTCCATGACCTTCGCACCCGTGGCGCTGGAGCCGGTGAACTGGATGAAGTCGGCGTTGTCGATGACGGCCTCGGAGACCTCACGGGCGCCTTGCGCCAACGCCAGCACCTCCGGCGCCCCCGAGTCCAGCCAGCCGCGCAGCAGCAGCTCGGCCGTCAGCGGCGTGCGCTCCGACGGTTTGAGCAGCACGGCGCAGCCCGCCGCGAGCGCACCGATGGCGTCCATCAGGGCATTGGCCACCGGATAGTTCCACGGCGCGATGATCCCCACTACGGGGCGGGGCCGGTAGTGCACCTCGATCTTCTTGATCGACAGGAACGGGAGCGGAGCGGGACGCTTCTCGGGCGCCAGCGCCTTGTCCATGGTCTTGATGTAGTACGACGCGATCATGATCAGCAGCGGCACTTCCTGCGCCGCGTCGACGGCTGACTTGCCGGTCTCCTTGATCAGCAGCGACTCGATCTCGTCGCGGAGCTCGCCGAGCCAGATGGCGTAGCGGGCCAGCACCTTGGCCCGGCCCTTGGCGCCGCGGGCCTCCCACTGCCGCTGCGCCTCGCGCAGGCCGGCCGCGATGCGCGGCACGTCGGCGGGATCGGTCCATCGCACGGTGCCCGCGACGGCTCCGGTCGCGGGATTGCGGATTGTGCTGGTCTCGGGCAGCTCAACGTCGGACGTCGCAGTCATGACCCCATGCTAACCGTCGTGTGTGATCTAGATCGCACGGGGGTTGACAGGTGTCAAGTTTGCGGGGGCCTGTTCATGATCCGGTCGAGCGCCTGCAGGCTGTCCGAGATCGGGTCACCGGGTAGCGGGGTGCCGTGAGATGCGCTGATCAGCACGCCGACGATCGCTCCGGCCAGCACGCGCCGCTCGAGGGGGGCGGTCGGCGCGCCGCGACGTTTGGTCAGCGCCTCTTCGATCAGGCCGATCAACCGGACATATTCGGCGTAGAGCAGACCGGCCACCTCGGGCACGGTGTACATCAGCTGCTGTCCGATGATCGCCTCTTCGCGCTGCTCGGCGGTCAGCGAGTTGAACGTGGTCTCGACGGCGTGCCGGTAGGCGTCGATGACTGACATGTCCGCGGGCGCGGCGACGAACGCGTCGATGATCGGCGGGATGTGGTCATCGGAGATCAGCACCGCTTCTTTGGTCGGGAAGTAGCGGGAGAAGGTACGCGGCGAGATGTCGGCGGCAGCGGAGATCTGCTCGACGGTGGTGGCCTGGTAGCCCCGCTCCTGGATCAGCCGAAACGCTTCACGTCGGATCGTCGCGCGGGTTCGAAGCTTCTTTCGCTCGCGCAAGCCCAAAGGCTTATCAGACAACGCCATCACCCAATTGTTGCATCGCGTCGAGTTAGCCAGGTGAGGCCGCCGAGGGATCGCGCACCCCGCTGTGGTCGCGCCGGGCGATGAGCGCGGCGGCCCACACGACCGCCCAGCCGAGCAGAACGCCGCCGACCACGTCGGTGAAGTAGTGGAAGGTGACGGCGACTCCGAGCATCGCCAGCGCCACGGCGAGAACCGCGGTCACCACGACCCACCAGGCCGCACCGGCCACCACAACGGCCAGCCCCCACACGATGGTCGTCGCGGTGAGATGTCCACTCGGATAGGCGAGCCCACCTCCCTTCTCCCGGCCGAAGATCGGTTTGAGCACCCGGACGGCGGCGATTCCGACCACCGGCGCGACGACAGTCACCAGCGCCAGCCACCACCGGCGTTGCAGGCACGCCGCGGCAAGAACCACGACAGCCGCGGCGAACAGCACGCGGGTGTCAGCGATCACGGCCAGGCGCCGCACCGGGGTGTCGCCCAAATCCTGGAACCACGCGTCGACCGGCGTCGAGGATTTGCCGACCACCCAGCCGAGCAGCAGCATCGCCCCCAGCGCGAGCGCCGGCCACCACCGGGTCACGTGATTCCGCGGATGTAGGCCGCCTGGCCGAGGTGTTGGGCGCCGTCGTCGATGATGCTCACCAGCCGCACGCTCGCCGTCACCGGTGGGTCCCAGTTCTCGTCGACGACGCGGCTCAGTTCTTCGGAGGTGACCGACGCGATGTACTCCAGCGTCGCCTTGTGCACGGCGTGCGCGTAGCCCGCGAGCAGATCCGCCGGGGCGCGGACGCGGCCCACCTCCTCGGGGCTGTGCCCGTAACCCATGTCTTCGCGGGGCAGGTCGAGCCCGAACCGGTCGACCCACCCGTCGCGCAACCAGACCTGCTCGGTGCCGGCGAGGTCGGCGAGCTGAAGGTCCTGTTGACGGGCGCTGTGCCACACCAACCACGCGATGCTGTTGGCGGTCGGCGTGGGACGAAAGAACGCCGTCTCGTCGGTCAGCCCGTCGGTGAGGTTCTCCACGTGCTCGCTGAGCCGTGTGAACGCGTCGCGCAGAATCTCACGGGCCACAGCCACGTCTGAGTCAGCCATGGCCTCGACGGTATACGTCAGTCCGGTGGTCGCGCCCCGTGAAAGACGGCCTCGATGTTGTTGCCGTCCGGATCGCGGACGAAGGCGCCGTAGTAACCGGGGTGATACTCCGGCCACAGCCGCGGGGCGTGCAGCGACTCTGCGCCGGCCTGGACCGCGGCGTCGTAGAACGCCTCCACGGCATCGGTGTCGGCGGCCTGGAACGCGAAGTGCACCTCGCGGTTGGGACCCGCCGCGTCACCGGCGTTCATATCCGCGATCCAGAAGTCGGGTTTGCCGTCGCGGCCGTAGCCGATGGCGACCTGATAGTCGAGTTGGCGGCTGTAGCCGAGCACGCCCAGGACCGTGTCGTAGAACGCCTTCGATCTCTGGAAGTCCGCGCAGTTGATTCCGAAGTGATCGATCACGGGCACATCGTAGATTCGACGTATGACATACGAACTCGTCATCAGGGGCGGCACCATCGTCGACGGCCTCGGAGGTGAGCCGTTCGTCGGCGACGTGGCGGTTTCGGCAGGAGTGATAGCGGCCATCGGGCAGGTCGACGAGCCCGGCACGCGGGAGATCGATGCGGCGGGCCTCCTGGTCACCCCCGGTTTCGTCGACCTGCACACCCACTACGACGGCCAGGCCATCTGGTCGGACCGGCTGACCCCGTCATCGGCGCACGGTGTGACCACCGTGGTGATGGGCAACTGCGGGGTGGGCTTCGCGCCGTGCCGGCCCGAGGACCACGACGTACTCGTCGACGTGATGGCCGGGGTCGAGGACATCCCCGGTGTGGTGATGGTCGACGGCCTGCCGTGGCACTGGGAGACGTTCCCGGAGTTCCTCGACGCCTTGGAAACGCGGCATCGAGACATTGATGTGGCAGCGCTGTTGCCGCACTCGCCACTGCGGGTGTACGTGATGGGGCAGCGCGGTGTCGACCGCGAACCGGCCACCGCCGAGGACCTGGCGATGATGCGCAAACTCGCCGCCGAAGCCGTTCAGGCCGGCGCGCTGGGCTTCGCGTCGTCGCGGTTCACGCTGCACAAGACCGAGAGCGGGCGGCCGATTCCCAGCTATGACGCCGATCGCGCCGAGATCGAGGCCATCGCCCGCGGAGTCGACGACGCCGGTGGCGGGCTGATCCAGTTCGTGCCCGATCTGGTGGCCGGCGACTACGAACCCGTGCTGCGGACGGTGTTCGAGGTCGCCGCCGAGGTCGGCCTGCCCGTGACGTTCACGTTGGCGATCGGCAACGCCGGTGACCCGTTCTTCCTCGACGCGCTGACCATGGTCGAGAAGGCCAACATCGACGGCGGCGAGATCACCGCGCAGATCTTCCCCCGGCCGATCGGGTTGGTGTTGGGCCTGGAACTGTCGGGCAATCCGTTCGTGATGTACCCGAGCTATCAGGAGCTGGCCTCCTTACCGTTGGCCGAACGTGTCGCCGAGATGCGTAAACCCGAGGTGCGGCAACGGATTCTGTCGGATCAACCGGCGGGAGAGGGTCACCCGCTGATGTTCGCGGCGCAGGCGTTCGAGTGGATGTTCCCGCTCAGCGATCCACCGAACTACGAACCGCCGCAGTCCGAAAGCATTGCGAGCCGCGCCCGGGCCAGGGGCGTGAGCCCGCTCGAGGAGGCCTACGACCGGCTGCTCGACAACGACGGTCACGCCATGCTTCTGGTGACGCTGGCCAACTTCCGCGACGGAACCCTGGACACGGTCGCAGAGCTGATCCGTCGCGATGATGTGGTGCTCGGGCTCGGTGACGGCGGCGCGCACTACGGAATGATCTGCGACGCAAGCTTTCCCACGTACATGCTGACGCACTGGTCGCGGGACCGCGCGGCCGGCCGGCTGGCGGTCGCCGAGGCGGTGCGCGAACTGACCTCGGTGCCGGCCCGGGTCGCCGGCCTGGCCGATCGCGGCCGGATCGCCGTCGGGTACAAGGCCGACCTCAACGTCATCGACCACGACGCCCTGCGCCTGCACCGGCCGGTGATCGCCTATGACCTCCCCGCTGGAGGCCGGCGTCTGGACCAAAGCGCCGAGGGATACGTCGCGACCGTGGTGTCCGGCGAGATCATCGCCGAGAACGGGACTCCCACCGACGCGCGTCCCGGCAAGCTGATCCGGGGCCGTCGACCCGCGCCCACCGCATGACCCGCTGTCAGACCGCTGAGCGGTCGCGGCGCAGCGCGGGGTGCTGACGGCTGAGCGTCCTGAGTAGCAACTGGCGCGGGAACGCTTGTAGCAGGCGGGTACTCAGCACGTTCTGGCGTCCGGCGATCACGGAGCCGCGGTCGCGTTCGAGCGCCTCGACGCCGATCCTGGCCACCTCGCGCGACGGCAGCCACATGAACTTGGGGAAAGCCGCCGCGAAAGCGCGCTCGTCCATGCCGGCCGCCCGGAGGAACTCGGTGCGCACCGGCCCGGGCGCGAGCATCGCGACGGTGACGCCGGTGCCCTCCAGTTCGGCCCGCACACCTTCGGTGTAGGTCTTGACGAACGCCTTCGTTCCCGCGTAGCCCGCCTGGCCGGGGAACCCGTGATAGCCGGCGGTGGACCCGACGTTGAGGATCGCGCCGCGACCGCGGGGCACCATCTGCTGGACCGCGCGGGTGGTGAGGTCGATGACGGCCTCGACGTTGACGCGTACCTGAGCGATCTCCTCGGCCACAGGCGATTTCGTCACTGATCCGATCGTGCCGATCCCCGCGTTGTTGACGAGGATGTCGACGGTCAGCCCGCGGTCGGCGATCTGGTCGAAGAGGACCGCCCGGGCGTCGGGGTCGGCGACGTCGCACGCGATGGTCTCGGCGCGGACAGTGTCGCCGAGTTCGGTGGCCAGGTCCCGCAACCGGTCCTCGCGGCGGGCGACGAGGGTGACGCCGTGGCCACGCGCGGCCAGCTCGCGGGCGATGTCGGCGCCGATGCCCGCCGAAGCCCCGGTGACGACGGCTGTGGTGGTGGACGAAGGCTGCGGTAAAGGCATACACGAACCTAACGCGCCGCAGCGCGGACGTATTCTCGCCCTATGAGCGTGAAGGTGGATCTCGACCGGTTGACCGACGTACTGGCCGACTTCGGTTTCGCCTATCTGATCTCCGTCGGCGACGACTACCGCGCGCACACCGTCGCCGTCGATCCGGTGTTGCGCGACGGCAGGTTCGACGTCGGCACCGTCGGTCGGCACACACGGGAGAACACCGACCGCCACGGTGACGTCACCATCGTCTGGCCGCCGAGCGAGCCTGGTGGATATTCGCTGATCGTCGACGGCCAGGCGCACCGGGCCGGCGAGGCGTTGTCGGTCCAGCCGTCGCGCGCGGTACTGCATCGCAAGGCCACGCCGGAGTCGCCGTCGACGAGCCCGGACTGCCTGCACGACTGCGTGCCGCTCAAGGAGTGACCCCCGTCGCCCACACCCCGCGCCGAGGGTGGGCTTGTGTCACGGTTCGCGGCGAAATCGCGTGCGGGTAACCCACGTTCGGCGAGGAAACGAAAGAGCCCGGCCCCCTTGTGAGGAGCCGGGCTTTTCCGTAATGACCGGGACTTAGAAGTCCATGCCGCCCATGCCGCCGGTCGGGTCGGCCGGACCAGCGGCCGCCTTCTCCGGCTTGTCGGCGACGACAGCCTCGGTGGTCAGGAACAGCGCCGCGATGGACGCCGCGTTCTGCAGCGCCGAACGCGTCACCTTGACCGGGTCGGCGACGCCGGCCTTGAGCAGGTCCTCGTACTCGCCGGTCGCGGCGTTGAGGCCGACGCCCTTCTCCGAGTTGCGGACCTTCTCGGCCACCACGCCGGGCTCCAGGCCACCGTTGAAGGCGATCTGCTTCAGCGGAGCCTCTAGCGCCACGCGGACGATGTTCGCACCGGTGGACTCGTCGCCCTCCAGCTTGAGCTCGTCCAGCGCCGGGGAGGCCTGCAGCAGGGCCACGCCACCGCCGGCGACGATGCCCTCCTCGACGGCCGCCTTGGCGTTGCGGACGGCGTCCTCGATGCGGTGCTTGCGCTCCTTGAGCTCGACCTCGGTGGCAGCGCCGGCCTTGATCACCGCAACACCGCCGGCCAGCTTGGCCAGGCGCTCCTGCAGCTTCTCGCGGTCGTAATCGCTGTCGCTGTTCTCGATCTCGGCGCGGATCTGAGCCACGCGGCCGGCGATGGCGTCGGAGTCACCGGCGCCCTCGACGATCGTGGTCTCGTCCTTGGTGACGACGACCTTGCGCGCCTTGCCCAGCAGCGAGACGTCGGCGGTCTCGAGCGACAGACCGACCTCTTCGCTGATGACCTGACCACCGGTGAGGATGGCCATGTCCTGCAGCATCGCCTTGCGGCGGTCACCGAAGCCCGGGGCCTTGACGGCGACGGACTTGAAGGTGCCGCGGATCTTGTTGACGACCAGCGTGGACAGGGCCTCGCCCTCGACGTCCTCGGCGATGATCAGCAGCGGCTTGCCGGACTGGATGACCTTCTCCAGCAGCGGCAGCAGATCCTTGACGGTCGACACCTTGGACGACACGAGCAGGATGTACGGGTCCTCGAGGACCGCTTCCTGACGCTCGGCGTCGGTCACGAAGTAACCCGAGATGTAGCCCTTGTCGAAGCGCATGCCCTCGGTGAGCTCGAGCTGCAGGCCGAAGGTGTTGGACTCCTCGACGGTGATGACACCCTCGTTGCCGACCTTGTCCATGGCCTCGGCGATCAGCTCACCGATCTGGGTGTCGCCGGCCGAGATCGCGGCGGTGGCGGCGATCTGGTCCTTGGTCTCGACCTCCTTGGCCGACTTCAGCAGCGTCTCGGTGATCTTCTCGACGGCCTTCTCGATGCCGCGCTTGAGGCCGAGCGGGTTGGCGCCGGCCGCGACGTTGCGCAGACCCTCGCGCACGAGCGCCTGGGCCAGCACGGTGGCGGTGGTGGTGCCGTCGCCGGCGACGTCGTCGGTCTTCTTGGCGACTTCCTTGACCAGCTCAGCGCCGATCTTCTCGTACGGGTCCTCCAGCTCGATCTCCTTGGCGATGGACACACCATCGTTGGTGATCGTGGGGGCGCCCCACTTCTTCTCCAGGACGACGTTGCGACCCTTGGGGCCCAGCGTCACCTTTACCGCGTCGGCGAGGCTGTTGAGGCCCCGCTCGAGGCCGCGGCGGGCCTCTTCGTCATACGCAATTGTCTTGGCCATTGCGAAGTGTTCCTCCGGATTGGGGATGGCACGTCTGCGGTCGGGTGCAGTGCCCGCGACGGACGGCTGGGGTGTGCTCCCGCAGGTGCGGCCCCTGCCTCACCGGCCCGACCTAGCACTCGCCGGTCGCGAGTGCCAACTGCCTTTCTAGCACTCGGGCATGGCGAGTGCAAGATCGCATGCGACCCGTTCAGGCCGCTCGCAGGCCGTCCAGCACCACCTCGGTGAGCCGCTGGGCTTGCTCGGGGCTGGCGTCTTGGATCGCGAAGCAACCGGCGAGGATCGCCTTCACGTCGCGCACGTCGACGTCGCGCCGCGCGGTCCCGGCGTCCTGGGCCGCCTTCAGCAGGCCGGCGAGGAATTCGAGGAAGGTCCGCTCGGTCTGCGGGATGACTTCCGCGACGTCGATACCCTCCCCCGCGATGGCGTCCTTCAGGCCGCGATCGGCCGCTCCCCAGTGCAGGACCAGCGAGCGCAGCACGACGAACAGCGCCTCCCCGGGCGGCACGCCCTCGGTCAGGGTCCGTCCCTCCGCGACGAGGCTCTCGATCCGGTTCTCGACGACCGCGCGGTACAGGTCCACCTTGGTCGGGAAGTGGCGGTACACCGTTCCGGCGCCGACGCCGGCGCGGCGGGCGATCTCGTCGATGGGCACCGATAGCCCGTCGGCCGCGAAGGCGTCGTAGGCGACCTCCAGCACGCGGGCACGATTGCGCAGGGCATCGGCGCGTAGGGGTCGGTCGATCGCACTCACATCATCACCTCGGGGATGGGGCGTTCGTTCCGCATATCGCAAGGAACCGGAGTGCCCGCTCCGGTTAACACTGTACCGAGGAGGGGGTCATGCCATCACAAACCCGGTATCCACGACGGTCGGACAGTGGCAGGGTGGGTAGGGATGTCGCTCGTCGATCCCCGCCAGGTGCCGCCCTACCCACCTCCGCGATACACCGCGCCTGAACCGGAGGCCAGCGCCTGGGTGCGACGCGGCACCGAGCCAGCCGACTACGACTCGTTCGGGCTCGTGAAGTACCACTACCTCGCCGACCAGAACGCCACCGAGGGCGACTACGGGCTGTACCGCGTCGACATCGCACCGAACGGCGGCGGACCGGGACCCCACTTTCACCGCGCGATCTCGGAGGCCTTCTTCGTGCTGTCGGGGACCGTGCGGCTCTACAACGGCACCGAGTGGCTCGACGGCAATCCCAACGACTTCTTCTACGTGCCGCCCGGGGGCATCCACGGCTTCCGCAACGAGGCCGATGCGCCGACGTCGCTGTTGATGCTGTTCGCTCCCGGCGCGCCGCGCGAGCATTATTTCGAGGGTTTCGCCGCATTGGGCGACTTGACCGACGACGAGCGCCGGACGTGGTTCATCCGCAACGACAACTTCTTCATCGAGTGACCAGCCGCGCGGCCAGATACGGCGCCGTTCGGCTGCCCTTCGCCCGACTCACCTTGTGCGGTGTGCCCGCCGCGACGACGCGGCCGCCGTCGTGTCCCGCACCCGGTCCGAGGTCGATCACCCAGTCCGCCCCGGCGACCATCCGCATGTCGTGTTCGGCCACCACCACCGTGTTACCCGCATCGACAAGGCGATGCAGTTGCCCGTCGAGCAGATCCACATCCGCCGGATGCAGGCCGGTCGTCGGCTCGTCGAGGACGTAGAGCGTGTGGCCGCGACGGGGCCGCTGCAGTTCCGATGCCAGCTTGATGCGCTGGGCCTCCCCGCCGGACAGTTCGGTGGCGGGCTGGCCGAGACGCAGATATCCCAGCCCGACCTCCCGCAGCGTTGCCAGGCTGCGGGATGCGCCCGCGATGTCCCCGAGAAACTGTGCGGCCTCGTCGACGGTCATGGCCAGGACGTCGGCGATGGTGTGGTCGCGGTAGCGCACCCGCAGCGTGGCTTCGTTGTAGCGGGCGCCTCCGCAGGTCGGGCAGGTGGCGTAAGTGCCTGGCAGGAACAGCAGTTCGACCGATACGAAGCCCTCTCCCTGGCAGGTCTCGCATCGGCCTTCTGCGACGTTGAACGAGAACCGGCCCGCCGTCCAGCCCCGGCGACGCGCCGCCGGGGTCGCGGCGAACTCCCGTCGCACGGCGTCGAACAGGCCGGTGTAGGTCGCCAGGGTCGAACGCGGGGTGCGCCCGATCGGCCGCTGGTCGACAGCGACCAGTCGATCGATCGCATCGACGCCCTCGGCCGTCACCCCGATGCTGGCGTCGCGATCGAGATCGACAACCTCGGCGTCGGAATCATCGCTGTCGCTGTCACTTTCGGCCAGGCCCACGGCGCGGCCCAGATGACGGTTCACCACATCACCGAGCACCTTGACCACGAGCGTCGACTTCCCCGAGCCGGAGACGCCGGTGACCGCGGTGTAGACGCCCAGCGGCAGGTCCACGTCCACGCCGCGCAGGTTGTGAAAACCGATACCCCGCAATCGAAGCCAGGCCGACGGCCCGCGGGTGGTCCGCGGTTCGGGCGCCTCGGCATCGAACAGGTAGCGACGCGTGATCGACCCGTCGACATCCTTCAGGCCGTCGACGGGCCCGCTGTAGAGCACCCGCCCTCCGAGCTCGCCCGCGCCGGGGCCGACGTCGACGATCCAGTCGGCGCGGCGCACGACGTCCATGTCGTGTTCGACGATGAACAGTGAATTGCCGGCTCGCCGAAGGCGATCCAGCACGTCGAGCAGCGGCTCCGCATCGGCGGGGTGCAGGCCGGCCGACGGCTCGTCCAGCACGTAGAGCACCCCGAACAATCCGGCTCGCAACTGCGTGGCCAGTCGCAGCCGCTGCAGTTCACCCGGCGACACGGTCGGGGTGCGACGGTTCAGCGTCAGATACCCGAGGCCGAGGTCGATGAGGACGCCGATGCGCGCGACCAGATCGGCGGCGATCATCGTGGCAACCTCGGTGTGCTCTCCGGACTCTGTCGACTCGAAGGCGGGGGCGACATCGGTGCGGGACGCGGTCGGTCGCAGCGCATCGGCGAGTTCGACCAGCGGCATCGCCACATAGTCGGCGATGGTCCGACCCGCGAACGTCACCTTCAGTGCCTCGGGCCGCAAGCCCGAGCCGTGGCACAACCCGCAGTCCACGCTGTCGACGTACTGCAGCACGCGGCGGCGCATCATCGCGCTCTGCGAGTTCGCCAACGTGTGCCTGACGTGACGTTCGGCACTGGAGAAGGTCCCGTTGTAGTAGTACTCCGCGGTGACCGGATGTTGGCTCGGATCGATCTCGACGGTCGGCTGCTCGTCGGTGAACAAAATCCAATCACGTTGACGCTTGGGCAGTTTCCGCCACGGCTTGTCGATGTCGAACCCGAGCGTGATGAGGATGTCGCGCAGGTTCTGTCCCTGCCAGGCACCCGGCCACGCGGCCACGGCGCCCTCGCGGATGGTCAACGAGGGATCCGGCACGAGCGTCTGCTCGGTCACCTCGTGGATCCGGCCGAGGCCGTGACACTTCGGGCAGGCACCGACGGCCGTATTCGGGGAGAACGCGTCGGAGTCGAGTCGTTCGGTGGCGCCGCGCGGATACGTCCCGGCGCGGGAGAACAGCATCCTCAGGAGGTTGGACAGGGTGGTGACGGTGCCGACCGTGGATCGTGACGTGGCCGCCCCCCTGCGCTGCTGCAACGCCACGGCAGGGGGCAGCCCGGTGATGTCGTCCACCTTGGGCGCGCCGGTCGGCAGCAGCAGTCGTCGCGCGTACGGGGCGACCGACTCGAAGTACCTGCGCTGCGCCTCGGCGTAGATGGTGCCGAAGGCCAGCGACGATTTGCCGGAACCGGAGATACCGGTGAACGCCACCAGCGCGTCGCGCGGTGCGGCGACGTCGACGCCACGTAGGTTGTGTACGCGGGTACCGAAGACACGAACGCACGGATCGATGTCGTCGTCGCTGGGCGCAGTGGGGGTTGCCGACATGGTTGGCGCAGAGTACCCACGTCGCGCCACCACAAGCACCGTGTTTGCTGGAGGACATGTCCCTGCGGGTCGTGACGCCCCGTCGGCCGCTGGGTGCTCAGAAGTGGATCGCAGCCGCCGGCGACGCTCGACACACCGGCTGTCCGGCGACACGCCACACAGAGATGCGCGGCCGTAATCCGTTGCGTTAGGCTGCTGTCCGATCAGTGAGGAGTCTTTGGGTGCGGGCAGACACAGCGCCCGACACCCAGGCTTTGCGAGGCTGGCAGCGTCGGGCATTGGTGCGGTATCTTGGCGCCAAACCGCGCGATTTCCTCGCCGTGGCCACCCCGGGTGCGGGTAAGACGACGTTTGCCCTGCGCGTGGCCGGCGAGCTGTTGGCCGACGGCACCGTCGAGCGCGTCACCGTCGTCGTGCCGACCGAGCATCTCAAAATCCAGTGGGCGCTGGCCGCCGCCAGGCTCGGCCTGTCCCTGGACCCGAAGTTCTCCAACAGCGCCGCGCACCACTCCTCGGAGTACCACGGCGTCGTCGTCACCTATGCCCAGGTGGCCAGCCACCCCACCCGGCACCGGGTGCGCACCGAGAACTACCGCACCCTTGTCATCTTCGACGAGATCCACCACGGCGGCGATGCGAAGAGTTGGGGCGAGGCGATGCGCGAGGCGTTCAACGACGCCACCCGCCGACTGGCGCTGACCGGCACCCCGTTCCGCAGCGACGACAGCCCGATCCCGTTCGTCACCTACGAACCCGACGGCACCGGGGTGATGCGCTCGCGCGCCGATCACGTCTACGGGTACTCCGACGCGCTGGCCGACGGCGTGGTGCGGCCCGTGGTGTTCATGGCCTATTCCGGCGAGGCCCGCTGGCGTACCAGTGCCGGTGAGGAGTACTCGGCGCGGCTCGGCGAACCGCTCAACGCCGAGCAGACCGCGCGGGCCTGGCGCACGGTACTCGACCCGAACGGCGAGTGGATCCCGGCGGTGCTGCAGGCCGCCGACACCCGGCTCAGCCAGCTGCGCAACGGCGGGGTGCCCGACGCGGGCGCGATGGTGATCGCGTCGGACCAGAAGGCCGCCCGCGCCTACGCCAAGGTGTTGACGACGCTGACCGGCGAGGCGCCGACGCTCGTCCTGTCCGACGACCCCGGTTCCTCGGACCGCATCGCCGAATACGCGGCGGGCACGAGTCGTTGGCTGGTCGCGGTGCGCATGGTCTCCGAGGGCGTCGACGTGCCCCGCCTGGCCGTCGGCGTATACGCGACATCCGCGTCCACCCCGCTGTTCTTCGCCCAGGCGATCGGCCGCTACGTCCGCTCCCGGCGGCCCGGAGAGACCGCAAGCATCTTCCTGCCGTCGGTGCCCGCGCTGCTCGACCTGGCCAGCGAGATGGAGGCACAGCGCGACCACGTGCTCGGCAAACCGCACCGCGAGTCGCAGGGCGAGTGGGACGACGCGGCCCTCGAGGACGCCAACAAGAAGAAGGACGAGCCGGGCGAGCCCGACAACGGCTTCGAGATGCTGGGTGCCGACGCCGAGCTCGACCAGGTGATCTTCGACGGCTCCTCGTTCGGCACCGCGGCGGCCGTCGGCAGCGAGGACGAGGCCGACTACCTCGGCATTCCCGGCCTGCTCGCCCCCGACCAGATGCGGGACCTGTTGCGGCACAGGCAGGAACAGCAACTGACCCGTCAGACCGCCTCCGGTGAGGTGCCGCGGGTCTCCACGCACGGCCAACTGCGCGAACTGCGCAAGGAACTCAACACGCTGGTGTCCATCGCACATCACCGCACCGGCAAACCGCACGGCTGGATCCACAAGGAACTGCGCCGGATCTGCGGCGGCCCGGCGGTCGCGGCGGCGACGACCGATCAGCTACGCGCCCGCATCGAGGCGGTACGCAAGCTGCAGTCCTAGCCACCCCGTGTGGGCCTAGCCGCGCGCCTCGGCGATCGAAGCGAGGTTCTTCAGCGAGTTGTCGAGGTGCTGCGGCTCGAACGGCGGGAACTCGATGTCGCGCATGTGCGGCGCCACGTTCGACCAGTCGTAGGTCAGCGTGACCGCCGTCTGCGCCGGCCCCGAAGCTTCGAGGTCGTATCGCCAGATCCAGCCGCCCCATTGCAGCTCGGTGCCATTCATCAGATAACCGCGCTGCTCGGGACCCTGGCCCGGCTGCCAGGCGATGGCACGCGGCCGGTCGAGAACCTCGACCCGGTTGGCCATCTCGTAGTACTTCTCGGGATGGTTGTCGTGGTACATGCCCATCCGGAACACCTGGCCGACCCCGGTCAGGCGTTCACCGTCGAGCGGCTCGCGTACCCATCCGGTGCCGTCGATCGCCTGGTGCGTCGACGGGTCGGCGAGCACCTCGAACACGGTCTCGATCGGGGCGTTGACGGTTGTGGTCGCGTGGACGCGTTGTTCTGTCATGTCGATACAGACCGCGGCGGGCCCGAAAAGTCATCGTCAGAACACCCCACACCCGGCCACCCCACACACCCAAGAGCTGATCAGCAGCAGCGGCCACAGCACGACGGCCACGACCAGAGCCGCGATGTTGGCGAAGATCGTGAAGTCGCCGGACAGCGCCGCCTCGAGCTGTCCGATCAGCTCGATGTGAAACGCCGCATACACGACTCCGATCACGATGTAGACCAACGTGATCCACAGCATCAGCTCCAGGTAGGTGTTGATACCGCGCTGCAGCAACATCTGCTGCACCCGCTCCCACATCGATGCCCCCTACAGTCCGAGAAGCTGCGGCAGGTCGGCCACGGAGTCGATCACATGATTCGGTTGCATCGCGAATTCATCTGCCGCCCAACGATCCAACGTATCCTGCCGGAACTTGCCCGTACGCACCAACACGCCGGTCATACCGACCACCTGCGCTGCCAGCACGTCGTTGTTGAGGTCGTCGCCGACCATGTACATCTCGTCGGGTTCGACCCCGAGCCGCCTCGCCGCGGCGAGGAAGCCCTCGGGGGCGGGCTTGCCGACCGCGGTGGCCTTGCGCCCGGAGGTCTCCTCCATGCCGAGCAGGTACATGCCGGTGTCCACGCGCAACCCGTCGGTCGTCGTCCATGCGGTGCTGCGATGCATCGCGACCACCGGCACGCCGTGGGCCATCCAGTCGTAGACCCACGACAACGTCAGGTGGCTGTACTCCGGGCCCGCACCGCCAAGCAGGATGACGTCCGGGGTCTCCGGTGCGCGCGGACCGCTGTACTCGTGCGAATAGACGATGTCGATGCCGGGCATGTCCTCGGCGATCTGCCCGCTGTTGACGAGGAAGCACCGCGCATCGGGATACCGGTCGCGCACGTATTGCGCGGTCAGCACCGCGGCGGTGATGACCTCATCGGGGCGGACGGCCATCCCCGCTGCGGAAAGCAGTTCGGCGATCTGCACGCGGGTCTTGGTCGTCGTATTGGTCAGGTAGGCGCAGGCAATCTGGTTGTCGGTCAACGTCGCGACGGTCTGGGCCGCACCTTCGATCGGGCGCCACGAGGTCACCAGCACGCCATCGATGTCGAACAGCACCCCACCGATAGCCATGGCCCGACAGTAAACGGCGCATGCGTCAGCGCAAATCGGGGAGGCCGCGCGAATTCGAGTAGTCGCCTACGCTAGTGCGCCGTCGGCGCTCGTCGAAAACTATCCCTTACCAGGGCCGATAACGGCCACAGATTTCGAGGTGAGGGGTGGGCGATGCCAGTCGTAGGCGAACGAGCGGTGGTCCTCGGCGCGAGCATGGCGGGCCTGCTCGCCGCCAGAGTGCTCGCGGACAGCTACCGGACCGTCACCGTGGTAGAGCGAGATGCCCTGCCCACCGAACCGACGCCCAGGCGTGGAGTCCCTCAGGGCAGGCTGATCCACGCCCTGCTCGCGCGCGGAGCACAGGTGCTCGAGGAGTTGTTGCCTGGCATCCTCGACGAACTCGTCGCGGACGGCGCAGTCAAGTGGGACGGCGACTTCTCCAAGCTCTACGTCTCTCCCGGTGGTCACCGGCTCGTGCAATCTGGCCGATGCCCGTCTCCCGACTCGATGCCGTTCTACTTCCAGAGCCGGCCGTTTCTGGATTGGCATGTGCTGCGGCGCATGCGCGACGTTCCCAACGTGACGATCCTGGAGCGCCACGACGTGGTCTCTCTGTCGGCGACCGCCGACCGTAGCCGGGTCATGGGTGTTGACGTGATCGACCGTGACACCCGCGAGGTGTCGATGCTCGACGCCGACCTGGTCGTCGACGCGACCGGGCGTGGCTCCCGCACACCGTTGTTCCTCGAGCAGTTGGGCTATGACCGGCCGCCGGTGGACGAAGTGGTTGTGCGGTTGACTTATGCCTGCCAGCCGGTGCGCATCAGGCCGGGCGCGATCGCGGAGCACTTCATCGCGATCATGCCGGAGCACGGCAGGCCCCGGATGTTCGCGGCCGCGTGCTACGAGGACGACGCGACGATGTTCGCGATCGGAGCCATGGCGGGCCACGAGGTGCCGGACACGGCCGATGAAATGCGCGATTTCGTAGCCGATTTCGTGCCGGCAAATGTGTTAGCCGCCCTCGCGAACGCCGAACCCCTTGGGCCGGTGGTGAACTACCGGGTGCCGTCCAACCGCTGGCGCCGCTACGACAAGCTGCGCCGGTTACCCGACGGGTTGCTGGTGCTCGGCGACGCGGTTTGCAGCTTCAATCCGATCTACGGACAGGGCATGACCGTCGCGGCCGTCGAGGCGACCGTGCTGCGAGACTGCCTGCGGCACGGCAACGACGATCTGGCCCGCCGCTTCTTCCGATCCAGCGTCAAGCCGATCCGCATCGCGTGGCAGACCGCCGTCGGATCGGATCTGGCGTTGCCCGAAGTCGAAGGGACTGCGCCGCTGTCGATACGGCTCAGCAACGCCTACCTGGACCGCGTGTTGACGGCATGCGAGACGGACGAGGCCGTCACGCTGCGATTCCTGCGCGTGCTCGGCATGGTGGATCCGCCGGCGAAACTCTTCTCACCCTCGTTCATGTGGCGGGTCCTGCGAGCCCAGGGGTCCGGTTATCGTCGCATCCAAGCCGTGTCGGCCACCCACGGCGACGCCTCCGCCACGGTCGACCATGCCAGTGCGGCGGGTACATCGATCACCTGATAGTGCTTGACCCCGGCGGCCGTCGCCGCCACCAGTGTCGCCACCCCCGCACGCCGCTGCATCCAGGTCTGCCGCACGGTCCAGCCGATGATGCCCGAGACGTCGATGCAGTCGCGGCGGCGCTGCAGGCTCCCCGTGCGCGCGACGAACCAACCGTCGCCAACGCGGTGCCCCAACGACCGTGCGCGGTCGAACGCGAGCAGCGCGCAACACCCGGTGAGCAGGAGCCAGAGCACCCACACCCATAGCGGCGGCGACGCGACCAGGGTCGGCGCCACCAGCAGCGCCACCGCCACCGCAGCGGGCAGCGCCATCGCCCGGGTCCAGCGCCTTCGAGAGGCGACCGGGCCGTGTGCGCGAAGCGGCCCGGTCACCGCGTCGGGGCGCTCGATCAGACCCGTCAGGACTTCGTCGGCGGTGCGCTTGGGACAGGGCGGCAACAACAACGACGATTCACCCTCGCCGCCGACGCCGGTCATCACGGCGTCGAGGCGGGCGCCGCCGAACAGCCTCACCAGCAACGGTTCCCGCAGCGTGCCCCCGCGCAGGCGGCGCATGTCGAAAGTGTGTTCGCGGATGCGAATCAGCCCGTACTTCAGATGCAGCACCTCGAAGTCGCGTCGCAGTTCGAGGTTGCCGTAGGTCAACAACGACTGCAGCACCGAGAGCACGACGGAGGCCAGCAGCAGTACCGTCGCCCCCAGCGCGATGCCCGCCGCCGCCCCGAGACCCCTGGCCGTGTCGAGCCACGACTGGGCCAGGCCCGATTCGTGCACGCCGGTGTCGACGCCCACCTGATACACCACGCCGACCGCGGCGGCGATCATCGCCAGCCCGGTGAAGCTCAGCGGGCTGTAGCGCAACCACGACGGCGTCCACCGCGCAAGCACGCGACCGGGCGCCGATGGCTTGTCCTCCTCTGCCGCAAGGGATTCGGCCAGCAATAGTGCGCGCAGCCTGCCGACCTGGTCGGTGGGCACGGCGTCGAGCGCGAATGCGGCGTCGCCCCTGGCCTCCTGGCCGGTGCTGACCCGCAGCACCGTCAGACCCAGCAACCGGTGCAGCAGTCGGGCGTCGGTGGATACCGACCGAATCCTGTTGCGCGGCACCGAGAGCACCTTGCGTTGCAACACACCGGTGCGCAACTGCACGTCGCTCGGCCCGACGCGGTAGGTGGTGGTGAACCAGCGGGCCAGGCCGACGGCGACGGTGATCCCCAATACCGCAACGGCCAGAAGCGGGTTGCCGGTCGCCGTCCCGAGCACCAGCGTCCCTGCGATCACCGGAATCTGGCGCACCACCTCGTGCACGGGGTGCACCAACAGCATCCGGGGGCTCAGACGCTGCCACTGCTCGGCAGGGGGCTGTGCCCAACCGACGTCTGTCACGTCGCGTCCTCGGTTCCCAGCGCGGCGATGTCGGTGAGCCGGGCGACGACCGCGTCGGCCACCTCGGTGTCCAGCGCGATGATGCGGACCGCGCCCGCCGACGACGCGGTCGTCACCGTCACGTTGGCGAGCCCGAACAACCGGTCCAGCGGACCGCGTTCGGTGTCGACGGTTTGCACGCGCGAGATCGGCGCGATGCGGCGCTCCTGAGTCAGCCAACCGGTGCGGGTGTACACCGCGCGCGGATCGATGGCCCACCGGTGCACCCGGTAGCGCCACCACGGGACGACGACGACGAACAGCAGGATGCCGAGCAGCGTGCCCAGCGCCGCGAGCGCATGCACCCACCACGGGCGCGGGTCGACCGCGTACCACACCAGTTGGCCGAGCACCAGGAACGACCACGGGATCGCCGCGCCGATCGCCCATACCAGCGGGGCCTTGCGACTCGGCTTGTTCGCGGGGTCCGAGAAATCCACGAGATCGGTCATCAGGGGTCAGCCTAGGTAACCGCGAGCCCATCGGCCGCTGAGTATGTTGATCGTCATGGGCAGCAAATGGACCGTGGCCGACATTCCGGACCAGTCCGGGCGGACCGCGATCGTGACCGGCGCGAACAGCGGGCTCGGTTATGACACCGCGGCCGCCCTGGCCGGCGCGGGCGCCACGGTGGTGCTCGCGGTGCGCAACCTCGACAAGGGCAACGAGGCTCTCGACCGCATCAAAAGGTCGAACCCCGAGACCGCGGTCAGCGTGCAGGCACTCGACCTGTCCTCGCTGGACAGCGTGCGCAGGGCCGCCGACGACCTGCGCGCCGCGCACCCGCGTATCGATCTGCTGATCAACAATGCGGGCGTGATGTACGTGCCGACCCGCGAGACCACCGAAGACGGTTTCGAGATGCAGTTCGGCACCAACCACCTCGGCCACTTCGCGTTGACGGGCCTGCTGCTGGACAACCTGCGCAGCGTCGAGGGGTCACGTGTCGTGACGGTCAGCAGCGTCGGCCACCGGATCATGGCCCGAATCCGCTTCGAGGACCCCCACTTCGAGACCGGATACAACAGGGTGCAAGCCTATGGACAGTCCAAGCTGGCCAACCTGCTGTTCACCTTCGAACTGCAGCGGCGCCTGGCGGCCGCTGGCGCTCCGACCATCGCGACCGCCGCCCACCCCGGCTTCTCAGACACCGAATTGATGCGCTACATACCGGTTTTCGTACCGGACATCGTGTGGAAGATCTTCACCCAGCCCGCAGACAAGGGTGCGCTGCCGACGCTTCGCGCGGCCACCGACCCGAATGCGCAGGGTGGCCAGTACTACGGCCCCGACGGGATCGGCGAGGTGAAGGGCCATCCGAAACTCGTTGCCTCGAGCGCACAATCGCGCGACCAAGACATTCAGCGCCGGTTGTGGAACATGTCCGAGGAACTGACCGGCGTCACGTACCCCGTCTGATGCGAACCGTCGAGGAACATCAGCGCGTGGTCGCCGCGTTGATCACCGCCCGCTCACCGGTCGCCGTGCCCATCGCCGACGCGCTGGGCCTGGTGTTGGCGCAAGACGTCGTCGCGCCGCTGTCGCTGCCCGGCTTCGACAACTCCGCGATGGACGGGTACGCCGTCATGGTCGACGACGTGGCGTCGGCCACGCCCGAAAACCCGGTCCGGCTGCCCGTGGCCGAGGACATCCCCGCCGGCCGCACCGACCTTCTGACACTGAAACCCGGTACGGCGCACCGGATCATGACCGGCGCGATGCTTCCGGCGGGTGCGACGGCGGTGGTGCCGGTGGAGGCGACGAATGCGGCGGTCGACACCGTGGAGATCCGCTCGGCCGCCAGAGACGCCCAGCACATCCGGCGCGCCGGTGAGGACGTCACGGCCGGTACGGCCGTGCTGCGCGGCGGGCAGGTCGTCGCACCGGCCGCACTCGGATTGGCCGCCGCACTGGGCCTTGCCGAGCTGACCGTGATACCGCGCCAGCGCGTGCTGGTGATGTCGACCGGCACCGAACTCGTCGCGCCCGGCACACCGCTGGCACCCGGTCAGATCTACGAATCGAACGCGGTGATGCTCGCGGCGGCGCTGCGCGACGCCGGTGCCGACGTGGTGGCCTCCCCCATGACCGGCGACGACGTCGCATCCTTCCGCGCGGCCCTGGCGGAGCACACCGGTGACGCCGACCTGATCATCACGACGGGCGGGGTGAGCGCGGGTGCGTACGAAGTCGTCAAGGACGCACTCGCGGGAGGCGTCGAGTTCGTCAAGGTCGCCATGCAACCGGGCATGCCGCAGGGTTGCGGCGTCGTCGACGGCGTTCCGATCGTGACCCTGCCCGGCAACCCGGTCAGCGCGCTCGTGTCGTTCGAAGTGTTCCTGCGGGCGCCGCTGCGCGCCGCGATGGGGCTGCCCAACCCCGCCCGGCCCCGCCGCTCGGCCGTGCTGACCGAGGACCTCACCTCGCCACGCGGGAAACGCCAGTTCCGCCGCGGCGTGCTGGATGCCGCCGCTGGCACGGTGACCAGCTACGGCCCGCCCGCCTCGCACCACCTGAGGTGGCTGGCCTCGGCGAACTGTCTGCTGGAGATCGCCGAGGATGTCGACGCACTCCCGGCCGGGTCGACGGTTCAGGTGTGGGACCTGACCTGACCCCCGCAATCTCCGCGCCGAGGCGGCGCATGCCTCGATTGAGCCCCGGCCCGTAGAATCGCGGGACGATGGCCAGACGCCCCGACCTGAAATCCGGCCCCGCGCGGCTTTTGGCGCTGGCCCGTACCACGATCCCGCCGATGCATCCGGCGGGGCTGCCCTTCGTCGGCGCAAGCCTGGCGCTGGCCGCTCTCGGGAGCAGGAACCGGTGGCTACGCGGCGCCGGGCTCGCGTCGGCCGCGGCCAACGCGGCGTTCTTCCGCCACCCGCCGCGCGTACCGCCCACCAGGCCGGGCCTGGTCGTCGCCCCCGCCGACGGATTGATCTGCCTGATCGAGGAAGCCGCGCCGCCGGCCGAACTCGGTTTACCCCCAACACCATTGCCCCGCATCAGCATCTTCTTGTCGGTCTTCGACGCTCACGTGCAGCGGGCCCCGATCAGTGGTGAGGTCGTCGCGGTCGAGCATCGCCCGGGCTTGTTCGGCTCGGCTGAGCTGGAAGCCGCCAGCGAGGACAACGAACGAAACAGCGTGCTGATCCGCGCCGCCGACGGCGTCGAGGTGATCGCCGTACAGATCGCCGGTCTGGTGGCGCGTCGCATCGTGTGCGAGGCGCAGGTCGGCGACGAACTCGCGATCGGGCAGACGTACGGGCTGATCCGCTACGGGTCGCGGTTGGACACATACCTGCCTGCCGGCTCGCGCATCCTGGTGACGGTGGGCCAGCGCGCGTTGGCGGGTGAGACGGTATTGGCCGAGCTGGAGCCCGATATCGCCGGCCGGGCGGCTCCGGCATGATCCGGCCCCGCATCAAGCGCTCCGTCGTCAGCCTGCGCATCCTGCCCAGCGCGATGACGGTCGCCGCAATCTGTCTCGGGCTGAGCGCGGTCAAGATGGCGCTGGACGACCGGCCGACCGAGGCGATGGCGTTCCTGGCGGTCGCCGCGATACTGGATGCGCTCGACGGCCGCATCGCGCGCGCACTGGGGGCGACGTCACGGATGGGCGAGGAGATCGATTCGCTCGCCGATGCCGTGAACTTCGGCGTCGCACCGGCTTTCATCGTCTACGGGACGCTGTTGTCCAAGTCCGAGGTCGGCTGGATCGTGGTGCTGGTGTACGCGGTGTGCATCGTACTGCGCCTGGCCCGATTCAACGCGATGCTCGATGTCGACAAACCGGACTACGAGAAGAAGTACTTCGTCGGCATGCCCGCCCCGGCGGGCGCGATCGGCGCGATCGGTCCGCTGGCCGCCAAAATGCAGTTCGGCGACGGCTGGTGGACCTCCGAACCCGCCGTCGTGATCTGGATGCTCGGCGTCTCGGTGCTGGTGGTCAGCACGATCCCGATGCGCAAGATCCACACGTTCTCGGTGCCGCCCAACATGGTCGCGCCGCTGCTGGCGCTCGTGGCGATCGGCGTCGCCGCCGCGATCCTTTACGGCTACTTGGTGATCCTGATCATTATCGCCGCTTACGTCCTGCACATCCCGTTCGCCATCCGCACCCGCCGGTTTTTGGCCGCGCACCCCGAGGTCTGGGATGACAAACCACGCCAGCAGCGCGCCGCCCGCCGGGCCATCCGCCGGGCCCAGCCACACCGCCGGTCGGTGATGCGCCTGGGCCTGCGCCGACCCGGCTCTCGACATGACTGAACTGCAGGCCGACCGGCCGGCTCCCCGCGCACATCTCACGCTGACCGCGCGGTTGAACACCTCGGCGCTCGACTCACGCAGGGGTGTGGTTCGCCTGCATCCGGAAGCCATTGCCGCGCTGGGTATTCGCGAGTGGGATGCGGTGTCGCTGACGGGTTCGCGCACCACCGCCGCGGTGGCCGCCGAGGCGCCTGCCGGTGTTCCCGCGGGCACCGCGCTGCTCGACGACGTCACGCTGTCGAATGCCGGGCTGCGGGAGGACACCACCGTTCTCGTCGCACCCGTGACGGTTTACGGCGCGCGGTCGGTGACGTTGTCCGGCTCCCGGCTGGCCATCCAGTCGATTTCGCCGGCCACGCTGCGACAAGCGTTGCTGGGCAAGGTGATGACGGTCGGCGACACGGTGTCGCTGCTGCCTCGGGAGCTGGGGCCCGACATACCGTCCTCGCGCGCAACCGCGGCGCTTGCCTCGTCGGTCGGCATCACCTGGACATCCGAATTGTTGACGGTCACCGGCACCGACCCCTCCGGACCCGTGAGCGTGCAACCCAATTCGGCGGTCTGCTGGGCGGACGGCGCACCGTCCGAATCCGTCGCGCCGGCGTCGGACGCCGCGACCGGTCAGGTGGTGGTGACCACACCGGATAAATCGCAGCCGGCGTTGAGCGTCGACGACCTCAAGGGTTCTCAAGCCGAGGCGCAGCGCCTCACCGAATGGCTCAAGCTCGCGCTCGATCAGCCCGAGCTACTTGAAACACTGGGCGCCACAGCCAATCTCGGTGTTCTGGTGTCGGGCCCCGCCGGTGTCGGCAAGGCGGCGCTGGTGCGCGCCGTCTGTGCCGACCGGCGACTGGTCGAACTCGACGGACCGGAGGTCGGCTCGCTGCGCGCCGAGGACCGGAAGGCGAGCGTGGCCTCGGCGGTGGCCACCGTGCGCGACGGCGGCGGAGTGCTGTTGGTCACCGACATCGACGCTCTGCTGCCGGCCGACGCAGAGCCGGTGGCCACGCTGATCCTCACCGAACTGCGCAACGCGGTCGCGACCCGCGGTGTCGCGTTCGTCGCGACGTCACAGCAGCCCGACAACGTCGACGCCCGGCTTCGTGCACCCGACCTGTGTGACCGCGAGCTCGGGCTGAGCCTGCCCGACGGCGCGATCCGCAAGCAGCTGCTCGAGGTGCTGTTGCGCGAGGTGCCGGCCAAGGATCTCAACCTCGACGAGATCGCCGAGCGCACACCGGGTTTCGTGGTCGCTGATCTGGCCGCGCTGGTCCGCGAGGCGGCGTTGCGGGCGGCGGCGCGCGCCAGCGCCGACGGTGAGCCGCCCGCCCTGGTCCAGGACGACCTGCTGGGCGCCACGACGGTCATCCGCCCGCTGTCGCGGTCGGCCACCGAAGAGGTGTCGGTCGGCTCGGTGACGCTCGACGACGTCGGCGACATGGCCGACACCAAGCAGGCGCTCACCGAGGCGGTGCTGTGGCCGCTGCAGCACCCCGACACCTTCGCGCGGCTCGGCGTGGCGCCGCCCCGCGGTGTGCTGCTCTACGGGCCGCCCGGTTGCGGCAAGACCTTCGTGGTGCGGGCGCTGGCCAGTTCGGGGCGGTTGTCGGTGCACGCCGTCAAGGGCGCCGAACTGATGGACAAATGGGTCGGCTCGTCGGAAAAGGCCGTGCGCGAACTGTTCCGGCGCGCCCGCGACTCGGCGCCGTCGCTGGTGTTTCTCGACGAGATCGATGCGCTCGCGCCGCGGCGCGGTCAGAGCTTCGACTCGGGCGTCACCGACCGCGTCGTGGCCGCGCTGCTGACCGAACTCGACGGCATCGAACCGCTGCGCGACGTGGTCGTGGTCGGCGCGACGAACCGGCCCGATCTGATCGATCCGGCACTGCTGCGTCCCGGCCGGTTGGAGAAGCTGGTATTCGTCGAACCGCCCGACGCCGAGGCCCGTCGCGAGATCCTGCGGACGGCGGGCAAGTCCGTTCCGCTGGCCTCACAGGGTGAGCAGGCCGTCGACCTCGACGCGCTGGCGGCGGATCTCGACGGCTACAGCGCCGCCGACTGTGTCGCGCTTCTGCGCGAGGCCGCGCTGACCGCGATGCGGCGCTCGATCGACGCCGCCGACGTCACCGCCGCGGACGTCGCGGCCGCACGCGAGGCGGTGCGCCCGTCGCTGGATGCCGCGCAGGTCGAGTCGCTGCGGGCGTTCAACGCGTCGCGCTGAACGCTTGACCTTTCTTGCGTCGAACGTGGATTACCCGCACACATTCGGCGTCGCAGATTCATACGGTCAGTGCAACATCCCTGGATTTGGAGGTTGCTCATGCCTAGTGGTTACCCGCATCCGCGGTCGATGCGTCGGGAGTTG
>NZ_BCTA01000062.1 GCF_001570485.1 Mycolicibacterium novocastrense
AAACTCGCGCACAACAAAGGCAAGAGGTGGAAGCGGCACAACAACACTCCTCAATCAAAACGAGTGCTGTTGCATCGACCCCCTGAACCGAAGGCCGACGTTTGACGCAGAGCTTCAGTTTCGGCGGTGACTTCAGGACATCAATTGCGTGACGACCTTCTTCTTGTCGACCTTGCCGACGGCGGTCTTGGGCAGCGTGGGCAGCGGCGCCAGCACGTCGGGCCTGCAGTGCGCCGACACGCCCCGCTCGTCGAGGAACTCGTTGAGCTCGGCCAGGGTGATCGGGGCGCCCTTGAAAACAACAGCGGCGCAGATCTTTTCGCCGACGAACTCATCGGGCAGGGCCACCGCCGCCGCGGCGTAGACCGCCGGGTGGGCGAACAGATGCTCCTCGAGGTCCGACGCCGACACCGTCTCGCCGCCGCGGTGGATGACGTCCTTGATGCGGCCGGTCACCTCGACGTAGCCGGCGCGCGGACCGTCGGCGAAGATGCGTACGCGGTCGCCGCTGCGGTAGAAGCCGTCCGGGGTGAACGAACGGGCGTTGGCCTCCTCGGCGCGGTAGTAGCCGTTGAGCGTGTAGGGGCCGCGTACCAGCAGCTCGCCCTCCTCGCCGGGCGCCACCTCCGCGCCGGACTCGTCGACCACGCGCATCTCGTCGTGCGCCGACATCGGTCTGCCCTGGGTGTTGACCACGACGTCGACGGGATCGCCGGGCCGGGTGAAGTTCAGCATGCCCTCGGCCATCCCGAAGATCTGCTGCAGCCCCGGCGTGAGGCCCGACAGGATGTACTCGGCCTCCTGCGGTGTCATCCGGGAACCGCCGACCTGGACGAGCCGCAGCCCCGTCGGCAGCACCGGCTCCCACTCGCAGGCCTGGGTCCATACCTTGGCCAGCGCGTTGACCAGCGCGGTGACCGTGACATTGTGCCGGTCGATCAGCGCGAACGCGGCCTCCGGGCTCGCGTCGGTGGTGAAGACCGACGTCGCGCCGACGGTCATCGACCCGAGCAGGCCCGGGCACGCCAGCGGGAAATTGTGTCCGGCGGGCAACACCACGAGATAGACGTCGTCGCCGGTGAGGTGGCACTCCTGGGCGCTCGCCCTCGCGGTGTAGAGGTAGTCGTTGTGGGTCCGGGCGATGAGCTTCGGCAGACCCGTGGTGCCCCCCGACACCAGAAGGAGGGCAGGCGCATCGGGATCGAACGGTGCCCGCTCGGACAGTGGACCATCGAAATCGGCCAGCGCGGACCAGGATTGGAAGCGTCCCGGGTCTCCGTGGACGAACACGTGCTGCAGCGCCGGATTGTTGCTGACGAGTTCGTCGGCGAGTTCGCGGTACTCGAAGCCGCCGACCGAATCGGGCACGATCAGGCCCACCGCGCCGCTGACCGCGGCGAAATGGTTCAGCTCCGCCGACCTGTGCCCCGGCAGGCACATCACGGGGACGACGCCCGCCCGCAGCACACCGAACAGGGCCACGGCGAATTCGCAGGTGTTCGGGAGCTGTAGAAGCATGCGGTCCCCGGGAGCGATGCCGCGATCGGCCAGCGCCGCCGCGATCCGCTCGGCGCGGGCATCGAGTTCGGCGAACGTGTAGCTGACCTGGTTGTCGATCACCGCAGTCCGATCGGGCCACGCCGCGACCGCATCGGTCAGGATCGACTCGAGTGGTTCGTCGGTCCAGTAACCCGCGCGGCGGTACTCGTCGGCGCGGTCTGCGGGGAAGGGTACGAAACCCGTTCCGAGGTCGCCGAGCCCGCCGCCCCCAAGGGGCTGATCTTGTTGTGGGCGCTGCTCGAAACCGGTGCTCATAAAGGATGCGACCCCTTGGGGTAGGTGTGTTCGGTGCGTCGAATATAAGGTAGCGTGCCCCGCGTTAGTTAGGGCAGCCTGTACTAATCCGGAGGACGCGTCGTGGGTGTGGGTGAGACTGGTTCGCTGACCGGGCGAGGGACCGAGCGAACGACCGATCGCACCGTCTGCGAGGAGGTCGCCGAGCTCCTCGGGGTGAGTCCGGACGAGGTCGACCCGAACGCCGACCTGATCGCCTCCGGACTCGACTCGATCCGCATGATGTCGCTGTCGGGCCGGTGGCGCAAGCAGGGCATGGACATCAACTTCGCCGCCCTCGCGGAGAACCCCACCGTGGCGGCGTGGTCGGCGCTGGTCGCCGAGCGGTCCGGTGGCGGCGAAGCCGAGCCGGCGGCGCACACCGCGCCGGCCGGCGACGAGAACGAACCCTTCCCGTTGGCGCCGATGCAGCACGCGATGTGGTTGGGCCGCAACGACGATCAGCAACTCGGCGGGGTGGCCGCGCACCTGTACGTCGAGTTCGACGGCGCCGGCGTCGACCCCGAGCGCCTGCAGGATGCGGCGACGAAACTCGTTGCGCGCCATCCGATGTTGCGCGTGGAGATCCTTCCCGACGGCACCCAGCGGATCGGTGACCGGGGTCTACCGGTGACGGTCCACGATCTGCGCGACCTGGACGCCGCGGAGGCCGAGCAGCGCCTCGAAACCATCCGGCACGAGAAGTCGCATCAGATCCTCGACGGCGACGTGCTCGAGTTGAGCCTGTCGCTGCGTCCCGACGGTCGTACCCGGCTGCACGTCGACATGGACATGAACGCCGCCGACGCGGTGAGCTACCGCAAGTTCATGGCCGACCTCGCGGTGTTCTACCGCGGCGGCGACCTTCCCGACCTGGGATACACCTATCGGGAGTACCGCGCCGCCCTGGCCGCGTCCGATCCGGGGCCCTCCGACGAGGATGTGCGGTGGTGGGCCGAGCGCATCCCCGAACTTCCCGAATCGCCCGCGCTGCCGCTGATTCCGCCCGCCGAACAGGACGACCCCCGGCGCAGCGTCCGGCTGTGGCACATCTTCGACGTCCCGACGCGCGACGCGTTGTTCGCCGCCGCGCACCGCCGTGGCATCACGCCGGCGATGGCCGTCGCGGCGTCGTATTCCCATGCGCTGGCACGCTGGTCGAGCGGTTCGCGGTTCCTGCTGAACCTGCCGATGTTCGGCCGTGAGCCGTTCCATCCCGATGTCGAGAAACTCGTGGGCTGCTTCACGTCGTCGTTGATGCTCGACATCGACCTCACCGAAGCCCGCACGCCCGCGCAGCGGGCGCGCGCCGTGCAGGAGACGCTGCACCACACCGCACGGCATTCGCGATACTCGGGCCTGTCGGTGCTGCGCGACCTCGGGCGCCACCGCGGCAACCAGGTGCTGGCGCCGATCGTCTACACCAGCGCGCTGGGACTGGGCGACCTGTTCGCCGGCGAAGTCACCGACCAGTTCGGGGCTCCGGTGTGGACGATCTCGCAGGGCCCGCAGGTGCTCATCGACGCGCAGGCGACCCCGCTCGCCGACGGTCTGATGATCAACTGGGATGTGCGCGTCGACGCGTTCCGGCCCGGTGTCGCCGACGCGATGTTCGCCTACCACCTCACCGAGCTGACCCGGCTCGCGACCGACGACGCCGCGTGGGACGCTCCCGATCCGCCCGCGGTGCCCGAGACGCAGCGAGCCGTGCGGCGGGCGGTCAACAGCACGACGGCGCCGCCGAGCGGCGAGGCGATCCACGACGGGTTCTTCACCCAAGCGCTCGCGGACCCCGACGCGCCGGCGGTGTTCAGCCGCGACGGCGACCTGACCTACGCCGAACTTCGCGACAGGACCCTGGGGGTGTCGGGGACGTTGCGCGACAACGGCGTTCGCCCCGGCGACCTCGTCGCGCTGATCGGCCCCAAGTGCGCCGAACAGATCCCCGCCGTGCTCGGCATCCTCGCGGCGGGTGCCGCCTACCTTCCGATCGGCGCGGACCAGCCCGCCGAGCGCACCGCGCGGATTCTCGAGTCGAGTGCGGTGGCCGCGGTCCTCGTGTGCGGTGGCGCCGGGGCGAACCACACGGGGACGAACCACACCGGCGTGCCGGTCATCACCGTCGCCGACGCGATCACCCGCGACACCTCCGACGTGCAGCCCGCCCGGACGGACCCGAATTCGCTTGCCTACGTGCTGTTCACCTCGGGTTCGACCGGTGAACCCAAGGGGGTGGAGCTCACCCACGACGCGGTGATGAACACCATCGAGTTCGTCTCCGACCGTTTCGGCCTGCACCGGGGTGATCGCAGCCTGGCGCTGGCCTCGCTGGAAGCCGACATGTCGGTGCTCGAGATCTTCGCGCTGCTGCGCGCGGGCGGCGCGGTCGTGGTGGTCGACGAGGATCAGCGCCGCGATCCGGACACCTGGGCGCGGTTGATCCAGCAGCACGGCGTGACGTTCCTGAACTGGATGCCCGGATGGCTCGACATGCTGCTTGAGGTCGGTGGCGACCGGCTGAGCAGCCTGCGGGTGGTCCTGCTCGGTGGCGACTGGGTGCGCCCGGAACTGATTCGGGCCCTGCGCAACTCGGCCCCGGACGTCCGCGCCGCCGGTTTGGGCGGCGCGACCGAAACCGCTGTGCACGGAACGATCTGTGAGGTCGGTGATCCGCCCGCGCACTGGACATCGGTGCCTTACGGCACGCCCTTCCCGAACAACGCCTGCCGCGTGGTGGCCGCCGACGGGTCGGACTGCCCCGACTGGGTCCCCGGCGAACTGTGGTTCACCGGCCGCGGCATCGCCCGCGGTTACCGCGGGCGACCCGACCTGACCGCCGAGAAGTTCGTTGAGCACGACGGCCGAACCTGGTACCGCACCGGCGATCTCGTTCGCTACCTTCCCGACGGGACACTGGAGTTCGTCGGCCGTGTCGACCACCGGGTCAAGATCAGCGGATACCGCATCGAACTCGGCGAGGTCGAGGCCGCCCTCAAGCGGGTCGCCGGAATCGACGCCGCGGTGGCAGCCGTCATTCCCGGTGAGCGCGACGTGCTGGCGGCTCTGGTGCGCACCGACGATCCCGCGGTCGATGCGCGGGCGGTCACCGCGGCCATGACCGATCTCGTTCCCGCCCACATGATTCCGAAGATCATCGCGGTCGCCGACCGTGTCCCGTTCACCGTCAACGGCAAGATCGACCGCAAGGCCGTGGCGCGCCTGCTGGCCGACGTGGAACCGCCCGCCGCACAGGAGTATCGGGCGCCGGCCACCCCATTGGAGTCCGCGCTGGTGGCGATCGTCGAAGACGTGCTCGACGTCGACGACGACGTCCGCGTGGGTGTCGACGACGACTTCTTCTCCCTCGGTGGGGATTCCGTGCTGGCCACCCAGGTGATCGCGCGGGTGCGCGACTGGCTGGACACCCCGACGGTGTTGGTCACCGACATGTTCGCCGCCCGGTGCGTCGCCAGGCTCGCCGAGCGACTCCTCGGTCGCGAACCCGACGGCGAGCGCCTCAACGCCGTCGCCGAGGTCTACCTGGAGGTCGCGCAGATGGACAGCGCCGCGGTGCTGTCCGAGCTCGGTTCGTCAGCCTAGGGCCTCATCGGAGAGCGCGAGACAACCGACGCCACTGATCGCGCGGGAACTCCCGCGGGTCGGCGGTCAGCACCTGCACGCACACGTGGTCGGCACCGGCATCGAGGTGCTGCTGGACCCGGCTCAGCACGGTCTGTTCGTCGCCCCAGGCGATGATCGCGTCGAACAACCGGTCGCTGACCGTCTCCACCTCCTCCTCGGTGAACCCCGTCCGCAACAGGTTGTTGCGATAGTTGGGCAGCGCCAGATACGAACGCAGCCAATCGGTTCCGACCGAACGCGCCTCGTCGCGGTCGGTGGTGAGCAGGACGGTCTGCTCGGGCAGCAGCAGAGGGCCCTCGCCCAGCTGCTCGCGGGCGTAGCGCGTGTGGTCGGGGGTGACGAGGTAGGGGTGCGCTCCGCCCGCGCGGGTCGCGGCCAGTTCGAGCATCTTGGGGCCCAGGGCCGCGAGCACCCGGTTGGCGACCGGAACCGGTTGCGGGGTCGCATCGATCGCGTCCAGGTACTTGCGGGTCGCGGCCAGCGGCTTGCGGTAGAGCCCCGGCTCCTTCGAATCGATCAGCGGCGCATGGCTCACTCCGATCCCCAGCAGGAAGCGCTCGCCGTGGCTCTCGGTCAGTGCCGCGTAGCGGGCGGCCACTTCGGCGGGCTCGTGCATCCAGAGGTTGAGGATCCCCGTGGCGATCACCACCTGCCTGGTCGCCGAGAGCAGGTGTTCGACCGAATCGAGAACCGGCCCGCCGACGTCGGGGATCCACAGGGCGGTGAACCCGAGGTCCTCCAACTCCGCGGCGGCCTCGGCCGCTTCACCCTGATCGCCGTAGCGCAACTGCGAACTCCAGATACCGACCCCTGCCAGATCCATGAACGGTCCCTTCGAAAGGTGCGAGCTCGTAACAGACGTCCTCACGTTACGTAGCGACCGCCGACTCGTATGCGCCCGGTAGGGTTAGGCGACCCTTACCCACCGCTAGACCTGGAGGGTGCATGACCGCTGTGCAACCCGCGCCCGCCATCGAGACGGGTCCCCCCGAAACCGCGGCCGACGCGGCCAAGCGGGCAGCCACCTACGACAAGCTCGCGCTGCAGCAGCTGCTCGCCCCCACCCGCGCCCGCTCGTCGCGGGCGCAGCGCTACCAGCTGCTGGCCTCGGCGGCGACGATCGTGCCGTTCATCGGCATCGTGGAGATCGGCCGTGAACTGCTCGCCGGCGGACCGCCGGACACCGCCAGGCTCTGGACCGTCGTCGCCATCGTGATCGGCGCGCTGCTGGTGCGCACGCTGGCCGGCGGTGCCGCGCTCACGATCACCCATTTCGCCGACGTGGATCTGCAGCGGTCGTTGCGGCTGCGCATCGTCGACAAGCTGGGCCGGTTGCCGCTGGGCTGGTTCGGCGGCAAGTCGTCGGGGGAGGTGAACAAGGCCGTCCAGAACGACGTCGGCGAACTGCATTTCCTGGTCGCCCATTCGGCCGTGGAGAACACCGGTGCGTTGGCCACCCCGCTGTTCGGCCTGATCTATTGCTTCTACCTCGACTGGCGGCTGGGCCTGCTGGCGATGGCCACCGTGCCGTTCTACATCGGCATCTACCTCGCGCTGGGGCGCGACTCCCGAACGCAGATGGAACGGCTCGACCGGGGGGTCGAACGGATCAGCGCCACCATCGTGGAGTTCATCGCCGGAGTGTCGGTGGTCAAGACGTTCGGCCAGGCCGGCAAGGCGCACAAGCGCTTCGCCGATGCCGCCGACGAATTCAACGAGAGCTTCGCCGGGTGGATCGGACCGCTGGTCCGGGTCAAGGCGGTGTCGTCGGTGTTCATCGACACCCCGGTGCTGCTGCTGGCCAACCTGGCCGGCGGATACTGGTTCGTCCGCAGCGGCTGGGTCACCCCGATCGAGGTGCTGGGCTCGACGCTGGTCGCGGTGACCATCCCGGCGGCCGTCCTGACCGTCGGCTACTCCACCCACATCAAGCGCCAGGCCGCGGCCGCCGCCGGGCGCCTGCAGCGCCTCCTGGACACACCCGTCCTGCCCGTCGCGCGCGAACCCGCGGTGCCGCAGGACAATTCGATCCGATTCGAGGACGTCCGGTTCTCCTACGACGGCGAGAACACCGTGCTGCACGACGTCTCGCTCACACTTCCTGCGGGGACCATCACCGCGCTCGTCGGGCCGTCGGGCAGCGGCAAATCGACGCTGGCCACCCTCGTGCCGCGCTTCCATGACGTCACCGCGGGCGCGGTGCGCGTCGGCGGTGTCGACGTCCGCGACATTGCCCCCGCCGTGCTGTACCGGCACGTCGGGTTCGTGCTGCAGGACGTGCAACTGCTCGGCATCAGCGTCGCCGACAACATCCGCCTCGGCCGCGCCGACGCCACCGATGACGACGTCGTCGCCGCGGCCAAGGCCGCCCGTATCCACGACCGGATCCTGCAGCTGCCAAGGGGATACGACTCCGTCATCGATGAGGACGCCCACTTCTCCGGCGGCGAGGCTCAGCGCGTCAGCATCGCGCGCGCGGTACTGGCCGACACCCCGATCCTGGTGCTCGACGAGGCGACCGCGTTCGCCGACCCCGATTCGGAGGCCCAGATCCAGGAGGCGTTGTCGCGGCTCATCGCCGGGCGCACCGTGCTGGTCATCGCGCACCGGCTGGGCTCGATCGTCTCGGCCGACAACGTGGTCGTGCTGGATCAGGGGCGCGTCGTCGAACAGGGCAGGCATGACGAACTGATCGCCGCGGGCGGGCAGTACGCGCGCATGTGGCAGTCCTACACGGCAGGCCACGCACGGGAATGGGAGGTGGCCCGATGATCCGGGGTTTTCTGCAGATCCTCGGCCCGCAGCGCGGCCGGATGTTCAGCTTCCTGTCGGTGGTGACCGTCTACGGCGTCGTGCACGGCCTGGTGATGCTGCTCCTGGTGCCGGTGACCGTGTCGCTGTTCGAGGGCGACTACGCCGCCACCGGCCGCTGGCTGGGCTTGATGGCGATCACCGTGCTGGTCGCGTCGGTGCTCAGCTACGTCCAAGCCAAACTGGCGATCCGCATGGCGCTGACCACGATGCGGCTGCTGCACCACCGGCTGGGCGATCACATGGTGACCCTGCCGCTGGGCTGGTTCAGCCGCGAGAAGGTCGGCAAGGTGTCCCAGATCGCGGTCAAGGGAACGGTTTTCGTCGGCACCAGCGGCGGCAACCTGGTCACGCCGCTGGTGGTCAACACCGTCAGCGCGCTCACCGTGGTGGTCGGTCTGTTCTACTTCGACTGGCGGATCGGGGTCGTCGCGCTGGCCGGCGGTGTGCTGCTGGTGGTGTGCGGGCGGTTCGCCTCCCGGCTGATCGCCGGCGCCGAGGTGCGCACCCACGACGCGGCGATCGAGGTCAACAACCGGGTGATCGAGTTCGCGCGGTACCAGCCCGTGTTGCGGGCCTTCGGACGCACGGGGGCCGACTACACACCGCTCGGCGACGCGCTGCAGATTCAGCATCGCGCCGGACGCGCCGCCCTGTGGCAGTCGGTGACCGGACTGCTGCTGAACGGCGTTGCCGTGCAGGCGGTTTTCTCGGCGCTGATCGCCGCGGGGGTGTGGATCGCGGTACAAGGCGACATCAACCCCGTCACGCTCGTGGCCATCCTCGGGCTCGCCGCCCGGTTCGCCTCACCGCTGTCGCAGCTGGCCGAACTCGGGTCCGCGGTCAGGCTGGCAACCGGGGAGCTCGGGCGCATCACCTCGATCCTGGACACCCCGTCCTTGGCCGAGCCGCCCGCCGCAAGTGCGCTTCCGACACCCGGACGAGTCGAGCTCGACCGCGTCGCGTTCGGCTACTCGGGCCGCAAGGTGCTCACGGACGTGAGTTTCGTCGCCGAACCGGGCACCATGACCGCGCTGGTCGGCCCGTCGGGCTCGGGTAAGTCGACGATCACCCGGCTGATCGCGCGCTTCTACGACGTCGACGGCGGCGTGGTCCGGGTGGGCGGCGTGGACGTGCGCGACCAGCTGACCGCGGACCTGATGGCGCAATTGTCGCTGGTCTTCCAGGACGTGTACCTGTTCGACGACACGCTGTGGGAGAACATCCGCATCGGTCGGCCCGACGCCGACGATGCCGCCATCGTCGAGGCGGCTCGCACGGCGGGCCTGTTGTCGGTCGTGGAGCGATTGCCCGACGGCTGGCAGACCCGAGTCGGTGAAGGCGGTTCGGCGCTCTCGGGCGGCGAACGGCAGCGGGTGTCGATCGCCCGGGCGCTGGTCAAGAATGCGCCCATCGTGTTGTTCGACGAGGCGACCAGCGCGCTGGACCCCGAAAACGAACATCACGTCGCCGAGTCCATCCGGACGCTGGCGCAACACAGCACCGTCATCGTGATCGCACACAAGCTGTCCACGGTCACCGCCGCCGACAACATCGTGGTGCTCTCCGCCGACGGTGCGGTCGAGGACCAGGGCAGCCATGCCGAGTTGATGGAGCGCGGCGGCCAGTACGCGCAGTTCTGGAACCAACGTGTGGCCGCGAGCGGTTGGGTGATGGCCGCGGCGGAAGGATAGCCGCGTTCGCGCACGTCGCGGCCGGTACCGCTACGCGAAGCAGCGAACGCGACGGGACGAGGATGCCCCTTGGTGGAGGGGCGACGTAGGCGTGTCCGGGTCGCGAAGGATAGGGTAACCTCACTTCCGATTTAGGACAGCCTGCGCGCTAATCACACGGAGGAATTCATGAGTGTTTTCACCGCGGAACCGCAGGCCCGCTCAGCCCATCTGCTGAGCCTTCGCCGCCGCCCCGACGCGTCTGAAACGCGATGATCGACGAACGGAGCCAGCTGACCTTCGCGCCCTGGATCAAACGTTCGGCGGGGCAGTCCTCAGACGGCGCAACCGTCATCTTCCCTCACGCCGGCGGTGCGGCGGCGGCCTACCGGGCATTCGCCTCGGCGTTGGCCCGCACCGGCGACGACGCGTACGTGGTCCAGTACCCGCAGCGCGCGGACCGGCTGCGCCATCCCGCCCCGGAGACGGTGCAGGACCTGGCCGCCGATCTGTTCGCCGCCGGGGACTGGTCTGAGCTGGGACCGCTGCGGTTGTTCGGCCACTGCATGGGTGCGGTGATCGCGTTCGAGTTCGGCCGCGTGGCCGAGCGCAACGGCGTTCCCGTTCGCCAGCTGTGGGTCTCGGCGAGCCAGGCGCCGTCGACCATCGCCACCTCACCGCGGCTGCCGACGGCCGAGGCGGAAGTCGTCGCCAACATGGTCGACCTCGGCGGGACCGACCCCCGCCTACTGGCCGACGAGGACTTCATCGAACTGCTCGTTCGCGCGGTGCGGGCGGACTACACGGCGTTCAACCGCTACGCGTGCGAACCCGACGTCCGTCTCGCCGCCGACATCCACACCGTCGGTGGCCGCGACGATCACCGGATAACCCCAGACATGTTGCGCGGATGGGAGACTCACACCCAAGGCGCCTTCACGCTCTCGTTGTTCGACGGCGGCCACTTCTACATCAACGACCATCTCGACGCCGTCGCGGAGTTGGTCAATGCCGGCTAGCGCGCCCGACGGCGTCAGCGACGATCCGATCGTCATCGTGGGGATGGCGATCGAGGCGCCGGGAGGAATCGGCACCGCCGACGACTACTGGGACCTGTTGGTCAACCGCCGCGAGGGCCTGTGCCCGTTCCCCCGTGACCGCGGCTGGCCGGTCCGCGACATCCTCGACGGCTCGGCGCGCGACGGGTTCAAGCGCATCCACGATCTCGGCGGGTTCCTTTCCGGGGCAGCCGAATTCGATCCGGAATTCTTCGGGATCTCGCCGCGGGAGGCGGTCGCGATGGACCCGCAGCAGCGGGTCGCACTTCGCGTGGCATGGCGGGCGCTGGAGAACAGCGGCATCAACCCCGACGACCTCGCGGGCCACGACGCCGGCTGCTACGTGGGCGCTTCGGTGATGGGATACGGCCCCGATCTGGCCGAATACTCCAACCTCACAGGGCATTTGATGTCCGGGACCGCGCTCGGAGTGATCTCGGGGCGCATCGCCTACACACTCGGCCTCGCCGGACCCGCGTTGACCATCGACACCTCGTGCTCGTCGACGCTGACCGCGATCCACACCGCTTCACAGTCGCTGCGGTCGGGAGACTGCGACCTGGCGCTGGCCGGAGGCGTCTGCGTCATGGGCTCAGCCGGCTTCTTCGTCGAGTTCTCCAAACAACATGCGCTGTCCGACGACGGACACTGCCGCCCCTACAGCGCACAGGCCAGCGGCACCGTCTGGGCCGAGGGTGCGGCCATGTTCGTGCTGCAGCGCCGGTCGCGCGCGCTGCGCGACGGACGCCAGGTCCTCGCCGAGTTGCGCGCCGCCTGCCTCAACCAGGACGGCCGCTCCGTCGGCCTGACCGCACCGAGCGGTCCGGCCCAGGCGCGGTTGTTCGCACGAGCCCTCGAACAGAGCGGACTGAGTCCGCAGGACATCGGGATGGTCGAGGGTCACGGCACCGGCACCCGACTCGGGGACCGCACCGAGCTGATCTCGCTCGCCGGGACCTACGGCGCCACCGAACCCGGCCAAGGTCCACTACTCGGCTCGGTGAAGTCCAACCTCGGACACACGCAGGCCGCCGCCGGGGGACTCGGGCTGGCCAAAGCCCTGGTCGCCGCCGAACACGGCGCCATCCCCGCCACCTTGCACACCGACGAGGCCAGCCGCGAAATCGACTGGGACAGCCAAGGGTTGCGGCTCGCATCGGAGCTGACGCCCTGGCCCGCCACCAACGGGGAACGGTTCGCGGCGGTCACCGCGTTCGGCATGAGCGGCACCAACGCCCATGTGATCGTGTCGATTCCGTCGACCCGACCCGAGGCGGCGTGATGGCCACCGGTTTCCCCGACGGTCGGGTGCCCGTCGTGTTGAGCGCGCACGCCGAGGAACTGCTGGCCGCCGACGCCGAGGCGATACTGCGCTACCTCGATCGCGGCCCCGACGTGGAGGCGGTGGCCGCGACCTTGATGCGCACCCGGCGCTTGCGCAGGCATCGCGCGGTGGTGCGCGCCGCCGACACCGCCGAACTGGCCGAAGGTCTCCGCGCGATCGCCGACCGCGGCACGCATCCGCTGGTGGCCCGCTCATCGCAATCCACCGCGCCGCGAACGGCTTTCGTCTTCCCCGGACAGGGCAACCAGTGGCCGTCCATGGGAGCGGACGCCTACCGGCGGTCCGCGGTGTACCGCATGCACGCCGACCGGTGCGCCGAGGCGTTCGTCGCCGCGGGGCAGCCGTCACCGCTGCCGTACTTGACCGCCGAGACCGACGGCGGGGCGTGGTCGCAGACACAGATCCAGTCGGCGCAGTTCACCCATGCCGTCGCGCTGGCCCAGATGTGGCGCTCGTGCGGAATCGTGCCCGACCTGGTGGTCGGACACAGCCTCGGTGAGGTCGCCGCCGCCTACGTCGCCGGAAGCATCGCGTTGCCCGACGCGGCCGCTGTGGTCATCGCGCGCGCCACGGCAGTCGAGCGCCTCGCCGGCGACTACGGCATGGCCGCGCTGGGGGTCTCACTCGCCGACGCCGAGCGGTTGATCGGGTCCACGCCGGGATGGCTCGAGGTGTCGGCGGTCAACGCCGGTGCGTCGGTGGCGGTGTCGGGGGAGCGCGCCGCGATCGGCGCGCTCGTCGCGGCCGCTACCGAACAGGGTCTGTTCGCCCGCGAACTCGACGTGAACTACCCCGGACACACCAGTGCGCTGGAGCGGGTCCGCGAGGACCTGCTCGCGATGCTCCCGGACACCGAGTTCGCCGACGCCCCAGTCGAATTCATCGGCTCCACCACCGCCGATGTGGTACCCGCAGGCACCGGGTTCACCTCCTACTGGTACCAGAACCTGCGCAACACCGTGCGGTTCGACCGGGCCGTCACGACCGCGGGCCGCTGCGGTGCCACGGCATACATCGAGATGTCGGCGCATCCGGCCCTGCTGTTCGCGCTGGGGGACCTGCTGGCCGAGGAGGACCCGTTGGTCGTCGGATCGGGGCATCGCGACCTTCCGCTCATCGACTCGGTGTCGGCCAACATCGCCACCGCCGCGGTGGGCAACCCCGAATTCCGCTGGACCGACCTGCTCGACGTCGCTGCGCAACCCCACTTGCGCGGCTTCCCGAACGCGCCGATGCGGGCAGTGCGGCTGTGGGCACAACCGCAGCCGTTGGACCCGGTCTACGGCCTGACCGTCGCCCGCGAGAAATGGGACGTCACCACCGCACGCCCGGCGGGATCCGCACCGCGCGTGGCGGTCATCGAGCTTGCCGGCCCGCGCGGGCCGCTCGCTGCGCGACTGCGGTCGGCCCTGCAGGACAACGGGTCGGACGTGGTCGAGCCGTCCGAGGCCGAACTCGTCATCGCGGTCGCCCCCCTGCTGGACCATCCCGACGCCGAACGTGCGGCCCAGGACCTCTCCCAGCTCGTCGGCGCGGGCCTGCTCGATTATGTCGACGCACCGGGAAAGCACTGCCGCGCGGTGTGTCTGGTCACGGTCGGCGGCGAGCACGTCCAGGCACAGGAGCCGGTCGCGTTGCCGGCGCAGACCGCCCTGGCAGCGATGCACCGCAGTCTCGGCCTCGAGCGACCCGAGCAGGCGTTCAGGCATCTGGACCTGCCGTCCTGGGAGCCCGACGACGCACTCACCGCAGCGGCGGTGGGCGCGCTTCTGTCCGGCGGCGACGAACTGGCCGTGCGCGACGATGGTCCGGGCCCAACGGTTTTCTCGCGCTCCGTCGGCGAGGCGGTGGAGCCCGCGCCGTCGTGGCTCTCGGCGCGCGGCGTGTTCGACGACGTCGTGATCACCGGCGGCAACGGTGCGGTGGGCATGCATTTCGCGCGGTACCTGGCCGCCCACGGGGCGCGCCGCATCGTGCTGCTCAGCCGTCGCGGCGTCGATGACGCAGTCAAGGCCGAAATCGCCGCGATCGCACCGGATATCGACGTCTTCGCGCCACGCTGTGACATCACCTCCACCGAGGACGTGGCCGCCGCGGCCGAGGAGTTCGGCGGTGACGGTGCGTCCCTGCTCATCCACGCCGCGGGCGCGGCGGCCTTCGCCGACCGCGACGCGCTCACACCGGAGACGTTCGTCGATGCGGCAGCCGCGAAGATCGGCGGGCTGGCCAGGGTGACCGAGCTTTGGCCGATGCGCGCAGACGCTCGGATCCTGGTGTGCTCCTCGGCGTCCGGAGTGTGGGGCGGGCGCGGGCACGCGGCATACTCGGCCGCCAACCGGATGCTCGACGTGATGGCGGGCCAACTGCGGGCCAAGGGCCAGCACTGCGTGGCCGCCAGGTACGGACTGTGGCGCGGTAGCGGCATCGCCGACGCATCCGAGGTGACCAAGATCGAGCGGTCCGGTCTGCTGGCGATGTCCCCGGACGCCGCCGTCGAGGCCAGCTTGCGGGACCACCGCGAGGATCCGTTGCTGTTCAGCGCCGACCAGGCCCGGCTGCGGGTGTTCCTGGAGAGCCGGACCGCCGAGCGCGCCGAGACAGCCGCGGCGACAACCGAACCCGATGCCGACACGACGACGCTGGTCACCGCGGAGCTGGGTGCGGTGCTCAACATCGACGCGGGCTCGATCGACCTGGAGACCTCGTTGCTGGACCTGGGGGTCGACTCGCTGCTGGCTCTGGATCTGCGTAAGCGCCTGCAACGGACGACCGGACACAAGGTGTCGCTGGCAGTCCTGCTCGGCGGCATCACCGGCGGCGAACTCATCGCCGACCTCGACAGCAAAGAACGATCAGAGAAGGTGGACAACGCGTGACTGACACGGTCGATATCCGCGAGCAGGTTCAGGACCGCCGGCTGGAGCTGTTGCGCCGCAAGCTCGCCGAGCGGGGTCTGCGCGCGGAGAACACCGCGACCGGGGAACAAAGCGGACTGTCCGACGGGCAGCGCCGCATGTGGTTCGTCCAAGCGGCCGACCCCACCGGGGCCATCCTCAACATCTGCCTGTCCTACCGGCTCACCGGCGACCTGGACGCCGCCCGGCTGCACGACGCCGTCAACGCGGTCGCCGCACGGCATGCCGCGCTGCGCACCACCTACGGCGTCGACGAAGACGGCGAACCACAACCGACCGTCCACGACGACCTGGCCCCCGGGTGGGCCGTGCACGACCTGACCGAGCTGACCGAGCATGCGCGCCGGCTCCGCCTGGAGGTGCTGGCCCAGCGTGAGTTCTGCGCTCCTTTCGACCTGAGCACCGACTCGCCGCTGCGGCTCACCGTCGTGCGCACCGCCCCCGACGAACACGTCATGCTGCTCGTCGCGCACCACATCGCCTGGGACGACGGCTGCTGGCAGGTCTTCTTCGGCGATCTCACCCGCGCGTACACCGGTGAGGCGCTTGCGCCCGCGGTCACACCGCCGTCGCACGGCCTCGGCCCGGTCGACGAGGACCTGGAGTTTTGGCGCGACACGCTCGCCGACCCACCGGAGCCGCTGGAGCTGCCCGGGCCCAACGGGTCGGCGGTGCCGACGAACTGGCGTTCGCAGCGGTTGACGCTGCAGTTGCCGGACGCAACGGTCGAACGAGTCGCCGCGCTGGCCAAGGAGGCCGGCGCGACGCCGTACATGGTGCTCCTGGCCGGATTCGGGGTACTGCTGCATCGCTACACCCACGCCGACGACTTCCTGGTCGCCACACCGGTTCTCAACCGCACCGCCGACGTCGAGGACGTCATCGGGTACTACGGCAACACGGTGGCACTGCGCCTGCGTCCGGGCGCCCATCAGAGCTTCCGCGACGTCCTGGCGCAAGCCCGTGACACCGCGGTCGGTGCGTTCGCACATCAGCGCGTCAACCTGGACAGAGTGGTCCGCGAACTGAACCCCGACCGCCGCCACGGCGTGGAGCGGATGACGCGGGTGACCTTCGGCGCGCGCGGCGCCGACGGGCAGGGCTTCAGGCCGCCCGGAATCACCTGTCGCCGAGCCGAATTGCGCGGTCACCACACTCAGCTGCCGTTGGGCTTCATGGTGGAGTTCGACGCGCCGGGGATCGTGGTGGAAGCCGAGTACCTCGTCGAGATCCTCGACGCGCCGCTGGTGCGCCAGCTGCTCGAGCACTACGCGGTGCTGCTCGACGATGCGCTGCAACGACCCGACGTTCCCGTCAACGAGCTCGACCTGATGGCGCCCGACGACGTCGAGTGGTTGCGCCGGGTCTCGGCGGGTGAGGAATTCGACACCGCTCCCTCGACGATGACGGCGCTGGTGGAAGCGCAGGCGGCACGCACCCCCGACGCCGTCGCCGTGGTCTATGAGGGACGCAACTACACGTACCGGGAGCTCAACGAGTCGGCGAACCGGTTGGCGCACTGGCTGATCGAGCGCGGCATCGGCACCGAGGACCGGGTGGCGGTGCTGCTGGACCGGTCACCGGAGCTGGTCATCACGGCGCTGGGGGTGATCAAGGCGGGTGCGGTGTACCAGCCCGTCGACCCGACCTACCCCGAGGACCGGCTGACATTCATCCTCTCGGACTCCGATCCGAAACTGGCCATCTACGAACCGGTCACCGATCTCGACCGGTTCCCGAACACCAACCCCACCGATGCCGAGCGCGTCCGCCCGCTGTACCCGGAAAGCACCGCCTACCTGATCTACACCTCGGGTTCGACCGGTCTGCCCAAGGGCGTCCCGGTGGCCCACAAGCCCGTCGCCGAATATTTCGTCTGGTTCAAGGGCGACTACGGGATCGACGAGAACGAGCGGCTGCTGCAGGTCGCCTCACCGAGCTTCGACGTCTCGATCGCCGAGATCTTCGGCATGCTCGCGTGCGGCGGCCGGCTGGTCATTCCGCGCCCGGACGGACTTCGCGACGTCGGCTACCTCACCGACCTGCTGCACGACGAGGGCATCACCTCCATGCATTTCGTGCCCTCGCTGCTGGGCCTGTTCCTGTCGCTGCCCGGCGTCAACCAGTGGCGGACACTGCAACGGGTGCCCATCGGCGGCGAGGCGCTGCCCGGCGAGCTGGCCGACAAGTTCCACGCCACATTCGACGCACTGCTGCACAACTTCTACGGACCGACCGAGACCGTCATCAACGCGAGCCGGTACAAGGTCGAGGGCAAGCAGGGCACCCGCATCGTGCCCATCGGCAAGCCCAAGATCAACACCCAGATCCACCTGCTTGACGACGCCCTGCGGCCGGTTCCCGTCGGGGTGATCGGCGAGATCTACATCGGCGGAACACATGTCGCGCACGGCTATCACGATCGCCCCAGGCTGACGGCGGAGCGGTTCGTCGCCGATCCGTTCAATGCCGGCGGTCGGCTCTATCGATCGGGTGACCTGGCCCGTCGTAACGCCGACGGCGACATCGAGTTCGTCGGTCGCGCCGACGAGCAGGTCAAGATCCGCGGATTCCGCATCGAGCTCGGCGAAGTGGCGGCGGCGATCTCCGTCGACCCGAGCGTCGGGCAGGCGGTCGTGGTGGTGAGCGATCTGCCCGGTGTCGGCAAGAGCCTCGTCGGCTACGTCACGCCGGCCGAGGACATCGAATCGGTGGATGTCGAGCGGATCTGCAACCGGGTCGCCGCCGCCCTGCCGGAGTACATGACCCCGGCGGCCTACGTCGTGATCGACGAGATCCCGATCACCGCGCACGGCAAGATCGACCGGGCGGCGCTGCCCGAACCCGACATCGATTCCGGCGCGGTGTTCCGCGAGCCGGCCGAAGGCACCGAACGCCGGATCGCCGACCTGTTCGCCGAACTCCTGGAACGCGACCGCATCGGTGCCGACGACTCGTTCTTCGACCTCGGCGGCCATTCGCTACTGGCCACCAAACTGGTTGCCGGAGTGCGCAGTGCGTTCAACGTCGACATCGGCGTGCGCGAGGTCTTCGAGCTGGGCACCGTGGCCGCCCTGGCTCACCGGATCGACTCGTCATCGGTCGCCGGCGGCCCCGCCCGCCCCAAGCTGGTCCCCGTCCCGCATGACGGGCCGCTGCTCATGTCGGCCTCGCAGCTGCGGATGTGGTTTCAGTACCGCATCGACGGTCCGAGCCCGGTCAACAACATCCCGTTCGCGGCCCGCATCAGCGGGCCCTGCGACACCGACGCGTTCGTGACCGCGGTGCGCGACGTGGTGGCCCGGCACGAGGTGCTGCGCATGACCTACCGCGAAATCGACGGTGCGCCTTACCAGATTGTCAACGACGATCTGGAGGTCGCGGTGCGCCGCGCCCATGGCGCCGACGACGACTGGCTGGACGCCGAGCTCGCCAAGGAACGCAGGCACGTGTTCGACCTGGAAGCCGACCCGCCCGTACGCGCCGCCGTGCTCGCGACACCGGACGCACACGTGGTGTCGCTGGTGGTGCATCACATCGCCGCCGACCACTGGTCGGCGATGGTGTTGTTCACCGACCTGCTGACGGCCTACCGGGCCAGGCGCGCCGGTGAGACACCGGGATTCGCACCCCTGCCGATCCAGTACGCGGACTATGCGGCGTGGCAGGCGGCCCTGCTCGGCGAAACCGACGGGCCCGTCGCGGCGCAGCGCGACTACTGGCGCGAGCAGTTGGCCGGTCTGCACGAGGATCCGGGTCTGACACCGGATTTCCCGCGTCCGCCGGTGCTCAGCGGGGAAGGGGACGCCGTCGAGTTCGCCATCGACGCCACCACCCGCGCCAAGCTCGCCGAACTGAGTCAGGAGCTCGGTGTCACCGAGTTCATGCTGCTGCAGGCCGCCGTGGCGGTCGCGCTGCACAAAGCCGGTGAGCGTCCGGACATTCCGCTGGGCACCCCGGTCGCCGGCCGCACCGAGGCCGAACTCGACCAACTCGTCGGCTTCTTCATCAACATCGTGGTGCTGCGCAACGATCTGACCGACAACCCGACGCTGCGAGAGGTGCTGCGCCGGGCCCGCGACACCGCACTGGGGGCCTACGCCCACCAGGACCTGCCGTTCGACCAGGTGGTCGACGCGGTCAGCCCCGCGCGGTCGTTGTCGCGCAACCCGTTGTTCGGTGTCGTCGTGCACGTGCGCGAGGCGCTGCCCGCCGACCAGGTGATCGAATCGCGGCCCGACGGCGACACCACGTTCACCGCGCTCGAGCCGCCGTTCGACGTCGCGCACGCCGACCTGTCGGTGAACTTCTTCGGCGCCGAGGACGGCTACCGCGGCCACGTCATCTACCGCACCGACCTGTACCGGCGCAGCACCGCCGAACGGTTCGTCCGGTGGCTGAACCGCGTGCTGGCCGCCTTCGCCGACGATCCCGGTCAACGGGTGCGCGACGTGCAGATCGCCGACGGCGAGGAGCGCCGGCGCATAGCGCGGTTCAGCGCGGCGGCATCGGCCAGCGTGCTCGACCTCTGGCGCGATCCGGTGGCGATCGGCGTGGTCGGCGACGTCTACGAGCATGTCGTCGACGAGACCGGCGCCGACCTGCGTGCCACGGGTAGACGTGGGCGCTGGACCGCCGACGGTGAACTGGAGTACATCGAGGCCGTCGAGCGGCGCCGCCCGTCGGCGGCGGGACCGGCCGAACCCGTGCGCACCGAAACCGAACGCGTGCTGGCAACGCTGCTCGCCGACATCGTGAACGTGCCCGAGGTGAACCGCACCGACGACTTCTTCGAGCTCGGTGGCGATTCCATCCTCGCGGTTCAGCTCGCCGCCCGCGCCCGTGACGCCGGGCTGGCGGTCACTGCGCGAATGGTGTTCGAGCACCCCACGATTCACGAACTGGCGACCAAGGTCGATGCCGGCGCGGAGACGGAGACACCCGACGTCCATCACGAGCCGATGGCGGCCTCCGGGCTGTCGGCCGACGAGCTGGCAGCGGTCACGTCGATGTGGTCGGAGTCGCAAGAGGGCGCACCGTGACCTCGACGCAGGCCGAACCGAAGGTCGCCATCGAGGACGTGATGGCGCTCAGCCCGCTGCAGCAGGGGCTGTTCTCGCTCGCCCAGCTGAGCACCGCCGAGGACGGTGGCGAGGACCCCTACGTCATCACCATGGCGGCCGATGTCACCGGATCGCTGGACGCGGTGCTGCTGCGCGAGTGCGCGGCGACGATGCTCGCCCGCCACCCCAACCTGAGGGCCAGTTTCGTTCGGGCGCAGAGCAAACCCGTTCAGGTGGTGCCCAACCGCGTCGAGGTGCCGTGGCGCCACATCACCGCGACGGCCGACGAGGTCGAGGCGCTCGAGGCCGAGGAGTGTCGCAGGCCGTTCAACCTTGCACGCGGGCCGGCGATCCGGTTCCTGCTGATCGAGGTTCGGCGATCGCATTGGCGATTTGTCGTCGTCGCCCACCACATCATCATCGACGGTTGGTCTCTGCCGCTGTTCGTCGGCGAGCTGATCTCGCTGTACCGCTCGGGCGGCGACCCGGCCGTGCTTCCCCCGCCGCCGCGCCCGTACCGCGACTACATCGGCTGGCTGGCCGGCCGCGATCAGGAGACCAGCCGCGCCCTGTGGCGTGAGCACCTCGCCGACCTCGACGGCCCCACGCTCGTCACACCCGCCCTCACCTCCGGCGAACCGCCCACCGGTGAACCGCACCGCACCGAGCTGAGCCTGGATCGCGACGCGACCCGGCAGTTGGCGGAGGCCGCGCGGTCCCGCGGCGTCACGGTCAACACCTTGGTCCAGATGGCCTGGGCCGCCGTGCTCTCGGCGTTCACCGACCGCTCCGATGTGGTGTTCGGCGTGACGGTGTCCGGACGCCCCGGCGAGCTGGCAGGCGTGGAGACCATGGTCGGGCTCTTCATCAACACGGTGCCGCTGCGGGTGCGACTGGACCCGGCGGCCCGGGTGGGTGCGCAATGCGTTGCGCTGCAACGCGAAGCGGCCAAACTTCGCGACCATGGATACCTGCCCCACAACGAACTGCGGGCCCTGGGCGGTATCGGCGAGATGTACGACACCTTGCTGGTTTACGAGAACTTCCCGCCCGGGGGTCTTGTCGGCGGCGGCGATTTCGTCGCCAACGGTGCGACGTTCCGGCCGGCGGCGCTGGAGAGCGTGTCGCACTTCCCGGTCACCATCGCCGCGCACATGATCGACGACGAGCTCACCGTCCTGGTCGAGGTCGTCGAGGGGGCGCTCGGCCAGATGAGTCCCGAGTCGCTCGGGCGCCGGTTGCTCACCACCACCCAGCGGCTGATCACCGGGTGGGATCGCCCGCTGCGCGACGTCAGTGTCCTGCTTGACGGTGAGGCCGCGATCGCGACTGCCGAGCCCGCGCCGGCCGGCGAACATCTCGGTGTGCACACCGCGTTCGCCCAAGCCGCGAGCGCACGGTTGGGCTCACCGGCGCTGAGTTGGCCCGGCGGTGAACTCACCTACCGACAACTCGACGAGGCGGCCGACCAGCTCGCCGCCGCGCTGGCGGCCAAGGGCGTACACACCGAAACGCCTGTCGCGATCCACCTTTCGCGAGGACCGCAGTATGTCGTGGCGATGCTGGCGGTGCTCAAGGCCGGCGGTGTGATCGTGCCGCTGGATCCCGGGATGCCCGCCGAGCGGATCGCCGACATCCTCGACCAGTGCGGCGCGACGGTCGTCGTCGACGACGAGATGCTCGCCCAGGCCCAGGCGCAGCCCGCCGAGGACTTCCGACCGGCGACCGTGTCGCCGGGCCAGGCCGCCTACATGGTGTTCACCTCCGGCACCACCGGCAGGCCCAAGGGCGTGATCGGAACCCACCAGGCGCTGCTGGCCTATGCCGAGGACCACGCCCGAAACGTGCTGCGCCCGGCGGCGGCTCGACTGCGCCACCCGCTGCGGGTCGCGCACGCCTGGTCGTTCACCTTCGACGCCGCATGGCAGCCGCTGGCCGCCCTGCTCGACGGGCACGCGGTGCACATCGTCGACGACCACATCCAGCGCGACGCCGAGGCCCTGGTCGAAACGATCGGCCGGTACGGGATCGACCTGATCGACACCACCCCGTCGATGTTCGCCCAGTTGCACGCGGTCGGACTGCTCACCACGGTGCCGCTCGGGGTGCTGGCCCTCGGCGGGGAGGCCGTCGGGATCCCGGCGTGGAACCTGATCCGCGACGAATGCGCGCGCACCGGCATGGCGGCCTACAACTGTTACGGCCCAACCGAAACCACGGTCGAAGCCGTCGTCGCCACGATCGCCGAACACGACCAGCCGACCATCGGGCGTCCCACGTCGCCCAGCAGGGCCTACGTGTTGGACTCGTGGCTGCGACCGGTTCCCGACGGAGTACCGGGCGAGTTGTACCTGTCGGGCGGTCAACTGACCCGTGGCTATCTGGGTCGGTTCGGCGAGACCGCCTCCCGGTTCGTCGCCGACCCGTTCGGGAACGGCGAGCGCATGTACCGCACCGGCGACGTGGTGCGGCGCCTGCCCGACGGGGCGCTGGAATTCCTCGGGCGCTCCGACGCGCAGGTGAAGATCCGCGGCTTCCGGGTGGAGCCGAGCGAGATCTCGGCCGTTCTGCACACCCATCCCGCGGTGCGCCACGCCCACGTGGCGGTGCGCCGGCAACGGTGGGGCGCGCAACTGGTCGCGTTCGTCGCCGCCGAACCCGCACCCGCGGTCTCCGAGCTGCGCGCCCTGGTGTCAAAACGTCTGCCGCGCTACATGGTTCCGCATTCGATCGTGGTCATCGAGCAGATGCCGCTGACCACTCATGGCAAGGTCGACGAGGCCGCGCTGAACGCGATCGCCGTCGCCGAAGGTCCCTCGACCGCCCCGGAGACCGAGACCGAGAAGGCGCTGGCCGCCGTGCTCGGCGAACTGCTCGAAGGCCCCGACGCCACCGGTCTCTCCATCGACGTCAACGCCGACCTTCTGGCCCTGGGCCTGGACAGCATCGTGGCGCTGTCGGTGGTGCAGGCGGCCCGCAGGCGCGGAATCCCGTTGCGCGCCAGGCTGATGCTGGAGTGCGCGACGCTGCGGGAGCTCGCCGAGGCCGTCGAGAACGAGTCGGCGGCCGCCGAACACGACGACGACCCTGACGGCCCGACGCCCGTGCTGCCCAGCGCGCACTGGCTCTACGAACACGGCGAACCGCGACGGCTGGCGCAGACCGAGGCCATCCGACTGCCCGACGGCATCACCGCAGAGCGACTCGAGCAGATCCTGCGCGCGGTGATCGGCGGTCATCCGGTGCTGCGAAGCCGTATCGACCGGCAGACGATGACGCTCGTCGAGAGCGAGGCAGGAAATCTGCTGACCGAGGTCATTGTGGACGACGGCACGGACGAAGCGTTCGTCGCGGCCGTGGCCGAACACGCCCACCGGTCGGTGGAACGCCTCGACCCGGAACAGGGTTCGATGCTCGCCGCGGTGTGGCTGCACCCGCCCGCCGGTCCCGGCATCCTGCTGTTGACCGCGCACGTGCTGGCCGCGGACCCGGCGTCGTGGCGGATCCTGCTGGCCGAACTCGACGCGGCGTGGCACACCATCGCGTCGGGCCGCGAGCCGGCGCCGACCCGGGAGCACACCAGCTACCGGCGCTGGTCGAGGCTGCTCAGCGAACGGGCGTACACGCTTGACACGGCCGACTTCTGGGCGGCCCAACTCGAGGGCGAGGACCCGGTGCTGGGCGCCCGCCGGCTGCGGCCGCAGACCGATCGGGCCGGCGATGTCGTCGTCTCCATGGCGGTGACCGACAGCGACGTCACCTTGCGGTTGCTCAACGCCTCCGAACCCGCACCGCATCTGTTGGCCGCGGCCGCCGCGCGCACCGTCACCCGATGGCGGCTGCACCGCGGCCAGGACACGCCAACGCCGCTGTTGGCCCTGGAGACCCACGGCCGCGCCGACGCCCTCATCGACACCGTCGACACCTCCGACACCGTGGGCCTGCTCACCGCGATCTATCCGCTGCGTGTGCAAACCGCCCGCAGTGTCGGCGAGATCCCCGGCGACGGAATCGATTACGGGCTGCTGCGTTATCTGCGGCCCGATACCGCCGAGCGCCTCGCGGCGCTGCCCGAACCGCAGGTGTTGTTCAACTTCCTGGGCCGGGTGCACGCGGGCTTCGATGGCGGTGCGCTGCGCCCGGACCGGGCGCTGCTGGCGGGGGTGTCGCCGCTGCCCGAGCCGCGGCTGGCGGTACGGCACGAACTGACGGTGCTGGCCGCGGTGCTCGGTGACAGCGACGCGCCGCTGCTCGGCACGCAATGGCGCACGCTTCCCGAAATTCTGTCCGCCGACGACGTCGCCGCACTGCAGGCGATGTGGCAGGAATCGCTACGAGAGGTCGTTTCATGAGCCGGACACTTGCGGTGGTGGGCGCGGGCGCGAAGGCCGTCGCCGTCGCAGCCAAGGCCGCCGAACTTCGCGACATGGGCATCGACGTGCCCGAAGTCGTGGCCGTCGAGAAGACCGGCGTGGCGGCCAACTGGCAGGCCGAGGGCGGATGGACCGACGGGCAACACCGGTTGGGCACGAGCCCGGAGAAGGACGTCGGGTTCCCGTACCGGTCGGCCCTGGTCCCGCGGCGCAACGCCGAACTCGACGAACGCATGACCCGGCACAGCTGGCAGCAGTACCTGATCTCGACCGGCCAGTTCGCCGAGTGGGTCGACCGCGGAAGACCCGCCCCCACCCACCGCCGGTGGAGCCAGTACCTGCGCTGGGTCGCGGGCAACGTCGAGATGAACGTGGTCAGGGGCGAGGTGCGCGGCATCTCGATCGACACAACCGGCACCGGATCCGGTGAGCCGCGGTGGGCGCTGCGCACACCCGACCGCACCGTGACGGCCGAGGGCCTGATGATCACCGGGCCCGGTCAGCCGGAGCGCTCGATCCTGCCCGGCAACCCGCGTGTGCTGTCGATCGCGCAGTTCTGGCATCGCGCAGCGCAACACGAGCTGATCCGTGCCGAACGCGTGGCCGTCATCGGCGGGGGAGAGACCGCGGCGTCGATGCTCAATGAGCTGTTCCGGCACCGGGTTTCGACCATCACGGTGATCTCGCCGCAGGTGACCCTGTTCACCAGGGGCGAGGGCTTCTTCGAGAACACGCTGTTCTCCGATCCCACGGGCTGGACCAGCCTGACCATGGCGGAGCGACGCGACGCGCTGTTGCGGACCGACCGCGGGGTGTTCTCCGCGCGCGTGCAGGAGGCGCTGCTCGCCGACGACCGGATCCGCCACCTGCGGGGCAGGGTCGCGCACGCGGTCGCCCGCGAGGGCCGGATCCGGTTGACGCTGAGCACGACTGCGGGCGGTGAGTCGCTGGAGACGGTGCACGGATTCGATCTGGTCATCGACGGCTCGGGTGCCGACGCGATGTGGTTCGTGCCGCTGCTCGGTCAGGACGCGTTGGATCTGCTGGAACTTGGCCTCGGTGCGCCGCTGACCCCGGACGTGCTGCAGGAGGCCATCGGCGATGACCTCGCCGTCGGCGGGTTGCGGCCCAAGCTCTTCCTGCCGGGTCTGTCCGGGCTCACGCAGGGACCGGGCTTCCCCAACCTGTCGTGCCTGGGGCTGTTGTCGGACCGCATCCTGGGCGCCGACCTGGGCGCGGCCGCCGGCGCGCAGTCACTGAAAGGACATGAGCGGCAATCCGTTCGGTGAGCGGCGGCGCTGAACCGGTTATGCCTGCGCCCATCCGTGAGCTGAGGAGGGCACGTCCATGTCGAACACCCGCGCGTGCAGCACCGTGCGGTTGCGCAGCGCGGCCCGCACCGCGCGGTGCAGCCCGTCTTCGAGGTAGATGATGCCCTTCCAGCGCACCGCGTGCGGGAACAGGTCGCCGTAGAACGTCGAATCCTCGGAGAGCAGTCGGTCGAGCGCGAGCACCGTGGTGGTGGTGACCAACTCGTCGAGCCGGATCTGGCGCGGCGGGATCTGCGCCCATTGGCGATGTGACAACCCGTGGTCGGGGTAGGGCCTACCCTCCCTGACTCCCTTGAAGATCATCGGGCCAGCGTCCTTCGAGTCGTCCCCCGAGTCCTCCCCGGACTGTGATTTCACGATGACAACAACAAGCAAGGTTAGTGCACCGCAGTTGAGCACGTCGCCCGTGTCGAAGGACCGCTCGCGCGCTATCGGCGCTGTTGGTGCCCCTAAAATGGGTGACAACGCGATTCGAGGGGTAGGTGAGCAGACATGGGTAGCGCCGACGACCGCAGGTTCGAGGTGCTGCGTGCGATCGTCGCCGACTTCGTGGCCACCCAGGAGCCGATCGGGTCGAAGACGCTCGTCGAGCGGCACAACCTGGGTGTCTCCAGTGCGACCGTGCGCAACGACATGGCGGTGCTGGAGGCCGAGGGCTACATCACCCAGCCCCACACCAGCTCCGGGCGGGTGCCCACCGAGAAGGGGTATCGCGAGTTCGTCGACCGGATCGACGACATCAAACCCCTGTCGTCGTCGGAACGCCGCGCGATCCTGTCGTTCCTCGAATCCGGTGTCGACCTGGACGACGTGTTGCGCCGCGCCGTGCGGCTGCTTGCGCAGCTGACACGCCAGGTCGCGATCGTGCAGTACCCGACGCTGTCGACCTCCACGGTCCGTCATCTCGAGGTGGTCGCGCTCACCCCGGCCAAGCTGCTGCTGGTGGTGATCACCGACACCGGCCGGGTCGACCAGCGCATGGTCGAGTTGGGCGACACGCTCGACGAGCACGACGTCACCAAGCTGCGCGACCTGCTCGGCCAGGCGCTCGAGGGCAAACCACTCGCGGCGGCATCGGTCGCCGTCGCGGACCTGGCCTCACACCTCGACGGGCACGGCGGGCTCGCCGACGCGGTCGGCCGCTCGGCCACCGTGCTGGTCGAGACGCTCGTCGAGCACCGCGAGGAGCGCCTGCTGCTGGGCGGCACCGCCAACCTCACCCGCAACACCGCCGACTTCGGCGGCTCCCTGCGGTCGGTGCTCGAGGCGCTCGAGGAGCAGGTGGTGGTGCTGCGGCTGCTGGCGGCGCAGCAGGAGGCCGGCAAGGTGACGGTGCGCATCGGCCACGAAACGCAGGCCGAGGAGATGGCGGGCACCTCCGTGGTGACCACCGCGTACGGCAGTTCGGGCAAGGTGTACGGCGGTATGGGTGTGTTGGGCCCCACCCGAATGGACTATCCGGGAACTATCGCTAATGTCGCTGCGGTTGCTCTCTATATCGGGGAAGTCTTAGGCAGCCGGTAGACACCGGCACAGGCGGAAGGTCAGGCAAGTCAGCGTGGCACGCGACTATTACGGGCTGCTCGGCGTGAGCAAGGGCGCATCGGATGCAGAGATCAAGCGCGCCTATCGCAGGTTGGCGCGCGAACTGCATCCCGACGTCAACCCGGACGAAGAGGCCCAGGCCCGGTTCAAGGACATCAGCGCCGCCTACGAGGTGCTCAGCGATCCGGAGAAGCGCCGCATCGTCGATCTCGGCGGTGACCCGCTGGAATCGGCGTCGAACGGAGCCGGGTTCTCCGGTGGCTTCGGGGGCCTGGGCGACGTGTTCGAGGCGTTCTTCGGCGGCGGCGGCGCCACCCGCGGGCCGATTGGCCGGGTGCGGCCGGGGTCGGATTCGCTGCTGCGGATGCGCCTGGACCTGTCGGAGTGCGCGACCGGCGTGACCAAGCAGGTCACCGTCGACACCGCGGTGCTGTGCGACCTGTGCCACGGCAAAGGCACACACGGCAACTCCAGCCCGGTGGCCTGCGATACCTGCGGCGGTCGCGGCGAGATCCAGACGGTGCAGCGCTCGCTGCTGGGCCAGGTCATGACGTCGCGGCCGTGCCCGGTGTGCGGCGGCGTCGGCGAGGTCATCCCCGATCCGTGCCACCGCTGCGGCGGCGACGGCCGCGTGCGCGCCCGCCGGGAGATCAGCGTGAAGATCCCGGCAGGCGTCGGCGACGGCATGCGGGTGCGGTTGGCGGCCCAAGGCGAGGTCGGACCGGGCGGGGGACCGGCGGGCGACCTGTACGTGGAGGTGCACGAGCAGCCGCACGCCACGTTCCTGCGCGACGGCGACGATCTGCACTGCACGGTCTCGGTGCCGATGGTCGATGCGGCGCTGGGCACCAGCGTCACCGTCGACGCGATCCTCGACGGACCGACCGAGATCGCGATCCCGTCCGGCACACAGCCCGGCGCCGTCGTCACGCTGCGCGGTCACGGCATGCCGCACCTGCGCTCCGGAGTGCGCGGCGACCTGCATGCGCACATCGATGTGGTGGTGCCGTCGCGGCTGGACAACGAGGACGCCGAACTGCTGCGCAAGCTCAAGGCGAAGCGGGCCCGCGACGTCGCCGAGGTGCGATCGGCGCAGCCGACGGCCACGAGCGGGGGTGGGCTGTTCAGCCGGCTGCGTGAGACCTTCAGCGGCCGCTGACGGGGCAGTGGTATGCCGAAGCCTATGCGCGAGATTGCGCTGCGGGCTGTGCCGAACCGCGAGCCGCAACCATCAGTGCAGTCACGGGCCTACCCGCCGTGACGCAGGGCCTGTTCTACGTCGACTCGCTGCCTGCGGTCGGTGAGCTCGCGGTCGTCGAGGGCGACGAGGGCTTTCACGCCGCCAATGTGCGCCGCATCCGCCCCGGCGAGCGGTTGCAACTCAGCGACGGCGCCGGAGAGTTGGCGCACTGCGAGGTCAGCGAGGTCACAAAGGGCAGATTGACCGCGCGGGTGCTGGACCGGCGCTTCGTACCGCCCCCGTCGCCGACCGTGACCGTCGTGCAGGCGCTGCCCAAGTCGGATCGCTCGGAACTGGCGATCGAGATGGCGACCGAGGCTGGCGCCGACGCGTTCGTGGCCTGGCAGGCCGCGCGCTGCGTGGCGCGGTGGGACTCGGCGGCCAAGGCCGAAAAGGGGCTGCGGCGGTGGAGCGCGGTGGCCCGCTCGGCGGCCCGGCAGTCACGGCGGGCCCGCATCCCCGAGGTCAGCGGCCCCGTCTCGACGGCCCAGTTGGTCGACGGGCTCGGCGGCCGGGACGCCGTCGTGCTTGCGCTGCACGAATCGGCGACGCAGCGGCTCGCTGATGTGGCGGTGGCCGCGACGGATTCGGTGGTCCTGGTGGTGGGACCCGAAGGCGGCATCGCCGACGACGAGGTGGCCGCGCTGCGCGACGCGGGTGCGACGGCGGTGCGACTGGGGCCCACAGTGCTGCGGACCTCGACGGCCGCGGCCGTCGCGCTGGGGGCGTTGGGCGTGCTGACCGGCCGGTGGTCGTGATACACCGCCGCCTTGAGCATTGGGTGGTGTCGCTGACCAGCGGTAAACTGTGAACAGACATCTGCAACGGCCAGGTCAGAACCAGAAAGCAGGCACTGAACCCTCTTGACGCCCCGCGAGACGACCGCTGACTCTGATCAGTCTTCTGAGTCGGTACGCAGCAGCATCAACATTCCGCCCGACCTCGTCGTGGGCCTACTGGGTTCCGCCGACGAGAATCTGCGCGCGCTCGAACGCGTCCTGGCGGCCGACATCCATGTGCGCGGCAACGCGCTGACCCTGTCCGGCGAACCCGCCGACGTCGCGCTGGCCGAGCGGGTGATCTCCGAGCTGATCGCGATCGTGAGCAACGGGCAGGTCCTGAACCCCGACGTCGTGCGGCACAGCGTCGGGATGCTCACCGGAACCGGCAACGAGTCGCCCGCCGAGGTGCTCACCCTCGACATCCTGTCGCGGCGCGGCAAGACCATCCGGCCCAAGACGCTGAACCAGAAGCGCTACGTCGACGCCATCGATGCGCACACCATCGTGTTCGGCATCGGGCCGGCGGGCACCGGCAAGACGTATCTGGCGATGGCCAAGGCCGTCAACGCCTTACAGTCCAAGCAGGTGTCGCGCATCATCCTCACGCGGCCGGCCGTGGAGGCCGGTGAGCGGCTCGGCTTCCTGCCCGGCACGCTGAGCGAGAAGATCGACCCGTACCTGCGCCCGCTCTACGACGCACTGCACGACATGATGGACCCGGAGCTGATCCCGAAGCTGATGAGCGCGGGCGTGATCGAGGTCGCGCCGCTGGCGTACATGCGTGGCCGCACTTTGAACGATGCGTTCATCATCCTCGACGAGGCGCAGAACACTACCGCCGAGCAGATGAAGATGTTTTTGACCCGGCTCGGCTTCAACTCCAAAATCGTTGTGACAGGCGATATCACGCAGGTCGACCTGCCCGGCGGGGCCGCTTCGGGCCTGCACGCGGCGATGCGGATCCTCGACGGCATCGACGACATCCACTTCGCCGAGCTCACCAGCGCCGACGTCGTGCGGCACCGGCTGGTGTCGGAGATCGTCGACGCGTACGCGCGACACGACGAACCCACGCAGCTGAACCGGGCACAGCGCCGCGCCTCCGGCTCCCGGTCCCGACGGTAGCGGTCGATATGAGCATCGAGGTGTCCAACGAGTCGGGCATCGACGTCTCCGAAGAGGAACTGATCAGCGTCGCCCGCTTCGTCATCCGCAAGATGAAGGTCAACCCCGCCGCCGAATTGTCGATGGTGCTGCTCGACACCGCGGCGATGGCCGATCTGCACATGCGGTGGATGGACCTGCCCGGTCCCACCGACGTCATGAGCTTCCCCATGGACGAGCTGGAGCCCGGTGGGAGGCCCGACGCGCCCGAACCCGGTCCGGCCATGTTGGGCGACATCGCGCTGTGCCCCCAGTTCGCCGCCGACCAGGCCGCCGCCGCCGGGCATTCGCTGGGCCAGGAGCTGGCGCTGCTCACCGTGCACGGGGTGTTACACCTGCTGGGTTACGACCACGCCGAGCCCGCCGAGGAAAAAGAGATGTTCACCCTGCAGCGTCAACTGCTCGAGGAGTGGGTCGCCGACCAGGTCGAGGCCTACCACCAGGACCGCCAGTCCGAGAAGGAACGCCGGCTTCTCGACAACTCCCGATACTTCGACGAGCTGTGACCGGCGCCGGACAGCTGATCTTCGCGATCGTCCTGGTCTTCTTCGGCGGGCTTTTCGCGGCGATCGACGCGGCGCTGAGCACGGTGTCGATGGCGCGGGTCGAGGAACTCGTTCGCGAGGAACGACCGGGAGCGGTGCGGTTGGCCAGGGTGATGGCCGAGCGCCCTCGCTACATCAACCTGATCGTGCTGCTGCGCATCGCCTGCGAGGTCGGGCCGACGGTGCTGTTGGCCGCCTACCTCGACGGCCATCTCGGCGTCACATGGGGGTTGTTCGTCGCCGCCGCGATCATGGTGGTGGTGAGCTTCGTCGTGATCGGCGTCGGCCCCCGCACAATCGGCAGACAACACGCCTACACGATCGCCCTGCTCGCCGCCCTTCCGCTGCAAGCGCTTTCGGTGTTGCTGACACCGATCAGCCGGCTGCTGGTGCTGATCGGTAACGCGCTGACGCCGGGTCGCGGATTCCGCAACGGCCCGTTCGCCTCCGAGATCGAACTGCGCGAGGTGGTCGATCTGGCGCAGCAGCGCGGGGTCGTGGCCGACGACGAGCGGCGAATGATCCAGTCGGTGTTCGAACTCGGTGACACTCCGGCACGCGAGGTGATGGTGCCGCGCACCGAGATGGTGTGGATCGAAAGCGACAAGACGGCGGGGCAGGCGACCTCGCTGGCCGTGCGCAGCGGCCACTCCCGTATCCCGGTGATCGGGGAGAACGTCGACGACATCGTCGGTGTCGTCTACCTCAAGGACCTCGTGCAGCGGACGTACTACTCGACCGACGGCGGTCGCGGCACCAAGGTTTCCGATGTCATGCGGCGCCCGGTGTTCGTACCCGATTCCAAACCGCTCGACGAGCTGCTGCGCGAGATGCAACGCGACCGCGTTCACATGGTGCTGCTGGTCGACGAGTACGGTGCGATCGCCGGCCTGGTCACCATCGAGGATGTGCTCGAGGAGATCGTCGGCGAGATCGTCGACGAGTACGACGCCGGCGAAGTGGTTCCCGTAGAAGACCTGGGGGACAACCGGTATCGCGTCTCGGCGCGGCTGCCGATCGAGGACCTCGGCGAGCTCTACGACATCGAGTTCGACGACGATCTCGACGTGGACACCGTCGGCGGTCTCGTCGCGCTGGAACTCGGTCGCGTCCCGCTCCCGGGCGCGGAGGTGACGTGGGACGGGCTGCGACTGCAGGCTGAAGGGGGACCGGACCACCGTGGGCGGGTGCGCATCGGCACGGTGCTGGTCAGCCGCACCGAGCCTGCCCAAGGAGACGACGAGGACAACAATGAGCGCTTGGGCGAAGAGCGGTGAGGCACGATGACTGACCTCGACAGTGAGGATGCCAAGCTCGTGACGCTGGCGCGCGGGGCGATGGCGAGGGCCGAGGCGGGCAGCGGCGCCGCCGTGCGTGACCGCGACGGGCGCACCTACGCGGCTGCTCCGGTCGCGCTGACGGCGTTGGAACTGACCGCCTTACAGGCCGCCGTGGCCGCAGCGGTGTCCAGCGGTGCGACCGGTCTGGAGGCCGCGGTGGTGCTCGGCGGATCCTTTGACGACGCGGGGGTGGCGGCGGTGCGCGAGCTGTCGGCGGATGCGGTGGTGATCGTCGCCGATCGATCCGGGCGTCCGGTGTCAAACCCGTGAGCGACGAATTCCGTTCGGGCTTCGTCTGTTTCGTCGGCCGGCCCAACACCGGTAAGTCGACGTTGACCAACGCGCTGGTCGGCACCAAGGTCGCGATCACGTCGAACCGCCCGCAGACCACCCGGCACACCATCCGCGGAATCGTGCACCGGGAGAACTTCCAGATCGTGCTCGTCGACACCCCGGGGCTGCACCGTCCGCGCACGCTGCTCGGCCAGCGGCTCAACGACCTGGTCAAGGACACCTACTCCGAGGTCGACGTCATCGGATGGTGCATCCCCGCCGACGAGAAGATCGGCCCCGGCGACCGCTGGATCCACGACCAGATCCGCGCGGTCGCCCCCAAGACCACGCTGGTCGCGATCGTCACCAAGATCGACAAGGTGTCCAAGGACCGCGTCGCGGCGCAATTGGTCGCCGTGAGCGAACTGGTCGGCCCCGACACCGAGATCGTTCCGGTGTCGGCGACCGCGGCCGACAACCTCGATGTGCTCGTCGACGTGCTGGCCTCCGAACTGCCGCCGGGGCCGGCGTTCTACCCCGACGGGGAGCTCACCGACGAGCCCGAGGAGACCCTGATGGCCGAGCTGATCCGCGAGGCCGCACTCGAAGGTGTGCGCGACGAACTGCCGCACTCGCTGGCCGTCGTCATCGAGGAGGTCTCTCCGCGGGAGGGCCGCACACCGGAGCAGGGTGAACTGATAGACGTGCACGCCATCCTGTTCGTCGAACGCGAAAGCCAGAAGGGCATCGTCATCGGCAAGGGCGGGGCCAGGTTGCGCGAGGTCGGCACCGCCGCGCGCCAGCAGATCGAAAAGCTGCTGGGCACCAAGGTCTACCTCGACCTGAGGGTCAAGATCGCCAAGAACTGGCAACGCGATCCGAAACAGCTGGGCCGGCTGGGCTTCTAGCTCAGCTCTGGGCGCCCGAGCCGGGCTCCCCGAACGGCCGTCCCGGGCCGTGCGCCGGTGGGGCGGCGTCGCCCTTGCCGTAGACCGCCACCACCACCGTGCGGTCGAGCGCATTCGCCGACCACACGCCGATGTCGACGTTCGAACAGTCGGCCATGATCGCCTTGTAGTCGGGCCGGTGGTACCACTGGTTGATCAACTCGATGCCGCTCATCGCCAGCGCGGGGTTGATGGCCACCGTCTCGGTGACCGCGCCCGCGTAGCCGGCATTGCGCGCCCGGTCGGCCACCGTGCTCCCGTCCGACCCGATGTCGCCGCCCAGCGCGCGGTTGTTGAGCACGTCGTTGGTGTGCCATTCGGCGGCCAGGCGCAGCTTCGGGTTGATCTTGATGTCGGTGTCGCAGCCGGCCTGCCGCTGCACGGTGTAGACATTGGCCACCACACCGTCGTTGAACCGCTTGTTGTCAGCGGCCGCGGTCGGGACTCCAGTCACCAAGCCGCCCACCAGCCCCAGAACCGGAAATGCGCACGCGTAACCCAGCGCTCTCATGCCCGCAGACTTTACGCGACCTCCTCGGAGACGTCGTCGGGTTCGCGCCGATCGCAGGCCGCTACCGGCTCGTCGGAGGCCGCGGCGGGCTCGGGGTCGGGCGCGGGTGCGGGAAACCACCACGGCTCGGGCTGGCGCACCGTCCAGCCGTTGATCGCTTCGAGCTCCGCGGCCAGCGAGATCAACAACGGCTCGCTGTTGGCCGGGCCCATCAGCTGAACGCCGATCGGCAGACCCTCGGAGGTGAACCCGGCCGGCACGTTGATCGACGGCCAGCCCAGCAGGTTCCACGGCCAGGTCACCGGGCACGCCTTGATCATCGTGCGGTCGGTGGCCAGCCCGCCGAGCTCGTCGAACTCGTGCACCTTCGGCGGTGGCTGCGCGGTCGTCGGCGCCAGCACCACATCGGCGATGTTGAAGATGTATCCGATGCGACGGTGCGCGCGAGCCTCGCGGGCGCGGGCCTTGCGCAGCACGTGCTCCGACAGCAGCCGGCCGGTGCGCAGGTTGGCTTTGGTCCGTTTGTCCAGTGTGACGCCGTGACCGAGCCGGTCCGCCCAGTCCAGCAGCCCGGACGTGGAGCGGGACAGAAAGTTCCACGACATCTCGAGGCTGTAGTCGGGATCGGCGGCGAACAGGCTGTGCCCGAGGTCCTCGAGCTGAGCGGCGACGACGGACATCGCTGCCTGGATCTCCGGGTGCAGTTTGGCCCGGAACCCCGTGAACGGAAACTTCGTCGACATCGCGATCCGCAGGGGACCGGGCGCCTGAGCCACGTATTCCGAAACCTTGACCGGCGGCGGTTGATGGCGATCGCCCGCGACGTTGCCGGACGCGGCGTCGAGCACCAGCGCCGCATCGGCGACGGTGCGCGCCAGCACCCCGTTGACCGTGATCCCGTTGAACGCCTCGGGCAGCGGCCATGTCGAGATGCGGCCGCGCTGCGGTTTGATGCCGACCAGATGTGTCCACGCGGCGGGGATGCGCACGCTGCCCGCCCCGTCGGAACCGATCGCGGCGGTCACCAGCCCGGCCGCCACCGCCGCGGCGCTGCCACCGGAGGAACCGCCGGGCGTGTGGTCACGCGACCACGGGTTGCGGGTATGGCCGAACGCGGGCCCGCTGGTGAACGGCCACTGACCCAGTTCGCAGGTGTTGGTCTTGCCGACGATGACCGCGCCCGCGGCCTTCAACCGCCGCACCACCTCGGCGTCCCGAGTGGCGGGGCGGACGTCGCCGTCGGCGCCGAACCTGGTCGGGTGGCCCGCGACGTCGACGTCGTCCTTGACCGCGATGGGGATGCCGCAGAGCGGATACTTCGAAAGATCGTGGCCCGCGGCGCGTTTGCGGTCCGCACGGGCTGCGTCGGCCAGCGCCTGCTCGGTGAACACCACGCGGAACGCATTGAGCGTCGGCTGGCTGGCCGCGATGGCGTCGAGCGAGCGCGCAACCAGTTCCACCGACGTGACGGAGCCGCTCGCCAGCTGGAAGAGCTGTTGAGTGAGGGTGGGGAATCGCGCATTTTTGACCATCGAGTAGAAGCTTATCGGCGGTGCGGATCGGAATCTGACGGACCGCAGTGGGAGACTGAACCGATGCGGCTGTATCGGGACCGGGCGGTGGTGCTGCGCCAGCACAAGCTCGGCGAGGCCGACCGCATCGTGACACTTCTCACCCGCGATCACGGGTTGGTGCGGGCGGTGGCCAAGGGGGTGCGGCGCACCCGCAGCAAGTTCGGCGCCAGGCTGGAGCCGTTCGCGCACATCGACGTTCAGCTGCATCCGGGCCGCAACCTCGACATCGTCACCCAGGTCCAGGCCATCGACGCGTTCGCCTCCGACATCGTCAGCGACTACGGCCGCTACACCTGTGCCTGCGCGGTGTTGGAGACCGCCGAACGCCTGGCCGGTGAGGAACGCGCCCCGATGCCCGCGCTGCACCGGTTGACGGTGGCCGCGTTGCGGGCGGTGGCCGACGGCGGCCGGTCCCGTGAGCTGGTGTTGGATGCGTACCTGTTGCGCGCCATGGGGATCGCGGGCTGGGCCCCGGCGTTGACCGAGTGTGCCCGCTGCGCTGCGCCGGGTCCCCACCGGGCGTTCCACGTGGCGGCCGGGGGCAGCGTGTGCGTGCACTGCCGGCCCTCCGGGTCGGTGACGCCGCCTCAGGCTGTGCTGGACCTGATGGCCGCGCTGCACGACGGGGACTGGGAGTACGCCGAGACGTCGACGGCGTCGCACCGCAGCCAGGCCAGCGGGCTGGTGGCCGCGCATCTGCAGTGGCATCTTGAGCGCCAATTGCGGACGTTGCCGCTGGTGGAACGGGTGTACCGGGTGGATAAGAGTGTCGGCGACCAGCATGCGTCGGTGGTCGGGCAGGATGTGCCACATGGCAAGCGAACGGGATGGGCGGAGGAAGAAGGCTCCGCCGACCTACCCACAGCTGCCCCCGGCGCCTGACGACTATCCCACGTTCCCGGACAAGTCGACCTGGCCCGTGGTCTTCCCCGACATCCCTGCGGGCACCAACGGCCGGTTCGCGCGCCCGCCCCAGCACACGTCGAAGGAGGCCGCGCCGAGGATCCCGGCCGACCAGGTGCCCAGCCACGTCGCTGTCGTCATGGACGGCAACGGGCGCTGGGCCACCCAGCGTGGCCTGCACCGCACCGAGGGGCACAAGATGGGCGAGGCCGTCCTCATCGACATCACCTGTGGCGCAATCGAAATCGGCATCAAACACCTGACGGTGTACGCGTTCTCCACCGAGAACTGGAAACGCAGCACCGAAGAGGTGCGCTTCCTGATGGGCTTCAACCGGGAGGTGGTGCGCCGCCGCCGCGAGAACCTCAACGACATGGGCGTGCGGATGCGCTGGGTCGGCTCGCGGCCGCGCATGTGGCGCAGCGTGATCAAGGAGTTCGACATCGCCGAGCAGATGACCGTCGGCAACGACGTCATCACGATCAACTACTGCGTCAACTACGGCGGCCGCACCGAGATCGTCGAGGCGACCCGTGAGCTCGCGCGGTTGGCCGCCGACGGCAAGATCAAGCCGGACCGCATCAGCGAGGCGACGTTCGCCAAGCACCTGCACCGCTCCGACATCCCCGACGTCGACCTGTTCATCCGGACCTCGGGGGAGCAGCGCGCCAGCAACTTCCTGCTCTGGCAGGCCGCCTACGCGGAGTTCGTCTTCCAGGACAAGTTGTGGCCGGATTACGACCGGCGTGATCTGTGGGCCGCCTGCGAGGAGTACGTCAACCGCAACCGGCGCTTCGGCAGAGCCGAATGATGTACCTGAGCGGGAGAGTCTGATGGCACTGCAGGAGCGGCTGGGCGAGATCCTCGAAGGCGTGCTGCCCGTGACGCGCGAGGACGACGGGGCGATCACCGTCCACCACGACGAGACCTTCGCCTCCCTGCGCACGGTTCCGGTCGCTGAGGGTCTGGAGCTGGTGTCGCTCACCCAGATTCTGGCCTGGGATCTGCCGCTGGACGCCAAGCTGCGCGCCGCGGTCGCCGAGCACGCCCACAACACGCTGCTGGGTACGGTGTCGCTGGCCTCCAAGAGCGCACCGAAAGAGGTTGCGGCCGGAGCCAAGCGGAACTCGAAGAAGGCCGCGGATGTGTTGCTGCGCTATAACTTTCCCGCCGCCGGGCTCACCGACGACGCGTTGCGCACGCTGATCCTGATGGTGCTCGCCACCGGTGCCGAGGTGCGCCGCGCGTTAGTCGGCTGAACCGTTCGTCGTCGCGCACTGGCCGCAGACGCCGAAGATCTCGATCGTGTGGCTGACATCGGAAAAACCGTGCTGTCGGGCGATGTCGGCCGTCCAGGTCTCGACGTCGCCGCCCTGGATCTCCACCGTCGAACCGCACGCGCGGCAGACCAGGTGGTGATGGTGGTCTTCCGAACAGCGGCGGTACACCGACTCGCCGGTGTCGGTGCGCAACGTGTCGACGACGCCTGCGGCCGCCATCTGCTGCAGGGTGCGGTACACGGTCGTCAGCCCGATGCCTTCGCCGCGCCGGCGGAGCTCGTCGTGCAGTTCCTGGGCCGAACGGAACTCCTCGACGTTCTCCAGCAGGGCCGTGATGGCCGCGCGTTGTCGGGTCGCGCGCACTCCCGTGCTCATCGGCATGTGTTCACTCGTCGCCCTCGGCCGCGTGCGTCACCGCCGCGACGACGATGTCGGCGAGGTGATGATCGACGAGGCGGTACATCACCTCGCGCCCAGACCGTTCACCGGCAACGACGCCCGCGGCCTTCAGGATGCGCAGGTGCTGGCTGACCAACGGCTGCGGCACGGCCAGCGCGTCGACGAGCTCGTGCACGCAGCGCGCCGACTCCCGCAACTGCAGCACGATGGCGATCCGGACTGGGGCGGCCAACGCGCGCAGCAGGTCGCCGGAGGTGTCGAGCACATCGCGCGGCGGTAGCTCGGGATACGGTGCGCCGCCGTGGTCGTGGGCGTCCCCGGTGGCGACGCGCCCGTCAGCCAAAGTGGAAACGATTTTCATTACGGCCAACAATACATGCGCTTCCATGCATGTCAACGCCGGACTGAGGCCTCTTCCGTTGGCGCGAGCGACCGTGTCTGTGCGCGAAATCACGGCGTGTCGCCGTCCAAATGCGGTCGCTCGGCGGCGGTGAGGGTGTCGCTAGGCTATGCAGTCGTGGCTCACTCTTCCTCGATCATCGACACCGTTGCGAACCTGGCCAAGCGGCGCGGTTTGGTCTACCAGGCGGGGGAGATCTACGGCGGCACCAAGTCGGCGTGGGACTACGGCCCGCTCGGCGTCGAACTCAAAGAGAACATCAAGCGTCAGTGGTGGCGGTCGGTGGTGACCAGCCGCGACGACGTCGTGGGCCTGGACTCGTCGATCATCCTGCCCCGCGAGGTGTGGGTGGCGTCCGGGCACGTCGACGTGTTCAACGATCCGCTCGTCGAGTGCCTGAACTGCCACAAGCGGCATCGACAGGATCACCTGCAGGAGAACTACGTCGAGAAGAAGAAGATCGAGGATCCCGAATCCGTCGCGATGACCGAGATCGCCTGCCCGGACTGCGGGACCAAGGGCCAGTGGACCGAACCGCGCGACTTCAACATGATGCTCAAGACCTATCTCGGTCCGATCGAGACCGAGGAAGGCCTGCACTATCTGCGGCCGGAGACCGCGCAGGGCATCTTCGTCAACTTCACCAATGTGGTGACCACACAACGAAAGAAGCCCCCGTTCGGCATCGCGCAGACCGGCAAGAGTTTCCGCAACGAGATCACCCCGGGCAACTTCATCTTCCGGACCCGCGAGTTCGAGCAGATGGAGATGGAGTTCTTCGTCGAGCCGTCGACCGCACGCGAATGGCACCAGTACTGGATCGACGAGCGGCTGCAGTGGTACGTCGAACTGGGCATCGACCGCGACAACCTCCGGCTCTACGAGCATCCGAAGGAGAAGTTGTCGCACTACTCCGACCGCACCGTCGACATCGAGTACAAGTTCGGGTTCCAGGGCAACCCGTGGGGTGAGCTCGAGGGCGTCGCGAACCGCACCGATTTCGACTTGTCCACGCATTCCAAGCATTCCGGTGCCGACCTGTCCTACTACGACCAGGCCAACGACACCCGCTACGTTCCCTATGTGATCGAGCCGGCGGCCGGGCTGACGCGGTCGTTCATGGCGTTCCTGGTCGACGCCTACGCCGAGGACGAGGCGCCCAACGCCAAGGGCGGCGTCGACAAGCGCACCGTGTTGCGACTGGATCCGCGACTCGCGCCGGTCAAGGCCGCGGTGCTGCCGCTGTCGCGCAACGAGGCGCTCTCACCGAAGGCGCGCGACCTCGCCGCGGAACTGCGCAAGTGCTGGAACGTGGAGTTCGACGACGCGGGCGCGATCGGGCGGCGCTACCGTCGCCAGGACGAGATCGGCACTCCCTTCTGCGTGACGGTCGACTTCGACACGCTCGAGGATCACGCCGTCACCGTCCGCGAGCGCGACGCGATGACGCAGGACCGGGTGTCGCTCGACAACGTCAGCGACTACCTCGCCGCCCGCCTCAAGGGCTGCTAGGCCCACTGCCGCGAGCGCCCGTGTTCGTCCGCAACACGCCGCGAAACTGTGACACGTCGCGGTCGCTCGCGCGCCCCGGGCGACCTAGAAGCGGCCGCCGCCGCCGAACATCCCGCCTCCGCCACCGGAGCCGCCGAACGAACCGGGGCTGAACCCGCCGCCGCCGAAGCCGCCGAACCCGCCGCGCATTCCTCCGCTGAGGATGTTGCCGATGAGAATGCCGCCGATGATCGCGCCCATGTTGCCGCCACCGCCGCGGCCACCCCCGAACGGTCCCATGTACGAACTCTGCGCGTTCTGCACGTCGGCGTTGGCCAGGTTCTGCGCCTGTGAGGCGAGCATCGCCGCGCCGTTGGCGTGCTTGATGGCCTCGGCCGGATCGGTGGCCCGCCTCTCTTCGGCCGCGCCGATCTGACGGACGGCCTCGGCCAGCCGGGTCCGGGCCTCGGGACCGACGATGCCGCGACGGGTGTCGATGAAGTCCGACACCGACCGCACCCGCGACCGCGCCGTGAACAGCGCCTCGTCCAGCGCCCGGCTGAGGCGTTCGGCGGCCTCCCGCTCCTGCTCGACGGCGGCCAGCAGCCGATCGAGATCCGCGTCGGCCTTCGTCAGTTCGGTGAAAGTCCCCAGCGGGTCAGCGGCTTTCGAGCGCTGCGCGGCGGCGACGGCGGCCGCTGCCGCGTCACGCGCCTCGGCCAACTGCGCGGCCTGCGGCACGTTTCCCTGCTGCAGCAGGGCGCCGGCCTGCTTGATGCCGTTCTGGATGTCCTCGATCGCGGCGGGCAACGTGGCAGCGGCGCGGCGGATGTCACTGGCGGCGCTGTCCACCGCGTCGAGCAGTCCGCGCGCCTGCGCCAGCGCCGACTCCGCCGCACGGACACATTCGACGAGCTCACTCTGGCGGCCCGGCACCGGGCGTGCGGCAAGGTCGCGCCCGCGGCTGATGCTCTCATCGGCGAAGTCGAGGAGTTCCTTGGCCGCGTCGACGTTTCCGGCCACCGAACTCAACGCCGTCGGATCGAATTCGCTGTGCAGTTCGGCGAGTTTCTGACGCGACGGCTCGAGCCGGGCGGTGATGTCGACGACGCGCTGCGTCATCGAGTCCAGTTTCGACGGAGCGTTGATCACCAGGTTCCGCAGCTCGGTGAACGCGTCGCGCTGCGCGTCCAGCTCCCGGTCGGCCTTGGCCGCCGCGACGACCACACGGGTCAGCAGGTCGCGCCGCTGAGCCGGGGTTTCGGGAATGGCGTCATCGAGGATCTGCCGGACGTTGAATGCTTGAGCGAGCGTGGTTTTCGCGTTGGTGACCGCCCGCGTGAACGGCTCGGTCCGTGCGGTGCCGAACTCCTCGACCGCCAACTCGAGTTCGTGGTCGCTGGTTCGCACCGCATTGTCGACCTCGACCACCATCGCTCGCGACAGGTCGTCGAGCGCGTCCAGCGACACCGCCGCCAGGGCCTGTGGGTCACTCGGGTCGACTCTGCGCGCAGCGGCGAATTCGGCCTCCCGGCGCTTGCGCCGGCGCCGACGCCGCCAGATCATCAGCACCACCACCGCGAACGCGATCACTCCCAGGGCGATGAGCAATCCGACCCAGCTCAGACTCGAACCCGAGCTGCCCGACCGGGCGAGCCCGTCCGCGGCCGCGACCGCCGCTCCGGCCCAGTCGCCGCTGCGCAGCGCGGGTTCGACGTCGTTGCGCCGCACGCTGTCCACCCGGCTCGAGCTCAACTCCGTTGCGCTGTCGGGCACCAGGAAGGCGTACGAACGGTCGACCGTGGCCACCGCCAACAGCGCGTCATAGGAACCCAAGTCGCTGATGCGCATGGTGTTGCGTGCCCACGTCTCGGCCGACTGACCGGAGAACGAGTCGACGTAGACGACCCACAACCGGGTCCTGCGGCTGTTGTAGAGCGAGTCGACCGCCGAGGTCACCTCCGCCCGGCCGGCGCTGTCGAGAACGCCCGCGTTGTCGGTGACGTAGCCCGGCAGTCGAAACGGTGGCTCGGCAGCCGCCGTCGGCGCGATGAGCGCGCCGGCGGTGAGCAAGGCGAGCACGAGGGTCAGCAAGCGGACGAGGCGCATGCCCGCCAATCTAGTGCGCGACACGGTGGGGCCGGTTGGTGCTGGCAGACTATCCGTCGGTGACAGGCAACGCAGATCCCTACGACGAGTTCGACCGCCGGCGATGGGTGGTCGAATCGCCCAAGAGTGCTGCGCTGCCCGGGACCGACGCCGAGCACCGCACCGATTTCGCGCGCGACCGGGCGCGGGTGCTGCACTGTGCGGCCCTTCGCCGGTTGGCCGACAAGACGCAGGTGGTCGGGCCGCGCCAGGGTGAAACGCCGCGCACCCGGCTGACCCATTCGCTGGAGGTCGCCCAGATCGGCCGCGGTATGGCGATCGGCCTGGGCTGCGACCCCGACCTCGTCGACCTCGCCGGACTGGCCCACGACATCGGTCACCCGCCCTACGGCCACAACGGCGAGCGCGCCCTCAACGAGATCGCCGCCGACTGCGGCGGCTTCGAGGGCAACGCACAGAATTTCCGAATCCTGACCCGCCTCGAGCCGAAAACCCTTGACGCAGAAGGCGGTAGCGCTGGGCTGAACCTCACCCGGGCCGCGCTGGACGCCGTCACCAAGTATCCGTGGCGACGCGGAAGCCGACCCGCCAAGTTCGGTTTCTACGAGGACGACCTGCCGGCGGCCGACTGGGTGCGCGCCGATGTGCCCGCGGAGAAGCCCTGCCTGGAGGCCCAGGTCATGGACTGGGCCGACGACGTCGCCTACTCGGTGCACGACGTCGAGGACGGGGTGGTCTCCGGTCGCATCGACATGCGGGTGCTGGCCGACACGGACGCGGCGGCGGAACTGGGCCGGTTGGGGGAGTCGAGCGGGATGGGTGCCGGGCTGCGGTCCGACGACCTGGTGGCCGCCGCATCGCGGCTGTCCAGCCTGCCGGTCGTGGCCGCTGTGGGTAAGTACGACGGCACGCTGGCCGCATCCGTCGCGCTCAAGAAATTGACCAGCGAGCTCGTCGGCCGGTTCGCGTCCGCGGCCATCGCGGCGACCCGCGAGGAATCCGGCCGGGGACCCCTGGTCCGCTACCAGGCCGATCTGCGCGTCCCGGAGCTGGTGCGGGCCGAGGTGGCCGTGCTCAAGATCCTGGCGCTGCAATTCATCATGTCGGATCCCCGGCATCTGGAATTGCAGGCCCGGCAGCGCGAACGCGTACACCGCGTGGTGGCGTGGGTCGCCGCCGGCGCACCGGCAACGCTCGACCCGATCTTCGTACCGGCTTTCCACGCCGCCGGTGACGACGGCGCCCGCCTGCGGGTGATCATCGACCAGGTCGCGTCCTTCACCGAGGGCCGTCTCGAGCGGTTGGAACCCGCCTAGGCATCCGCGCGGGGCGCTCTAGACTGGCCCGGTGGCCGGCCGCATTCCTGATCGCGATATCGCGGCCATCCGCGACCAAGTCCGCATCGAGGACGTCGTCGGGGACTATGTGCAGTTGCGGCGCGCGGGCGCGGACTCACTGAAGGGGCTGTGCCCGTTCCATGACGAGAAGTCGCCGTCGTTTCACGTGCGGCCCAATCATGGCCACTTCCACTGTTTCGGCTGCGGTGAGGGTGGCGACGTCTACGCGTTCGTGCAGAAGATCGAGCACGTCAGCTTCGTCGAATCGGTCGAACTGCTCGCCGACCGCGTCGGCTACACGATCACCTACACCGGCGCCTCGACCACCAACGTGCAGCGCGACCGCGGCAGCCGCAGCAGGTTGCTGGCCGCCAACGCGGCAGCACAGGAGTTCTATGCGGCGGCGCTGGAGTCCGACGAGGCCGCACCGGCGCGGCAGTACTTGATCGAGCGCAACTTCGACGGCCAGGCGGCCAACCGGTTCGGCTGCGGCTTCGCGCCGTCAGGCTGGGACACGTTGACAAAGCACCTGCTGCGCAAGGGTTTTGAGTTCAAGGAGCTCGAGTCGGCAGGCCTGTCCCGGGAAGGCAAACGCGGCCCGATGGACCGCTTCCACCGTCGGCTGCTGTGGCCGATCAGAGCCAGCGGCGGCGAGGTGATCGGTTTCGGCGCGCGCCGGATCTTCGACGACGACCCGATGGAGGCCAAGTACGTCAACACGCCCGAAACCGTTCTGTACAAGAAATCGTCGGTGCTGTTCGGGTTGGACCTGGCCAAACGCGACATCGCCAAGGGGCATCAGGCCGTGGTGGTCGAGGGATACACCGATGTGATGGCGATGCACCTGGCCGGGGTGACAACCGCGGTCGCGTCCTGCGGAACCGCGTTCGGCGACGAGCATTTGTCGATGTTGCGTCGACTCATGATGGACGACAACTTCTTTCGCGGCGAGCTGATCTACGTCTTCGACGGCGACGCGGCGGGCCGTGCCGCGGCGATCAAGGCATTCGAGGGTGAACAGAACCTGGCGGGCCAGTCGTTCGTCGCAGTGGCCTCCGAAGACAAGTTGGCCGGAATGGATCCCTGTGACATCCGGCTTCATTTCGGCGACGGTGCGCTGCGCGACCTGGTGGCACGTCGAACACCGTTGTTCGAGTTCGCGATTCGCACCGCTCTGGCCGAACACGACCTCGACAGCGCCGAAGGTCGGGTCGCCGCGTTGCGCAGGTGCGTGCCGATGGTGGCCCGCATCAAGGAGCCGATGCTGCGCGACGAGTACGCGCGCCGACTGTCGGGATGGGTCGGCTGGGCCGACGAGGGGCAGGTGCTCACGCGGGTGCGCGAGGAAGCCCAGAAGCGGGGCATGCCCGAACGCGCCGGTCGCAGGCGCGCCGCAAGCGAGCAGGCGCAGCCACGCAGGTCACGCACTCCTGACCCGGGTTCGCGGCCCGACCCCGCGGATCCGACGCTGTGGCCGCAGCGCGAGGCGCTCAAGGCCGCCTTGCAGTATCCCGCGCTCGCGGGGCCGGTGTTCGATTCGCTGACGGTCGAGAGCTTCACGCATCCGGGTTACGCCGCGGTGCGCGCGGCCGTCGACGCCGCCGGTGGCACGTCCACCGGCCAGTCCGGCGCGGAGTGGATCGAGACGATTCGCACGCACACCGAGACGCCCGCGGCGGCGAGCCTGGTCAACGAACTCGGGGTGGAAGCCATCAACGTCGTCGACGACGAACGGTTGCCGCGCTACATCGGCGGGGTGCTGGCCCGGTTGCAGGAAGTCTGGGTGGGGCGGCAGATCGCCGAGGTCAAGTCCAAACTCCAGCGCATGTCACCGGTCGAGCAGGGCGACGAGTACCACGCATTGTTCGGGGACCTGGTCGCAATGGAGGCGTATCGGCGCAGCCTTCTCGAGCAGGCCAGCGGAGACGACATCTCTGCGTAGCCCCCGGTAACGCGATATGGTGGGCGCGCTATAAACCGTGGGAACGGTCAGGAAGGCGTGGACGTGACATCGACCAACAACCGGGCGCGACGCTTCGTTGCTGCGGGGGCGTTCGCGGTGACCGCGGTCGCGGCGCCGCTCGCCGCCTCCGTGCTGTCCGAATCCGATGCAGCCCCGCCGCTCAGCCAGTGCCTGGCGTGGTTCGGGAACAAGGAGGACGGCCGCTGCCTCGGCGTCTCCAACGGCAACGGCATCAACGTCGGCACACCCGATATCGGCCTGAATCAGGGTCAGACCGGCGTCAACACGGGCCCGTTGGTCCCGGGCCAGACGATCACCGATCCGTACCGCTAACGGACCTTTCTCACCTGCGCAGTCTCGGGGCCGATGATCTCGGTTCCGTTGTCGATCTCGGTCAACGTGATCATCGGTGGGTCCGGTGACACCCGGTCGGCGATCTTGCGTCGTCCGGCGTCGAGCACTGCTTTTGCCGCGGGGCTCTCGGTGACCGCCTTGTAGGTGCCGGCGATCTGCTCATATCGGCGGCGGCCGGCCTTCGAGCCCAGTACATAGCCGACACCCAATACGACGAAATACCCGATCACAGGGTCCCTTCCAGAAACGGTGCGTTGCGTTCCATCCTGCCTCACGTACCTGAGAGCGCGAGCGGTGGCGGCGTATTGGCGACGCCGCCGACACGTACGCTAGAGTCAACCCCCGTCCCGCACACAGCGTGCCGGCGGGAGAGCAGTCCCCTGTAGCTCAATTGGCAGAGCATTCGGCTGTTAACCGAAGGGTTGCTGGTTCGAGTCCAGCCGGGGGAGCAGGCATTCGCGCAGGGTGACAACAGCGGCGCCGATCATTCGCTAGTGGTGACGCGTCAACCTCAACTCCTTCGACGTGTCGGCGCTTGCGCTTGGGCCTGCGCGGGCATGATGGGCCCATGGCCGAGGCAGGATTCTGGATCGCGTGGGGAATCCCCGCGCGCGGACGCGAAGTGCAGGCGCTCGGACTCCTCCGACAGTCCCTCACCGGCTACCTCGCCGAACTCCAGCGGGACGGGTTGATCGAGCGTTTCGACACCGCGATCCTCCGTCCCCAGAGCACGGAGCTCGGAGGGTTCATCTTGATCCAAGGATCCCAAGAACAGCTCGACGCCCTTCGTCGAGACACCCAGTTTGAGCAGTGGATGACCCAGATCCAACTGGTGGCCGATAGCGTCGGAATGGTCGACGCCTGGGTCAACGACGGCCTCGGCGAGGCCCTGGATCTCTACGACGAAGCGCTGCGCAAGGCCGGGATCACCTCCTAGCGGATAGCTCGGCCGTGGGCACCGTAACGCAAAACCCGTACACGGCGATGACAGCACTGACAGTTGTTGCGGATGAGACATCGCCGGATTTTGCTGTACACCCCCAGAACTGCTACTAGATTGCTTCAACGGGGGCGGGTTTCGTTGGAGGGTAATCATGGGCGCAGCACGGTATGTCGGTCGTGTCGGGGGACTGGCCGTCGCTCTGGGGATCGGCACCGCGGTCGCTACCGGCCACGGCATCGCAACGGCCGACAGCAGCGACTCTCAGTCCGACAAGCCTTCAGCCAACTCCGAGCAGTCTTCGGCGGCCACGACGGGCGGCAAGGAAGCGGGCGGCGGGGTCACGGCACCGGCCGCCAGTGCGCCATCCTCGACCAGCACCACAAAGTCGACATCCGCGTCCGCATCGACGACGGCGTCGACGGAAACCGACGATCCGACGGGCAAGGACTCTGACGAGACGTCCTCGATCAGGACGGGCACCGTCACTGGTGGTGTCACCATCAGCGCCCAAACCAACACCGGTTCCTCGCGCAGCACCGCGAAAGAGGAGAAGGAAGTCACTGCCGAGGAGAAGGCTCCGACGGTGGAACCGACAAAGCCGGCCACGACGCCGACGGCCGAGCTCACCGCGACATCGACGGCCGAGCCCACCGCGACGCCGGTACCCGAGCCCGCCGTGACACCGGCGACTGAACCGGCACCGAAGACACCAGAGCCATCACCGACTGCCGCCCCGCCGCCGGCGCCGGAGTCCGCGAAGGACACCTCGAAGGCCGATGCGCGCGACTCAGACCCGCACTCGCGCACCTCGCAATCACCACCCGACGGGACCTCTGCGGCCTCGGTGCAACAGCAGGGTTCCGCCATTTCTGCCCGTGTGGTGCAGTCACTGTCCGATCCAGCCGCCAATATCCAGGAAAGCGCCAAGTACGCCCTCTTTGCCGACGCACGCTCGCTGGCATCGGCGACCACTGTTTCACCGATGACGGCCGCCTACCAGCCAACGACGGTGAAACCGGCCGCGCCCGCTGTTCAGAACCTCTTCACCGCGGTGGCCAATGTCGTCTCCAACACGATCAGCTGGATACTCAACCCGCTCGCCGGAACCGCGCCCTCGACCCCGGCGCAACCGCCGCTGATCTGGGGCCTGCTCGCGTTCGCGCGTCGCGAGTTCGAGAACCTCTTTGCGACGCTGTCCGGGCGGTCCAACACGCCTACGACGACCGTGACCGAACCGCTCGCGAGCGCAGCGCTGGCGGCTGCGGCACCGGCGGGTCCGCTGTACTCGCCGTGGCCCAACCCGCAGGTCAGCCCTTCGACGCAATTCGTGTCCTGGGTGACGGGTCCATGGGTGTATCCGAACGATCCGGTCACCGGTTACTCCGACCTGATGGCCAACACCGTCAACCGCTACCGGGTGGGCGGCACGGATCTCGGCATCATGTGGGACAACGGGATCGTGGACAACCCGGATACCCCGGAGATCGAGCGCAGCCAGGTCCTGATCGCTGTCGGTGACACATTCTTCGACGGCAACATGTCAGTGGATTGGCGGTCGAACACCATCTTCCGTAGCGGGGACACCGATCTCAGCAACGGAATGGAAATTCCTAACGGGCAGTGGTACACGGGCGACATGTTCGGCGGCGCGCCTCTGGGACCCGACGGTAACCCCAACCGCGCCAGGCAGGTCATCTTCCCTGAAGGCCTGCCGGCCGGTATCACGCTGATCCCGACTGCAGGCATCTCCGTGCCGGTAGAAGGTTCTCGGTTCGGCGCAATCCAATATGTGAGTTTCATGTCGGTCACCCAGTGGGGCGCACCGGGTTCCTGGAAGACGAACTACTCGGCGATCGCATGGTCCGACGACAACGGCGAGACCTTCCACGTCGCGCCGCAAACCGTGCGCTACAACCAACCCTGGACCGGCAACCAGAAGTTCCAGCAGTCGGCGTTCGTCCGACCGGGCGACGGTTTCGTCTACATGTACGGCACACCCAACGGCCGTCAGGGTGCGGCGTATCTTGCGCGCGTCCCCGAGCAGGACATCCTTGACCTGAGCAAGTACGAGTACTGGAAGGGCGGGACTCGGCCCGGTTGGATCAAGAAGAATCCCGCAGCCGCCACGTCCGTCTTCGGGGTCGACAAAGGTGCGTGCGGCGTCGCCAATCCGGGCAACCAGGTAAGCGAGATGTCTGTGCAATACAACGAGCACTTGGGCAAATTCGTTGTGCTGCACGGGGATCAGTTCAACAACATCGTGATGCGTACGTCGGACACTCCGCAGGGGACGTGGTCGAAAGCGACCGTGTTGATGAAGCAGCAACCCGGCGGCATCTATGCGCCGATGATGCATCCGTGGTCGCCGTCGACCCTGGGGACCGGCTCTGACCTGTACTGGAACCTGTCGTTGTGGGACTCCTACAACGTTATGCTGATGAAGACGGACCTCAGCAAGGTGTGACGTGTTGAGAATCGTGCTCGCTGGCATGCTGATCGCACTGATCAGCGCACCGGTCGCGTGCGCAGAACCCGCTCCGCCACCCGGACCGCCGCCGCAAACCGGTCAGTGCACCGCCGATCTCGAGGGCGCCAGGACGCAGTCGCCGGGTACGGACACCGTTTCGGTGTGCCGGGGCGGCGCGTGGCAGGACGTCACCGGTCCGCAGCCGCCCGCCGACCGCTGGGTGAGCCAGGCAGCTCCGTTGAAACTGCACGGGCAGGGCATGCGCAATCCGGACATGGCAGCGGGCAAATGGGTTGGGACACCGCAGGACTCGAGCACGACGTGCCGTGCCCAGCAGCAGGTGGTCGTCAGCCCCGGTGAACTCAGCACACCGACGATCGTCGAAGGGAAGCCTGGCCAACCGCTACAGTTCGACATACCGCCGAGGATGTTTCTCATCGAACTGAGCGGCGACTGCCTATGGACGCGGAGCTGAGCCAAAATCGCGCGTCCCGCGCGCGTTCTGCCTGGTGAGAGCAATCAGGAGTTGCCGGATGCAACAACGGCGTACCGACCGTGCGGAACCAGCTCCAACGGAGCCGACCAGGCGGACAATCTGTTGCGGCGGCGAACGGTCTGACTGATCCGGGAGCTGCACACCTGCGGCTCCCTAGCCCGGATTTTTCGTGGAATGTTGACTGTGGGGGTGTGTAGATAAGCGAAAGTGCCTGTCCTGCAAGGAATAATTGGACTTCTCTACGGT
>NZ_BCTA01000063.1 GCF_001570485.1 Mycolicibacterium novocastrense
AAATGGACCTAGACAAGCCGATTTTCTCAAGCAGGACAGGCACTTCCGTGCATTACACGCCCGTCATCAACCGATCATCACGAAAGATCGAGGTTAGATGATGCCCGTGTCGACGCCGCTGAAATTCGTCGCCGTCCGCCAGGACGACCCCCTGGTGGAGCCGCTGCTGGCCGAGTTGACGGTCGAGTATTCGCAGCGCTACGGCCCGCCCCAGGACACCGTGAGCAGGTGGCTGCGCGGGCATCCGGCCGACGCGTTCGCCCCGCCGCACGGCGACCTGGTCGTCGGCCTGCTCGGCGACCGGCCGGTGACGGGCGGGGCGTTCTGCCGGTTCGACGACACCACCGCCGAGCTGAAGCGGATCTGGACCGACAGCCGGCACCGTCAACAAGGGCTGGCCAAGGCGCTGCTCGTCGAACTCGAGGCCCGCATACTCGCCCGCGGGTATCGACGGGTCTACCTGACCACCGGTGACCGCCAACCCGAAGCGGAGGCGCTGTACGAGTCGGCGGGCTATGAGCGGCTGGCCGATCCGCTGCCCGCCGAGGGCGACGTCTTCCCGGTCGCGTTCGTGAAGGTGCTGGGATGAGCTTCGTCGAGCGCTGAGGGTCGTGACCGGCCTATAGGCTGGGCTGCGGTGTCGCGCGAAGCACGATGAGCCGCGCGGCACCGGGGGTGAACGTGGCGTTATCGCAGACGATGGTCGGCTGGTTGCTGGTTGCGGCCGGTCTGCTGACGTTCTTGTTCGGGGTGGCCTCGCGAGTGGTCATCGGACGGCAGCGCGAGACGAAGGCCGTGCGGATCATGGTGCACACCTTCCGCCGCACGGGGGTGGCGCGCGTGCTGTTCGGCCGCTTCGAGAGCGACGTGCTCGACGACGACGAGCTCGACGCCATGATCCTGATGCCGACCATCGTGATCGCGTCCGGGCTGTGCCTGACCGCGGTCTTTCTGCTCGGCTATCAAAGTCTGGTGTGAACAGAGGCGGACGCTTCGCGTCGTAGCGAGATACGATATGTTGCATGCCGGTCCCCGCCGAAAGCGGAAAGCACAAACGCGGCTATTTCCTCGACGGCATCGTCGCGGCACTGGCGGAGGCCGTCCGGGAGTAAGGGTGCACCTCGATCACCTGCTCACAACGTCGCCGCGTTGGCCGGCCGGTGCACCAGGATACGACCGGTCGACTCGAAGGACGTATCACTGACCTGGAAATGCGCCGAGGCGGTGAACGCATCACGCAGGTGCCGTTGCAGCGGAGCGTCGTCGTAGATCGCGCTGGCGCCCGCGAGGTCGTATACGGTGCGTACGACGTCGGTGGCTGTCCGGACGCTGTGGGTGGCCGCAAGCCGCAGCTGAACCCGATCATCGGCCGTGAGCGCATCGGCTTGGCTTGCCGCCCAAGCGTTCTCGATCGCCTGATAGAACAGTGCGCGGGCCGACCGCAAGGCCGCCTCCGCGGCGGCGACCGCACCCTGTACGGTCTGGCGCTCGGCGAGTGTGCGTGACGAACCACCGGCCTTCTTCGTAGCCGCCAAACCGATGAAGCCGTCGATCGCTGCGCGCGCGTTGCCCAGCGCCGCCGCGGCGATGCTGCACGCGAAGTACCCGAAGATCGGGAAGCGGTACAGCGCACGGTTGATCACCGGCCCTTCGGTCAGGGAAAGCACCCGGTCGGCGGGCACGAACACATCGGCCGCAACGGCGTCGTCGCTGCCGGTTCCGCGCAAGCCCAGAGTGTGCCAGGTATCGATGATCTCGAGATCCGCGACGGGGATGGCCACCACCGAGTGCTCGGGACCCTCATCGACGATGCATCCACCGAAGAACATGCCGGAGTGGTTGACTCCGCTGCAGAACTGCCACCGGCCGGTTACTTTGACCCCTCCGGGCACGCGTTGTGCCCTGCCTCGCGGTGCCCAGACGCCGGCGGCGACGCCGATTCCGTTGCCGAAGAACGTGGTTCGGCTGCTCTCGGGCATATACGCCTGCAGGAGGCTGCTTGCGGTCGCGATCGACACGCACCATCCGACCGACGCATTGCCGCGAGCGATCGTTTCCGCGCACCGCAGCGACGTGCCGGGGTCGAGTTCGAGCCCGTCGGTCTCGATCGGTGCGCCCGCGCGCAGCAATCCGGACACGGCGAGTTCGGTGAGCACCTGGTTGGGTAGTCGCCGGTGGCAGTCGATGACGGCGGCCATGCTCGCGGCCGTGTCGGCGATGCGTGTCGCGGTTGCTTGCAGGTGCTCCGTTCCGTTGGTGGGCAGCATTGCGGCATGGGGGTAGGTCATCAGGGCCTCGCTGATCAGAAATATCGAGAACCACCGGGGGGCGGTTCATTCGCCGAGTTGGTCAGTTGGTGAACCACGAGACCGCGGTTCTCATGACTGGGCGGTCGGGTGGCTCTGAGGACAACGACGACTGCGGACGCCGAATGGTTCGACCGAGCTGTTCAGCTTTTTGCGGCGGCTCGTTCGGCCGCGTCGCGAATCGACCCGCGCCATACCGGTCCGTGCCCGGGCAGCAGCACCTCGGCATCCAGTAGGCCGAGCGCGGACAGGCTGCGCACGCAGCCGTCCTGGTCGTGGTTGAAGAGCCCGGGCAGAAGCTGCGGCCCTCCGCGTGTCGACAGCGGGTGCCCGGTGACCAGCGCATCGCCGCTCACCAGCAGGCCGTCGACCAGAAACGAACAATGTCCGCCGGTGTGACCCGGCGTCGGGATGGCCATCGGCTTGCCGGGCAGAGTTGCCGCCACCTGCTCGGTCAGGGCCTGCGCGGTGGGTATGCCGTCGCGCACCATGCCGCCCTTGCGGGTGATCGCCACCGACCACGTGAGATAACGCGGCCGCCAGATGTGCTTGGCGATGTCGGCCGGAGAGGCTTGTTCGAGGTACTCCCGCTTGGCGTGGCCCACTTCGGCGGCGTGGCAGTAGACCGGGATGCCGTAGGTCTCGGCGAACCAGATAGCCGAGCCGAAGTGGTCGATGTGGGCGTGGGTCAACAGGATTGCGCGCAGATCGTTGACCCCGAAGCCGAGCTCGCGCAGCGATGCGAGCACGTCGTCGCGGCTGCCGGGAAACCCCGCGTCGATCAACATGACGCCCGTGCCGTCGGTCACGAGCGTCCAGTTGACGAGCTCGGTGAACCCGAAATGGACGGTGTCGGAGATGGCGCTCAAGCGTGCTGCCATGTCGTGAGTCTAGGCAAGGGAGTAGAAACGAGTCGTGGCTGAACTCAAACTCGGATACAAGGCGTCGGCGGAGCAGTTCGCGCCGCGGGAACTGGTCGAGCTGGCTGTGGCGGCAGAAGAGCACGGCATGGACAGCGCGACCGTCAGCGATCACTTCCAGCCGTGGCGTCATGAGGGTGGCCACGCGCCGTTCTCGCTGGCGTGGATCACCGCGGTCGGCGAGCGCACCAAGAACCTCGTCCTCGGGACGTCGGTGCTGACCCCGACGTTCCGGTACAACCCGGCGGTCATCGCACAAGCGTTCGCGACCATGAGCTGCCTGTATCCGAACCGGATCTTCCTCGGCGTGGGCACCGGGGAGGCGCTCAACGAGATCGCCACCGGGTACGAGGGCGACTGGCCCGAGTTCAAGGAGCGCTTCGCTCGGTTGCGGGAGTCGGTCAAGCTGATGCGCGAGTTGTGGCTGGGCGACCGGGTCGACTTCGAGGGCGAGTACTACCGCACGAAGGGTGCCTCGATCTACGACGTGCCCGAGGACGGTGTGCCGGTGTACATCGCCGCGGGCGGGCCGGTGGTGGCCAAGTACGCCGGCCGCGCGGGTGACGGCTTCATCTGCACCAGCGGCAAGGGCGAGGAGCTCTACAAGGACAAGCTGATCCCCGCGGTGCGCGAGGGCGCGGAGGCCGCCGGACGCGACCCCGACAGCATCGACCGGATGATCGAGATCAAGATCTCCTACGACACCGATCCCGAGTTGGCGTTGGAGAACACCCGGTTCTGGGCGCCGTTGTCGCTGACCGCCGAACAGAAGCACTCCATCGACGATCCGATCGAGATGGAGAAGGCCGCCGACGAGCTGCCCATCGAGCAGGTCGCCAAGCGCTGGATCGTGGCGTCGGATCCCGATGAAGCCGTCGAGAAGGTGAAGGACTACGTCGACTGGGGGCTCAACCACCTGGTGTTCCACGCCCCGGGTCACGATCAGCGCCGGTTCCTCGAACTGTTCCAGCGCGACCTCGAGCCGCGTCTGCGTCGTCTGGGCTAGATCGCACGAGAACCGTAAGCACACAACATGATTCGAGTGCCGGCGACGGTTCTCGGCGTGCTTGCATTCGCGTTGGCGTTCGCCGGGCTGGTGTCGCGCTACCTGCCGGTCGACAGCGAAGTCGTGCTGGTGCTGGCCGCGGCGTCGCCCTACCTGAGCGCAGCGGGGATCGCGTCGATGGTGCTGTTCGCGGTGGCGCGGCGGTGGGCGGCGACGATCGTGGCCGCGGGTCTGTGTGTGGTGATGATCGCGGTGCTGGCACCGCGTTATCTCGGGCCCGAGGAGACCGGTGTTCCGACGGTCGCGCTGCGGGTGCTCACCGCCAATCTCGGAATGGGAGGCGCCGACGCGGGGGCGGTGGTGGAGTTGGCGTCATCGGCGGCCGATGTCCTGGTGGTACAGGAGATGACCCCGCAAGTGGCCGAAGCCATGTCGGGTGCCGGACTCGACACGATCTTCGGCCACCGGGTGATCGAGCCGCGCCCGTCGGCCGATGGGATCGGGGTGTGGAGTCGAAATCCGATCGTGGCCTCCGGCACCGTCGACGGCTACCAGATGCCGATGCTGAGCACTCGGATCCGGGTTCCCGGGGTGAGATTCGACGTCACCGTGCTCGCGGTTCATCTGGCCGCTCCGTGGGTGCAGCCGCTGCGCTGGTTTCAGAACGACATCGCGCGGTTGCCCGAGACGCTGCGGAAGTTGGCGGACAGCGCTGGCTCCGGTGCGGTCATCGTGGCGGGCGACCTCAACGCGACCTACGACATGCGTCCGTTCCGGCTCTTGCTGGACGAGGGCTACCGCGACGCCGCCGAACAGGCCGGCGCGGGCCTGACCCGCAGCTACCCGAGCAGGCCGTGGCTGCCGTCGGTGGTCGGGATCGACCATGTCCTGCTGCGCAATTGCGCAGCCTCGTCGGCGTACACCGTGGAGGTGCCCGGATCCGATCACCGTGGGCTCGCAGCCGTCGTCGACATTCCCGCGGACCCGACCGCCAGCTGAACGTCGCGTCTCACGGATTAAGGCGCCGCCGGAGTGCCAGCCATCCGGCGGCGATGGCCAGCGCAACCAGAACGGCCACACCCGCGGCGATCCATCCCCAGTGGCGGTTTGAGCTGTCGTCTGCGGCGACGGCGTTCTGCGCCACCACGTCGCTGCGGATCGCCACGTCGGTGGGTGTGCCCTGCGCCCCTGCCGCCAGCACATCTCCGGTCAGACCAGACCAGCCACCGGGCAAGCCCTCGATGTAGCCGATCAGCGGATCGACCAGCGGCCAGGCGGCGGTGGTGGTGACGAGCACGACCGGCCGGTCGCGCGGTGTGTCGGCGAACGCCTGGACCGAGCCCACTCCACGTTCGACATCGACACGCAGATTGTCGCCGTCCACCCTGATCGCCGAGCCTTCACCGCTGACCGGAGGATTCAGATCCGTCTGTTTGAGCCCTGCCGAACTCGCCACGATCAACGCAGGTTGGTCCGACGCCGCGGCCGACTTCAGTTCGACGACACGGGGGATGAGCTCGACGCTGGACACGCGGGCCATCGCCACGAGAACCCTGGCGGCATAGTCGAGTTGGTTGGGGGAGCTGCCGTCGAGCGCGACGAGGAACGCGGGCATCAATCCCGACGGGAGAGCGGCGAACCCGCCGCGGGCTGCGCCGCCACGAGTAACGGTCAGCGTCGACTCTTCATCGATCTGGAACGTCAACGGCGCGATCATCGAGGAACACAGAAAGCGCGGCGTGTACGTCACGGTGAGAGTCAACGTCAGACGTTCGCCGAACTGGTCGCTCGGTACGTCGAAGGCGGTGTCGACGCGGCCGCTGGTGTCGAGTTCGGCGCTGTGCACCACGTCGTCGTTGGCTCGAACGACCAGCGTCGCCACGTCGTCACCGTCGACCGGGGTGTAATCGGCAAGCAGGTGCACCCTGACTTTTTCCAGACGGCCGCCGCCCAAGGCCGCCCGGTCCACGCCGACGGTCAGGTCCGAGGTACGCAGTACCTCGTCTTTTCCCTCCATGCTCAACTCGCCGAACGTCACGGTGTCCCCCGAGCGGTCGGTGGGCGACACCGCCTGGTCTACCCGCGCAGCGGTGGTCTGCGCCATCGACTGGAGATCGTCACGTAGCAGTGCGACTTGCGCGGTGAGTTGGTCGCCGCGCCCGGAGAGCCGCAGGTACGTCTCGGTCGTGCCGGGATTGGTCAGGGTCAGCCCCGCCGTTCCGCGTTCGACGGCGATCGCGCGCGTCAGTTGCCCCGCAGCCGGCGGCGGGGTGTCGCGCGGCTTGTTGGCGACAGTGATCGATACGGGCTGCGGTTGGTAGGCCCGTTCGACGGCGGACGCGAGCGCCAGTACGGCCTCCTGTTCGGATCGGTCGGCGTCACCGGGCGCGTATATCGTGAGCCGCTGCAGCACCGGCGCGAAGAAGGTGTCGACGGTGGTCGGTGGCGGTTCTGCACCGGCGTAGATGGTGGTCAATTGGCTGATGTGAAGCTCCTGGCCCGGACCGCAGATCTGTCCCTCGCCGGTGTTCTGCCGGACGGTGAACGACAGCGTCAGCGGTGAACTCGTCGACGGAGCCTGCGAGAGATCGACATCGAAGGGGACGACGGCTTGGTCAGGGGATACCGTGGGTAGGTTTACCGCGCCCAGGAAGGTGCCTCGGGCGTCTTCGATCTCGACAAAGCCTGGCCCGAAGTTCACCGGGGCATGGATCTGTCCCTGGAGTCGGCGCGGCGTGAAGCCAGCCGGTAGGGGCATTCGGAAGTCTTGGTTGGTGTTGGCGCTGACGAATCTGACGTCGCTGGGCAGGCCGAGCGACGACCACGACAGCCGGAGATCTTCGGCGCCAGGTGCCGGGGGCGGATCGGGTTGCGCTGACGCGGCGGGGGCGACGAGGGCAGCAGCGGCCGCTACCGGAATCGTCAGCAGCAAAACCGCGGACACCGCGGCGAGAAGGGAACCGCGTTTCACGAGTTCGCCTCGGCAGGCGAACCGACCGATAGCGCTTGCGCATACGCGGTGGGCCGGACACCCGGCGCTGGTGGTGACGGACGCGGGGTAACCAGGTACACGGAATCTCACTTTCGAGTCGTCCGCGGTTCGCTCGGTCGGATGCTACCCGGGGAAGCGGCGCGGTGATCGGCATCCGAGATCAGAAGGTGACCTTCGCTCGATATGTCCGTCAATCGACCCCAGGTTTCGTTGCGTTATTCTCGGCGAAGTGGAGCCTTGGGGGGCGCGCCGGCGTCCCCGGATCGCTCTGCGGCGCGGAGCGTGCCGTTTACGATCGGAGCGCATTGATGGTGGCGGGTGACTCGATCGCATCGTCGGGCGCAACGGTGGCGCGGGCGCGTCGCGAATGGCTCGCGAAACTTCTGATCGGTGCCGTCATCGGAGCTCTCATCGGCGCAATCGCCGGATGGCTCGTATTTCGCACTGCGGCAACGGAATCAACGGCGACCGCATATGTTCGGTTGCTGCAACCCGTCGATCTGACGGCGGTGGCGGCGAGCGCATCGCAGACCACCCCGGACACCATGGACAACGTTCGCAGGTACGTGACAGGCGAGGTCGCGTTCCTGTCGGGCAACGGATTTGCCCAGGTGGTAGCGCGCAAGGTAGGGCAGTCCGAACCGGTCGAGCTCGAGATCGAGCACGATGACGATTCCGCGGTCGTCGGTATCTCGAGCAGTTCCGACGACGGGGACGCCGCACGCCGAATCGTGCAGGCCGCTGTCGACGTCTATGCAGAGAACCTCGAGCAGCGGGTCGACGGGGAATTGCGCACGATCATCCCAGCCTTCAGTGAATGGGAGCGGGCAGCACGTGAATCCGGCAATGTCGGTCGCGCACAGGAAATCCAGCGGCTACGAGAAAACGTTTTGTTGCAAGCCGACTCGAGTTCGATGGTGATCCTGCAGACCCCGACCGTGAACTCGGCGAGCGGCAGTGACTGGTTGATGGGGGCGCTACTCGGCGCCGTCGTGGGTGGTGCCGTAGTGCCGCTGGCAATGAATTCCCGCCGACGTCGGGCCGGCCGGGTGACGACCTTCGATGACCTAGCCGATTTCGTGGACGGGACTTTCTACCCGGCGGTGGAGGTAGGGCAAAGTCGAGATCCGTTCCGGGACAGAGCGGGGGCAACGCTGGCAAGGACGCTCTACGCGCAGTGTCCCTCTCATGGACAGAGCCGGGTCGTTGTGCTGATCGGCGCATCGGCGACGTCACCTACGCCGGTCGTGTTGACTTTGTTCGAATTTGCCGCCGGGGAACGGGGACCGACGAGAACCATCACGCTGGCGCGAGACGATAGCGCGGCGCTTGCACCCGCCGGGGAGGCCGCCACCGTACTCATCGACGCCGGCACGATCGGTACCTCCCGGCGGATACCAGAGGCAATCGCGCTGGCGACAGTGGTGGTCGTTGTGGCCGAGATCGGTGTCGACACCGTGACTCAGGTTCTCACTGTGCGCGCTTCGGTGCCGGCGCAGACGCCCGTCTGGTCCGTGCTCACCTACCGGCCCCGGGGACGACCCGGCAGTACCGGTCGTCACGAATCGCGGACAGTCCGCACCGACAATGGGGACACGGACGGCCGGCCATGAGGGCTGCGATCGTCCACGAAAGGCTGACCGAGGTCGCCGGTTCCGAACACGTCGTCACTCAGCTCTCCGCACAGTGGCCCGATGCGCCGATTCACATCCCGATCGTGGACAGGCGCATAGAGTGCGACTTCTCGGATCGAGTCCAGACGGGCGCGCTCTCGCAGGCATACCGGATGATGCGGTACCGCACGTATGCGCCGTTGCTGCCTTTGGCGCCAGTCTTCTTCAGCCGGTGTGACTTCGGGTCCGCCGAACTCGTGTTCATCAGCCACCACGCATTCGGGGTAGCGGCCGCGTACGCCGCGGGGTCGCGTCCGACGATCGCCTACGTCCATTCCCCGGCGCGGTGGGCCTGGGACGAGGATATGCGCGAAGGCGAGGCATCCTCGCTTCCCGGCCGTGCCGCCCTGTCCGTCCTCGCCCGGTTGGCGATGACGACCGAAGTTCGCGCCTCACAACGCTTGACCACCGTGGTGGCGAACAGCACCGCAGTCGCCGAGCGCATCCGTCTGCGCTGGAACAGGGAGTGCACCGTCGTCCACCCGCCGGTAGACACCGAGTACTTCACACCCGACCCGGATCAACGAGCCGGTGACTACTACCTGGTCGCCGGTCGCCTGGTGCCCTACAAACGGCCGGACATCGCGATCAAAGCCGCGATCAAGGCGCGAGTTCCCTTGGTGGTGGCCGGGGTTGGCCGAGGGGCCGAATCGAGCAGGAAGCTGGCCGAAGGTCATCCGGTGAGCTTCACGGGCCGGGTGTCCAACGAAGAACTGCGACGGCTGATGCGCGGAGCCAAGGCGCTGATCATGCCGGGTGAAGAGGATTTCGGAATCGTTCCGGTGGAGGCGATGGCGTGCGGCACGCCCGTTATCGCGCTGGGTATCGGAGGGGCGCGCGATAGCATCGTCGACGGGGTCACGGGTCGTCTCATTCCTTTCGGCGACGACGAGGCGATCATCGACACCTTGGCGGACGAACTGGCCCGCTTCGACCGGGAGCAGTTCAACCTGCTCGAGATCCGAAGCCAAGCCGAGCGGTTCTCCCGGTCGGCGTTCAGGCGCGGGATGGCCGACGTCGCAGCACGCACCATGGCAGAACACAGTGGTCGCTGATTCCTCGCCGTTGAAGGCTGGTGCGCCCCTTGGTTAGCCGTTCGCGGCTGCAGGCGCTGGTGCAGGTCGTTGCCGGCCTGGCCTTGAACGCCTTCCCGGCGATGTTCATCGCGGTGTACGCGCGAATCGCTCCGATCGAGGCTCAGGGTTTTCTGGCGGTATCGCTGACCGTCGGCGTCTACGTCGCACAGCTGTTCAACGCGTTCGTCGTGGAGGGCCGGCTGGCCACTCCGGGAGCCGACCAGAACCTGTCGCTGCCGAGATGGGTTGGCGTCCTGGTGGTGGCGGCCGGAGCGCTGCTGTCTCTCGGGCCGCTCGTCGCTCCGCCGTGGATTCTGATCGCGGGCTCCGTTGGCATCATGACCGGACTGCTGATGGCGCGCTCTATCGGTGTGGTTTGTGGCCGCTGGAAGTCGGAAGCGGTGGGTGCCGTTCTGCTGTTGGCAACCAGCTTGGTCGCCCTCGTTCTTGCCGCACGTCAGAACCCGCACTGCGTCCAGGTTCTCGCTTTGGGTGGTGTGGCCGCGATCCTGGTCCGGTGGTGGCCACGTACCGCGATCGGTGTATCCGGAATGCCGCCCGATGTGCGCCGGGCGTCGTGGGTGACGGCGGAGACAGCCGTCCTCGGCGTCGTTCAGCCGACGCTGACCTATCTGGTGCTGATGATCCTCGGGCCCGCCGCATCCGTCACATTCCGGGTGATCTCCACGGTGTCCGGTGCCTTGGAGCCGATCCTGGCCTACGGCCGGTACCGGCTGCTCGCCCATGGCCACAAAGGGGAACTGGCCACGTTCGTCCTCATCTTCTCGGCTGGATTGATTGCCGTACTCGTAGCGGCCCTAGGCGGCTTGGGTGAACTGATCTTCGGTTCGGCATGGAGCGGTGTCGGAGCTGTGGTCCTCGTCATCGCCTGCATGTGGAAGCTCGTCATGCTCATCTCGACCGTTCCCTTCGCAGCGCTGCGGAAGGCGGGAGCCACGAAGCTCGTCTTCTGGATCCGCGGTTTCACGACCGTGGCCTACCTGGCGTTCGGAATCGGCTTCCTCCTGCTCTGGGATACCGTCATGGCGCTGTTCATTGGATTCGTCGTGGCAGAACTCGTCACGGCGGTCGTCTACCACTTCGTCGCCAAGAAACGAGTCGACGAGTACGACCTGACCCTCAGGAGCGCAGCACTCGTCCCAGGCGCGGTGTTGGCGCGGCGATGGAAAAGATCTGCGAAATGACGTCACCATGACGAGTGCGCATGCAGGGATGCCCACGACAGGCGAGGTGGGCCGGAGGTGGTGGTTCAGCCCGCCCTTTCTGATCCTGCTGCCGGTGGTCATGTCGTTCGCCGCCTGGTTGGCACTCAACTACCAACGTGCGGCGAAGCACACGCCTGCTGCCTCGTGGGAGAAGCTGGCGGGGTTCGATCATCCAGAACCTGCCGGGCCGCACAATGTGGCCTTGCTCGTGTTGTGGTACGGCGCAATCACTTCGGCGGCACTGATCGGCTGGAAGTTGGCCTCGCGGCAAGGGGTGTCACAGCGCCTGAACGCGCACACCAGTACGAAGCCATTCGAACGTGCCTACTTCTTCGTGATCCTGGCTATGGCCGTTGTCGGGGTCGCGTACGCGTATTACAAGATCGGCAGCACCTACTCGATCGTCGCATCGCTCGCCAACCAGACTGCCAACGATTTCAGCAACGCACTTCCCGGCTTCGCCGGTCCTCAGACCCTGCGGTATGCCACCATTCTCGCCGCTCCCATCGCTTTCCACCTTTTTCGCCAAAAGTTGCTCGGTTGGCCGTACGTCGTCATCACCGGACTTCTGCTGTTCCTCAACGCCATGATCACATCGCGGCTGGGTCTCATGATGGCGGTCTTCGTCTACATTGCCCTTTGGCTCAGGGCGGGCAACGCCTCCGCTGGCCGTGACAAGCGCCGAGCACGCAGGCCGCTCGTCGTCGCCGCGATCGTCGTGGTGCTCTTCGGTCTTCTCACCGTCTTGAACTATTCGCGAAACGCCAACTACTACCGGGATTTGGGCGTCGACCACCCCATAGCGATGAACCTGTACCAGATGGGCGCCTATCTCGCCGTACCCGCGCAGGTGTCGCTCGGCGTCTCCGATGCTCTCACCAGAGGGGTCTGGAACAACGAGGTCGATCCCGTCGAGGCGATCGACGCGGTGCGTCCGACGTTTCTCCAATTCGACAAGACGAGCAAAGACGAAGGCCGCGGCGAGGTCTTCTACGAGCACAATGCGTCGTTCTCGGAGAGTTTCATCACGAACTCCGTCTTCGCGGACACCTATGCAAGCCACGGCGTTTGGGGGATTTTCTACACGTTGGGTCTCTACGGTTTGGCCGGATACCTGTTCGGCTGGCTGATGCGGTTCAGCGGCGTCATCGCCGGGTCGGCGGGTGTGATGGCGTACTCGTTCGCCGAGGTATGGCGCACACAGATGCTCAACAACGGGATCGTCATCTTCCTCATGCTGTTGACGGCCGGTTCGGCGATCCTGGCGCTCGAATTCGCCAGACGACGGTCCCGCCCGCTCGGACGCGTGTGTCAGCAGGTGGTGACGCGGCGGGTGATCGACGCCGTTTGAAGCTCGAGGTTGCCCACTGTGATGCCACCGACGGCCGAGGCGGCAGCACACTCACCGCTCCGGCCGGTGACGCGGATGGGAATCCAGGAGTCCGGCGAGTGCTGCCATCGGATCACAAGCTCGTCTATCTGGCCATCGCTGCCGATCAGACCGACGCACGGCGACGAACCGGCGCCACCGGTACTCGTGATGGTCAATCGCGCCTGTCGGATCTTCACTTGCTGTGTGTCGGCGATCGCCAACATCGGGACGGCATTCCGGTGGTCGATGACGACCTCGCCCAGTTGGACACCGCTCGTGTTGGCGAGTCCCACACCGCCGTTACCGCCCGCAGTCGATCGTGCTTCGACCAGACACCTGCTGACCGACACACCGGTCATCGGCGTTCGTGCGTCGGACTCCACCCGAAGCGACCAGTTCGAACAGTTTCGGAAGGCGGCAGTGCGCAGGCTGACGTCGAAGTCCGTGAACCGGGCGTCCGGTACGAGTGGGGGCCGTGCAAGCACGTGCACACCGAATTCACATCCGTCGACGTCGATCCGATCGAGCCGCACGTTGCGCGAGGCGACGTAGTGCCAGTCCACGTCATCGCCGGCGGCGGCAGAGTCCACCATCACCCCTGCGCCAGAACGTAATCCGCGCGCATCGAGCTCTGTCATGGTGACACCGTTTGCCCCCGCGAGCCGGACCCCATTGGCCTTGCCGCCCTCAACAGTGATCTTGGAGATCCAGAAATCGGCGTTCGACCAGTCGGTCAGCTCGGGGAAGGCGAAAGTCTCGGCCCCCACGTCGTATGCGGCGGCGGCGGACTGGTACGTCACGAGTGCCAACCCGTCATCGCCGGTGTTGACGGCCGTGTAGTCGGCGATCGTGGCTCGTCGACAGGCATTGAAGTGCAGCCCGTCGGCGCGGGTATCCGACGATTGCAGCCCCGCGATGCGAATGTCGGAGACACCGATCATGATCACGCCGGTTTGTGGGCTCGCCCGGACCGCGCAGTCGGTGAGGGTGATGTCGTGAACAGGACGCTGCGGGCCTTCCCAGCCCGCGATCGGGCCGCCGGAGGTCTGCGGAGACCCGATCACCCGGATTCCGTCGCCCATGGACCGCAGGGACGCGGCGGCCCACCGGATCCGCACACCCCGAAGAGTTATGCGTGATGCCGGACCGCGGATCAGAATGCAGTGGCTGGTTCCCGTGCGGGCGGCAGGATCGACGTTGTCCATCATCAACTCGGCGCCGTGCTCGAAATCGATGGTGAGATCGGACTTCTCGGAGAGGTAGATCGCCGCACCGCCGTCCGGGTCGCGCTTGGCGAATCGATAGCTGCCGCGCGGGAAGAACAGAGTGTTGCCCGACTCGAGGGCGTCGACGGCCGACCGGATCGCGGCCGAGTCGTCGCTGACGCCGTCACCCTTGGCCCCGTGGTCACGGACGTTCACGATGCCGCCCGAGGTGGCGCCGTGACAGCCGGCGAGCAGCGCCGCCGCGAACACTCCGAGGCAGAATTCTCGGCGGGTGTGGCTCACCGCCGCTCAACCAGGTACGCGCCGATCGCCTCTACAGCGACTGTGAACGAGAGGCGCGATTGCCGGTCGGTCACATGTCGCCACCCCCGTTGCGCCAACCCGGATCTCGCAAGTTCGTCGAGCGCGTAGTGGCGAATGAGCCGCGCCAATCCCGCCGCATCATGGGGATCGAAGAACTCGGCGCCCGAACCACAGGTCTCCCGCAGCGCCGGAATGTCGGACGCCAGGACCGCGGTCTGTGACGCCATCGCTTCCAGCGGCGGCAGCCCCGCACCTTCCATAAGCGAAGGCATCACCAGCAGGTCGGCGCGCGCTACCAAGGCGCGGAGGGTCTCGAAGCTGACCCGTCCGACCATGTCGACACGGTCACCGAGATCGTCGACCAGGGGACGAATTCGGTCGTCCGATGACCGGACCAACGCGCCGCCGCCCGCGATCACCAAGCGCTGGGGAATGTCTCGGGCGACCTGTCGGTACGCCTTCAGCAGTAGAGGAAGATTCTTGTGTCGCTGCGTATTTCCCACATACGCGAGGTAGGGAGCGGCCACGGGCGAGAGCGCCGTGTCGACATCGGCCAACCAACGTGGATCGATCGGCTGCGGCGCCACCGTCAGCGGTGCTCCGGCAAACAGCTCACGCAGCGTGCCGGCAGTTGCTTCGGACACCGCGAAGATCTGGGCGCACCGACGAACATCGATACCCAGCATCGTTCGCGCGTAGGACCGGCGGACCCAGTTCTGTCCGCTGACGGCGGCGGGAACGACATGAATGGCGTCGTGCACGGTCATGAACAACGCGATGCCTCTGTTCCTCGGACGCAGCAGGCTGAGGGGGAACGGGTAGTGCGGAACCCAGACCGCTCGCGGGCGTACCCGAGCGAGGGCGTCGTCCCACGCCCTCTGCTCCTGCACCGAGTACATCGGCGCATCGCCTGGTTGCGACCTGACGAGCGTGGTGGTCGGCGCCAGGTCGGCGAAGTCGTCCGAGTTGCCCAGGATGGCCAACGACAGGCCCCTGGTCGCGAAGTGTTCCTGCAGCATCGGTATCTGCTTGCTGATATAGGTTCCGATACCGCTCTGCTCGATGTGTCGCGCGTCGAACAGCAGGTCGACACCGCCGCCGCCATTCACCGGCATTGCACCCTCGCTCGAGCCGGACGTCGACGGGATACGTCGTACATCGGCACCTCTTCGCCCGGAAGCGATCGCTGCGCAACGACTCGACAGCGTGTACATGCCGACACAGGGCGATGATAGGTGCCCTCGCTCGGCAGGCGCGCTGAGGTGCGTCGCGGTCTCTCCGTTTGCGGTGGGGGTAACCGACTGCGATAGTTCTGCTGTGGCAAATTTCCGGTGTAACAAACAGACCACCGGCTAGCTGGCGACTTTCCGCTATTGTGCGGAGAGTTGTGGGTTTGGCAAAGCCACGAGCCTCATCGGGAACTATCGAGAGCATCGGAGTAGAGGGTGCCGAAGTCGGTCGCACTGATCAGCGCGGTGGATCCATACCCCACCGATGCGGGCAAGAAGGTCGTTCTTGCCGGATTCGTTGACTACCTGTCCGAACGGATCGGCGCACACCAGATGTACTACGTAATGGTGGGTGGCGGCGAATGCGGCCGTTTCCCGGTGACACTTCGGGGCGTGGAAAAACCGCGCGGCCGCGAGGCGATGGTCAGCCTGTTCACCCGGACACTGACCGGGCGGTGCAGTATGCAGGAAGCACTCCTGAACACCCCCGACCTGCGCGCCGCCATCCACCGCACTCTGCAGGACATCAAACCGGACCTCGAAATCTACGACACAGTCCGCATGGCGCAACACGCCCCCGACACGAACCGCCGTGCGGTCTGCTATCTCGATGACCTGTTCTCAGAGCGGTACCGCAGGATGCTCGATGCGGCCCAGCGGTATCAGGATGTCGACCTTCACGCCATCGGCAACTTCGCCGTTCACGTCCCCAAAGCTCTGCGCCCGAGCGCTTCGTGGCAACCCAGCCAGCGAGCGCTGCTTCGCCTGGAACAGCGACTCGTGCGACGAAGCGAGGACCGGGTCGCGCACCGCTTCGACACCACGCTGTTGATCAACGAGCAGGAGGCGGCGCTGCTCCGCACCCGCGCGGGCGTCGACGGCGCCCGCATCCATGGGATACCACCGCTGCTGAGTGACCGGCCGGCGCCGGTGCGGAACTACCGGGGCGCCCCGGAATTCGTATTCCTGGGCCAACTCTCACTGACGCACAACGACGACGGCCTCAGACACTTCCTCACCGCGATATGGCCGCTGGTGCTAGAACAGCGGCCCGATGCCAGGTTGACCGTTATCGGCCGCGACCCTCTCCCGAATCTGATTGAGGTGGCGGCACAGTATCCGCACAGCGTGACCCTGGAAGGCTATGTGCCGGAGTTGGCGAGCATACTTTCGCGAAGCGCTGCGCTGGTGAATCCACTTCGATTCGGTTCGGGCGTCAAGCTGAAGATCATCGAGGCGCTCGGCGCAGCGATACCCGTGATCTCGACGTCAATCGGCGCCGAGGGTGTGGCGGTTGGAGCCGATCATGGTGTTCTGGTGGCGGATTCGGCTCCCGATTTTGCGCAACTCATGCTCGAGGCAACAGATACTCGCGACAACGCCGATCTGTCCGCTGCGGCACGACAGCACTTCGACAGCACATACTCCCGCCGGGCGGTCTTCGCTCGATACGACACGGTGTTCGGTCTGGGGTGACGTCGACGTAGCGTCACCGTCGTCGATCAGGCAGCGCGTCCAGGAAACGGGCGGCGACTTCATCCCAGGACGCTCGTGCCGAAAGCGCCTCCGCCCCCGTATCTCCCATTCGTCGCGCCTCCACGGCATCGGAGAGCAGGCGGATCAGGGCGTCTGCCAGCGCCTCAGGATCCTCCGGGGTCACCAGTAATCCGGAGGCGCCGTCGTCGACCGCGGACGGGATGTCGCCGACGCGCGAAGCCACCACCGGCCGAGCGAAGGTGTGTGCCAGATGTGCGACACCGGACTGACTGCTGCGCTTGTAGGGCAGCACGACACAGCGGGCCGCTGCGAAGTAGGACGCCACCTCGGGGGTGGGGACGTAGCCGAGGTCCAGCCGGACCCGCTCTAGGCGTGCAACTTTGGCCCGCAGCTCGTCTTTATCGATGTCGGTGTCGGCGGCGCCGGCGATGACAAGCTCGGCGTCGGGCAGGGCTTTCAACACTAAAGGCCAAGCGTCACAGAGTGTGTCGGTTCCCTTGTAACGCGTGATGATCCCGAACGCCAACGCCACCGGCTTCGTGGTGTCGGCCGGAGGGATCGAAGCGGCGAGCAACCCTTCGTCACCGTGCGGGATGATGTGCACAGGGGCGCTGACCGGCCACGTCTGAAGCAGTGCCCGGCGAGCGGTCTCGCCCAGAACGAAGGCCACGTCCAAGTCGGCGTAGGCGCGGGCGAGTGCGCTTCGGGTCACCCCTGCGGTGTGATACATCCCCTCCAACTCCCGACGCCGCACCAACGGCCGTGGCTCGTGCGAGACAAGTGCCAGGACGGCTCGGGGCAGTACCCGCCGGATGATCTGCACGCCAAGTCCGTCGAGCGGGAATTGCCAGTACGACCACACGATCACATCGGGTCGCGTGGCAAGCAGATAACCGAATAGCACGACCCACGCCACCGTGTGCTGAACACCCCGCACCCCACGCCGAGCGCGGCGCCACCATTCTGGCGCGTTCTCACCGGCGTTCGGATGCCATGTGGGCAGAACACTGCGAACACGGCAGCCGGGCACCCGCGACGCGAATTCCGGTGTGGGCCCGGTGATGACATCGACTTTCTCGCCGGCCCGGGCCAGCCCCTCACCGAGCTGTAGCGCGAAGTGGAACAGTCCGCCGGAGGGCTGGAACTGCACCAGCGCGAGGCGCCGACGCTTCGCTGCGTCATCGCCCCGAACGATCTGGTGGTACAGGTTGTACAACTTGGCTGCCCATACCTGTGCGCTGAATTGGGTTCCGTACCGTTGCCGGGCTGCATCAGTGATGCGCTGCAGCCTGGGTCCGCCTTCTTCCACGATCTCCGCCATATCGGCGATCGCCGTGGCAAGGGCGGCCGGTGCGCCGGGTTCGACGAGCAACCCGCAATCGTCGGTGACGATGTCGGTGATTCCGCCTGCTGTGGTCGCAACGATCGGTCGCCCCGCAGCCAGCGCCGAAATGAGTGCGGTGGGCAAGGCGTCTTCCCGGGAGGGATGCACGACGAAGTCGCAGGCCGCAATCAAATCGTTCACATCAGATCGAAACCCGAGTACGCGGACCCGTTCACGCAGAGACGGTTCCGAGTCGACGGTCGCGGTGATCTGATCCAAGAGCGGGCCGTCACCCGCCAGCGCCAATGTCAGCGGCCGGTCGCCGGTTACCGCGCGCATGGCGGCGAGAAGATCGGGGTGGCCCTTCTCCGGGCGTAAGAGGCTAACGCACAGCACCAGCAAGCCGTCGGGCCCAACACCCAGCTCTTCTCGAACGGCCGCCCGGTCCCGCGTCGTCTCGGGTTCGTTCACGCCGTTGGGTAACACGGTGATCGGTATGTCCTCGCCGGCGATCTCGGTGTACCAGCGACGTTGGGCTTGCGAAAGCGCGATCACGGTCCGCGCCAACCGCCGGCGGGCGCTCAGTGCCGCACGGACCCGCAGCCGGTGTCGGCGTGAGGCGGCTTTGTCGATGACGTGCAGGGTGGAGACCGCGGGCACACCGGCCAGCCGCGCCGCAAGCCCGCCCACCACGTCGGCGTGTTTGAGATGGGTATGCACGACGTCGACCCGCTCAGCACGCAGGATCCGTGCCACGCGAAGCGCTGCCAATGCGTCATATCGCGGTGAGTGCAGTTCGAAGACGGCCACCCCCTGAGCCCGCAACAGGGGCACCATCCGGTTGTCGACACCCTCGGATGTGTGGACGTCCGACAGTCCGATCACGACCATCCGCAGCCCGGCAGCCGGCGCGACCCGCGCGAGTTCGACGAGGACGGCTTCCGCCCCGCCGGCGCCAAGCGAGTGGATGACATGGGCGACAGTGAGCGTCGTGTCCGCGCGGTCAGGCCTCACCGATCACCTCTGCATACAGGCGGTTCAGGTTCTCTATCCAGCGGGCCAGTGAATACTTCTCATCGATCAGGGCCCTTCCGGCTCTTCCGTATTCAGCCGCGCGCACCGGGTCGTCGATGGTGCTCACCAACGCTTCGGCGAGCGCGCGGACATCGCGAACCGGAACGAGGCGGCCCGTGACGTCGTCGATGACGATCTCGCGGGTGCCCCCGGCGTCCGCGGCCACGATCGGCAGCCCGCAGGCCGCGGCCTCGAGTAGCGCGGTGGGCAGCGCTTCCTCGACCGACGCGGACACCACACCGTCGACCGTGGCGAGAACGGCGGCGACATCCTCACGGCGTCCCAGCAGAGTCACCGAATCCTGCAGGCCCAGTGTGGAAACCACGTGTTCGATGTCCGGGCGGGCGGGGCCGTCACCTACGATCAGTAGGTGCGCGCCGGGATGGGCGACCACCACGTCGCCCCATGCCCTCAGCAGATCGGCGTGGTTCTTGTCCGGGCGCAGCGCCGCCACGCATGCCCAAACGGGCGCATTAGTCTGGTCAGCGGAGCGCCCAGCGCTGAAGCGGTCGGTGTTCACACCGTTCGGGATCATCCGCCAAGTGTGCCGGGCAGGGCCGTGCAGCTCGGCGTACGCGTCGAATGCATGCTGCGACACAAAGATCAGCCGGCCCAGGCGGGCCGGGATCCGCACCGACAGCCGCTCCTTGAGCCATTCTCGTCGTTTGGTGTGCTTCTGCGGGATGAGGTGGAGGGTGGCGACGACGGGTTTGCGTGCCAGAAAGCCCGCAAGCGGCACGAGGATCGCCGAGTAGCCGAGGTGCGCATGCACGACGTCGGCCGGACTCCGCCGCAGGGTGCGCACCAGGTGGATGAAGCCCGCGATATCGGTCAACTTCTTCACACCGAGGTAGGTCGGCTCGAGCCCGGCCTCCGCGATGCGATCGAAGAGTGCGGTGCGGGTGCCGACGGGAGGAGCCAGGCTCGCGGCCGAGATCCTCATCGATGCGGGAGCGTGCGTCCCCAGTTCGGCGACGAGATTCTCCGCGCCCCCGAAGCTGAAGGAATCCAAGACCATCATCACTTGTACCGGACGTGTTGGGGTGCCGTCAGCGGGCATGGGTTTCGACATCCTCAACCTCCGGGGCTTGGTCGATGGGTGGACGAACGAGATGTCAGGCCAACACCTCCAGGTGCTCCCAGGGGACCTCGATCATGCTGTAATCCCACGGCATGCCGAGCTGCCCGTAGGTTTCACCCGGGTGGTGGTGTGCGGCCGCGGGGTCACGTTCGAACGAGACGCTCAGAGGCGCACCGCCGTAGTCGATGACGAAAGCGCCGTAGGTCTGCAGAGCCTGGGCGACCACACGCGCGGCGGGCGCGAGTCCGAGGGTGTCGATGTCGACGTCGGGATCGAGACGAAGGCGGGCGCCCTCGGGAATGCAGTCCGGCCCGTCGTAGGTGCCGTCCGTCTTCACTGCCGGTGCCCGGAAAATCTCGGCGCATACGCTGTCGCTCTGTAGTGCCAGCGCATGTGGGATGACTCCGCGGCGCATCTCGTCGACGCGGATCACACCCCCGAGTCGCGATGCGCCGGAAGCCGTGCTGAAGCCGTTCTCGTATGTGCCCCACCCGGAGCCGTCGAGGTCGTTGACCGCGCCGAAACTGGTTGTCCAGTGCTCGCGGTGACGTTGCGCCTGCCAGAACTCGAAGACAAGACGCCTGTCGTGGTCGATCACGACGATCGCCCCGTCGGACCCCGGTGAGGGAACCGCATTCTCGGGGATCGGCACGCGGTGACCGTCGAACGGGCATGGGCCCCAGTCTTTGATCCTGCATTTCACGTGTATGCGCGGCGTGTCGTCGCCGGCGGAGTAGATGGGTATCGCGAATTCGACGAGGTTGGCATACATCACGCCGTCTCTGGATATCCGCGCCACCATCGCCGCGCTGTTCGGGTCCACGGGCGCGTCGGACGCGACGGGTGTTCGAAACGGACTGTCATCGGCGAACGGCTCGCTCGGTGGTTTCGTGCGTGAGGCGTCGGTAACGATGCCCACTGCCAGGACAAGGACCAGACACACACCGACGATGATCGGCAGCGCAGATCTGGGCCGACCCGTGGCCTGCATTGGGGCACTCCCATCCGCACCGCTATTTCAGAGCCAGAATACGCAGGCTGCCGTGGTGCCATTCGGGTCAGCGAGTCGGCAGCAGAAGCGGCGGAGGCGCGACAGGGGCCGGACGGCGGGCCCGTGCCTGCAGACGGCGATACAGCAGCGCGAAAGCGCCGAACCCGACGATCGCACCCGCCCCCAGCGCCATTGCGCTCGCCAGGGGTGACTGCTCGTTCTTATCGCGTTGGACGATCGGTCCGACCGGTTGCACGACGTACAGCGAGTCAGCTCCGAACCTCTTGAGGTTGGCTTCGGCATCCATCAACGCGATTCGGAGAGATTCCACGGCGGCGTCGCGGCTGGAAGCGGTCACCCCAATCGTGATGATGCCGCGCACGGTGTCGGCCACAGCGGTGGTTTGCGGGCTGCCCGCCACCATCAGGGCGGCGTAGCTCGGTAGCACGACCTCGCGGCTGCGGACGTCGAGGACATAGGCCTTACCCCATTCGACATCGGGACCGGGCAGCAATGTGAGGCGCTGACTTGCGGTATGCGTGCGCGTGGCCGATGCCGTGAGGCATGTCGCGACGACCACCACGGCAAGCAGGACCGCGGCGGTGGCTGCGGTGATGAACCGCCCGCACTCGCGCAGCGGATCCCGCCATTGGTCTTTTGTTTGCGCCGCGATCGCCCCGGCGAGCGCCAGGAGGATGCCGAAGGTCCGCAGATACGTCAGGTGGATGAAGATGCTCGCGATCGACCAGGCGACAATGGCGGCCAACACGGCGGCCGCCAGCGAACGTTCGACGGTTTCGGACTGCATCGCGAGCCGGGACACCCGAATGGCAACAGACAGGACGACGCCGATGACCAGGACTGCCCACCCGAGTAGGCCGACAACGCCCGCCTCGCTGGCGATTTGGGCGTACAGGTCGTGCGCTGCGGCAGTCGGGGGGTTCGTCACGGCCGTCGGCACGAGGCCCGAATAGCGCTCCACCAGGAGCTGGAATCCGCCGGGCCCGAAGCCGAATACCGGGCGGTCGTCGAACATCGTCCAGGCAACCTCGCCGGCGGCCATGCGACTCGCGACCGACGGGTCGATGGAATAGCTCGGCTGCGACCCGTACACGTCGGCCATCAGAGCGATCAGTCGGTTGCCGACGCCGGGTATCAGCAGGAACAGCAGCGCGACAGGCAGCACCTTCACCGCTGCGCGTCGGGTGGTGGGACCGCTGAGAACGGTCCAGACGGCCAGCGCGACGAAAGTGGCGATGAAGGTTCCGCGGGATTGTGTGAGGTAGATCCCGGCCAGTAGAGCGAGCATCGCTGCGGCCCAACCGATCACCGCCCACCGCGGACCCGTACGTCGGGCACGCACAATGAGTGCGCCCGCAAGCGGCAGCCCCATGATCAGGTGACGACCCCAGAAGTTCGAGTCGGGAAGCGGACCTCCGTAGCGCAAGGTGGTCACCAGTTCGCCGCTTGCCTGTGTGACGGTTGCGAATCCGCCGAAGGACATGGTCCCGCTGAAGAGGACTTGGTTCACCAGGGTCAGCACGCTGAGCACGGCGAAGGAGAGCACCACCGCGGCGGCCACCGTCCAGTGCCGCTCGGTCATCTGCAACAACACCATGACGATGACGACGAACGCCAGATCGGCGACTTCGTTCTTCAGCAGGCCGAACGCGCCGCCGACGTCAGCAGCACCGATCGAGGCGAGGAAGCGGGTCGTCAAGAAGACGCCCACGAGGCCGATGAACACCAGTGTCCAGCGGTTCAGCCGGCCACGGGCGATGGGGTCGCGTAACGCCAAGCCGAGAGTGATGAGCCCGATGAGAAGTGAGATGCGGAAAAACGAGATCGGTCCCCACGGGCCGACCACGCCACTGATGTTGGCCACCTCGCACACGGCCATCGCCACCACGGCCCATTGCGGTCGCCGCACGAGGTAGATGGCCGCGGCCATCGCACAGGGCAGGCCGACGACGAGAATGACCGGAACGATCCCGACAACCCACGCGGCGGCTGCCAAGACGGTCACGCCCATGGCTGCGCCGACGAGGATCTCACTTCGCCCCGCCAACGCGGCGACGTTGTCGGGCACGGCCGGTCTCACCGCGAGGTTGGCTCGGGGGACATCGGCTCGGTGTGAAGGGTGGACTCTTCAGCGGTGTCGGCGTAGCGAGAGCCGGCGGCGTGACGGGCGTACTCCGAGGACTCAGGATTCCTGCTTCCTGCCCGTCGGCCGACAAGCAGTCCGACGCCCGCGCCCAATGCGAGTCCCGCGAGACCCGCAGCGCCATAGGCTTGTAGGCCGCCCGGCCCCAAGGCCTGGGCGCTGCCGGCGGGTGGTCTGACCACCTCGAGACGGAATGGACCGGCGACAGTGGTCGCGGGCCCGCTCGCGTCGCTGAGAACGGAACTGAGCGCCGCCTCGGCGGCCTCGGGGGAACCGGCCTCGACGCTCACTTCGATCAGGGTGGTGTCACGGACTGCGCCGGCGGACATGGTCAACTCTGAGGGGGGCACGTTGGCCGCGGCTGCCGCGGACTGCAGCCACGTGCTCTGACCGAACACGATCGCCGCGGACCGCGTCGCCTGCCCGTGATTGAGTACATCCCAGTACTGTGCGGCCTCGCTCGTGGGGATGTAGGAGGCCGGCAACATGGCAAGGGTGGCCTGTGCGGCGTATCTCTTCGAATGCCCGAGCAGCACATAGGCAATCAGAAGACCGGCGACCATCCCGATGACCGCGCACAACGCCGCGACCAACCACCGCCGCCCGGAAAGCGTCTTGACCACTTAGGTGTCCTTCCCCGACTCAGGTGTACCGATGGGAGCAGCCGACTGCGCCGATCGCCGCCGTGCCGAGCGAATGACCGTCAGTCCCTGGTCATAAAGCGCGCGTGCGGTCAGCCTCAGCATCAATACGTAGCAGATTAGCCCGACTGGCACCGCCAGACTCAGTTCAACGGGTGCGGGCCAATGATCGGTGACGGAGGTGATGCCCAACATCGCGAGCGCCATGACCGCCGCCGCGGGCATCGGACGCAGCGTCGCGGCGATCAGCGGTCTGAACCGCAGCCCAGTCACCACGCGCACCAGCACCATATTCGCCACCAGCGGAACCAGCTCGACCAGCAACAGAACTACTGCGACCATTACGATGCTGTGGCCGGCCGCCCACCAGATCGGCCAGATCAGCAGGGCGAGCTTCACGGCGCCGGTCGCCGTCAAGAGTCCGGGACGTCCGATCGCTTTGAACACGTCACCGGCGTGATAGGACGCCGAGTGGATGAGGCCGTACACCGCCAGGATCGACAACACCGGCGCCGCATCGGCGTAATCCGACCCGTACAGGGTGCCGATCACCGCTGGCGCGGCGGCGCCCAGGACGACACAGATCGGTGCGGTCAGCGGCACGACGATCGTCAGCACCTGGAGATAGTGCTCCCCGACACGGCGTCTGTCCTGCTGGAGCCGGGACAGCGAACTGAAAAGCACCTCGCTGATCACGATGCACAGGCTGAGGACGAGCAGGTCGGGGATGCGAAATGCCAAGGTGTAGAGCCCCAGCGCTGTGTCGCCGAGGCGGACGCCCACGACCGCGTAGTCGACGTTGGCGATCCCGAACGCCAGAAAGGTGACTCCTGTGACGGAGAGCCCGTAGAGCACCAGCTGGCGCGCTTCGTGGGCATCGAAACCGTACTCCAGGGGGGTGCGGGCCACCCACCAGTACAGGCATGTCAGCGCGATGGTTCCTACCAGCTGCCCGTAGACCAGGCTCCACACGCCGAAACCCGTGGTGGCGAGCGCAATCGTCAAACCGGCCTTGATGACGGCGGCGATGAATTCCGGCCAGAGCCTGCGCTTGAAATCGAGCCTTCTTCGTAAGAGAGCAGCCGGTAGCACACCGATGGCGGAGACGGTGACGGCAATGGCGAGAACACGCACCATATTCGTGAGTTCCGGCTGGTTGAGCATCGAGGCAGCCAGCGGCGCCGCCACGGCAACCGCCACACCAGCCAGCAGGCCGGTCGCGGTGACGAGTGTCAATGCTGTTGGCGCGAACCGCTTCCACGAGCCGGGGCTCTGAACCAGTGCCGCGCCGACGCCGAGGTCTTTGAGGTAGTCGAAGAAGTTGATGATGAGAAGGGCCAGTGCGAACAAACCGAAGTCGGCGGGGTCCAGTAGGCGGGCCACGATGACCGTCGTGATGAGCGCGGAACTCTTGCTCAGACCGAACACCAGATAGTTCCAGGCGGCTTGCCGTCCCGTAGGCGGCGTGGTCAGCGGCGCCGACTCGGTGCCACCGGCGGGAACAGCATCATCGCCGATGACGTGGGATGCGGCGCGCGTGGGCCGTGTCTTCCTGAACCTCATGGGACGCCGGCTACCACATCACCCGGGCCCGACCGCGAGCACCAAACCGCCTCGGCCAGTTGGCGATTCACCGGGAGGCAAACAGGTAATCCCTCGCCCAGGGGCGGGGATCGCCATCCCGCCGACGCACGGTGAATCCGGCATTCACCAACAACTCGTAGACGGCTTCCTTGGTTCGGTAGGAGTCGTCGCCGGTTTCGTCCGCCAGGAAGTCGTGGCATCCGATCGCCGCGTGTCGTACCAGAGACAGCATCTCCGCGCTACCCCGCAGCGCCGGGAGTTCCGCGCCCTCGATGTTCATCTTCAGGAAGTCGACGCGCTTCAGGTCGTACCTCTCGACCAAGTCCGCAAGCGTCATCGCGGCGACCTCGACACCCTCGGACCCGATCCTGTTCTCGTAGCTGACCTCTGTGGGGAGGTCGCTGATCATGACGGGCGCGCCCGAATCCATGATGGCCGCGTTCACCAAGTCGACATTGCGCACGCCGTTCAGTCGGACAGCGCGCTCCAAGGTCGCGAACGTAGCGGGATGAGCTTCGACCGCAATCACTTTGCCCGATGCTCCCACCCACCGGGAGAAAGGGAGTGACTCCGAACCGATGCCTGCGCCGATGTCGAGTACCACATCGCCGGGCTTCACCGTGTAATCGAACAGGAACACGTCCTTGGTGAAAGCTTCGCACTCCTCGATGCCCATTCCCTGCAACCGCTCCGGCAGTAGCATGACCCCGGCCGGCGTGCGCTTCGACCACAGCCCAGATGGACGGTCATAGGCGAATCGCGCGCGTTCCCCTGCGGCCCGCGCCCGTCGGTTGGCCCCCACACCTATCAGCAGCCGACCGGGCCCATGATCGAGCGCGCGATACACCACGTGCTTCAACGCCACGGCGCGACAGTAACATCGCTGTTGACGCGCGACCGTGCCATCGAGGGATCCGCCAGAACCCCTGCGGCGGTTCGGTACATCTGATCTGATTTCGGCATCCAGCATTGGAGAATGCGTTGAGAGTGCTCGTCACTGGTGGGGCGGGATATATCGGAGCGCACGTCACGAGGGCGCTGCGCGGCATCGGGCATGACGTCGCTGTCCTTGACGACTTCTCCACCGGGAGTCGTGGTCGGCTGACGCCCGACACCCCGGTCTACGGGGGCTCGTTGTTGGACACCGCGTTCGTCGAGTCGTCGTTGCGCTCTTTTTCCGCTGACGCCGTGGTGCACATCGCCGCCAAGAAGGCCGTGGACGAGTCGGTCGCCAACCCGCTGTTCTATTACCGCCAGAACGTCACCGGCATGCATAGCGTGCTCGAGGCGATGGTCGGCACGGGCACACGCCGCATCCTGTTCTCGTCGAGTGCGGCGGTTTACGGAGAGCAGGCCGTCAGTCCAGTGACCGAAGCGACGCCGACCAGTCCGTCGTCGCCCTATGGCTGGACGAAATTGATTGGTGAACAGTTGCTCTCCGACGTTGCGGCAGCGCACGGACTCAGTTGGTCGGCCCTGCGCTATTTCAACGTGGCCGGCGCAGCGACGCCGGAGTTGGCCGACCGCGGGGAGAACAACCTGATACCTAGAGTCTTTCGGGCGATCAGCTCGGGCGTTCATCCAAAGGTTTTCGGGGCCGATTATCCGACCCCGGACGGATCGTGCGTCCGTGACTACATCCATGTCGAGGATGTCGCTGATGCCCATGCCGCTGTCCTGAACCAGATGGCGTTCGACGATCTGGCCGCTGTCTACAACATCGGCACCGGGAGGGGTACGAGTGTCTTCGAAATCATGACGGCGGTACGGCAGGCCACCGGCGTCGATTTCGAGTGCGACGTCATCGGCCGCCGTCCGGGTGATCCTCCCGACGTCGTCGCCGATCCCGCGAAGATCCAACGTGACTTCGGTTGGGAATCCCGCCACGACCTAGCCAGCACCGTCAACAGCGCCTGGAAGGCGTGGGTCGCCAATGACCAGACCTGAAGCTGCCCTTCGGGGCCCGTGGTGTGCTCGCCACATGCGATGGTGTCGCGAACACCGCCGGGCCGTCGCGCGAGATATCGCGCGCCTTGAGCCTCGGGACCGTTAATATCGATCGACTCTGTGGTTTGCGTGGGTGTCCATTCGTCGAGCACGTGACGTCGCCCGTCCTGCGTAGGAAGGTACGTGTTGATACGGCGTATAGCGTCATCGCTCGTCGCAGTCGTATGCGTGGTTGCCATCTCGATGACCGGGGTTCCCGGTCTGGCCGTCGGTCAGCCCGCCGACGACGCCCCGCCGCCGGTGACCGCTTTCGGCTGGCAGCAACTCGGGATCAACCCGCTGTTGTCATTCGTGGGCCACGACATGACGCAGAGAGTCTCCATACCCGTGCCGCAGGGGCTTGTGCCGATTACGCTCTCGGGTTTGATCGGAGCGGTCAGCAATATCCCTTCGGGATTCGTGGAAGCCCAGACCCAGGACGGGCGGTTCGTGGGTTCGGTGCCGATACCGATTGTCCCGCCCGGTCAGCCCCCGGTGCCGTTCACCTTCGATCTCGGTTCAGTTCCGGTGGTGCGCGGCGAGATCCAATTGAACTTGGTGTTGAGGGTCAACGACGACGACGTCTGCGATCCACTGCCGACTCTTGTCATGAGCGAAATGAGCGCGGCCTTCACCGGGGCCGTGCAGCCCCCCAGGACCATCGAGGAATTCCTACCGGCCATCGCGCCGGTGATCGACTTGTACGTCGACCCGGTACCCACCGACGCCGAGAAGTCCACGACGCTCACTCTCGTCGCCGCATTGTCCAAGTACTACCAGCCGGGGGTCGTCGCGGTGAATGTGCGTGCGCTACCCCGAATCGATGCGGGACCACCGCCCGATCGTGATGCCTCGGTCCGTGCGATCGTTGTCCGTGACGTTGCCCAGGCGGAGTCCGGCGTGCGGCTGATCACCGATGCCGGCGCACCTTTTCTCATTCTGAGCGGACAGGGCGACGGCCTCGTCCAGCAGGTCGGCCTGTTCCGGGATGGACTACAGAAGGTGGCCCAGACCGACACAGTCACAGTCGAATCGACCGAAGGGGCGTCGAACGAACAAGCAGGATCGGCCTCGACGTTCGGGCAGCTTCGCATGGGTGGCAACACGGCCGTTCTAGGCGAGTCGTACATCTTCTTGAACATCGCTCCCGCATTGTCCAGAGCTAGCGATCCGGGCATCGTCGATGTCCGACTGTTGGCGAATTACACACCGGTTGACGAGAACGAGAAGGCAACGATGGTCGTCACCGCCGGCGAGCTCGTGCTCGCCACGGCCCGTCTCGACGCGTCTGGGCAGGTGGACAGCCGCTTTTCGATTCCTGCCGATGTCGCCGCCCGGGATCAGGATCTGACCGTGACGGTCAGGTATGAGCCGGGGCCCGGGTGTAATCCGCTCACCCTGCCGATGGAGTTCGAGATCGATCCGATGTCGACTGCCAGAGTTCGGCCCGGCGGCGCGGTGGAGATGGGCGGGTTTGCGGCTCTGCCACAAGGATTCGTTCCGACGTTCCAAGTAGCTTTCGACGGCAGCGACCCCGGCCAACTCGCCCATGCGGTCAAGATCGTCGGGCTGATCCAGCGGCTTACGTCGACGGCGTTGAGACCCGAAGTGGTCAGCGTTGAGCAGGCCGCCACGAGCGATGAAGGCGCACTGATCATCGCCGGCGCACAAACAGTCGAGGAGAACAACCTCGATCCGCCGATAGCACCGCGGGGCGGCATGTCCGAGGTTGACCTGCCTTCTTCGACCGTCATCGACATCTCTACCGGGCTAGCGGCCCTTCAGAGTTATGCGCACAACAACCGGACGGTCGTTCTTCTGACCACCTCGGGTCCGTGGAGTCTCGCGATCCCATTGCTCGACTACCTCGCGGGTCTACCCAAAGGCTGGCGGGACCTGGATGGTGACGTGCTGGTGGTTGGCCAGGGCCAGGTCCCCCAGCAGCTGACTGTGCGGGCCGACGGGCCGGTGATGGCAGGGCCGCCCGGCGTCAACGCGGATGCGGTCGAACAGGAATCGGACGCGCGCGGGTGGTACGAGTGGGCACTGCTGGGGGCCGGAGCGCTCGTGATCCTCACCCTCATCGGGGGCACAGTCGTGTTGCTGAGGAAGCGATCACGCCCCAGCGCGGGCGTCGGTCCTGCGCCCTGACCGCGAAACCCTGGGGGCATCACGCCGTGGAGTTCGGCGGTACCTCATGGCTACTCGTGATACGTTGTCGGCGGTTTATGTAAAGCGGGGGCTGCCGATGCGCCGGACAATCCAGATCGAATTCAACGAGTTGAGTCCGACGCTGATCGATGAGTTCATCGCTGCGGGAGAATTGCCGAACTTCCGGCGGCTGCAGGAATCGTCGGCGGTCTTCGTCACCGATGCCTCTGACGAGAACAATCTCGAGCCGTGGGTCCAGTGGCCTACGCTGCACACCGGCATCGCCGACTGTGATCATGGGATCCAGCACCTCGGCGAGGGGAAGCGGGTTGTCGGCCGAGGTGTCGCACGCGAGTTGGCCGATGCCGGATTCAGAGTCGGTGTGTTCGGCTCGATGAACCTCGATTACGGGCCGTTGGACGGCTTCGTGGTTCCAGACCCGTGGAGTCCGAACGCGACTCCGCATCCCGCAGGTCTCAGCGCGTTCACGAAGTTCGTCGTGTCGGCCGTTCAAGAGAACTCGGCGAACACACTGGACAAGCAGGCCGCGGTCCCATTCCTCGCGTACATCGCTACCCACGGTCTGACACCGGCGACCGCCGCGCTGGCGGCACGTCAGCTCATCGACGAGCGGCGGGACCCTGGGCTGAAATGGCGGCGATCCATTGTGCTGGACGCGATTTCGTACGACGTATTCCGGAAACTGGTGCGCCGCCACGACGTCGCGTACGCCACCTTCTTCTCCAATTCGACCGCCCATTTCCAGCACTACTTCTGGCGCAACTTTCGGCCGGAGAGTTTCTCGGCGCCGCCGCCACCCGAGGACCACCCGTCGCTGATGGATGCGGTACTCACCGGCTACCGCAACTATGACCGACTCATCGGACGCTTCCTGGCCGACTTCCCTGACGACCGGCTCGTGTTCGCGACGGCCTTGAGTCAACAGCCGTGGGACACGACGAAGTGCACCTACCGGCCGACCGATTTCGACCGGCTGCTGGAAGTCCTGGAACTCGATCCCTCCCGGACCTCGGTCGCGCCGGTCATGGCTGAGGAGTTCCTGCTGTCGTTCTCTGACGAGGCATCAGCTCACGAGGCTTTGACCCGGCTGAAGGGCTCGTTGGTCGGGGACCAACCGCTGTTCAGGTTCGAACACGCCGAGCCGTTGAGGATCAAGGTCGGCTGCGCGGTCAACGACTGGTCGCCGAGTGTCGGGACGGTGACCCTTCCGAACGGGAGGCAGGTGCCCTTCGAATCGCTCTTCAGCCGCATCCATACGATCCGCAGCGGCCGCCACCATCCCGACGGCTGCTTCTGGGTGCAATGCCCAACACCGCGCACTGGCGGGGAGAAGATACCGCTCACGTCGGTGGCACCTACGATTCTTCGTCTCTTCGGAGTTGATCCGCCCTCGTACATGAAGGCCCCCGCGGTCGAGTTCCTCGCAGTTCAGAAGGACTGACGTGCCGCCGCGCTGGTTTGGCGTGGCTCAACGGCGGATGCGTGCGTACCCAGCCGCTCGAGACGCCGCCTCGCCGGCCGTACGCTAACGTCGCGTCAGCACGTTCTACCGTGAAGAGCAGCAAGGCACCCACACCGTGGCACATTCTGTGGGCCGACCAGGAGTTGCAGGCGATTGAACAGTCCACCAGAGCGCAAACCGGTGTCCGCCGTTTACGTCGCATCCCCGGAAGGTGACACGGGAAAGTCGACCATCGCGCTGGGCATCCTGCACCGGTTGACGGCCACCGTCGCCAAGGTCGGTGTCTTCCGCCCGATCACCCGGCTCGGCGAGGACAGCGACTACATCCTCGAGCTGCTCCTGGACCACACCACCGCGGGTCTGTCCTACGACGACTGCGTCGGCGTCGGCTACGAGCAGTTGCACGAGGATCCCGACGCGGCGCTCGCCGAAATCGTCGACCGGTACCACTGGGTGGCCGACCAATGTGATGCGGTCCTGATCGTCGGCAGCGACTACACCGACATCGCCGCCCCTAGCGAGCTGTCGACCAACGCGCAGATCGCGGCCAACCTCGGCGCTCCGGTGGTGCTGGCGGTCAAGGCCAAGGATCGCAGCCCCACCGACGTCGCGCAGATCGTCGACATCTGCCTCGGCGAGATCGCCGCTCAGCACGCGCACACCGCAGCGGTCGTCGCCAACCGTTGTGACCCCGAACAACTGACCGCGGTGCTCGACGCGTTGAAGGACCTCGATCCCAAGTGTTACGCGCTGCCGGAGGAGCCGCTGCTGGTCGCCGCGTCGGTCGCTGAACTGCAGCGGGCCGTCGAGGGCGAATTGATCAGTGGCGATCCGGCGCTGCTGTCGCGCGAGGCCATGGATCTGATGGTCGCCGGGATGACCGCCGAACGCGTCCTCGAGCGGCTCAGCGAGGGTGTGGCCGTCATCGCGGCCGGCGACCGATCCGACGTCGTGCTCGCGCTCGCGAGCGCCCATGCCGCCGAGGGCTTTCCGTCGTTGTCGTGCATCATCCTCAACGGTGGGCTGGAACTGCACCCCTCGATCGCCGCAATGGTCGCCGGGCTCGGACTGCGGTTGCCGATCATCGCCACCAGGTTCCGGACGTTCGAGACGGCCAGCCGGGTGGCGTCCGCACGCGGCCGGGTGACAGCGACCTCCCTGCGCAAGATCGACACGGCCATCGCGTTGATGGAGACCCACGTCGACATCGCAGACCTGCTGGACCAGTTGGCCATCCCGATTCCACAGGTGGTCACCCCCCAGATGTTCACCCACAAGCTGCTGGAGTGGGCCCGCTCGGATCGCAAGCGCATCGTGTTGCCGGAGGGCGACGACGACCGCATCCTGATCGCGGCCGGTCGGCTGTTGCACCGCGGCGTTGCCGAGCTGACAATCCTCGGCGAGGAATCTCAGATACGGGCGCGCGCAGCGGAATTGGGTATTGATCTCTCGGACGCCGCCGTTCTCGACCCGCAAACCAGCGACCTGTGCGACAAGTTCGCCGAACAGTACGCCGAGATGCGCAAGCACAAGGGCGTCACCGTAGAGCAAGCGCGCGAGACCATCCACGACGTCTCCTATTTCGGCACCATGCTGGTGCACAACGACATGGTCGACGGCATGGTCTCCGGCGCGCGCCACACCACCGCCCACACCGTCCGGCCCGCCTTCGAGATCATCAGGACCCTGCCCGATGTCTCCACCGTTTCCAGCATCTTCCTGATGTGTCTCGCCGACCGGGTGCTCGCGTACGGGGACTGCGCGATCGTGCCGGATCCGACCGCCGAGCAGTTGGCCGATATCGCGATCTCGTCGGCGCGCACCGCGGCCAGCTTCGATATCGAGCCACGGGTCGCGATGCTGTCCTACTCGACCGGCACCAGCGGATCCGGCGCGGACGTCGAAAAGGTCCGGCAGGCAACCGAATTGGTTATGCAGCGGGAGCCGGACCTGTTGGTCGACGGTCCGATCCAGTACGACGCCGCGGTCGATGCATCCGTTGCCAAGTCCAAGATGCCCGACTCGAAGGTGGCCGGCCGCGCGACGGTGCTGATCTTCCCCGACCTCAACACCGGGAACAACACGTACAAGGCGGTCCAGCGCAGCGCAGGCGCAATCGCGATCGGGCCGGTGCTGCAAGGACTGAAGAAGCCCGTCAACGACCTTTCGCGCGGGGCATTGGTGGAAGACATCGTCAACACCGTGGCGATCACCGCGATCCAGGCGCAGACGCTCTGATGGCCCGCAGCGTTCTGGTTCTCAACTCGGGGTCATCCTCGCTCAAATACGCAGTCATCGAACCGGATTCGGAGACGATGGTGATCGACGGCATCGTCGAGCGCATCGGTGAGGGGCAGGTCGGTGACCACGCCGAGGCGCTGCAGACGGCGTTCGCCCAGATGGCTGAAGCGGGCCGGGGCCTCGACGCTCTCGACCTCGTCGCCGTCGGCCATCGCGTGGTCCACGGCGGCCCGGACTTCTACGAGCCGACGCTGGTCGACGACGCCCTGGTCGCCAGGATCGACGAGCTGTCTCCGCTTGCCCCGCTGCACAATCCGCCAGCGCTGCTGGGAATCGAGGAGGCACGCAAGGCGCTGCCCGATCTCCCGCATGTCGCGGTCTTCGACACGGCCTTCTTCCACGACCTGCCGGCCGCCGCGGCGACGTACGCGATCGACCGCGACATCGCCGAGCAGTGGCATATCCGCCGCTACGGCTTCCACGGCACCTCACACCAGTACGTCAGCGAGCAGGCCGCGGCCTTCCTGGGCGTCCCACTGGACTCGGTGCGCCAAATCGTGCTGCACCTGGGCAACGGCGCATCGGCCTCGGCCATCGTCGGGGGCCGCCCGGTGGACACCTCGATGGGGTTGACGCCGATGGAGGGGTTGGTGATGGGAACCCGTTCGGGCGACATCGATCCCGGTCTGATGTTCTATCTGTGGCGCACGGCGAACATGAAGGTCGACGACATCGAGGAGATGCTCAACCGTCGCTCCGGCGTGCGCGGACTCGGCGGTGAGGTCGATTTCCGGGTGCTCCACCAGTGCATCAACGACGGGGACGCTTCTGCGCAACTGGCCTACGACGTCTACATCCACCGGCTGCGCAAATACATCGGCGCCTATCTTGCGCTGCTGGGCGGCGCGGACATCATCACCTTCACCGCCGGAGTCGGCGAGAACGACGCGGCGGTGCGGCGTGACGCGTTGCGCGGCATGGCGCCGTTGGGCATAGAACTCGACGAGATGCTCAACGCCAGCCCCGACAAGAAGGCCCGGCGGATATCGGCCGACCGGTCTGGAACGACGGTGCTAGTTGTTCCCACTGATGAGGAGCTTGCGATCGCCCGCGCTTGCACGAACCTCATCGAGCACTGAGCGCGGGTTTTCGAGCGGCAGTTCCTGGGCGGAATCGCAGATGGCCAGCAGCCGACGAACCTGCCTGCCGCAGCGCACCTGCCAGTCGATTCCGTTCCGGGAGCAGATCACGTTGATGTAGTGCAGCGCCGCGAAGCCGGCGGTGCCGAAGAAGTCGACGAGTCGCAGGTCGATCACCAGGCGCCGGGTGCCGGCGACCTGACCCTCGACGTAGGTGGCCAGCGCTCGGCTGTTGGTGGCATCGATCTCGCCCTCGACCGTCACCAGGACCGTCGAACCATGCCGGTGAGACGCTGTGAAGCTGGCCCGATGGTGGTGTTCGCACAGATCAAACGACCGAGGGTCGGGACGGAACACCCGGCAGGTTCCTACAGCGGACACGGCGCACTCCTGTTGTCGAGATGCGATTGAAACCGCGGAGGCCGTCAGCGACGCCTGACAGCTGCTGCGCCACGAACGGGATGGCCCCGATGACCTCTGCAGTTTGGCTGTGACCTCAACCTGTGATGCAGATTACTACGAAATCCGCGGCAGGACCATCGAGTGTTACGACATGGGCAAATCCCGTAAAGTCGAGGCCTGCTGCGGTGCGGTTTGCTGTAACGGCCACGGAATCCGTAGTTCTGACGCCGCTCGGGTGGCCGCGGTGAGGATGAATTTGCCCCGCTGGCAACATGCCGAAATCCGGCCGCAACCGCCGTCGGCTGGAATGTGCCCATTCGGTGCGACGAAGGGGCACTCATGTCGAATATTCTCGAGCAGATCGGCGGCCACGAAGCCCTCGAAGGCGTGGTCGAGGACTTCTACAACCGCGTGCTGGCCGACGATCAGCTGGCCGGCTTCGTCACCGGAACCAACATGGCGCGGCTCAAGGGGCGGCAGGTCGAGTTCTTCGCCGCCGCGCTGGGCGGGCCCGAACCGTATACCGGCGCGCCGATGCGCCAGGTCCACCAGGGCCGCGGCATCACCGTCCACCATTTCAACCTCGTCGCAGACCATCTGGGCGCAAGCCTCGCCGCTGCCGGAGTGCCTGAGCGGACGGCCGGCCAGATTCTGGAAGCCATCGCCCCGCTGCGCGACGAGATCGCGACCGCCAGCGTCGTCTGACCGTCAGAACGTGCTGGTCGGGCGGACGCTGTTGGCCAGGTCCACAAGCGCGTAGCGGTGCGCCTGCGTCGGTGCCACCCGCGCCAGCGCGCGCAGTGAGGCCTCCACGCCCAGCTGCAATCCGTGTTCGGTGAACGGGAACCCGAGGATGTGATTGGTGCTGGCGGTGTTGTCGGCCAGCCAATCCATCGCGGTGCCCAGCACCAGCGCGCGGATCTGCAGCACCCGCGGCTCGCTGTCCGGCAGCGCCTCGACGCGCCGTGCGGCGTCTCGGATCTGCTGCTCGGTGATCTCGGTCGACGACCGGCCGGACAACAGAGTGACCGCGCTGGTCAGCCGGGCCGTCGTGAAATGGCGGGACATCGCGGGCACCTTGTCGAGTGTCTTCACCGCATCGTCGCGCTCACCGGCGGCCGATTGCGCGCGCGCCAGGCCGAACCCCGCCGAGATCACCCCGTTGTCGGTCGACCACACGGTGTTGTAGAACTTTCCGGCCTCTGGGGTGCCCGCCAACTCGGCGGTGGCGGCCAAGGCCAGTTTGGGCGCCAGCTCGCCGGGCATCGTGTCGAGCACCTCGGTGAAATGCTTTGTCGCCGAGCCGTAGTCGGCGGTCAACAGTTCGGAGACGGCCTTGAACCAGACCAGCCGCCACGGCCAGCTCACCCGCTCGGCGAGGTCGTCGAGTTTGCGGGTGGCCTTGGCGACGTCGCCGAGGTCGAGCAGCGCGCGCACCTCCATCAGCGGCAGCTCGACCGAGTCCGACAGATCGATGCCCTCGGAATCCAGCGCCCCGTGCCTGGCCGCGCGCAGCTGGTCGAGGGTCTGCACGGGCTGGCTCAGCACGCTGGCCGACAGCACCGGCGCGCCGACGTCGGTCGGGTCGACCAGGGGTACGGGCAGGGCCCTGACGATCTCCTGTGCGGTCAGCCGCTCGGAGTGCACCTGCCCGTCGAGATAGACGTCGGTGTGCGCTACCAACAGATCGATGCCGAACGTGGACCGGGTGGGCGAAAACACCGTGGACAGACCGGGTTTGGGTGACCCGGTGTCCTTCGCCACGACCTCACGCAGCACACCGAGCAGCTGCCCGGACATCTCGTCGGCACTGCCGAAACGCCGCCGTGGATCCGGGTCGATCGCCCGGCGCAGCGCACGGCCGAACGAGTCGTACTCGGCCAGCACCGGGTCGTCCTCGGGCAACCCGTCGACGTAGCGGCCCTTGCGGGTGCGCAGGTTCAGCGTCAGCGCTGCGAGCGTGCGGCCGACGGTGTAGATGTCGGTGGCCACCGTCGGCCCCGTCCGCACGATCTCGGGAGCCTGGTATCCCGGGGTGCCGTACAGGTAGCCGAACGAGTTGATGGTCGACACCGCACCGAGGTCGATCAGCTTGAGCTGTTCCTCGGTGATCATGATGTTTTCGGGTTTGAGGTCGTTGTAGGTCAGGCCGAGCGAGTGCAGATAGCCCAGCGCGGGCAGGATCTCGAGCATGTATCCGATGGCCTGGGCCACCGGCAGCTTCTCGCCCTTGGCCTGTTTGAGCGATGTGCCGCCGACGTACTCCATCACGATGTAGCCGACGGGGTTGCCGTGTTGGTCCGCGTGCTCGACGAAGTTGTAGATCTTCACGATGCCGGGATGGGTGACCTCGGCGAGGAACTGCCGCTCGGCCATCGCGATCTTCTGCGCCTCGGCGTCGCCGGAATGCACCAGGCCCTTGAGCACGACGGGTCGTTCGTTGACGTTGTGGTCGAATGCCAGATAGACCCAGCCGAGGCCGCCGTGTGCGATGCAGCCCTTGATCTCGTACTGGTCGGCGACCATGTCACCCGGATTCAGTTGCGGCAGAAACGAATACGGACTGCCGCAGTGCGGACACCAACCTTCCGACCGGGCAGGCTTGCCCTCGCTGGAACGGCCGACGGGGCGGCCGCAGTTCCAACAGAAGCGCTTCTTCTCCGCGACCACCGGATTGGTCATCAGCGCTTCGAGCGGATCCTTGGCCCGCACCCGCGGGATCTCGACCAGCCCACCGCCCAGGCGGCGCGTCCGCGACAACGCCCGCGTCGTGGTGGTGGTCTGCTCCTGCGGCTCAGTGTCTCCGGTGCCCGCCGACCCGCCGTCGTCGTCGTCGAGATGGGGCCGGAACACCGCCTCGGTCGCCATCGGGCGGATGGTCGAGGCCGAATCCATGCCCATATCGTCGAAGCTCGCCGGCTGGGTGCCCGGGCCCTCGTCGTCGTAGTCGTGTAGTTGGGTCTCGGACATCAGTCGGAGTACCTCGCGGCCGGAGGAGCCGGCGCCGGCCCGAGCACCGTCAACCACTTGCGGTACAACGTGTTCCAGGTGCCGTCGCGGCGGATCCGTTCGAGCGTGCCGTTGACGAACCGGACCAGGCCGGTGTTCTCCCGGTTGACCCCGATGCCGTAGGGCTCCCGGTTGAGGCTTGGGCCGACGATGTGCAGGTAAGGATCCTGTGACACCAGGCCGGCGAGGATCGAGTCGTCGGTGCTGACGGCGTCGACCTGCCGCTGCTGCAGTGCCACCAGGCAGTCGGCCCACGCGACCACCCCGACGATGATCGGGGGCGGCGTGATCTCCCGGATCCGCTCCAGCGATGTGGTGCCCTTCGCGACGCATACGCGGCGTCCCGAAAGGTCCGACGCCTGCCGGATCGTCGAGTCGCGCGGCGCCAGGATGCGCTGATTGGCAGTCAGATACGCCGTCGAGAACCCGATCAGCTTCTTGCGTTCGCACGTGATGGTCATGGTCTTGACGACGACGTCGACCTGATCGTTCTGCAACGCGGCGATGCGGTCCGCCGACGACAGGATGCGGTACTCCACCTGCGACGGGGTTCCGAAGATGTCGCGGGCGATCTCACCGGCGATGTCGACGTCGAATCCGGTGATCTGCCCGGTGATCGGGTCGCGGAACGAGAACAGGTTGCTGCCGATGTCCAGGCCGACGATCAGCCGCCCCCGCGCGCGGATGTTCGCGACGGCCTCCTCGGCCTGGGCCCGATCGCTGAACGGCCGAAGGCTCGCCGTGCGGTCACAGTCCTCAGTGTCGTCGCCGGGCGGGCGCACCGGTTGTGGTGGCAACTCCTCCATACCCGCCGGGGTGGGCGGTGGAAGCGTCACACCGGGTGTGGAGGTCACCGACGCGGCCTGCCCGCATCCGGTGAGAACCAGCGCGGCGGCGACGAGCAGGCCGAAGAACTTCTTCATTACCGGTACTCACTCAACCTCGGCCACAACCCCAGCGCCACCGCGACCGCCGCGACGACGCTGAGCACCGCGGCGCCCACAGTCGCACCGGACAGCACCCGGTGCGCGTTGATGATGTCGTCGCGCAGTTGCCCGCGGCTCTCTTCGATGCCCTGGCTCAACGCCTCGTCGAGCTTGTTGAACGCGGGCGTGGAATCGTCGGCCCCGGCGCCCAGCGCCACCTGCGTGGCGGCTTGGTAGTTGCCGACGCTGATGTAGGCGTTGATCCGGTCGTCGGCGGCGCGCCAGCGCTTCAACAACTGCTCGGCCTCGGCGAGGTCGGTCTTGTCGATGGCGTCCTCGCGGGCCAGGTAGTCCGCGAGCTGCTGCTGCATCATGTCGATGCGCTGGTAGTACGACTGTTTGCGCACCGTCTCGTCGCCGCGCCGGATCAACGACAGCGTCTCGTCGGCACGGGCCTGCTGCGCGGTGATCGCCAGGTTCGTCACCGTCTTCAACGACTCGGCGGCGGTGTCCTTGGCGCTGCGGCTGTCGGAGGTCGAGATGACCAGGGCCGTGCCCACCCAGATCAGCATGGTCAGAACGGCCAGTCCGCCGGCGACGAAGCCGATGTTGATCCGCCTGCGCGTGCGCCTGGCCAGCCAACGGTTGGCGAACACCCCGAACAGCAAGGTCGCCAGCACCACCAGGATGACCGGGCCGGGGATCCGGGTGGACGCGCTGGTCTCGGCGTCGACGCGCTGCGAGGTCTCCTCGTAGAGCCGTTGGGCCCCGGGCAGGATCTGCGTCTGCATCAAGGCCGACGCCTCCGACAGGTACGACGAACCCACCGGATTACCCGAACGATTGTTGGTGCGGGCGGTCTCGACCAGGCCGGTGTACACCGACAACTCTGCGTTGATGCGGCCGAGCAGCTGCACCAGGTCCTCGTCGGTGAGCCCGCTCGACGCCCGGGTCACGGCCACCGACGCGTCCGTGATCGCCTGCTCGTACCGTTGTCGGACGTCGCGCGGTTCCGCCCCGGCGATGAAGGCCGTGGCCGCTGCGGCATCGGCCACCGACAGCTTCGTGTAGAGCTGCCCGGCGGCAAACGACAGAGGCTCGGTGTGGTTGAGCACCGTCATCAGCGCCTGCTGGCGGTCGTTGATCGTCGTCGACGTGGCGAACGCGCTGGCGATGACGAGCGCGGACAGCACCACTCCGATGGTCAGGATCCGGCCGGGCGTGGTCCACAGAAACCACCAGCGTTGTTGTGCCGACGTCGACGGCGACCGCGACGCGAGCGGCTCCGTCGACGGGTGCGCCAACTCCACAGTCACGTGCGCGCGGACCTCATCAGCATCGCTTTCCGGCTCGTCGTTTCGACCGCTCCCACTGTATGAAAGAAGTCTAAGAGTTTCCGGCAGGCCGGGCGGCCCTATTGTTGAGGCGTGCGTGGCGACGGTGACGGATGGGTGGTTTCCCACGGCCAGGCCTACTGGGGCAGGTACGGCGCGGTCGGCCTGTTGCTGCGGGCCCCCGGCCACGACGGCACCCCGGTGGTGCTTCTCCAGCACCGGGCGGCCTGGAGCCACCAGGGCGACACCTGGGGTCTGCCCGGCGGGGCGCGCGACAGCCACGAGACCGCGGAGCAGGCGGCCATCCGGGAGGCCCATGAGGAAGCGGGGCTGCCTGCCGAGCAGTTGACCGTGCGCAAGGTGGTGCAGACCAAGATCGTCGCGGGCGACGGGGTCAGTTGGAGCTACAGCACGGTCATCGCCGACGCCCAGGAGATGCTGCCCACCGTGCCGAACCGGGAGAGCGCCGAGTTGCGCTGGGTGGCCGTCGACGACGTCGCCACCCTGCCGCTGCACCCGGGATTCGCCGCCAGCTGGCAGCGGTTGCGCGACGAGTTCACGTCGATCCCGCTTCTGGTCAACCCTCAGCTCTGAGCGCCGCCTGCAAAGCCACCTTCAAAGACGAGGCCGCCGCACCAGGGTCCTCGGCCGCCGTGATCGCCCGCACCACGACGACGCGTCGCGCGCCGGCGGCCAGCACCTGCGGTAACCGCTCGGCGTCGATTCCGCCAATCGCGAACCACGGCTTGGCCGTACCGAGTTGGGCGGTGTGCCGGACCAGCTCCAGCCCGGGCGCAGCGCGGCCGGGTTTGGTCGGGGTGGGCCAGCACGGGCCGACGCAGAAGTAGTCGACGGCCTCGTCCACCGCCGCCGCGACCTGATCGACGTCGTGGGTGGACCGCCCGACCACCGACCCCTCGCCGACGATGCCGCGCGCCACCGCCAGCGGAAGGTCATCCTGCCCCAGGTGAAGCACGTCGGCGCCGGCGGCCAGCGCGATGTCGGCGCGGTCGTTGACGGCCAGCAGCGCGCCGTGGCGCCGGGCCGCGTCGGCGAGCACCTCGAGGGCCTCGAGTTCCTGGCGTGCCTCCAAGGGGCCGAACCGCTGTTCGCCCGGCGAACCCTTGTCGCGCAGCTGGATGAGGTCGACCCCTCCGGCGAGGGCGGCGTCGGCGAACTCCGCGAGGTCGCCGCGCTCGCGCCGGGCGTCGGTGCACAGGTACAGCGACGCGCTGGCCAGGCGTTCTCGAGGTTGGTGCACACCGCGACGCTAGCGGCTCGTCGTTGGGGGCCTAACCAGCGGGTACTGTGGGTTGACGAACGCGGGAGTCCCGGGAACGGGGACTGAGAGTGGGCATTCGAACCTGCCCTTACCGTCGCACCTGATCCGGGTCATGCCGGCGAAGGGAGGGAAGTTGACCGCAGCAAGCCTGGCCGTGATCGGCGGCGGCGTCATCGGATTGGCCGTCGCGCGGCGTGCGCTGAGTGCCGGCTGGGACGTCCGCGTGCACCGCACCGACGAGCGCGGCGCGTCGTGGGTCGCCGGCGGCATGCTCGCACCCCACAGCGAGGGCTGGCCCGGTGAGGAGAAGCTGCTGCAGCTCGGCCTGGAATCGCTTCACCTGTGGCACGGCGGCTTTCTCGACGGGCTGCCCGACGATGTGGTCACGGCACGCGAATCGCTGGTGGTCGCCGTCGACCGCGCAGATGCGAGCGACCTCAAGACAGTGGGCGAGTGGCTTGCGGCCCAAGGGCATCCGGTGACGGCGACGACGTCGGCCCGCGATATCGAACCGCTGCTCGCTCAGGGCATCCGGCATGGGTTTCGCGCCGAAACCGAACTGGCCGTTGACAATCGGCTGCTGGTGCGAGCCTTGGCCGTGTCGTGTGAAGGGCTTGGTGTGCAGTGGGCGCCCCCCGTGTCCGAACTCGCCGAGGTGCAGGCGGATGCCGTGGTGATCGCGAACGGTATCGACGCTCCGACGCTGTGGCCCGACCTGCCCATCCGGCCGGTCAAGGGTGAGGTGTTGCGGTTGCGGTGGCGCCGCGGCTGCATGCCGGTGCCGCAGCGGGTCATTCGGGCCAGGGTGCATGGCAGGCAGGTATACCTGGTTCCGCGCGCCGACGGGGTCGTCGTCGGCGCCACGCAGTACGAACACGGCCGTGATACCGCGCCCGCGGTGACGGGCGTGCGGGAACTGCTCGACGACGCCTGCGCGGTGATGCCCGCGCTGGGCGAGTACGAACTCGCCGAATGCGCCGCGGGCCTGCGGCCGATGACGCCGGATGGATTACCGCTCGTCGAACGCCTCGATGAGCGCACACTGGTCGCGGCGGGCCACGGGCGCAACGGCTTTCTTCTCGCACCCTGGACGGCCGAACGGATCGCGGCCGAACTCGATGTCACGATTGGAGCGACACAATGAAGGTACTGGTCAACGACGAAGCGGTGGAAGTGGACGCCTCGACGACGGTCGCCGCGCTGCTGGAGCGTCTCGGCTTTCCGGAGAAGGGCATCGCCGTCGCAGTGGATTGGTCGGTGCTGCCGAAATCGGATTGGGACACCGCGCTGACGGACGGTGCTCGCGTGGAGGTGGTGACGGCGGTGCAGGGTGGCTAGCCCCGACACCCTTCGCACCAACGGAGCGTCGGTCACGAAGTTGACCATCGCCGGCCGCGAGTTCGGTTCGCGGCTCATCCTCGGCACCGGAGGCGCGGCGAATCTCGCCGTGCTCGAAGAAGCGCTTGTCGCATCGGGTACCGAGCTGACGACGGTGGCCATGCGACGCGTCGACGCCGACGGCGGCACCGGCGTGCTCGAGTTGCTCAACCGGCTGGGCATCACCCCCTTGCCGAACACTGCGGGCTGCCGCGGGGCGGCCGAGGCGGTGATGACGGCGCAACTCGCCCGCGAGGCGCTACACACCGACTGGGTGAAATTGGAAGTCATCGCCGACGAGCGCACGCTGCTACCCGATGCCGTCGAACTGGTCAGGGCCGCTGAGCAATTGGTCGACGACGGTTTCACGGTGCTGCCGTACACCAACGACGATCCGGTGCTCGCGCGCCGACTCGAGGACATCGGGTGCGCGGCGGTGATGCCCCTGGGCTCGCCGATCGGAACGGGCCTGGGAATCGCCAACCCGCACAACATCGAGATGATCGTCGAGGCCTCATCGGTGCCGGTGGTCCTCGACGCGGGCATCGGCACCGCGAGCGACGCCACGATGGCGATGGAGCTGGGGTGTGACGCCGTGCTTTTGGCCACGGCCGTGACACGCGCCGCCGATCCGCCGATCATGGCGGCGGCGATGGCCGCCGCGGTCACAGCGGGACATCTGGCTCGGCAGGCCGGCCGCATCCCTAAGCGGTTCTGGGCGCAGGCGTCCAGCCCCTCTCGATGAGTCGCTATGTCGCGCTGGGCAGTTCGATGGCGGCGGGTCCCGGGATCAGGCCCCGCGCCGACGGTGCACCCTGGGCCGCCGGCCGGTCGGCGCGCAACTATCCGCACCTGGTGGCCGCGAAGCTGAATCTCGACCTCGTCGACATGACGTACTCCGGTGCGACGACCGCGAACGTCCTGTCCGAACCGCAACACGGTGCGCCGGCGCAGATTTCGGCTCTGACCGGATCCGAAGAGCTGGTGACGGTGACCATCGGTGGCAACGACGTCGGCTACGTGCCGATGCTGTTCGCCGCTGGCCTCCCGCGCGCCGCCCGCAAGCTGCCGCTGCTGGGGAGGGTGCTGCGCACGCAGCTGGACCCGCGGGCGCGCGAGGACGCGCTGGCAGAAGTCGCCGTTTCGCTCGAGGAGGTCGGCCGGACCCTGCGGGCCCGTTCACCCCGCGCGACGGTGCTGTTCGTCGACTACCTCACGCTGCTACCGCAGCCGGGTGTGCCGGCACCACCGTTGTCCGACACCGACGTGGCGACAGGCCGCCACGTCGCCGACACGTTGGAACGGCTGACCGCGGAGGCGGCCGCGGCCACCGGCTGCGGTCTTGCTAGGGTGGCCGAGCCCAGCCGCCCGCACCACGCGTGGTCGGCCGAGCCGTGGACGACCCGGTTCGGGCTGGCCGACCTGGTGAGACCGGGACGGCCGGCACCCCTGCACCCCAATGCGGCGGGCATGCGCGCCGTCGCCGACCTCATCGTCGCGCAACTGACGGGCTAGCGCCCGGGCGACGCTAACGTAGTGGGCAATGAACCACACAAAGGTTTCGAAGCTTACAAAGACAGCCGCCGTGATCTCGGTCGGCGTCATCGTGCTCGGGGGCTGCGGCCGTGACGAGGAGCAACCGGCGGTGCAGCCGCCCACCACACAGGCCGGGGTGTCGCCGGCGGCCGTGGACTTCGCCGGGGCGCTCGCGCAGCGCACCTCCGCCGACGCGATGTACCAGCATCTGGTGCGATTGCAGGAGATCGCCGACGACAACGGCGGCAATCGTGCACTCGGCACCCCGGCTTACGACGCCAGCGTCGACTACGTGGCTAACATCCTGCGCGACAAGGGTTTCGACGTGCAGACACCGGAGTTCGAGGTGCGCCTGCCGTTCGCCGACGAACCCGCACTGACCGTCGGCGGCGCCGCGGTCAAGGCCAGACCGCTGAACTTCACGATCGGTACGCCGCCGGATGGGGTGTCGGGTCCGCTGGTGCCCGCCCGCGTCGAGGACTCTCCGGGATGCACCGTGTCCGACTACGACGGCTTACCCGTCAAGGGCGCCGTCGTGCTCGTCGACCGTGGCACGTGCCAATTCTCGGACAAAGAACAGGCGGCCGCTGAACGCGGTGCGGTGGCGCTGATAGTGGCCAACAACGAGGACAACGACGAGATGGGCGGCACGCTCGGGGAGGACACCGAGGCGAGCATCCCGGTTGTCAGCATCACCAAGGCCGAGGGCGACCGGCTACGCGCCGAACCACGTGACGTCACCCTCAAGCTCAACGCGGGTGTGCGTAAGGAGCGGACCCGCAACGTCATCGCCCAGACCAGAACGGGCGACACCGCAAACGTCGTGATGGCCGGTGCACATCTGGACAGCGTCCCGGAGGGGCCTGGCATCAACGACAACGCCTCCGGTGTGGCGGCCGTGCTGGAGTCCGCAGTGCAGTTGGGCGGTTCCCCCGATGTCCAGAACGCGGTACGGTTCGGTTTCTGGGGTGCGGAGGAGGTCGGGTTGTTCGGATCGAACAACTATCTGGAGTCGCTGGATGTCGATGCCCTCAAGGACATCTCGCTCTACCTGAACTTTGACATGGTCGGCTCGCCGAACCCCGGCTACTTCACCTATGACGGGAACCAATCCCTGCCGCCCGACGAGGAAGGCGCGATCACCAGGGTGCCGGAAGGGGCGGCGGGCGTGGAACGCACGCTGGTGGACTACCTCGACGCGGCCGGAAAACCGGCCGAAGACACCAGCTTCGACGGTCGCTCCGACTACGACGCGTTCACCCTTGCGGGCATCCCGGCGGGTGGCACCTTCTCGGGCGCCGAGGCCAAGATGACCCCCGAACAAGCCGAGCTGTGGGGTGGTGAGGCGGGTCAGCCGTTCGACCCCAACTACCACAAAAAATCGGACACCCTCGAGCACATCGACCGCACCGCACTCGGCATTCACGGCGCGGGCGTGTCCTACGCCATCGGCATTTACGCCCAGGACCAGGGCGGCCCGAACGGAATTCCCACGCGCGATCTGCGCGTCCGTCACCCACTCGGCTCATGAGGACAGGGGCGGCCCGCGCGGGAGTCGTTGTCGCAGTCGTCCTCGGCGTCGTCGGAGCGCTGACCTCGTGCGCGACCCCGGAGCCGGCACCGCCGTCGCCGCAGGAGGTGGCGGACAAGGTCACCGCCGACGGGATGTACACCCACCTGCAGAAACTGCAGCAGATCGCCGACACCAACGGCGGTAACCGCGCCAACGGCAAGCCGGGATACGACGCCACCGTCGATTACGTCGCGCAGTTCCTGCGCGACAAGGGTTTCGACGTCCAGACTCCCGAGTTCGAACTGCTCGATCACAGTCAGGGTGGCAACCCGTCGATGCGGGTCAGCGGGCGCGAATATCCTGTCGACCAAGCTTCTCTCCTGATCACCACGCCGAGGGGCGGGCTGAACGCCGTGACGCTTCGGCCGACCAAGCCGGCCGGTTGCCGGACCGCCGACTACGACGGCGCTTCGGTGCGGGGCGCGATCGCCGTCGTCGACGACACGGGGTGCTCGGTAGTCGCCAAACAGAACGCTGCGGTGTCGGAGGGCGCCGTTGGCCTACTGGTCGTCAGCTCGCCGGGTGGCAGCGGAAGCCCGGCGGGTCTGTTCACGCCCGGCTACTACCAGGACCTGACCGTGCCCGTCGGGGTCATCGGCCGCGAGGCCGACGCCGCACTGCGGCGAACCTCGGCACCTGTACGCCTGGTACTGGACCGCAAACCGGTCATGAAGAAGACCCGAAATATCGTGGCGCAGACCAAGACCGGCGATGCGCGCAACGTCGTGCTGGCGGGCGCGCATCTGGACAGCTCGGCGGCGAGTCCGGGGATCAACGACGACGGGACCGGCATCGCGGCGTTGCTCGAGACAGCGGGGGTACTAGGTTCACAGCCCCGGGTGGCCAACGCCGTGCGCTTCGTGTTCTGGGCCTCGGAGGAGAATGGGCTGGCCGGACCGACGAGGTATGTGCAGGGACTTTCGCCCGACGAACTCCGCGACATCGCACTGTATCTGGGCTTCGACATGCTCGGTTCGCCCAACGCCGGCTACTTCACCTATGACGGTGACCAGTCCGCTACACCCAACCCGGCGATCCCCGCACAGTCGGTACCCGTGGGTTCGGCCGGTATCGAGCGGATGCTGGCCGGCTACCTCAACACGGCGGGGGTGCGCCCCGCGGACATGCCATTGAGCGAATTCACCGACTATTACCCGTTTCTCACCGCAGGAGTGCCGGTCGGCGGTCTGACAGCTGGTTCGTCTCAGCGCAAAAGTGAGATACAGGCCCGCCTTTGGGGCGGCCGGGCGGGTGTCCCCTTCGACCCGAACTATCGCACCAAGCGCGACACCGTCGAGAACGTCAACCGGGATGCGCTGTCGGTTCTGGGGCCCGCGGTCGCCTACGCGGTCGCGAGCTATGCGGCCTCGGTAGACGGCGTCAACGGTGTTCCGCCCCCGGACCAACGGCAGCGGGCCGCTCGCTAGCCTGGCGGAATCCCAACAGCCGCATACCGTGATAGACCACCAGCGCGGCTATCGAACCCAACGCGATTCCAGTGAATGTCAATGTGCCTGCGTGCCAGGTGAAGTCGGCGATACCGATGATCAGCGGTATGGCCGCGGTCATCTGATTGATCGGCCGGGAGAAGTCGACGCGGTTGGTCAGCCAGATCCGGACTCCCAGCACACCGACGAGACCGTAGAGCACCACGGTCGCGCCGCCGAGCACGCCGGCGGGGATCGCCGAGATCGCCGCGCCGACCTTCGGGCACAGCGAGAGCAGAACCGCCACGGCGCCGGCAACCCAGTACGCCGCGGTGGAATACACCCGCGTCGCCGCCATCACACCGATGTTCTCGGCGTAGGTGGTGGTCGCAGATCCGCCGCCGAAACCGGCCAGCGTGGTGGCCACGCCGTCGGCGGCCAACGCGCGGCCCATCACGGGGTCGACATCGGTGTCAGTCATCTGGCCGACCGATTTCACGTGGCCGATGTTCTCGGCGACCAAGGCGATCACCGCCGGCAGGAACATCGGTAACACCGCGAGGCTGAACGCCGGGGTCTGGAACTCGGGCAGACCGAGCCACGGAGCGGCGGCGATCGGCGCGGTGTCGATCTCGCCGAGCATCAGCGCGAGAACGTATCCGGCGAGGACGGCCAGGAAGATGGCCAATCGGCCGATGATGCCGCGGAAGAACGCGAGCGTGGCCACCAGGAGCACCAGGGTGACGAGTCCGACCACCGGACCCTGCTCGAAGTTGGCCTTGGCCGAGGGCGCCAGGTTGAAGCCGATCAGCGCGACGATCGCGCCGGTAACCACCGGGGGAAGTGTCAGGTCGAGCCAGCGCGTGCCGACCAGGTGGACGACGCCGCCGATCGCCACCAACGCGAGGCCCACCGCCACGAGACCGCCCAGGGCGCTGCCCGTTCCGTGTGAGGCGACCGCGGCGGTGACCGGTGCGATCACCGAGAAGCTCGACCCCAGGTAGCTGGGCAATCGATTGCCCGTGATGAGCAGGAACAGAATCGTTCCGACACCCGAGAACAACAGCGTCGTCGCCGGTGGAAAGCCGGTGAGGACGGGGACCAGGAAGGTGGCGCCGAACATGGCCACGACATGCTGGGCGCCGAGCCCGATCGTCCGGCCCCACCCGAGACGTTCGTCGGGTGCGACGACGAAGTCATCGCCGGTGTCGGCGTCGACGCGCTTCCAGGTCAGCTCGATCACGGTCTAAGACGGTAGGCCAGCGCGCCCGCGAGCACCACGCAAGCGCCGGCCAGCACCGACGGCACCGGAAGCAGGAACGCCAGCACCACACATCCCGTCAGCCCGACCGCGGGGACCATTCGGCGGCCGAGTGTCCACGCCGAGGCGTTGGCGATCGCGTAGTAGACGAGCACGGTGAACGACGAGAATCCGATCGCGGTGCGGACATCCACGATGGCCGCCAGAGTGGCCACAAGGACGCCCACGACGACCTCGGCGCGGTGCGGGCTGCCGAACCGCGGGTGGATGCGCGCCAGGATGTGCGGCAGGTGGCGGTCGCGCGCCATCGCCAGCGTCGTACGCGACACCCCGAGGATGAGCGCCAGCAGCGACCCGAGCGCGGCCACCGCGGCGCCGGCCCGCACGACGGGCTCCAGCGCGGCAAAGCCGGCCGCGGCCACCGCGTCGGCAAGCGGTGCGGCTGCTGAAGCCGTTGCCGCCGTACCCAATTCGGTGATGACAGAGGCGGCGACGAGCGCATACACCACGAGCGTGATGGCCAGAGCCAAGAGTGTGGCGCGAGGGATCGTGCGGGCGGGATCGCGGACCTCTTCGCCCAGTGTCGCGATCCGCGCATAGCCCGCAAACGCGAAGAACAACAATCCGGCGGCCTGCAGGACGCCGGCGACGGAGGCGTCGGCGTCGACCGACAGGCGGGTCCATTCGACGTCCCCGAAACCCAGCACGGTGACCACCACGGTGCCCAGCACGGCCAGTACCACGGCGACGATGACGCGGGTCAGCATTGCCGATTTGCGGATGCCCGCGTAGTTCAGTGCGGTCAGCGCGGCGACCGCCCCGACCGCGATTCCGCGGGCGGCATCGGGCCACACGTAGTAGCCGACCGTGAGCGCCATCGCCGCGCACGATGCGGTCTTGCCGACGATGAAGCTCCACCCCGCGGTGTAACCCCAGAACCGACCGAGCCGCTCACGCCCGTAGACATAGGTTCCGCCGGACTCGGGGTAACGCGCGGCCAGCCAGGCGGACGAGGTGGCGTTGCAGTAGGCCACCACGGCGGCGACCGCGAGGCCGATCAGCAGTCCAGAACCGGCCGCCGCGGCGGCCGGTCCGACCGCGACGAAGATGCCCGCGCCCAGCATCGAGCCCAGCCCGATGACGACCGCGTCGAAGGTGCCCAGCCGGCGTGGCAGCGCGGGGCCGGCCGGCGTGCTCACGCCGGAATGCTAGATCAGGCGTTGTTGTGGTGCCGCGCCAACGACTCCCGGGCGGAGGTCGTCGCCGAGGCCACCAGCGCCACGAGCAGACCGGCACCGCCGAGCAGGGCCAGCGGGACCGTCCACAGCCGTCGCATCAGCAGTGCGGACTCACACTGCTCGACGTAGTTGGTGTCGCTGCCTGCCGCGGCCGCCTGGGTCATGTCGGTGAGGTATCCCGTCCCACACTTGACTTGCCAGCCGTACTGGTCGTAGCTGTCCAGGAACACCGGGAAGTTCATCGCCAGCAGGGCCGCGCCCAATACGACGGCGGCGATGATCCCGGTCCAGGCGAGACGATGGTGGTGGTCGGACAAAGTGTTCCCCCGTTCATGTCATGCAGACGTCTGCAAACAGCAGCACCGGCCATGAGGCGATCGACCCCAAATACGAAATGACCAGGTCGGCACCGGTCATCCCCTGCAGGTGATCGGTATGGGTGGTCGACCAGAACACGCCGACCAGCAGGTACGGGGTGCCGAGCACGAGCGCCACCGTGATCAACTCCCCGATCGTGACCTGAAAGCCCAATAGCTTGCGGAGCGCGCCGAACACACCATTATGTTAATCGCCATTCTGTGTGGGCTGCCAAGTTCGCGCGATTATCCGGCAACGGTACTGGACCGGTACGGCCGAGCTCGGTCCGATATCGTGTCTGCCATGTCGCGCACTCGGCCGGCGAGCGGTGACGCGGTCCGGCGCCGGCCGAAGGACCGCAAGGCCCAGATCGCCCGGGCATCCGCCGAGGCGTTCAGCACCCTGGGCTTTTACGGCGTGAGCATGGAGTCGATCGCATCGCGGGTCGGGATCTCGGCGGCCGCCCTCTACCGGCACTATGCGAGCAAATACGACCTGTTCCGCGATGCCGTGCTCAATTTGGGGCAGCAGCTGGTGGATGCGACCGCGTTCATCGACGAGAGCGATCTCGAGGACCCTGGACTGGAACTTCACCGGGTGGCCGCGGCGCTCATCGAGACCGCGATGGCGAACCGGGAGTCCGGCGGGCTGTATCGCTGGGAGGCACGATATCTGCGGGGCGACGATCAGGCGTCCCTGATCGCGCAGATGCGCACCGTCAACCGCCGGATCCAGCGCCCCATCAGCGCGATGCGTCCGGATCTGACGTCGCATCAACGGTGGACGTTGTCCATCGCGGTCCTGTCGGTCGCCGGCAGCATCGTCGACCACCGTGCGAAGCTGCCCGCCGGCCAGGTGCGCGCGCTGCTGTCCGATCTCGCCGAAACGCTTGCCGCCACCGAGCTGCCAGACTGCGACGACGTCACCGAGCGGCCGGTCGCACCGGTTCCCACCGCCGTCGAGCCGTCGCGATATGAAGCGCTACTCAACGAGTCCATGCGGTTGTTCAATACCAAGGGATACCGCGACACGGGGATGGAGGACATCGCCGCGGCGGTCGGCATGCCGGCATCGGGCATCTACCGCTATTTCGCGGGCAAAAGCGACATCCTGGCCGCCGTCTTCCGACGCGCGGCCGACCGGCTCTCCGACGAGTTGACCGCGATCACCGCTGCCAACGCCGACCCCGAGGACGCCCTTGCCGCGGTGATCGACGCCTATGTGGCCAGGTCGTTCGCACATCCCGAACTCGACTACGTCTACTACTCCGAGCGGCTGCACATGTCGCCGACGGACCAGAAGATCTTGCGCAATATGCAGCGCACCACCGTCGAATCGATGGTGGAGTTGGTGGTCGCCGTGCGCCCGGAATGGACGCCGGGTCAGGCCAGGTTCGCCGTGCACGCGGCCATGGCGTTGGTGATCGACCTGGGCAGGCTGATGCGGTACGAGAACTCGACGCAGAACCGGGCGATTCTGCAGCGGATGCTGGACGTGACGCTGTTGGGCCGCTACCGGTTGCGCGCGACGTTGCCCGCCAAGTAGGCGAGGTAACCGACGGTGCCGACGACGGCGAGTTTGCGGGTCTTGCGGGCGGCCAGCCCGAGTCCCAGCGCGGTCTCGATCCCGCCGTTGACGTAGATGAACTGGCGGGTGTTGCGTGGGAATGCCTGCACCGTCATCGCTTCGAACAACTCGGGTTTGACGAAGTGGCTGAGCCCGACGCCGGCCAGCCCTAGGCCGGCCAAGGTGGCCGCGCGCGAAGTCTTCTCCACCAATGCGATTCCTCTCACTTGATCGCGTAGTCACTCAAGGGGAACTCGGAAGCCTCCCTGAGCGCCGTATCGGTGGTGGTGGGCCGCAGTAGCGTCGGCTCGCCGGCCGGATCGTAATAGTAGGACCTCGCTGATGCGCAATTACCCAGGGTGAACAGTGAATTGCCGAGCAACTCGGTCATCCGGTCCAGGTAGCGGGTGTTGGCCTCCTCGGTGACTTCAAAGGTGGTCGCACCGCGCCGCTGCACTTCCCGGAACAGCCGGTCCATCAATCGCATCTGGTATTCCATCGCGTTGAAGAAGTTCAGTCCGAGGAAGGCGTACGGGCTGGCCAGGCTGAGTAGGTTCGGGAAGTATGGTATCGACACGCCCTGGTAGGCCTGGAACCGGTTCTCGCGCCACCACTTTCCGAGGTTGCGGCCCTCGCGACCGATGATCTCGATGGCCGGGAAGTTGGCCTCCCATAGATCGAACCCGGTCGCGAGCACCAAGGTATCGATGGCGTTCTTGGTGCCGTCCGTGCCAATGATGCCGTCGGATTGCACATGGTCGATCCCGATGTCGTGCAGGTGCACATTGGGTCTAGTGAAGGACCGGTAATAACCGTTACTGAAAGTTGGTCGCTTGCAACCAAAGTCATAGTCCGGAGTGAGCCTGCGCCGAAGCTCCTTATCGCGGATAGTGATGAAGCGGTGCAACTTGGACAGGTCGGCGGCCGAGATGTTGCCCCGTCCGCGGAACGTCCGGTAGTGCACGACCCCGATCGTGACCATCCACTCGTAAATGGAATCCGTGAGCCAGCGCAGCACGCGCTGCGTTGCGGGCACCCGGGCGAACAACCGCTTCGTCCGCGGCCCGAAAAGCAGATCGATCTTGGGCACCACCCAGATCGGGGTGCGCTGATACACGGTCAGATCGGCCGCGGTCTCGGCCAGTTCGGGAATGAGCTGCACCGCGGTGGCGCCGGTGCCGATGACAGCTATCCGCTGCCCGGCGGGGTCGTAGTCGTCATCCCAATCGGCGGTGTGGATCACCCGACCCGCGAAGGTGTTGATGCCGGGGATGTCGGGCACCTTCGGCTGGGATAGGAAGCCGGTGGCGGTGATCAGGTAGCGGGCGCTGAGCACCTCGCCGTCGTTGACAGTCACCTGCCAGAGTTCGGCGTCCTCGTCCCAGCGGGCGCCTTGCACCACGGTGTTGAACCGCATGTGCCTACGCACGTCGTACTTGTCCGCGACGTCAGCGGCGTACTGCTTGATCTCGTCACCGGTCGAGTACAGCCGCGACCAGTTCGGGTTGGGCTCGAAGTAATACGAGTAGGTGGTCGTCGGCACATCGACCGCCAGCCCGGGGTAGTGGTTGACGTGCCAGGTTCCGCCCAGATCGTTCTCGCGATCGAGGATGAGCAAGTTCTCATAACCCATCCGCTTGAGCTGGATGGCCGCGCCTATCCCCCCGAAACCGGCGCCCACGATGACTACGTCGAGTAGTTCGGAAGTCATAAGAAAACGGTACCGCAGCCACCAGGCAGTATCGGTGAGGCGTCAGCCCTTTAGCGAGCTGGTTCTCGGCGGATCGAGCGTCGCAATGCAGGTCACAGCCCGGTCGCCCTGCTCCCAGGTTTCGGCCGTGGGGTAGAGCACATACAGCTGAACGGAACTGTCCGTCATGGCGTCCGGCGCGTATGCGGCCAGTTCAGGGCTGCACTTCTCGGCGTAGGCGTCGATCGCCGCCTGGCCGGGAAAGTCGCCGTCGGGCATCTGCAGGACCGCGAAGACCTCACCGGCGTGGGTCTCGTCACATCCGACCGTCTTCACGGTCAGCACCCGGGTATTGGCCGGAATCTCGGCCAGGCAGTCGCCCTGCTTGACGTCGGTCGCGGTCACCGTGCCGTTGCCGATGAGGAAGTACACCAGCAGGGCGATGACGCCCACTGCCACCCACAGCGCCGACAGCACCAGGCCGCCGATCGCCAAGCCGCGGCCACCCTGGCCCTCCCTGGCTTTCTTCAACCCGACGACGCCGCAGACGACGCTGATCAGAACGCCTCCGAGCAGGCCGAAGATGAGCGAGACGATGGCCCACCAGTTGGTGGGGCGCTGTTGGGGCGGCGCGTAGTAAGACCCCTGCTGCGCATAGGGGGGTGGCGGCGGTGGCGGGTAGTTCGGTGGCGGTGGCGGCGGGGGGTACGCGGGCCCGGGCGGCGGGTACTGATTCGGTGGCTGCCCGCCGTAGGACGGCGGTGGTCCGTACGGCGGGGGAGGACCCGGCGGCGTGCTCACACGGCAACCGTATCGCGGTCACGGCCTTTCAGCTGCGGATCGAACCCCACCGCTCGTGCTTGGCCATCGCGACGCACACCACCGACCGCGACCCCTCCGACCACGCTTGCGCACTCGGGTAACCGATCGCGAGCCGAAACGTCGGCCCCTCCGGAATATTCGGCGCGTAGTCGAAGAACTTTCCACTGCACTGGTCGCCGATTCTCCTCAGGGTTTCCTCGCCGGGATACTCCTGAGCATCCGGCGCGCGCACGATCGCGAACACCTCCCCGTGGTGGGGTCCGTCGCAGTCGACTCGCTTGACTCCGTGCTGCAGAACGTCGGACTCTCGAGTGCGCACACAATCTCCGAGCTGCAGAAGGTCAGCGCGCACCGTGGTCGTCATGCGTGGCTTGACGATGTAGAACCATCCGATCATTGCCAAGGCGCCGATGCCGGCCACGACAACAGCGACGATCACCCAGTGGCTAGGACGCACCCGTCAACCGTAATGCCGCTTCGACCGCCAGCGCAGGCACATCGAGTGTCTTGGAGGCCAGATCGTGCCGGGCGCCGGTGATCTCAACGACCTCGGCCGGTGCGCCGATCAGAGCAGCGGCGGACCGGAGTTCATCGATCGAGCCGAACGGGTCGGCGGTGCCGTGCGTGAACACCGTCGGTACCGCGATGCGCGGAAGGTGTTCGGTGCGTGCGCGTTCCGGCTTACCGGGGGGATGCAGCGGGTACGAGAACAGTGTCAGCACAGCGATGTCGGCGGTCCCATCGGCCACCGCCATCGATGTCATCCGCCCGCCGTAGGAGTGCCCGCCCGCGATGACGGGGCCGTCGGCGAGCGCGCGGGCGATGGTGATGGCCTCGAGCACTCCGGCCTGGTCGGCCCTGGCGGATCCGGACGGGGGACCTTTGGGCCGGCGGCGCCGGTACGGCAGGTTGTAGCGCACCGCAAGCCAACCGCGTGCGGCCCATTGGTCGCAGAGCCTCTTGAGCAGCGGGGCTTCCCTGCTGCCGCCGGCACCGTGGGTGAGCACGACGACACCGGCGGGGTCCGCGTCGGGTTGGTGCGCGACACCCGCAATCGGTTCGAGGTTCACTCGGTGAGCCTGAACAGCGCCGACACCGGGCCGTGACCACGCCCCAACGGGTAAGCGGCACGCAGGCATTCGGTGACCCAGCGCTTACCGAACGCGACCGCCTCGGGTACCGAATAGCCGTGTGCCAGCGCGCTGGTGATGGCCGCGGCCAACGTGTCGCCGGCACCGTGATCGTGGCCCGTATCGATCCGGGTGGCGTCGAACTCGTGAAACTCGGTGCCGTCGTACAGCAGATCGGGACTATGCGCCGACGCCCGCAGGTGTCCCCCTTTGACCAGTGCCCACTGCGGTCCCAGTGCGTGCAGCGCGCGGGCCGCCTCACGCTGGGACTCGGGGTCGATGACCTCTATGTGCGTGAGCAGGCGCACCTCGTCGAGGTTCGGCGTCACCAGGGTCGCCAGCGGGAACAGTTGTGTCCGAAGCGAATCCAGCGCGCTGGGATGCAACAGCGGATCGCCGTGCATGGAGGCGCACACGGGGTCGACGACCAATGGCACTGAACCGGCCATACCCTGTGCGCGCCAGGTTTCGGCGATGGTGTCGATGATCTCCGATGATGCCAGCATTCCCGTCTTGGCCGCCTGCACCCCGATATCGGAGGCCACCGCTTCGATCTGCCCCGCGATGACATCGAGCGGAACCTCGTGAAAGCCCTTGACCCCGACCGAGTTCTGTACCGTGACGGCGGTGACCGCCACCAGGCTGTGCACTCCGAGCAGAGCGAACGTGCGCATGTCGGCCTGGATCCCGGCGCCTCCACCGGAATCGGACCCGGCGATCGTCATCACGCGCACCGGGGTGGTGCCGGGTGGTGGCAGCGGTAGGTAGCTCATGCCAGCGGCAGGTACACACGATTGCCGTGTTCGGCGAACTCGCGTGACTTCTCGGCCATTCCCATCTCCATCGCGGCTTCGATCGCCTCCTCGCTGTCGAGTCCGTGCCTGGCAGCATAGTCGCGGACGTCCTGCGTGATGCGCATGGAACAGAACTTCGGCCCGCACATCGAGCAGAAGTGTGCGGTCTTGGCCGGTTCGGCGGGCAGCGTCGCGTCGTGGAATTCCCGTGCGGTGTCGGGATCCAGGGAGAGCGCGAACTGGTCGTTCCAGCGGAACTCGAATCGCGCGCGGGACAGTGCGTCGTCACGTTCCTGGGCGTGGGGGTGGCCCTTGGCGAGATCCGCGGCGTGCGCGGCGATCTTGTAAGCGATGACGCCATCCTTGACGTCTTTGCGGTCGGGCAGGCCCAGGTGCTCCTTGGGTGTGACGTAGCAGAGCATCGCGGTGCCCGCCTGTGCGATGATCGCCGCGCCGATGGCGCTGGTGATGTGGTCGTAGGCCGGTGCGATGTCGGTCGCCAGCGGGCCCAGCGTGTAGAACGGGGCCTCTTCGCACCACTCCTCCTCCAGCCGGACGTTCTCCACGATCTTGTGCATCGGCACGTGGCCGGGTCCCTCGATCATCACCTGTACGCCATGAGATTTCGCGATCTTCGTGAGTTCGCCCAGCGTACGCAGCTCGGCGAACTGGGCGGCGTCGTTGGCGTCGGCGATCGAGCCGGGCCGCAGGCCGTCGCCGAGTGAGAACGTCACGTCGTAGCGTTGCAGGATCTGGCACAGCTCGTCGAAGTGGGTGTACAGGAACGATTCCCGATGATGAGCCAGGCACCAGGCAGCCATGATCGAACCGCCGCGACTGACGATTCCGGTGACGCGCTTGGCCGTCAGCGGAACGTAACGCAGGAGCACGCCGGCGTGCACGGTCATGTAGTCCACACCCTGCTCGCACTGTTCGATCACGGTGTCGCGGTACAGCTCCCACGTCAGCGCGGCCGGGTCGCCGTTGACCTTCTCCAGCGCCTGGTAGATCGGTACAGTGCCGACGGGCACCGGAGAGTTTCGCAGGATCCACTCGCGCGTCGTGTGGATGTCACGACCGGTGGACAGGTCCATGATCGTGTCGGCGCCCCACCGGGTGGCCCACACCATCTTGTCGACCTCCTCGGCGATGGAACTGGTGACCGCCGAATTGCCGATATTGGCATTGACTTTCACCGCGAACGCCTTGCCGATGATCATCGGCTCGGTCTCGGGGTGATTGTGGTTGGCGGGAATGACGGCCCTGCCGGCGGCGACCTCGTCACGCACCAGCTCGACGGGAACTCCCTCACGCGCGGCGATGAACGCCATCTCGGCGGTGATCTCACCGGCACGGGCCCGCTGCAGCTGCGTCCCGCGGTCGCGCACGACGCCGGGCCGCGCCGGTAAGCCCGCGTGCAGATCGAGGGTCGCCGCCGGGTCGGTGTAGGGACCGGAGGTGTCGTAGAGGTCGAGGTGCTCACCGTTGGTCAGGTGCACCCTGCGAAACGGGACCCTCGCGCCGGGTACCTCGTCGAGCTCGCGGTAGACCTTCGTGCTGCCCTGGATCGGGCCGGTGGTCACGGATGGATTGACAGAACTGTTCGCGACGTGCGTCATCTGAGCTATCTCCCTACGCCGGCATTACCCGGTCAGGTTCGTACGGTCGACGGGCCCACCCGTCCTCTCAGCGCGCTGGTGCACGCTCCCGTGTGTGGACGCCAGTCACGCTAGCGCAGCCGCGGAGGAATCGGGAGGGGGCAACCGAGAATCGTCAGAATGGTGGATCGTCTGGATCCGACGGTGGTGGAGGTGGCGGTTCCCAGTCGGGTGGCAGTTCTTCGGGTTCGAACGGGTCGTCGATCCAGCGGCACCACGGGCTCCTGCTCGGCGCGGTGCCCTTGAAGACGATCTTCAGGAAGCGGGAACGATTGCGCCATCGGCGGCCCTCGATCTCGCGGCGTCGCTCCCGAACCCTGCGTCGCTGTTCGGCGTTGATCGGCCGCTGGGCCACCAACTGGGCTCGCAGGCGCTTGACGCGGGCAGCCTTCTCCCGCTTGCGGTTTCGCCGGCGCGGTGGCGGCTCGTCGCAAGCCGGGCGCATCTGTGGAAAGAGGTCGAACCCGCCGGGCGAGGTTCGATACGTTCTACCGGTCGGTGACGTCCAGACGATGGTCCCGTCGGACAGCTGTTCATCTCGCCAACCATCGGAACCGCCTAGAAATGTCTTGAGCCGGTGATGTTGCCGGCAATAGGCGGCCAGATCCGACGGGACGGTCAACCCGCCCGCGGCCGGGTCGGCGTGGTTGAACGGAGTCGTATGGTCGAGATCGCAGATGGCAGCACGCCGGTCGCATCCTGGAAACCGGCACGTCAGATCGCGGAAGCGGACCCAACGATTCACCGTCGCCGTCGGTTGGTAGCGCCGCGCCTGCTCCGCAGTGACAGTCGGTTGCTCGAGCGGGTGCACAGTCGCGTTCTGTGCGAGATCCCGGACGAGTCCAGCGTCGATGACGCCGAATCCCTCCAGATAGCCGGGTTGTTCGCTCTCACCCGTGACCGTCTCCTCGCTGGCGATCAGGTTGAGCACCGTGTGGACCTGGCCGCCTGCTTCGGCCGGAGGCCGGGCCGGGCAATCCGGCCGACCGCAGTCACAGCTCAGACTCCGGCCCTCGGTGAGGGCGTCCAGTGCGTCGGCGCGCCGCTGAGAAACCGTCCGGGAGTCTTTCGCGCACACCGACATCGCGAGCTCGGAGAGGCGTTTGTCGAAGGCCGCACCCGCCCTCGCGGGGATGCGGGCTCGCACCTGGGCCGTGCCGTCGGGTCGCGCAGTGACGGTGACATATCGATCACGTTCTGACGATTCCCGTCTTTGCTTGACACCATCCGGGTCGACCCTCCGGACGGTCTCGTCGACCATGTTCTTGACGTTCTGCCGGTTCCAGCTCTGCCAATGCGCGAGTTTTTCGGTCACCGATGCGTCGACCTGGTCGATCAGATCGTCTCCGACGAGCTCAGTGCGGGTGATGACCAACTGTGCTGTGCCCCAGTCGACGTCGCCCTTCTCGAGCAGGGCCGCGAGTCTGGGCAGCCGCGTGTCGAGCGCCTCAGCCTGAGCCACGAGGCGACTGGCGAGGGATGGCGCCATGTTCATCGCGGCACCAACTTCGGCAGATGTCCGTGCGAAGCCGGTGATCATCGACCAACCGGGATCGGGATCGATCCCTTCGGCCTCAACAGTGCGGCATGCCAGCAGCGCGGCGATGGCTTCCATACGGTGAGCCATCAGCGCCGACTCCGCACGCAGGCTCGACCCGATCGCGGCGATCGCCTGGTCGGGGCCTGTCTCGAACATGTGTTCGACTATGCCAGAGACCCCCGACAAGTTGCGATCAAGCCAGTTCGATCAGCACCGGGGCATGATCGCTGGGTGCGCCGATGCGGTCCTTGCCGCTCTTGCGTTCATCACGGACGATCTCGGCGTGCGTGACGCGTTCGGCCAGCGCGGGTGAGCCGAGAATGAAGTCGATTCGCATACCGCGGTTCTTCGGGAAACGCAGCTGTGTGTAGTCCCAATAGGTGTAGACCCCCGGGCCGGGGGTGAACGGTCGCACCACATCGGCGAAACCCGCCTCCACCACCTCGTTGAACGCCTCGCGTTCGGGTGCGGTGACGTGCGTGCTGCCCTGGTAGAACTCGACGCTCCAGACGTCCTCGTCGGTCGGTGCGATGTTCCAGTCGCCGACGAGCGCGATCTGCGCGGCCGGGTCGTCGGACAACCACTTGTGCGCCGTATCACGGAGCGCGGCAAGCCATTCCAACTTGTACGTGTAATGCCCAGAGCCGACGAACCGGCCGTTCGGCACGTACAGACTCCACACTCGCACTCCGTTGCAAGTGGCGCCAAGGGCGCGGGCTTCCGCAGCCGCCTCCACGTCGGGCTTGTCACTCCAGGTCGGCTGATCGTCGAAACCCACCTGCACGTCCTCGATACCGACGCGGGACGCGATCGCCACGCCGTTCCACTGGTTGAAGCCGCAGTGGGTCACCTCGTATCCGGCGGCCAGGAACGGCATGACCGGGAATTGCTCGTCGTTGCATTTGGTCTCCTGCATCGCCAGCACGTCGACGTCGGCCCGCTCGAGCCAGTCGGTGACGCGTTCGACCCGCGCCCGAATCGAGTTGACGTTCCAGGTGGCGATCCGCATGGCTTACAGGCTACGAGCGTCGACGTAGCGGCTGCGGTGCTGCGTCGAGAAACCCAGCGACCGGTAGAGGCCGAGGGCCACCTCGTTGTCGGTGAGCACCTGCGCGTAGCCGCGGGTTGCTCCCCGCTGGGTCCCCCAGTGCAACAGCGTCGAACACAGTGCGCGCGCCAGGCCCCGGCCGCGGGCCCGCTCGTCCACCCGCACCGCCGACAGCCCGACCCATCGCCCGCCATCGGGTGCCGTGGTCACCGCGGCCCTGCCGACCGCCGCACCGGCGATGGTCGCGAATGCGACTTCGCCGTCGACGACCGCAGTCAGCACCTCGATCGGTACGTCGCGCTGGTATAGGCGCAACCATTCGCCGTCCGGCGCGGGAGCCAGCGCCACCGACCGATCCATCGCGATATCGTGCAAATCGCTTGTCAACACCGCGGTTTCGAGGTGTCCGGGCAGATCGGCGATGCGGAACAGCCGGTCGGGCACCGACAGCCACGGCGTGAGGTTTCGTTCGGCGTAGAAGTCGATGATCGTGGGTAGCGCCGAAGCGTCGGCGTCGAAGCCCAGCGGCACAGCGGAATTGGCGCGATGCGTGTGCCCTTGCGCGGCGCGCAGCAGCCAGCCGTCGACCCACGTCTGCTCGGTCCCCGGCCACCCGAGCGCGGCGGCGTATTCGACTTTGCGAATATCGGCGGTGCGCAACGGCTTCGGTGGAAGCGCCTTGAGGACGACGACATCGCCGGCGTCGACGTCGACGATCTCGCCGTGCTTGGTGCGCACCCGCAGTTTCGGATGGTCGGTGAGCAGATGACCGATCACGTCGGTGAGCGGGGGTTCGGAGCCGGCGGGCAGGCGGTAGCGGATGATCACCCGCGTTCCCGTCGGAGGCACCTGCATCAGTGACCGAACGGATCGGGATCCTCACCGGGCATCCACGACAGCCCCGGCACCCCCCAGCCGTGCGACTTCACCGCGCGCTTGGCGCTGCGTGCATGCCTGCCGACCAACCGGTCCAGGTAAAGGAAACCGTCGAGATGGCCCGTCTCGTGCTGCAGCATCCGGGCGAACAGGTCGGTGCCCTCGATGGTGATCGGGTTGCCTTCCGCGTCCAGGCCCGTCACCCTCGCCCAGTCGGCCCGCCCCGTCGGAAACGACTCCCCGGGCACCGAAAGGCAACCCTCGTCGTCGTCGTCCGGATCGGGCATGGTCTCGGGAACCTCGGAGGTCTCCAGCACCGGATTGACGACCACACCGCGGCGGCGGGTGATGCGACCGCGCACCTCGGCGCAGTCGTAGACGAACACCCGCTTGGCGACGCCGATCTGGTTCGCTGCCAAGCCAACCCCGTTCGCGGCGTCCATCGTGTCGAACAGATCGGCGATCAGGTCCGCGAGATCGGCGGGCAGCGAACCGTCCTCGCCGACCGGCACCGGCTCGGTGGCTGTGTGCAGGACGGGATCTCCTACGATGCGGATCGGAACGACTGCCATGGTCGAAAATCTTAAGTCGGCAAGCCTTGCCGCCCGACTCGCGGGCATGTCGAACCGCTCATCAGCCCATCACGTGGTTGAATGAGCGCCGAACCACAGCGATGTCATTCAAGTTGTCGGAAGGGTCCAAGAGCCAGATGGACGGCGCGATCGCGCGGACTGAACAATCCGGGGACAACTCTGAACTCTCCGACGGGCTGACTCGGCGCGAGCACGACATTCTCGCGTTCGAGCGGCAGTGGTGGAAATACGCCGGCTCCAAGGAAGACGCCATCAAGGAGTTGTTCTCGATGTCGGCCACCCGCTATTACCAGGTGCTGAATGCGCTCGTCGACCGACCTGAGGCGCTCGCCGCCGATCCGATGCTGGTCAAACGGTTGCGGCGATTGAGGGCCAGCAGGCAGAAGGCGCGGGCGGCACGCCGTCTCGGCTTCGACGTCACCTGAGTTTCCCGGGCCGGCCGGCCCGCTCGATAAGGTGGGCGCAATGAACCAGCGAGATTCGTCGGGGCTGCCCCTGCGCGCCATGGTGATGGTGCTGCTCTTCCTGGGCGTCGTTTTCCTGTTGGTGGCCTTGCAGGCGATGGGTTCTGACAGCGACGAGGACGACGCGCCGCCGTTGGCGACCACGACGACCACCACCACGCCCACGACGTCGGAAGCACCGAAACCCGCCGACGCTGAGGTCCGCGTGTTCAACATCTCCACCGTTGCGGGGGCCGCCGAGGGCACCGCCGGACGGTTGCGCGAGGCCGGCTTCAACGTCACCGAGACCGGCAACCTCGAACTGCCGGACGTGCCGGCCACCACCGTGTACTTTTCCGACGCACCCGGCGAGCAGGAGGCCGCAGAAGAGGTGGGCCGGCTGCTCGAGGCGCCCGTCGAACCGCGACTGCCCGCACTCGCCGAACAACCGCCGGGCGTCATCGTGGTGGTCACCGGTTAGGCTCGTGTACATGTTCAAGACCGTCGCCGCCGCTGCCTTGTTCGCTGTTCCCGCACTCGCCTTGAGCGCCTGCACGGCGCCAGAAGAACCCAGCAATGCGCCGGGCACCCCGCCACCCGTGTGGACCGGATCTCCGTCTCCCTCGGCTCCGCCGGGTGAGGGCGCCGGCGGTCACGGCGGCGGGCAGGCAGAAGGACAAGGCGAAGAACAGGGCGCGGGGGAGACGCTCACCGCCGAACTGAAGCTCGCCGACGGCACGCCGGTGGCCACCGCCGACATCCAGTTCAGTGGCGGCTACGCCACGATCAGTGTCGAGACCACCACGCCCGGCAGGCTGACACCCGGCTTCCATGGCATGCACGTCCATCAGGTCGGCAAGTGCGAGGCCAACTCGGTCGCGCCCACCGGCGGCGCGCCGGGCAATTTCAATTCGGCGGGCGGTCACTTCCAGGTGCCCGGCCACAGCGGTCACCCGGCGAGCGGCGACCTGACGTCGCTGCAGGTCCGTGAGGACGGTTCGGCCAAGGTGGTCACGACGACCGACGCGTTCACCGCCGAGGAGCTCACCGACGGCGCGGGCACCGCGATCATCATCCACGAGAAGGCGGACAACTTCGCCAACATTCCGCCGGAGCGCTACCAGCAGGTCAACGGTGACCCGCCGCCGGATGCGACCACATTGGCGACCGGTGACGCCGGATCGCGGGTGGCATGCGGTGTTATCCGTACCGGCTAACAGCCACATCGATTTCGTCGGCTCGCCGCGACCGACGGTCGGGGTCGAGTGGGAATTCGCGCTCGTCGACGCGACGACGCGGGACCTGAGCAACGAGGCCACCGCGGTCATCGAGGAGATCGGCGAGAACAACCCGCGCGTGCACAAGGAACTACTGCGCAACACCGTCGAGATCGTCACGGGCATCTGCGATTCGGTCCCCGAGGCGATGAACGACTTGCGCTCGACGCTGGTGACGGCCCGCGAGATCGTCCGGGGCCGTGGCATGGAGTTGTTCTGCGCCGGCACCCACCCGTTCGCGAAGTGGTCACCGGGCAGCCTGACCGATGCTCCCCGCTACGCCGAATTGATCAAGCGCACCCAGTGGTGGGGTCGACAGATGCTGATCTGGGGCGTGCACGTGCACGTGGGTGTGCGCTCCGCACACAAGGTGATGGCGATCAACACCTCGCTGCTCAACCATTACCCGCACCTGTTGGCCCTGTCAGCCTCGTCCCCGTTCTGGGACGGTGAGGACACCGGCTATGCGTCCAACCGGGCGATGATGTTCCAACAGCTGCCGACGGCCGGGCTGCCGTTCCACTTCCAGACATGGTCGGAGTGGGAACGTTTCGTCTACGACCAGAAGAAGACCGGCATCATCGACCACATGAACGAAATCCGTTGGGACATCCGGCCTTCGCCGCATATCGGAACTGTGGAGATCCGGATCTTCGACGGTGTCTCCAATCTGCGCGAATTGGGCGCGCTGGTGGCGTTGACGCACTGCCTGGTCGTCGATCTCGATCGGCGGCTCGATGCCGGCGAGTCACTGCCGACCATGCCACCGTGGCATGTGCAGGAGAACAAGTGGCGCGCAGCGCGTTACGGCCTCGACGCCATCATCATCCAGGACGCGAACAGCAACGAGCGGTTGGTCACCGAGGACCTCGACGACTCGCTCAACCGTCTCGAACCGGTGGCGGCCTCACTGCACTGCGCCGACGAATTACGGCGCGTCGCCGACATCTACGGGGGCGGTGCGTCGTATCAACGACAACGCCGCGTCGCCGAGGAGCACGACGGTGACCTGCGCGCCGTCGTCGACGCTCTGGTCGCCGAACTGGAACTGTAGACGATGGCGGCCATCCCGATGTTCCCGCTGCAGGTGGCGATGCTGCCGGGCGAGGACCTTCCGCTGCGCATCTTCGAACCGCGCTACAGCGCACTGGTTTCGGACTGCCTGGCCACCGAGGACCCGGCGTTCGGCGTCGTGCTGATCACCGCGGGTAGGGAGGTGGGCGGTGGGGACGTACGCAGCGACGTCGGCGCGCTGGCACACATCGGCGAGGTCGCGGATTTCGGCGATGGTCGCTACCGCCTCAAATGCGCGGTGGGCGAACGCATCCGGGTCATCGAGTGGCAGCCCGACGACCCGTATCCACGCGCCGCGGTCGAACCGTGGCCCGATCAGCCGGGTGCGCCTGTCGAGGTGGACGCGATCCGCGATGTGGAGGACCGCATGATCGCGCTGTTCGAGCGTATCGCCGCCGCACGCGGCGCCGAGGTCAACGGTCGCGAGTTCGTGGCTGGTGCGGACGCGTCCGGCGATGCCGGTAAGTGGTTGTACGCGTTGACCTCCCGCCTGCCCATGGGGCAGGCCGACCGCTACGCGGTGCTGGCCGCGCCGACGGTCGCCGAGCGGCTGGTGGCGCTGAGCGATGCCGTCGAGACCGTGACGGCGATGGTCGAGTTCCAGTTGTCGGGGGAGTAGCCAGACTCGTGTGCGACGACCCGGGTCGGGTTCGGCGCCCGGTTCAGCAAGCCCGTTGTCCCTCGACGAACGCGGTGCGCGGCGTGGTGTCGTCGGGCTCGCCCGCGGCGCACCGGCCGTAGCGGTCCATCAGGTCGGCGGCACCGATCGAGGTCACGTCCCAGCCGTGGTCGGTGAGCCAAGCGGTCACCTCGGTGCGTTCCTCGGTGTACCAGAGGTCCTGCACATCGAATGCGTCGCCTCCGGCCCCGTTCGGGTCCTCCTCACCGGCCTGTCTGCGGTACTCGGCCAGCCGTTGGCGGCGACTCTCCAGGTATCCCGGTTCGAAGAAGCCCGCGTCGAACGACTCGACGCCGACGCGACTGCCCCGCGCGCTGAGCCGGTGGATCCGTTCGAACAGCAGGTCCTGTCCGCTGGCGGGCAGATACGGCAGCAGACCCTCGGCGGCCCACGCGGTCGGTTCGCTTGCGTCGAATCCGGCGTCGCGCAGGGCCCGCGGCCAATCCTCCCGCAGGTCGATCGGCACCGGAATGTATCTGGCGGTCGGTTGAACTTCGTGCCGGCGCATCGTGTCGACCTTGAATGCCAGCACCCGGGGTTGGTCGATCTCGTAGACGACGGTGCCGCCGATCCACGGCAACCGCCAGGCCCGCGCATCGAGCCCGGCCGCGAGAATCACCACCTGGTCGATGCCGTTGGCGCCGGCGGCGATGAAGAACTCGTCGAACCATTTCGTGCGCGACGCCGCATAGCCGCCGATGGAGCGGATGCGTTCGGCCATCTGGGCAGGGGGCGGCTGCCAACCCTGTTCGACCGCCGCGTCGACGAACATCTGGGCGTACGGGTCCGTGAAGAGCGGGCACTCGGTGTTCTGCTCCAGCGCACGAGACCAGGCCACCCCCAGCGCGGTCGCGCCCACACTCTCGGTGATGCCCCAGCTGTCGCCGTCAGTCCTGGCCATCGGCACCGCTTTCTGCGTGGTCGGCGAACTCGTCGATCTCGTCCGCGGTCAACAGATCGTCTCGGACGTTCTGTTCCCGATACGCGAGCTGACCAACCCGGTTCGCCACCACCGGCGCGGTGATGAGGGTGAACAAGCCAGTGAGTACGAGCATTCCGATATCGGCGTTGCCGCGCAGCCGTACCCCGGCGCCGATGATCACCAGCAGGAGCCCGAGCACCTGCGGCTTGGACGCCGCGTGCATCCGCGTCAACGTGTCGGGGAAGCGGACCACGCCGATTGCGGCGGTCAGTGCGAGCGACGAGCCGCCCAGGACCAGCACGCTCGTGAGGATGTCGAGACCGGTCATCGTCGCCCCCGGGTGATGCGGGGCTTGTCGACGTCGGGGACGCGGAATCGGGCGACGCTCACCGTGCCGACGAAGCTGATCAACGCCAGGGCTGCCATCCCGTAGGTAACGGTGCTGTCCAGGCTGTAGGCGGCCCATATACCGATGCCGCACATGGCCACCGCGATGAGCGTGTCGACGGCGACCAACCGGTCGAGCGTGCTCGGCCCGGCCAGGAGTCGGAACATCGTGATGGCCGCGGCGGTGGTGATCATCACCGCGGCGATGACCCAGACGGTATTCACAGTTCGACCTCCTCGTGCGCGGGGCGCCAGTCCTCGGGACGCTCGAATGTCCGGACCAACAGCCGCTCGATTACGGCCACCTGGTGGTAGAACGCGCTCAGCGCGCGGTCGGATCCGACGTCGATGACATGCATGTAGAGCAGCCGGCGGGTCTGGTCGATCTCGAGCACGATCGATCCCGGAATCAGGTTGAAGATGACGACCGCCAGCGACAGCACGAGGTCGGACTTCACCGAAAGTTGCGCGCGCAGCACCGCTGACAGCGGGGGCCGGGGTTTCAACGACAGCAGCGCGACCTGTATTGACGACAGCACCAAACGGTAGGCGACCGTGAGGATGAGCCGGATCAGTGACAGCGGGTGCACCTTGCCCTCGACCGGCACGGCGGGCAGCGGCAGGAGCCAGGTGATCAACGTCGCGACGGCCAGTCCCGACAGCACGTTGGCCGCTGAGAACGTGCCCCACAACAGGATCCAGACGAGTACGAGCCAGCACAGGATCCAGGTGCGAAGCACGACACTTCGCATCGGTGCGGTTTTCGATGCCCTCATTTCACCGCGGCCCCACTACCGCAGTGATGTACTCGCTGCGGTTCAGCACCTCGTTGGAAGCCCTTTCGCTGTAGGCGAATATCGGCCCGGCGAGCACCGTCAGTGCGAGCCCGGCGGCGATCAGCGCGCCGGTGGGCCCGACCATCCCCGCCGGCATGCGCCCGACGTGGTCGCGGTCGACGAACTGGATGTCCTCGGGTTCGTCGAGCAACGCCGACGGCACCGCCGCGGACAGATGGCCTTCGGGCGCGTCCTCGCGCGACCGCCAGAACGCCTTCGTCCACACCCGGACCACCACGTACAGCGTCAACAGGCTGGTCACCACCCCGCCGGCCACCAACGTCCAGGCCAACACCGAACCGTCCTGCGCCCCGGCCTCGAGCAGCGCCACCTTCCCGATGAAACCGGAGAACGGCGGTATGCCACCGAGATTGAGCGCGGGGACGACGAACACGAACGCCAGCAGCGGACTGGCGGCCGCCAAACCACCGAGTCGGTCCATCGTCGACGCCCCGGCCTGCCGTTCGATCAGCCCGACGACCAGGAACAGGGTGGTCTGTACCAGAATGTGGTGTGCGACATAGTAAATGGCACCGGACATGCCGAGCTGGTTGGACAACGCGATGCCGAAGATCATGTAGCCGATGTGGCTCACCAGCGTGAACGACAGCAGTCGTTTGATGTCGCTCTGCGCGATCGCACCGAGGATGCCGACCAGCATGGTCAACAGGGCAGCCACCAGCAGTACCGGGTCGAGCCCACCGCCGGGGAACAGCAGCGAGTGCGCCCGGATGATCGAATAGACACCCACCTTCGTGAGCAGGCCGGCGAACACCGCGGTGACCGGTGCGGGCGCTGTCGGGTAGGAGTCGGGCAGCCAGGCCGACAGCGGGAACACCGCGGCCTTGATGCCGAACGCCACCAGCAGCACGGCGAACATCGCCGAACGGATTCCGCCCGATACATCGTCGAGGCGCACGGAGAGCTCCGCCAAGTTCAGCGTCCCGGTGGCGCCGTAGACGAGGGCGAGACCGAACAGGAAGATCAGCGACCCGACCATCGAGACCATCACGTAGGAGATGCCCGCGCGGACACGGTCTTTGCTGGCTCCGACCGTCAACAGCACGAAGCTCGCGGCGAGCAGCACCTCGAAGCCGACGAAGAGGTTGAACAGGTCACCGGCGAGGAACGCCATGCAGACCCCGGCCGACAACACCAGGTAGGTGGGCATGAAGATCGACACCGGTTGACGTTCGTCACCGTCGCGCACACCCTGACCGATGGCGTAGAACACCACGGCCAACAACACGATCGCCGAGACGACGAGCATCAGCGCCGACAACCGGTCCACCACAAGGGTGATGCCCAGCGGGCCCATACCGGGCACCGACTGTCCCCAGCCGCCGACGTTGAGCACGAGTGTGCCGTCCCTGTCGGCGAGGTAGAGCAGCGCGCCGGACACCGCGACGACGACAGACAGCACGGCGAGGGTGAGGAGTCGCTGCAGTCGTGGCCGCCTGCCCGCGATCAGCGTGCTCGCCGCGCCCAGCGTCGGCAGCAGAACGGGCAGCGGAATCAAGGTGGCCGCCAATGTCATGCGCAGTCCGCCTTCACTACGAGCCTCCGGATCACCTGGGTCACCTTGACCCCTCATAACCGGGCAGGGCGTCCAACTCGTCGGGTGCATCGGTGTCGCGCGCGGCTTCGGGCTGCGGGCGGTCCTCCTCGACGGCGCCGATCTCCTTGGCGGCCAGCTCGGAGACCTTGGCGTCCTCGGGGTCGTCGCCCACTTCCTCCGCGGTGGTCAACCGGTAGGTCCGATATGCCATAGCCAGCACGAACGCCGCGATACCCATCGTGATGACGATCGCCGTCAGGATCATCCCCTGCGCCAACGGATCCGCTGTGGTGGTGTGAGGTTCGCTGTCTCGCCCCCAGATCGGAGGCTTACCGGCCGGGCCGCCGGCGATGAGGATGAGCAGGTTGATCGCGTTGCTGATGAGCAACAGCCCCAACAGCATTCGGGTCAGGTTGCGCTCGAGCAGCAGGTACACGCCGGCGCTGGTGAGCCCGCCGAGCAGGGCGAGGGGCACGAGGGAGGTCGTCATCGCGAACCCACCGCCGTCTTCTGCTCCTGACCCAACTCCACGTCGATGCGGGCCCCGAGGCTGCGCAACACGTCGAGCACCAGACCCACGACGATGAGGTACACCCCGAGGTCGAAGAACAAGGCAGTGACGAACTTGACGGTGCCCAACACCGGCACGTCGACCTCGATCAGCGCCGACGACAGCGCGGGCGCCCCCACCAGAAGCGAGGCGAACGCGGTGCCGGCGGCCAGGGTCAGGCCCGCGCCGAGGATCTTGCCGGCGTCCAGTGGCAGTGTCTCGCCCAGTTCGTAGCGACCGCCGGCGAGGTAGCGCAGCACCAGCGCGAGTCCCGCGGTCAACCCACCGGCGAACCCGCCGCCGGGGGTGTTGTGCCCCGCGAAGAAGAAGTACGCCGACAACACCATGATCAGCGGGAAGATGACCCGGGTGGCGACCTCGAGGATCAGTGACCGGTGCCGTGGGTCGCGCAGCTCGCTGCCGCGCAGCCAGGTGATGTCGCCGGCCGCCGGGCTGGTGTTCACCATCGCGGGTAGCGAGCCGATGTCGGGCTGGCCTGCATCGGCGACCCGTGGCGGCGTTCCGAACCTCCTGTGCCGGAACACCATTGACGCAACACCGGTCGCCGCGACCACGAGCACCATGACCTCGCCCATCGTGTCCCATGCGCGGATGTCGACCAGCAGCACATTGACGGCGTTGGCGCCGTGGCCGCGGTAGTACGCCGCCTCGGGGATCAGCTCGGCGATCGGAACGCCGGTGCGCGCGGCCATCGCGTACACCGCCAAGGTGGTCACGGTCGCACCGACCGCCAGGGCCAGCGCCGCCCGCGGCCACCGGTATCTGCGGATGTGAACCCGATCGGCTTCGGCAGGCAGCGTGCGCAGGACCAGCACGAACACCACGAGGGTCAAAGTCTCGACCAGGAACTGGGTCAGGGCCAGATCCGGTGCGCCGTGCAGCGCGAAGATCACCCCGCACCCGTATCCCGTCACGCCGACGAGCAGCACCGCCGCCAGACGGTTGCGCATCACCAGAGAGCCAAGTGCGGCCGCCAGGATGATCAGACCGATCACCACCTGCAGCGGTGAACCCCACAGCCGGAACTCCGGGCGGTCGCGCGCACCTACCGCGAGCGCGATCGTCGGCACCAGCACGAGCGTCGTCAGGATCGCCGATTGGGTGGCCGGGATCGAACCACGCTGGGTGACAGCGGTGAGTTCCACCGCCCACAGGTCGAGCCGGCGGATCACGGCGTCGTACACGTGGTCCGCGTTGCCCAGTGGTTCGCGCATCGTGCGCAACCGGCGCAATCGCTCACGGCCCACGAACGCGGCCACACCGGTGGCGATCACCAGCACCGACAACAGCAGTGGCAAGTTCACGCCGTGCCACAGCGCCAGGTGGTACTCGTTGTTGCCGGCGGGCACCGTATCGGCGTAATCCTCCAGCACGCCGCCGATCCCGACAGGCCAGATCCCGAAGGCCAACCCCGCTGCCGCGAGGATGCCCGGAGCGATCATGAACGTGCGCTCGGGGCGGTGCATCTCGGCGACGCGGGTGCTCGGTTCGGGCTGCCCCTTGCGGCCGAACGCGCCGAACAGGAAACGCAGGCTGTAGATGGTGGTGAACACCGAGCCGATCACGATGCCCGCCAGCACCAGCGGGGCGAAGGCTCCGAGGGTGGGGGTGTACAGCACGGTTGCCAAATCGGCTTCCTTGGCGACGAAGCCGAAGAACGGCGGTAGGGCCGCCATGCTGGCAGACGCGCCGACGGCGATGATCAACAGCGGTCGCGACTTGTCGCCGAGCCAGGCCAGTCTGCGGATGTCGCGGGTTCCGGTGGCGTGGTCGATGATGCCGACGACCATGAACAGCGCCGCCTTGAACATGGCGTGTGCGACCAGCATCGCAAGCCCGCCGAGCATCATGTCGCTGCCACCGGTGCCGACCATGACGGTGATCAGCCCCAGCTGGCTCACCGTGCCGAAGGCCAGGATCAACTTCAGGTCGTACTCGCGTACCGCACGCCAACCGGCCAGCAACATGGTCAGCAGCCCGAGTGAGACCACCATGGGGCGCCACACCGGGGAGTCGGCGAAACTGGGGCTCATGCGCGCGATCAGGTAAACGCCGGCCTTGACCATCGCCGCGGCGTGCAGGTAGGCGCTGACCGGGGTCGGTGCGGCCATCGCGCCCGGTAGCCAGAAGTGCAGCGGAACGATCGCCGACTTCGACAGGGCGCCGACGAGAATGAGCACCAGCCCGACCGACGCCGCCACCCCCGTCGGCGGTGATTCGAGGAGCTCGGAGAGCAGGTAGGTGCCCGCCATGTTGCCGAGCACGATGATGCCCACCAGCATTGCCAGGCCACCGAACGTCGTGACCAGCAACGCCTGGGTCGCCGCCCGCCTGCTGGTGATGCGTTCGGCGTAGTGGCCGACCAGAAGGAACGACAGCACCGAGGTGATTTCCCAGAACACATAGAGCATCAGCAGGTTGTCGCTGGTGACGAGTCCGAACATCGCGCCGGAGAACGCGACCAGTTCGGCCGCGAAACTCGGCAACCGGTTCTCGATGCGCCCGTCGTGGTGCTGGAAGTAGTCGGCGCAGTAGAAGAGGACCAGCGCGCCGATGCCGAGCACCAGCACGCTCATGATCGCGGCGAGCGTGTCGAAGCGCAGCGTGATGTCCATCGACAGCTCGGGCACCCACGGCACGTCGACGGTGCTCGACCGCCCGGCCGACGGCCAGTTCTGCGCCACCCACACCAGCGACAGAAGCGGCACCAGCGCCAGCGGATAAAAGGCCTTGCGCCCCCACTTGTGGACGAGCAGGGGCGCCAGCGCGGTGGCGACCGCGTGGGCGAGCAGGACGGCGAGCAGGGCACTCCGATCGGTTGGGTTGGTCAGCACGCGGCCGCCAACCGGAGAACTGATGGTCGGGGTGTCAGCCGAGTAAGGCTTCGGTGATTTGCATTCTACGTGGGCCGATCGGCGCTACTATGCCCCGCCGTTGACTCCACCGACCTCCGGGTGGTCGGCGCCGGCCCGATCGTAAAACGCTCAGGAGTGCCGCAGTCGCGCATATGCCCAGGCCAACAGGGAGCGCGGCGGCGTCGACCCGCTACGCGATCCGCGCGGGACTGATCGAGCCGTGAGCCAGCGCCGGAGCGGCATGGCAGATGACGCCGATGCCCCAGCCCAGGATCGGCCAGACCGGCCAGAAGTACCAGGAGCCCGCGGTCAGTCCAACCACCAGCCAGATGCCGAGCATCAGCAGCGATCCGGCGACGTAGCCCGCGAGGTGGAATTGAACGCTGCGGCGGGCCGCCCGGCGTAGCGCCTCGCGGCGGCGGGGATCGTTGCGCCGCAAGTGAGCCAACGGTAGATCTGCGGTGAGAGCGTGGAGGTCTGCGCGGGTGGCGGCGGCGAACGCGGTCTGCAGCCGGCTCTCGTACTCCGTCATATCGAGGTAACCCTGCGCCAGGGCCAGGCCGAGCAGATGTGCGGTCCTCTCGCGGTCGGGGTCTCCCGCGCGGACAACGGGCGCGATGGGTGCAGTCACGGCGACCTCCTCGATCTTGACACTGACAAGTTCTATGTACGACTATGCCGCTTGGAACTAGCCACTGTCAAGATGTGCCGCCCGTTGTCTGGCGCGAACGTGGGTTACCCGCGCGTTTTGGACGTCCGAAGTCAAGTGGTGAGTGCAACATCGGGGTTCATGCTGCTTGGGTGATCAGTGCGTTGAGGCGGTCGGCGGGGGTGTCGAGGTTCAGGGTGGGTCGGGGCCGAGTGTTGAGGGTGTCTTGGATGCGTTGCAG
>NZ_BCTA01000064.1 GCF_001570485.1 Mycolicibacterium novocastrense
ATCACCCCACCAACACCGCCTTCAAACGGTGACGAGAGCACCGGAACGGAGGTCGCCTGAAACACCCCGATCCACAGGTATTGACAATTTCTCGGTTGGTTGGTGATTATTCCTCAGTGTTGGTGGCCGTGGTAGGTGTGCGGCCGAGGTCGCGGTCTTTGAGTCGGTAGCTGTCTCCTTTCAGGGTGATGACTTCGGCGTGGTGGACGAGGCGGTCGATCATGGCGGCGGCCACGACGTCGTCGCCGAACACTTCGCCCCAGCGGCCGAAGGCTTTGTTGGAGGTGACGATCAGGCTGGCGCGTTCGTAGCGGGCGGAGACCAGTTGGAAGAACAGGTTGGCGGCTTCGGGTTCGAATGGGATGTAGCCGACTTCGTCGATGACGATGAGCGGGTAGCGGCCCAGTCGGGTCAGTTCGGCGTGGATGCGTCCGGCTTGGTGGGCTTCGGCCAGTCGTGCGACCCATTCGGCGGCAGTGGCGAACTGGACGCGGTGGCCGGCCTGGCACGCTCGCATGGCCAGTCCGATGGCCAGGTGGGTCTTGCCGGTTCCGGGTGGGCCGAGGAAGACGACGTTGTCGCGGGCGGTGACGAAATCCAGCGTCCCGAGGTGGGCGATGGTGTCGCGTTTGAGTCCGCGGGCGTGGTCGAAGTCGAACTCCTCCAACGACTTGCGGGCAGGGAAGCGGGCTGCGCGGATGCGGCCCTCCCCGCCGTGGGACTCTCGCGCCGAGACCTCGCGCTGCAGACAGGCCGCAAGATACTCCTCATGGGTCCAGTTCTCCGCCCGCGCGCGTTCGGCCAGTCGGGCGATCGAATCCCGCAGCGTCGGCGCCTTCAATGCACGGGTCAGATAAGCCAGCTCGGCGGTCACGTCGCGGCCGGCGGTAGCGGTGGTCTTGGTAGCGGCCATCAGGCGGCACCGCCATCGATATCCACTCCGAACGCCGCGTCGTAGGACGACAGGTCCCGCACCGCCACTTCGGACTCCAACGGTGGTGACGGGATCTGGATTCGTCTGCGCCGCAAAACCTTCGCCGCTTCAACGTGTATCGGATCGGAGATGGTCTGATGCGTGGCCCAGATCCGGTCGTGGGTAGCGACGGGCTGCCCGTCGCAGAACGCCTGCACCCGGTCGAGATCGGCGCGCACCAGCACCCGCCGGCCGACCGCGGCGGGATGCACCGAGTAGTCGTTGCCGTCCAGGCGGATGTAGTGATCCCGCGGCAACCGCAACGACGAACACCAGCCCGTGGCTGGCGCCACGGGCGGCAGCGCGAGCATCGCCGCCCGATCCGCGCAGATCCGATCGGTCGGAGCGCAGGCCAGTGCGCGGCGAGGGCGGGTGTTGGCCAGGGCCAGCCAGTCGGCCAGCTGGGTGTTGAAATCCGCCGGCGAGACGAACGTCCGTCCCGGCAGGAACGAGCGCTCCAGATAGTCGTGGGAGCGTTCGATGAGGCCCTTGGCTTCCGGGTCGGCTGGCCGGCAGACGATGACCTTGCTGGCCAGCACACCGCGAAAAGCCTGGCACTCCTTGGTCAGTTCCACCCGTCCGCCGCGCCAGCGTCCGATCGCGCCTTCACCGTCCCAGACCAAGGCTCGCGGCACCGCGCCGAGCCGGCTGATCAGCTCCCACCACCCGGCGAACAAATCCTCGGCACGACGACTGGGTAGCAGCATGGCCAGCAGCCAGCGGGAGTAGGCGCTGATCATCGTCAGTACCGGCAGCCGGGTCGCGGTGCGGGTCTGGCCGAAGCCGACCGGGATCTCGACGTCGGGAAACCACAAATCGCACTGGGCGATCTCCCCAGCGGCGTAGGCCGTGCGCGAGGCCGGGTCCGGCGGCAGATACACCGGCCGCAACTCGGCCACCCGCGCCGACAACACTCGGATCGAACGGTCCCACCCGATCCGCTCGGCGATCACCGTGGCCGGCATCCTCGGATAGACCTGCAGCAGTTCCCGAATCCGCGGTTCGACCGCATCGACGACCGAACCCCGCGGCCGCCGTTCGTACTTCGGCGGCCCATCATCAGCCAGCGCCGACTTCACGGTGTTCTTCGAGATGTTCAACGTCCGCGCGATCACCTTGATCGGCAGGCCCTCGGCCCGGTGCAGACGACGAATCTCCGCCCAATCCTCCACAGACAACATTCCCTTCTGGTCCTCCTGGCTCGACTAGAGCCAGGCCACCGGACCAGGGGGTCAATTTTCAGTTGCCGCGCCGGGGTCAGATTTCACGTGCCGCCGACATTGGACACTCGGCCACTCAATCATACGACGCGACAGTTCCCTTGAATTCGGACCACGAGAGGCGTCACCGCGACCATGCCGAATCGTTTTGCCACCTTGACCGCCGTCTGCATGCTGATCCCGGTTGGGGTTGCGCCACTCGCGTCGGCCGAACCGCCCCCGGATCCCGCGGTGGAGCCGGCGGGAAACGCCGCACCTCCACCCCCGCCGAACAACGGCGCCGTCCCGCCCGCGGCACCGGGGGTCTTGGATACCCCGGACGGTTGGCATTTGACGGTGTCCGCGGTGGCCGAGACCCAGCTGCCGGTGGCGCCGCTGACTACCTCGCTGGCGTCGCGCGAATACCTCGTGGGCGGCACGTTCGCCGGGGCGATCACGGGCTCGGGTAAAACCGAGCTGAACGGCGGAAAACTGGAGGCAGGCTATCAGATCGGCTGCGGCATTACGCAAAATACTATCGAAACTCTTGTCGGGGCCGGTATTACCCCTTCGATCCGCATACCGTTTGCTGACAACGATCCGTCCTTCGCTCCGAACCTCACATACCGGGGAAGAATAGACCTCCGTCCCGGCACCGTGTCCACGGTTGCGGTCGACGAGAAAGAGTTCGAGGGGAAAGAAACGCGGGTCACGATCACCGGTTTCCGCATTGGCGTCGACCAATGTGCCGGTCAGTCGTTCATCCGGTCGTACGCGACGTTGACCAGCTCGACCGAGAACACCGAGGACGTCATCACCTATCTCGGTGTCACCAAGGCCGTGTGATGCGGTTTCGCAAGCGCGGCTGTGCCGGCGTCGATTTGGTGCCGCCGCGAAAGCCGCTCATGCAGCGAGACCTCGTGGGTTCAGGGATCGAGGCGCCGGTTCGCCTCCCGCCGACACCGGCGTATCCGTCACCGTGGTCACGCCCTGAACTGTCCGCCGACGTGATCAATCGCGCAGTGACCGAAGCGGTCCCGCGGGTCACGGTGCGTCGCCGGCTGGCCGCGGCGCGATCAAGCCGCGCCAATGGTTCACGTGTGCCGTTATCCGGCGAATCCATTTCAGAAATGGCTTACCAGCTTGAGAGACGCGCACTCGATAGTTTCGGGTGGCAAGTGTTGTTCATCCGTTCACCGTTTAGATACCTGGTCCATCGATCATTCGGCGGAACAGTTGCTTTGGATTACGACGACGAGAGGCGCCCCCGCACAAAGTTTTATCGTTTAGCCACTCTGGCCGCTGTTTGCATGCTGGTCTCGACCGGGACAGCTCCGCTCGCCGCGGCGGAGCCGGATCCCAACCCGCCGCCGGTACCCGTCGCAAACGCCGGTCCCCCGCCGGACACCGGCGCCGTCCCGTCGGAGCAGCCGGGAATCGTCACGACCCCGGACGGCTGGCAGTTGACGGTGGCTGCGCTGAACGAGACCCAGCTGCCGGTGGCGCCGCTGACTACCGCGCTGTCGTCGCGCGAATACCTCGTGGGCGCCACGTTTACCGGGTCGATCACGGGCTCGGGTGACACCACGTTGGACGGCGGAAAGCTGGAGGTCGGCTATCAGATCGGCTGCGGCATCGAACTGGAGAGGGTCAGGCTGGCTGGCCAGATCGGCATTGGCACGTCGGGGTCGACGCTCGCGGGTCTCGTACCTACCGGCGCCTCGCTCCCGATCAGCGGTACGTTTGAAGTCCAGCCCAAGCCGGGCGAGGTGACCACCGTTTCGGTGACCAAGAAGAAGTTCAAGGCCCAGGATGCCCGGGTCACCGTCAAGGATGTTCACATCAAGATCGACGGCTGCGTCGGTCAGTCGTTCCTGCGGTCATTCGCGGTATTGACGAGTTCGACCGCGGACACCAACGACATCGTCGCTTACTACGGCGTCACCAAGACCGTCTGACATCAGAGGTGGAGCGTGGGTATCCGAGCCGAAGGAGACGCCAGCCATGAGTAGCCGAGATCGCGGGGCGGTCGCCAAGGACGTGATCGCGAGCATTGTGGTGGCCGGTGCGCTCGCCGTCGGTGCGGCGGTCGCCCACGCGGCGCCCGCCGCTGCGGACCCTCCCGCGCCGCCCGCTGATCCGGCGATTCCGGTCCCGCCGCCGCAAGGGCCGACGATACCGATCATCGGCGCGCCTTTAGGGCCTAGTGGGCTTTCGGGATTGGCGCAAATTGGGGCTCCTGCCGCCGGCCCTCTTGGCCTACCCGAGATGCCCGACCCGACCGTCGGCAACGACTTGATGCTGGGCCAGAACCCAATTCCCTCGCCACCGGGCGGCCCCCCAGGCACGCCGCCGAACCTCAACGCGTTCAACAACGCCTACCTGCTCCCGCAGAACGTCGATCCCGCAGCGCCCGGCCAGGGAACGATGTTCGGGGTGGCGCCGGGCGACGAGAATGCGGACATCTCCGGCTTGGACTACCTCAGGCGCCTGCGTGCGATGTATAGCGACGACCGTCTGAAAGGCGGGCTTCTCGGCCAGATGCCACTGGATCAGCTCGGTGAGCCGCTGCCTGGTACCGCGCCCCCGCCCGGTACTGCGATTCCGGCCGGGCTGGGACAGGTCTTGCCGGATCAACCGCCGATCGTTTCACCCGGGCCGCCGCCGGTAAGTCCACCGGGGCCGCCGCCGGCCGGTTAACCTCCGCCGGTCCGTGGTACGCGGACCGCGTCGACGGTCGCTTCGATCAGCCGGTCTAGCACTTCGGCCGTTGCGCCAGTCCTGGTGCGGAGGGTGATCGCGTTCAGTGTCTCGGTCGCGATCTCGGCGAGCGCGCCGGTCGCCCAAGGCCAGAGCATCGGCGGCACACCACGTCAGATTTCACTCCCCGACGTTCGCGCATGCTCCACAACCGGCGAGTAAAGCAGAGGCGCCACAACGCGGTAGGCCGGCTATCGGCTCACCAGTGGTTGGTGCTTCCCCAGGCAAAGTACCGGTAACCGAACTGCAGGTCCTGGCGATGCGCGTCGAACAGCGCGATGCCCATTGCTCCTCAGCGATGTCGGCGTCGCTGACCCGGTCGCGCGCAGCGGCCGTGCACCAGACAGGGGTGTAACATAGACGTATTCGCATAAGTCGATCCAGAATGGGGGGCGGGGCATGCGTAAGAGCCTTCTCGCCATCGCGTCCATCGCCGTATCTGGTGTTGTCGCTGCACCGGCGGGCGTCGCGTCGGCCGACTCCGACCTGGAGACCATCAGACAGCTGACTGCCGACGGCTATACAGTCAACATCGATCGGGTTGGGAGCGCCGCGCCCGGCGAATGTACCGTAACGAGCGTCCGCAACCCGACTGCGATCACTCGTTTGGTGAGGTTTGGAACCGGCAACAGATCCCGGCTGATTCCGATCACTGTCAGCAAAACGATCCAGGTCTCGCTGTTCTGCGACTGACCCGCGGACAGCCAGAACGTCTGTAGCAGTTCGGTCTTCGGCTCGAAGGGGGCTCTGAACTAGCCTGGATTCGGTCGGGCGGGTCGGACAGTTCCAACCCGCGCAGCGCCGACGCGACCACGGCCTCGCCCGGCGTGATGTTCACAGCGGAATCGGCGAGACTCGGTATGGCGAGTCAGCCCACCGTCATCCACGCAGCCGCCTCGATGTCCTCCAGGAGATCCGCTGTGTCCAAGAGCACTGGCGGTGATGTTGCCGCCGCACACGCAGGCCTTGAATCTGACTAGTGTGTCAGGGAAGTCAGGCCGCAACGGGGAAGAATCACGACGCGGCGGTCTTTTGCGATTCCTCATCAAAATGGAGCCAGCTCTTAGGGTCTGGCTGCGTGCATTGCACACCCGTCATCACACACAAATCAGAAATATCTAGGCTAGGTGTAATAGACGAAGGCAGCCATGCCCGCCTCCAGGTGATACGTGTTGTGGCAGTGGATGAGCCACCGACCGGGGTTGTCGGTGTCGAAGTCGACTTCGACGGTTTGCAGCGGCGGCACCAATACTGTGTCTTTGCGCGCCGTGCGCCCGGTGGGCCGAACGACCTGAAACGTGTGGCCGTGCAGATGCATCGGATGAAACATCTTGGACTCGTTGACATAGCGTATGCGCACCCGCTGGCCGCCCCGGATAGGGTAACCGTCGTTCGGCGGATCGTACAGCTTGCCGTTGATCGGCCAGTCGTAGCGGTTCACCGGGCCGGCTAGCCGCATGTCGATGATGTCGTCCGGATCGCGTTGCGGTAGTTGAACTTCCGGTGCGGCCATCAACTGTGAGGTGTCCAAGGGGATACCGCTCCGCAAGGCGGCGACGAACTGGGCGACGTTGACACCGCTCGGTGCGCCATCGACTCGCATATTCAATTGTGCGTAGCCAGCTTTCTGCTCAGCGGCGGCGACCACCGGAACCGAGGCGCCGAGCGTGATCGTGGCGTCCACCCGCTCTCCCATACCCAAGATCACCGACTCGGCTTGCGCCGGGACCACCGGAAAACCATCGGTATGGGTGACGGTCAGAACATGGTCGGGCACCGCTACCCGAAACGCGGTGTCGGACGCCACGTTCATCACCCGCAGCCGAATGCGCTGCCCAGCACGATAATCCAGCACCTTCGGATCTGCCGCGACCCTGCCGTTGATGAGATAGTAGGGATACATGACGTCCCCGCCGTCGTCTCCGAGCGGTCTGGTCGCCGTGACGCCGGCATCAGTACCAACTTCGGCCATTTCGCCCATGTCTGCCATGCCGGTCTTCTTCAGGTCTGCCAGTACCCGATCCGGGTCGGTGCCTGTGCCGTCGATCCAGTCGTCGAGCATGATTATCAGCTCGTGGTCGTAATCGGTGCGCTCATCGGGGTCCTCGATGATCAACGGACCGTAGAGCCCTCGATCCAGTTGGGTGCCGACATGGGAGTGGTACATGTAAGTTCCAGCATCGGGCACGGCGAACTCGTAGGTGAAACGCTCCCCGGACGGGATCGGCGACTGAGTGAGCACCGGCACACCGTCCATGTCGTTGCGGAGCGCCACGCCATGCCAGTGAATCGTGGTGTCGCCCGGCAACTGGTTTGTCACCCGGGCACGTAGCGTCTCGCCCTTGCGAATGCGGATCTCCTTGCCCGGGACCTCATTGCCGTATGCCCAGGTGCCCACGGTGACGCCGCCTAGGTCGATCTCGGTGGCGGTCGGCTCGAGAGTGACATCGACCGCGTCGGCCGCTCTGGTCGATTCCGACCGTGGCGAGCAGGCAACCGCCAGGCCGGCGGCGGCGGACAGCGTCAGGAACCCTCGCCGATCGATCATGTGATCAGTATGCCACCGAGCCAGCCTTGAGCCGTGGAGCAAGCAGCTCGGCCCAGCAGGTCGGGCAGGATTCTGCGCGACGATCGCGATGGCGATGCACGGAGACTACCTGGCCGAAATCGCCGTCCTGCGCAAACAACAAGCGGTTTTCGCTACGGATAGCCGATATCGAAGTGCGGCTGCGCCAGCGCTCGACAGCGACCCCGACATGCCAGTCGCCAGCATCGGCGACAGGTAGCGGCCCGAAACAGGCACTGGAAACGTGGATTCACGTTTCCAGTGTAGTGGTGTGGCCGGTCCATCTCGGCCGCGAAGAAAGCCGACGCATCGATCTCGGCCTGGCGAATCGGCCCCGCTGGACGTCTGCTGGTACGAAACCGCCGGACGCGACGCGGTCCCGTTGAGCCCACCGCACATGCTCGAGGTTTCGCCTCGACAACTGGCCATCGGATTGCTGGCCTAGGGTGCGACCGACGTCCGGGAAGGTGTACTGCACGGACCGTGACGTGGCCCTCTGTTGCACCATCCCCGCTGAGCCCGTTGCCTGAGACTAAGTGGAACTGGCTCTTTCGCCGGCGGATACCACGGTTTCAGGGTTGCGCTCGGCACCCGATGGAGCCAGCGGCACGGTGACGGTGAACGCGGCGCCTTTGCCGATGCCGTCGCTGGCCGCGGCGACGCGTCCGTTGTGGGCTTCGACCAGCGCCTTGACGATGGCTAGTCCGATTCCGCCTCCGCCGTAGCCTCGGTCGCGGGCGAGATCGGCTCGATAGAACCGTTCGAACACATGGGGTAGATGTTCGGCGGATATACCTTCACCATTGTCGACGACCGAAAGCGTGAACTCAGCGCCGTCCACCGCCGCGCGGACTTCGACACGTCCTCCTGGCGGCGTGTGGCGCAGTGCGTTGTCGACCAGGTTGCCTAGGATCTGAGATAACCGTTGCGGGTCCCCCCACAGCCGGGGCAGTGTCTTGGGTGATGTGACGACTAGATCGACATGTTTGGTTCGATAGCGTTCTTGCGCGGCCGTCGCAGCGGCATCGATCAACTCGCGTACGCGAGGCGCTGGAACTTCCGGTTGTCGACGAGCTCGATGTTGCTCCCGAAGTCGCCGTGACCGTGCATCCGTCATCGGTGCTGCGCGGGCCACCAGAGGATCGGGAGAAGGCGTTCGAGGCGCTGGTGTCCGATCTGCGGTTCGCCGACGGCCTGCGCTCACACCGCTAGCAGGCGGCCGGCGGCACCCACATCGAGACGGCGGGAGGCACCCAGGCGCACGGACCGCCGTAATGCGGGCCGTTCCAGTAGGCCGGACCGTTCCAGCGCGGACCACGACGGTCGTCCCAGTCGTGCCGGTCATCCCACTTGTCGAGCTTCCACGTCATGCCCGGTGCGCTGGGCACCTCGGCGTTGGCGACACCCGCTCCGACGCCCAGTGCGGTGAACGCCAGCGCGCCGACGAGCCCCGCTTGCACTCCGACCTTCTTTACGCTCACGACCAATCCCTCACTATTGCAACAATTATCGGTTCCGACCCGCGTCGATCTTATACTCGCGGCCCTGACGTCGACGACCGGCGTGGCTCGCTTCGAAGCAGCAAAGGGCAGCCCCGATGCGGGGACGGTGCGCTGAAAAGTGCTGTCGCGCAGCTCGGTTGGAATGCGTTAATTTGCTCTTCGGAAATGCCTCATCACGCGCTGCAAAGAGCAACGGCCCATGCGAGCGAGTGACGGGATTCGAACCCGTGTAAACGGCTTTGCAGGCCGGTGCCTAGCCACTCAGCCACACCCGCATTGACAGTGAGTGTCCCAGCGCGATCAGTCACCGCCCAGCGTTGAAATCGCCGTGATCGTTACCGCGGTTCGCCAGAAGGGTGTCGTCCGCTCCGCGTCGAGCCGACCAGCCCCACCGCGGCCAACGCAGCGAACGCCGCCAGCAGCCACCGCGCCGGCGTGACGTCGCCGCTGTCGGTCATGTTCACCAGCACTCCGGCCAACCCCGCGCCGAAAGCGCCGGCGATCAACTGGACGGTGTTGATTGCAGCAGCCGCGGTCGGCCCCTCCGACGGGTCGTCCACCCGGCTCATCGCCCACGCCGACAGATGCGGCCAGGCGATCCCCACCCCGGCGCCCGTCACGATCAGCGCGACCGCCCAGACCGCCACCACGGCGAACGGTGCGTCGTCCCGCATGGTCACCGCCGCCAGCGCGAGGCCAATAGCCATGAGCGCGGGCGCGACAGCGACCGTGCGCTTGATCGATCGCAGGTTGCTCATCGAGGCGCTACCGATCTCCCCGACCGTCCAACCGAGCGCCAGACCCGCACCGAGAAATCCCGCCGCGACCGGTGTGAGATCGGCCAGCCGCTGCCCGAACAGCGGAACGTACATGTCCGCCATCGTCGCAGCCATCAACACAGCGAGGGTCAGGTAGATCCACTTCAGCGGTCCGCGCCCAAAAGTGCTGGGCGGCAACACCCCAGCGGGTAGCCGACGGTCGACGAACAGGAACACCGCCACCAAAACGCCTCCGAAGCCGAGCAGCACGGCCGTGGGCCACACCCCGCGCGGGATACCGGCTGCGCTGACGGCCAACGCCGCGACACCCAACAACAGCAGCGACCACATGGGTATCGGCGTTCGCGGCGCATCGACGTCGGCGTGAGTGCGCCTGGGCAACGCCAGCGGGACCAGCACCGCGATGGCTGCAGTCAGGATTGCCAGCGCGCCGAACGCCCAACGCCACGAGGCATATTGGGAGAACAGACCCCCGGCGGCAGGACCGAGCAACGTCCCAACACCCCACATCGCCGAAACGAGGGCCGACGCCTTGGTCCACAACCACTGAGGCAACGCCGTATTGATCACCGCATAGCCCAACCCGGCCAGCAGCCCGCCCGCCAGCCCCTGCACCGTGCGGCCGACAAGCAGGGCTTCCATCGTGGGCGCCGCCGCACAGGCGACGCTGCCCAGGCCGAATACGGACAGCGCCGCCAGATACGACACCCGCGGCCCGATACGCATCAACGTCGAGTGCACGGTGGTCGCGGCGATCACCGAAGCGACCAGGTACACCGTGGTCACCCATGCGTACAGCCGGTAACCGCCGATATCGGCCACCGCGCTGGGCATCAGGCTGATGGTGAGGAACTCGTTGGTGGCGTACAGCGCGACCCCGCCGGCCAGGACGGTGCTGGCGCCGAGGTACTTCGGTCCCAACAGGTCGCGCCAGCGCCCGGTACTGGTCGTCGGCGCGGTGTCGGTCACGCCGGACACGCTACGAGCTCAACCTTCGTTCAGGTCAAGCGGCGACCTCAACCGGCCGGGGTGATGAGCCCGTAGTGGCCGTCGTAACGGTGGTAGAGCACGGCTGCACGACCTTGTGCCGCGTCGATGAAGAACATGAACGGCAGCCCCAGCAGACCCATCCGCTCGGCGGCCTGCTCAACGGTGAGGCACGGCGCCGGCTGCGGACTGATGGTCAGCGGCAATTCGAACGGCGCCAGCTCCTCCTCCGAGGCCGGCTGCACCTGTGCCAGCCGGTGACCGGTCGGGCCGTCCTTGTAGAGCACACTCGCCATCCCGGTGCGCTCCTCGGTGAACAGGTGGAAGTCGTAGTCGAGCAACGCCATCTCCAGCGCCGCCTCGTCAACAGTGCACGGCGCGAGCGTGAAGGACTTGCGCCGCACGATTTGGCGTTCGTCGGGCGCCACGTTCAGGCGGGTCGGCCGTTGCGTCGGTTCGGCGTCGGCTTCGTCGGGAACCCGGATGGTCCGGCCGTCGCGTCGCGCCTCCCAGTGGTCGGCGGCTCGCCGGAGCCGACGTCGGAGGCGCTCCTCGAGCCGGTCGATCGCGTCACGCGCGGTCTCGCCCTCAGCCTCCGCCCGCACCAGCCGGCCATTCAGGTCGAGGTTGCCCTGGGCCAGTACCGGACGCTCGGTATCCGGATCCCCGTGGCGGGTCAGTTTGACGTGGGCGTGTGCCAGCGGGCGGTGGACGAACCGGGACAGGTCGGCGATCTTGGTCCGCGCGTATTCGGCGGCACCCGGAAGATCACCGCGTGTGGTGACGTCGACGTGGACTGTGGGCGCGATATCGATTCTGTCACTCATACTTTCGTTCTACGTGAGCCGAGCCGTAGGCGCTAGGGACGAAAGTCCCTGCGACGCGCCGATCACTTCAGGCCCGCGGCGTCCATCCCACGCAGTTCCTTCTTGAGGTCGTGGATCTCGTCGCGGATGCGCGCGGCCAGTTCGAACTGCAGATCACGTGCCGCGGCCATCATCTGTTCGGTCAGGTCCCTGATCAGGTCGGCCAACTCGGCTCGCGGCATGTTCGAGGTGTCGCGCCCCTCGATGATGCCGGCGCTGACCGCCCGCCCGGGCTCGCCTTGTGCCCGGCGTCCCCGCGACGCGTTGCGCCCGGAACCGCCCACCTCGACATCATCGGCTTCGCGGTACACCTGGTCGAGAATGTCGGCGATCTTCTTGCGCAACGGCTTTGGATCGATACCGTGCGCCTCGTTGTAAGCGATCTGCTTGGCACGACGGCGCTCGGTTTCGTCGATGGCTTCCCGCATCGATTCGGTGATGTTGTCGGCGTACATGTGGACCTCGCCCGACACGTTGCGGGCGGCGCGGCCGATGGTCTGGATCAGGCTGCGGGTGGACCGGAGGAACCCTTCCTTGTCCGCGTCGAGGATGGCCACCAGTGACACCTCCGGCAGGTCGAGACCCTCGCGGAGCAGGTTGATGCCGACCAGTACGTCGTAGTCGCCCAGGCGCAGTTGACGCAGCAGTTCGACCCGGCGCAGCGTGTCCACCTCGGAGTGCAGGTAGCGAACCCGGATCCCCATCTCGAGCAGGTAGTCGGTGAGGTCCTCGGCCATCTTCTTGGTCAGCGTGGTCACGAGCACCCGCTCGTCGCGCTCGGTGCGCGTGCGGATCTCGCCGATCAGATCGTCGATCTGCCCCTTCGTCGGCTTCACGACGACCTTGGGATCCACCAAACCCGTTGGGCGGATGACCTGTTCGACGAACTCACCCCCGGACTGGCTGAGCTCGTACGGTCCTGGCGTCGCCGACAGGTACACCGTCTGCCCGATGCGGTCGGCGAACTCCTCCCAGGTGAGCGGGCGATTGTCGACGGCCGAGGGTAGCCGGAAACCGAAGTCGACGAGGTTGCGCTTACGCGACATGTCGCCCTCGTACATGCCGCCGATCTGCGGCACGGTCACGTGGGATTCGTCGATGACGAGCAGGAAGTCCTCGGGGAAGTAGTCGAGCAGCGTGGCGGGCGCCGAGCCGGCGGGCCTGGCGTCGATGTGACGCGAGTAGTTCTCGATGCCCGAGCAGAAGCCGACCTGACGCATCATCTCGACGTCGTAGTTGGTGCGCATCCGCAGCCGCTGCGCCTCCAACAGCTTGCCCTGCCCCTCCAGTTCGGCCAGCCGCTCCTCGAGCTCCTGTTCGATGGTCGATATTGCGTGTGCCATGCGCTCCGGGCCTGCGACATAGTGGGTGGCCGGGAAGATCCGCAGCGAATCGACCTTGCGGACGACGTCGCCGGTCAACGGGTGCAGGTAGTACAGCTCCTCGATCTCGTCGCCGAAGAACTCGATGCGGACTGCCAGCTCCTCGTAGGACGGAATGATCTCGACGGTGTCGCCGCGCACGCGGAAGGAGCCGCGGGTGAACGCCATGTCGTTGCGGGTGTACTGCACGTCGACGAGCAGTCGCAGCAGCCCGTCCCGCGGCACCTCCTGGCCCACCTGCAGCTCGACCGACCGGTCCAGGTATGACTGCGGTGTGCCCAGGCCGTAGATGCAGGACACCGAGGCGACCACGACCACGTCGCGACGGGACAGCAGGCTCGAGGTGGCCGAGTGCCGCAGCCGCTCGACGTCGTCGTTGATCGAGCTGTCCTTCTCGATGTAGGTGTCGGTCTGGGCGATGTACGCCTCGGGCTGGTAATAGTCGTAATACGAGACGAAGTACTCGACCGCGTTGTGCGGCAACATCTCCCGCAGTTCGTTTGCCATCTGCGCGGCGAGCGTCTTGTTCGGCTCCATCACCAGTGTGGGCCGCTGTACCCGCTCGATGAGCCACGCCGTCGTTGCCGACTTACCGGTGCCGGTGGCACCCAGCAGCACCACGTCGTGCTCCCCCGCCCGGATACGGCGCTCCAGCTCGTCGATGGCCGCCGGCTGGTCGCCCGCCGGTGCGTACGGGCTGACCACCTCGAAGCGTCCGCCTTTGCGCACGATCGCATCGACGGGGCGGTACTCCGAGTGCGCGAGCACGGGGTGTTCAGTCGCGAAAGCCATAATCACCCAGGGTAAGCGCGTGCTCTGACAAGTTCATTCCCGCTGCGCCCTATCCTGTCCTCATCCACCCTCCCAAACACGAGACATTCGACCTCGTCGCCCGCACCAACACCGATCCGAAGGGCATCGTGCGGGCGGTCGACGTCTACACCGTCCAACCGTGGGGCCTGTACATGGCCCGCCCCACCCCGGGCCGGCCGCAATTCCACTATCTGGAGTCCTGGCTGCTGCCCTCTCTGGGACTGCGCGCGACGGTGTTCCACTTCAACGCAGGTCACGAGCGGGACCAGGATTACTACCTGGACGTTGGCCACTACACGCCGGGCCCCGAGGTCTGGCACGCCGAAGACCACTACCTCGACCTGGTGGTCCGAACCGGCCGCGGCGTCGAACTGCACGACGTCGACGAACTGTTCACCGCCATACGGCACAACCTGCTGGCGCCCGAGACCGGTGAGCAGGCCGTCCAGACCGCGGTGGCCGCCATCGACGGGCTGGCCCGCCACGACTACGACCTCAACCGGTGGCTGGCCGAAAGTGGTATGCCACTCACCTGGCGCGACGACTAGACGTGCCCCGCTGCGGCGCCCGACTCGACTGCCAACCGGCCGACGGGTAACGAACGACCTGCAGTTATCGATCTTGATTCCGATGGTTACCGCTACGAATTTGTCTGCCCAGGTAAGGCCGGTATTCTCTCGTCGCATGTCCCCCACAGCCCGCACCGCAGGCGCGACGGCCGCGGCGATGCTCGTGGGCTCGGTCCTGTTCCCGGGTGGCGCCGCGGCCCAACCGAGCGCCGAGACCGAGGCGCAGCCTGCGCCCGAGGTTCTGCACAACGTCATCTACCGAGCGCGCGCGGACGGTACCTCCCGCGGCGCGGTCGTCGCGTACAAGATGGACGACCAGAACGTCAACAGCGCGCAGCCCACGCTCCTACCCGGTCAGACGTTCGAGGTCAACGCTGTGCTGGCCGATCCCCAACTGGCCGGGATGGAGATCTCCATCGAATGGCCCTACGGCTCCAACCTGCACTGCGAGATCCTCGTCGACGACCAGGTCGTCGCCAAGGCCGACCAGTTCATCGCGCCGCGACTGCTCCGGCCCAAGGACGACCCGATGTACGGGGTGCTGCAATGCGGAGCCCCGCTGAACCTCCCGATCGACGGGGCCGGCACCCCGCCGCCCGACGCCGGCACCCCACCGCCGGCCTAGGCGCCGGCGGGCATCCCGCTGGGGACTACGGCCGCCATCCGGTGGCGTCGGCCCACTCCCACGCGCGCCGATAGGCGTCGAGGAACCAGGGCTCCTTCGCGTCGGCATAGGCACCCGTGGACACGTGTCCCTCCCCGGCGACCCGCCGCTTCAACGAGAGGTAATCGGCCTGGACGCCGGGGTTCGCGCGCATCCAGTCCACGAACAGCAATGCGAACTGCTGACCCGGCCATCCGTCGACACGAATGTGAACGTTGGTCGGTCGCCCGGGATCGGCCGAGCTGTGAATACGCTTGTGCCACAACGCCTCGTCGTTGGAGTGGTCGAACTCGGCGACCGTGCTGCGCGCATCGGGCTTGGCGACATCCGCGGTGACCGGCCCGCGCACATATCCCGCAGCGGTCAGCGCCTCGTCGAGTTCGTCGGCATCCGCGAGCGACGCGACCGTCACCTGAACGTCGATCACGTCCTTGGCGTCCATCCCCGGCACCGCCGTGGAGCCGATGTGGTCGACGCGGACGGCGCGGTGCCCGCATGCGGTGTTGAGCCGCGCCACGATACGCCGCGCCTGATCGGGCCATGCCGGGTCGAAGGGCACCAGGACCGGCTTCGAGGGCGCGGGCCGATTCTCGTGCAGGTTGTGTGCGAACGCCAGGATGCGCTCGTGCCACAGCGCGCGGGCTTTCTCGACCAGTTCGCCCGCCGTGCCCGAGTTGTCGAGCCAGACGTCGGCGACCGCGCGGCGCTGTTCCTCGGTGGCTTGCGCGGCGATCCGGGCCCTGGCGTCCTCTTCGGTGAAGCCCCGGTACTCGATCAGCCGCTTCACCCGCAGCTCCTCATCGGCGTGAACGATCACCACCAACGGAAACATCGGCGCCATACCGGATTCGACGAGCAGCGGGATGTCCTCGATGATCACGGCGTCGTCGGCCGCGGCCGCGATGAGCTCGGACCGGCGGTGGGCCACCAGCGGGTGCACGATGCCGTTGAGCGTTTGACGCTTCTCCTCGTCGCTGAACGCGATCGCGGCCAGCGCGGGGCGGTTCAACGCCCCGTCATCGTGCAGGATCTCGCGGCCGAACGCGTCGACCAGCTTGGCCAACCCCTCGGTCCCCGGTTCGACGACCTCCCGGGCTATCACGTCGCCGTCGACGACGATGCCCCCCAGATCACTGAACGTCGAAGATACAGTCGATTTTCCGGCGCCGATACCGCCGGACAGGCCAATGCGCAGCACGGCACCAGTCTGTCAGGGCCTCTCGACGACGAAGGCCCCGGCTCGGTGAGCCGGGGCCTTCGGTCGTTGAGAGTTAGGCGTTGCCTGCGAGCTTCTCACGCAGCGCCGCGAGTTGCGCGTCGCTGGCCAGCGAGCCGCCCGCCGACTGCTCCTCGCCACGTGAAGCGCCGTTGGCCGCCGGACGGCTGGCCGCCTCGGCCTCGGCCGCGGCGAACTTCTCCATCTGCGCGGTGTGCATCTTGTGCCGGCGCTCGGCCTCGGCGTAGCGGGACTCCCACTCCTCACGCTGCTTCTCGAAACCCTCGAGCCACTCGTTGGTCTCGGAGTCGAAGCCCTCCGGGAAGATGTAGTTGCCCTGCTCGTCGTAGCTGTCGGCCATGCCGTACTTGCTGGGGTCGAACTCCTCGGTGTAGTCCTCGTTGGCCTGCTTGAGGCTCAGGGAGATGCGGCGACGCTCCAGGTCGATGTCGATGACCTTGACCATCGCGTCGTCGCCGACCTGGACCACCTGATCCGGGACCTCGACATGGCGCTCGGAGAGCTCGGAGATGTGCACCAGACCCTCGATGCCCTCTTCGACGCGGACGAACGCACCAAAGGGCACCAGCTTGGTGACCTTGCCCGGCACGATCTGACCGATCGCGTGGGTGCGGGCGAAGTGGCGCCACGGGTCTTCCTGAGTTGCCTTGAGCGACAACGAAACCCGCTCGCGGTCCATGTCGACGTCGAGCACCTCGACGGTGACCTCGTCGCCCACCTGAACCACCTCGGACGGATGGTCGATGTGCTTCCAGGACAGCTCGGAGACGTGCACCAGGCCGTCGACGCCGCCGAGATCGACGAACGCACCGAAGTTGACGATGCTGCTGACGACGCCCTTGCGGATCGCGCCCTTCTGCAGCTGGTTGAGGAACTCGCTGCGCACCTCGGACTGGGTCTGCTCCAGCCACGCGCGGCGGCTCAACACGACGTTGTTGCGGTTCTTGTCGAGCTCGATGATCTTGGCCTCGATCTCCTTGCCGATGTACGGCTGCAGATCGCGGACACGACGCATCTCGACCAGCGACGCCGGCAGGAAGCCGCGCAGACCGATGTCGAGGATCAGGCCGCCCTTGACGACCTCGATGACGGTGCCCTTGACGGCCTCGTCCTTCTCCTTGAGCTCCTCGATGGTGCCCCAGGCGCGCTCGTACTGGGCGCGCTTCTTGGACAGGATCAGGCGGCCTTCCTTGTCCTCCTTGGTGAGAACGAGGGCTTCGACCTCATCGCCCACGGAAACGACCTCGTTGGGGTCGACGTCGTGCTTGATGGAGAGCTCACGGGAAGGGATAACGCCTTCGGTCTTGTAACCGATGTCGAGCAGGACTTCGTCACGGTCAACCTTGACGATGGTTCCCTCGACGATGTCGCCATCGTTGAAGTACTTGATGGTCTTGTCGATGGCGGCGAGAAAGTCCTCGCTCGAGCCGATGTCGTTGACGGCTACTTGCGGCGAGGTGACGGAGGGACTTGGCATGTGGTGGGTTGCTCCGGACAGGTTTGATCGTAGGGACTTAGGACATTCGAGTTATTGGTGTTACCCGCCGCAGAAGATGACGAAAACCACAGACAGGTACCCGTAGAGGTTACTCGACTGGGCACATGCTGGACAAACTCGGTCCCCACCGGCCGCTAGTCTGCTCTGGTGTCACATCCCGGCGCCCCGCATCACCCCTGGCTGGTTGCACCGCCGTTCCAACGCAAGGTTCGCAAAGTCGGGGCGCCGCTGGCGGTGCTCATCCTGCTCGCCACCGTGGTCGGGCTGATCATCATCGGGCTGACCGCCCTCAATCCGATCGGGGCCGGCATCGGGCTGGTGCTGTCGAGCCTGGCCATGGTGGGCGTGGTCCTGGCGTATGTGTGGCTGGACCGCTTCGAGCCCGAACCGCCGCGGTTGCTGGCCTTCGCCTTCCTGTGGGGCGCCTCGGTCGCGGTCGTGTTGTCGGTGATCCTCGGGCTCTACCTCGAGTCGTTGATCGTCACGGGTGACTCCGACGGGGTCAGCCCGGTTTCGGTGGTGGTCATCGCGCCGGTCATCGAGGAGGCGGCCAAGGGCGCGTTCCTGCTGGTCATGATGACCGGCCGGCGCCGCCGGGAGCTGAACTCCCTGACCGACTGCCTGGTCTACGCCGGGCTGGTCGGCGCCGGATTCGCCTGGCTGGAGGACATCCTGTACATCGCCAGCGGTGAATCACTCGGCGACTCGCTGCTGACGGCGGCATTACGGCTGGTCATGGCTCCGTTCGCGCATTCGCTGTTCACCACGTTCTTCGGCATCGGCGTCTATTTCGCCCTGCACCGCCGCGACTCGTCCGCCAAGGCCGGCGTTCTTCTTCTGGGGTACCTGGCGGCGGTCTTCACCCACGCGCTATGGAACGGGTCGTCGCTGCTGGGCGTCGGCTGGTATTTCGGGATCTACCTGTACTGGATGATGCCGCTGTTCGCGCTGGCGATCGTCCTGGGCCTGCAGAGTCGCCGACGCGAGCAGGCGATCGTCGCGAGCAAGCTGCCCGGCATGGTGCACGCCGGTCTGGTCACGCCTGTCGAGGCCGCCTGGCTGGGCTCGCTACGGCACCGCAAACTGGTGCTCGCCCAGGCTGCCCGCCAGGGAGGGCGTCCGGCCCGAAACGCGGTCAAGAGGTTCGCCGGCCAGGTCGTCGAGTTGGCGTTCGTACGCGACCGTATCGACCGCGGGTTCGGCGATCCGCGGGTGCAGGCGATGCTGGTCGAGGAGACCTACGCCCTCTACGCCGCCCGGGCGGCCGCCGGCCCGGTACTGCAGTCGTTGGCCGGCTACCGAGCCGGCTAGTGCGCCGCGGCGTCCCAGCTGCGGCCATAGCCGACCGACACCTCGAGCGGCACGTCCAGCGGATAGGCGTTGCCCATCTGCTCGCGGACCAGGGCCTCGACCGTCTCCCGTTCGCCCTCGGCGACCTCGAAGAGCAACTCGTCGTGCACCTGGAGCAGCATCCGCGACTTCAGGCCGGCGTCCTTGAGCGCCGTGTCGACGTTGATCATCGCGACCTTGATGATGTCGGCCGCGCTGCCCTGAATCGGCGCGTTGAGCGCGGCGCGCTCGGCGGCCTCGCGGACGTTGCGGTTGCTGCTGTCCAACTCCGGTAGATAGCGCCGCCTGCCGAACACGGTCGACGTGTAACCGTCCTTGCGCGCCTGGTCCACCACGTTGCGCAGGTAGTCGCGCACCCCGCCGAACCGGTCGAAGTACTGCTCCATCTGCACCTTGGCTTCTTCGGTGGAGATCTTGAGCTGAGCGGCCAGCCCGTAGGCGCTCAGCCCGTAAGCCAGCCCGTACGACATCGCCTTGACGCGGCGCCGCAGTTCGGCATTGACCTCGTCGATCGGCACCGAGAACGCCCGTGATGCCACGAAGGAGTGCAGGTCCTCTCCGGTGCGGAATGCCTCGATCAGACCCTCGTCCTTGGACAGGTGCGCCATGATGCGCATCTCGATCTGGCTGTAGTCCGCGGTCATCAGCTCCGCATAACCCTTGCCCACCACGAAGGCATCGCGGATCCGGCGGCCGGCGTCGGTGCGGATCGGGATGTTCTGCAGGTTCGGCTCGGTCGACGACAACCGTCCGGTCGCCGCGATCGTCTGGTTGAACGTGGTGTGAATGCGGCCATCCGACGCGACGGAATTGAGCAGCCCGTCGACGGTGACCTTCAGCCGCGTGGCGTCGCGGTGGGCCAGCAGATGCTGCAGGAACGGATGGCCGGTCTTGTCGAACAGCGACTGCAAGGCGTCGGCGTCCGTCGTGTAGCCGGTCTTGGTGCGCTTGGTCTTGGGCATCTCCAGCTCGTCGAACAGCACCACCTGCAGCTGCTTGGGCGAGCCGAGGTTGATCTGCTTACCGATCACCGCGTACGCCGCCTCGGCCGCATCGCGGATGTGGTCGGCGAACTCGCTCTGCAGCCGGCCGAGTCCCTCGAGGTCCACCGCGATGCCCGCGGTCTCCATCTCGGCGAGCACCCGCTGAACCGGCAACTCCATGTTGCTCAGCAGCGCCAGCGAGTCGATGCGGGCGAGTTCCTCGTCGAGCGCGTCGGCGAGGTCCATCACCGCGCTGGCCCGCAGTATCACGGTCTGCACGGCCTGGTCATCGACGCCGTCCGTATCGTCAAGCAGCGAAAGTTGTTGCTGCTCAGGGTTTTCGGCCCGCAGTTCGCGCTTCAGATAGCGCAGCGAGAGGTCGTCGAGCGTGAAGCTGCGCTGTCCGGGCCGCACCAGGTATGCGGCGAGCGCGGTGTCCGAGGTGACGCCCGCGAGCTTCCACCCGCGGCCCTCGAGGTCGTGCATCGCCAGCTTCGCCTCGTGAAGCGCCTTCGGCGGGCCGGGGTCGGCGAGCCATGAGGCCAGTGCGGCCTCGTCGTCCTCGGTCAATGTGGCGGTGTCGATGTAGCGCCCGTCGCCGTCGGCGGCGACGATGCCCAACGCCGTCGCGTCCGCGTCGAAGGCCAGATGTGTGCCGACGACGGCCAGCCCGAACCGCTTGCCCGAGCTGTGCTCGGCCAGCCATGCCGCGAGCTCTCCCGGTTCCAGGGCCCGCCCGCGCACGTCGAAGCCCTGGTCGACCTCGGGATCCGCCGAGGCCAGCGTGTCGAACAACCGATCCCGCAGGACGCGGAACTCCAGGTCGTCGAACAGCCGGTGGATCTGGTCGCGGTCCCACGGCTGCATGCGCAGGGTGTCGGGGGTTTGCGGCAGCGGCACGTCCTTGACGAGATCGGTCAGTTCCCGGTTGAGCACGACGCTGGACAGGTTGGCCCGCAACGCGTCCCCGACCTTGCCCTTGACGGTGTCGACGTTGTCGACCAACGCCTGCAGCGAGCCGAACTCGGCGATCCACTTGGTCGCCGTCTTCTCGCCGACACCGGGGATGCCGGGCAGGTTGTCGCTGGGGTCGCCGCGCAGGGCCGCGAAGTCGGGGTACTGCTGCGGGGTCAGGCCGTACTTGTCCAGCACCGCCTCCGGCGTGAACCGGGTCAGCTCGCTGACGCCCTTGCGGGGATACAGCACCGTGACGTCATCGCTGACCAACTGCAGCGAGTCGCGGTCGCCGGTGACCACAAGGACCCGGTAGCCGCCCTGCTCGGCCTGCGTGGCCAGCGTGGCGATGATGTCGTCGGCCTCGAAGCCCGGTTCGGCGAGCACGGTGATGCCCAGCGCGCCGAGCACCTCCTTGGTGATGTCGATCTGCCCGCGGAACTCATCGGGCGTCGACGAGCGGCCCGCCTTGTACTCGGGGTATTTGTCCACGCGAAACGTCTGGCGCGACACGTCGAACGCGGCGGCGATGTGGCTGGGTTGCTCGTCGCGCAGCAGGTTGATCAGCATGGCGGTGAACCCGTACACCGCGTTGGTGGTCAGCCCGCCCTGTGTCTTGAAGTTCTCGGCGGGCAGTGCGTAGAACGCCCGGTATGCCAACGAATTGCCGTCGAGCAACATCAATGTCGGCTTCTGGTCGGTCGGCTGGGACGCCGTCTTCTTGCCGGTGGCGGTGGTGGCAGGGCTCACGGCCCTAACTCTATGCATCCGGCCCGACATCGAGACCACCGCCGCAGCGACCAACCCGGGCTCGCGAATGTGCGATTTCATCCCCGACTCGCCGCTGCGTCGAATCATTTCGCACACTCACGACGTGGCAGACCGTTCCTCCCACTGAACTGGAACACGTTTCAGTTCTGCCGCACCACTCGGTACTCTGAGCGGGTGTCAGCTTCCACTCAGCCCGCGATCGACGGTTGGTTCGCCACCGCCGGGTCCGGAGAGCCCTATCTGATCGGCGGCAAATGCCACCAGTGCGGCACCTACGTTTTCCCGCCCCGCGCCAACAACTGCCCCAACCCGGCATGCGACGGTGACGAACTGGCGCAGGTTCCGCTGTCGCGGCGCGGAACCCTGTGGAGCTACACCGAGAACCGTTACGCTCCCCCGCCGCCGTATCCCGCGCCGGATCCCTTCGAGCCCTTCGCCGTTGCCGCGGTGCAGCTCGCCGACGAGGGCCTGATCGTGCTCGGCAAGGTCGTCGAGGGCACCCTGGCCGCCGACCTGAAGGTCGGGATGGAGATGGAACTGACCACGATGCCGTTGTTCGTCGACGACGACGGCGTCGAACGTGTCGTCTACGCATGGAGGCCCGCCTCATGAGTCCCGAACCGCTGTACATCCTCGGCGCCGGCATGCACCCGTGGGGGAAGTGGGGCCGCGACTTCACCGAGTACGGCGTCGTGGCCGCGCGGGCGGCGCTGGCCGAGGCGGGTCTGGATTGGCGTCAGATCCAGCTCGTCGCGGGGGCCGACACGATCCGCAATGGTTATCCAGGATTCGTGGCCGGCTCGACGTTCGCGCAGAAGCTGGGCTGGAACGGTGTGCCCGTGTCCTCGAGTTACGCCGCGTGCGCCAGCGGCTCGCAGGCACTGCAGAGCGCCCGCGCTCACATCCTCGCCGGATTCTGCGATGTGGCGCTCGTGATCGGCGCCGACACCACCCCGAAGGGCTTCTTCGCCCCGGTCGGCGGCGAGCGGAAGAACGACCCCGACTGGCAACGCTTCCACCTGATCGGTGCCACCAACACCGTCTACTTCGCCCTGCTGGCTCGCCGCCGCATGGACCTCTACGGGGCCACGCTGGAGGATTTCGCCGCGGTGAAGGTGAAGAACGCCAAGCACGGGTTGGACAACCCGAACGCGCGCTACCGCAAGGAAGCCACGATCGACGACGTGCTCGCCAGCCCGGTGGTCTCCGATCCCCTTCGGCTGCTTGATATCTGCGCGACGTCGGACGGCGCGGCCGCGTTGGTGGTGGCGAGCAAGTCGTTTGCCGAGAAGCATCTGGGCTCGGTCGACGGGGTGCCGTCGGTGCGCGCGATCAGCACGGTGACACCGCAGTACCCGCAGCATCTGCCCGAATTGCCGGACATCGCAACCGATTCCACGGCAGTGGTGAATGCGCCCGAGCGAGTGTTCAAGGACCAGATCCTCGACGCCGCCTACGCCGAGGCCGGTATCGGCCCGGAGGACCTGAGCCTGGCCGAGGTGTACGACCTGTCCACCGCGCTGGAACTCGACTGGTACGAGCATCTGGGTCTGTGCCCCAAGGGGGAGGCCGAGCAACTGCTGCGCAGCGGTGCCACGGCGATCGGCGGGAAGATCCCGGTGAACGCGTCCGGCGGCCTGGCGTGTTTCGGCGAAGCCATTCCGGCGCAGGCCATCGCGCAGGTGTGCGAGCTGACCTGGCAGCTGAAGGGACAGGCGACCGGCCGCCAGGTCGAGGGTGCCAAGGTCGGCGTCACCGCCAACCAGGGCCTGTTCGGGCACGGCTCGTCCGTGATTGTTGCTCGCTAGGCAGTTCGAACCGTACGGCCCCTCGTACTGGGGCGCCATCGCCGTGTTCGTGGCCGGCGCCGTCGTGCTGGTGTGGACGGGCCGCAGACAGACGGATGCCCAGGCACAGCGGTGGGGCCGTGCGCTCGGCGGGCTGACGGCGCTGATCTACGCCGCGATCCTGGTTTACAACCTGGTGCCGCCGACGCTGGCCGGTTCGGTGCCGCTTCAGCTCACCGACCTGGCGACCGTCGTCGCGGCCTACGCACTGTGGTCCCGACGGCAGTGGGCGTATGCACTCACCTACTACTGGGGTCTGGTGCTGAGCGTGCAGGCGCTGATCTCACCGGTGTTGCGGGGCCCCGACTTTCCGCACTACCGCTTCCTGGCCTTCTACGCGATCCACCTGCTCGTGGTGTGGGCGGCGATCTATCTGACGTGGGGCCGCGGTATGCGGCCCGATTGGCGCGACTACCGCCTGGCGGTGGCGGTCACCAGCGTGTGGGCGGTGGTGACCGTCGTGTTCAACAGGATCGCCGACACCAACTACGGCTTCACGAACTACAAACCGGATACCGCGTCGGCGTTGGACATCCTGGGGCCGTGGCCGGTGTACGTCGTGGTGACCGCCGCGCTGGTGTTCGCCGTGTGGGCGTTGATGACATGGCCCTGGGTGCGGCGATGATCGTCGTCGTCCGGGTCAAGCCCGGCAGCGCGAAGGGTCCGCTGGTGGAGGTCGACGACGCCGGCGAGCTGACGGTGTACGTGCGTGAGCGCGCCGTCGACGGTAAGGCCACCAAGGCCGTCACCAAGCTGCTTGCCGAACATTTCGGGGTCGCGCCAAGCAGGGTCACACTGGTCTCCGGCACAACGTCGCGGATCAAGCGCTTCACAATCGAGCGTTGAGCGCAAAGTCAGGTCAGGCGACGCCGAGGTAGGCGGCGCGAATGCTGTCGTCGCTCAACAGCTCTCGGGCGTTCCCGGTGCGCGTGACCTCACCGGTCTCCAGGATGTAGGCCCGGTCCGAGCGGCTCAGTGCCTGCTGCGCATTCTGTTCCACCAGCAGCACGGTGGTGCCCTGGGCGTTGATCTCGGCGATGATCTTGAAGATCTGTGAGATCACCATCGGTGCCAGGCCCATCGACGGCTCGTCGAGCAGCAGCACCCGCGGCCTGGCCATCAAAGCACGGCCGATCGCGAGCATCTGCTGCTCACCACCCGACAGCGTGCCGCCGACCTGGCTACGCCGCTCGGCCAGGCGCGGAAACGTCTCCAGGATCCAGTCCAGCCGCTGCTTGTGCTCGGAGCGGGAAGGGAACCTGCGGCCGTAGCAACCCATTTCGAGGTTCTCCACGACCGTCATCCCCGGGAAGACGCCGCGCCCCTCGGGCGCCTGCACCAGTCCCTCGATCACGCGTTGGTGGGCCTTGACCTTGCTGATGTCGCGACCTTCGAACCAGATCGAGCCCGCCGTCAGGGGCAGCAGCCCCGAGATGGCGCGCATGGTGGTCGTCTTACCGGCGCCGTTGGAACCGAGCAGCGTGACGAGCTCACCCTCGTGAACCTTCAACGAGATACCGTGCAGTGCACGGATTCTTCCGTATTGCACGACGATGTCGCGCAACTCGAGGATGACGGGTCGTTCAGATGCCTGATCACTCGACAGCGTCATCGGACACCCCCAGATAGGCTGCGATGACCTTCGGGTCCTCACGGATCTCGGAAGGCAGGCCGTCGGCGATCTTGCGCCCGAACTCCAGCACCACGATGCGGTCGGTCACCCCCATCACCAGCCTCATATCGTGTTCGATCAACAGCACCGTGTAGCCGTCGTCGCGGATCTTCTGGATCAACTCGATCAGGGAAGCCTTCTCGCGCGGGTTGAACCCGGCGGCCGGTTCGTCCAGGCACAACAGCTTCGGTTCGGTGGCCAGTGCGCGCGCGATCTCCAAGCGGCGCTGGTCGCCGTAGGGCAGATTCTTGGCCTTCTCCTCGCCACGGTGCCCGATCCCGACGAAATGCAGTAGCGCCGCCGATCTTTCGATGGCCGAGCGCTCCTCGCGGCGGTGACGCGGAGAGCGGACCAGCGCGCCCGGCACCGAGGTGAAGTGCCGGGCGTCGGTGCCGACCATGACGTTCTCCAAAGCCGTCATCTCCCCCCACAACCGGATGTTCTGGAAGGTGCGGGCAATACCGCGCCGGGTGATCTGGTGACGTTTGATCCGGCCCAGCGGCGCACCGTCGAACGTGACCGTGCCCGACGTGGGGCGGTACACCCCGGTGATCGCGTTGAAGCACGTGGTCTTGCCCGCGCCGTTCGGCCCGATCATGCCGAGGATCTCACCGCGGCGGATGTCGAACGACACCGAGTCCAGGGCTGTCAACCCGCCGAACTTCATTGTGAGATCGGTTGTCCGCAAGAGGATTTCACCCTCAGCGGCCTGGATCTCGCGGTGGACGCCCGCCAGCTCTTCGATGGTCATCGCGCCGACTCCTTCTCCGGCGAACGCAGCAGGTCGCGCGCGGCCTTGCCGTAGGCCAGCAACTGCGCTCGTGCCGGGAACAGGCCCTGCGGCCGGAAGATCATCAACATCACCAAGGCCAGCCCGAAGAACAGGTACTTCAGGTCGCCGAGGTTGATGCCGAGGAACTCCACACCCAGCAACCGGTTCGGCAAATAGACGATGATGAACGCACCGACCACCACGCCGAGCTTGTTGCCCTGCCCGCCGAGCACCACCGCGCACAGGAACAGCATCGAGTTGATGATGTTGAACGTCGGCGGCGCCACGAACTGCACCTGGCCGGCGTACAGCGCGCCCGACAGCCCGCCGATCGCCGCCCCGATGACAAAGGCCCACAGTTTGAACCGGAACGTGTTGACGCCCATCACTTCCGCGGCGTCCTCGTCCTCGCGGACCGCGATCCAGGCACGTCCGACGCGGCTGCGTTCGAGGTTGCCGACCAGGACCAGGATGCCGATCATCAGCACGATGCCCAGCCAGAACCACCACGTCCCGTAGTTGGCGTCGCCCGCGGAGTTACCGCTGGAGAAGACGCCGTCGGGTACGCGTTCGCTGGCACCCACCCGCGGATAGGCGACCTCGTTGAGGCCGCGGGGCCCATTGGTCACCTCGGAGAGGTTGTCGGCCATGAGCCGGATGATCTCGCCGAAACCCAGCGTGACGATCGCCAGATAGTCACCGCGCAACCTCAGCGTCGGCGTACCCAGGATGAGACCCGTCAGTGCGGTGATGGCCATCGCCAGCGGCACACAGGCCAGCCACGCCCAATCCTCGTTGAACCATCCCGTGGCGCCCATCTTGTTCCATGGACTGTTCGGACTGGTCAGCAGCGCAACGGTATACGCACCGACGGCGTAGAAACCGACGTAGCCGAGGTCTAGCAGGCCTGCCTGGCCGACGACGACGTTGAGGCCGATCGCGATGATCGCCACCATCGCGAACTGTGCCATGGTGCCGCCGAAGCTGATGTTCGGCGTGTCCAGGAAGGGCGGGGGGAACAGCGGCAGCAGCGCGAGCAGGCCGAACGCGACCAGCCCGAAGCCCCACTTCTGTACGCGGGAAAGCCCGTCCCACCAACGACGCAGTGCGTCGCCGGGTGCCAAGACCTTCTCGCTGGCCCTCATGCGCGCGCCTTCCCGAGGCTTTCCCCGAGTATCCCCGTCGGTCGGAAGAACAGAACCAGGACCAGCAGCACGAAGGCCACGACGTCACGCCACTGGGTTCCGAACACGGCCTGCCCGTAGTTCTCCATGATGCCCAGCAGGAGCCCACCCAGCAGGGCGCCGCGCAGGTTGCCGATGCCGCCGAGGACCGCGGCCGAGAACGCCTTGATGCCCAGCAGGAAGCCGCCAGAGTAGATGATGCCCTGCGGCACCTTCAGCGTGTACAGCAGCGCGGCGGCCCCGGCCAGCAGGCCTCCGATCAGAAACGTCGTCATGATGATGCGTTCGCGGGAGACGCCCATCAGGGTCGCGGTGTCCGGGTCCTGGGCCACCGCCCGAATCCCGCGCCCGAACCTGGTTCGGTTGATGGTCAGGTCGGTCATCAAGGCGAGGACCAACGCCGCACCGACGATGATCAGCGTGATGTTGGAGACCGCGGAACCGAACACCGTGAACTGGGTTTCGGGCGCGACGAGCCGGATCGGTTGTTGCGCGTTGGATCCTCCGTACCCGTCGATGATCTTCGGCAGGATGAAGTGCACGAACTCCTGCAGCACGAACGACATGCCGATCGCGGTGATGAGAAACGACAGCCGGTCGGCTTTCCGTCGCCGCAGCGGCCGGTAGGCCACCGCCTCCAGGCCGACGGCTGTGGCGCCGGACACCGCCATCGCGAACAGCATGGCGATACCGAGATACAGCACCGTCAGCGCGATGCCTTTGTCGTAGGTGTTACCGCTGGGCGTGAAACCCAGGATCATGTCGAGGCAGAAGTACGCCCCGAACATGCCGAACATGAACACTTCCGAATGCGCGAAGTTGATCAGCTTGAGCACGCCGTAGACCAACGTGTAGCCGACGGCCACCAACGCATAGATCGCGCCCCACGACAGGCCGTCGATCGTCAACTGCCAGAAGCCGTCTCGCAACCCGTCCAGGTTGAAGCTGATGTTCGCGGCCAAGCAGGTGTACTGGTCGACGCACTCGGGTGGGATCCCGGTCATCCGGTGGCGGCTCCTCGCGGGAACGGGCCTTTAGCGAAAACGCGTCCGAGCCTTGCGGTCTCGGACGCGTTCGCCTCAGCGGCTATTGAACTTTGTAGATCCAGATCAAGCTGGTGGTCAGCTCACCGTTCGGGGTCCACTGGTACTGCCGGGCCACGCCGCGACCGTTGTAGTTGCGGACGAAGTCGAGCAGCGCGGGCCGGGTGATGGCGCCAGAGTCGATGCCCTTCAGCAGGATGGTGCCCAGGTCGTAGCCCTCGCTGCTGTAGGTGCCCGGTTCCTGGTTGAACTTCTTGGTGTACTCGTCGGCGAAACTGCCGGTGGCCGGGCCGCACGGGCAGGACAGCACGGCGTCCTTGGCCGCGTCGCCGGCCTGCTTCACGAATTCGGGGTCCTTGGTGCCGTCGGCGCTGGCGAACGTCCCTTCGTACCCGCCGTCGCGCAGCTGCTGTACGAACGGCGCCGCCTCGGCGTAGTAGCCGCTGAAGAACACCGAGTCCGGGTTGGCGCCCTTGATCTGGGTGACCGCCGCCGAGAAGTCCTTGTCGCCCTTCTTGACCGAGATGTTGCAGGACGAGTCGGCCACCGGGCCGAGCGTCTCGCGAACGGTCTGCCCCAGCCCCAGGCCGTAGTCCGTGCTGTCGTCGACCACGCAGACCTTCTTGTGGCCGAGAGTGTTCTTCAGATAGTTGGCCACCGAAGGCCCCTGCACGCCGTCGTTGCCCAGACCGCGGAAGAAGGTTCGCCAGCCCTTGTCGGACAGCGTGACGTTGGTCGCCGAGGCCGTTGCGGCGACGAGACCGGCCTGATTGAAGACGTCGCCGGTGGCCATGGTCTCGCCGGAGAAGGCGGGACCGATCAGGCCGATGGTGAACGCGTCGTTGATGATCTGCGGCGCGATCTGGGTGGCCTTCTGCGGGTCGCCTTCGGTGTCGAAGGTCTTCAACTGGACCTGGCAACCCGGGTTCGCGGCGTTGTGCTTGTCCACCGCCAGCTGGATGCCGTTCTTGATGTTGATGCCCAATGCCGCGTCGGGGCCGTTGAGCGCTCCGGCCATGGCCAGCGACACCGGCGGGCACTGCGCGTTACCGTCACCGGCGGGATCGGCGGGCGCGGCACCCTCATCGGACTTGACCTCGGCCCCGCTCTCGTCGATCTGCACCTGCTCGACGATCTTCAGAGCGGACTGCGCCTCACCGCCCTCGGTCGGCTCGGCCTGTTGGCAGCCGGCCATGCCGAGCACAACCAGACCAGCGCTGCTGATAGCAAATGCTTTCCGTGCCACGCGACCGCGCACGCTTCACCTCCGGGTCGTTGTGTTAGTCGGCTCCGGCGCCTCAGCCCGGCGGGCGGGGGCGGCGACGTTCCGGGAAGACCATAGCCAACGCTCGGCGCTGGTGCGCGCTGTTGAACGACGCGTCGCGGTCGCCGCGATCAAACCGCGTCACCGGAAACGCAGTTTTTACCGGGCGTCGGGGCGGAAGTCAGCTCGGCTCCGACGCATCGCTGGGCGTGTCGAGGGTTTCGAGGACCACTTCAGCGACGCGTTTCATGGTGGTGCGCCGGTCCATCGCGGCGCGTTGGATCCACTTGAACGCTTCGGGTTCGGTCATCCCCTGTTTGGCCTGCAGCAAACCCTTGGCCCGTTCGACGAGCTTGCGCGTCTCGAGCCGGTCGGACAGCGTGGCGACTTCCTGCTCCAGCGCGGCGATCTCCCCGAAGCGGCTCACCGCGACCTCGATGGCCGGGATGAGGTCGGTGACGGTGAAGGGTTTGACCAGGTAGGCCATGGCGCCGGCATCCCTGGCGCGTTCGACCAGTTCCCGTTGGCTGAACGCGGTCAGGATGACGATCGGCGCGATGCGCTTGCTGGCGATCTCGGCCGCGGCGTCGATGCCGTCGCGACGGGGCATCTTGACGTCCATGATCACGAGGTCGGGTTTGAGGCTCTCGGCGAGATCGACGGCCTCCTGTCCGTCGCCGGCCTCACCGACGATCTCGTAGCCCTCTTCGCGGAGCATCTCGGCCAAGTCCATCCGGATGAGCGCTTCGTCCTCGGCGACGAGAACGCGGCGGCCCTTCCCGGCGTCGGGTGGTGCCCCAGCAGCGGTTGCCATGGAAACCATTGTGGCGGTAGCAGTGCCGTTCAGCGAGTTCGGGGCATCATCTAAGGTGGTAAGCCGCGCAACAGAGCCGTACACCTACCAGAGCCCTCGTAGCCCAATTGGCAGAGGCACACGACTCAAAATCGTGACAGTGTGAGTTCGAGTCTCACCGAGGGCACCACAAATCGGCAGGTCCAGCCCGTTCGGCGTTACGCTCTAGTCGTGGAGATGAGGCTGCGGCCGGTCTGCGTGCCCGAAGTGGCGCTACAGAACCGGACGCCCGCCCGGGTTCGGCACCACGCGGAAAGGTCCGTGCGACGCCGCCGGGTGCTCGACGTCACCGCAATGATCAGCGCGGCCATCAGCGCCTTCTTCGGGTTTCAGGGCCTGCTCGTCGGCGTCGAGGTGTGGTGGATCCCGGTCCTCAGCCTGGTCAGCGCCGTTGCGTTCGCCACCATCCCCCTGCTGTGCCGATTCGGCGAGCTGGTCGCGCCGCTGGTGTTCTTCGCCGTCGCGTACGCGACCATCGCGATCCAGTGCATACAGCTCGGCACCGGGTCGGGGCTGCAGTTCTACTTCGTCGTCGCGGCCGCGATCGTGGTGATCATCCTCGGCATCGACCACATCGTGCTGGCATCGGTGCTGTCGGCGCTGGGCGCGGTGACGGTGGTGGCCCTGGAGTTCTTCGTCCCCGAAGACACCGGCATTCAACCGGACTGGGCCCGCACGACGTCGTTCATCCTCACCGTGGCCACGGCATGGATCCTCGTCGTCGCCACGCTGTGGTTCGCGCTACGGGAGATCCGTCGCGCGCGGTTGGCGATGGAGGCCGAATACGAGCGCTCCGAACGTCTGCTGGCCAACATCCTGCCCGCGACCATCGCCGAGCGGCTCAAGGACCCCACCCGTACGGTCATCGCCGACAGGTACGACGACGCATCGATACTGTTCGCCGACATCGCCGGGTACACCGAGCGGGCCAGCGACACCAATCCCTGCGACCTGGTGCGGTTTCTCGATCGGCTCTACACCGATCTGGACGCACTCGTCGACCGTCACGGCTTGGAGAAGGTCAAGACCAGCGGCGACTCCTACATGGTGGTCAGCGGTGTGCCACACCCCCGCCCGGATCACCTCGAAGCGCTGGCCTGCCTGGCGCTCGACATGGCCGACGCCGTGGCCGACCTGCGCGACCCGCGCGGACGCAAGGTGCCCCTGCGAATCGGTCTGGCCGCGGGACCGGTCGTCGCCGGGGTCGTCGGGGCACGCAAGTTCTTTTACGACGTGTGGGGCGATGCGGTCAACGTCGCATCCCGGATGGAGACCACCGACGTCGAGGGGCGCATTCAGGTGCCCCAGGACGTGTATGAACGCCTACGCAGCACGTTCGTGCTCGAGCCTCGCGGCGAGGTCGAGGTCAAAGGCAAGGGCGTCATGACGACGTGGTACCTCGTCGGACGTCGAGACGACGCGGCCGTGCGCGACGCGGTGGAACTCGAACCGCTCAGTTTTCGACCTCAGTCGGCTTGAGCCGCTCGGCCAGCGCGGCCAGCCGCCACAGGGTCTCCCGGTTACGGGGGTAGACGGCGATGTCGGTCAGCTTGTTGGGCATGACCGCCGCGGGACCGCTCACCGGGAACTCCGTCATCTCCACCCGGCAGCCGTCGGGGATGTCGTGCAGGCGCAGGATGATTCGCGCGCCACCGAACGGACGACCCTTGGCGTGCAGCACCAACTCCTCGAGCGGCACACTCTTCTCGACCACGGTCTTGTCGTCGAGCAGCAGCGGCCAGACACCCACCGAATGACGGATCTCGGATCCCGGTGCCGGCCAGTTCGGGTCCACGGCGCGCATCCGGCTGTTGCCGACCACCCATTGCGAGTACGTCCACCCGTCGGCCATGACATCCCAAACCTGTTGACGGGATGCGTGAATATCGCGTGTCACAGTCACGGCCGGAGATATACCCGCATCGCGGAAAACGACTCACCCGCGCGACTGTGCGATCGCAGACGCACAACGCCGCGACCGGCGTTGTGAAACGCACAGTCGCGGCGTCGGTGGTTCAGTCTCTAGACCTTGCGGTTCTCGGACTTGATCAACCAGGCCAGCTTCTCGAGGCCTTCGATCAGCTGATGGAGGATGTCGGCGGAGGTCGGGTCCTCGGCGTCCACGACGTCGTGAACCTGACGCATCGTGTCGACAGCGGCGTACACCCGGCCCGTGATCAGGTCGACCGCATCCTGCGTGCTCACCGCGTAGGCGGGGAACTGCGGCAGCGAGGTGCCGGCGGTGACCGTGTCCGACCGTCCGTCGGGCCATGCTTCAAGCGCGCGCATCCGCTCGGCGATGGTGTCACTGCCCTCGCGGGCGAAATCGACGAGTTCGTCGAGCTGTAGATGAAGGTCGCGGAAGTTGGTTCCGACGATGTTCCAGTGCGCCTGCTTACCCTGGAGATGCAGCTCGACCAGATCGACGAGAACCCGCTGCAGGCTGTCGCTGAGTTCCGGTGAGGCCTCGAATGCCTGGATATCTGCTTCTGAACGACGTGTTGTGGTGGTCATGATCGCTACAACCCCTCCTTGTTTGGACTGATTCCAGTTTAGCATATTTTCCTGGTCAGAGGCTGTTTTGTTGGTCCTGTTTTTCCAGGAGACGGGCGTATCCGGCGCCCATGCCCAGCAGCACCAGCCCGACGACGATGAACACCACGACCCGGAAGATGCCGTCGAGGGTGCCCAGGTCGAACAGGAACAGCTTCGCCATCGCCGCGGCCACCAGCGCCAGTCCCCCGGCGATCGGAACGGACCGGTCGGCTCGGCCCAGCCGCGCCGCGTAGCCGAACAACGCGGCGGCCAGGCCGATCCAGCAGATGGTCGCGGCCATGTGACCGGCATAGAACCCGCTGTCGGTGCCACCGATCAGTACGCCGGTGGTGACGGCGAAGGTGGTGACGGCGTATCCCGCGACGACGGCGGCGGCCGCCCACCAGGCGGAGTTGCGGCGGTCGAACGCCCACACGATCGTCACCGACCACGCGATCAGCAGGATGCTGGCGATCAGCGTCGACGCGGCCACCCCGGCGCTGGTCGACGTTCCCCACAGCAGCGTGTGCGGCGGCGCCCAGCTCAGGTAGTAGATGGCGCCGACGGCTGCGAAGCCGATCGAGACCGCCTTGGCCATGGCGTGCTGCCGCCCTGCCGTGGCGACCACCAGCGCCATCGCCAACAGGACCGGCCCCGCGATCGGGCCGTCGAATGCCACCACCACCGCGGTCAGCGCCGACAGCGCCGAGAGCACCGTCCAGATGCGCCGCACCGCACCGTCGACTCCCGGCAACCGGTCGCTGATGAGCACGATGGCGAGCAGACCGGCCGCCAGTGCGGCCGCCATCAGCGCCGCGACGACGCGGTCGACGGCCAGCGCGACCGACAGCACGGGCAGCACCCCCGCGGCCGTCAGCACGGCCATCGCCGACTTGTTCGCCGTACCCGGCAGCAGGATGAGCGCGGCCGCGATCGCAAGCAGCGCCGCGATGCCACACGCCCCGACCAGCCACGGATCGCGTCCGTCGGCGAAGTACACCCCGAGCAGCGCCACCAACAGCGGCAGCGTGCCCGCCGCGATCCGGGCGGCGTGCAGCCAGAGCCAGTCCTTGCCGATCTGCACGGGCAGCGAGGCCGCCGACAGCGCAAGCATGAAGGCCACGAGCAGCAGCGTGACACCACCGACCACGATCGGCGCCAGCACCAATAACGGCACCAGCACGAGCAGCCCCAGCTGCTCGGAGTCCCAGCGCCTGGCCAACGTGAGCCCGCCGCCGCCGATCAGTGCGGCGAGAACCAGTCCGGCGGGCGCAGAGACCCAGTCGTAGATCGTCGTCAACGCGATGACGTCCATGTAGGCCGCGGCGATGCCGGTCGCCGTCAAGGCGACCGCCCCGGTGCGGCCGCCCGGCCTGCGGTACAGCCACCAGCCGGCACCCACAAGTCCCCCGGCCAGTGCCGCCCCCGCCGCGACGCGGATCTCCGGCCGCAACAGCCCCGCCTGCGCGGCGAGCACGAGGAGGAACACCACCCCGATCAGCGTCACCGCGACACCGGCGACCGCAAGCAGCTTGCCGATCCAGCCCTCGTCCCGGGCGGGCTTTGGCGGTGAATACCCAAAGGGCTCAACGTGTTGCGGCCGGTACTGCGGCGGCGCGGTGTAGGCGGGCGGCACGTATTGTGGCGACGACGCCAGCTGCCGGTCGAGTTCGGTGAGGTCCGCCGACACCCGCGCCAGATAGGCGGAGATCGCGGCGACGTCAGCGGACAGGCGGGCGACAACAGCACGCTGCGGTTCGGTCATGCAGCCATCGTCGCAGCGCGACGGCGCCACGGGATGAGTAGGACTACTCGTCGAGCCCGTGTTCGATCGCGTATCGCGCCAACTCGACGCGGTTGGCGACCTGCAGCTTGCGGAACGTGGCCTGCACGTGGTTCTCGACGGTGCGGTGGCTCAGCGACAGCCGCGCGGCGATCTGTTTGGCGGTCAGCCCTTTGGCGACGTAGCGAAGTATCTCGGTCTCCCGTTCTGTCAGGCTCGGGGTTTCCGGCCCGCTCCGGGTCTGGGCGATCCGCCGGTACTCGCCGAGCACCAGGCCAGCCAGGCCCGGGGTGAACACGGCCCTGCCCTCGGCGGTGGCGCGCACCGCATCGCCGAGTTCCTGTTTCGATGCGCTCTTCACCAGGTAACCGGTCGCCCCGGCCTTCACCGCCTCGAGCACGTCCTCTCGTTCGTCGGATGCCGAGAGCACGAGGATCTTCGACGACGGCGACACCGCGAGCACTTCCGCGGTCGCCTGCGCGCCGTCACCGTCGGCGAGCCGCATGTCCATCACCACCACATCGGGCTGGACCGCTGCGGCGCGGCGCCGGGCAGCGCCCACGCCGTCGGCGGTGGCGACCACGGTGAAACCGTCCTCTTCGAGGTCGCGGGCCACCGCGTCGCGCCAGATGGGATGGTCGTCGACCACCATCACCGTCGGGGTAGCGTCAGTTCCCATTCCGTCCCGCTCTCCGGCCCGGAAGTCAGCTTGGCGCTGCCACCCAGCCAGTTCATCCGTCCGACAATCGATTTCGCGACACCGATGCGGCCTTCGCGCACCGCTTCCTCGAGCCGTCCCTCGGGGATCCCGGTGCCGTCGTCACGGATGCTCACCGTGATCGTGTCGCCGAGGTCTTCGAGCAGCACGTAGGCATGGGCACCCGGCCCGGCGTGGGCGACCACATTGTCGAGCGCGTTGACGACCGCGGCGGACAACTCCGTGGCGACGACAGCGTCGAGGAGCACCGGTTCGGCGGGCAGGCTGACCGAGACGCGGTCAGACGCGCGCTGTTGCAGCAACGCGCCGACATCGGTCATCGCCCCGACGCGTGGTTCGGCCTCACCGGAGCTGACCAGCCGCCTCAACGCACGTTCCTGCTCGCCCGCGAGTTCGGCCAGTTCGGCTGTCGCTCCCCCGATTTCGCGGCCGCGGCGCGAGACCAGCGCGAGCACCTGGATGGCGCCGTCGTGCACCTCCCGAGACAGCCGTTCGCGCTCCTGATGGGCCGCCGCCAGCCGAGTCGCCTGCTCCAATTCGGAATGGGCCCGTCGCGCGGTCTGTGCGGCCATGCCCACCGCGAGGCCGACGGCGAGTTCGATGACGATGGTCGCGTTGCGGCCGAGGTCGTAGTTGATGAAGCCCTTGACGACGGTGCTCGCGGCCATCACCAGCACGCCGGTGAACATGCCCGCGATCGGCCCCGCGACTATCGCCGCCGAGATCGTCGCATTGGTGGCCCACAGCGTCGTCGGCCACGACTGGTTGTCGAAGGCCCACTGGGAGGAGGCGACCACCTCGGTCGACAGAATCAACGTCAGGACCACCCCGATCTCGGCCAGCACGAACGCCGGGCGTCGGCCGAACCCCTGCAGATAGGCGACGGCGCACAGGGCGCTGAACCCCAGCAGCACTGCGAACAACGTCCACGCCACGCCCGGGCGGTCCAGGTCGGGGTTCACCGACACCTGAAATCCGAGTGCGTACAGGCAACTCAGCAGTCGGAAGACCTGGGCGGCCCGCCACAGCGGTGTCGCCGGATCCGGGGCATTGGCCGGCATCTGTCTACAGCACCTTGGACAGAAACGCCTTCGTGCGTTCGTGCTTCGGGTTGGACAGCACTTCGCGTGGCGGTCCGCTCTCCACGACCACGCCGCCGTCCATGAACACCAGTTGGTTGGCCACCTCGCGGGCGAACCCCATTTCGTGTGTCACCACCACCATTGTCATACCCTCGGCGGCAAGCGTTTTCATCACTTCGAGGACTTCACCGACAAGTTCGGGGTCCAGTGCCGAGGTGGGTTCGTCGAAGAGCATCAGCTTGGGGCTCATCGCCAGGGCGCGGGCGATCGCGACACGTTGCTGCTGGCCGCCGGACAGCTGGGCGGGATAGGCGTCGGCTTTGGTGGTCAGCCCCACCTGGTCGAGCAGGTCTCGGGCGCGCGCCACCGCCTCGTCCTTCTTGACGCGTTTGACGTGAATGGGCGCCTCGATGACGTTCTCGAGCACGGTGCGGTGGGGAAACAGGTTGAAGTGCTGGAAGACCATGCCGATGTCGCGGCGCTGCCGGGCCGCCTCCCGCGGGGGCATCTCGTGGATTTTGTTGCCCCGCTGCCGGTATCCGATCAGCTCCCCGTCCACATACAGGCGCCCGGCATTGACCTGTTCGAGGTGGTTGATGCACCGCAGGAACGTGGACTTGCCCGAGCCGGACGGTCCGACCATGCACAGCACCTCACCGCGTCCGATCTCGAGCGTGACGCCCTTCAGGACCTGCAGCGCCCCGAAGTTCTTGCACACGGCCTCGGCTTTGACCATCGGTGTCACGGGTGCGCCTCCCCCAGCGTCTGCGCCTTGGCCAATGCCTCGAGTTGTTTGGTGGTCAGCTTGCGCGACGCACCACGCGAGTAGTAACGCTCCAGGTAGTACTGACCGACCATGAGCACGCTGGTGATGGCCAAATACCACGTCGCGGCGACCAGCAGGAGTGGAACGGGTTCGAAGATGCGCGCGGCGATCTCGCGCGAGGTGATGCCGTACAAGTCAAGCGTGAAAGGCACCGCGGTCACCAGCGACGTGGTCTTCAGCATGCTGATCACCTCGTTGCCGGTCGGTGGGATGATCACCCGCATCGCCTGCGGAAGCACGGTGCGCCGCATGGTCATCCCCCACGACATGCCCAGCGCCGTCGAGGCCTCGGCCTGCCCCTCGGGCACGGAACTGATTCCCGCACGGATGATCTCGGCCATGTACGCGGCCTCGTTCAGCGCCAGTCCGAGGATTGCCAGCAGGAAGGGGATCGACAGCGACTGCAGGTCCACCTGAAGCAGCGAGGGCCCGAACGGCACCCCGAGCTGAACGTTCTGGTAGATCGTCGGCAACAACCCCCAGAACACCAGCTGCACATACACCGGGGTGCCGCGGAAGATCCACAGATACACCCACGCAACGGCTTTCAACACCGGGTTCGGAGACAGCCGCATCACCGCGAGCAGCACACCCAGCACGATCGCGAGAACCATCGAGTAGATGGTCAGCTGCAATGTGTTGAGCACCCCGACCGTCAACACCCGTTCGTTGAACAGGTACTCCCAGTACGTCGACCAGCGGTAGGAGTCGTTGGTCGCCGCGCCGTAGAGGAACAGGGCGACGAGTATGACGATGACGACCGCCGCCACCCACCGCCACGGATGGCGCAGCGGCACCGCATCGATGGCGGCAGGGGCATCAGGTGATGACGTGTCGACATCGCTCATGGAAACGTCCTCTACGAGACCGCGCCGTTGATGACGGGTTTGTCGATCATCCCGTTCTCAACGCCCCAGTTGACGGCGATCTCGCGGTAGGTGCCGGTTTCGATCAGATGCTCGAGCGCCTTCTGCAGTGACTGCGCGAGGGCCGACCCCTTCTGCACCGGCCATCCGTACGGCGCCGAATCGAAGATGTCACCGGCGGGTTCGAGCTTGCCGTTGCTCTGCTTGATCGCGTACGAGGTCACCGGGGAGTCCGCCGACATCGCGTCGACCTGACCGAGCACCACCGCGTTGGTGGCGGCGTCCTGCCCGTCGAACGGAACGATCTCGATCGGCGGCTTGCCGGCATCGGTGCACGCCTTACTCTTCGCCGGAAGTTCCTCGGCCTCTTGGGTGGTGGTCGCCTGCACCGCCACCTTCTTGCCGCACGCGTTGTTCGGGTCGATCGAGGATCCCGGCCGCTGCGCCCACATCGTGCCCGCGTTGAAGTAGGTGACGAAATCGACAGTCTGCTCACGCTCTTTGGTGTCGGTGAACGACGACATCCCGACGTCGTAGGTGCCGCCTTGGATCGACGGGATGATCTTCGCGAAGTCCGATTCCCGGTAGTCCGGTGTCAATCCCAGGGTGGCCGCGATCGCGTTCATCAAGTCGACGTCGAAGCCGACGATCTTGCCGCTCGGATCCTTGAACTCGTTGGGCGGGTACGGGATGTTGACACCGACGACCAGCTCTCCGGACGACTTGATGTCCTCGGGAACGGTATTGGCGATCGCTTCGACCTTCGCCGCCGGCGCCGTGGGCGACGGACTGGTGGCATCCTCACCGGCACCGCCTCCCCCGCCGCTTGCGCATCCCGACATCGCCAGGGCGCCGGCCGCGGCGAATACGGCTGCGAAACGCCAGAATCTACCTCGACGGTTGTGACACTCACTTAACACGGATGCCTACTTTCTGCGTCGTGGGATCGGTGCGCAGCACCGGTACCGGAACAGTAGTAGAGACGCCACGCTGGGGCACGGGAACCAAACGGCGCATGCGCCGGGGCTGACGACTGACGTCCGAATCGATATCGAAATGCGACGATCATTTCCGTTTGGCTATGCCACACTGCGCCCATGACTAGCACCGCGCCGCCCAACCTGATGCGGCATCTGTGGAAAACAACCCTGGTCTCCGGACTTCTCGCCGTCATTCTCGGCGTCCTCATCTGGCTGTGGCCGGGCAAGACAATCGTGGTCGCGGCGATTTTCTTCGGGGCGTACCTCTTGGTCGCCGGCATCACTCAGGTGATCTTCGCGTTCAGCCTCGACGTATCAGCCGGCGGCCGGGTTCTCCTGTTCATTTCCGGCGCCGCGGCGCTGGTCCTTGCGGTGCTGTGCTTCCGTAGCCTGCAGGAGTCGATCCTGCTGCTGGCGATCTGGATCGGCATCGGCTTCATCTTCCGCGGCGTGGCGACGGCGGTCTCGGCGATCAGCGACCCGACGCTTCCGGGTCGTGCCTGGGAGATCTTCGTCGGGGTGATCAGCCTCATCGCCGGCGTGGTCATGCTCGCGCTGCCGTTCGAGTCGCTCGCGATTCTGACGGTCGTGGCCGGCATCTCGCTGGTCGTGATCGGCATCTTCGAGATCGTGTCCGCCTTCGGGATTCGCAAGGCCTCGAAGCACCTTGACAACGCCGGAACACCCACCTCACCTGCGGCCGAGGAGCCGGTGAGCTAACCCACACTGACGTCTACTACACCCTGTCGTAGGCTGGAGCCACAGCCACGGAAGAGGGTGAGATGGACGCACTCGATGTGTCGCGGTGGCAGTTCGGCATCACGACCGTCTACCACTTCATCTTCGTCCCGCTGACCATCGGGCTGGCGCCGTTGATCGCCGCCATGCAGACCGCGTGGGTGATCACCGGGAACTCGTCCTGGTACCGCCTCACGCGCTTTTTCGGCAAGCTGTTCCTGATCAACTTCGCCCTGGGCGTGGCCACCGGCATCGTTCAGGAATTCCAGTTCGGCATGAACTGGAGCGAGTACTCGCGGTTCGTCGGAGACGTTTTCGGCGCACCGTTGGCGATGGAGGGGCTGGCCGCCTTCTTCTTCGAATCGACGTTCCTCGGCCTGTGGATCTTCGGGTGGACCCGGCTGCCCCGCCTCGTGCACCTCGCCTGCATCTGGGTGGTGGCCATCGCGGTCAACCTGTCGGCGTTCTTCATCATCGCCGCCAACTCGTGGATGCAGCATCCCGTCGGCGCCCGGTTCAACCCGGAGACCGGCCGCGCCGAGTTGACCAGCATCGTCGCGCTGTTCACCAACAACACCGCGATCGCCGCGTTCACACATGCCGTGTTCGGGGCGTTCCTCACCGCCGGGACGTTCGTCGCAGGTGTGTGCGTGTGGTGGATGATCCGCGCGCGAGACGACAGGCGTTCCGAAGCGCAGACGATGTTCCGGCCGGCGGCGATCATGGGCAGCCTGGTCGTCCTCGCGTCGACGCTCGGACTCGTCGTCACCGGCGACTTCCAGGGCAAGCTGATGTTCGAACAGCAGCCGATGAAGATGGCATCTGCAGAATCCCTGTGCCACACCGCAACCGACCCCGACTTCTCCATATTGACCGTCGGCACCCACAACAATTGCGACAGCGTCACCCACCTCATCGAGGTGCCCTACGTGCTGCCGTTCCTGGCCAAAGGCGAATTCGACGGTGTTCGGCTCGAGGGCGTCAAGGACCTTCAGGACCAGTACGTCGAGAAGTTCGGACCGGGCGACTACCGGCCCAACCTGTTCGTCACATACTGGTCGTTCCGCGCCATGATCGGATTGCTCGCCGTACCAGCGGTTTTCGCGGTGGCGGTGCTGTGGCTGACGCGTCGTCGCCGGATTCCGCAGTCGCGCCGGCTGTCCCGCTTCGCCCTGGCCGCGCTGCCCGCGCCCTTCCTGGCCAACAGCGCCGGATGGATCTTCACCGAGATGGGCCGTCAACCGTGGGTGGTGGTGCCCAATCCGACGGGGGATCCAACGATTCGGCTGACCGTCGCCGACGGCGTCTCCGGGCACCCGGTCGGGATGGTCGTCCTCTCCCTGGTGGCCTTCACGCTGGTGTACGCGGCGCTCGCGGTGATCTGGTTTTGGCTCATCCGCCGCTACACGGTCGAAGGGCCGCAGGAACACGACTCCGAGCCCGCAGCGCCGCCACCACCCGGCAGCGACGAAGTGGCGCCGTTGTCGTTCGCTTACTGAGTCGTTCGCTTACTAGAGGAGTGGTGGCAATGGCGCTTACCGAACTGTGGTTCGTGGTGATGGCCGGTCTGTTCCTCGGCTTCTTCGTCCTGGAGGGCTTCGATTTCGGCGTCGGCATGCTGATGGGGATGTTCGGCCGCGCCGGAGGCGGTGATCCCGAGCGGCCACGTCGCGCGGTGCTCAACACCATCGGGCCCGTCTGGGACGGCAACGAGGTCTGGCTGATCACCGCCGGCGGGGCCATGTTCGCCGCCTTCCCCGACTGGTACGCGACGATGTTCTCGGGTCTGTACCTGCCGCTGCTGGCCATCCTGCTGTCGATGATCCTGCGGGTCGTGGCGATCGAATGGCGCGGCAAGATCGACGACCCCGGCTGGCGGCGGTGGGCCGACATCGGCATCGGCGTCGGATCGTGGGTGCCCGCCGTGCTGTGGGGTGTGGCGTTCGCGGCGCTGGTGCGCGGGCTTCCCGTCGACGCCGACAAGCAGTTGCGCACCTCGATCGGCGATATCATCAACGGTTACACACTGCTGGGCGGCCTGACCACCGCGGGACTGTTCCTGTTCCACGGCGCGGTGTTCGTGGCACTCAAAACCGAAGGCGCCGTGCGCGAAGAAGCGCTGCGATTCGCCGGCCGGCTGGCGCTGCCTGTGACGGCGGTCCTGGCGTCGTTCGGGCTGTGGACGCAGCTGGTGCACGGCAAGGACTGGACATGGCTCGTGCTTCTCGCGGCGGCTATGGCACACCTGGCGGCGACGCTGCGAGTGTGGCGCGGTATCGGCGAAGGCTGGGCGTTCGCGTACACGACTGTGACCGTCGCGGCGGTCGTGGTTCTGCTGTTCGGCGTGCTCTACCCGAACCTGATGCCGTCGACGATCGATCCCGCCTACAGCTTGACGATCGACAACGCGGCGTCCAGTCCGTACACGTTGACCATCATGAGCTGGGCGGCGCTGATCTTCGCACCACTGGTTCTGCTGTATCAGGGATGGACGTATTGGGTGTTCCGGCAACGCATCTCGGCTGAGCGGATCCCCGAGCCGGTGGGACTGACGCGGCGGCGGACATGAACCTGTGGCGGACCTCGTCGGCGATGCGTCGCTATCTGGTCGCATCGGTGCTGTGCGGGGTGCTCATCACCGGCGCGACGATCGGTGCGGCCGTCGTGCTCGCCGACGTCGTGGCAGGGGTGATCACCGACCCCGCCACGCGCCACCTTCGCCACTGGGCGGGCCCGCTCGCACTTCTGTTGGGGCTGTGGGTGATCCGTACCGTCGCGCACTGGCTCCAGAGCAGGCTGGCCTCGACGGGCGCGACACAGGTGATCGCCGACCTGGCCGGTCAGGTGCTCCGCGCGGTGACGGCGTTGCCGCCGCGGCTTCTCGCCGCCGAACGCGACACGACAGCCGCGTTGATCACCCGGGGCCTCGACGGTTTGCGACCCTTCCTCACGGCCTATCTTCCCGCGGTGTTCCTCGCCGGCATCCTCACGCCGGCTGCGGTGCTGGTGATCGCCGCGGTCGACTGGCGTTCGGCGCTCATCGTTCTGATCGCACTGCCGCTCATTCCGATATTCATGGTGTTGATCGGGCTGCTGACCAGGGAACGCTCGCAGGCCGCCTTGGCGGCAATGAGCACGCTGCAGTCGCGGATGCTCGACCTGGTGGCGGGCATACCGACGCTGCGGGGGTTGGGGCGGCTCGACGGCTCCGTGGACCGCATCACCGAACTGGCTGCGGCGCATCGTCGTTCGACGATGGGCACCCTGCGGATGGCCTTCCTGTCCGCTTTGGTTCTCGAACTGCTGGCCACGTTGGGCGTCGCGCTGGTCGCGGTCGGCATCGGCCTACGGCTGGTATTCGACGAGATGACATTGACCGCGGGCCTCACCGCGCTGCTGCTCGCGCCGGAGGTGTTCTGGCCGCTTCGCCGCGTCGGCGTGGAGTTCCACGCCGCCCAGGACGGCAAGACGGCGGCCGAGGCCGCACTCCGGCTTCTCGACAAGCTGCCGCGCCGACCGGCGGCAGCCCGGACCGTTCAGGCGGCCGGGGCGACCATTCACCTCGGGGCGCTCGACGAGGATGTGGAGCCGGGGCGGGTGACGGTGCTGACCGGTCCCAACGGTGTCGGCAAGTCGACGCTGTTGCACATGATCCTCGGGCTGCATCCCGGCGAGGTGTCGATCGACGGGATCGATGTCGGTGACCTCGACCTGCCGTCATGGTGGCGCCAGGTCTCCTGGCTGCCGCACCGTCCGATGCTGGTACCGGGCAGCGTCCGCGACAACCTCGAGTTGTTGGGGCCGATCGCAGACCTCGACGAGGCTTGTCGCTCAGCGGGTTTCGACGAAGTTATCGCATCGCTCCCCGAAGGGCTGGACACCGTGCTCGGCCGCGACGGTACGGGGCTGTCGCTCGGACAACGCCAGCGCCTCGGGCTGGCCCGGACGCTGGGCTCGGCGGCGCCGGTGCTCCTGCTCGACGAGCCGACGTCTCACCTCGATGCGGCGATGGAAGCCCGTGTGCTCGACGCGATCGTGGCGCGGGCCCGTGCCGGCGCCACGGTGCTGGTGGTCGGCCACCGCGATCCGGTGCGCGCGATCGGTGACCGCGTGCTCTTCATGCGGGAGCTCGCCGATGCGTGAACTGCCGAGGGCCCGGCTGGGTCGATTTGCGCTCGCGGTCCTGCTCGGGGTCCTGTCGCTGGGCAGCGCGCTGGCGTTGGCCGCGATTTCGGCGTGGCTGATCACGAGGGCGTGGCAGATGCCGCCGGTGCTGGACCTCACCGTCGCAGTCGTCGCGGTGCGCGCGCTCGGTATCTCTCGCGGGGTGCTGGGGTACTGCCAGCGGCTGGCGTCACACGACACGGCGCTGCGGTGCGCTGCCGATACCCGTGAGGCGCTGTACCGCAGCCTGGCCGAAGCGCCTGCCGACACCGCGATGCGGATGCCCAGCGGTGAACTGGTGGCACGGATCGGCGCGTCGGTCGACGACCTCTCCGACGTCGTGGTGCGGGCGATGCTGCCGATCGCGGTGGCGGCCGTGCTCGGACTGGCCGCAGTCGTCGGCATCGGTCTCATCTCCCTCGAGGCGGCGATCGTCCTGGCGCTGTGCCTGCTGATCGCGGGCGTCCTCGCGCCCGCGATGGCCGCCCGCGCCGCTGAGGCGACGGAAGTCGCTGCCACACAACATCATTCGGGGCGAGATGTTGCGGTCATGCGTGCTCTCGAGCACGCTCCGGAGCTACGTGTCGGCGGACGTCTCGACGCGGTACTCGCCGAATCCGAGAGTCGACACCGTACCTGGGGACGGGCCATCGACACGGCGGCGGCCCCCGCGGCGGTGGCGGCCGCGGCATCGACCGCGGCGATCGGCGCCAGCGTGTTCGGCGCCGTGATCGCTGCGATCGCGATCGCCGACTCGGTCGCACCGACGACGCTCGCGATCCTGATGCTGTTACCGCTGTCGGCGTTCGAGGCGAGCGCGGCATTGCCGGCGGCTGCGGTGCAGCTGACAAGGTCGCGTATCGCGGCGCGCCGGCTCGCCGAGATCACCGAACCGATCGATTCACCGCGCGAGCGACCGGCCGTTCCCGAGGTGTCTGTGACGCCCGGTGACCGCCTCGCGATCGTGGGCCCGAGCGGATCGGGCAAGACCACGCTGATGCTCTCGATGGCCGGGAGCGACCCGTCCGCAGTCTTCGTCGCAGAAGACGCCCACCTGTTCGCCACCACCGTGCGGGACAACCTGTTGGTGGCTCGCGGTGATGCGAGTGACGACGAGATCCGGGCCGCGATAGCGCGCGTGGGTCTGCGCGACTGGCTGGACACGTTGCCGGAGGGGCTGTCCACGGTGCTGTCCGGCGGGGCCGCCGCCGTATCCGCCGGACAGCGTCGGCGTTTGCTGTTGGCGCGCGCTCTTCTGACCACGGCCGCAACGGTGTTGCTCGACGAACCTACCGAGCATCTGGACGCCGCCGACGCCGACCAGATTCTGGTCGACCTGCTCACTCCCGGTGCGCTGTTCGGTGCCGACCGCGCGGTCGTCGTCGCCACCCATCATCTGCCCGAGCACCTTGAGTGTCCTACCGTCATTCTCGCTGGTCGCGGAGTAACCTCCTCGGCATGAGCGAGCCGGAGAAGCCCGAGACGCCACCGCAAACGCCACCCCAGTCACCACCGCCACCGCCACCGCCACCGGCGCAGTCGCCGCCGCCGTCACAGCCGCAGTACGGGGCTTATCCAGGTGGTTATCCCCCGCCTCCGCCGCAGGGTTACGGCTATCCACCGCCGGCGAGCGCCCCCAAGAACGGCATCGGCATCGCAGCCCTGGTGGTCGCAATCATCGCGCTGCTGTCCGTCTTCGGCGGCGTAGTGCTCGGCGTCGTCGCCGTGATCCTCGGCTTCATCGGCTGGGGACGGGCCAAGCGCGGTGAGGCCACCAACGGCGGTATCGCCGTGGCCGGCATCGTGCTCGGCTTCTTGAGCATCATCGAAGCCATCGTCGTCATCTGGTTGGCCGTTTGGGGTTTCAACGAGGTGGGCGGCAGCGACTACATCGACTGCATTTCGCGCGCGGGCAACGACCAGGACGCGGTGCAGCAGTGCGCCGAGGAGTTCCAGCACCGTGTCGAGGATCAGTTCGACGTGACGATCACGCCGACGCCGTAGTCAGCGGGGCGGGAAGTACTTGACGATCCCCTCCTGCACCACGGTGGCGACCGGCTGACCGGACCGATCGAAGAAGTGGCCGGTGCCCAGGCCACGGGAGTCGGCGGCCACCGGTGAGGCGGTGGAGTACAGCAGCCACTGGTCGAAATGCACAGGCCGGTGGAACCACACCGAGTGATTCGTGGTGACCGCGAAGATCCGGTCGTACCCCCATGACAGGCCGTGCGTGGTGATGATCGAGTCGAGCACGGTGGTGTCCGAGGAATAGACGAGCGCGGCGGCGTGCAGCACCGGGTCGTCGGGCATCGGCCCGAGCGCCTTCATCCACACCCGGTTGTGCGGCAGCTTCTCGCCCTTGTCGCGCATGACCCAACTCGGATCGTTGGTGTAGCGCCACTCGATGGGCCGCAGCGCGTTGACGAAATGCGGGACGACTTCCTCGTAGCCGCGCAGCAGTTCGTCCACCGGCGGCACCGACTCCGGGTCGGGCAGGTCCGGTGGCGCGATCGCGTGCTCCAGGCTGCGGCCACCGGCCAGGAAGGACACCATCGCCGTGGTCAGCAGCTGGCCGTCCTGCATGACGTCGATACGGCGGTTGGCGAACCGGCGTTCGTCGCGGAGCCGCACCACGTGGAACTCGAGATCCTTCTCCGGGTCCCCGCCCGCGATGAAGTGCGCCGACAACGCACTGGGCGGCGTCGGGTGCTTCAAGCTGCGCCCGGCCGCCACGAACGACTGCGCCATCATCTGGCCGCCGAAGGTGCGTACGGGGTTCTTGCTGGGATGGGAGCCGACGTAGATGTCGTCGGCGAGCTGGCGGAGGTCGAGTATCGCGAGCAGTTCGTCGAAATCCGCCGTCACACGTCGTCCTCGCCGATCCGGTGCACGTGGATCAGGTTGGTGGAGCCGACTGTGCCCGGCGGAATGCCGGCGATGACGACCACCAGGTCCCCTCGCTTGTAGCGACCCAGCTCGAGCAGCGACTTGTCGACCTGGCGGATCATTCCGTCGGTGGTCTGGATGTGCGGCACGATGAACGTCTCGGTGCCCCAACTCAACGCGAGCTGGCTGCGCACCTCCGGCAGCGAGGTGAACGCCAGCAGCGGCAGCGGGGTGTGCAGCCGCGCGAGCCTGCGCACCGTGTCACCCGACTGGGTGTAGGCGACCAGCGCCTTGGCGTCGAGGCGCTCGCCGATGTCACGGGCGGCATAGGAGATGACGCCGCGCTTGGTCCGGGGCACATGCGTGAGCGGCGGTGCGGCCACCGAGTTCTCCTCGACCGCATGGATGATGCGCGCCATTGTCTTGACCGCTTCGAGCGGGTATTTGCCGACGGACGTCTCACCGGAGAGCATCACTGCGTCGGTGCCGTCGAGGATCGCGTTGGCGACGTCGGACGCCTCGGCGCGGGTGGGCCGCGAGTTCTCGATCATCGACTCCAGCATCTGGGTCGCGACGATGACCGGTTTCGCGTTCTCCCTTGCCATTTGGATCGCGCGCTTCTGCACCAGCGGGACTTCTTCGAGCGGTAGCTCCACGCCGAGGTCACCGCGGGCGACCATGATCGCATCGAATGCCAGCACCACGGCCTCGAGGTTGTCGATGGCTTCGGGCTTCTCGAGTTTGGCGATGACGGGCACTCGGCGGCCGACCCGGTCCATCACCTCGTGCACGAGTTCGATGTCGGCCGGCGAGCGGACGAACGACAGCGCGACGAAGTCCACGCCGAGGCGCAGGGCGAACTCGAGGTCGTCGATGTCCTTCTCGGACAGTGCCGGCGCGGACACGTTCATCCCGGGAAGCGACATGCCCTTGTTGTTGCTGACCGGGCCGCCCTCGGTGACGGTACAGATGACGTCGCGGCCCTCGATGCTCTCGACAACCAGGCCGACGTTTCCGTCGTCGACGAGGACCCGGTCGCCGGGGGTGGCGTCCTCGGCCAGGCGCTTGTAGGTGGTCGACACGCGATCCGACGTTCCCTCGACGTCGTCGACGGTGATGCGCACGGTCTCCCCGGCGGCCCAGAAGGTGGGGCCGTCCTTGAATCGGCCGAGGCGGATCTTGGGGCCCTGCAGGTCGGCGAGAATGCCGACGGCCCGGCCGGTGGCGTCCGACGCGGACCGGACCCGCTTGTAGTTGGCTTCGTGATCGGGATAGTCGCCGTGGCTGAAATTGAGCCGCGCGACGTCCATTCCCGCAACGACCAGCGCACGGACGGCGTCATCGGTCGCGGTGGCCGGACCGAGGGTGCAGACGATCTTTCCGCGTCTATTCACGACACTCGAGCATAGTCGTTATCGATTCAGACGACGGCCAGCGGAAGCGCGCCCGGGGTCACCGGGGCGGGCAGATCCGACTCCCCCATCAGGAACGTGTCGACCGCATGCGCGGCGCTGCGGCCCTCCGCGATCGCCCACACGATCAGCGAGGCGCCGCGATGGGCGTCGCCGCAGACGAACACGCCGGGCGACGCGGTCTCCCAGTCCGATCCGCAGGGCAGCGCGCCGCGCCCGTTGAGCGTCAGGCCCAGTTCGTCGAGGAGCGGCATGCGCTCCACGCCCTCGAAACCGATGGCCAGCAAGGCGAGTTCACAGGGAATTTCGATCGGTTCGCCGACCGGAGTGATGACGCGACGGCCCTGAGCGTCACGCTCGACCGTGACCTCGGCGATCTCCAGCGCGCGGAGGCGACCGCTGCCGTCGCCGACGAATCGCTGGACCGCAACCTCATAGCGCCGGTGACCGCCCTCGGCGTGCGCCGGTGAGAGGCGGGTGCGCAGCACGATGGGCCAGGTCGGCCACGGTGTGCGCGATTCGTCGCGGGTTTCGGGCGGTTCGGGGTTGTAGTCGAGTTGCGTGACCGACAGCGCGCCCTGTCGGTGCGCGGTGCCCAGGCAGTCGGCGCCGGTGTCACCGCCTCCGATGATCACGACGTGCTTGCCTTTCGCGCTGATTGTGCTGGGTCCGTCGCCCTCGCATTCCTTGTTCGCGGGAACGAGGTGCTCCATCGCCAGGTGGACGCCCTCGAGGTGGCGCCCCTCGACTTCGTAGTCGCGCGCACGCAATGCACCGACGGCGAGCACGACGGCGTCGTACTGCGCCCGGAGCTGCTCGACGGAGACGTCGACGCCGACTTCGGTCTCGGTGACGAATCGCGTTCCCTCCGCGCGCATCTGAGCCAGCCGCTGATCGAGCGTCGCCTTCTCGAGTTTGTATTCGGGGATGCCGTAGCGCATCAACCCGCCGATGCGGTCGTCGCGCTCGTAGACGGTCACTTCGTGGCCGGCGCGGGTGAGCTGTTGTGCCGCAGCCAGTCCCGCCGGGCCCGAGCCGACGATCGCGACACGCTTACCGGAGGCGATGGCCGCCGGTTGCGGTTCCACCTGGCCGTTGAGCCACGCGTGGTCGGCGATGGTCTGCTCGATGCGCTTGATCGTGACGCTGCCGCCGGTCTGCTCCTCGGAGATCGACAGCACGCACGCCGCCTCGCACGGCGCCGGGCACAACCGGCCGGTGAACTCCGGGAAGTTGTTGGTGGCGTGCAGGCGGTCGCTGGCCGCGTCCCATCTGCCGCGGCGCACCAGATCGTTCCATTCCGGAATCAGGTTGCCCAGAGGGCAGCCCGCACTTCCCGAGTGGCAGAACGGAATTCCGCAGTCCATGCATCGCCGGGCCTGCTCGGACACCTCCGCGGCGCGCCGGTTCGGGTCCTGCTGCTCGTAGACTTCGCGCCAGTCCCCGACGCGTTCGTCGACGGGACGTTTGGCCGCCTCGACCTTCGGAACTTTGAGGAATCCGGTGGGATCAGCCACGGCTGGCCTCCATGATCGCAGTGTCGACGTCGCGCCCTTCGCGCTTGGCGGTGAGAGTGGCCTGCAGGACGCGCTGGTAGTCGCGGGGCATGATTTTGGTGAACTGTGTGCTGCGCCTGGGCCAGTCCGACAGCAGCGAGGTCGCCAGGCTGCTTCCGGTGTACTGGGCGTGCCGCGAGATCACGTCGCGCAGCCAGGCGAGATCTTCCGGGTCGAGGCGCTGCAACTCCACCATTTCGGTGTTGACCCGTCTGGGATCCAGGCCGAGGACGAAGGCGATGCCGCCGGACATGCCCGCGGCCATGTTTCGGCCGGTCTTGCCGAGGACGACGACCCGGCCACCGGTCATGTACTCACACGCGTGGTCGCCGACACCCTCGACGACCGTCAGCGCACCCGAGTTCCGGGCGGCGAAACGTTCGCCGGCGCGGCCGCGCAGGTACACCTCCCCCGACGTCGCGCCGAACAGCAGCGTGTTTCCGGCGATCACGTTGTCCTCAGCCAGGAACAGCACGTCATCGGGCGGTCGCACGACGATCCGGCCGCCGGACAAGCCCTTTCCGACGTAGTCGTTGGCGTCCCCGACGAGCTCCAGGGTGATACCGGGCGGCAGGAACGCACCGAGCGATTGGCCGGCCGAGCCGGAAAGGGTGATGTGGATGGTGCCGTCGGGCAGGCCCTGCGCACCGTAGCGACGGGTCACTTCGGCGCCCAGCAGTGTGCCGACGGTTCGGTTGACGTTGCGGATGGGCAGTTCGAGCCGCACGGTATGGGCGTCCTCGAGTGCGCCCTCGGCGAGCTGGATCAGCGTCTGGTCGAGCGCCTGGTCCAGCGCGTGGTACTGCTCGCGGACCTTGCGGCGGGGCGCGGGTTGCCCCGTGTGCGCGTCGTTCGGCACGGCGAAGATCGGTGAGAGGTCCAGGCCGCGGGTCTTCCAATGCTCGACGCCCTTGTCGGTGTCGAGCAGCTCGGCGTGTCCGATCGCCTCGTCGAGAGTCCGGAATCCGAGCTCCGCCAGGTACTTACGGATGTCGTCGGCGATGAAGCGAAAGAAGTTCTCCACGAACTCGGGCTTGCCGGTGAACCGGGCGCGCAGTTCCGGGTTCTGCGTGGCGACGCCGACCGGGCAGGTGTCGAGGTGGCAGACCCGCATCATGATGCAGCCCGACACGATCAGCGGGGCGGTCGCGAAACCGTACTCCTCGGCGCCGAGCAGCGCGGCGACGACGACATCACGTGCGGTGCGCATGCCACCGTCGCACTGCACGGTGATCCGGTCGCGTAACCCATTGAGCATCAACGTCTGCTGGGTCTCGGCCAGTCCGATCTCCCACGGCACGCCGGCGTGTTTGAGGCTGGTCAGGGGTGCGGCTCCGGTGCCGCCGTCGTAGCCCGAGATGAGCACGACGTCGGCGTGGGCCTTGGACACGCCTGCGGCGACGGTTCCCACGCCGACGCTGCTGACGAGCTTGACGTGGATGCGCGCCTGGTCGTTGGCGTTCTTGAGGTCGTGGATCAGCTGCGCGAGATCCTCGATGGAGTAGATGTCGTGATGTGGTGGCGGTGAGATGAGGCCGACCCCGGGCGTGGAGTGTCGTGTCTTGGCGATGTTGGGATACACCTTGAAACCCGGGAGTTGACCGCCCTCACCGGGTTTCGCCCCTTGGGCCATCTTGATCTGGATGTCCGTCGCGTTCACCAGGTAGTCACTGGTGACGCCGAAACGGCCGGAGGCGACCTGCTTGACCGCGCTGCGACGCTGGGGGTCGTAGAGCCGATCGGTGTCCTCGCCACCCTCACCCGAGTTCGAACGACCGCCGAGATTGTTCATCGCGATCGCCATCGTCTCGTGGGCCTCGGCCGAGATGGAGCCGTAGCTCATGGCGCCGGTGTTGAATCGCTTGAGGATTTCCTCGACGGGTTCCACCTCGTCGAGCGGTACCGGCGGTCTGACCTTCTTGAACTCGAACAGCCCGCGCAGCGTTCCGCCTTCGCGGCTGAGGCGGTCCACTTCGTCGGAGTACTGCTGGAAGATGTCGTGGCGCGCGGTGCGGGTCGAATGTTGCAGCAGGAAGACGACTTCGGGTGTGAACAGATGTAATTCGCCTTCCCGACGGAACGCGTAGTCGCCGCCGACCTCGAGGCGTCGGTGCACGCGCTCGGTCGGATTTTCCGGGTAGGCCCGGCGGTGGCGCTGTTTGACCTCTTCGGCGATGACGTCGAGGCCGACACCACCGAGTTGGCTGGGAGTGTCGGTGAAGTACTCGTCGAGGACGTCTTTGTCGATGCCGACCGCCTCGAAGGCCTGCGCGGCCGTATACGAGGCGACCGTGGAGATGCCCATCTTGCTCATCACCTTCATGACGCCCTTGCCGAGGGCCTTGCAGTAGTTGCGCACTGCGGCGGCGGGTTCGATGCCGGTGAGTTCGCCTTCGCGAACCAGGTCCTCGATCGACTCGAAGGCTAGGTACGGGTTGACCGCGGCGGCGCCGAAGCCGATGAGCATCGCGATGTGGTGCACCTCGCGGGCGTCGCCACTCTCGACGACCAGCGCAACCGTGGTGCGTTCCTTGGTGCGCACGAGGTGGTGGTGCACGGCCGAGACGGCCAGCAGCGAGGGAATCGGCGCACGGGTGTGGTCAGAGTCGCGATCGGAGATGACCAGCGTCCGTGCACCTTTGGCGATCGCCTCACAGGCCTTCGCGCGAAGGTCCTCGAGAGCCTCGGCGAGCCCTTCACCGCCGCGTTCGACGTCGTAGAGGGCCTTGAGCACGGTGGTCCGTAGTCCCGGATGTTCACCGTCGTCGTTGATGTGAACGATCTTGTTGAGTTCGTCGTTGTCGAGAACCGGCCAGCGCAGGACGATCTGGCGACATGAAGCCGCGGACGGTTCGAGCAGGTTCTGTTCGGGCCCCATGATGCGGGCCATAGATGTGACGATCTCCTCGCGGATGGCATCCAGGGGCGGGTTGGTGACCTGTGCGAAGAGTTCGACGAAGTAGTCGTAGAGAAGCCGTGATCGTTGTGAGAGGACCGCGGTCGGAGTGTCGGTGCCCATGGACCCGAGCGGTTCTGTCCCGGAGGCGGCCATCGGTGTGAGCAGTACGCGCAGATCCTCTTCGGTGTAACCGAAGGCGATCTGGCGCTTGACGACGTTGGCGTGATTGGGCTGCACGCGGGTGCGGTCGGGCAGGGTGGCGATGTCGAGCAGTCCGGCGTGCAACCACTCGCCGTAGGGCTCTTTTGCCGACAGGTCCGCCTTGATCTCGTCGTCGGTGACGATGCGTCCGGCGCCGGTGTCGACCAGGAACATCTTGCCCGGTTGCAGGCGGCCCTTGGCGACGATCTGCGCCGACGGCACGTCGAGCACGCCGCTCTCGCTGGCGAGGATGACGCGGTCGTCGATGGTGCGCCACCACCGGCCGGGACGTAATCCGTTGCGGTCCAACACCGCCCCGACGAGTGTCCCGTCGGTGAAGGTCACGCAGGCGGGGCCGTCCCACGGCTCCATCATGGACGCGTGGAACTGCCAGAAGGCACGCTCGGCGTCGTCCATGGTGGTGCTGTTCTCCCAGGCCTCGGGAATCATCATCAGCACGGCGTGGTGCAGGCTGCGGCCGCCGAGGTGTAGCAGTTCGAGCACCTCGTCGAAGGAGGCAGAGTCCGAAGCGTCCGGCGTGCAGATCGGGAACAGACGGGTCAGGTCGCCGGGAATGTTGGCGCTGGCCAGCATCGCCTCCCGCGCGCGCATGCGGTTGCGGTTGCCGCGGACGGTGTTGATCTCCCCGTTGTGGGCTACGTAGCGGAATGGGTGCGCCAAGGGCCATGACGGGAACGTGTTCGTCGAGAACCGGCTGTGCACGATCGCGATGGCACTGCGGCAACGCTCGTCGCGCAGATCCGAAAAGTACTGTGGCAACTGCTTTGTGGTCAGCATGCCCTTGTACGCCATGGTGCGGCTGGACAGCGATGGGAAGTAGACGCCTTCGCGCTCGGCCCGCTTGCGGAGCGGATAGACGCGCCGGTCGAGGTCGATGCCGCCGACCTCACTGGTCGAGGTGACGAACAGTTGCTCCATGTGAGGCATGCAACTCATCGCGGTGGCGCCGAGGTTCGCACCGAGAGGGTCGATCGGCAAGGGTCGCCAGCCGAGAACCTTGAGCCCTTCGTCGTCGGCGATGGCTTCGACGGTTTCGCGGGCGGCTGCGCGGGCCGTGGGCTCCTGAGGCATGAAGCAGATGCCTGCGGCGAAGGTGTTGCTGCCGTCGAGTGCGGTTGCCGGGAGGTCGAAGTCGACCGCTTCGCGCAGCAGTTCGACCGGCAACTGGATGAGGATGCCGGCGCCGTCGCCGCTGTTGGTCTCGGCGCCGGCGGCACCGCGGTGGTCGAGATGTTCGAGGGCGGTCAATCCGTCGGCGACGATGGAGTGCGAGCGTCGGCCCTGGATGTCGACAACCATGGCGACACCGCAGGAATCCGCTTCATTGGCGGGGTCGTAGAGACCTTGGGGCTCGGGGAATGCCGAAAACAGCATCGAGGGGCACCTTCGCAGTCCGGAAGAATTCATGTCCGGGACTGCACCGGCCCGCAGCCGATTGTAACAGCGCGGCTATCGCCTCACCCGTCGAGAACCGTGGGGACCAGCGGGAATCCGGGCAGATTGCGCGCCACTGTCCAGGTCAGGGCCGAGACGACAATCACGACGATCAGCGGAGTGTTCATCAGCGGTTTGCTCTGACGCCATCGGATCAGAAGCCACGTCAGCAAGAGGGGAAGGCCGACGAGCAGGTAGACGTTGTCGACGACCGCTGCGGCAAGGTCGCCGTGCAGTAGGTCGTGCGTCATGCGCAGACCACCGCAGGCGGGGCAGTCCAAACCGGTGATCGCCTTGAACGGACAGGCGGGGAAGACAAATCCCGGGCGATGCGGGTCGGCGATGCCGACGTACGTCAGGGCGCCGGCCAGTACGGCGCCGGTGCCGAGCGCGCCGTATAGCTGTCTGCGGCTCGTGCCGGCGCTAGGTGCCATCGCGCAGAGGGCGCCCCTGTGGATCGCGGACTTTGTCGGTGAGCAGCATGACGGCGTCGATGATGCCCCAAATGATGGCGCCGATACCGCACGTGACCAGGCCGACGACTAACTGCGCGACGCCCAACCCGGTGTAGCCGAGATAGATGCGGCCGATACCGACCAGACCGAAGAGGCCGAGCAGCTGCAGCAGACCGGCGATGAGTTTGGACTTGTCGGAATACGGCTCGCCCGTGATGGGGTGACGGCCGTAGGGGGCCAATGGATCGCCGTATGCCGACGGGTAGCCCCCGGGAGGCGGCCCGTACTCGCTGCCGGGCGGGGGCGGGTATTGCGGCTGGTAATTCGGCTCCTGAGGGGGCGTGCTGCCATGCTCACTACCACCGAACTGCGGCTCCGTCATGGCTCCCAGCATGCCAGACACGGGTGGGCCAGTCAGTAAGAATTCTGTGGCGCATCGGCCCCAGGGTGTAGCCCAGGCATGCGCGGGTGCGTGCCCAACCCGCGGTCGTGGCGACATCGGTCAACGGATTGGCGCTCAGGGAGATTCGCTGGAGCTTCGACGGAACGGTTCCGCGGCTCTTCACGGCCGGGCGTGTCAGAACGGCGGGGGCTGGTAGTTGGCGGCCAGCCAGGCTTGCCGCTGCCGCTCTTCTTCGGCGATCAATTCGGCGCGCTCACGGCGTTCGGCCTTGATCCGGTCGCGAAGGTCGTCCTCGCGCGTCTGTTTGCGCCGGGGCATCATCAAGGTTCGATTGGCGGTGTCGTCGGAGATATCCGCGGGAACGTCGAGCTCGCCCGTCGACTGTCCGAGCGCTGGAAACATGCTTGCGCCATGAGGTTCGGTGCGCCACAGGTGACCCGTGGGCGCGATCAACTCGATTGTGCCGTCGGGAAGTTGTCGCTCGGTCCAGCCACGTGGCCCACGGAAGAACGTCTTGAGCAGATGGTGAGTCCGGCAGTAGTGCTTGGTATTCGACGGATGCGTCGGTCCCTGGGGCCAAGGCGTGGTGTGGTCAACGTCGCAGTGTTGCACCGGCTTGTCGCAGCCCGGCCATCGGCACGTCAGGTCCCGCCACTGGAGGAACTCCCGCAGCGCGACGTTGGGCCGGTAGCTATTGCCGCCCTTGGCTTCCGGGGTGGGCACGGCCAACGGCTTCGATTGCGCGGTCTTGGCCACCCTGCGAACCGACTCAGCGGGCAGCACTCCGAACCCTTTCAGATAACCGGGTTTGTCACTGGTTCCATCGAGAGTGCCTTGTTCGGCCAGCAAGTGGATGACCGCCGTCTCAACGGCCGCGCGCTCGGCGGCCGCCGGGCAGTCGTCAAGCCCGCATTCGCAGGGCAGTGTGGCCTCCATGCGAGAAAGCGGACCACAGGCGTCAGCGCGGCGCTGATCCTTGGTTCGAGGGTCGTTGTCACACACGGTGGCGGCCAAAGCGTCGAGCCTGGCGTTCAGCGCCGCACCGTCCTCGGCGCGCAGATTGCCTGTAAGCCAGACCATTCCGGCGTCCCCCGGCTCGATCTCGACGTGGCGATTGTTCTCGGATCGGCGCGGCACCCGCACAGCCTCTGGGTCGAAGCGCGTCACGAACATGTCCACGCGGTCAATCAGTTTGGGACCCGAGAGCTTCATCCACTTCTCGGCCTTGGCAGCCAGAGCCTCGTCGAGCGCGGGCATGATGTCTGGTTCCACGTTCTGAGTACGCGACATGATGGTGGCCACTACCCGGTAGTCGATCCACCCCCGCCGAAAGATCTCAGCCACCCGGGGGAGCCGCTCGCGCAGAGCCTTCGCGGCATGGACTTGACCGAGTGCCCTGGCATGACTGATGTTCTGCACCGGCGATATCTCTGCCGCTACGACGACCGCAACGTCGGTGAAGAACATCCTCGCTTCCTCATGTTCCCTCTCCCGCCGCGCATAGAGTTCGGCCACGAGTGCCAGCCTGCGCCCCATCGCCGCAGCCTCCTCGCGAGCCTCTTCACCCATGAGGGTGAGGAGATCGCCGCTGGAAGCATCTTCGAACATGTGTTCGATACTACTCGGACCCTATGACACGACGACACATTCGAGCGATGAGCTGGGGGAAACCCGGAAAATTGTCTAGCCCCTCCGGCGGCGGCGCAGCCACTTGCGCACTCGCCCGCCGTCCGAGTTCTCGGCATTGTCTGCGGGCTCTTCGGATGCGGCTTCACCCTCGACGGCACCCACACCGCTGACCTCGGCAGTGTCGGCTTCTTCGGGCGATTCCTGGGCTGTCGCGGCATCTTCCGTCGCTTGCGCGTCGGTCGGCTCCGTGGCTTCGGCCTCCGCTTCGTCGGCTAGCTCCGCGGCAGTCGCCTCACCCTCGACGGCGGACTCGTGCGCCTCAGCGGCGTCGGCGAGTGCGTCGCTGGCCTCCTCGCTCTCGACCGTGCCCACACCACCGACCTCGGCAGGCTCACCGGAGTCAGTCTCCTCCTGGCCTTCCGCCGTGCCATCGCCCTCTGCCTCGGCACCTGCCGATGCCTGGTCGATCGACTCCTCGGCTTGCGCCTCGGCCGCTCGCGCCAGCTCTTCGGCTACCGCCTCACCTTCGGCGGGTGGCTCACCGGCTTCGTCGGCTTGAGCCTCGGCCTCGTCGGCCAACTCCTCGGCTGCTGCCTCGCCCTTAACCGCAGCTTCGGTCGGCTCACCGGAGTCAGTCGCCTCAGCGGGCTCGTCGGCTTGAGCCTCCGCCTCGTCGGCCAACTCCTCGGCTGCAGCCTCGCCCTCAATCGCGGCCTCGTGTGCCTCAGCGGCATCCGCGAGCGCGTCGCTGGCTTCTTCACCTTCGACCGCACCGACACCGCCGGCATCGGACGCCTGCCCGGCCTCG
>NZ_BCTA01000065.1 GCF_001570485.1 Mycolicibacterium novocastrense
ATCACCCCACCAACACCGCCTTCAAACGGTGACGAGAGCACCGGAACGGAGGTCGCCTGAAACACCCCGATCCACAGGTATTGACAATTTCTCTCATTTGTGATCGTAGTGGAGCTTCTCCACGGCCTCTGGGGTGAAGTCGTCGAGGTCGTCGTGGGGCCGCTCGGTGTTGAACCACTGCACCCATTCGGCGGTGGCCAGCTCGACCTGGTTGACGTCGCGCCAGGGGCCTTGCCGACGGATGACCTCGTTCTTGAACGACCCGACGGTGGTCTCGACCAAGGCGTTGTCCTGCGTCGTCAACTGCGCTTGATTCGGTTGGTGATCAGCGAACTGTCCGGGTGACGCATCCATTCCATCCGTGGTCCGGTCGGGAGTTCGTGTTCCTCGCCGTGCGACAGACTTGGTCAGAGGATCGGGTGTTCTTCGTGGATGGGGACGCGCGGCAGTTCTCGCTGCCAGTGGGTTGGACGGACGCCGCCGACCCCGATGCGTTCGTCACGATGGCCGCGGGCCGGTCGCCGTTCCGGTTCGCCGATCTGGTCGAACTGCGGCGGTTGATCGACGGGGTATCCGACTGAACGACTGTAAACATGATTATGCCGCTAATGTTAAGCCGATTATGCCGTCGCTGTCATCAGCGCAGCGATTGCGTCAGTGCAATGGTTGACGTTAGTGAGTTACATAGCTGTGATTTCGCGATAGTCTGGGCGTGTCGAAGGTCTGGATCATCAGCCTTGAGCGGCATAATTACGTTTACATCAAGTTGGAGGTGGTTGTGATGCGCAAGCGGAAGCCGGATGCGAAGGAGGCGGCGCTGGCCGAGACGCGGACGCTGAATCCCCACCCGCAGGCGGTGGGTGACGAACAGTTCGCGTCCTCGGAGTTCCTCGATGAACGCGATCTGGTGCAGGTCAAATACGAGATGGTGCGCCGGGTACGGGTCGACGGTGCCCCGGTCACGCAGACCGCGGCCGCGTTCGGGTTGTCCCGGCCGTCGTTCTACGAGGCCGCCGCCGCGGTGGACCGTGACGGGCTGGGCGGGCTGGTGCCGGCCAAACCCGGCCCGCGGCGCGCGCACAAGCTCACCGACGAGGTCATCGCCTACACGCAGCGGCTGCGTGAGCAGGATCCTGGGCTGGGATCGGCGGATCTGGCTGATGCGATCGCGGCCAAATTCGCGATCAGGGTGCACCCGCGATCGGTGGAGCGGGCCCTGGCCCGCGCTGAAAATTCCAAAAGTGGAGGCGCACAATGATATCGACGATCCGGCTGGCGAACGATCCGACTTCGTCGACGGCTATGAGCGGCTGCGAGCCCAGGCGCTCTGCGGTGACACCGAAGGATGGCGGCTGGGGCTGGGGGTGTTGCAGCAGCGCGGAGTCGCCGCGTGGCTGCGGGTGCACCAGGCGCCCACCGCGACCCACCCGCCGCCGACGCCCGCCCGCTCGGCCCAGCCCGCCGGTGGCGGGGTGGACGCCGAGTTGGTCGGGCTGCTGGCCTCGATGGCGCTGGCCGTCGCCACACAGGGGTGAGCGGGCATGAGTGAGCAGACCGCGGCGAAGGTGACCAGCGCGCACCTGGCCCGCACCGCCTACCTGTACGTGCGCCAGTCGACACAGCGGCAAGTACTGACCAACACCGAGTCCGCCGCGCGTCAATATACGTTGCGGCAGAAGGCGATCACTCTGGGTTGGGAAGCTGAGCGGATCGTCACCATCGACACCGATCAAGGCCAGTCCGGCGCCAGCGCCGCCGACCGGGAAGGTTTCCAGCGTCTGGTCGCCGAGGTCAGTATGGGCCGAGCCGGGATCGTGTTGGGCCTGGAGGTGTCGCGGCTGGCCCGCAACAACGCCGACTGGCACCGGCTGCTGGAGATCTGCGCCATGTCGTCCACGCTGATCTGCGACGAGGACGGCCTGTATGACTCGACCGACTTCAACGACCGGCTGCTGCTCGGCCTGAAGGGCACCATGAGCGAGGCCGAACTGCACTTCATCCGAGCCCGGCTCATCGGCGGGCAGCTGTCCAAGGCCCGCCGCGGCGAACTGCAGATGGGCCTGCCCGTCGGCTTGATCTACGATCCCACCGGCAAGGTGATGCTCGACCCGGATACCGGTGTGCAACAAGCCATCCGGCACCTGTTCGCGCTGTTCGCCCGCACCGGCTCGGCGCGCGCGACTGTGCAGCAATTCAACGCCGATAAGCTGCTATTCCCGGTGCGGGTGCGCACCGGGGCGCACAAGGGCGAGCTGGCCTGGATGCCGCTGCAGCACTGGCGGGTGCTGCGCACCCTGCACAACCCCCGCTACGCCGGCGCGTTCGCCTACGGCCGCCGTCGCGAACGCCTCACCGGCACCGGCAAGAAGAGCTACCAGCTCGTACCGCGCGAGCAATGGATCGCGCTGATCCACGACGCCCACCCCGGCTACATCAACTGGGACACCTACGAGAGCAACCAAAAGCTGCTACTGGGCAACGCCACCGCGTACGGCGAAGACCGCGCCCCCGGCCCCGCCCGCGAGGGCACCGCGCTGCTGCAGGGCCTGGCCATCTGCGGGCGCTGCGGACGCCGGATGACGGTGCGCTACCACACCCGCCGCGGCGTCGAAGTCCCCGACTACCAATGCATGAACCGCTGCATCCAAGACGGTGGGCAACGCTGCCAAACCATCCCCGGCGGCACCGTCGACGACGCCGTCGCCAACCTGCTGCTGGGCACCCTCACCCCGCACGCGCTCGAGGTCGCGCTGACCGTGCAGGCCGAACTCGACACCCGCGCCGCCGAAGCCGACGCACTGCGCCGCGGGCACGTCGAGCGTGCCCGCCACCGCGCCGACCTGGCGCGGCGCCGCTACCTGGCCGTCGACCCCGACAACCGGCTCGTCGCCGACAGTCTGGAAGCCGACTGGAACGACGCGCTGCGGGCCCTGCAGACCGCGCGCGAAGACTACGACCGCGCCAGCGCCGCCGGCACAGCCACCCTCACCGACGAGCTGAAGAACCGAATCCATTCCCTGGCAACAGATTTCCCCGCACTCTGGTCCAACCCAAACACCGCCCAGCGCGACCGCAAACGCATGGTTCGCCTGCTGGTCGACGACGTCACCCTGCACAAGACCGACCGCATCCACCTGCACGTCCGCTTCCGCGGCGGGCAAACCCACAGCCTCGTCGTCGCGATCCCACCCACATCCTGGCAAGCCCGTCAAACCCACAAGGACACCGTCGCCGAGCTCGACCGGCTCCTCGACACCCACACCGACGCCCAGACCGCCGACGCCCTCAACGCCGCCGGTCACCGCTCCGGCGAGAACAAACCATTCACCGCCAGCATCGTCGTGCACGTTCGCCGCAAGTATCATCTCCCTAGCCACGCCGACCGGCTGCGCGCCCAAGGCCTGCTCACCACAACCGAACTCGCGCAGCGCCTCGGAGTGCACCCCAGTACCGTCAAGAGCTGGACCAAAGCCGGAATCCTCAACTCCCACAAGGCAAACGACAAAAACGAACGGCTCTACGAACCAGCGATTACGGGTGATCCACGCCTCACCGTTCGACAAGGCAGCCCATTGAGAAAACGAGTTCTAACCTAACCCACTACAGGAGGTGCACTATGAAGCCAAGCCCTTGTCCAGCGCATCACCGACGGAGCCGATGAAGTACCCCAGGTTTTGGTTCCTACTTGGTTGCGAGGGCCGGGGATTGCTGGCTCGCAGGGTGTGGGGCGCCAGTGAGGGCGGCCTCGTACTCGGCTGGTGGAACGTAGCCGAGGGTCTCATGCCGGCGTTTCTCTGGGGGTCCTGCCCGGCTGCCGTGACGGATCTCCGCGTTTCCGCAGGTCACGTGGCTAGTGTCTGAAGGTTATCCATTGCAAC
>NZ_BCTA01000066.1 GCF_001570485.1 Mycolicibacterium novocastrense
ACCGATGGTGCGTGAGTCGAACACGACGTTGCGCTGCTTCTCCAACACCGTGAAGTCACCGACAGGTGTTTCGAAACCGGGTTTACCCAGTGACGCCGGCATTTCACGGACCACCTCGCCGTCGACTTCGACGGTGAATGTGTGCGCATCGATGTCAGCGATACTGACCACCGCAGCACCGGTGCTGAACTCGGTCTTCAACCCGCCAGCTCGCACTTCGATCCTATCGTGGGCCGGCCAATAGCCGGTCGGCATCCACTCCAACGTTGCATCGTCGAGCCATGTGAATTCACCGGTCGTCGACTGCGAAGTGGTGATTGCAACCGTGCGTTCGGCGGCCTTCCTATTGACGACGGGCGCAATGAACTCCACCACCACTGGGTGGGCGACCCCGACCACCTCACCGGGACCCGGAAGGACGCGAATCACGCCGAAAGTCTCGGTGGCCGCAGCTTCGGCGGCTGGCGTGCCCGCCGACGGCGTCAGGAAAGCAGCCACCACGGCTGCCGTGGTTAGGAGCCATCGCAACTAACCTTCACCACCTTCGTTCAACCGCGGCGTGCGCCACAAACGGTACTCTACGTACGTACTACGTATAGTAGCTCTA
>NZ_BCTA01000067.1 GCF_001570485.1 Mycolicibacterium novocastrense
ACCGATGGTGCGTGAGTCGAACACGACGTTGCGCTGCTTCTCCAACACCGTGAAGTCACCGACAGGTGTTTCGAAACCGGGTTTACCCAGTGATGCCGGCATTTCACGGACCACCTCGCCGTCGACTTCGACGGTGAATGTGTGCGCATCGATGTCAGCGATACTGACCACCGCAGCACCGGTGCTGAACTCGGTCTTCAACCCGCCAGCTCGCACTTCGATCGTATCGTGGGCCGGCCAATAGCCGGCCGGCATCCACTCCAACGTTGTGGCGTCGAGCCATGTGAATTCACCGGTCGTCGACTGCGAAGTGGTGATTGCAACCGTGCGTTCGGCGGCCTTCCTATTGACGACGGGCGCAATGAACTGCACCACCACTGGGTGGGCGACCCCGACCACCTCACCGGGACCCGGAAGGACACGAATCACGCCGAAAGCCTCGGTGGCCGCAGCTGCGGCCACCGGGGTGCCCGCCGACGGCGTCAGGAAAGCAGTCAGCACGGCTGCCGTAGCCAGGAGCCATCGCAACTAACCTTCACCACCTTCGTTCAACCGCGGCGTGCGCCACAAACGGTACTCTACGTACGTACTACGTATAGTAGCTCTA
>NZ_BCTA01000068.1 GCF_001570485.1 Mycolicibacterium novocastrense
GGCTGAAGCGCTCTACTACCATCGCCAACGGCACCCTCACGCCGAGGAGGCACTCAGATAAGAGAACCTCCCGACATTCCGGGGCGGATCACCACGACGTCACCGCAGTGATCGACGCGCGCCGCAGCTCGACAAACCACAACAGGTAGGGCAGCGCGGTGCCCCCAACAGCCAGCACGGACAACGCCACCCAGCTGCGCGCCGACATTCCCACGGTCGGTGGCCCATCGATCACTCCGGCGAGGACGGCCAGAGCGGCACCGCCGACCAGAAACTGCCAGTAACCCAACTTCAGCACATCGACGTCTGTCAGCCGCCGAGCCAGCAGAGCGCCCGCCGTGACCCCTACCGCCGCCAGCAGCGCCAGCCCGTAACCCTGGCCACCGCCCGAGGGCACCGCAATGATAAGCAGGCCTCCCACCCCGAACACCACCGCGGCGATTTCGGCGGTTCGGGGCCGCTCGCCGAACAGCGCCCACGCCGGCAGGACCACCAGGAGCGCCTGTGAATTCGCCAGCACCGTGGCCATACCTGTGGCGATGCCGGTGGAGCTGGTGGCCATCGCCGCAAACGACACCGTGACATTCATCAGTGCCAGTACGCCGATCAACGCCCACGTACCCAGCCTCATCTGCGGCGATGGCGCCCCAGGAGTCCAGTTGACCGCTGCACCTAGGGCCCACAACACCAACCCGGCCACGATGGCGCGCCAGGTGACGAACCACAGCGTCGATACACCGTCGAGACCCCAGTCCAGCAACGGGAAGCAGGAGCCCCACGCTATGGCGATCACCACCATCCGCCACGGCCGCACCCCTCCCTTCGAGACACCACCGCGGCCGACATCGCTCACAGGCTCGCCTTCCACTGCGTGCGAATAACGCGCAGTTGACACGTCGGGCGCCGAGAAGATCTCCTACTATCGAAGATAGTACTAACCAAAGACGGGCTGGGCGACACCAGTCGTCAGTTGGCTGACAACTCACAGACCATCGCGACGGCTGCCCCCATCAGCAGCAGCGCGTGACTTCTTGGAAGCCGGATTGAGAGTTCCTCCCTATCGACGTATGCACCGTCTTCCTCGCGGTAACGCCGGCTCGGCCGTAGTCACACGACACATAGGTGGGCGCAATGGATCATGAGAATCGCTTTGCCAGCGGCTTACACGCGGTCATCATCGATGCCGGCGCGGTCCGGGCGGACGAATCAGTGGCGAAGCTGGTGCACACTTTGCACTCGGCCGGCGTACCCACCGCGGTTGTCCTCAAAGAGCTCCCCGCCGACGAAAGCCTTGAGGGCAGCGACGGCCCACCGGTTTTGCGCAGTAACAACTCCGACCGCGCAGTGTTTGTACAAGCCGCACGTCGCCTGCGCACCGCGCCTGTGGAAGCGGTCGTGGTGACGCGCGATGCGGCGGGTGTGCGCACTGCGGCGGCGGCGGGGATCGGCTTGATTGTCGGGGTGGACACAACGGGCGACCGTTCTCAACTGATTTCATCGGGCGCGGACGTGGTGGTGACCGACGTGGCCCAGGCCAACCTGACCGGTCTGCTCAGCGGTACCGACCCCGTGCGTGCAGCCAGCCCGTCGGACGGCGCCGGCGACCGATGGTGCGGCGGAGCGGACCCGGCAGTCAGTGGCTGGCTTCTCAGCTACGATGGTTTTGATCCCGACCACGAGGGAACCCGGGAAACGCTGTGCACGTTGGGAAACGGCTATTGGGCCACCCGCGGGTCAGCACCGAGCAGTACTCTCGGCGAAACTCACTATCCCGGAACCTATTTCGCAGGCGTATACAACAGGGTGATCAGCGATATCGGTGACCGGCTCGTCGAGTCCGAACATATGGTCAATGCACCCGATTGGACTTACGTCAGAATCCAGGTAGCCGACGGCCAACCCATGTGTCCCGGAAGCACCGAGATGATCAGTCATGACCAACGCCTCGATTTGCGCCGTGGAGTGTTGACCCGCACCACTCGTTACCGCGACAGCCACGGCCGCGTCACCCGAATCACCAGCCGACAGCTGCACTCGCTGGCAACGCCACACCTGGCCGCTCTCGAGATTGCAATCCAGGCGGAGAACTGGGCCGGACGGATCCACGTGCGTTCAGCGGTCAACGGTGACGTGAGCAACAGCAACGCCGCCGACGACGCGCCGTTGAATCATCACCACCTGACGATTGTCGATGTGACTCGGCCAGACGCAGAGAGGGTGGTCGTCGAAGCCGTCACCAACCAGTCGGGGATCAGCCTGGTCACCGCAGCGCGAACCCGGCTACGTCAGGGCCAGGACCCGGCGGTGGACGGAAAGGCCTTCACCGAAGCCGCGCTGGCCGGCCATGATTTCGTGCTCGACGTCGAACCCGATGCTGAGGTGATCCTAGAAAAGGTCGTCGCGGTTGCCACCTCACGCGACCGGGGCATTTCAACAGCACCGTTAGCTGCCACCGACCGGATCCGACAAGCACCCCACTTCGAGCAACTGCTCGCCGAGCACGTCAACGCATGGCAACAGTGGTGGACCCGGTTCGGCATCGGCATGCTGACCGGAGCGCGCCAGCGGCTCGCGCTGAACCTGCACATCTTCCACACTCTGCAAACCGTGGCAGCCACCAGCCCCGAACTCGACGCCGGCGTACCCGCGCGCGGCCTGCACGGCGAGGGCTATCGCGGACACATCTTCTGGGACGAACTGTTCATCTACCCGATGCTCACATTGCGCCGACCCGCACTGACCCGCTCGCTGCTGCTCTACCGCTACCGCCGACTCGCGAAGGCGCAAACCGCCGCGCGCACTGTTGGGCTGGCAGGGGCGATGTTTCCATGGCAGAGCGGAAGCGACGGCCGCGAGGAGACGCCCACCGAATTGTTCAATCTGCGCAACCAGCAATGGATGCCCGACAATTCCCACCAGCAACGTCATGTCGGCCTTGCCCTGGCTTACAGCGTATGGCAGTACTACCAAGCCACCGCCGATATCGATTTCCTCGTCCATCACGGTGCCGTGATCGTGGTGGAGGTCGCCCGGTTCTTCGCCGACCTTGCCACCCACGACGCAACTGATGACCGCTTCGACATCACCGGCGTGATGGGCCCTGACGAATTCCATGACGGCTACCCCAACGCCCCCGGCGAGGGACTACGCAACAACACCTACACCAACGTGCTCGCATCCTGGGTACTGACACGAGCGCGCGACATAATTGATCTGCTACACCAGCGCGACTGCGGCCCATCGCTGTCTCGACTCGCAGTCAACGCCGAGGAACTGAACCGATGGGACCGGATCAGCCGGCGGCTGCGGATTCCGTTTCATGACGGCGTCATCAGCCAGTTCGAAGGCTATGAGGACCTCGCCGAATTCGACTGGGACCGCTACCGCCAACGTTATGGCAACATCGGGCGCCTCGACCTGATTTTGCAAGCCGAAGGTGACAGCACCAACTGCTACCGACTGTCCAAACAGGCCGATGTGCTCATGCTGTTCTACTTGTTCTCCGCCGAAGAACTACGGGCCGTCTTCACCCGCCTCGGCTACCAGCTGCCACCAGAACTCATCCCCCGCACCGTGCACTACTACCTTTCCCGCACCAGCCATGGGTCCACCCTGAGCCGACTGGTGCACAGTTGGGTGCTTGCTCGGTCAGACCGTGCGCATTCATGGTCCCTGTTCACCGAGGCATTGGACAGCGACCTCGCCGACATCCAGGGCGGGACAACACGCACGGGTATCCATTTGGGTGCGATGGCCGGCACCGCGGACATGGTGATCAGATGCTACGCCGGAGTCGAAACCCGTGACGATGTCCTGCGCCTTCACCCACTGCTGCCCCGCCAGCTCGGCGCCGTCACCTTCCAAATGCGCTACCGCGGCCAACCGATCGACGTCGAACTCAGCAGCAACCGTGTGGTGCTGGACCTTCATCCGTGTGCGACCGGCCCGATCCGGGTTTGCCTCGAAGATGTCACACGAACACTGATCCCAGGCCAACGCTGGGAAATGGCCCTGTCCGATCCGAGTCACACACCAGTAGCTAGCTTAGCTAGGCAACAGGCACGCGCGACCGATGCTACGAAGTAGGCAACTGGACGAAGCCCAGCCGTTCATCGGATCGCGGGATTTTCAGTTATTCCGAGAGTGGCGCCGTATGTGTTCTCCCGCTGCACTTTCTCCGCCGTCGGCGTTGCGTTCCGCGCATCAGAAGCGCTACCGTGGTTGACACCGACGATACCCCTTAGGGTATCGAGTCAGACGACGCCTAACCTAACCAAAGTGTTCTGCCCTCACGGAAAAAGGATGTACTGACCCCGATGATCATCGGAACGTATCGGTCGTATTGAACCGAACAAGCTGGCTGCAAACGGTCACACGAGCCTCCGGGATTATTAGCAATCTTCAAAATAGTGGCAATGTATGCGCATAGTCTTGCCTGGCGATGACAAGATATTTTCTTCGCTTCTTGTCCCAGGAACGGAGGACTTCCATAGCTGACCTGTAACCGATTCTCTCCGCATAGCCATTGAAGGTGGCCAGAGATCGCAAAAGATGCCAGGCAACCCTACCTAACCGTGACGGTTTGAACCCTGTTATATGAATAATGTCCCACCCCGGAAGGAAACCGTCGTCTTGTAAGAGGCGTTCCCTTTCGAAACCAATCATCCTTTCTACAGAGTCATTTTTCCAAAAATGCGTGATAACAGGTCGTGAAAACTCATACTGCTCTCTATAATATTCGGCGCGTGTCTCAAATCTCGACACAACGTATTCCATTATGTGCCAAACAGGAGAGCTTTTGGCTCCACCGCCTCGGGGATAGTACATATCCATGCCTGGTTGAATAAGAAGAACTTCTGCTCGCAATAACGTCCTCGGTACCGCGGAACTGCGTATCGATTGCCAAACGATGTCGGGGTCCGTGTCAAACGCAAGGACAATAACCCAATAGTCAGTCCAGAAACTTTCCACGCTTTCTGTTCTTAATGGCTTATGGCGGAATGGAAGCAGCCCCACAATTTTCCTGGACGTATGCAGTGCAACTAAACTGGGTATCAGCTCTTGATCTACATCTCTATTAAATTGCATACGGCGGTTTTTGGGGACGCGCCACGTCAACCCAATCGCCCTATCAGTCATGTTGTTGGCTCTTGACCTCGATCTTTCACCCAATTCGGTCTGATCGGGTGTCGTAGACCCGAAAGGTGCACTGCCTCAAGGATATCGGAGCTACTCACACAACGAATCTCCACGAGGAAGCGCACCTGTCAGGTGAAGACTACTACGGATTGGTCGAAAGCTCCCTTTCAAGCTCGCGAATGCGGCGGGCCGGGGCGATTCGTCATAGAACGCGCGCCGCAAACTGGTCGCGGCTCCACCCTGTAGCGCGCATCGGGTTGACAGCCCGCAGCAGGGGTAACGTGCGGTTCTCCGCGGGCGAATCCTCCCAAAGTAAGGACGAAAGACAGGAGGTGGAGAGTCCGGGAAGGTCGGTTGCGGTAGGTCGGCCAGAAAGGGTGCCGGCCATCCGCCCATTGCTTCGGGTTGGGTCATCCATGTGGCGCGCATGTGACAGCGCGGCGCACCGTCACACCAGCTTTGAACCAATCCCAAGGGCTGCATCAGTTTTCGACATCGACGCCTGAGGGTCCTGATCGCGACTTGTCAGAGCTCGTATGGCATCGATCGTATCGGGAACGACGATGGCCTGGTTGTCCACCATGTAGGCGTAGAAGGCTTCGCCCTCGCTCACCGCCACCATGTCTTCCCACAACGCGACCTCGTAGAGATCGTCACGCGGGCGCCCGAGGTCTGCCATCAATTCCTTGACAGTGTTGAGCGCTGTCAATCCGTCGTCCACGCGGATCATCGCGATACGCGAGGACTGCCTGAAGGCGTCGATAACCTCTTCGGCGGTGGAGTTCCGGGTGAGCTGAATCGACCAGCTGTGCATGTGAGCGAGCGTCTGCGGCACCTTGACCGCGATCGTCACCACGTCAAGCTCAGCATCCACGGTCTGCGCGTCCGGCGCCTGATGGCTGGGTATCTTGGCCTCGGGCACCAGCGTGTTCATGATGCCGCCCTCGTGACTCTCCCAAGGGTCAGTTGCCCGCCGCATCAACGTCCCCCGTGCCTTCTTCAAAAGGCCGACGCGTTTGAGCGCGATCAGCGTCCGCACGATCGAGGTGGTGTTGCAGGAGACGACGCGAGTGGACTCTCGGCCTACCGCACTGGCGTAATTCGCATCGGCAACAAAGGAGTGTCCGGTAACCTCATGCTTCTCACCGCCTTGAACTATGAACCTCACCCCGTGCGCGCGGTAGTACTCAGCGTTCTGCGCGCCCAATGGTTTGGGCGTGCAATCGACTACCACTTCGGCATCGCGGAGTAGGTCGTCGAGATTGCCCGCGACTTGCAGACCTCGATCGCGCATGGCCTCGGTACGGTCGTCAAGGGAGGCGAAGATTCGGAACCCTTTTTGCTCCGCGATTCTCATTCGCCAACCGGCGTCGACATCGGCGATACCGACCAGTTCCATGTCTTCCTGATTCGCCACCGCGTCGGCGACCCGCTTGCCGATGACGCCATATCCGTTCACCGCAACCCGAACTCTTGCCGACTGTGTGGTCATATCTGCTCCGTCTCTGATGTTCTTTTGCTGCCGGCCTCCGCCGAATCAGCGGCGCTTGCCGGTTCCGCGTCGCAAAGTGGACGCCTTGGCGCGTTCGCATCGGTTCAACGATGCTGCAGCTACCGAGCATCGTGGTCGGATTGCACGGATTTCGCATGCGGGTGCGGAGCCACGGTCCGAAATCACCCGACAGCAGACGTTGTAGAAGGATACATGGACGATGGCGAGTAGACGCTTCCCGGCGCCGTGACGCACCGCGGCCCGGCCACCGTTGTGCTTACCCTTCGGCCGCAGGCCTCGCCGATCTCGGCCTCAAACATCGCGGCCGTCACCGCCATCCGGGCGGCCACGCTCGTCGCCATCAGCCCTCACGTGCGGCGCCGACGATACCGAGAGCGTGCACTTGATCTGGGCGCGGAGGACTCCGTCGATCGGTGAGATGTATGTCCGCCGCCCGTGGGACCATCATGGCGATGCCAGAATCAACAGAGCACCCTCCAGCGACTTGCGACGAGGAACTGCTGCGTTGGTTGGGACCGGACTTCGCTCTACTCGCCGGCGGTGACCCCGACCGGGTGACTCGGATTCGGAACGAAGTGACGTCCGGATTTACGGCTTTGGCGAACGTCACGAACGCCGTGTCAGTTTTCGGCTCCGCGCGCACGCCGCCGGATCACCCGCACTACAAGCTGGCGCACGCGCTGGCTGCACGGCTGGGCGCGCTGGGTTTCGACATCATCACGGGTGGAGGACCCGGGATTATGGAGGCCGCCAACCGCGGCGCACGCGAGGCTGGCGTGCGTTCGATCGGCCTTGGCATAGAGCTCGCCCAAGAACAGGGCATCAATCCCTTCGTCGATCTCGAGCTTCACTTCCAGTATTTCTTTGTCCGCAAACTGATGTTCGTCCGCTACGCGAACGGGTTCGTAGTCCTTCCGGGAGGCTTTGGAACGCTCGATGAGCTCTTCGAGGCCTTGACTCTGATACAAACCGAAAAGATCCGCCACTTTCCGGTCGTGCTCGCGGGATCGGCGCACTGGAGTGGACTGCAGCGATGGATCCGCGAACGGCTGCTTGAGCCGGGAATGGTTGCGGCCGATGACGTTGAGCTACTTGTGCTCAGCGACGATCCTGACGAGATCGGCGAGATTGTCGATCGTTGCCGCCATCGTCAGTTGCAGACCTACCGATCGTCTGGATCGTGAGTTGAGCGGGACTATGGTGTTGCCTGTTTCACCGCACAATTGTTCGGCGTCGTCTCGATTGAGGGCAGCGGAGGCGATATTGCGATTACTTCGAGGTGCCGCAGCCGACGAGCACCAATGTGGAACGATGAGCCTCCCACCAAGCCAGGCCAATCCGCGCCTCAGCTGCCCGGTTCAGTCAGAGTGGGCGGTGGGCTCAGTGTCGAAGAGGACTTTGGTCCAGCCGTATCCGGGCAGCAAATCCGCCGTCGACCGAGAATGAAAGACGGTGCCCGAGCCTTGCGCGGTCGAACACGCGACAATGACCAGCCGCGGGTGTGGACTACATGTGCCGATCGGTTTCCGGTAGTACTGAAGTATCCGACGATGCCAGGCCGCGCAGAACTTCTCCAATTTCGTTGGAAGTCCACATGAGTCGGGCTGATCGGGCGACTGTTGCTAGTGCTTGCGCCGTGGTTTGCTGGTTCGCTTACCACGGTTGCGGAGCCAACAGCTTTGCGCCGGACAGTGCCGCTTTTAACGGACGCTCTGGTGTTCGGCACGCGAACGACGGTCGATCGTGACGCGGCAGCACAGGTTATATGCCCAGACGAACACCACCCCGGCGTAAACGCTGTAGACGATGCTCCAGCCCATGCCGGTCAAGAATCCGACGACACTCCAGCTGAAGCCGGGAAATGCGGCGGCAAAGGCACTGTCGGTAAACGTCGAGTGCGCCAGAGCCCGCCAGATAAAGCAGACCACGTAGGTGATGACGCCGAACACCGCCAATGCTGAGCTCACGCGCGTGATGCTCAACCTCTTGTTAATCACCTGACGTCCCCTCGATGTATGCATTCTGTGTGTATGAACAACGACTGTGACTTAGAAGTGCGACACCGGCAAGAGGACTTCTGATCACCACGCGGGGCCGAAAGCTCTCATTGCTTCAACCGCCCGGCCACTGGCGAGCCCAACTTCGACTCGTGGCGACCGACCGCCAGTCCCAAGGTACCTGCTCACATCATGTTAGATCTCGCAATACGCTTCGCTGGTTGTCTTCATAGAGACGACGCACTTACCGGATCGCAGTGCGGTGTTGGCATAGTCTCCTCGATCGCAATGCCCCGCGTAGCGGCCCCGTTTTGCAACTACTCAACCTCCGTCGGGGACGTCGATGCGCAGGCGCCGGGCTGGCGCGGCTATTTAGGTTCCCTAATGACTCTAGTACTGGTATAGATAGTACTGATATGTCACGTACTGATGATGCAAATAGTACCTCAAGGGTGCGCACGGACACGTACGGAGATCGGGACCTGGTGCGATGCGCTCAGTTTGTTCCGGCGCATTTCGGAGCCGTTGGCAGGCCTAAGACTAAGCCGTCATGTCTGAGCAGGGCGCAACCGGTGAGGGGCCGCCTCGCAGACGTCGTTGACGGCCTTGCGCGGGACGCCACCATCGCTAATATGGACATTGTTAGTACTAGGTCACCCAATGGAAACTTCCAGCGGGCCTAAACGACAGAGAGCATCGTGATGGCTATCGACAATCCCGTGCGGCGGCTTTTTGTGAGGGTGTGGATTGCAGCCGCTGCTGGGCTCCTCCTGTTGGCCCTGGTCCCGGCTGTGACCAGCGAGCCGACCGCGTCAGCGCAACCGTGTGTATCCGGCGAGGAACCAGATCCGTTGACCGGGACGTGTGTGCCCCACCTCGTTCCCAGAACACCGCAAGGCGCCATCCCCGGGAACCCCGACGTACCAGCGGTGCTGGGGCGGCCCTGCACTACACCCCCGGAATGCGCCCGCCTGGGGCGGGATCCGGGAACTCTGCCCCCCCAACCGATCCCGCATTCCAAGACCGGCCACGACGGTAATGCAAGCAGTCACCCATAGTCACAGCGCGTCGGCCGCAGTTTCCGAAGACGACCACACACCCCTGCGATCCGGGACGAGTCAGACATCTAGAAAACGAACGTTCCGGCGTGTCGCCCCGGGGGCGTGAACTTGCGATGTGGCTCGCGCTCAGTTCGCAATGACGGCCCCGACGAGGATGAAGACGGCGAGCGAGCCCCGCGGTTACCTCGATGACGACTTCCTGCAGGAACATCGTGCCCTCGCTGTGTTGAGTGCAAAGCCTTGATTTCATCGACCGCGACCTCGGTAAAAATTGGAGATCCGCTCTCCGCGACACCGACACGCGTACACCTCGGCCAGGTGCATCACGATATCGGGGGTAGCTACGCCGCGCGGATACAGCGACAGCACAATGGAATTGATGCTGTTAAACCGGCGGTCTTTCTTCGCCGCAAATCGCCGGATCAAACGACCCGTGCGGTCGCGGGGCGAGTCAATCTTGACGCGACCATTGAACGTGGTCACCGTTTTCGGCGTCGTGCCGTTCGCGGGAATACCCGGAGCCAGGCCCGGCCGGATCGCCGGCCTCATACCCGAAGATAATGGGTCAGCTCCGAGTTCAGCGCGCGTTCCAGCACGGCCTTGGTCAACTCGTTTCGCAAACCATCAGCGCCGTCGATCGTGGTTCCCTCTTTGACCGCATCCTTGATCAGCGAATCCAACTCGGGCGGTAGACGTCTCAGCGGTAAACGTCTCCGCCAATCGCCGAGGCGCGTTCCGCCGTACCCGCCACCTGACGTGGTCTTGCCCGCAAAACATCCTTACTGTCTGCCCGAACGGCGCTCCGCTGATGGACTACCCCGGCCTTACACAGACGGAATGACACGGCCCGTGGGAGGGCTGGCCTCGTACAGGTGCCCGCGGAGAGCGCGCAGCACTTTGGTGCCGTCGGGGAGCTGGTGATCAGTCCAGCCTTCGAGCCCGGTGATGAAGAGTCTTGATCACATGATGAGTGCGGCAGTGGTGTAATGCCCGGTGCTGCTGATACCTCGTTAGTATGACTTCCGGTCGGTCCACCTGTGGCGAGCGGTGTGGTCATGCGATGCGTGCAAGCCCGTCGCTGGCCGCGACCGATTTGAACGCCTGTCAAACTGCAGTCGGTGTGGTCTGTGGCTAATGCCCATGGTCGTCGGGCGACTCTTCTTGACTGCTGGTAGCCGGTTCTGGCAACTTCAATGTCGTGGTTGTGGACGCGCCCGGTGCGGGGCGGCGGATTGAATAGCTGATGCCGGTGGGTTCGGCGCCGGTTGGAACCGTTGCGGCCACCGAGGACGTGGCTAATTCGATAACCGAGACCGTGTCGCTGTAGCTATTGGTCACCCATGCCCGTGTGCCGGTGTCATCGATAACGACACCGTGGGGTCCGGAACCGGTGTTTACTCTGCTGCGCACGGTCATTGAATGGGTGTCGATCACCGACGCGGTGTTTCCCGGTCGGTCCCGTGTGCCCTGGTCTGCGGACACGACGGTTTCTCCATCGGGAGCCAGAAAGACCTGGACTGGAGGGGTCGGCACGGGTACGGTACCGACCACCGTCCGAGTAGCCAGATCCACCTTCGCCACCGACGACGGCTCACTGATCCCTGTGTAGGCGTAGCGGCCATCGGCGGTGACGGCCACCTGAGCCGGGCCCCTGCCCACGGGAACCGCACCCAACAGCGTGTCAGTGGCGGGGTCGATCACATCGAGCGCGCCGGCCATGGTGTTGGCCACGACGATGACCGAGCCGTCGCCGGCGGGTCGCAGACCGTGCGGCATCCCGCCAAGCGTGATGCCGCCGGTCGGCTGCAGTTCAGGGGCCCGGTACACCGACACGGTGCCATCTGCTGCATTGGTCACGTAGACCTTGCCGTTGGCTTCGATGACGTGCGCAGGCTCTGCACCGGTTGGGGCGGTTGCCTTGACCGCAAATGTCGCTGCGTCGATCGCCACCAACAGATTTTCGCTACCGCTGACCGCGTACACGGTGTCCCCGCCAGGGCCCATTTGAATGTTGTGCGGCTCCTCGATCCCGTCGAGCGTGGCGATCACGGCGTTCGTCGAAGCGTCGATGACCGTGATGCTGTCGCCGTCCTCATCTGCTACCCATACCGAGCCGGTTACGCTGCCAGCTGGCTCGGGCGATGCGCCTTCCTGTCTCGCGGGTCCATCCGCTTCGCCTGAGCAACCCGTCAATGCCATTGCCAGCGTCACGACTAGGGCCATCGGATGTAGCGGAACTCCCCTTTTACTCATGGTTGAAATTGGCTTCAGCCGATGCGGCACATAGTGAGTCCATCGGAACACAGCCGGTCTCGCCGAAGGCAAAAGACTTCCCAAGCGCCAGACGGAAGCCGTTCATGGTGCTGCTCTATGTTTCCTGAGCACGCTGAGGCGCCGACGGTACTCGTCGTCATCCAATTCACCCTGCGCGTAGCGTTCGGCGAGCACATCTTCGGCCGGGCCGAAGGGTGAGTAACGAGGCGGCGAGGAAGTGCTGTTACGAGTCAGAAAGCGCATGGCCAGCACCACGACCGTGAGGATCGCCGCCAACACCAACACCATCGCGATAACCATTAACGCCCAGCCGCCCCAGCTCCAGCCGTCATGCCACATCCACCCGTCATCGCCATGCATTCTGCGGCCACCTCTCCTACTGTCTTGTTTCCTTGTGCGTTCGCGTGCTCGCTACCACGCTGTTCCGTAGTCCGATGGTCGTGGGAGTGTTGAGCTCGCAGGTCGCGCCCCGATACGCGACCACTGCTCTCGTTGCCGGCGCTTCGATGGGCGGGCACGTGGATACTCCACCACGTAGAAGACGCTTGAGGCCGGGTCAGGCCCTGCTGATATAAAGGCCTCGGGCATTCGAGCTCGCGAATAATTCGACACGGTCCCCGATCGTCCTTGGGACTCCTCGTTTCTGGCCAGACGACGAAATGTTCCATGCGGCTAGGTCGCCTGGAGTTCGCAGCACGCACACGGCGTTGCCGATTCCTTACACTGGCAATCGCCCATCTGCATGCCCGGCCCCATTTGCATGTCGAGCATGGGTCCGCTGCAGCACCACATCATCACAGGTCGTGGCGTGCCGGTGGTATAGATCAGGGCAACAGGGTCGTCAGCGGTGACGTCGAAGTACAGTTTGCCCGTCGAGGTCTGTCCGTCTGCAAGGGTCGTACTGGGGATTCCGTTGGGGCTGGGCACCTGCCAGAGCGCCGGATACCGGACGCCGGAACGCGATACGGCCTGAAAATTGGGGATGATCGGTGTGACCGCTCCGTTCATGGCGCTCACCGACACGCCTGCCTCCCACAGCTTGCCGACTGCCGAATATCCAGGCAGGAGGTCGGCGCCTCGCTGCAGATCGATGGCTGTCCACTCTTGCACCACCGGCGCACCGGCGTCAGCCACTCGCTGTTGGGAGCCGAACATGTGAGGACACTTCGCCGCTGCAAACGCGGCTGGTATGCCGGTGCCCACCAACAGCATCATCGCTGCGGCCGCCGCCATCACAATCACGATATTTCGCACTGCCTGTCCATTCTTTACGCCGCCGCAGGCATACGCAGCTGCTCTACGTACTTCTACGACCATCCTTACCAGATGCGGCACCGCACGCGGAAGGCGTCCAGTAATCGGTCGCATGAACTTCGAGGCGAAGGGACCCGGTTCAGATTTGCACCGACAGGCAACAGCGACAATGCTTCTCGTGACCTCGACGGCCCTCGCATCAGCGCCGGCTGGCATGTAAGGAACGACTGAGGCGCCACCCGAGCTAGGGAGATCGGACCGGCGCCCCAGCCGCCCCGACACATACTAACCTAAATAGTAGATAGCGAAAGTACTTCCTGAGACAGATATCGAAAGTTCGCGTATAGCCGTGTCGTTCGTGGCAAACTGCCACGGCTGCAGATACCGAGGCGGCTTTCGAAGGGCGCTGGAAGCGTCCGGAGCGTCACCCGCCCCCGGCGCCATTCGAGCGGTTGCAGCCTCCCTGAATCGCCATGGGGAGCCGTGCCAGAGAGCTGCCGTTCTCGACGCTTGTCAATAAGTAAGCGCCACCCGCGTCAGCACTTGGGCTGGTTTCGGCTGAGTGTGGCATCGTGGCGTGCCGCCGCTGTGGACACTACCTGGACGGTACTCATGTCATCCGCACGGCGGTATATCCGGACTCGTCTACGGCCGCCATTATGGCCGCATCGGCGATGGGCTCCTCACTGGTGACGACCAGTTCGCCGGTGGCAGCGCTCACCTCGACATGCTTGACGCCGCCGAGGGATCTGACTTCCTCGCGGACCGACATCTCGCAGTGACCGCATGTCATCCCGGAGACGCGTATTCCGCTGTGGCCATTGGTGTATTCCTCCTCATGGGGACGATCGGCCAGCTCACTCCGTTTAGGAAACCGGGGCAGGTCAGGCTCTGCGTGTCATGCCGCAGAAGCGGGCCGGGCCCATACTGAATCACAGAAGCCAACGATGCCATCGGCAGGCTGGCTACCCTCGGGAGGCTTCGCAGCGATCAGCCCAGCGATGAGAGCAGCTGTTCGCACGCCTGCCCGCAACGCCGACACACCTCGGAGCAGATTCGGCAGTGTTCGTGGTGCTCGGCATGCCTAGCGCATTCATCGCCACAGGACTGACACGCCGTGGCGCAGGCCTGCAACACCGAACGGGTCAGATTGGCATCGTAGCCGGTGTGGCGCGAAAGCACCCGACCCGTCGTCTCACACAGATCTGCACAATCGAGGTTGGTGCGAATGCAGGTGGTCAGCTCTTGGACCGATTGTTCACTCAGACAGGCATCTGCGCATGCGGTACATGCCTGTGCGCATTCGATACACGCCTCGATGCACGCCGTCAATGCCGCACGGTCGATGCCGCCGAGATCCTGCGGGTAGGTTTCCAGCATTTCAGCCGCGGTGCTCATTTGCCTCACTCCATCACTGTTGTCAGGTGTTGTGCCGCGAGGTTTCATCAAGACGCGGCTATCCGTGTGACCGCGGCCAGCCTGACGGCACAGCCACAACTCATGGACGACAGGCGCATACCCCACACATCTACGGTGAAACCCCGTAGGCCAAGCGTAGGGCAAGGGCGTGCCGTCGACAAGTACCCCGCGCGCCGCATCGGCCTGCATCGAACGCCGGCGGCTTGGATACCGGGACGCGATACGCCAGTTAGCCTGCACCACACCGACGCGATGAACGCGACGCTGACGCGATACCGATCAGCAGCATCATCCCCGGGCGACGGACTTCAGCTCGGGCCCACCCGCCGGTGAGATAAAGGCATACCGCCGGAGACGGATAAGCGTGCCCCAGATTCGGTGCGATCCACGCGACACCACGCTGCCCGCCATCCGAGGTAGCCGAACAGTTCGGCGACCATGTGGCTGAACAGCACCACCGGTACGGACAAAATCAGGCTGCCCCAGAGAACCTGCCGCGCAACACATCCCCGGACGTCCCCGTGCCGTCATGGCGGTCATGGCCCGAGCCCGGGCTATCTTAAGCGACGTAGGCCAAGTGTTCGCCGTGTCCGGACTGGGGGTCGTGTTCGCTCGGGATAGGACTCTGTATCTGAGGGGCGTGGTGTCCGAGCCGTTCGAGGTGTCGGTCAGCATGTCCGTGCTCCGGGCGAGAGATCACAACTCCTTCTGTGGGCCGCCGTGTGGCCGGTGGCGCTGTCGCCAGCCCGTTCGCGGTCGCGTGTCCGGCGGTCGAGTCGGATACCGTGATCTTCTACTGGCCGTCTTAGTAGGACAATGTCGGACTCCGCAGAGTTCTAACTTGTCTGCATCCGAGTTGGCGATGATGTCGGCTGAACAACGCTTGACAGAGCTAAAATCGGTTGCGGGCCTGCGTCGGACGGGCCGCACATGTTCGCCGGAGCAGCCACCGGCCACGCGGTTTGCCCTACTACCAGGCCAGCGCGCGGTCGGCGGCCACATCGATCCTCTGGTCTCATGCTTGCGCGACATTCGTGGAGCTAACCGCACATCAGCGTGCCCGATGCCATCAACGCAAGAATTAGCAACGGTCCGCCGGCCATCAGCGTCGATGCGCTAGTCAACGCTGCCCGGGCGCGTATCTGCGTCGGCGGTGTTGCAGGAACCGCCAGACGTTCGGCCCTGCTGAGCACCGCCACATCGGCCGCCCCCAGTGACCCTGCCGGCGCTGCGCCGGCCAGTGACATCAATCCTGACAGCAGCGTGCGGTGACCGAATCGACGGGCCGCCGCGTCGTCGGCACACATCTCCAGTATCCGCGAGACCTCAGTGGCACCCTGTGTCATCAGCGAGAGTTTCGGGAAGACCACCGCCAGACTGCGGAGGGCGGCTATCACTTGATGATGGCGTCCCGCCAGATGAGCGCGCTCGTGTGCGAGCACGGCGCCCAGTTGATCGTCGTCGAGGGCCGCCAGCGCACCGGTGGTCACCACGATGACCGGTGGGCGACCCGATACGCAGTAGGCGGCACGTTCGGAAGCATCGATCACGAACACGTCCTGCCCGACCGGCCGACCTACCAACCGCACCCCGTCAGCGTGCTCGAGCGCCCCTGCCCGCAGGCGAGCAAGAGCGCGGGCAATTCGGGTACCGGCGAGCGACGCGGCGATGACACCGGCGGCTGCGGCGGCGAGCAACAGTACTTGAGGGATGCGACCGGCGTACCCAGTCAGCACGTCGCACAACACGGCAAGACACGACGCCACCACACCGTTGCGGTGTTCGCCGCCGGTGACAAGGTCCCCTACGATGAGCACCGCGGCCGTCAACCAGCTGATAAGCACACTGCCGATGGCAGTCAGCCATGCCGCCACACCGTAGCGGGGAGCATGCCCTTCACGGGTGAGCCGGCGCAGAATCGGCGGGCCGACCACGCACACCACGAAGCTGTAGAGCAGCAGACACGCAGCGATGCTCACCGTTTACCTGTCCGCTTCTTGGGCAGCCGCCGCAACGCCGTGCGCAGCCGCTCGGACTCCCGGGGACCGATCTGCTCGATGAAGTGGCTCAGCACCAGGTCTGACCGCCCTCCGCCCTTGAGGGCATCGCGCATCAACCGTGCCGTGTGCTGCTCGCGCGACAGTGTTGCCCAGTAGCGATAGGCCCGACCGTCGCGTTCGCGGGCCAGCCAGCCTTTGGTATGCAGATTGTC
>NZ_BCTA01000069.1 GCF_001570485.1 Mycolicibacterium novocastrense
GGCTGAAGCGCTCTACTACCATCGCCAACGGCACCCTCACGCCGAGGAGGCACTCAGATAAGAGAACCTCCCGACATTCCGGGGCGGATCACCCTTCTGACGATTCGCCGACTCGACGAACACGCCACGATGGGATACGTCTCGGCCCACCGCCAGAGTCAACCGCGCCGAACGGCGATTCCTTGACGTCCTTGCCTTCACTGGACCCTTGCGATCGCTCGATGACACCTCCATTGGCGTGCGGCACGGCCCGTGTCGCACGGCCCCCTCGAGTCGTCACTATGCTCGACGCCATGGCGAGCGTGTTCACCAAGATCATCAACGGGGAGCTTCCCGGCCGGTTCGTCTACGAAGACGACGACATCGTCGCCTTCCTGACGATCGCCCCAATCACCCAGGGCCACACGCTCGTTGTGCCCCGAGCGGAGATCGACAACTGGCAGGACGTCGAGCCGGCGGCCTTCGGGCGCGTCATGGAGGTGTCCCAGTTGATCGGCAAGGCCGTAGTCAAGGCGTTCCCCGCCGAGAGGGCCGGCGTGATCATCGCCGGACTCGAGGTGCCACACCTGCATGTGCACGTCTTCCCCACCAACGACCTCGCCGATTTCGGGTTCGCCAACGCCGACCAGAACCCGTCGCCGGAATCCCTTGACGAGGCCCAGTCCAAGATCAGGGCGGCGCTGACTCAGCTGACCTGAGCCGCCACATCGGCGATGCGCGGCAGGCTCACCCTGAACGTGCACCCCTGCCCCGGCGCTGTGGTGACGTCGACCGTCCCGCCGTGGGCCAGAACCAGCGAGTCGACGATCGACAATCCCAGCCCGGTGCCGCCGCTCGCCCGAGTGCGTGACGAGTCTGCGCGATAGAACCGTTCGAACACCCGGTGCGCATCCTCTTCCGTCATACCCGGCCCCTCATCGCACACCTCGAGCACCGCGCGGTCGCCCGCGGTGCCCACCCGCACCGTGACCCCAGCGGTTTCAGGAGTGTGCTGAAGCGCGTTGGCCATCAGATTGCCCAGCACCTGGCGCAACCGGGCTTCGTCGCCGAGCACCTCCGGGGTGCCTGGCCCCTCGATCACCTCCAACCTGATGGTTCGCTTAGGGGCGATGGATCGCGCGTCGTGGACGGCGTCCGTGGCCAGAGTCAAGAGATCGACGCGCCGATGCTCGAGCGGGCGCTGCGCGTCAAGGCGGGCAAGTAGAAGGAGGTCCTCCACGAGCAGGCCCATCCGGCCGGACTCGCTCTCGATGCGGCTCATCAGCATCTCGACGTCGCGCGCCGCACCTTGCCGGTACAACTCGGCGAATCCACGGATGGTGGTCAGCGGCGTGCGCAATTCGTGGCTGGCGTCGGTGATGAACCGTCGCATCCGCTCCTCGGAAGTGCGGGCCTGCTCGGCGGAGGCCTCCGAACCCGCCATGGCGGTCTGGATCTGGGCGAGCATGCCGTTGAGCGCCAACGACAATCGGCCCACCTCAGTGCGCGGATCGCGCTGTGGGACACGGCGATCGAAGTCGCCGGAGGCGATCGCCGCGGCGGTCTGCTCGACTTCGACCAGCGGGCGCAGGCTGCGGTGCACCACCGCATAGCCGACCACCCCGAGCACCACCAACACCGCCAGCCCGATCCCCACTTGTGCATAGATCAACTCGCGCAAAGTTGTTTGCACAGAGGAGAAGTCGACGGCGACAGTGACCACCCCCTCGGGGCTGCGGACCGTCATCGCGCGCCACTGCACGTCGGAGCCGCCGAGCGACCCGATGGTGACCGGTTCGGCGCCCACGTCGTTGTTCGCGGGCAGCGCGGGTTCGGCATCTCGGTCGTTAACGGCGATCCAGATGTGTCCGTCGGCACCGACGCCGCGGACGTAGAAGTTCGTCGGTGGCCGTGCGGGATTCGGACTTTCCAGCGCATCGTCGGCCCCTTGGCGCGGCGCCTGGGCCCACCCTCGCGAGGCATCCAGCAGTTCTTGGTCGACGCGGTTGCTCAGGGTGTGGCGCAGGATCGTGGTGACCGCCACGCCAGACGCGAGCAGACCGCACGCCACCAGCAACAAGGTGGCCGCCACCAGCGCCACCCTCAGTGGCAGGCGTGCGGTCATCTACTCATTGTCGGCATTCTTCGTCACCGCTGCTCACGCAGCACGTACCCGACACCGCGCAGCGTGTGCAACAGACGCTTTTCGCCCGTGTCGATCTTCCGGCGCAGATAGGACACATAGGACTCGACGACATTGACGTCGCCGCCGAAGTCGTAGCGCCAGACGTGGTCGAGGATCTTGGGCTTGGACAGCACCGTTCCCGCGTTGATGATGAAGTACCGCAGCAGCGTGAACTCCGTCGGCGACAACGAGACCGGCTCGCCCGCCTTCCACACTTCGTGGGTGTCCTCGTCCAGTTCGATGTCGGCGAAGGACAGCCGGGAGTTGCGGGGCTCCTCGACGCCGCGGCCGGAGCGCCGCAGGATCACCCGCAACCGGGCCACCACCTCTTCGAGGCTGAACGGTTTGGTCACATAGTCGTCACCGCCGAGGGTGAGGCCCGCGATCTTGTCCTGGAGCGAGTCACGCGCGGTGAGGAACAGTGCGGGGGCGTCGATACCGTCGGCGCGCAGTCGTCGCAGCAGACCGAAGCCGTCCATCCCGGGCATCATCACGTCGAGGATGACGGCATCCGGGCGTATCTCACGCGCCTTGTCCAGCGCGGCGGCTCCGTTAGAGGCGGTGTAGACCTCGAAGCCTTGGAACTTCAGGCTGACGGACAAGAGCTCGACGATATTGGCCTCGTCGTCGACGACGAGGATCTTGGCCTCCGGTGTGCTCTCCGGTAGTGCAGGCATGGCCACCTACTCACTGTCCGTCTTCCGCCAGTGATGTTCCTGCGAACAGGCTGTGTACTAGCTGTGAGTCTTGATGTTGCGCCGTCCATAGACTGAAGTCATGAACTTCGGCAAAGCGCTGACCGATATCGCGACCGCACCGGCGCGAGCCGCCCTGGCGGTCGCCGACGCGGGGCTGGCCATGGCGACCGGGGCGGTGAGCATGGCTCAGCGGACGCTCGGCGAAGCCGCCGAGGCTCGGCCCGGATCGGCATCGTTCGCCACCATGCTGGGCCTGAACGACGCCGTCGAGCGGGCAAATCGGCTGGCACGTCTGATGGACGACGACGCCCCGCTGGGCCGGGCGTTGGCCCCCAACGGACCGCTGGACCGGTTGCTGCGACCGGGCGGACTGATCGATCAGCTGACCACCGAGGGTGGCCTGCTTGATCGGGTAACCGCGGAGAACGGTGCGGTCGCGAGGGCCGTGGCCCCCGGAGGGCTGGTGGACCAGCTGATGGCCGAGGGCGGTCTGGTGGACAGGATGACCACCGACGACGGTGCTCTGTCGCGGGTGATCGCACCGGGCGGGTTGGCCGATCAGCTGCTGGCCAACGATGGTCTCGTCGAACGGGTGCTGCGTGAGGACGGCGTGGCCGACCGCCTACTGGCCGAGGACGGCCTGCTGGACACGCTCACCGATCCAGACGGTCCGCTGCTCAAGCTCGCCGACGTCGCCGACACACTCAACCGGCTCGCGCCCGGCCTCGAAGCGCTGGCGCCGACGATCGACGCGCTGCACGACGCTGTCGTGACGTTGAGCCAGGTCGTCAACCCGCTGAGCAATATCGCCGACCGGATTCCGCTGCCCGGCCGACGGCCGCGCGCCAGGACGTCGTCAAGGACAGTGACCTCTCAACGCATCATCGACGTCGAGGAGTGAACTCAGGCGTCGGCCTCGATGGCCTTGATCGCCGCTGACACGCTGTCCGGAGTCGGGGGCTGGTCTTCGGGCTGCCAACGCTGCAGCAACAACACCACCGCTCCCCGCAGCATCCGCACATAGTCGTCGACATCGGATTGCTTATAGGACTCGATGCGCTGGGCGATGTCGGGCACCAGCGGTTTGATGGCGGTGGCGATGCTCAGGCCGAGGCCCCCTGCGGTCGCTCCCTTGTCGAGCAGCGTCAGGAGTTGCTCGACCTCGGACCGCGTGAGGCCCGGGTACACCTGCGGGAAGTCGGCGAGTAGATCGTCCTTGACAGTCACGGGCAGCGGAGTTCCCCGATCCGGCGACCCGATAAACTCGATGCCCGCAGGCCTCCTTAGCTCAGTGGTAGAGCAACGCTCTTGTAAAGCGTAGGTCGTCAGTTCAATCCTGACAGGGGGCTCCACCTTCTTCAGCAGGGTCGTGGATTTGATCGACGACCCTGCTGCAGGATCGACGCACTTCGGCGGGGTTGCGTCAAGAACTCCTGGGCCTCCAATTCCGCCGATACGATAAGACAACCTGGAACGAGGTTGTCATGACTGATTCGACCGCCGACTATCCGTTCGAATTGACTCAAACTCAAGCGCCCACGGGCGTCGCCGGCGAAAGCGGAACTCGCACCGGGACATACGAGCCGTCGTCCGCTGGGTTCCGTTCATCGGCCGACATCCCGAAAATTGAGGTCGGTCAACAGCTCGACGACTTCGATCTGCTGCTCGAATTGGGCACCGGCGCATTCGCGAGAGTCTTTCTGGCCCGCCAACGGTCAATGCAACGACTGGTTGCGGTGAAAATATCCGCTAACCAGGGCCATGAACCACAGACGTTGGCGCAGCTGGATCACGACTACATCGTCCGGGTTTTCGACCAGCGAATCCTGCGCGCACAGAACTGGCGGCTCCTGTACATGCAGTATCTCCCTGGGGGCACGCTGCTGGATCTTGTTGAAACGGTTCATCGTGACAACAAACCACCCGAATCCGGTCGGGCGTTGCTTCGTGCGGTGGACGAAGCACTGGAAGCGCGCGGGGAAGTCCGTCCCACAGAGTCATCGACCCGGACCGAACTCGCCGCCCTCCCCTGGCCAGACACCGTCGCGTGGCTGGGGAAGCGGCTCGCTGAGGCGTTGGACTATGCGAATTCACACGGCGTATTGCACCGCGACATCAAGCTGGGAAATGTCCTCCTCGCTGCCGACGGCACGCCCAAACTCGCGGACTTCAACATCAGCTTCGCCCGCAACGTAACGGGTGCAAGTCCCTTCGAATACTTCGGCGGCTCACTCTCCTACATGTCGCCCGAGCAACTCGCAGCTTGCCAGCCGGGACACACCCTCGACATGGCGAGCCTCGATGCCCGAAGCGACATCTACTCCCTTGCCGTCGTGCTGTGGGAACTACTGACCGGGGGCAAACCATTCGATGATTCAGCGGCACAAGCTGCTCGGGTGAAGGCGGCCGGAGCGATAGGTGACATCACAGCGATCGAGTTGATGCTCACTACTCGCGCTCAAGGGGTGTCGCCGACGGCCCTCGCTGCGGTACCTCGGAACTGCCCCTCCGCACTGCTGAGGGTCCTCCTCAAGGCGTTGAGCGCCGATCGTGACCAGCGCTGGGATTCGGGCGCCGAACTCGCCGAGCAACTCCAGTTGTGTCTTGACCCGCGAGCTCGTGACCTGCTGGACCCACCCGCAAGAAGCTGGCGGATGCGGTTACGGCCGTTCTTCCTACCAATTGCGTTCCTAGCCATCATGATTCCCAACCTGCTGGCCAGCGCGTACAACATCCAGCACAATCAGTTGCTTATCGTCAGTCAGCTTTCCGAGTATGCGCAGGGCCGGTTCATGCTGGTCACCGCGGTGGCCAACGTGGTGTCCTTTCCGCTCGGCGCCGCGGTCCTGCTCTATTGGTATCGCTACATCATCCTGGTCCCACGCCGCCTACGACGTGGACCGGCACCCCCTGCAGAGACCTTGGCCCGAACGCGCCGCGACTGTCTTGTCGCAGGCGATCGGGCGGTATTCATAGTGTTCGGTTTGTGGTTGCTGTTAGGGCTGGCATTTCCGCTCACCATGCAGTTGGCCGCCGACGGCATCTCTGGTAGGTCTGCGATTCATTTCTTCGGGTCGATCACGATTTGCGGCGCAATCGCGACCGCGTATCCGTTCTTCCTGTTGACTTTCTACGTCGTGCGAAGCGTCTATCCGGAACTAGTGGCATACGGACAGACAAACCCTGAGGAAGCCGAACAGCTACGAGCACTCAGCCGTCGACTACCACGCTATTTGGCGGTCGCGGCCTCCGTGCCGTTGCTCGGCGTCGTTGCCGTGACCTTCCTGACTCCCGCCGAGATCGCGCAAGTCATCGTGCCGATCCGCGCGCTGTGCATTGGGGGAATCGCCGGGTTCGTACTGGTGTATTGGCTGTCGCGGCAGATCGAATCTGACATCGAAGCGCTCGAGCGGGTAATTCACAACAGGGTGCAACACTAGCTGTCGCTTGAGCTGACTGTTCCAAGACTGACGGCCGAGATCAGCCGGCCGCGGCGAGGAAAGATGCCTTGACCTGACTTCTCAACGTTTCCAACGCCTTTGCGAGCAGGCGCGACACATGCATCTGTGAACAGCCGATCTGCGCGGCGATCTGACTCTGCGTCATGTCCTCGAAGAAGCGCAACGTCAGCACGTCGCGTTCGCGGCTCGGGAGGGCCGCGATCAACGGCCGCACCGTCTCGACGTCGAGCACCTTGTCGAAGCCGGTGTCGTCACCACCGAAACTGTCACCTATGGACGTCGAGTCGTCATCGCGCATCGCCGGTATATCGGTCGACAGCGTCGAATAGTTCGCCCCGGCGATCGCCGCCTGCACCACCTGCTCGCGATCGACCCCGAGGTGCTCGGCGATCTCGGTCGCGGTCGGTGCGCGTCCCAGGCCCTGCGCCAGCTTGGCGGTCGCCTTGTTCACGCGCATCTGGAGGTCTTTGACGGTGCGCGGGACTTTCACCGCCCACGCGTGGTCGCGGAAGTGCCGACGGACCTCGCCCATCATCGTCGGTACGGCGAAAGACAGGAATTCCGCTCCGTTGTCGACATCGAACCGATTCAGCGCATTGACCAGCCCGACACGAGCTGCCTGCACAAGATCCTCGTGTGCTTCACCGCGGTTGCGGTAGCGACGTGCGATGTGGTCGGCCAACGGCAGGCACCGCTCACAGATCAAATCGCGTTGCCGCTGATAGGCGCTCGACCCTTCGTCGAAGGTCTTGAGCTGACGGAACATCTCTGTCACGTCTGAATAGTCGGAGTTTGGTCCAGCCACGGGTACGTCCGTCCCTAGAAAATGAAAACGCGGCTCGCGGATCTGAACCTGACCAACCCGTATACCCTGGTAATGACCAGCCGAAACCCGCCGGCGACGCGACCGGGCGGCGGTGGGCGGCACAGTGCATGCCGACGGCTTTTAAGCTGCTGGTCATGGACGTCTGGACCAGGAACAACATCAGGATCGTTGGCCGCGCCAGCGGTCCGACGCTTCTCCTGGCCCACGGTTTCGGCTGTGACCAGAACCTGTGGCGGCTCATCGTCGACAGACTGCAGGCGGACTTTCGCATCGTGTTGATGGACCACGTCGGCTCCGGCGCGGCGGACCCGAAGGCCTGGGACGACACCAAGTACTCGTCGCTGGACGGCTACGCAGACGACATCGTCGAAATCCTGCGCGAACTCGACCTGCGCGACGTGGCCTTCGTCGGGCACTCGGTGGCGGCGATGATCGGAGTCCTCGCGGTCATCAGGGAGCCCGACCGAATCGCCAAGCTGGTCATGGTCACTCCCTCGCCCTGCTACATCGATGACGACGACTACCGCGGCGGGTTCTCCCGGGCCGACATCGACGAACTTCTGGAGTCCCTTGAACTGAACTATCTCGGCTGGTCGCGTGCCATGGCCCCGGTGATCATGGGTAATAGCGACCGGCCGGAGCTGGCCGAGGAACTTGAATCGAGCTTCTGCCGAACCGATCCCGACTGCGCGCGGGTGTTCGCCCGCGCCACGTTCCTGGCCGACAACCGCACCGACCTCCCGCGGGTCCCTGTGCCCACGCTGATCCTCGAGTGTTCCGAGGATGCGATCGCACCGCGATCCGTCGGAGCGTATGTGCACCAACATATTCCAGGTAGTCATCTGGTCACACTCGACGCCACCGGCCATTGCCCCCACGTCAGCGATCCGGATGTCACGGCCCAAGCGATCGGAAAGTTCGCTCTTCCGACATGACCGGGTTCGATTTCGACGATCACTGGGAGAACGCGCCCACCGGCAACGCGATCGCCCATCCGGACGGCCGCATCATCCGAGTCAACGCGACACTGGCCAACTGGCTGGGTTACGAGCGTAATAGCTTGCACGGCAAGCTGATCACCGACTTGTTGACCGTCGGGGGACGTGTGCACTACGACACCCATTTCCGGGCGATTCTGCGGATGAGCGGAAAACTCGATGGCGTGACGGTGGATTTCCTGACCGCCGACGGGACGCGGCTACCGATATTCCTCAGCGCCAACATGAAGTTCGACGCCGAAGGACATCCGGAACTGGTGCGCGTCAGCGCGGTCGACGCCAAGGATCGCCGATCCTACGAGCGGGAACTGCTTGCACAGCGCGAGCGCGCCGAGACCGAACGCCGACGGGTGCAGGTGTTCGCCGAAACCTTGCGCCGCTCACTGCTTCCGCCGCTTCTCGCGCCGCCGCCGGGGCTGGACGCCGCCGCCTACTACCACACCGCATCGGACGACGACGTCGGCGGCGACTTCTACGATCTGTTCCCGCTCTCCCGCTCAACGTGGGGGTTCTTCCTCGGCGACGTCGCCGGAAAAGGGGTCGATGCCGCCGTGGTCGCGGGACTGGCACGGTATGTGCTGCGCTCGGCGGCGGTCGCCGACCACGATCCGGTGAAGGCGCTTCATGTGCTCAATTCGGTGCTGATGCAGGACGTCGAGATCAGCGGCAACCGACTGTGCACGGTGATCGACGGAAACCTCACTATGAGCGGCGACGGTTTCGACGTCGAAGTCGCCAGTGGCGGTCATCCCCCACCGCTGCTTCTCAGCGCCGACGGATCGGCCCATTACGCCGACACCGTCGGGGGTCATGCCGCCGGGATCACCGATGACGCGCGGTTCGTCGCCCACAAGTTCCACCTGGCGCCCGGGGACACCATGGTGCTCTACACCGACGGTTTGACCGAGGCCAACACCGGAATCGGCCATCGGCGCTATGACGACGAGGGCGCCCTACTCGCGTTTCTGGACGCCCGCGCACCCGCGACCGCGGACACCGTCGTCCACGCGCTGAAGGAACTCCTGACCAGCTTCGGGCGCGGACTCAAGGACGATGCAGCAGTTCTCGCGCTCGGCGTGCCTGCCAACGTCTAGTCATGTCTCGTCGGCGACGTCGTGACGGTCCTGATGCCCACCGGGAGCGTCCGGATCGTCGTCGCGGTGGTCCAGATCGTCCTGCAGCGCGCGCTGTTCCTCGGTGACCTTGGTGGCGTCCATCGGATTCGCCGGCGGATCGTTCTGCGTAGACATCCGATCAGGATCGACCGCCGGCGCTCCGACAAAACCCCTGATGTGACCAGAAGTACATTGCTAGGGCGCTAACTATTAGCACACGATGGAGTTGTGTCCACGTCAATGCCGGTCCGGGTCGACCCGCTCGCGCTCGAACAGCAGGTCTGCTTCGCGCTGGCGGTCACCCATCGGGCCGTGCTGGCGGTGTACCGCCCCCTGCTCGAACCGCTCGGCCTCACCCATCCCCAGTACCTCGTCATGCTGGCGCTGTGGGACCACTACCGCACCGGAGCGACGGGACCGCCGCCCACGAAGCCGCTGTCGGTCAAAAACATTGCGAGCGCTTTGCAACTCGACTCCGCGACGCTGTCGCCGATGCTCAAACGCCTCGAGTCGCTCGGCTTCATCACCCGGGCACGCAGCGCCGTCGACGAACGCGCCACCGACGTGCGGCTCACCGAGGAAGGTGTGCGGCTACGGCGCCGTGCGCTGGAGATACCGCCTGCCGTCGTCGAGCGCCTCGGTGTCGACCTCGCCGAACTCGAAGCGCTTCGCAACGTGTTGAACCGCGTGAACACCGCCGCCCTCGCCGCGGGCGCACTCGACAACTGACCAACTCAAGGAGGATCTGTGGCTGCCGCCCGCCCCAACATCGTTCAATACATCACCTATTCGTACGGACGCCGGCTTCCGGATTCCATGCGCGAGTGGGTGGCACGCGACCTGGCCGGCCCCGGCGCGCTGCGCCGCCACATGATCCGGATGGCGATCCCACCTCTGTTCGTGCTGGCTCCGTTCTGGCTGCTTCCGGCATCGCTGTATGTACACCTGGAAATGACTGCACCGATCTACATCTGGGCGATCCTGATGGCACTCGCGCTGAACAAGATCTGGCGTCGGCACCGTCTGACTCAGCACGGGCTGGACCAGAACCTTGTCGACGAGATCAAGCGCAAGAAGGACGCGCGGATGCACGAGGACTACATCCGCCGCTTCGGCCCCCGGCCGGAAGAGGCGCGCTGGCAGCAGAACAGCAGTCCCTTCTAGCGCCCCGGCCACCTACGACAGCAGTGTCTGACCCAGGTAGCCGCCCGATTCGGTTCCCGGCAGGATCGCGAATGTCGCCGACCCGATCGTCGTGATCCACTCGTTCAACGCATCGGCCGCAGCGAGCCGACGCTGCACCGGTGTGAACTGCACGGCCGGATCACGTTGGTACGCAGCGAAGATGAGCCCGCTCTCCGTAACGCGCCCGGCGGGCGGCGAATCGTCGTAGTTGTAGGGCCTGCGAAGAAACCGTTCGTCGTCGCGGTGCGGACGGGCCAGCGCGATGTGCGCGTTCGGCGGAATCACCGGGATGCCGTCCTCGGCCGCATCGAAGTCCGGCGCATCGTCTTCCCGGCTCCCGGTCAATGGGGCGCCGTTGTCGAGGCGACGGCCGACGCTGAGTTCTCTGCTGGCTCGGTCGAGTTCGTCCCAGGTGTCCATCTCGGCGCGGATCCGTCGAAGGACCAGAACAGTGCCGCCGGCGAACCACGGCTGATCGTCACCGTGGTCCCAGACGTGTCGGCCGAAACCCGCCTCGTCGACGATGTTGGCGGTCCCGTCGATCTGGCCCATCAGATTTCGCATGCTGTGCGCACCCGAGCCCGCCGCTTGACGAAATCCCTTCTGCCGCCAGCGCTGCCGGGTCATGGCGCGCACATTCTTCAGCAGGACCCGGCTGGTGTGCGCGACGGTGATCGGGTCGTCGGCGCAGACCTGCAGCAGTAGGTCACCTCCGCACCACTGCGGCTCGAGCCGGTCGGTGGCGAAGGCCGGCGGCTCAGCCACCGACCGGGGGCGACGACGCCCGAGCCCGATACGGTCGAACAGGCCCGCTCCGACACCGACGGTGACGGTGAGCCTGGCCGGCCGTTGCGCCAGTTCGGGTTCGGTGTCGGCCAACGCGGGGACGCCTTGAGTCAATCGCTCGGCGTCCGACGTCCACAGTTTCAGCACCGCTGCCAATGTCTCCCGCGGACTGCGGTGAGGCTGCGGTGTGAGGTCGAGGGCGACGAACAACGCGTGCGCCTGCGGGGGCGTCACGACACCGGCCTGATGCTCGCCGTGAAACGGTTCGACCGCCCGGTCAACGGCTTCGGTGGCAACAGCGGACTGGGCGATCCCGCTGTGCGTCAGCGTCGCCCCCGCCGCCACCGCGACGACACCGCCCGCGAGAAGGCGGCGCCGGTTGAGGTGAAACCGACCGTCCGCCACTCCGTCACCCATGGTCATGGTGCGGCGCGGGACCACCTGCGGACGGCTGGTAATCCTCGTTGGCGCCGGCGAAGTCACGCACCTGGGCGGTGACCGGCAGCGTCGAGCCGTCCTCGAACTCGACGGTCAGTGTCACCTCGGACCCGGGCAGCAGTGGCTGTTTGAGGTCCATCAGCATCAGATGATCTCCCCCCGGAACCAAGGCGCGTGAGCCCCCGGCGGGGATCACCAGACCTCCGTCCTTGGGGCGCATCGTCCTGGCGCCCGCATCGGCCGAGACTTCGTGCACCTCGACCCGTCCGGCCGCATCCGACCGTCCCGAAACAATGCGCGCGTCGTGGTGTCCGGCGTTGGTGAGCGTGCCGAACACCGCGGCCATACCGGTCTGCGCCGAACTGGCCCACTGGTCGGCAAGGCTTACCTCCGATGCCATCGGCCCTTCGTCGTGTTGCCCGTGGGTGGTGCAACCGGCGACAACGGTCGCTGCGATGAGAAGTAGCAGCCCGTGAAAGATCCTGTCAGACATCGCCTTTCGCCTCCTCCGCCACGCCCCGCTTCTTGACCGCTGCGACGATGAGATCGACGACCAGGAACGCGGCCAGGCTGAGGCCGAACAACGGCAACGCCCAGCCCACCGCCACCGCGCCGGCGACGAGCAATGCAATCAACCCCGGGTGCATTCCACGCAGGACGCCTCGCAGCGGCGGACGGCCCGCCGCCCACCCCGATCCCCTTGTCGGCCTGCGTTGCCACCACATGAGGTAACCGCGGACGACGATCGTGATCAACCCGATCGCGGTGAGCGCCAACACAACCTGATTCACAACCCCGAACAGCACACCCATGTGCGCGTCGATCGCCCAGTTGGTGAGTTTGGCCAGGAACGGCCAGTCGGCTTGATTCACCCGGTCGATGATCGCTCCGGAACCGGGGTCCACCGAGACCGCGTCGTATCGAGTGGGCCAGTCACGCTTGTTCTCCGCGACTTCCCAACCCTGGCCGTCACCACTCGGCGGATACATCCACATCGGGCCGGACAGGCCGACGGCAAGCGCCGCGCTCAGCGCGGCATCTGCACCGTGCGGCACGAGATCACCGTCGCCGACGGCGGTCCCTGGGTCGTGATGCCCGTGCCCCGCCCCGGTGTGGGCCGACTGCTTGAGTGCGGTGTCCACCGACGGCTCAGCGGTGTTCAGCCTTTCCTGCAGTAGGTTGACCGTCTCGCCGCCGTACCGCGACCAGGTGATGCCGGTGACCGACAGCCCGAGTAACGCCACGATGATCCAGACCCCCACCGCGCCATGCCAGGAGAGGGTGCGGCGACGGCCCGTCTTGTCGCGGTCGGGGAGCGCGATGCGACGCAGTTTCCCGGTGTCGCGGCGGTGCAGGTACCACAGCGCCAGGCCCGCGAGTGCGATCACCCACAACCAGCTCGCCGCAAGCTCGCTGTAGTTGCGGCCCACCGCACCGAGATGCAGGTTGCGGTGCAGTTCGTCGAACCATGCGCGAACCGGCAGCCACTGGCCGTACGTGGTCAGCGCGCCACGGATCTGGCCGCTGTAGGGGTCGACGAACACCGTTCTCGCATAGTCGGGCGGCACGTCGTCCACGGCGAGCACGACGCGGGTGGTGTCATCAACCGCGACGGGCGGGCCGATTCGCTCCACCACCCCGTCGGGATACGCGGCACGCACGGCGCGCAGCTGTTCGGCGAGGGGTAGTCGGTGCTCGCCGACGTCATCGACGGTGACCGTCTCGCGGAAAACAGTCTCGTCGATCTGCGGAATGACCGCGTACAACAATCCGGTGACAGCGGCGATCAGGATGAACGGGCCGACGAAAACGCCGGCATAGAAATGCAATCGAAGTAGCAGTGGACGCACGCCGCGCTGACGTTGACGCGCGGGCGTGCCGAGGGTGGGGGTCGTTGTCATGAATGGCAAACCTTCAGCCGGCGGCCCGGCGAGCACACTCGTCGAGCCGGATATTGAGGTGAGGTGAGGTACGTCGAAAGCCGCGACATCTGTCGCGGCCGATCTCGATGCGCGGCGGGGCTAAGCCTCCGTTGCCAACCTCTGCGGCGGGGCGCGCATGCCGAGCCCGTAACTGAACAGGACGGATTCGGCGACAACGGTTTTGACGACACGGTGCACCCGCCGCACGCGCGGACGCGGTCCGGATGTGGCGAAGATCCGCAGCCACTGCAGCACGGATACACCGACGACGTAGAGGTATTCGACGGCGGCGATCGCCGCACCCAGGACGACCGCGGCGCCGACGTGGGCCGCGGTCATCGCGGGCGTCAACCCCAGGGCGGCGCCCGCGTGGACATGGCCGCCGGCGACGACGAAGGACAGGTGGCCGAGGAGCTGCGCCAGGATCAGCGCGCCGACAGCGCCGAGCAGCCGCGCGTGGCGACCGTCGAGCGCGGGCCGCGTAACCACGGCTCCGACGGTGGCGCACACGAGCATCGCGACGATCAGGGCGGATCCGCTTGGGAGCCGACCGCCGGCGAACGTGTGCGCGGTCGCGGTCAAGACGGCAGAACACGCACCGACCAGACCCCCGCGCACCCAACGTGCGCGCGACTTCGGCGTGTTCACCTGCCGAACTCTACCGTCGGCGCCGCCCGGTCAGCCCTCGACCACCACACCCGCGGCGGCTTCCATGGGCTTCACCACCGCGGTGAAGTCGGATTCCGGCCCCTCGCTGGACATCGTCGCCTCCCAGACCCGGGCCACGGAGTCGGCGAGTTCGGTCGGCAGGCCCAGCGCCTTGGCCTCGTCGAGGTAGAGCCGGACGTCCTTGACCATCAACCCCGTCGCGAACCCATAGTCGAACGTGCGGGGCAGCACCGCCCGCGGGAACTTGTCCCGACTGGCATGGGTTCCACCGGAACCCGCGTTGAGCACATCGATCATCACCCGGGCGTCGAGCCCGGCCTTCACACCGGCGACCATCGCCTCGGCGGTGACAGCCAGCGTCGTCGCCGCGATCACGTTGTTGACGAGCTTCATCGTCTGTGCCGCACCGGGCTTCTCACCGACGAACGTCGCCCGCCCGAGTGTTTCGAAGACCGGTGCGCACGTCTCGTAGTGCGCCCGCGGCCCCGACACCATGATGGCCAGTGTCCCCGCCTCTGCCCCGTGCACACCGCCGCTGACGGGGCTGTCGAGCGCGGCGATCCCGCGCCCGGCCAACAGCGCGCTGTTGCGCTGCGCGGCTTGGCTTCCCACCGTCGAGAGATCGATGAAACGTTCAGCCGACGTCCCGTCGGCGATTTCGGCGGCGACGGACTCCGACGCCTGCGGGTTCGGCAGGCTGGCCAGAATCGTCGGCACGCGGTCGGCGACCTCGCGCACCGAGGCCGCGCGCTGCGCCCCGGCTTCGACCGCCCTGTCGACCACCTCGGGGCGGCTGTCGCACACCACCACCCGATGCCCGGCCGCCCGCAGGCGGGCCGCCATCGGGAAGCCCATGTTGCCGAGTCCGATGAAGCCGATGTCCATGTCGCGGTCTACCGCTGTTCGGCGTCGTCGAAGGCGGCGCACGCGGTGCGGAAGGCCTCCACGGCGGCCGGCACGCCCGCATACACCGCGACCTGCATGAAGATCTCGCGGATCTCGTCGCGTGTCACGCCGTTGGTGAGCGCGCCCCGGACGTGGGTGCGAAGTTCGTTGGGGCGGTTCAACGCCGCGAGCATGGCGAGGTTGAGCATGCTGCGCGTCTTGCGGGACAGGCCCTCGCGGCCCCACACCGCTCCCCAGCAGTACTCGGTCACCAGGTCCTGGAACGGCCCGGTGAAGTCGTCGGAGCCGTCCGCCGCCTTCTGCACATAGGCCTCACCGAGCACCGCCGTGCGGATCTCACGACCCTTGTCGTACACGTCTTGGTCCACCACTCGAGAGTGGCAGACCGCGACGGGGACCGCTCAGCCGGCCGGCGCGGGCGCGGGCGCGGGTGCGGGTGCCGCGAATGGCGCCGGCGCGGGCGGTGGTGCCGGCACAGCCAACGGTGCCGGCGCCGGTGGGGGCGGGGGCGCCGGAGCCGGTTCGAGACGCGCCACCGCGTAGGCCGCACCCTCGGCGGGCATTCCGTTCACCAGGTAGGAGTTGTGCGCGAAGCTCGGAAGACCGATGGGAGCGCCGTTGCAGATCGTGTCGCCCTCGGCGCACAGGCTCAGCGTCTTGTCCTGATACGACGGTCCGATGACGATCGCGGGTGCCCCGGCGTCGGTCAGGAACTGATCCGAGGGCCGGCCGAACAACACCACAGCGGCGACGTGGTCGCCGACTTCCTCGGACATCGGCTCGGGGATGAACTCGCGGTACTCAGCCGGTATCTCCTCGGGGATTTCCGCAGAGGTCACATAGCCGGCCACCGCAGCGCCCTGTGAGAACCCGCCGAGCACAATCTCCGTGTCCGGGCACGCCGCCGCCGTCGACTCGACTTTCTGTCCCGCATCCCGAATCCCGTCGACGACCGTGCGGGCGAACTGGATGCGGTTGCCGAAATCGCCGCTGGCCAGGTAATTCACCGGATACACGTCGATTGACCGCGGCCCGGCCTGGGCGCGCAGCTGGTCGATGAACGCCTGCCCGACCCCGCCGACACCGACCGGCTCGCCGGTTCCCCGCGCGAACACCACCTGCACATCCGGACAGGCGGGTGGCGGGGCGGGTGCGGGCGGTGGAGGCGCGGGTGGTTGGGCCGCCGCGAGGGGAATCGTTCCGGTCAGCAACGCCGCGAACGGCACCACCAGACCCAGCATCCGAGCGATTCGTCGAGCGCCCATGCCACCACTCCCATGTGTGAGTCGACCGATTGCGACGTTCGTCATACCCGCTTTGATTCGCGACCAACCAACCGTTTCACGAAGGAATTTTCTCGCCACCCGCCTCACTGATCTTGACCAACATCTTGCCGATGTTGGCGCCGGTGAACAAGCCGTTCATGGCGTCGACGCAGGACTCGATGCCCTCGAATATCGTCTGGCGATGCACCAGCCGCCCCTCGTCTGCCCACTGGCGAAGGGGCCCGAACGCCTCCTCGAACCGTCCCCATTCGTCGAGCGCGTTGAATCCCTGCATCAGCGCCGTCTTCGACAGGAGGTTGACGTAGTTGGCCGGGCCGGGGTGTTCACCGGTCAGGTAGCTCGAGATGACGCCGCACAACACCACCCGCGCCTTGTGGGCCAGGCGGCCGAGCACCGCGTCCAGGATCGGCCCGCCGACGTTGTCGAAGTACACGTCGACGCCCTTGGGGCAGTGCTTTTTCAACGCCGCGGGCACGTTGCCTTCGCGATAGTCGATGCACGCGTCGAATCCGAATTCCTCGACGACGGCACGGCACTTCCGAGGTCCGCCCGCGATGCCGACCACCCTGGCCCCGGCGATCTTGGCGATCTGGCCCGCGACCGAACCGGTGGCACCCGCTGCCGCCGACACCACCACGGTCTCCCCCGGCTGCGGCTTGCCGATCCCCACCATTCCGAAATAGGCCGTCGCACCGGTCGGGCCGTACACCGACATCACCGCAAGTTGGTCGACGTCGGGGCCGGGCACCGGGGTGGTGAAGATGTCGTCGCGGCTGATGACGTACTCCTGGAACCCCGTCAGCGTCGTCACGACGTCGCCGACGGCGTAGGCATCGCACCGCGACGCCACGACCTCACCGATGCCCGCCGCGCGAATGACCTCTCCGAGTTGCACCGGGGGCAGATAGCCGGGCTGGTCGTTGAGCCAGGTCCGGGCCGCGGCGTCGATGCCGATGTAGGTCGTGCGCACCAACGCCTCACCGTCGGCGGGCTCGGGTGCCGGCGCGGTGATCAACTCGGTGTCGGCGGGCTGGACCAGCCCGACGGGTCTGCGGCGCAACACGATCTGGCGGTTCATCAGCTCGGCCACGAGGCGAACCTACCCAATGTGTGCGCCGCGGTGGGCGCCTGTCGACTCGACGATCTCACGTACGAACCTTCGACTGGCCAGCAGGTAACAGGCGATCGCGACCACCTGGAACACCGGCACGATCAGCAGTGCCCGCCCCAGCGACATAGCACCGAGGTCGTCTTTGAGCGCATCGCTGATGACACCGGTGAGGAACGGGCCCGCCGACCCGACGATGGCGCCGAAGAACAGGAAGATCGCCGAAGCCGTCGCGCGCTGTTCGGGTCGGGCCAGTCGTTGGATGGCCGCGATGGACGGCGCCATGTACGCCGTGCCGACGACGTAGCTCAGCGAGATGAACCATATGCACAGCGTCCGGTCGCCCACCGTGAACGCCAGCGCCGAGAACGGCAGCATCGCAGCGGTCATCGCGGCCACCAGCCACAACAGCCACCGCGGATCGGAGGCCGACAACCGGTCCGCGACCCGGCCGACGACCAGAAGGCCGAGGATGCCCGTCAGCCCGCTCGCGATGCCGTACTGCACCCCGACCTCGCCCAACTCCATACCGCGGGTCCGGACCAGATAAGCGGGGGCGAAGGCCGTCAACGAGTAGCCGGCCACCGAGATGCACGACGCGCCGAGGACGACGCCCACGAAGCTGCCTTTGCGCAGCAGATCCCAGGTCTTGGCAGGGACAACGACGTCGACTTGCGGGGTGGTCGGCATCTGCCTGCGCCCGAGCGCGATGAGGACCAACGGCGCGACCGCCACGCTGATCGCCCCCATCACCACGAAAGCCATTCGCCAGCCCAGGGTTTGCGCCAACAGGCCGCCGCCGATCAGGCTGGCCGCGCTGGCCAGTGGGATCGCCAGCGTGATCACGGCCAGCGGCGCCGCGCGACGCTCCGGTGCGAAGTTGCGCGCGACGTAGGCGTGCGCGGCCGGTGTGCTGCCGGCCTCACCGATCGCCACGCCCACGCGGGTGAGCGCCAGTTGAAGACCCGACTGCACCGCGCCGCCCAACATCGTCATCGCGCCCCACAGCGTCAGGCACGTCGACACCACCAGCCCGAACGCGCCACGGTCGGCGATCCGGGCGATCAGCAGGCCGAGCACCGCGTAGACGGCCAGGAAGCCGAACCCGTTGATCACGCCGAGCGCGGTGTCGGACAGGTCCAGTTCGGCCCTGATCGGTTCGGCGAGGACCGCGGGCAGGAACCGGTCCGCGTAGTTCAGCGTCCCGACGATCGCGAGCAGGGCGACCGCAACCCAGGCTCGCCGCGCGCTGTGGGTGCCGCTGACCGGAGCGAGCTGTGCAGTAGCCATGTCGTGGGCAGCTTTCCAGAACTTCGTCGCGGACCCGGGATTAATTGGATTTCAAGGGGGTAAATAACCGGCATGCCCGAAGCCGAAGAAGTCACCGCGGTCGCGATCTGCGGCGGATGTGGTTACCCGACACTCGGGCCGAACCTGTGCTCCTACTGCCAAGCCATGACCGCCGATCCGGCCGCCGCCTGACGGGCCGGCCGGCAGCTAGTTCACGGGGACGTCGAGGATCGGGTGCTGCCGGTGCGCGCCCGGTGCGTCGAAATGCCACCACTCGCCGGCGTAGACGGTGAGTCCGCCCGCGGCCATCGCGTCGCGCAGCCGTTCGCGGTTGGTCTGAGCCGCCGAGCTGACCCCGTCCGTGGCGTACGCGTTGGCGCGCGAAGTGAACTCGTCGAAGCCGGTGCCCATGTCGACGAGGGCGCCGTCACGGGACAGGGTCACGTCCACCGACAACGCCGCTTCATGGCTGCTGGCATAGGGGCCGGGTCGGGCCACCCACCCGGGATCGGAGACGGCGTCGAACATCCGCACCTGTACGTCGTGCGGGCGGTAGCAATCCCAGAACACCAGCACCTCACCGCCGGGGCGTAATGCGTCGGCGGCCGCCGCCAGGCCGGGTGCCATCGACTCGTGGACCAGGCACCGCGCATCGGCGGGATAGAGCTGCTCGCCGACGAAGTTGTCCGTCGTCGCGTAACGCAGGTCGATCACCGCGTCGGGCACGACGGTGCGGACATCGACGAGTCCGGCCGCCCGGGCCGCATCGGTCAGCGGCGGCACGGGTACATCCGGCGTCGCGGTGGCAACGCCGGTCGGCCACGCCAGGACCACGGCCACCGCCGCCGGGCCCGCCCAGGCACCACGCATTTCGCCTCGCTTCCGGACTGGGGTAGTCGCCTACGCTAGTCGGCTTCCCCGGCGCAACCGAGCATCGAAGTGTCGTCACGCCGAGGAGGTCACCATGAGCGTCACCATCAACGACCGGCAGAGCCCGACGGTGTTCGAGGCCGACGTGCCGACCCTCTCGTATGAGGACGCGCCCGATGCTTACGAAGCACACCGGCGGATCGCCGAGGCGCGCGGCGCCGGACCGGTCGCGATCGGCGCTCACGGACCCGAATTGCTGAGCTACGAGACCGTCCGGGCGGCCCTACGCAACCACCGCATGTGCGTGCCACCGGGACTCGGGTTGGAGGCCCAGGGCATCACCTCCGGCCCGCTGTGGGATCGCGCCGTCACGACGCTGCTCAGCGTCAACGGTGAAACACACGCCCGGCTTCGGCGCCTGGTGTGCAAGGCGTTCACGCCACGCTCGGTGGGCCGGCTGGAGACGACGATCACCGGAATCATCACGGATCTGGTGGACCCGCTGGTGGCGTCGGGCCGGTGCGAGGTCGTTGCGGACATCGCACGTCCGTATCCGGTTCCGGTCATCGCCGAGCTGCTCGGCGCCCCGAGCGAGGACTGGAAGTTGTTCTCCGAGTGGGCCGATGACTTCTTCAAGCTGTTTCAGTGGAACGCGGCCGAACACGCGCCGGCGATCCTGCAGGCGTGGGCCGAACTCGACGACTACGTCGACGGGATGGTCGCCGAGCGCCGCACGACGCTGACCGACGACTTGATCTCGGAACTGATCCGCGCCGAGGACGACGGCGACCGGTTGAGCATCGAGGAACTGCGCATGCTCGCGGCCGGCATCTTGATGGCGGGCACCGACACCCCGCAACCAGCTCGCCGCCGCGGTGGACGTGCTGTGCGACCACCCGGACCAATGGGAACTGCTGGCCGAGCATCCCGAGTTCGCGATGAACGCCGTCGAGGAACTGATGCGGTTCTATCCGGTGGTGTTCGGGGCGATGCGAATGACGTTGGAGAACGTCGAGTACGGCGGCGTGACCCTCCCCGCAGGCACGTTCGTCCTCGTGAACACGGCCGGGGCGAACCGCGATCCTGCCGTGTACGACGACCCCGACCGCCTGGACATCACCCGGCAGGGCGCCGCGCCGATGCAGAGCTTCGGCGCCGGTGCGCACTACTGCCTCGGCGCGAACCTGGCCCGGCGGGAACTGGCCGAGGCGCTCGTCGTGATGAGCAGCCGCATGCGCAACGTGCGGCGTGCCGGACCCGCGAGCTGGAAGCCGCTGGTGGGCATCACCGGCCCTGCGACGCTTCCGATCGCGTTCGAACCGCGCTGACCTGTGGCAGAGCGCCGGCCATCTCGGTGGTGGTCTGGCCGAGGCCTGCGGCCCGGCGCAGTTCGATGAAGGCGGCGATGAACGCGTCCGTCGCGGTGTGGACGTCGTCGAACGCCAGGTCGTCGCAGAGCACCGAGATGTTGAGCTGGTCGACGTAGCTCCACACCGTCATGTTCATCGCGGAACCGGCGGCCAGAGGACCGACCGAGTAGATCTCGGTGACGACCGCACCGGCGATCCGGCCGCGGTCGCGGGGTCCCGGCACGTTCGACACGATCAGGTTGAACAACTGGTTCGGCCCCTCGCGCCGGGACATCCATCGGAAGGTGGCGCGAGCCGCCGCGGGCGGTACGTAGCGCAGGCCCTTGCCGACGGTGGCCGGGCCGAGTGACTCGTTGTCCTCTTTGGCCATACGCGAGGCAGTCCGGATCAGGCGAAGCCTTTCGCACGGATCGGCGACCTGTACCGGCAGAGACACCAACATGGTGCTCAATTCGTTGCCGGTGATGCGGTGAGGCGAGGTGTCGGTCGCGGCCGGAACCGAGGCGATCAGCGCCCGGTCGGCGACCCCCTCACGCTCGATGAGCAACGTGCGCAGTCCGCCGGCCGCGATCGCGAGCACCACGTCGTTGACGGTCGACTCGAGGTGCCTGCTCGCCGCTTTGACCTCGTCGAGTGAGAGGGTGGCGGTCGCGAACGCGCGCCCGGCCGAGAGCTTGCGGTTGAGGAAGGTGGGAGGCGGGTTGAACCGTTCGGCGAGTTCTGGATGGCGACGGCGCTGACGCGCTCGCCGCTGAAGTCGGTAGGCGCCCACGGCAACCTCTTTGACGACGCCGGGCAGGCTCGCGAGTTGGCTGAGGTGGTCACGTGCGGCGAACACGAGCAAGGCTGGGGCCGAGAGTGATTCGGAGTCGCCTGCGGAGCGGGACTCGCTGCCGCCGGTGCCTGGCCATTCCATCGCGCGGGCCATCAGGTTCGCCGACGCGACACCGTCGGCCAACGCGTGGTGCACCTTGCCGATGACCGCGACGCGGTTTTCGGCGAGGCCTTCGGCGTAGTACAGCTCCCACAGCGGTCGGCCGCGATCCAACGGGGTGCTCGCGATCTGACCGATCAGCGCGTCGAGCCCCGCACGCCCGCCCGGTTCCGGGACCACCACTTTTCGGACGTGATAGCCGAAGTCGATGGCCGCGCCTTGCCGCCACACCGGCCGATGCAGGTGAAGTGGAACGTCGACGAGTTCGTACCGGAAGGGGTCGAGGTCAGGCAGGCGCTCGCGGAAGGTCTCGAGGAACGCGTCGAACGTCGGCTCGCCCTCGAACCGCGAGGTGTCGACAACGGCGATCTTGAGCGTGTGCTGGTGCACGTTCGGGGTTTCGCTGGACAGCAGCAGCGAGTCCCAGCCGCTGAGGCGCTTCACGTGGTCAACCTTCGGCGGTCTTGTACCGCCCGATCGGCGGCAGGCGTCTGCTGACCGACTCGGCTGCGGTCAGCAGCGCTTCGACGAACTTGTCGGAGGCGAACGTGCATCCGGCGTGACCGGCGGCCACGTCGACGGTTTCGGAGTCGGGTATCCGATCCGCCAGCCACCGCTGCCGTCGCACCCCGAAGGCCCGGTCGCGTGTCGTCACCACCACCGCCGTGGGGACGTCGATTTCGTGGACCCATGTCGTCGAGTCGAAGCGGATGACCTCCGCCACGGCCCGGGTGATCGCACCGGGAGACGTGCTGCGCACCTGGTTGAGCAGCCACTGGTGGTTCTGCAACGCGCCGGGACCCACCATCGCGGCGGGTGCGAGTCGCCTCGCGGGCGGGCTCAGCGATTCGAGCAGCGCGGCGAACACACCGGTCGCGATCCGCTCGTAGCCCGCTCGGTTCACCGCCGCCGCCGCGGCGCACAACACCAACCCGTCGACGCGTGCCGGATGGCGTTTCCAGACCAGTTGGGCCACAAGCGATCCCATCGAATAACCGACCGGCACGAACGTCCGGATGCCCAGGGCATCGGCCAGGGCGGCGACGTCGTCGGCGCAGTCCTCGAGCAGGAACCGCGGCGCGGTGATGCCCTGACCGTGACCGCGCTGGTCGAAGACCACCACGCGACCGAGTTCCCGCAACGCGTCCAGCGCGGGATACCACGTCATGACGCCCGTGCACGCCACCGAGTGCAACAACAGGAAGACGGGGCCGTCGCACGGGCCCGAGTCGACGACGTACGTCGTACCCCGGCCGGGCAACTCCACCATGCGGCCGTCCGGGACGTTGGCAGCCGAGGCCAACGCGGGTAACGACGGCAGCCGCGGAATGGACAGCGGGTTGGGCAGATTCCAAGCGATGCTTCAACGATAGAGCGAACGCGACGCGCCGTCCGGCGTTCGCGCCCCTTCCCGCTGAGCACTCGCACAGCGCTTCGGGCTTAGACTGCGAGCGTGCGCGAGGTGCTCGATGAGTTGCTGACCGTGTGGCGGTCCGGCGGCGCCGCCGGCGTGGCCACCGTCGTGCGCACGATCCGCTCGGCACCCCGGCAGCCCGGCGCGACCATGGTGGTCAGCCCCGACGGCTCGGTCGCCGGTTCGGTCTCCGGTGGCTGCGTCGAGGCCGCCGTCTACGAACTGGCCAACGAGGTCGTCGCCTCGGGTCGGCCCGAATTGCACCGCTACGGCATCAGTGACGACGACGCGTTCGCCGTGGGGCTCACGTGCGGCGGCATCATCGACATCTTCGCCGAACCGGTGTCGCGCGAGACCTTCCCGCAGTTGGCTGCGATCGCCGACGACATCGCCGCCCACCGGCCCACCGCCGTGGCCACCGTCATCGCCCACCCCGACGCCGGCCGGATCGGTCGCCGCCTGGTCATCGGCGTGGATTCGGTCGATGGATCGCTGGGCTCGGCCCGCCTCGACGCCGCCGTCACCGACGACGCGCGTGGGTTGCTCGCCGTCGGCCGCACGGGCGTGCTGTCGTACGGCCCCGACGGCCAGCGACAGGAGACGGGCATGGAGGTGTTCGTCGCCAGCCACGCACCGCCGCCGCGGATGCTGATCTTCGGGGCGATCGACTTCGCCGCCGCCCTCGCGCAGCAGGGGGCCCTGCTCGGATATCGCGTCACCGTGTGCGACGCCCGCCCCGTCTTCGCCACCCCGGCCCGCTTTCCCGGTGCCGACGAGGTCGTGGTGATGTGGCCCGACCGCTACCTCGCGGAACAGGCCGAACAGGGAGCGATTGACGCCCGCACCGCGATCTGCGTGCTCACCCACGATCCGAAGTTCGACGTCCCCGTGCTCCAGGTCGCGCTGCGCCTGCCCGAGGTCGGTTACATCGGGGTGATGGGATCGCGCCGCACGCACGACGATCGGATGCGCCGGTTGCGGGAATGCGGCCTCACCGACGCCGAGCTGACCCGGTTGGCCAGCCCGATCGGCCTCGACCTCGGGGCCCGAACACCCGAGGAGACCGCGGTGTCGATCGCGGCGGAGATCATCGCGCGCAAGTGGGGCGGCGGCGGCCGACCGCTGAGCGACACCGACGGACGCATCCACCACGAGGGTTGAGACAACGACGGCTTAGAGGGTTGATCGCATGTACCTGATGCGAGTAATCAACCCGATAAGGGCCGCAGACGCGTTCACCGCGGCCGATGAGACAACGCGTATGGAAATGTCGTTCTCGAATGCGATAACGTCACTCTTTACACGGCGAGGAGAAGGGTGAACCGGTGACTTCTGCTTCAGCGGAGAAGGTCGCGACCCGTTACGCAGGAACCCGGGTCGCGCGCGTCGAGGACAACCGACTCCTCACCGGCCGCGGCACTTTCGTCGACGACGTCGTGCGACCCGGGATGCTGCACGCGTGTTTCGTGCGCAGCCCGTTCGCCAGGGCCAAGATCAACGGCATCGACGCCTCGGCCGCGCTGGCCATGCCGGGTGTGCACGCGGTGTTCACCGCCGACGACCTCAATCCCGACGTCAAAGAGGCCTGGCACGCGGTCGCCGGCAAGGACGTCCCGGACACGCCGCGCCCACCGCTGGCCGAGGGTGAGGTGAAGTTCGTCGGCGACCCGGTCGCGCTCGTCGTGGCCGACAGCCGCTACCTCGCCGAGGACGCCGTCGATCTGGTCGATGTCGACTATGAACCACTGCCCGCGGTCGCCGACTTCACGAAAGCCGTCGGATCGTCGGTGGTCGTGCACGAGGCCTACCCCGACAACGTCGCGGGCGGCATGGGCGGAGCCCCGCCTGACGAGGAGACGTTCGCCAACGCCGCCTGCGTCGCATCGGCGAACATCTATCAGCAGATTCACGCGCCGGTGCCGATCGAGTGCCGCGGCATGGTCGTCGAGTGGACGCCTGCGACCGACGAACTGACCCTGTGGGCGTCGACGCAGACGCCCCATGAGTTGAGGGCGTTCTGCGCCCGGCTGCTCGGCATCCCGGCGCACAACGTGCGGGTCATCATGCGCGACACCGGCGGTGGCTTCGGTCAGAAGGTCGTGCCGATGCGCGAGGACATGTGCATCATGCTGGCCGCGCGCAAGGTGTCGTCGACGTTGACCGCGCCATTGAGCTCGGCCCCGCTGAAGTGGATCGAGGACCGCCGCGAGAACCTGATGTCGGCGGGTCAGGCCCGCCACGTCGACGGCACCGCCCGGATGGCCCTCGACGAGGACGGCACCATCCTGGCCGTCGACATCGACTTCGCTTACGACATCGGCGCCTACCCCACCCCGTACCCGGTGCTGACCACCGCCGCCGTCGGCATGTTCTTCCCCGGCCCGTACCGGGTGCCGAAGGCCAGCTTCAACTACAAGACCGTGTTCTCCAACACCGCGGGCCTGCACGCGTACCGCGGGCCCTGGCAGTACGAGACGCTGGCCCGCGAAGTGCTTTTCGACATCGCCGCGCGCAAGCTCGACATGGATCCCGTCGAACTGAGACGGCGCAACATCCTGCGCGGCGACGAGATGCCCTACTTCAACCCCAACGGCATGCCCTACGACCACGTCGCGCCCGCCGACACCTTCGAGCAGGCCGTGAAGATCCTCGACCACGAGGGCTTCCGCAAAGAGCAGGCCGATGCGCTGGCCGAGGGCCGCTACATCGGTCTGGGCTTCTCGGCCTACATCGAACCGACCGGCGCCGCGACCGGACACCTCGGCACCGAGGGCTGCACCATCCGGATGGAGCCCACCGGCAAGATCAACGTCTACGTCAACGGCGGGTCGACCGGCAACAGCCTCGAGACCACCGTCGTGCAGTTGACCGCCGACGCCCTGGGCGCCGACATCGCCGACGTGTCGACGATCCAGGGCGATACCGCGGTCACCCCGTACGGGGCGGGAACCCAGGGCAGCCGCAGCGGTCCGATGACCGCGGGTGCGGTCGCCGAGGCGGGCGCGTTGTTGCGCAAGCAGATCATCGCGATGGCCGCACCGCGCCTGGAGGTCGACGAGGCCGAGGTGGAGCTGACCGGCTCGCGCGCGGTGGTGAGCGGAAACCCGGACAGGAGCGTGAGTTTCGCCGACCTGGCCTACCGCGCCTACTACGAGCCCCAGCAGCTGCCGCCCGGTGCCTCGTCGTCGTTGGAGGCCACCGCGCGGTTCGCCTCACCACCCGAGGCGATGATCCACTGGGCCAACGCCACGCACGCCTGCACTTGTGAGGTCGACATCGAGACCGGGCGGGTCACCCTGACCCGCTACATCGTCAGCGAGGACGTCGGCCCGATGATCAACCCCAACGTGGTCGAGGGTCAGATCGCCGGCGGCACCGTGCAGGGCATCGGTGGTGCGCTCCTGGAGGACATGGCCTACGACGACGACGGCAACCCGCTGTCGAGCACCTTCGTCGACTACCTTCTGCCGACGGCCACCGAGGTACCCGCGATCGAGTACGGCCACGTTGAGATCCCCGGACCCGGCGTCGGCGGGTACAAGGGTGTCGGCGAGGGCGGCGCGATCGGTTCGACTCCCGCCGTCATCAACGCGATCAACGATGCCCTGGCACCTCTCGGCGTGACCCTGACCCGCCTACCCGCCAGCCCCGCCGCGATCGTCGAGGCGATCGAGAACGCCAAGAAGTAAGGAACACAGCCACAGTGGAACTCAACAACGAATTCCGGGTCGCCGTGCCGGTGGACACGGCATGGGAGGCACTCAACGACGTCCAACGCGTCGCACCGTGCATTCCGGGTGCTCAGCTGTTGTCCGTCGACGGCGACGCCTTCACCGGCGCGGTGAAGGTCAAGGTCGGCCCGATCACGGTGTCCTACAAGGGCGAGGCATCGTTCCAGGAGCGCGACAAGGCCGCTCGCCGTGTCGTCATCAAGGCCCAAGGTAAGGAGACCCGCGGCAGTGGTAACGCGGCCGCGGTCGTGACCGCGCAACTCAAGGACGAGGGCGACGCGACCAGCGTTGTGATCAACACGGACTTGACCATCTCGGGGAAGGCCGCTCAGTTCGGCCGCGGCGTACTGGCCGACGTGTCGTCCAACCTGATCGGACAGTTCGCCAAGAACCTCGAATCGGATCTTCTCGGCGGCGCCGCTACCACCGCGCCGACCACCGCGCCAACCACGGAGACGGCGGCGGTCGCGGCTCAGCCCGATGCCGGTGACTCCATCGACATGCTGAAAGTCGTTGCGCTACCGATGGCCAAGCGCGCGGCACCCGTCGTGGCCGCCGTAGCCGGTGGAATGGCGGTCGGTTTCCTGATCGGCCGGCGTCGCAGGAAGAGCCACACCGCGGTGCTGGCCGACGATCTGCAGTCCGCCTTGGTGCGACTGCTCAACGCACCGACCGAGCGGCTGCGGCCGTGAAAGCCGCTCCGTTCACCTACCACCGCCCCGATTCGGTGAAGGAGGCGGTGGACATGCTCGCCGAATACGGCGAGGACGCGAAAATCCTTGCGGGCGGGCAGAGTCTGGTGCCGATGCTCGCGATGCGCCTGACGCATTTCGACAACCTCGTCGACATCTCCCGGATCGACGAGCTTCGCAGCATCGATCTGGTGGACGGCGCGGTACGTGTCGCCGCAGGCACCCCGCACTCGTTCGTCGGAATGGATGACGAAGTGGCGGAATCGGTTCCGCTGCTGACCCTGGCCACCCCGCACATCGGCCACTTCCAGATCCGCACCAGGGGCACGCTCGGCGGCGCCATCGCACACGCCGATCCCGCGGCGGAGTACGCGGCGGTCGCACTCGCGCTCGACGCGCAGATGGATGTCGTCTCGGCAACCGGGTCCCGGCAGATCGCGGCCAAGGATTTCTTCACGGGCCTCTGGGAGACGTCGCTGCAGCCCGGGGAGATGCTGACCGCGGTGCACTTCCCCGTCTGGGGTGGGCGGTCCGGCTTCGCACTCGAGGAATTCGCCCGCCGCCACGGCGACTTCGCGATCGCCGGAGCCGCGGTGGCGGTCGAACTCGACGACGACGACCGCGTAAGTCGTTGCGGTATAGGCCTGTTGGGCCTGGGTTCGACACCGCTGCGGGGCAGCGCCGCCGAAGATGCCGTCACCGGCCGACCGGTCCACGACGTCAGCGCCGAAGAGGTCGGGCGGCTGGCCCTGTCCGGCCTCGAGGACATTCCATCCGACCTGCAGGGGTCGGCCACCTACCGGGCCAAGGTCGGGGCGACGATGGTCGCCCGCGCCTGGTCCCGCGCCATCACGGAGGCAAGCGATGCATGAGATGCCGGTCGAAGTGACGGTCAACGGGCGCACGTTCGCCGCGACCGTGGAGCCGCGCCTCACGCTCGCGGACTTCCTGCGTGAGAAGTGTGGGTTGACCGGAACACACCTCGGGTGTGAGCACGGCGCCTGCGGCGCCTGCACGGTGCTGCTCGACGGGGACGCGGTTCGCGCCTGCCTGATCTTCGCCGTCCAGGCCGAGGGTATGGAGGTCACCACCGTCGAGGGCATCGGCGGCGCGGACGGTGAACTGTCGCCGGTGCAAGCCGCCTTGCGCGAATGCCATGGGCTGCAATGCGGTTTCTGCACCCCGGGTTTCGTCACCTCCATCACCGCGTTGCTGCGCGACAATCCCAAGCCGAGCGACGAGGAGATCCGCGAGGGTCTGTCCGGAAACTTCTGCCGGTGCACCGGCTATCAGGGGATCATCAACGCGGTACACCGTGCCGCCGAGATGACCTAGACCGCCATGCTGATCGCCGTCACCGGGGGCACCGGCTACGTCGGCGCCCACTGCGTGCGTGCCCTGCTTTCCGCCGGCCACCGCGTACGTCTGCTCATCGCGCCCGACGCGGAGGGCGCTCCGGTCCTCGCCAGGCTCGCCGAGCTCGGGGACGTCGAGACGGTGAGCGGCGACATCAGGCGGACCGCCACGGTGGCGGGGCTCCTCGACGGCTGCGACGCGGTACTGCACGGCGCCGGAGTCGTCGGAACCGACAAGCGACGAAGCACGCTGATGTGGGAGGTGAACGCCCACGCCACCGAGGCGGTGCTGACACGCGCGGTGGCCGGCGGTTTGGACCCCGTCGTGCTGGTCAGCAGCTACAGTGCGCTGTTCCCACCGCCTGACGGCGTGATCGGTCCCGATACGCCCACCGCGCCCGGCCGCAGTCCGTACGCGAAGACCAAGGCTTATGCCGACCGCGTGGCGCGCCGACTGCAGGAGCAGGGCGCGCCGGTCGTCATCACGTACCCGTCGAGTGTGGTGGGTCCGGCGTTCCACACCGCCGCGGGTGTCACCGAACGTGGTTGGGCGCCGCTGGTGCGGTGGGGCGTCGCGCCGCGACTGCGCGGAGGGATGCAGATGATCGACGTCCGCGACGTCGCCGACGTGCATGCCCGGTTGTTCGTTCCCGGCCGCGGACCGCGCCGCTATGTGTGCGGGGGCGAGCTGATCGCGTTCGACGACATGATCTCGGCCCTCGAGCGGGGCACGAACCGTCGATTCCGGCGGATCCCGGTCAGCCAGGGCATGTTTCGAGGCCTCAGCATCGTCGGGGAGGCGCTGTCCGGCGTTGTCGACCTCGGCGACGGTCTGACCTATGAGGCGGCGCTGCTGCTCACCGCCGCGACGCCCACCGACGACTCGGCCACCACCGGCGACCTCGGTGTGACGTGGCGGTCGCCGGTCGACGCCATCATCGCGACTTTCGAACGGCAGCAGTCGGTTCCGTAACGGTTCGGACCCGCTGAGCAGCCGAGGAGGTCAGCTGCGGTCGGGTTCTGTGCGGGGGCCGAAACCGGACGGCGATTCGCCCGCCGTGGCGTGTTTGCCGATATGCGACTCGGCCCGCATCCGGTCCACCATGTGGGGATAGTGCAGCTCGAATGCCGGTCGCTCCGAACGGATCCGGGGCAGCTCGGTGAAGTTGTGCCGTGGCGGCGGGCACGAGGTCGCCCACTCCAGCGAGTTGCCGTACCCCCACGGATCGTCGACCGTGACCGGTTCGCCGTAGCGCCAGCTCTTGAACACGTTCCAGACGAACGGCAGCATCGAGATACCCAGGATGAACGCCCCGATCGTCGACACCACATTGAGCGGTGTGAACCCGTCGGACGCCAGGTAGTCGGCGTAGCGGCGCGGCATGCCGTCGTTGCCCAGCCAGTGCTGCACCAGGAATGTGGTGTGGAACCCGATGAACGTCAGCCAGAAGTGCAGCTTGCCCAACCGTTCGTCGAGCAACCGGCCCGTCATCTTCGGGAACCAGAAGTAGATCCCCGCATAGGTCGCGAACACGATGGTCCCGAACAGCACGTAGTGGAAATGCGCGATCAAGAAGTAGGTGTCGGAGACGTGGAAGTCCAGCGGCGGGCTGGCCAGCATCACGCCGGTGAGTCCACCGAGGAGGAAGGTGAGCATGAACCCGATCGAGAACAGCATCGGTGTCTCGAAGGTCAATTGACCCCTCCACATCGTGCCTATCCAGTTGAAGAACTTGATGCCCGTCGGCACCGCTATCAGATAGGTGGTGAACGAAAAGAAGGGAAGGAGTACGGCCCCCGTCGCATACATGTGGTGCGCCCACACCACGACGGACAACGCGGCGATGCCCAGGGTGGCGTAGATCAGCGTGGTGTAACCGAAGATCGGCTTTCGGCTGAAGACCGGCAAGATCTCGGTGACGATGCCGAAGAACGGCAGCGCCACGATGTACACCTCGGGATGGCCGAAGAACCAGAACAGGTGCTGGTAGAGGATCGGTCCGCCGTTGGCCGGGTCGTAGACGTGCGCGCCGAGGTGGCGGTCGGCGGCCAGGGCGAGCAGCGCGGCGGTCAGGATCGGGAAGGCCATCAGCACCAGGACCGACGTCACCAGGATGTTCCAGGTGAAGATCGGCATCCGGAACATCGTCATACCGGGTGCGCGCATGCACACCACGGTGGTGATCATGTTGACCCCACCCAGGATGGTGCCCAGACCGGCGACGGCAAGACCCATGATCCACAGGTCACCGCCCGCGCCCGGCGAATGCATGGCATTGCTCAGCGGCGCGTACGCCGTCCAGCCGAAGTCGGCCGCACCACCGGGGGTGATGAAACCGGCGACCGCGATGAGCCCGCCGAACAAGAACAGCCAGTACGAGAAGGCGTTAAGCCGCGGGAACGCCACGTCGGGCGCACCGATCTGCAGCGGCAGCACCAGGTTGGCGAACCCGAACACGATCGGCGTCGCATAGAACAGCAACATGATCGTGCCGTGCATGGTGAACAGCTGGTTGTACTGCTCATTGGACAGGAACTGCAGCCCCGGCATCGCGAGCTCGCCCCTGATGAACAGCGCCATCAGCCCGCCGATGAAGAAGAAGACGAAGCAGGTGACCACGTACATGATGCCGATCAGCTTGTGATCGGTGGTGGTGATCAGCTTGTAGATGAGCGCGCCCTTTGGCCCCATTCGGGCCGGGAATGGGCGGCGCACCTCCAGCTTGGGAACCGAGGTCACTTCGGCGGTCAATGAACGCTCCCTTCGGCGCGGGGCCAGGGGTCATGTACCCAAATCTCGTGACCTCGATCTTAGGTAGCGCCGCCGCGCACCGAAAGCCATTCAGCGAACCGGCGCGGCCGGCCGATCAGCCGGCCGCGTTCACCGGTGTCCCGTCATCGCTGTGCATGCCGTACGGCACCGCCGTCAGCATCGTGACCGAGAGCTCGGTCCCGCTCGGCGTCCGGAAGGCGCGCTGCTCACCGGGGCGGGCACCGAGGATGGCCGCGCCCATCGGCGACTGCGTGGAGTACACCTCGATGTCGCCGTGTTCGGCGCTGCGCACGCCGAGCAGGAACGTCTCGATCTCAGCGGTGTCGTCGTACCGCACCGTGACGACCATGCCCGGTTCGGCGATACCGTCGTCCGGCGGATCCTCCCCGACGACGGCGTTGATGAGCATCTCGTGGATCTGCTGGATACGCGCCTGGCGTGCCCGCTTGATCGCGCTCGCGTTCTCGTCGGTGTCTTCGTCACCGACCGCGTTCGCACACAGCTCGCGCAAAGTGGCGAGTTCCTGTTGCAGGCGCTCGTAGGCGGCCCGCGAGATCCAGATTCGCTGCGCACTCGTCATTTTTCGGTCCTTCCGTGCAATCAAGCTGGGAGTCGGCTGGTTGCCGAATCGATGGCGGCCCCGTAGGGCTTGGCTTGCAGAAGCGTCACGTGTAACTCCTTGCCGGTGGGGGCCAGGTACGTGCGCCGATCCCCCGGCCGCGCCCCGAGGATCGCGACGCCCAGCGGCGACCGCGGCGAGTAGACCTCGATCTCGGCGGGTTCGATACCGCGGATACCGAGCAGGAATGTCTCGGTGTCACCGGTGTCGTCGTAGCGGATGGTCAAGACCATGCCCGGCTCGGCCACGCCATCGTCGGGTGGGTCCTCGCCGACGACGGCGTTCGCAAGCAGATGTTCGATCCGCTGGATCCGGTTCGACCGCATTCGGTCCTCGGCCGTGCGGGTGGGGTCGGGCACCCCGGATCGCGGTCTGGCCGTCAGCTCGGCCAGTTCGGCCTGCAGCCGGATGTAGGCGCGTCGCGTCATCCAGACGCGGTCGGCGCTCGCCATGCTCGTCATGAGTGGTCCTTTCTCGAAAGGGGTTGCCGTCAGGGGCGGGCCACGGGCTGGGATAGCGCCGCCCCTGACGACTCGCAGTGCCCGCGAGGGGCACAAGAGTCGGTTGGCCGCTCTATGCGACCGCGCGGCGGAGGGGATCGAAGGGCCGCAGCGCTTCGGGTTGTTTGCCGGTCGTGATCTGTTCGGCCAAGAGCCGGCCGGTGACCGGACCGTGAGCTAGCCCCCACATCCCGTGCCCACCGGCGACGTAGACGTTGCGCGACATCTCGCCGATGAGCGGGCGGCCGTCGGGGGTGATCGGGCGCGGACCCACCCAGATGTCGCTGCGTTCGGCCCACCTGACTCCCTCCAGGAGGGGGCTCGCCGCCTCGACGATCGCACCCACCCGCTCGGGGATCGCCGGTTCGTGCGGATCGCGCAACTCCATCGTGCCCGCCACCCGCAGCGCACCCTTGTACGGCGTACACGCGATGCGCGCGTCCGGCAGATAGATCGGGCCGGGGATGGGACGATCCACCGGCACGGTGAACGAGTAACCGCGGCCGGACTCTACGGGCACGCGCAACCGGTGCCCCGCCAACCGCGACATCCAGGCGCCGGTAGCGATCACCGCGCTGTCGGCGGTCAGATGCTTGCCGCTGTAGGGCTGCACCACCACCCCGTTGCCGGAGCTGAACACGCCCCGCACGTCGTGGGTGAGGATGTTTCCTCCACGCTCCTCGACCGCCCTGCCCAGGGCTTGTACGAAGCGGCCCGGGTCGACGAACCGCTGACCGTTGATGTTGATTCCGGCGGTGATGGCCGGTGAAGCCAACGGCACCTGCTCGCGCAACGCCGCACCGGACAAGCCGGTGACGAACAGTTCCTGTCCGGCGCGTTCGAGGGCACGCAGATCGGCCATCATGTTCTCGGCGTCGGCGGTGCTGCGGAAGATCGCGGTGATCGGCGCGTCGGTCACCGGGGCGTCCACCCCGTTCGCGATCAGGACGTCGAAAGCCTCGATACATTCCTGGTTCAGCGGCACGTTGGCCGCCACCGCCTGGTTCCACACCGACGAGCGGGAGTTCGCGGCGAACTGGATCAAGAACAGCCACAACGCGCCGTCGATGGTCAGCGGGATGTGCAGCGGGGCGTTGCGGTCGCGCAATGAGCGCAGGCCGTAGCGCAGGGTCTTCGGCGAGTTCAACGGCAGCGTCAGCGCGGGCGCGACCCATCCGGCGTTGCCCCACGAGGCGCCCTCGGCGATCCCGCTGCGGTCCACGACGGTGACGTTGACACCGCGCTCCTGCAGGAACCATGCCGTTGACAAGCCGACGATGCCGGCGCCGACCACGATCGCAGACCGCGGTCCACCGTCAATCCGCTCGCCGCCGACCATTGCAACCCCTCCATCGCTGAGAACGTGTGTTCGTTGACTCCATGGTGGGCCGGTCGGGTGCGTTCGGACTTGCCCGTGCCCGACAACACCACGGCGGGCCGTTGTGGTGATCCGACAATGACCTGGTCGGGCGGGGTCCGATCGCGACGGCTCAGGCGGTGTCGATCGCGGCGAGTTCGATCATCATGGCGAGGCGCTTGCGGGCGTCCTCCAGCGGCAGATCGGTGATCTCACCCATTTTCCGCAGGCGGTACCGCACCGTGTTCTCGTGAACACCGAGGCGCTGCCCTGCCTGGGCGGGATCGCCCAGCGCCTCCAGATATGCCCGCAGCGTCGGGACGTACTCGGTGGCGTGGTTCTGGTCGTGGCGGCGTAGTTCGGCGACCGGTCCGCGGTCGGGCGTACGCCCCGAGCGTGCGGCGGTCCGCAGACGCTGCAGCAGGATCTCGTCCCACGACTCGTCGTACGCGGGCGGCTCGGCGTCATGCGGGCCGAGTTCGTGCAGCGCCAGGCACTCGTCGGCCTCCTGCCGCGCCGCGGGCAGGTCGACGGCCGCGGCCGCCTTGCTGATGCCGGCCACCACCGTCACCCGGTCCGGCAGCGCCGCCGTCAAGGCGTCGACCCATTTGCGGGCGCCGGCGACCCGCTCGCCCGGCATCAAGGTGTAGATCGTGTTGCCCGCCAACGCGCTGCGGCCCGGACGCGACCATCCGAAGCCTGCGGTCGCGCGTTCGAAGGCCAACAGCAGCGCCGCATCCCGCTCACCGCCGATCGCCGCCTGCACGGCGATGACCCGCATCGGCCCCTGCGACAGGCCAAGCCGGCTGGCCGATGCCGCGGCGTCGGCACTGCCGTCGAGTAGCCGCAGCACCAGATCGGATTCGACCTGACGTTCGAGATCGGCACTGGCGCGCGAGCGCAACAGATGCAGAGCGACGGTTCTGGCATCGTCTGTCAGTGCCGTCCGTTCGGGTTCCATCAACGGCTTCGGAGAGGAGACCCACACCGCGCCCATGAGCTCTCGACCCGACCGCACCGCGACCACCGTGCGACCGGACAGGCCCTGATCGGCGTTCGGCGCGACGAACATCGGTTCGTCCGAGGACATGAGATGGGCGAACACACCCTGTGATTCGAAGTATTCCCGCAGCCACTGCGGCGCTTGCCTGTTCATGACCGTCGCGATGCGGGCGCGGTCGGCGTTCTCCTGCATCGTCGAGTACGCGAGAACGCGCGACAGCGGGTCCTCGATGGTCACCGCGCCGCCCGCCGATTCGGCCAGGCTGTCGGCAAGCGCGAACAGATCCGTTGGGCCACGGCCGGATTCCGTTTCCCGGCCCTCCAGCACCAGGCCGTAGACGATCGCGGACAGTTCGCTCCAGGGCACGGCCGGGTCGACGACCATCACCGCGACGCCCTCCACCATGCCCGCAAATGTCGTGTCGTCATCGACGTCTCGAAGCAGCACCACCAGCGCGCGCGCCGAAACCGCCCACCGCAGCGCCTCGTTGACCGTTCGTGCCCCGATCGCCAGCAGGACGTCACCGGTGACCGTGCGGCCCTCGGTGACCTCGTGCATCACCACGCTGCCCAACTCCGTCGAACGCGGGATCGGGCAGAAGCGCAGGCGTACGCCATAGCTCCCCAGCACGTTGACCAGCCGATCCAAGGTGACCACGGGCCGACGTTACCGCGCAGGCGCTAGGTGGAGACGACTCCCCGCAAACCCTCGGCCCCGAAAAGCGGCTCGAGCATCGACGAGTAGTCGGGTCCCCGTCGCACCAACTGACCGCCGTCGACGTTGATGACCTGACCGGTGATGAATCCGGCCGCATCGCTGAGCAGGAAGAGCGAGGCGTTGGCGATGTCGGACACCTCACCGGGCCGCGGCAGCGGCGTGCAGGCGGCGTAGTCGCCACGCAGCTCCGGGGACTCGAGTACCGGTGCGACGAGCTCGGTGCGGATCAGGCCGGGGCGGATGCAATTCACGCGCACCCACGAGGCGCCGAGTTCGTCGGCGGCGAGCTGCATCATGTGGTCGATGCCCGCCTTGGAGACGCCGTAGGCGCCGAACCAGCGGTGCGTGTTGCTCGCCGCGATCGATGAGATGCCGATGAACGATCCGCCGCCACCGCGCACCATCTCGCGGGCCGAATGCTTGAGCACGTACATGGTGCCGTTGATGTTCAGATCGACGGTGCGTCGCCACAGTTCGGAATCGATCTGGGTGATGGGCCCGATCGTCTCGCTGCCGCCTGCACAGTGCACGACGCCGTACAGTCGGCCGGTCCATGCCGTGGTGGCCTCGACGACCCGCGCGACCTCGTCCTCATTCGTCACGTCGGCCGGCTCGTAGAGCACTTCACCGGGACCGCCCTGCGCCTTGATCTCGTCGGCCGCGCCGGACAGCTTGTCGGCGTTGCGTCCGACGAGCATCGCGTTACCGCCGGCCGCCACCACCGCGGCCGCCACACCTTTGCCGATGCCGCTGCCACCGCCGGTGACCAACACCGTCCGACCCGTCAAGGACAACTCCACCGCAGATCCCTTCGCCGTAGCTAGAACAGGTTCTAGTTATACGTCACGGCTCGTCACGACGGGCCGGCTTCGGCGCGCCCAGTGTGCGCCAGTCCGGCACGTTCGGCGGGAGCCCGACGGGGTAGCGGTTCTCGTTGCGCGCCGCCCAGTGGGCATGTCCGAGTTCGTGGATGTGGAACGCATGGCGCAACGCCTCGGTGAACCCCATCGCGTCGGCGGCGGCGTTGACCGAATCCTTGATGAGCAACGCCGCCATCGTCGGACGCTCGGCGATCCGGCGGGCGAATTCCAGTGTCTTGTCCTCGAGTTCGTCGCGGGCGAAGATCTTCGACACCATGCCGAGGCTGTATGCTTCCTCCGCGTCGATCGAATCACCGGTCAGCAGAAGCTCTTTTGCCTTTCGGGCACCGAATTCCCATGGGTGGGCGTAGTATTCGACGCCGGGCATTCCCATCCGCACGCCCACCACGTCGCTGAACTTCGCATCGTCGGCGGCAACGATCAGATCGCACGCCCAGATGAGCATGAGGCCCGCCGATATCGCGTTTCCCTGTACCTGGGCGATCGTGATCTTCCGCAGATCGCGCCACCGGCGGGTGTTCTCGAAGAAGAAGTGCCACTCCTGCAGATAGGTGCGCTCGGCGATCGCCGGCACGGTGGCGCCGTGCGATTGGAACGTCGGATGCTGGGCCGGGCCCGGCGTGCGCTCGAGCATCGCCTCCTCCGACCCGAGATCGTGTCCGGCCGAGAAGTTCTTGCCGCGCGCGGCCAGGATGACCACCCGCACATTGTCATCGGCTTCTGCGCGACCGAACGCCTCGTCCAACTGCACCAGCAGCGTGCGGGACTGGGCGTTCTGCGCATCCGGCCGGTTCAGCCAGATGCGGGCGATCTGGCCTTCGTCGAGCGTTTCGTACGTCACCTGTTGCGCGGCACCGCCTCCGGCATCGGCGCTCGTCAGATCAGGGCTCGCCATCGCGGATCACCTCGCAGTTGGGTTGTTCGACCAATTGCACATTACGGTGCGTCCCGCATCACGGCTCCAGGGGTGCCGCGTTGTGCGTTCGCCGTAATCCGTTGCCGGGTCACCGGTATCGGTGCGGCCCGGGCAAAGGTGCACGAATCAACGGATCGGCTCCTAGAATCGCGGGATGGCGAACTATTCGGTGCCGCTGCCCAGACTCGTTCTCGCCGGGGCTTTCATGCTCGCGGCCGCGGCAGGTCCCATCGCGGCCCTGCATGTGGTGCCGGAACCGAGCGCTGTGATGGCGCAAGGCTGTCAGGGGGGTGAGGAGCAGGACCAGTTCACCATGACGTGCGTGCCGTTCCTGGTCCCGAATGCGCCGCCTCCCTTCCAGGTCACCGCGGCAAACCCGGATGTGCCCGAAATCCAAGGCATCCCCTGCATCGGGCACAACGCCGGCGCCTGTTTGGGGTTGGCCGAGAACGAAGCCGCGGCAGGCCCGCCCGCGCAGCCTCGCTCCACCATCAGCTCCAGCCCGTAGCCGGGGCGGGTATCCATTTCGCGAAGCTGTGCAGAAAGCTTTCGGCTTCCATAGAATCCCTGCCAAGGCACGGTTGATCACTACAGAAAGCGTGACAATGGCGAGCTTGAAGTCCCCTGTACAACGGCTGATCCTTGCCGGCGGCTTTGCGGTTGCGATCGCCGCGGCGCCGGTGGTCTCCGTCTTCGCAACACCCACGACCCCGGTTGCACCACAGGCTCAGGGCTGCTCCGGCGGGGAGGAACCGGACCAGTTCACCGGCAACTGCGTGCCCCACACGGTGCCGAACGCCGGCTCGGTGTTCACCACGCAACCCGGTAACCCCGACGTTCCCGAGGTCATGGGTATTCCGTGCATCGGCCACAATCAGGGCGGCTGCATCGGCCTGGCCGAGGAAGCCCAGGCGCAGACGGTGACACCGCCGCCGGCCCCGGTGTTCAGCCACAGCCCCTAGTCAGGGGGTTGACGAACCGGCGCGGTCCGCCTTTCGCATACAGTTGTCGTATGCCTGCGAAATCAGATCCCGCCGAGCTCGGCGACGTCGAACCGCTCGCCGACAGCACCGCCCGCCAGGCGCGTCGCGTCGTCGCCGCGTACGCGAAAGACGCCGACGAATGCCGGGTGTTTCTCTCGATGCTCGGCATTGGGCCCTCGAAACTCGAGGCGTAAGTGACTTCAGGGGACGGTCCACGGGCCGGCTCCGGCAACGCCGATTTCGTGGTGGTGGCCAACCGCCTGCCGATCGACATGGAGCGGTTGCCCGACGGCAGCACCACGTGGAAGAGAAGTCCCGGCGGATTGGTCACCGCCCTCGAGCCGCTGCTGCGCCGCCGGCGCGGGGCGTGGATCGGTTGGCCCGGCGTTCCCGACGCCGACGACGGGCCCATCCAGCAGGACGACATGACCCTGTGCCCGGTCAAGCTGTCCGCCGACGACGTGGCGATGTACTACGAAGGCTTCTCGAACGCGACCCTGTGGCCGCTGTACCACGACGTGATCGTCAAGCCGATCTACCACCGCGAGTGGTGGGACACCTACGTGGCGGTGAACCGGCGCTTCGCGGAGACCACCGCCAAACACGCCGCACAGGGCGCCACCGTGTGGGTCCAGGACTACCAGTTGCAGTTGGTTCCCAAGATGCTGCGCATGCTGCGTCCGGACCTCACCATCGGGTTCTTTCTGCACATCCCGTTCCCGCCGGTCGAGTTGTTCATGCAGATGCCGTGGCGCACCGAGATCATCGAAGGACTGCTTGGCGCCGATCTCGTCGGATTCCATCTGCCCGGGGGTGCGCAGAACTTCCTCATCCTGGCCCGAAGGTTGGTCGGCGCCAACACATCTCGAGCGACGATCGGGGTACGGTCCCGGTTCGGTGAGGTCAGTTTCGGTTTCCGCACGGTCAAGGTCGGCGCCTTCCCCATCTCGATCGACTCGACGGCGCTCGACCAGCAGGCACGGTCCCGCTCGATCCGCCAGCGCGCCAAGGAGATTCGCAGCGAGCTGGGCAACCCCCGCAAGATCCTTCTGGGAGTGGACCGTCTGGACTACACGAAGGGCATCGACGTCCGACTCAAGGCGTTCTCCGAACTGCTCGCCGAGGGTCGGGCCAACCGCGAGGACACCGTGCTCGTCCAGCTTGCGACACCCAGTCGGGAGCGGGTCGAGAGCTACATCGAGATGCGCGAAGACATCGAGCGTCAGGTCGGCCACATCAACGGCGAATACGGTGAGGTCGGTCATCCCATCGTGCACTACCTGCACCGCCCGGTGCCACGTGAGGAGTTGATCGCGTTCTTCGTTGCGGCCGACGTCATGCTGGTGACCCCGCTGCGCGACGGCATGAATCTCGTCGCCAAGGAGTACGTGGCCTGCCGCAGTGATCTGGGGGGTGCGTTGGTCCTGAGCGAGTTCACCGGCGCCGCAGCGGAATTGCGCCAGGCCTACCTCGCCAATCCGCATCACCTCGAGGGCGTGAAGGACGCGATCGAGGCCGCGCTGAACCAAGCGCCGGAGGAGGGCAGGCGCCGCATGCGGGCGCTGCGCAGACAGGTGCTCGCACACGACGTCGACCGCTGGGCTCGCGCGTTCTTGGATGCGCTGGCTTCGACGGAGTCTAAATCGGAGTGATGTACTGGATCAGCCACTTGCCGTCGACCTTCTGATAGTCGACCCGTAAGCGGCTGCCGTCGTAGATGGGTTCCTTCGATTTGTCGGTGACGGTTCGGTTCAGATACACCATCACCGAAGCCGATTCACGATGCGCGTCGAGCACGCCGACCCCGACGACATGGGCTTGGCTGACCAACTGGCGTTCGCGCGCCTGCGGAATGATGTCCTTGTCGGCGCGGTCGCGGAACTCCTGGCGGTAATCCGGGGTGAGCATCGGGTAGACCTCGTTGAGCGTGCGCTCGACGGTCTGATAGTCGTAGGTGAATACAGTCGGGATTTGTTCCTGCGCAAGCGGTCCCAGCTCGCTACGCGCTGCTTGCTCACCACGCGTCTCCACCCGCTGCCAGTACAGTCCGCCGCCCAGCGCGGCTAGGCTGACGAACGCAGCAGCCACCAGACCGGCAATGCCGCTCACAATCAAACGCATCAGTTGCCACCGTTGGGGTAGTTGAGGTCATAGGCTGTCATCTGCCCGTCATCGGCCTCCTGCACGATGATGCGAAGTCGGTAGGGTTGCGATGGCCTGTTGTTCCCGTTCATGTCACTGGCAGTGACCCTCGCCGACACCAGCACCGCTGCAGTGTTGCTGATGTCGTCAATGCTTTCCAGCGCGGCACCGTTGATCACAGTCTCCGAACTGCCGCCGGTGTCCCGGAAAATCGCCTTGAGGTTCTCGACATTGTTGTTCTGGCTGAACATGTCGCGTAACGGCCCGCTGGTGCTCTCGTAGAACCGGTCCACGCTCTCGTCGATGGTGTCCTGCTTGAAGCTGAACATGTTCACCACGGTCTGCGTCGCGGTGTCGACGAACCGCTGGTTGCGCGCTTGCGCTTCTTCTGCGTCTTGTCTCTGGACGATCAGTACCGCCACCGCGGCGCCAAGTACACCGGTCGCGACGAACGCGCCGACCAGTGCAACGATTGCGACCAAGCGTCGGTGCGGCGGCCGGCGTGGCGGGGGCGCAGCTTTACGGACCTTGCGAACATGTGTCTCAGCGACGGAATCCGCTGTTGGAACGCGCACGGCGGTGGGCCCAGCCACCGTGCCGTTGGCGGGACCGGCAGGTCGAGAAGCGCGTCGGCGCACGGACTTCCCCGGGGACGTCGGTGCGGACGTCATCACACGTGCTCCGGATACAGCATCAAATCCACCCAATTCTCTTGTGGCCGCATATCAGCGACACCGGGCGCGTAGACCCCGGTGCCGCCGGCCGGGTCCACAAAGACGCCCGTGTTCTGGTCGTAGGTCCCGTAAGCGGCTCCGCTGGCCTGCGGCGGGTTCGGTGGTGCAGGAGGCGGTGCGGGGGCCGGCGGTACCGTACCGTAGGGCCCCGCAAACACGTTCGGCGGGTTAGTCGCCCACCCCGGCGGGACGGCTGGTGGAGGCCACGCATTCGGGTAGGGCGCCGGCGGTATCCAGGCCGTAAGCGGTGGCGGCGGGGGCCCCTGGTTCGGTGGGGGGATATACGGCCAAGGCTGATGCGGCGCCGGTCCCGGGCCGGTCTGTACCCCGGGCGGCACCGAACCCGGCGCGACGGGATATCCCGGATCCGGATCGTTCTCCGGCGGTATGTACGGGAACTTGTTGGGCGGCAGGATATTTCGTCCGTCCTCGGGCGTGTCGTCCTCCATGACATCCATCGGTGTGCCGATCGGTACCGGCGGACCGCGCCATGGGCTGTTCCCGATCGGGACGTAGCCGCGCGGATCGCGGCACAACTCAATTGTCGGCGCGCGCTTGCCGGGGAACTCCTGGCACGGGTAGTTCCGCGCCCCGCGCACCACCATCGGATCATTTTGCGCGACTTTGCAATACAAGTCGGTCGGGAGGTCGCGCAATGTCGTGTCGCCAGGCGTGCGGATCTCCGACGGTGGCAAAAACCCCGTGTTGCAAGGCGGCGGATCGTTGATCGAGATCTTGAAGTCCTGCTTGCCGCCCTCGTCAGCGGGAAGTTGGCCGCCGATCGTCAGCAGGGACGCCTGCAGCGCGGGAAAAATGACGAGCGCCTGTTCGATCGACTTGCGGTAAATGACGCCGACGCGGCCGAAGTTGGCCAAGTTGGCCGCAAGGACCGGGAACGACGGGCGAATGCCCGAGAACGTTTCGCTGGCTTCTGCGGCCGCTCCGGGCGCAGTCGCGAGCAGCGAACGCAGCTGAGTATCGGCTCCGGCGACTTCGTTGGTCAGGCGGGCAAGGCCATCGGCCAGGGACCGGATGTCCTCGCCGCTCCGTATCTGCGCCTCCAAGAACGGTCCAGCCTGGTCGATCAGCGCCGAGGTCTGCGGCCAGGCTGCGTTGGCGTCATCGATCAGCACCCGTGCGGACTGAATCAACCGCGCGAGTTCGGGCCCGGCGCCGTTGAACGCCTCGAAGGTCTCGTGCAAGAGGTCCTGGAGCCGGGTGTTGTCAAGGCTGCTCACCAATCGATCGGCCTCACGCAACAACTCGGCCACATCTTGCGGTATCGCCGTCCGCTCCTCCGGAATGGTCGCACCATTGCGCAGCACCTCCGTCGAAGGATCTGCGGGCGGAACGAAATCCACGTACTGCTCGCCGACCGCAGACACGCTTTTGACGGTGGCCGTGGAGTTCTCCGGGATCTTGATATCGCTGTTGAGCCGCATGTGCGCGGACACACCATCGTCGGTCAGCTGCACGGCTTCGACGCGCCCAGCTTGGACTCCGCGGAAGGTGACGTTGGCGTTCTCGTACAGTCCACCGCCCGCGACGAAATTCGCAGTGACGTCATATGTGCCCAAACCCAGGCGGGCGGGAATACGTACATACAGCAGAGCGATTGCGCCGACCGAGATCACGGTCACGACGGCGAACACCCACAGTTGAATTCGCGCAGTTCGACTCATTACTCCGGCGGCACCTCCTGACCCGACGCGGTGCCCGGCGGGATCTTGAACGGATCTGCGGCCTGGCCTGACAGGTTCGCCATTTCCCCGGTAAGGAATTCCGGTGGATTGACGACTTCCGCGAGGCGCTTCATGTTCGGGTCGAAAAATGACGTCGTGAACATGGTCTCGCCGAGCCGACGGATTGTCAGGTCGAACGTTGAGTAGATGTTGAAGTAGTCACCTCTGGCCACCCGATGCAAGTTCTTGCCCGGGAACGGGAACGTCGCCAAGCTGTCCAAAGCGGTCACAAGGTCCGCACGAGTGTCGTTGATCGGTTTGATCACCGCGTACAAATCGACGATGTCCTCGGCGAAATCCTCTTTGGTTTCGGCCAGAATGCGCGACGCGACGGTGCCGAAGCTCTGCAGGGCCGCGAAAGCATCGACGATGGTCGCACGGTTCTCGTTGAGCACCCGCAACGCTCCTGGGAGGGTGTCCAGCGCGCGGCCCAGACTGTCTTTGCTACGCGCGAGGACTCCGGCGAATCGGTTCAGGCCTTCGGCCGCCGCGATGATGTCATCGGTCTGCCGATTCAACGACGCGGCGAGCTCGGCGAGCCGCGGGATCAGACCGGCGAACTGGCCTTCACGGCCGGCGACCGCGTTGTAGACCTCCTGTGTGATGTCCTGTAACGCACCGAGATTGCCTTTGTTGACCACCACACCCAACGCCGACAGCACTTCCTCTGTAGTCGGATAACGGCTGCCCCGGCTCAGTGGAATCTCAATCCCGTCACGCAACTCGCCAACCGGCGGCTGGCCAACCGGAGGCGCTAGTTCGATGTGCTGCGATCCCAACAGCGATGTCTGCGCGACCTTCACAGTTGAGTTGGCCGGCAACTTGACGTTTTGATCGAGCGAAAGTTCCACCGCCGCGTAGAAAGTGCCATCCGGCCGCTGAACGGCTTCGATACCCGACACGCTGCCGACCGTGACGTTGTCGACCATCACGGGCGAATTCTGTGGCAGCGTGGCGACGTCGGGAACTTCCACAGTGATCGAGAATGCGCCTTTACCGTGACCCGCGGTGCCTGGCATGTTCAGCGAGTTCAAGCCGCCGAACGAGCAACCGGCAAGCAGTACCGCACCCGAACTGATGGCCAGGCTCCGGCGGGCGGCGCGCCCGGCTTTCATTCCCCGTGACTGGCGTGTCATCCCCCACCTCCCGAGACAGCGGCTTCGGCCGGAAGCGGACCGGGCGCGGCCGGTGCCGGCGCCCCCGGAACCGGACCGAGAGGCGGAGGACCAGGCGCCGGACCCTGCGGCGGTACCACCGGACCAAGCGTGTACGGCTGCGCCGGCGGCGGCGGGCCCGGAACTGGGTTCTGGGGCAGGAGCAACGCACTGGGGTCGCCTTCGTTCCCGGCACGAGGCGGAAATCGCCCGTCGGCCGGTATCCACTCCAGATACGGGATGTAGGTCTTGGCCTTGGCCTCGGTAGCAGGGGTGTCATAAATGACCTGCCCCTTGTACGCGGTGATCGTATTGATTCCATGCGCCATGAAAGGCGGGTAGCTGACCGCCAGGCGCTTCAGCACCGGAGCCATCCGCTGGCGACAGATCTCGGCTCGCTTGTCGTAGTCAGGCGTTCCGGCGCCGTCCAAGTTCCCGCAGATGAACTGCACCGGGTTGGCGAATTCCGGCAGCCCCAGGAGGCCGTTCGCGGTGCCCTGCGCCGGGTTGTAGATGTTGTAGAAATTCGCCATCGCATTCGGAAGGACGTGCAGGATCTGCTCGACGTCGTCGGTCTGGTTTGTGAGGATGGTGGTGAAGTCAGCCAGCCTGTTGATGCTGCCAATAAGCACTTCGTTGTTCTCATTGAGGAAGCCGCGGACGTCCGAAAGGGCCTGGTTGAGACTGCCGAGCGTGTCGTCCAGGCCCACGGAGCTGTCAGCCAACACCTGAGAGGCCGAGGCCAAATGGCCACTGAATTGGACGATTTGCTCGTTGCTGTTCGAAAGTGCGTCAACCAGAATCTGCAGATTCTTCACCGTGCCGAACAGGTCCGGGCTCGAGTCACCCAGCCGTCCTGCAGTCTGAGACAGTTCGCGCAAGGCTTGTCGGAACGAGCCGCCATTGCCATCGAAGGTGTCGGCGGCCTGATTGACAAACTCGCTCAACGGACCGTGAGTTTGGCCCGCCGATGGTCCGAGCTGCTGGCTGAGCCTGGTCAGCTCTGTTTTGACGTCATCCCACTCCACCGGCACGGCAGTGCGGTCCAACTCGATGCTGCCGCCATCCTCCATTGCCGGGCCCTGCTTGTAGATAGGGGTGAGTTGAATGAAGCGGGCTGCCACGAGGTTTGGCGCCATGATCACCGCGCGCGCGTCGGCGGGCAGTTGGATGCCGTCCTTCACCCGCATGGTGATCTTCACGGCATCGGCCTGCGGCGTGATCGATTCGATCGAGCCGATCGGAACACCGACGATGCGGACCTCGTCGCCCGGATACACGCCTGCAGCCGAGGCGAAGTAGCCGTCCACCGTGTAGGTGCTGACTCGTGGCAAAAGCACGTACACGCCACCGATCAGCGCCACCAGCAGTGCGCTGATGACGGCGAAACGCATCCAACGGGTCACGGTGACTTCGGCCTTATGATCAGGCGCTCGTTGATGAACCCCTTCAGCATGTCGGACAGGCTGTCGGGAATCTTGCCCGGCTGAAAGTAAAGATCCAGCAGCAGGGCCGTCTGCGTATTGTTCGGTACCGCATTGGGCAGATTGACCATGAATCCGGAAGCCGACCCGACCGACTCGCCGAGCGCGGTGGCGTACGGCGGCAACCGCTTGATCGCTTCACTGATGTGCTCACGGCGTTCAAGTAGGTTGTCCAGAACCAAATTCAGCTTCTTCAGCGCCGGACCGAACTCGCGGCGGTTATCGGCCACAAACCCCGAAATCTGCTCGGACACGTCGTCGATGCCGGCGATCAAATTACTCAGCGCCGCCCGCCGCTCATCGAGCGCGGCGAAGAGCTGATTGCCATCGGTGACGAGTTGATTGACTTGACCGGCCCGGTCGGCAAGCACCGCGGTCACCGACTTCGCGCGTGCCAACAGCTGGCCCAGCGCTTCATCGTTGGCGTTGATGCTGCGCGACAACTCCGCCACCCCGTCGAGCGTGCGGCGAAGCTCAGGTGTCGCGTCGCGAAATGAGTCGGTCAGGACCCGCAGCGCCTGGGTCAACTGGTTCTTGTCGAGGGAAGCGGAGTTCTGGCCGAGATCCTGCAATGCCATATTCAATGTGTACGGAACCGTCGTGCGGGCCAGCGGAATCGACGTCACCGATCCGCTGCCTTGCGGAGTGACCCCGAGCGATCGCTCCCCCAGAACAGTGTCGGTCCGGATCGACACCATAGTCTGATCCCCCAGCCTGACGTCTCGATCCACGGTGAACGTCACTTTCGCGACGTCGCCGGCCAGGCCGACGCCGGTCACCTTGCCCACCGTGATGCCGGAGACGTTGACGTCGTTACCCGGCGAGATTCCACCGGCGTCAGCGAAGAACGCCTCGTAGGACTTGCCTTGCGGATAGAACGGCAAGTTGCTGTAGCCGAACGCGACGAGCAAGACACACACCACGACCGCGATTCCGAAGATTCCCGCCCGTAACGTCTTATCCATTGTCTGAACACCTGCCCTTCGATGGATCCGGCACGCCGCCGATCGGCAGGAAGATGTCGCTGCCCGCAGGACCGTTGAATTTAAGCCTCACCGTGCAGATGTAGTAGTTGAAGTACGAGCCGTACGCGCCAAGGGAATTGAGTCGCAGGTAGTTTTCTGCCAGCGGTTCGATGACCGAATTCACCTCGGCCTTACGGTCGTCGAGCTCGGTCGCCAGCGGGCGAAGGTTCTCGAGTACGCCCTGTAGCGGCCGTCTCGACTTGACCAACATGTCGGTGAGGTCCGTTTCCGCTGACGCCAGCGGCGGAATCGCTCCGGCGATCGGGTCTCGACCCTCCGCCAGTCCGCTGACGAGTTTCTGGAGTTCGTCCACGCTGGCATCGAACTCCACGCTCTTCTCGTCAACGGTGCCGAGCACCTCGTTGAGATTGCGGATGACCTCAGAGATCACCTGGTAGCGATCACCCAAGGTCTTGCTGAAGGATCCTGTCTCCGAGAGCAATTGAGACAACGCACCGCCCTGGCCCTGAAGCAACTCGAGAATCGCATTGCTGATCTGATTGACCTGCTCGCCATTGAGGCCCTTGACTACCGGGCGCAGGCCACCGAGCAGGGCGTCGAGATCCAACGCCGGCTGGGTCTGGTTGATGGAGACCATACCGCCCGGTGGTAACTTTCGCAGTTCGCCCGGGCCCGAGGTGATCTCCATGAAGCGGTCGCCGACCAGGTTCTCGTAGCGGATCACGGCCCGCGTCGACGTATACATCTGGTACTTCTTGTCGAGGGTGAACGCCACATCGACGGTGTTGTCGGGATTCAGCTTCACACCTTCGACCGTGCCCACCGGCACCCCCGAGATCCGCACGTCGCTGCCGCTCTCGAGTCGCGAGGCGTCGCTGAACGTGGCGTGGTAGCTGTTGGTCGAAGCGAACCGGAACTCTCCGAAGATCACGACCAAACCTGCGGCAACCATCAGCATGACCACGACGAAGATGCTGACCTTGGCCAGGGTTCCGCGGTGGCCCATCAGAAGTCGTCCCGTTCTGCGAACGCGCCATTGAAGAGGAACTGGAAAGTGGACGGAGCGTCGACCTGCACTTCGGTGAACGGCTCGTACGGGATGTAGGCGTTGTCGGTAACCAAGAACGGCGACCTGAACCACGAGCCGCCAAACATCTTGCTGGGGATGTTCGGGAGGCCGCGGCAGTTCGGACCACCCGTTGCATTCACAATCGGCAGGCTCTCCGGATACGTATACGACGGCACGCCCAGTACGAAGCTGGAACTGACCATTGCGCCGGGTTTGAGGCCACCGACGACGGCCTGTCCCCGCTCGTTGCCGATCGCAACTCCTTGTATTATGCAGCCGAATTCCGGCGAATAGTCTCCCAACACCTTCAATGGCGCTCGTAGCCGCTGGATCGCAGCGATGTAATCGTCTGCCCCCGGCTCCAAAGTATCGGCGCCCTGGTTCGCCAGGCCGATCGTCGCAAGCAACGTCGCGTTCAGGTTCTCCTGCTGATCGACGACCGTCGCGCTGATGGTCGGCACGTTGTCGATCACAGTCACCAGGTCGGGGCCGGCATCGCCATAGATGTTGGCCACCGTGGCCGTCTGCCCGATAACCGACTCCACTTGCGGCAGCTTCGGATTCAGTTCGGTGAGGTACTGATTCAAACCCGCTATGGTAGAGCCGAAATCGTCACCGTGACCACGCAGGCCTTCCGCGATCGCCGACATAGACGCGTTCAGGTGTATGGGGTTGATCTTGTTCAGGACATCTATCAGGGTCTGGAACAGCGTGTTGGCTTCCAGCTGCACTGCTTCGGCCTGAACCACGGCGCCGGCGCGCAGCGGCGTTCCCGACGGCTGATCGGGGGCAAGGAATTCCACCGACTTCGCGCCGAATACCGTGGTACTGGCGATACGCACTGGCGCATTCGAGGGGACAAAGCGCAGCTCGCGCGTGTTGATCGCGAGCGTCAACTTCGCTTGATCGCCGGTGTACGAGATGTCTTCGACCTTGCCGATTTGAACACCCCGGTACTTGACCTTGGCGTCGGGATCCATCACCAAACCGGCCCGCGGAGAGGTGACCACCACAGACTCGGTCGGTGTGAACGCCGCGGTGTAAAAGAGATAGGTGAACACCGAGAAGGCCACGAGGATCGCCGCCAGCACTGCGGCGGCGATCCTGATCGCGGACTTTCTCGACATGGTTTCTCTCTCCTCTAACCCGACAGGTTGAAGTTGCCGGTGGCACCGTACACGGCCAAGGAGATGAACAAGGTGATGATGACGACGACGATCAGCGAAGTCCGAACCGCCTTACCCACCGCGACGCCAACGCCGACAGGTCCGCCCGAAGCGTTGTAGCCGTAGTAGGTGTGGACGAGCATCACGGCGACCGCCATCACGATCGCCTGAGCGAAAGACCACAACAGATCGTTCGGTATCAGGAACGTATTGAAGTAGTGGTCGTAGAGACCGCCCGACTGTCCGTTGACGTAGACGGTGATGGTGCGAGCCGAGAAGAACGCGGCCAGCACGGCCAACGAATACAGCGGGATTATCGCAATCAGGCCGGCGACGATGCGGGTGGACACCAGGTAGGACACCGAGTGCACGGCCATTGATTCGACCGCATCGATCTCTTCGGAGATGCGCATTGCGCCCAGTTGCGCGGTGGTACCTGCGCCTATGGTGGCCGCGAGCGCGATACCGGCGATGATCGGCGCAACGATGCGCACGTTGAGATAGGCGGACAGGAACCCGGTGAGCGCCTCGATGCCAATGTTGCCCAGTGACTCGTAGCCCTGCACGGCGATGACGCCGCCGGACGCCAGCGTGAGGAAGGCAGCGACACCGACCGTGCCACCGATCAGGATCAGCGCACCGGTGCCCAGGGTCATCTCGGCTATCAACCGGGTCGTTTCCTTGCCGTAGCGACGCACCGCGTTCGGCATGTACCGCACCGACTCGGCGTAGAACAACGCCTGCTCGCCAAAGGTATCCACGGCCTTGGGCACCCGTTCGAGCGCCCGCCGCATTCTCAGCGACACGTCATAGCTCATCAGCCCAGCACCCGAACGCCGATTGCGGTCATAAGTACGTTGATCACGAACAGACAGATGAAGGCATAGATGACGGTCTCGTTGACGGCCTCTCCGACCCCCTTGGGTCCACCCTTGACGGTGAGTCCGCGATAGCAACCGACGAGTCCCGCCATTACGCCGAACAGCAGGGCCTTGACTTCGGAGATCACCAACTCGCCGAGCCCGGTGAGGATGGTCAGGCCGTTGATGAAGGCCCCGGGGTTCACACCCTGCAGTAGTACGGAGAACACATAGCCGCCGACCAGGCCGATCGCGATCACCAGACCGTTGAGCAGCAGCGCCACCGTGGTCGACGCCAGCACGCGCGGCACCACCAGCCGTTGAATGGGATCGATGCCGAGCACCCGCATCGCGTCGATCTCTTCACGGATGGTGCGGGCGCCCAGGTCCGCGCAGATTGCCGTCGCACCGGCGCCGGCGATGACGAGCACGGTCGAGATTGGGCCGAGCTGCGTCACCGTGCCGAACGCGGTGCCGGACCCGGACAGGTCCGCGGCACCGATCTCTCGCAACAGGATGTTGAGGGTGAACGCGACCAGCACTGTGAATGGAATCGAAATCAGCAGGGTCGGAACGAGCGAAACCTTCGCGATCATCCATGTTTGCTCGAGGAACTCACGGAATTGAAAGGGGCGTCGAAAGATCTTGAGGAACGTTTCCAAGGACATCTCGAAGAAGCCGCCCACGGCCCGCGTCGGGACCGTGAGCTGTTTGATCAACCTTTGCTCCGTTCTCGGGGGAAGGGATGTTCGGCGCGTCGTCTTCGTGGCGAAGAGGTGAAATACGTTGTCACGGCGGACTTCCCACCCCTTGGCTCAGCGTTGCTCTCAGTGAGCCGGATCATACTAACTAGAACACGTTCGGAGTGTCAAAGCTCCGAAAATGGAGTCACAAATGTGATTTTTGTGCTGGTCAGGGCAAGTGTGACGCAGCTCATTCTAGAACGTGTTCTAGTCGAGCTCGGCCGTAACGAACGAGACCGTCAGTCTTGCTGATTCATCAGCGCGGTGGCCGAGAAACACTTCTGCGGATCGCGTCCAGCAAAGTACTCCTGGAGGGTCGCGGACAGCTTCGAGGGGTCCCAGGCATCGGCTTCGGCGCTGAATTGCGCCTCGACCGTCGGCGCTGCCACCAGTGTCACGGTAGGACCGTAGACGATGAAGAGCTGACCGTTGACCGCTTCGGCCGCCGGGGAGGCCAGGAAGCGCACCAGGTTCACGACGTGGTCGGGTGACAACGGGTCGATCTGGCCTTCGCTCAATTCCGGTGCTTCGCCGAACACGTCCGCGGTCATCGCGGTGCGGGCACGGGGCGCGATGGCGTTGGCCCGCACACCGTAGCGTTCCAGGGCCCGGGCCATCGACAGCGTCAACGCGGTGATGCCGGCCTTGGCGGCGCCGTAGTTGGCCTGCCCGACCGGCCCCACCAGCCCGGCTTCCGACGAGGTGTTGATGACGCGGCCGTAGACCTGGCCGTTGTTGTCCTTCGCTTTCGCGCGCCAGTACGTGGCGGCGTTGCGGGTCAGCAGGAAGTGCCCGCGAAGGTGCACGGCGATCACCGCATCCCAGTCCTCGTCGGACATGTTGAACAGCATGCGGTCGCGGGTGATGCCGGCGTTGTTGACGACGATGCCGAGGCCTCCGAGTCCGTCGGCCGTTTCGACCAGTTCGTCGGCGGTCGAGCGCTCGCTGATGTCGCCCGCCACCGCGACGCCCTTGGCGCCCGCTGCGGAGATCTCGTCGAGCACGTCGGACTTGTCGAGCGCGGCGGCGATGTCGTTCACGACGATGGTCGCCCCGGCCCGGGCCAGGCCGATGGCCTCCGCGCGTCCCAGCCCTGCCGCCGCGCCGGTTACCACCGCCACGCGCCCGGACAGGTCGTTGGGGTCTGTACTCATGCCACTCCTCGGATGCCCACGGGCGTCGTCAATTTATGAATACCTCTAGTCTCGCCGAAGCAGCGCCGCTCGCGGGCACTCCGCGATGGACTGCTCGGCCAGATCCTCCTGGTCGGCGGGCACCGGATCGAGCTTGACCACCGCGTAATCATCGTCGTCGAGATCGAACAGGTCGGGCGCGATTCCCACGCACACGGCGTTGCCCTCGCACCGGTCCCGGTCCACTTCCACCCTCATCACAACCTCCTCGCGGTCAAAGCTGCTCCGAGCCCAGTGTGGCACCGGCCTGGACCCCAAGACTAGAACGTGTTACAACCGGGAGGGAATCGGGGCTGGCTCCCGGTATGCCACTTCGTGCCTCTAGAGAAGTTAGGACAAGGCGATGCGGATCGGCTACACCCCAGAGCAGGAAGAGCTGCGCCGCGAGCTGCGCTCCTACTTCACCAAGCTGATGACCCCCGAGCGCGCCGAGGCGCTGGCCTCCAACGACGGCGAGATGGGACGCGGCAACGTCTACCGCGAGACCGTCGCGCAGATGGGCAAGGACGGCTGGCTCACCCTGTCGTGGCCCAAGGAGTTCGGCGGCCAGGAGCGCCCTCCCATCGACGGGTTGATCTTCAACGACGAGGCCGCGATAGCGAACGTGCCGGTGCCGTTCCTGACGATCAACAGCGTTGCGCCGACGATCATGCACTTCGGCAGCGACGAGCAGAAGAAGTTCTTCCTGCCCAAGATCGCCGCCGGCGAACTGCACTTCTCGATCGGATACTCCGAGCCCGGCGCCGGCACCGATCTGGCGTCGCTGCGCACCACCGCAGTTCGCGACGGCGACGACTATGTGATCAACGGCCAGAAGATGTGGACCAGCCTGATCGCCTACGCCGACTACGTGTGGCTGGCCGCGCGCACCAATCCCGAGGCCAAAAAGCACCGCGGGATCTCGATGCTGATCGTCCCCACCACGGCCGAGGGGTTCTCCTGGACGCCCGTGCACACCATGGCGGGCGTCGACACCAGCGCCACCTACTACCAGGACGTGCGGGTGCCCGTGACCAACCTGGTCGGTGAGGAGAACGCCGGCTGGAAGCTGGTGACCAACCAGCTCAACCACGAGCGCGTCGCACTCGTGTCGGCTCAGCCGATCTTCGTGGCGCTGGGCGGAGTTCGTGAGTGGGCCCAGAACACCAAGGACGTGCACGGCAACCGGTTGATCGACTCGGAGTGGGTGCAGCTCAACCTGGCCCGGGTGCACGCCAAGGCCGAGGTGCTCAAGCTGATCAACTGGGAACTGGCGTCCGCCGACGACGCCGCCCCCTCACCCGCGGACGCGTCCGCGGCCAAGGTGTACGGCACCGAACTGGCCACCGAGGCCTACCGCCTGCTAATGGAGGTGCTGGGCACCGCGGCCACCCTGCGCCCCGGCACGCCGGGGGCCCTGTTGCGCGGGCGGATCGAACGGATGCACCGCAGCTGCCTGATCCTGACTTTCGGCGGCGGCACCAACGAGATTCAGCGCGACATCATCGGCATGGTCGCGCTCGGCCTGCCCCGAGTGAACCGATAGGACCCGCCATGGATTTCAAGACAACCGAAGCGTCGGAGGATCTCGGCGGATTGGTCCGCACGATCGTCGACTCCGTCGTGACGCCGGAGCGCCAGCGTGAACTCGACGGGCAGGACCAGAGGTTCGACAAAACGCTGTGGGGCAAGCTGATCGAGGCCGACGTGCTGTCGGCCGCCGCTCCCGAGTCGGTGGGCGGCGGCGGATTCGGCGTGCTCGAACAGGTGGCCATCCTGGTCGCACTCGGCAGGCAGTTGGCCGCGGTGCCCTACCTCGAGTCGGTCGTGCTGGGCGCCGGCGCGCTGGCCAAGTTCGGCCCGGACGCGCTGCAGCAGGAGTGGGCGGTGCCCGCGATCAAGGGCGACAAGGTGCTCACCGTCGCGCTCGACGGCGAGATGGGTCAGGGTCCGGTGCAGGCTCAGTCGAGCGACGGTGGCTACCGGCTCACCGGGTCGCGCACGCAGGTTCCGTACGGTCCCGTGGCCGATGCATTCCTGATCCCGGCCGAAACGGATTCGGGCGTCAAGGTTTTCCTGGTCACGGCGACGGACCCCGGCGTGACGGTCGAGTCGTTGAGCACCACCGGTCACGGCAGCATCGGACACCTCGAACTGCAGGGCACCCAGGTCGATGCCGGCCGGGTCATCGGCGACGCTGATGTCGCCGCGTGGCTGACCACCCAGACGATGTTGGGGCGCAGTGCTTTTCAGCTCGGGGTGCTCGAGCGCGCACTCGAGCTCACCGCGGCGTATGCCCGCGAACGCGAGCAGTTCGACCGGCCGATCGGCAGCTTCCAGGCGGTGTCGTCACGACTGGCCGACGGCTACATCGACGTCAAGGCGCTCCGGTTGACCCTGACCCAGGCCGCGTGGCGGCTCTCCGAGGATCTTCCGGCCGATCTCGATGTGGGCACCGCCGCGTTCTGGGCCGCCGACGCCGGTCACCGCGTCGCCCACACCACCGTGCACGTGCACGGCGGGGTCGGTATCGACATCGACCACCCCGTGCACCGGTATTTCCTGGCGGCCAAGCAGACCGAGTTCGCGGTCGGCGGCGCGACGGGGCAACTGCTGCGCATCGGCCGGGAGCTGGCCGATACGCCCGCGTGAGGTGAACAGGCTGCCCACGGTCGCCGAACTGTTGGCGCCGCTGATCGACGTCGACGATCGCGGAGTGCTCTTCGAGGACACGGTCACCACCTGGCGCGACCACCTGCGGTACGCCGCGGCCGTCGCCGCCGCGTTGCGGGCACGCCTCGATCCCGACCGGCCCCCTCACGTCGGGGTGCTACTGCAGAACACGCCGTTCTTCTCGGCGGTTTTGGCTGCGGCGGGGCTGACCGGCATCGTGCCGGTCGGCCTCAACCCCGTCCGGCGCGGAGCGGCGCTGCAGCGTGACATCACCCATGCCGATTGCCAACTGGTGCTTGCTGATTCGGGATCACGAGACGTGATCGACGGTATCGACCACATCGATGTCGACTCACCCGAATGGGCGGACGAGGTGGCGGCCTTCGCCGACGAGCCCGTAACAGTGCGCGATGCCGATCCCGCGGACCTGTTCATGCTGATCTACACGTCGGGCACCAGCGGTGACCCGAAGGCCGTCAAGTGCAGCCACGGCAAGGTTGCGGTGGCGGGTGTGACGATGACGCAGCGCTTCGACCTGGGACCCGACGACGTCTGCTACGTGTCGATGCCCCTGTTCCACTCGAACGCGGTGCTGGTCGGCTGGGCGGTGGCGCTGGCCTCGCAGAGCTCGTTGGCGTTGCGTCGCAAGTTCTCCGCGTCGCAGTTCCTGCCCGACGTCCGCCGCTTCGGCGCGACGTATGCCAACTACGTCGGCAAACCGCTGTCGTATGTTCTTGCCACACCCGAACATCCCGACGACGCGGACAATCCGCTGCGGGCGGTGTATGGCAACGAGGGTGCGCCTGCCGACGTCGAGCGGTTCGCGAAGCGTTTCGGCACGGTGGTGATGGACGGGTTCGGTTCGACCGAGGGCGGTATCGCGATCGCCCGCACACCAGACACCCCGCCCGGCTCGCTGGGCCCGCTGCCGCCGGGGACCGAGATCCTCGACGTCGACACCGGCCAACCGTGCCCGCCCGGTGTGACCGGCGAGCTGGTGAACACCTCGGACGCAGGGCGTTTCGAGGGTTACTACAACGACCCGGAGGCCGACGCCGAGCGAATGCGCGGCGGCGTGTACCACAGTGGCGACCTCGCTTACCGGGACGAGAACGGCTTCGCGTACTTCGCGGGCAGGCTCGGCGACTGGATGCGCGTGGACGGCGAGAACCTCGGTGCGGCACCGATCGAGCGGGTTCTGCTGCGCCACCCCGACGTCGTGGAGGTAGCGGTCTACGGGATACCCGCGCCCGATGTGGGCGACCAGGTGATGGCCGCGCTTACCCTCACCGAAGGCGCGATCTTCGATGCCGATGCGTTCCGCGAATTCCTGTCCGCGCAGCCCGATCTCGGGCCGAAGCAGTGGCCGTCGTACGTGCGGATCAGCACGGCGTTGCCGCGCACCGAGACGTTCAAGGTGATCAAGCGGCAGCTGGCGGCCGAGGGCACAAAATGCGCCGATCCGGTGTACCCGTTCCAGTACTAGTGGCGCCGATCGGCGATGGCTACGCGCCGGCGTTACCGTAGCGTGATAGACCGGTCCGCATACCGCAGCGCGGACCTGGGCGCAGAGATTGCACTGAGGAACGGGATGGTGAGCACCGACGACGAGGCAGACGGCCCGTACCACATCGCCGGGGTGCTGGCATCCTGACGATGTACGACGACGACAACGACGTGGCGTGCGTGCGATGAGAGATACGGCTGAGGCGGTCGACGCCGCTGATGGCGGCCATGAAGTACCACGCGGTCCCACTGTTGCCCGTCCGCACTGGGACTGGCGGGTTCAGCCGTCCTCGGTGACGCTCAAGCTCGTCATGGCCGTCACCGGAATCGTGTTCGCGGCGTACGTCTTCGTCCATATGATCGGGAATCTCAAGGTCTACACGGGCGCCGAGCACTTCGATGCCTACGCACACTGGCTGCGCACTCTGCTCGAACCCCTGTTGCCGTATGAGGGTGCATTGTGGATCTTTCGTGTCGTGCTGTCGGCTTGTCTGATCGGCCATGTCGGGGCCGCGGTCCTGCTCACGCGCCGTGCCCATCGGGCCCGGGGCCGGTTCCGGCGCACCGGGCTCGGTCTGCGGTCATTCACCGCGCGCACGATGCTGGTGACCGGGCTGGCGCTGCTGGGGTTCGTCGTATTCCACATCATGGACCTGACTACCGGCACGCGGCCGTTCGCGAGTTCGTCGTTCACCGGCACCACCGTGACCACCAGCCACGCCTACGACAACCTCATCGCCAGCTTCGAGCGGCCCGGTGTCGCGGCGTTCTACCTGTTGGCCATGGCGGCGCTCGGCGCCCATATGGCGCACGGATTGTGGACGCTGGTCAACGATCTCGGGGTAACCGGACAACGCGCACGCCAAGTGGGTGTGGCGATAGGAGGTTCGCTCGCACTGACGGTGATGGTCGGCAACATGACCATCCCGATCGCGGTGTGGACCGGGCTGCTGTCATGACACCGGACTTCCTGGCATCCCTACGAGCGGTGGGCGATCCGATCGTGGGCGGCGTCCCCGCCGGTGATCCGGCCGAAGCCTGGCAACGCCGCACGTTGGACTACCGGCTGGTGAGTCCGCTGAATCGGCGCAAATTCACCGTTATCGTCGTCGGCACGGGATTGGCGGGCGCCGGCTGTGCGGCCGCGCTGGGTGAGTTGGGTTATCACGTCGAGTGTTTCACGTTCCACGATGCGCCACGGCGGGCGCACAGTGTCGCCGCCCAGGGCGGCATCAACGCTGCCCGGGCACGTAAGGTCGACAACGACAGCATCGACCGGTTCGTCAAGGACACCGTCAAGGGCGCAGACTTCCGCTGCCGGGAGGCCGACTGCTACCGACTCGCACACGAGTCCGCACGCGTCATCGACCATATGAACGCGATCGGGGCGCCCTTCGCCCGCGAGTACGGCGGCAGCCTGGCCACCCGGTCGTTCGGCGGGGTGCAGGTCTCGCGCACGTACTACACCCGCGGCCAGACCGGCCAGCAATTGCAGATCGCGTCCAGCCAGGCGTTGTTTCGCCAGGTGCACGCCGGCACGGTGAACCTGCACATCCGTACCGAAATGCTCGACGTGATCGTCGCCGACGGCCGCGCGTGCGGCATCGTCACCCGCGACCTGGTGACCGGTGAAGTGCGGGCCACCACCGGCCACGCGGTGGTGCTCGCGACGGGCGGCTACGGCAACGTGTTCTTCCGGTCCACGCTGGCACACAACTCCAACGCCACGGCGACCTGGCGCGCGCACATGCGGGGTGCGTTGTTCGCATCGCCGGCGTTCATCCAATTCCACCCGACCGCGTTACCGGTGAACTCGGAGTGGCAGTCCAAGACAATCCTGATGAGCGAATCGCTGAGAAACGACGGCCGAATCTGGGTGCCGAAGCGGGCCGGCGACGACCGGCACCCCAATGACATCCCCGAGAACGAGCGCGACTACTACCTCGAGCGCATGTACCCGTCGTACGGGAACCTGTCTCCGCGTGACGTCTCGTCGCGCGCTGCCCGCACCCAGATCGAGTCCGGGCGCGGGGTGGGGCCGCTGAAAAACAGCGTCTACCTTGACTTTCGGGACGCGCTGAGCCGACTGGGCCCCAAAAAGATCGCCGAGCGCTACGGCAATCTGTTCTCGATGTACCACGACGTAACCGGCGAGGACCCGTACCGGGTACCAATGCGGATCGCGCCCGGTGCCCATTTCTCGATGGGCGGGCTGTGGAGTGATTTTGACCAGATGACCTCCATCCCAGGGCTTTTCGTCGCCGGCGAGGCGGGATGGGGCTACCACGGCGCCAACCGGCTCGGCGCCAACTCGCTGCTGTCGGCGTGCGTCGACGGCTGGTTCACGCTGCCGTATTCGATACCGAACTATCTCGCCGGCATGCTGGGCACCGCGCCGCTGGCCCCCGACCATCCCGCGGTGGTGAGCACGCTGACCGACGTGACGCGGCGGGTCGAGGAGCTGCTGTCGATCGGCGGCAGCCAGGGGCCCGACCGTTTCCACCGCCGGCTCGGTGACCTGCTCTACACCGGGTGCGGCGTCTCCCGATCTGCGCAGGGGCTGGCCGACACCATCGCCGCCATCGACGAGCTGACCGCGGCGTTCTGGTCCGACCTGCGGGTGGCGGGCACCGGCGCGCAGTTAAACCAGGAACTCGAAAAGGCCGGCCGGGTGGCCGATTTCCTCGGTCTGGCCCGGCTGATGTGCATCGACGCGCTGGATCGGGACGAGTCCTGTGGCGCGCACTTTCGCGTCGAGCACCAGACAGTAGACGGCGAAGCGCAACGCGACGACGCCAACTGGTGCTTCGTCTCGGCTTGGGAGTACCGCGCCGACGGGCCGCAAATTCGCCACCACGAAGCGCTGACGTTCACTGCCGTTCCGCTACAACCCAGGGACTATGTATGAGGCTGACGTTGCAGATCTGGCGGCAGGCCGACTCCGCGGCGCCAGGACGATACGAGGACTACACCGTCGACGACGCCACGCCGGAGATGTCGCTGCTGGAATTGCTGGATCGCCTCAACGACGCGCTGGTCGCCGAGGGCCGAGAGCCGGTCGCCTTCGACTCGGACTGCCGCGAAGGGGTGTGCGGGTCATGCGGAATCACCGTCGACGGCCGCCCGCACGGCCCTCTGCCGAACACGCCTTCGTGTCGCCAGCACGTGCGTTCGTTCGCCGACGGCGCGCGGATTCGGTTCGAACCGTTCCGGTCGGCGGCCTTTCCGGTGGTGCGCGACTTGGTGGTGGATCGTTCGGCACTGGACCGGATGATCGCTGCCGGGGGATCCGTCGCCGTCGACGCCGGCACCGCGGGCGACGCCGACGCCGAACCACTGCCACACGATGAGGCCGAGTACGCGCTGGATTTCGCGGCGTGTATCGGATGCGGCGCCTGTGTGGCGGCCTGCCCGAACGGGTCCGCGCACCTGTACGCCGGGGCCAAGCTGCTGCACTTGGCCACCGTCACCCGCGGTCGTCAGGAGCGTAGCCGCCGCGCGCGCGATGTGGTGGCGCAGATGGAGCAGGACTTCGGACCGTGCTCCAGCTATGGCGAATGCTCCATGGTGTGTCCCGAGAGCATCCCGCTGACAGCGGTGGCGGCCGTCAACCGCGAGGTAGTGCGGGCGCGCCTGCGTGGCGTCAAGCGCTGAGTCGAGGAGTCCCAGCTGGCACTAGTCGCCGCGGATGCCGTCGAGGCGGCGCGTGGCCTCCTCGAAACCGGCCACCAACTCGGCGATGATGTCGGCGACCGGGCGGATCTCGTTCATCCGGCCCACGATCTGACCCACCGGCATCGCGACGGTGTCGGGGTTGTCCGACTCGTTCATGCGCTGATGCGCCTCGCTGACCAGGATGTTCTGCAGCGGCATCGGCAACGGCTCCGGCGCGTCGGGCGCATCCCACGCATCGGTCCATTTCGTCTTCAGCAGACGAGCGGGCTTACCGGTGTAGATCCGCCGGCGTACGGTGTCGGCCGACGTCGCCCGCAGCAGCCCCTCCTGGATCGTCGAGACGCCGCCGGGCTTGCGGTGCCCGAGGTCGTACTCGGCCGACGTCAGGAACGCCGAACCCATCCACACTCCCTGCGCACCGAGGGCCAACGCGGCGGCGACCTGCCGGCCGGTGCCGATACCGCCGGCCGCCAACACCGGCGCCTTCCCGTCGAGGGCGTCAACGATTTCCGGCCACAACACCATCGAGCCGATCTCACCGGTGTGCCCACCGGCCTCGTGGCCCTGCGCGACCACGATGTCGACGCCGTTGTCCACATGGCGCTGAGCGTGTTTGGCGCTGCCGGCCAGGGCGGCGACCGGAACTCCGGCGGCGTGCACCTGGTCGATGACGTCCTTCGGTGGTGACCCGAGGGCGTTGGCGATCAGCTTGATCGGATGCTTGAGCGCGACCTCCACGTGTGAGCGTGCCACGCTGTGCAGCCAGCCGAGCACACCCTCGTTGCGCGCCCCGTCCTCGGGCAGCGGCGGAACCCCGAGATCGGCGAGCGTCTTGTCGACGAAGTCGCGATGGCTTTGCGGGATCAGCTTGTCGATGTCGACCGCGGTGCCCTCCTGCGGCACCTTGGCGGGCATCACCACGTCGACGCCGTAGGGCTTGCCGTCGGTGTTCTCGTCCATCCAGCACAGCACGTCTTCGAGATCGTCGGCCGAGTTGAACCGCACGCAGCCCAGCACACCCAGCCCGCCGGCCTTGCTGACCGCGGCGGCGACCTTCTCCGACGGCGTGAACACGAAGATCGGGTACTCGATGCCGAACCGATCGCAGAGTTCAGTGCGCATCCCGGTCACGACGCCGACCCCACATGGTTGGCATGCACATCGTCGGCAGGCCGCTCCTCGGTGGTGTCCTTGGCCCACCGGTAGTCCGGCTTACCCGCCGGGGTGCGGTGGATCTCGTCGACCCACCAAACCTTGCGCGGCACTTTGTAACCCGCGATCTCGCGCCGCACGAACGTGTCGAGATCGGCCAGCGTCGGGTTGGTGCCCGGCCGGCGGTGCACGACGGCCGCCACGCACTGACCGTAGCGCTCGTCGGGCACCCCGACCACGAGCGCGTCGAACACGTCGGGATGCCCCTTGAGCGCGGCCTCGACCTCTTCGGGGTAGATCTTCTCGCCGCCGCTGTTGATCGACTGCGAACCGCGGCCCAGCATCGTGACCGTGCCGTCGGCCTCGACCTCCGCGTAGTCACCGGGGATGGCGTAGCGAATTCCGTTGAATGTCTTGAACGTCTCGGCGGTCTTTTTCTCGTCCTTGTAATAGCCGACCGGGATGTTGCCCTTCTTCGCGATCAGCCCGCGCACACCCGATCCGGGCTTGACCTCGTTGCCGTTCTCGTCGAGCACGACGGTGCGGTGATCGATCGTCACCCGCGGGCCGCCGGTGTGCGACTGCCCCTTGGCCACGATGCTCGTGCCGCCGAAACCCGTCTCCGAGGACCCGATCGAGTCGGTGATCACCCGGTTGGGCAGCAGTTCGAGGAACTTCTCCTTGATGCTGGTGGAGAACAGTGCGGCGGTGCTCGCCAGCAGGAACAGGTTGGAGAGGTCGGGCTCGCGACCGGACTCGTGCAGCTTTACCAGCGCATCGAGCAAGGGGCGGCCCATCGCGTCGCCGGTGAAGAACAACAGGTTCACCTTGTGCTTCTCGATGGTCTGCCACACCTCGTCGGCATCGAACTCCGGTGCCAGCACCGTGGTCTGACCGGAGAACAGCGACATCCAGGTCGCCGACTGGGTGGCGCCGTGGATCATCGGCGGGATCGGGTAGCGGACCATCGGCGGGTTCTCCGCGGCCGCCTTCGCCAGGTCGTACTCGTCCTTGACGAACTCGCCGGTGGCGAAATCGGTGCCGCCGAAGAGCACCCGGTAGATGTCCTCGTGGCGCCACATCACGCCCTTGGGGAAACCGGTGGTGCCGCCGGTGTAGAGCAGGTAGATGTCGTCGGGGCTGCGCGGTCCGAAATCGCGCTCGGGCGAGGCCTGTTCGAGAGCGGAGTAGAACTCGACGCCGCCGTAGCGCTCGAACTCGTCATCCGAACCGTCCTCGACCACCAGAACGGTCTTGACGGCCGGGGTCTCGGGGAGCACGTTCGCGACGCGGTCGGCGTAGCGGCGCTCGTGCACCAGGGCAACCATGTCGGAGTTCTCGAAGAGGTACTTCAGCTCGCCCTCGACGTAGCGGAAGTTGACGTTGACCAGGATGGCGCCGGCTTTGACGATGCCCAGCATCGCGACGACGATCTCGTTGCGGTTGCGGCAGTAGAGGCCGACCTTGTCGTCCTTCTTGACGCCCTGATCGATGAGGTAGTGGGCCAACCGGTTGGCCTGCTCCTCCAACTGGGCGTACGTGAGCTGGTCGTCGCCGCAGATGAGGGCGACACGGTCTGGCACGGCGTCGATGGCGTGCTCGGCGAGATCAGCGATGTTCAGGGCCACGAGACCTAAACTAGAACGTGTTACATTTCCAGACAAGTCTGTGGCATCGACGCTGGAAGGCGAACCCTCGTGAGTGATCCCCAGAAGGGCCCCGACGCCCTCATTGAGCAGCGCGGACACACGTTGATCCTGACGCTGAACCGGCCCGAGGCGCGCAATGCGCTCTCGACCGAGATGCTCTCGATCATGGTGGAGGCCTGGGACCGCGTCGACAACGATCCCGAGATCCGCACCTGCATCCTCACCGGCGCCGGCGGCTACTTCTGTGCGGGGATGGACCTCAAGGCGGCGACGGCCAAACCGCCGGGCGACTCGTTCAAGGACGGCAGCTACGACCCGTCGCGCATCGACGCGCTGCTGAAGGGCCGCCGGCTGACCAAACCGCTGATCGCCGCGGTCGAGGGCCCGGCCATTGCCGGCGGTACCGAGATCCTGCAGGGCACCGACATCCGTATCGCGGGTGAGAGCGCCAAGTTCGGTATCTCCGAGGCCAAGTGGAGCCTGTATCCGATGGGCGGCTCGGCGGTGCGCCTGGTGCGCCAGATCCCGTACACCATCGCCTGCGATCTGCTGTTGACCGGACGACACATCACCGCCGCCGAGGCCAAGGAATACGGGCTGATCGGCTACGTGGTGCCCGACGGGACCGCGCTGGACAAGGCGCTGGAGATCGCCGAGGTGATCAACAACAACGGACCGCTGGCCGTGCAGGCGATCCTGAAGACCATCCGCGAGACCGAGGGCATGCACGAGAACGAGGCGTTCAAGCCCGACACCGCCAACGGCATCCCGGTGTTCCTGAGCGAGGACGCCAAGGAGGGCCCGCGGGCGTTCAAGGAGAAGCGGGCCCCGAACTTCCAGATGAAGTAGGCCCGCGGCGTCGCCCCGCGCCCTCGCTCGGTTGTGAAACCTGCGACGGTTTCGGTCCGATTTCCGTCGCGCGTTTCACAGGCGGGACTAGAGCACCTTCGCCGTCGGCGTGAACACCACCGGCATCTTCTCCAGACCGCTCACGAAATTGGCGGGCCGCAACGGCAACTCGTCTCCGGAGGCCAACCGCAGATCGGGCAGCCGCTGCAGCAGTTTGGTCTGCATGATCGACAGCTCGAGCCGCGCCAGCTGGTTGCCCAGGCAGAAATGCGTGCCGAAGCCGAACGCCAGGTGGTTGTTCGGATAGCGCTCGATATCGAAAGACTCGGGGTCGTCGAACACCTTCTCGTCGAAGTTGGCCGACTCGAACAGCAGGATCATCTTCTCGCCCTCTTTGAGGGCCGTTCCGTGGAATTCGGTGTCGGCGGTGATCGTCCGCGCCATGTTCTTCACCGGTGCCGTCCAGCGCAGCATCTCCTCGATCGCGTTGGGCAGCAACGACAGATCGGACGCGAGGCGCCGATGCTGATCGGGGTGCAACAGCAACTGCCGGGTGCCGCCGGACAGGGTGTGCCGGGTGGTCTCGTCGCCGCCGATCAACAGCAGCAGCACCTCGGTGACGATCTGATGGTCTTCGAGCTTGCTGCCCTCGACCTCGGCGTGCACCAGCACGCTGACCAGATCGTCGGTCGGCTCATCCTTGCGGACCGCGATCATGCCCATCATGTACTCGCTGTAGGCCGCGAACGCGTCCATGGTGACCTGGAATTCCTCCGGGTCCGCGGTGCTGCTGAGGGCACCCACCAGGTCGTCGGACCACTTCAGGAACATCTCGCGTTCGTCGGGACGCACCCCGAGCATGTCGCCGATGACGGCCATCGGCAGCGGCGCCGCGATGTCCCAGACGAAGTCGCATTCACCGCGCTCGCACACGTTGTCGATCAGCGTGTCGCACAGGTTCTCGATCGAGCCCTCGAGGTCTTTGACCCGCTTACGTGTGAAGCCGGAGTTGACGAGCTTGCGCCGCAGCAGATGCTGCGGATCGTCCATCTCGATCATCATCTCGACGCCCGGCTGGTCGGGTCGGATGCCACCGGCGTTGGAGAACAGCTCCGGGTTGCGCTCCGCCTCGATGACGGCGGCATACGTTGCGGCCGCGGCCAATCCGTTGCGGTCGCGGAATACCGGTTCGTTCTCGCGCATCCACTTGTAGACCGATCGCGAGTCGCCGGCGTAGAAGGCGCCGTCGGTCAGGTCGACGTCGGGTTTGGTCTGCGGTGCCGTAACGGTCACGATCCAAGCTCCTCTGCATCCGCGAACGACATCTCCACGTTCCCGGCCGAACCGGAGAACAAAGCACGTTTGGGAAAGCCTAGCGACGCAAGCTCCTTCGCATAGGGATGTTCGCCGAGCCGGACCCTGGCCCCGCCCGGCCGATACCGCACATCGCTCAGCTTCATCTCGCCGACGGTGCGGCGCACGACACCGTCGCGACACGAGTAGGTGGGGTGGGCCTGCGGCTTGGCGGTGAACGTGGCAGGGACCCGAAGACCGCGACGAAAATCCATGCCGACCGCGAACTGGCCGTCGATGGTGACGTCGAACGAGTAGGTGTGCCCGTCACGAATCGTGAACTCCGACATCACCTTCGGATAACCCCAAATCTTGGTCCCCGCCTCCAGCGTGAACGCCTGGTCGACCGGTAGATGGTGGATGAACGCGCCGGCCGACTGCAGGGCCCGCGGCCCCGTCGCATCCGACCCGGGCGGGTTCACCATCACGTTGGTGCCGTATTCGTAGTACTGGCCGAGGTCGCCGTCCTCGTAGCGCATCAGCATCAGCACCGCGATCGCGCGGCCCGGCAGGAACCGGCAGACCTTCAGACCGCTGTAGTCGATCATGCGCTGGGCGGCTTCGGCGTCGACGGAGAACATCGCCATGTGCTGGTGCGCCTTGCGGATCTTCACCGGCATGGTGAGCACCGTGCCTGCGATGGTGTGCTGGGTCATCGCGTCAATCTAGAACGCCGAGTAGACAACTAGCAAGGAAGTGTCTACCCAGGCTGGATGGGCGGCTCGCCGCCCGGGGTCAGACCAGCGCGGCGAGATCCCTGATCTGCTCGGGCGAACGCGCCCCGACGACCATCATCGTGACGCCTGCGGCCTCCCACGCCTTGATCTGTTCCTGCACATAACCGAGGTCGCCGACGATCGCCGAATCGTCGACCAACTCGTCGGGAATGATCTTCGCGGCTTCGTCTTTGCGGTCCGAGCGAAACAGCTTCGTCACGTCCTCGACGACTTCCGCATAACCCATCCGGCGGTAGACGTCAGCGTGGAAGTTGGTGTCCTCGGCGCCCATGCCGCCCATGTACAGCGCCAGATGCGGCTTCATCAGCTCCATGATCTCGGCGCGGTCGTCGGTGACGACCACTTGAGCCGTCGCGCAGATCTCGAAGTCGGCGCGGCTGCGGCGCGCGCCCGGGCGGGCGAAGCCTTCGTCGAGCCACTCGTTGTACATGTCGGCGATGCGCGGCGAGTAGAAGATCGGCAACCAGCCGTCGCAGATCTCGGCGGCCAGCGCGACGTTCTTGGGCCCTTCGGCGCCGAGCATCACCGGGATGTCGGCGCGCAGCGGATGGGTGATCGGTTTGAGGTTCTTGCCCAGACCCGTGGTGCCCTCGCCGGTCAACGGCAGCGGATAGTGCGGGCCGTCGCTGCGCACCGGCGCCTCGCGCGCCCACACCTGACGCAGGATGTCGATGTACTCCCGGGTGCGGGCGAGCGGCTTGGGGAACTTCTGGCCGTACCAACCCTCCACGACCTGCGGTCCGGACACCCCGAGCCCGAGGATGTGCCGACCCCCGGAGAGATGGTCGAGTGTCAGCGCCGCCATCGCGCACGCGGTCGGGGTGCGCGCCGACAACTGGATCACCGACGTGCCCAGCCGCATGCGCGTGGTCTCGCGGCCCCACCACGCCAGCGGCGTGTAGGCGTCCGAGCCCCAGGCCTCGGCGGTGAACACCGTGTCGAAGCCGGCCTGCTCGGCGGCGGCGACCAGTTCGGCGTGATTCTCGGGCGGTTGCGCGCCCCAATACCCCAACTGCAGTCCGAGCTTCATCGGCAGACCTCATAACGGTGTCTTGAAACCATTGTTAGAACCTGTTCTACTCGATGCCGTGACCACCAGCCAAAGCAGCCCGGTGCAGATCGATCCGCATGAGCCGCCGCTTTCAGCGCCGCTGAAGCTCTCATTCGACTACACCCGTTCAGTCGGACCACTCCTGTCCCAGTTCTTCACCGCCCTGCGCGAGCGACGCATCGTCGGAGTGCGCGGTTCGGATGGGCGGGTGCACGTGCCGCCGGCCGAGTTCGATCCCGTGACCTACGAGCGATTGACGGAAATCGTACCGGTGGCCGCCGTCGGCACCGTGGTGTCGTGGACGTGGCAGCCGGCCCCCCTCGAGGGTCAGCCTCTGGACCGGCCGTTCGCGTGGGCGCTGATCAAGCTGGACGGCGCGGACACACCGCTGCTGCACGCGGTCGACGCGGGTTCCGCAGACTCCATCAGCACCGGCGCGCGGGTGCACGCGCACTGGGTGGACGAGCCGGTCGGGGCCATCACCGACATCGCCTACTTCGCACTCGGCGAGGACGCCGAACCGGAGGGTCAGCCCGACGACCGCGACCCGGTCACCGTCCAGGTGACGCCGTCGTCGATCGAGATCCAGCACACCGCGTCGCTGCCCGAGAGCACCTTCCTGCGCGCACTGGAGGAGGGCAAGCTGCTCGGGGCGCGAACCAAGAGCGGCCGCGACGGCAAGCCCGGCAAGGTGTACTTCCCGCCCAAGGAGGCCGATCCGGCCACGGGCCTGGAACTCGACGAGTTCATCGAGTTGCCGGACAAGGGCACCGTCACGACGTTCGCCGTCATCAACATCCCCTTTGCGGGACAACGCATCAAGCCGCCCTATGTGGCTGCCTACGTTCTGCTAGACGGCGCCGACATCCCCTTCCTGCATCTGGTGACCGAGATCGAGGCGAGCGAGGTCCGCATGGGCATGCGCGTCGAAGCGGTCTGGAAACCCCGCGAAGAGTGGGGTCTGGGTATCGACAACATCGACCACTTCCGGCCGACGGGTGAGCCCGACGCCGACTACGACTCCTACAAGCACCACCTGTAAAGGGCTGGACGTGACCGATTCAAGAGATGTAGCAGTCGTCGGGTTCGCGCACGCACCGCACGTGCGCCGCACCGACGGGACCACCAACGGCGTCGAGATGTTGATGCCGTGTTTCCACCAGCTCTACGACGAGCTCGGCCTGAAGCAGACCGACATCGGCTTCTGGTGTTCGGGGTCCTCGGATTACCTTGCGGGCCGGGCGTTCTCGTTCATCTCCGCGATCGACTCCATCGGTGCGGTGCCGCCGATCAACGAGTCGCACGTCGAGATGGACGCGGCGTGGGCGCTCTACGAGGCCTACATCAAGATCCTCACCGGCGAGGTGGACACCGCGCTGGTGTACGGCTTCGGCAAGTCCAGCGCGGGTGTGCTGCGCCGCGTGCTGGCGCTGCAGACCGATCCCTACAGCGTCGCCCCGCTGTGGCCGGACGCGGTGTCGATGGCGGGTCTGCAGGCCCGCTTCGGACTCGACGCCGGCAAGTGGACCGCAGAGCAGATGGCTCAGGTCGCACTGGACTCGATGACGGCCGCCGGCCGCACCGACAGCGAGAAGGCTCCGACTGCCTCAGACGAGGCGAAGGCGATCTCCGAACTCCTCGAGCGGCCGTACTTCGCAGATCCGTTGCGCCGCCACGACATCGCGCCGATCACCGACGGAGCCTCGGCGATCGTGCTCGCCGCCGGCGACCGGGCGCGTGAGCTGCGTGAGAACCCGGCGTGGATCACCGGGATCGAACATCGCATCGAGACACCGATACTGGGCGCCCGCGATCTGACCACGTCGCCGTCGACGGCGGCGTCCGCCCGGGCGGCCACCGGCGGCGACACGGGATCCATCGACGTGGCCGAGATCCACGCACCGTTCACCCACCAGCAACTGATCCTCACCGAGGCGATCGGGCTGCCCTCGTCGACGAAGGTGAACCCTTCGGGCGGTGCGTTGTCCGCCAACCCGATGTTCTCGGCGGGCCTCGAGCGCATCGGGTTCGCCGCACAACACATCTTCAACGGTTCGGCGCAGCGGGTCCTGGCGCACGCGACGAGCGGGCCTGCGCTGCAACAGAACCTGGTGGCCGTTCTGGAAGGACACGCCTGATGTCGAAGAATCTCGCTGCGGTCCTGGGTACCGGGCAGACGAAGTACGTCGCCAAGCGTCAGGACGTCTCGATGAACGGCCTGGTACGAGAGGCCATCGACAAGGCGCTGGCCGACTCCGGCGCGACGATGGATGACATCGACGCGGTGGTGGTCGGCAAGGCGCCCGACTTCTTCGAGGGCGTGATGATGCCCGAACTGTTCATGGCCGATGCCGTGGGCGCGACGAACAAGCCGTTGATCCGAGTGCACACCGCCGGTTCGGTCGGCGGGTCGACCGCGGTGGTGGCCGCCAGCCTGGTGCAGTCCGGTAAGTACCGGCGGGTGCTGGCCATGGCATGGGAGAAGCAGTCCGAGTCGAACGCCATGTGGGCGTTGAGCATTCCGGTGCCGTTCACCAAGCCGGTCGGCGCCGGCGCCGGCGGCTACTTCGCCCCGCATGTGCGTGCCTACATCCGCCGTTCCGGGGCGCCCGACCACATCGGTGCGATGGTGGCGGTCAAGGACCGGCTCAACGGCGCCAAGAACCCGTTGGCGCACCTGCATCAGCCCGACATCACGCTGGAGAAGGTGATGGCGTCACAAATGCTGTGGGACCCCATCCGGTTCGACGAGACATGCCCGTCCTCCGACGGCGCCTGCGCTCTGGTGATCGGCAACGAAGAGATCGCGGATCGCCGTGTCCAGGAAGGCAATCCGGTCGCGTGGATCCATGCGACCGCGCTGCGGACCGAACCGCTGGCCTACGCGGGTCGCGACCAGGTCAATCCGCAGGCCGGCCGCGACGCCGCCGCGGCGTTGTGGAAGGCGGCCGGGATCAAGAGCCCCATCGACGAGATTGACGCCGCCGAGGTCTACGTGCCGTTCTCGTGGTTCGAGCCGATGTGGCTGGAGAACCTCGGATTCGCGCCGGAGGGTGAGGGCTGGAAGCTGACCGAGGCCGGTGAGACGGCGATCGGCGGTCGCATCCCGCTCAACCCGTCCGGCGGCGTGCTGTCGAGCAATCCGATTGGGGCGTCCGGCATGATCCGGTTCGCCGAGGCGGCGATCCAGGTGATGGGCAAGGCCGGCGAACACCAGGTGCCCAACGCGCGCAAGGCGCTGGGCCACGCGTACGGCGGCGGCTCGCAGTACTACTCGATGTGGGTGGTCGCCAGCGACAAGCCCGAGCACCGATGACCACAATGCAGTACACCTGCGCGGTGCCGATGTGCCAGATCGACCAACTCATCGACATCGCCAGGACCGCTGAGGAAGTCGGCTTCACCTCGATCGCGTTGCCGGACTCCATCTTCTACATGGAGAAGCAGTCGGCGGACTACCCGTACACCCCGGACGGCTCCCGGATGTGGGACGAGAACACCCCGTGGGTGGACCCGCTGATCGCCGCCGGCGCGATGGGTGCGGTGACGTCGAAGCTGCGCTTCTACACCAACGTGATGAAGTTGGGCTCGCGCAACCCGCTGCTGCTGGCGCGTCAGGTCGGCTCGGTGGCCAACCTGACCAACAACCGGTTCGGTTTCGGCGTCGGAATCGGCTGGGCACCGGAGGAGTTCGAATGGTGTGGCCAGCCCTATGCCAAACGCGGCAAGCGGGTCGACGAGATGATCGAGGTGATCAAGCTCGTGCTGGCCGGCGGCATGGTCGAGTTCCACGGCGAGTTCTACGACTTCGACAAGCTGCAGATGAGCCCGGCGCCCACCGAGCCGGTTCCGTTCTACGTCGGCGGCCACACCGACGTCGCGCTCAGGCGCGCGGCACGTGTCGGTGACGGGTGGACCAGCGCGATGATGACCGGCGAACAGTTGGCCGAGACGATCGCCAAACTGAAGGCGCTGCTCGCCGAATACGGCCGCGCCGACGACCCATTCGAGTTCCAGGCGGTCTGCATCGACAAGTTCGGCGTCGACGGCCACCGCGAACTCGCCGAATCCGGTGTCACCGACAACATCGTGATGCCGTGGGTGTTCGAGGGACTGGGCTTCGACGCCCCACTGCAACCCAAGCTCGACTCGATGAAGCGTTTTGCCGAGACCTACATCCACTCGGGTTGGCAGAAGTGAGCGTCACCAATCCCGATGCACCGGTTCACCTGGCGGGCAAGCGATCCCGCGAGGCGGCAATCGCCCACGACAAGCAGGCCTGGCTGGACAACTTCGCCGACGACGCGGTCGTCGAGGATCCGATCGGACCGTCACACTTCGACCCGGAGGGCAAAGGCCACCGCGGCAAGGAAGCGATCGCCAAGTTCTACGACACCGCGATCGCGCCCAGCGAACTGCAGTTCAACTTCGTCGAGACGTTCCAGTGCGGTAACGAGGAAGCCAACGTCGGCTCGATCGTGATCCGGTCCGCCGGCTACGAGGTGACCGCCGAGGGCGTGTTCACCTACCGCGTCAACGACGAGGGCAAGCTCGTCGCGCTGCGCGCATACTGGGAGCTGGACCGCGCCACCGCGAGCGCGCGAAAGATCTAGCGGCCGAAGCGGTCCGCAGCCGAGGTGGCCAGGCTGAAGGTGAACCGCTTCGCTCGCCTGACCGCGTCGGTGAGGGCGCGTTTGGGTGCTGCCGCGGCACGGAGCTCGACCGCGTCACCCACGCGCGCGGCGCCCGCGGTATCCACCCAGCAGTAGCTGCCCAGGCATCGCTGCGCCCGTTCGGCGACGGCCTTGGTGATGCGGCGGTCGACCTCGAGGCCCGGTTGCGCACGGCTCGGGACGACGCAGCGGATGGTCGGCATCGTCACCTCGAGCACCGCACCGCCGACGGTGAGATGGCCGCCGATCCACTGCGCTTCGGGTAGGCCGTCGTCCGGATCCCGTAATGCGAGAAGCACATTCGGCCGAAACCGGCGCACGTCGAGCGGATCCCCGTCGACCTCTGCACCGACTGTCGACAGACTCGTGACGCTCAGCACGTGGACCGGCGCCAGGTCGACGAACATCCCCGGCGGCGTCGAGAACCGGGCGAACATGGCGAGGTCGGCGATCCGGAACATCGAGACATCAGGCAACCTTTCACCGTCACCGACCCCGAAATCGGTGCGCAGCGAGGCGATCGACGCGTTGTCTCGTTCGTGCTTGCTCAATCGGTGCAGGCTGGTGTCCTCGGCCGGCGGCAGTGCGGTCAGCCGCATGTCACGTCCGGCCAACTCCGACAGCTTCGCGTTCACCGCGTCGTCGCTGCTGGACAGTTCACTTCCGTCCGGAAAGGTGATCACCACATCGGGCACCTTGCCCGGACCCGCATCCGGCGGCAGCGGAGCGGCGTACCGTGCCGTCGCGTTCAGCAGCGCGGGGATGCGGCGCGCCGAGGCGGTCACGTCGCGCTCCAGATCGCGAACCGCCCAGAGCCGATCGCCGAGAACTCCGCGTTGTCCGATATCGACACTGTCGACGCGTTCGCCGCCCAGCGACTTCACCGGGTAGCGCCACAGTTCGGCAACCTCGCCGATCATCATGGGCGCCAGGCTACCGCCAACCGGTTCGGTCGCAGACCTGCATCCAGCGCATACGGCGAATTCAGTACGTTCGTTGTCGTGCTCTCGACACGAATGCGACGTCCGGATGCGTTGATTGAACGCGGCCGACTCACCATCACGAAGTCGATGTCCGCCGCGGCGGTGGCGGCTGCCATCTGCGCCGCCACTGTCGGCTGTGACGCCACGACCGGCCCCGTCCCGAACACGGGCACCGCAAGCCCGACCACCTCGCCTACCGCCTCTCCGGCGCCTGCCACCACGACCACCGGCACCGACCAGCCGGACGCGGCCTTCGATTACAGCCGCCTCCTGCTGCAGGCGTCCGATCTCAGCGACGCCGAGGACACCTTCACCGTTGCGTCGACGAACCCGGCGCCGGGAGGGTTACCTGGTTCGAGCGCCCTGTTCGTCAACCAGGACGACACCCGTGCGATCTCCAACACGGTCGTGATCTACCCGGACGCCGAAACCGCAACCAGAACGCTGCGCGAGGCCATACCCAAACTCGACCAGGTGGTCGTCAACGCGACACCGCGGCCGGTCCCGGTCGGCACCGACGGCACCATCGCCGTCGGCGAGTCCGTCGATCGCAGCAAGGCGGTCACGCTGGTGCTGTTCACGCAGGGGCCGGCGCTGGTACGCCTGGAATTCCAGAGCGCTCAAGGGGACGCCCCCACCGAAGAATTCGTGATCAACATCGGCAAGATGCAGAACGTCGCCCTTCGCGTCGGACTGCCGGAACCGCAGTAGTCACTCTTCGACGGGCTGCAGACCCGTCGAGTAGCGGCGGGCCAACTCCTGGTACGCGCCGGGATTGGTGTTCACCCACATCTCCGCGCCGGTGCCCGCGATCGGGCCACGCACCTTCGCGGGCGCACCGGTCACCAGCACTTCGTCGGGAATCTTCGTGCCGCCGACGACGAGCGAATGCGCCGCGATCAGGGTGCGCGCACCGATGACCGCGCCGTCGAGCACCGTGCAGTGGTTGGCCAGCACCGCCTCCGCGCCGATGTGCGCACCGTGCACGACGCACGCGTGGGCGACCGTGGCGCCGGGTCCGACGTCCACCGGAATGCCGGGCGGGGCGTGCAGCACGCAGCAGTCCTGCACGTTGGCGCCCTCGCGGATCACGATCGGGGCGAAGTCGGCCCGCAGGACCGCGTTGAACCACACCGACGCCCCCGCCTCGACGTGCACGTCACCCACCAGCGTGGCCGTCGGCGCGATGAACGCGTCCGGATCGATCGTCGGTGCGCGCCCCTCGAACGAGTACAACGGCATCGTTTGGTTATACCCCTAGTTGACCCCCGATGAGCGCTTCACGGGGAGGCGAATTACCTGCATAGATTGCGTGGAGAGCGGGAAAAACTGTAACGTGTTCTAGTTAGAGACACAGAAGCGGGAGGCCCACCGTGACTACCAACAGTGCGGGAATTCGTGAGATCGACACCGGCGCCCTGCCCGACCGGTACGCCCGGGGTTGGCATTGCCTGGGCCCGGTGGAGAACTACCGGGACGGCAAGCCGCACGGCATCGAGATCTTCGGCACCATGCTGGTGGTCTTCGCCGATTCACACGGCGATCTGAAAGTGCTCGACGGCTACTGCCGGCACATGGGCGGGAACCTCGCCCAGGGCACGATCAAGGGCGACGAGGTCGCCTGCCCGTTCCACGACTGGCGCTGGGGCGGCGACGGCAAGTGCAAGCTGGTGCCCTACGCCAAGCGGACACCGCGATTGGCCCGCACCCGTGCCTGGGAGACCGACGTTCGCGGCGGGCTGTTGTTCGTCTGGCACGACCACGAGGGCAACCCGCCCCAGCCCGAGGTCCGGATCCCCGACATCCCGGAGTTCGAGAGCGACGAGTGGACCGACTGGAAGTGGAACTCGATCCTGATCGAGAACGCCAACTGCCGGGAGATCATCGACAACGTCACCGACATGGCGCACTTCTTCTACATCCACTACGGCTTGCCGACGTACTTCAAGAACGTCTTCGAAGGCCATATCGCGTCGCAGTATCTGCACAACGTGGGCCGGCCCGACATCAACGACATGGGCACCACCTACGGTGAGGCGCACCTCGACTCGGAGGCGTCGTATTTCGGCCCGTCGTTCATGATCAACTGGCTGCACAACAACTACGGCGGCTACAAAGCCGAGTCGATCCTGATCAACTGCCACTACCCCGTCACGCAGAACTCGTTCATGTTGCAGTGGGGCGTCATCGTCGAGAAGCCCAAGGGCCTCGACGAGAAGATGACGGAGAAGCTCGCCAACACGTTCACCGAGGGTGTCAGCAAGGGCTTCCTTCAGGACGTGGAGATCTGGAAGCACAAGACCCGCATCGACAACCCGCTGCTCGTCGAGGAGGACGGCGCGGTGTACCAGATGCGCCGGTGGTATCAGCAGTTCTACGTCGACGTCGCCGACATCACCCCGGACATGACCGACCGCTTCGAGATCGAGGTCGACACCACGGCGGCCAACGAGAAGTGGCATGTCGAGGTCGAGGAGAACCTCAAGCGTCAGGCAGAAGAGAAGGACGAGAAGGAAAGAGCCGAGCAGAAGTCGTGACCGAAGACCGTAAGGCACCCGACGTCGACCAGATTGTCGGCCCCGCCGACGTCGACCGGCTGGCCCGGGCGATGCTGCTGCTGCACGGTGCGCATGATGACGACGACGACGGCCATGGTCACGGCCACGGCGGGTTGGGGCCCGAAATCACCTCCAAGGCACCCTCTTTCGGTGGTGAGCGCGCGGCGGCACTGCGGGAGGCCACCCAGCGGGACCGCGAACGGTATCTGAGGTCGGGCCTGGTATCCGTCGACTGCCGCTTCTGCCATGTCTCGGTGGACGTCAAGAAGCTGGGACCGGCTCACACCTCGGTGCAGTGGAACACCGAGGCATCGCGGCGGTGTGCGTACTTCACCGAGATCCGGGAATCCGGCGGCGACCCCGCGCGCGCCAAGGCCTGCCCCCGGCTGGCCGACAGCATCAAGCACGCCGTGGCCGAGGGATGCCTGGAAGAGATCTCCTCGGCCCCCTCTCCCGGCGACGGCTAGATATCCCGAGCGCGAGGCCGTCGTAAAGTGCTCTGATATGCGCTGCGTTGCGGTCACTTTCTGTCTGTTCGCGGTGACTGCCTGCACGCGCGTGGTGGACAGTCCGCAGCCGGCGCCCGAACCGCCGGTCGCCCCGATCACCGCCGGACAGGTCGGCGACCTGCTGAGCCCCGACGTGACGAAGGGCGACGGCAACCTGTTCGTGACCGTCGACCCTGCCGAATGCGCGGGTGTGGCGCGTGAGGTGGACCCGCCGTTCATCGTCGATCACGATCCCGCGGCGTACGACGGCGGGCACTGGATGACCGTCAACGGCGCTCTCGACGTGTACGTCGAGGAGATGGTCGGCGTCTACCGCGCCGATTTCGACGCCAAAGACGCGCTCGCACAGGCCAAGCACACCATCGACGCCTGTCAGGGCATGACCTTTCGGGTCACCAGCATGGCCGAACGCGAGTATGTCTTCGAGCTTCTGCCGCAAGTCGATTCCGGTTCCGCCGAGATCCTGCTGTGGTCGTTCAAAGGTGACACCTGGGCTTGCGACAGCGCTTTCGTGGCCGCGCACAACGCCGCGATCGAGATTTCGACGTGCGGTCCCGCGAACGGATACGACGTGCGGTCGCTGGCCGAGGACGCGCTCGAACGCATCGAGAAGTTGGCCAACACCACCGCCTGACTACAGCCCCTTGAAGCGCTCCTTGACCTCGTCGTCGGTGAGGCCGTAGTCGGCCAGCGAGTAGGTGTGCTTGGGTGCCCGCGGACCCTTCTTGCTCTCTTCGTGGGTCGCGGTCGCCGCTTCACGCGCGGCATCGGTGAACTCGATCCCGAACGCGCGGTAGATGTCGGCGACGGCGCCGACGGGATCCTTGACCAGATCGAAGTAGTCGAGATCGTAGAACTGGGCCGGATCATGTTTGGCCCGTTCGGCGTTGAACAGTTGCAGTCCCCGCGACCAGGTCTCCAGCGAATCGCGTCCGATGGTCTGCCCGACGAACGTGTTGGACCAGCCCTCCGTGGTGTGCTGGGCCAGCGAGCACATCGACGCCATTATTGTCTCCGCTGGCCGGTGACACTGGATGACCAGCGCATCCGGATAGGTTTTGAACAGCGCGTCGAGCGCGAACAGGTGGCTCGGATTCTTCAGGACCCACCGCTTCTCGGGTTCGTTGAGCCCGATCAGCTGAAGGTTCTTGCGATGCCGCTGATAGGGCTTCGTCCAGTCCTGCTTCGCCAGCCACTGCGAATACGTCGGGATGTGGGCCAACGTCTCGTAGGACACCGAATGCAGCGACTGGCGGAGCAGCTGCCAGCATTCCTCGACCTCGTCGGGAGTCATGTAGTGCAGCCCGGTGTAGTCGGGATTCTCCGCGTGCGCCTTGCTGAACTGGGCATCGAGTTGAGCGAAAACCGGGTTGTCGGACCAGGTTTCGCGGGGCGGCCGAGGCTGGGGAAACTCGGCCAGCCACAACTCGAGCCCCTGGTGGCGAGGGTCGGCGGCCAGGAGCCGATGAATGGCGGTGGTGCCGGTACGGGGCAGGCCCGTCACGAAGATCGGCTTTTCGATCACGACGTCGCCGTGCTGCGGGTGCTGCTTGAAAGCCGCTTCGGACACCAGCCGCGCGACCAGCGCGTTGCGCACGAAGAACCGTTGCATCTTGCTGCCGAATTCGGTGAGATCGGCGTCGCGGCGGTAGGAGGCGAGCAGCACTCCGAGTGCTTCGCGGTAGTTGTCGTCGTCGCTGCCGAAGTCGTCGAGGCCGCAGGCCTTGGTCGCCGACGCGTGCAGATCCTCGACCGTACCGACATCGGTGCGCGTCACGCCTTGTACTCCCCACAGTTGACATCCAGCGCCTGGCCGGTGATTCCGCTGGACAGGTCGCTGGCCATGAACAGGATCGCCGAGGCCACCTCGTCCTCGGTGGGCAGCCGTTTGAGATCGGACGCGGCGGCGGTCGCCTTGTAGATCTCGTCGACGGTGGTCCCGTACTTGCCGGCCTGATGGTTGAAGTAGCTCTCCAGCGTGCCACCCCAGATATAGCCGGGCAGAATCGAATTCACCCGGATACCCTGTTCACCCAGTTCGGTGGCCAACGACTGCGACATCGCCAGCAGCGCCGACTTCGCCATCTTGTAGGCACCGTACTTGGCCTGCGAGTGACGCACCACCATCGAATTCACGTTCACGACGGATCCGTTGGCCTCGGCCAGCGCAGGCGTGAATCCCTGAATCAGCCGCAACGCGCCGAAGACGGTCAACTCGATCGCATCGCGCATGTGCTCGAAAGTGGTGTTGGCCAACGGCTTCATCGACGGCACCCGAAACGCGTTGTTGATGAGCACGTCGACTTTGCCGTACGCCTTCATCGTCTCGTCGACGAGATTGTTCACCTGCGCCTCGTCGGTGATGTCGGTGCCCACCGACAGCGCCCGCCTGCCCAGATCGGTGACCTGCTTGGCGACGTCCTCCAGCCGTTCTACGGTGCGGGCCGCCAGCACGAGGTCGGCGCCCTCCTGGGCACACCGGCGCGCGAGCGTGGTGCCCAGCGCGGGCCCGACGCCGCTGATCACGACCACCTTGTCCTGCAGAAGACCCGACATCAGCCCACCATCCTGTTCTGAATCTGCCGTTGCCGCAGTGCGATTCTGGCACGCCAGTCGTCGTCGGAGATCTTGTTGCTGTCGTGGTACGGCAGCGCGGCGGCGACCTTGTCCACGTCGAGGACCTCGACCGTCGGACCGTCGGCCTCGGTGAGCGCACGCGACAGGCGCTGCCAGCGGAACTGCAGATATCCCTTGCGATGGCCGAGCGTCTCGCACCAGTTCGTGACACCGGGGTTGGCGTCGGAGACGACGATGCGGATCTTGTTGTCCGGATCCGCCTGTGCCTGTGTCCCGTTCAGCGACGTCTGGTGGTTGATGTAATCCAGCGAGATGTACCAGAGGCTGCCGAGCTGGAACCCGAGATACGGCGCGTCGCTGACCGGCACTGTGATGATCATGGCCTGATCCGGTGCCAGGTCGAAGTGGCCGACCGACGAGTACTGCGTTGCCAGTCCGCCCGGTGTGAGCCTCGGCGCGGTCAGCGTGTTGACCGGCAGGGTGTTGTAGAACCACTGCGGGAACTGCAGCCACGTCTTGACCCGTTGCACCAGTTGCTTTCCGGCCACCGCATAGCGCTTCTCGATGAGCTCCTTGGTCAGCGGCGGCGGTGCGGTGCCTGCGGTGTCGGTGCGCGCGATGCTGATGTAGCCGCGCTGTGCCGACCAGTCGTTGTAGACCTCGCGAACCACCAACTGCGCCGGGCTGTCCGGGGTGAAGCGCCACTCGTAGGTGCCGTCTTCGGCGATGTCGAGTTCGCGGTCGTCGAACGCGGCCTGGCTCGGTGGGACGTTGTCGTCGGTGTACTCGCCGCCGAGCATCTGGAAAGCCAGGTCCGTCGTGGTTCCTCGCTTACCGGTGACGACGTACTCGTGACCGGCCTGAACGCGGGTGCCGAAGTAGAGGGCGTCCGGATTGTCGAGGCCCATCTTCGTGAACGGCCCGGTCCCGGACTGCATGAACGGATGGTCGCGGTCGTAGTCGAACGCCAGGTGAGTGCAGGCGGCGACGCATCCGGCGAGGTACTGCAGACCCTCGAGCAGGTCGGCTTCGGACTCGATGAACGGCGCGGTGGACACGAGGTGCTCGGCTTCGGCGATCGCGTCGATCAGTGGCTGTGAGTACACACTGCGAAACTAGAACGCGTTCTACCGGTAGTCAATATATCGACCGGTACGGTACATATATGGAACGTCAAGTAGGCTGCTGACGTGCCCAGCACCGAGCCTTCCGGCCGCGCATCACCCCCGACCGATCGCGTGGTGCGCGTCCTGGACTACCTCGCGGACCGTCCCGCCGAGCGTTTCGGTGTATCGGAGCTGGCCCGCCGCGTGGCACTGAGCAAGCCGACCTGCCTGGGCATCGTCACCTCGCTGTGCGATGCGGGATATCTGGTGCGCGATCCGACCGACAAGACCTACCGGCTGGGCCCGTCGCTGATCACGCTCGGGCACCGGGCCCAGGAGGCGTTGCGCGTCAGCCCGGCCGTCAGGGAGGAACTGCGTCGGCTCTCGACGCGGTTCGGTGTCACCGCGGCGCTCTCGGGCGTGGTCGACGACCGGATCACGGTGCTGGACCTCGTGGCGCCCGCCGGCGCGCGGCCCGGCGTCGAGGTCGGCCAGAGCTATCCGTTCGCCCCTCCGGTGGGCCTGATGTTCGTGCTCTGGGACGACGAGGCCGAGCGCGATTGGTTGGCCAAGGAGCCGACGCTTCCACTGCGCGCCGACACCGAGCGGTTGCACCGGGTGATCGCCGAATGCCGGGCCGATGGGTACCTGGTCGAGAGGCTGACGCCCGGCGGGCGACGGCTGTATTCGTTGATGGCGGGGATGTCGACACAATTGCCCGACGAGTTGCGCGCACTGCTCGGGGAACTGGTCTCCGACATCGGCGAACGGGTTTACCTGCGCGACGAGAACGACAGTGGCCGCAAACGTCATGACATCAGCGTGATCTCGGCGCCGGTGTATGACCACTACCAGCGACAGATCATGGTTGCCTCGATGCACATCGGGAAAGCGTTGACCGACAACGAGATCACCGAACGCGCGCGGGCATTGGTCGCGACCGCCGACACGGTAACCCAGCAGCTAGGTGGCGTGAAGCGTCGCGGTACCACTTAGAACAGCAAACATACTTTTTGAGTTCACGTGTTTTGCCACCCGAGCCGGGGGTACCCAGATTCCGTCTGGGGGTCTTCAAGCCGCACCGGTCGCACCGGTCGGGGCGGTTACGAACAACAAGTCGATGTAGCGCCGTGACTTCGGCGCCATCACCGAACAAGGAGTTCAACCGTGGAGATCAAGAAACTTGCAGCTACTACCGCAATGGCGGGTGCGCTCGGTTTGTCGGCATTCGCATTGGGTAGCGGGCTCGCGCAAGCCGACCCGGGGCCGAAGTGGCCGAACATCCCTGGTCCGCCGAATCCGCCCGGGCCGGTCGTCTCGAACTGGGTACCGGGCGATCCCCCGGGGCACAATCCGTTCGGCCCGCCCGGACAGGTGAAGAAGGACCCCACGATAGGCGTGGTTCCGAACCCGTTCTACGGCGTTCCCCCGGGCCACTGGGATGACCCGGCACGTCTCGGGATCCCGGAGTTCTGGCTGCCTGATCCTGAATTGCGGCCGGATTTTCCCGACCTTGAGCCCCTCAAGGTCGAGTGGAACGCTGAGGCGAACGCATTCGGCGTGACGTTGGAAAACGGCGTGTTCATCGCTTACCGATGACGCGTTGAACCTCCACACCGCAGCCGCCCTGCCCGATGGCAGGGCGGCTGTGCTGATTCGGTGACTTCAGGGGCACTTCCGGAATACCTCTTGAACGCTACGCTGACCTGGTGAAAGTCGGCGGAGCGACCTCGTGACCGGGATGCCGGAATTCGGCATCCTGGGTCCGCTCGTTGTCACTGTCGACGGCGGACAACCGGTTGATCTCGGCGGTCCGAAGCAGCGGGAACTGCTCGCCATGCTGTTGCTGCACCCAAATCGGTGCCTCCCGGCGGACCGCATCGCCGACGCAATCTGGTGTGGCGCACCTCCTGCGAGCGCGAACGGCACGTTGCGGGCTCACGTGTCGCGCCTTCGATCGCACCTGGTGGCGGCGGGAGCCCACGATGTGCTGGTCACTCAGAGGGCAGGCTATGGAATCTTCCTGAGCCGCAACCAGATCGACAGCGTCCGGTTCGAGGACATGCTGGCCCTGGGACACGAAGCATTGCGAGCCGGTGACGCTGAACGCGCCGCGGGAATTCTGGGCGAGGCGCTGAGCCTGTGGCGCGGAGACGTGCTCGAGGACCTTGAGGAACCCGAATTCGCCACCGTCGAAACGGCGCGCCTTGATGAACTTCGGTTGATTGCAACGGAACACCGCATCGACGCCGATCTCATGCTCGGCAGGCACCATGCCGTCATCACCGAACTCGAACGGTTGACGGCTGCCCATCCCTATCGAGAACAGTTGCACTGCATGCTCATGCTCGCACTGTACCGGTCGGGAAGGCAGGCCGACGCGCTCGCGGTCGGCCCGTCGGTGCGTGGGCGCCTGGCCGACGAACTCGGCGTCGACCCCGGTGCACGAAGGCCATACAGGACAGGATCAAGAGCAAGCAGATCGACGATAAGCAAGCTAGCGAGGAATTGAGATTCTGCTGCGACATGTCCGGCGGGGTCTGGTCGAGCGATGCGAACGGAGCCCACTGCGCCGCACCGCACCCACGGCCCAGACCGCGCCCAAGAGTCCCGGCGAAGTCGTCCAGGCGCCGAGCGCTGGAACGGCCGATCCGGGCCAGAATCCCGAGCGCACCGGTGGCGGCACGTTCGAAGCGGTACCGATCGGCCCGGGCGGACCCGTCCTCTACAACCCGTAGACGCACTTGTGGCGCCGGCTCATAGGCCGGCGCCACAAGGTCGTTCAGGGGTTACGCGTCAGTCAACGCAGCCGAGATCGGCGTCGGAGTCACTTCGACACCACACTGGCTCGAAATCTCGGTGACCGGTTGGTTGATCGCCTTCAGCTCGGACTCAACCTGCGGGTTCTGCGCGAAGTAGGCGCGGAAGTCCTGCGTGGCCTGGTCCTGCGGCTTCGTGGCGATCTCCGTCAGCGCCTCGTTGGCCTCGGGGTTCGAAGCGAGATAGGTGCTCGTCGATGCCGACACCGTGCTCGAGGTGTTGGCGATCGCGCTCACGCTGCAGGTGTTGTCCTGCGTCGGCGCCGGAGCCGGCTGCGCGTTGGCAACCGGTGCCACGATCGCGGCGGAACCGAAAGCAAGCAGGCCGCCGGCGAACATTCCGTACAGGCCGCGTCGAACGGTCGTTGCGGACAGGTTCATCAAATCACTCCTTTGGTCTGCGACCCGGTGGCCGCTCCGTAAGGCGTAACCGGCCCGGGGGGCGGGCTAAACAGCGCCAGTACAAACCCCGTTTTTCGGGTGTCGGCAAGCCCAGCGCTCGCTAACGGGTTGATCGCACGCAGGTGGTGCGTGAAATCAACCTCTCAAGCACCCGGAGCCGCCACACGAGCCGATGGTCGTGCGCAAAGAACCCGTCAGCTCACGCTGGCCAGCGCAAACGGCAGTACCGCCGGCGCGCCCGCCGCCCTGACCAGCCGCGACGCCATCGTCAACGTCCACCCCGTATCGGTGACGTCGTCGACGAGCAACACCGGTCCGGCCGCCGCCGACAAATCCGGGATTTCCCACGCACCGTTTAGCGCGGCCACGCGGTACGCCGAATTCGCGGCGGTCACCGACCTGCGCCCAGGCGCGTACCGAAGCACACCCAGGTCGGTCAGTCGACCGAGCCGGGCGAGTGCCCGCGCCAGCGACGTGATCAACAGCGGATGCGTGTCCGAGTCGAGCGCCATCACCGCGGTGGGGCGTGTCTCCCAATTCCACGCCGCCAGCACCTGCACGGCGGCCTGCACCACGTCGTCGGACGCCTCCGCATCCGGTTCGTCGAGCAGCCGCCGCAGCCGAGCGCCCCAGCCAAGATCGGTCAACCGTCCGATCGCTCGACCGGGTTCTGGACCGTCGGTGATCTTGCCCTTGAGGTCCAACCCGAGAACGCTCAGCCCCGACGGCCACTGTTTGCGCGGTGTCAGTTCGACCCCGGGCCGCATGAGCCGCGTGCGGGTGTCCTCAACGGCGGCGGCATCGACGGTGGCGTCATAGCGCGAACCCGTGCAGTTGTCGCAACGTCCGCACCGATCCCCCTCGGCCAGTTCGGGGTCGTCGAGCTGCGCGCGCAGGAACGCCATCCGGCAGCGGTCGGTCGCTTGATAGTCGAGCATCGCCTGCTGCTCACGTTTGCGCGCCTCGTCGAGATTGCGATAGCGGGCCTCGTCGTACACCCACTCTCGACCCGTTCCGATCCAGCCGCCCTTCACCCGCCGCACCGCGCCATCGACATCGAGCACCTTCAGCACCATCTCCAGTCGCGTCCGGTTGAGGTCGACCATCGGCTCCAACGCGGCCGTCGACTGCGGTCGTTCCGAATCCAGAGCACGAATCACATTGCGCACCATCGCCTCCGACGGGAACGCCACCGATGAAAAGTAACGCCAGACATCCTGATCCTCGCGGCCCGGCAGCAGGATCACCTCCGCGCTGGGCGTCGACCGGCCGGCGCGGCCCACCTGCTGGTAGTACGCGATCGGCGAAGACGGTGCGCCGACGTGCACGACGAACCCGAGGTCGGGCTTGTCGAATCCCATACCGAGCGCCGAGGTCGCGATCAGCGCCTTGACCCGGTTGGCCAGCAGGTCGGCCTCCAGTTGTTCGCGTTCGGCGGCTTCGGTCGAACCGGTGTACGCCGCCACCGGATGCCCCTGTTCGCGCAGCAGCGTCGCGATGTCGTGCGCCTGCGCGACGGTCAACGTGTACACGATCCCCGAGCCGGGCAACGAATTCAACTGCGCGGCAAGCCAAGCCGCGCGTTGCGCGGGATTGCCGGCCTTGACCACCGAGAGCCGCAACGACTCGCGGTCCAGTCCGCCCCGCAGCACCAGGGTGTCGCCGCCGCCGACGCCCAACTGCGCGGCCACGTCGTCGACCACTCGGTCGTTGGCTGTGGCGGTGGTTGCCAGCACCGGGATATCGGCGCCGAGTTCGGCGATCAGCGTGCGAATCCGTCGGTAGTCGGGCCGGAAGTCGTGGCCCCAATCGGACACACAGTGCGCCTCGTCGACGACCACCAAACCGGCGTCGTGCGCCAGTGCGGGCAGCACGGAGTCGCGAAAGTCGGGGTTGTTCAACCGCTCTGGGCTGACCAAAAGCACGTCGAGTTCACCGGTCCGTACCCGCTCGTGGATGTCGTCCCACTCGGCGACGTTGCTGGAGTTGATGGTCGCGGCGTGCACACCGGCCCGGTCGGCGGCGGCCACCTGGTTGCGCATCAGCGCCAACAACGGCGACACGATCACCGTCGGTCCCTGCCCTTCGGCGCGCAACAGCTTGGCCGCGATGAAGTAGACCGCCGACTTTCCCCACCCTGTGCGCTGCACGACGAGCGCACGGCGACGGTGCACCACCAACGCTTCGATCGCGCTCCACTGGTCGTCACGCAACAAGGCCTGCGGACCGGCCAACTGCTCGAGGATCTTCTGGGCCTGCGCGCGGTTGGTCACCGCTTCATCGTGCCCCGCGACTCCGACAACGCCCGAACGTGTGAGCAGGGTTACATCGGGCTTTAAAGGGTACGCGACTGACGTGTGCATGAATCGAGAACGGGTGTGACGATGGTCCTGTATAGGTACCGCTGCGAACATGGTTGCGGCACAACGCAAGAAGCGTATCCAATGCACCGCTGTCCGGACGTCGTCGAATGCCCTGAATGTCGCGGCGAGGCTCACAAGATGATCTCGTCCCCGCACTTGGGCCGTAGCGGCGCCGCGATGGACCTACAGGATGCGACGCGCGCCACGGCCGACCGACCCGACGTCGTCACCGCGCCGCCGCCACCTGCGACCCGTCGCCGACCAACGAGCACCGACCCGCGACACCGTGCGCTGCCCCGACCCTGAAGGTGATCCCATGCCCGAACTGATCTTTCCGCTCGACTCCACCAAGAGGTTCCCCGACCAGCAGATAGTCGGGCACAACCGCTGGCATCCCGACATCCCCGCGGCGGTCACGGTCAAGCCGGGCGACTCGTTCCGGGTGCACTGCCGGGAATGGTTCGACGGCGACATCCACAACGACGACTCCGCGGAAGACATCCTCAACGCTCCGATGTCCAAGGTGCATGCGTTGTCGGGACCGATCGCGGTGGAAGGCGTCCGCCCCGGCGACCTGCTCATCGTGGACATCCTCGACGTCGGACCCCTCCCGCAAGAAGACTCCGGACCCCTGGCCGGGCAAGGCTGGGGATACACCGGAATCTTCGCCAAGAGCAACGGCGGCAGCTTCCTGGTCGACCAGTTCCCCGACGCCTACAAGGCGGTCTGGGACTTCTCCGGCGAGAAGGCGACCTCCCGCCACATTCCCGGGGTCGAGTTCACCGGCATCACCCACCCCGGGCTGATGGGGACCGCGCCGTCGACGGAACTGCTCGGCAACTGGAACTCTCGCGAGGCCGCGCTGATCGCAACCGACCCGGATCGCGAGCCGCCGCTCGCGCTGCCGCCGGAGCCCAAAGACGCCATCCTCGGCACCCTCACCGGCGACGCGTTCGACAAGGTCGCCGCCGAGGGGGCTCGCACCGCGCCGCCACGCGAGAACGGCGGCAACATGGACATCAAGAACCTGACCAGGGGCAGCCGGGTCTTCTACCCGGTGTTCGTCGACGGCGCCAACCTGTCGGTGGGCGACCTGCACTTCTCCCAGGGCGACGGCGAGATCACCTTCTGCGGAGCCATCGAGATGGGCGGTTTCATCGACCTGCACGTCGACGTGATCTCCGGCGGGATGGAGACCTACGGGGTCAACGAGCATCCGATCTTCATCCCCGGCAACACCCAGCCGCAGTACTCCGAATGGCTGACGTTCTCGGGCACCTCGGTCACCCTCGACGGCGAACAACGGTATCTCGATTCGCAGCTCGCCTACCAACGCGCCTGCCTACACGCGATCCACTACCTGACGAAGTTCGGCTACAGCCCCGAGCAGGCGTACCTGCTGCTCGGTGCCGCCCCCATCGAAGGAAGGTTCTCCGGCGTCGTGGACATCCCGAATTCCTGTGCGACGGTGTACCTCCCGACGGCGATCTTCGACATTCCGATCGCCCCGACTGCGGGCAAGCCGGCGCAGATCGACCCCGGAATCGGCGCCCCGCGCGCTGCGGCGTAGGACTCGCCGAACGTGGGTTACCCGCACGCCAAATCGCGATCAGACGTGCGGGTAACCCACGTTCGCGCCAACCGGGGGGCGGCACCTTGACCGCGACCGTGGCCGCCGACGCAGCACCAAGCGTCGAAGGTGTGACGGGGTGGGCTGTGTCGTTGATGGACCGCCTCGGTGGCGTCGGCGCAGGCGCAGTCATCGCAGCGGAGAACATCTTCCCCCCACTGCCCAGCGAGATCATCCTGCCGCTGGCAGGTCTATCTGCGGCGCGCGGTGAGATGTCGCTGGCAGAAGCCATCGTGGGGACGACGGTGGGTTCCGTGGTGGGCGCGATCGTGCTGTATCTGGTGGGTGCCCGCCTCGGACGCGACCGCGTGCACCGGATGGTCGCGCGACTACCGTTCTTCTCCGCCGACGACCTTGCGAAGAGCGAGGCATGGTTTCGTCGCTACGGATCCGCGGCGGTGTTGATCGGGCGGATGATCCCTGTCGTCCGCAGCCTGGTCTCGGTTCCCGCCGGGATCTACCGCATGCCATTCGTCCGTTTCATCGCACTCACGACGGCGGGCAGCGCGGTATGGAACAGCCTGCTGGTGGTGGCCGGCTTCAAGTTGGGCAACAACTGGGAAGCCGTGTCGACGTGGACATCGCGCTACCAGTACGCGGTCCTGGCCGTAGCGGCCGTCCTGCTCGCGGTGTGGCTGGCACGGAAGGTGCGTAGCCGAGCCGGCTAGATCAAGCCGCCGCTAGCCGGCCTTGGCGCTGTCTTGCTCGCGCTTGATCTCCAGCGCGATGTCGATCAACTGGTCCTCCTGGCCGCCGATGAGCTTGCGCTGGCCGGCGCGGTGCAGCAGCTGGTGCGCCGGCACGCCGTAACGCTCGGATTGGCGGATCGCGTGCTTGAGGAAGCTCGAGTACACGCCCGAATAGCCCATGATCAGCGCGTTGCGGTCCAACAGGCACTCGGCCGGCATCGCGGGTGCCACGACCTCTTCTGCCGCGTCGGCGATGTCGAAGAAGTCGATACCGGTCTTGACGCCGATCTTGTCGAACACCCCGATCAGCGCCTCGACCGGTGCGTTGCCCGCACCCGCGCCGAACCGGCGGCACGAACCGTCGATCTGCTTGGCACCCGCACGCACGGCCTCGATCGAGTTCGCGACGCCCAGGCCGAGGTTCTCGTGGCCGTGGAAGCCGACCTGCGCGTCGTCGCCCAACTCCGCCACCAGGGCCGCGACCCGGTCACGAACACCCTCGAGCACCAACGCGCCCGCCGAGTCGACGACGTACACGCACTGGCAGCCGGCGTCGGCCATGATCCGCGCCTGGGCGGCCAGCTTCTCCGGCGGGATCGTGTGGCTCATCATCAAAAAGCCGACGGTCTCCAGGCCGAGTTCACGCGCCAGCCCGAAGTGCTGGATGGACACGTCGGCCTCGGTGCAGTGGGTGGCGATCCGGCAGATCGAGCCGCCGTTGTTCTGCGCCTCCTTGATGTCCTCCTTGGTGCCCACCCCGGGCAGCATCAGGAAGGCGATCTTGGATTCGGTGGCCGTCTCGGCGGCCAGCTTGATCAGCTCCTGCTCAGGGGTCTTGGAGAAGCCGTAGTTGAAACTCGACCCACCGAGGCCGTCGCCGTGGGTCACCTCGATGACCGGCACACCGGCGGCGTCCAGCGCCGCGACGATCGCGTGCACTTCCTCCTTGGTGAACTGGTGCCGTTTGTGGTGACTGCCGTCGCGCAGCGACGTGTCCGTCATCCGGACATCCCAGATCGGATTGAAATAGATGCTGTCGGTGCCGCTCATGCTTGGCCTCCTGCACTGCTCGTGGCCATGGACTCCTTCGCGATCTCCTCGCCCACCTTCGTGGCCGCGGCGGTCATGATGTCCAGGTTTCCAGCGTAAGGCGGCAGGTAATCGCCCGCACCCTCCACTTCGATGAATGTGGTGACGACGTGGTTGCCGCCGTTGACCACCGACGGTTCGTCGAACTGCGGATCGTTGAGCAACCGGTAGCCGGGCACATAGGTCTGCACCTCGGCAACGACGTCGCGGATCGACTGGGTGACCGCATCGTGGTCGGCGTCCTCGGGGATCGCGCAGAAGATGGTGTCGCGCATGATCATCGGCGGCTCGGCGGGATTGAGGATGATGATCGCCTTGCCGCGCTGGGCGCCACCGATGTTCTGCACACCGGCGCTGGTGGTCTTGGTGAATTCGTCGATGTTGGCGCGCGTGCCAGGACCGGCCGAGGCCGACGAGACCGAGGCCACGATCTCGGCGTAGGGCACCTCCACCGCACGAGAAACCGCGTACACGATCGGGATGGTCGCCTGCCCGCCGCAGGTGACCATGTTGACGTTGGGCGCGTCGAGATGGTCGCGCAGATTGGCGGGCGGGATCACGCCCGGCCCGATGGCCGCGGGCGTCAGGTCGATCGCGCGGATACCGGCCTCGGCATACTTCGGCGCGGCGTCGCGATGCACGTAGGCGCTGGTGGCCTCGAAGACCATGTCGGGCTTCTCGCTCTGCGCCAGAAGCCAATCCACGCCCTCGTGCGAGGTTTCCAAGCCGAGCTTGCGGGCGCGCGCCAGGCCCTCGCTCTCCGGGTCGATGCCGATCATCCAGCGTGGTTCCAACCACTCCGAGCGCAGCAGTTTGTACAGCAGGTCGGTGCTGATGTTGCCGGATCCGACGATCGCGACGCTTGCTTTAGGCATAACGCTCCTATTCGAAACTCAGGTGGACCGAACCCAGCCCGGTGAAGTCGGCGACGTACTCGGCGCCCGGGGTGGCGTCGAACGCCTTGGTGCACGAGCCGGGTAACACGATGTCACCGGCCTTGAGGCGGACGCCGAAGCTGTCCACCTTGCGGGCCAACCACGCCACTGCGGTCACCGGGTTACCCAGCACCGCATCGCTGCGGCCCTTCGCCACCACCTCGCCGTTGCGGGTCAGCACCGCGTCGATAGCGGTGATGTCGATGTCCTTCGGCGACACCCGGTTCTCACCGAGCACCCAGCCCGCCGAGGACGCGTTGTCGGCGATCGTGTCGCAGAGTTTGATCTTCCAGTCCGTGATGCGGGTGTCGATCAACTCGATGGCGGGCGCGAACGCGGCCGTCGCAGCCAGCACGTCGTCCTCGGTGCAGCCTTCACCGGGCAGGTCGTCGGCCAGGACGAATCCCACCTCCACCTCGACGCGGGGATAGAGGTAGTCGGCGGACTTGACGGGCGTGTCCTCGTGGACGGCCATCTCGTCGAGCAGATGCCCGTAGTCGGGTTCGTCGACGTTCATCATCTGCTGCATGGCCTTCGACGACAGGCCGACCTTGTGGCCGATGACCTTGGCACCCTCGGCGACGCGCTGGCGGATATTGATGAGCTGGATCTCGTAGGCGTCAACGACGTCGATGTCCGGATGGGCGTCGGTCAACGGCGAGATGGGAACCTTGCTGCGCTCGGCCTGGGCGAGATCGGCGGCCAGCTTCTGCCGCACCTGATCACTGAGCATTCTTATGAAGTCCCCTTGTTCTGTTGACCGGCGCGGTTGTGGGTCGGCCGCGCAATTCTATAACGTGTTCTACATGACTGGTCAGGAGTACGACGTCGTCGTGGTGGGGAGCGGCGCCGCCGGTATGGTCGCCGCGCTCACCGCAGCCCACCAGGGACTTTCCACAGTAGTCGTCGAGAAGGCTCCGCACTACGGTGGTTCCACTGCGCGGTCAGGTGGTGGCGTCTGGATCCCGAACAACGAGGTCCTCAAGCGCGACGGCGTCAAGGACACTCCCGACGCCGCCCGCACCTACCTGCACAGCATCATCGGCGACGTCGTGCCCGCCGAGAAGATCGACACCTATCTCGATCGCGGACCGGAGATGTTGTCCTTCGTGCTCAAGCACTCACCCCTGCGGCTGTGCTGGGTGCCGGGCTACTCCGACTACTACCCCGAGACACCGGGCGGCAAGCCGTCGGGGCGGTCCGTCGAACCCAAGCCGTTCAACGCCAAGAAACTCGGCCCGGACCTGCCGGGCCTGGAACCGCCATACGGCAAGGTTCCGATGAACATGGTTGTCATGCAGCAGGACTACGTCCGGCTCAACCAGCTCAAGCGCCATCCGCGCGGTGTGCTGCGCAGCCTCAAGGTGGGCGTGCGCGCCACGTGGGCCAAGGTCACCGGCAAGAACCTGGTCGGCATGGGCCGCGCGTTGATCGCGCCGCTGCGCATCGGCCTGCGCGAGGCGGGTGTGCCAGTTCGACTGAACACCGCGCTGACCGACCTCTATGTCGAGGACGGTGTCGTGCGCGGCATCTACGTACGCGACAGCACCGCACCGGAATCCGGTGAGCCCGAACTGATCCGGGCCCGTCGTGGCGTCATCCTCGGCTCCGGCGGCTTCGAACACAACGAGCAGATGCGGGTCAAGTACCAGCGTGCCCCGATCACCACCGAATGGACGGTCGGCGCCAAGGCCAACACCGGTGACGGCATCATCGCCGCCGAGAAGCTGGGCGCGGCACTCGACGTCATGGAAGACGCCTGGTGGGGGCCGACGGTGCCGCTGGTCGGCGCCCCGTGGTTTGCGCTGTCGGAACGCAACTCGCCGGGCTCGATCATCGTCAACATGGCGGGCAAACGGTTCATGAACGAGTCGATGCCCTATGTCGAGGCGTGCCACCACATGTACGGCGGGCAGTACGGCCAGGGGCCGGGGCCCGGGGAGAACATCCCGGCCTGGCTGGTGTTCGACCAGCGGTACCGGGACCGCTACATCTTTGCCGGCCTTCAACCGGGCCAGCGGATTCCGAAGAAGTGGCTGGAATCGGGCGTGATCGTCACGGCCGACACGCTCGAGGAACTGGCCGAGAAGACGGGGTTGCCGGTGGAGGCCTTCAAGGCCACCGTCGAGCGGTTCAACGGATTCGCGCGCTCCGGCGTCGACGAAGACTTCAAGCGCGGCGAGAGCGCCTACGACCGCTACTACGGCGATCCGACCAACAAGCCCAATCCCAACCTGGGCGAGCTCACCCATCCGCCGTACTACGCGGCCAAGTTGGTGCCCGGTGACCTGGGCACCAAGGGCGGCGTGGTCACCGACGTGTACGGGCGCGCTCTGCGCGACGACGGGTCGGTGATCGAGGGACTCTATGCTGCGGGCAATGTCAGCGCCCCGGTGATGGGCCACACCTACCCCGGCCCGGGCGGCACCATCGGCCCGGCGATGACGTTCGGATACCTTGCAGCACTACACATCGCCGGAAAGAGTTAACGCATGCCCATCAATCTCGACGAGGCGCTCGGCGCCGAACTCCCCGCCGCCGAGTTCTCCTGGACCAGCAGCGACATTCAGCTCTACCACCTCGGGCTCGGCGCAGGCGCCGACCCGATGGACAAGCGCGAGTTGCGCTACCTGACCGACGAAACGCCGCAGGTGCTACCGACGTTCGGCAATGTTGCGCAGAGCTTCCACATGACGGAACCGCCGACGGTGAAGTTCCCGGGTATCAACATCGAGCTTTCCAAGGTGCTGCACGCCAGCGAGGCCGTGTCGGTTCCGGGCCCGATTCCGCCGTCGGGCACCGGGATCGCCGTCACGCGCTTCACCGACATCTGGGACAAGGGCAAGGCCGCGGTCATCTGGTCGGAGACCACGGTGACGGCGCCCGACGGCACCCCGTTGTGGACCCAGAAGCGATCGATCTTCGCGCGCGGTGAAGGTGGCTTCGGTGGCGATCGTGGACCGTCGGGAGCTTCGGAACCTCCGCAGCGCGCACCGGATTTCGAGATCGCGATCCCCACTTCCCCGCAGCAGGCGCTGCTGTACCGGATGTGCGGCGATCGCAACCCGCTGCACTCCGATCCCGACTTCGCGGCGGCGGCGGGATTTCCGCGTCCGATCCTGCACGGGTTGTGTACCTACGGCATGACGTGCAAGGCGCTGGTCGACACCCTGCTCGACGGCGATACCGCGCGGGTCGCAAGCTACGGCGCGCGCTTCGCCGGAGTGGTGTTCCCCGGGGAGACGCTCAGGGCCAGCGTGTGGAAGGACGGCGACGGCTTCGTCGCCACCGTGACCGCACCCGGGCGCGACGATGCGATGGCGCTCGCCGGCGTGGAGTTGACCCCCGCCTAGGGGTTAGACCCGGACGCGCCGTTTCCGCCGGTGCCACCCTCGCCGCCGGAACCACCCGTGGTGCCGGACCCCTGATTGCCGGAATTACCGGCGTTGCCTGCATTACCGGACGCGCCGATATTTCCGTCCGACGTGTACGCCCTGCCACCATTGCCGCCCTTGCCGCCGGTGCCGCCGGTGCCGCCGGTGCCGTTGACACCGTTGCTGCCAGTGCTGCCGCGCTTACCGAAGATCCCACCGGCGCCGCCCTTGGCTCCGCTGCCGCCGGTGCCGGCGTCACCGCCCTTGCCGCCGGTGCCCCCGGTGCCCCCTTTACCGCCCGACGCATTCCCTGGATAGGTCGACGTGCTGGGGCTGGATTGGAGATTTTGCACCGCACCGGCGCCACCGAGGCCACCGTTGCCGCCATTGCCCCCGGCCGCCCCGTCACCGCCGTCACCACCGTCGGCGCCGTTCCCGCCGGCTCCGCCATTGCCGACCAGAAGCCCTCCGCGGCCACCTTTGCCGCCGGAACCGCCGCTGGTTCCGTTGGAACCCGCGGTGCCGACACCGCCGTCGCCGCCGTCTCCGCCTATTCCGCCTTGGACGATGCCCGAAGTTTCCGGATTGGACGAGAACAACACCACTGTCTCGTTCCCACCGCTGCCACCGTTGCCACCCGCGCCGCCACCCGGACCACCGTCACCACCATTGCCACCGGCACCGCCGGTTCCGTTATAACGGGCCGATCCGCCGGAGCCCCTGCCGCCGTTACCCCCGGGGGCTCCCGCGATGTCGGTATCGCCGCCGTTTCCGCCATCGCCACTCACCGCGATCGAGGTGTTGTTGTTGGGTCCGCTAGAGGTGGTGAGCTGACCCTGCCCGCCGTTGCCGCCGCCGGTAGCCCCTTCCTGACCCGGTGCGCCGGGCCCTCCGCTGGCTCCGATCACCGTGCCCGTCCCGGTCAAGGACGTCGGATAACTCGTGCCGGTGGCCGCACGAGTGCCATCCCATGTCGGGTTGACGCCGTCTGCACCGTCCCAGCCCAAGCCGCCATGACCGCCACTACCGCCGTTGCCGATCAGGGTGAACAGCCCGACGCTGCCGCCGTTCCCCCCGTTGCCGCCATTGCGGGTGGCATCACCCGCCGCGCCGTTGCCGCCGTTTCCGGCGTTGCCGATCAACGCGAACGCGCCCACGTTGCCGCCGTTGCCGCCCGCGCCGGCGCGAACGCCGAGCACACCGGTGCCGCCGTTGCCGCCGTTCCCGCCGAACAACCCGGCGTGGCCACCGTTGCCACCGTTGGCTCCATTACCACCGTTGCCGAACAAGATGCCGCCATTGCCGCCGTTGCACGCCGAGCCGACGCAATCGGCAGCAGCGTTCAAACCATTACCGATGAGCCAGCCGCCCGGCCCGATCATCGGACGTCCCCCGAAAGTGCTGAAACTGGCGGCTGCGGGGGCGCCCCCGCCAGATCCGGTCAGGCTGTTTTCATACAGCAACCAGAAGTCATCGGGCGGCGGAGCCAATGGCACCAACACCGATTCCACCGACGCCAACTGGACGACCGGAGAGGTCTCCGCTGGAGCCGGACCGCTCGGCGGTGCGATCAGCAGGGCACCACCGCCCGCCACCGCCGCCGCGCCGATTCCGACCCCGAGATACTGCCGAATCCGTACCACCCGTCGAGCGTCTCTTCGATGTTTGGCCATGACGTGACTCCTCTGTAGGTGGTGAGACGTCGGGCGCCTCGGTCGCTTGCCTCTGTTTCAGCCGGTTGGCCGATACGACCGTACGGTTTGCTGAAAAGATACATGAGGGTACAAAGTCATCAATCGGCGCGGGCATTTGCCCTGTGGCCCAGCTTTTACCACCGTGTCTTGAACGGCACTCCGAAATCACAGCCGAATTTGCGACGTATCAGCAGGCACGAAAAGTCACCGATGGACGTGTTCAGAAAACTGGCCTACGCAGACGATGCCTTCGCGTTCTACCGAGAATGGGCGGTCAACGGACAGAATCCGCCATTACCGAGCAACCTGATAGTTTTTCCTTCGGTGACCATTCCAATTCTCGGACGAGTCAGGAGCACATCTTGAAGATCACCAGGATCACCAGCGTCTTGGCAGCGACCGCGACCGCGGGATTCATCGCAGCACCGTTCGCCTCCGCCGAGCCCGAAGCCACGCCACCCGGGCCGACGGTCCAGACCCAGACACTCGGATCCCAGGGCAAGTTGGTCGACGGGGCCGTGATCCAAGGCTGGACGATCACCAACCTCATGCCCAGCAGCGACGTCATCCCCTACCCGGTGACCGGCACGCTGTGGGAGGCAACGGCGACAGACCAGGCGATCCAGGGATCGGCGACTCCTATCGTGGCGAACCTGGTCGCACGGACCGCCGACGGCCAGACGTGCCGCTCGCTGTTCGAGGTGGCCACGCCGCAGGGTGTGAACCCCTCGACGCTGGCTCAGGGGCAGGAGACGTCCGGCAAGGTCTACTTCGACGTCACCGGCGCAACCCCAGACCGGGTGGTCTACAACGCAGGCGGACAGGATCTGCTGGTGTGGACCAAGCCTGCCACGACCTCGAGCACGAGCACGTCCTCGCCGTCGACCTCGTACGGCACCGGTAGCACCGCACCCGCGGAGGCTCCGGCTACCGAGGCTCCCGAGGGCACGACCGCGGCTCCGGAGGGCACGACCGCCGCTCCGGCCGCAACGGGCGCCGAGGCACCCGAGGGCAGCCAGGGCACGCCGATCGCCGAGGGCAGCCAGGGCACACCGCTTCCGGAAGGCAGCCAGGGCACCCCGATCGCGCCGGCTCAGCCCGAGGGTGCGCCCGCTCCTGCCGCGCAGGGCATCCCGGCTCAGCCCGAGGGCGCGCCCGCTCCTGCCGCGCAGGGCACCCCGGCACAGCCCGCACAGGGCACGCCGGCTCCGGCCGGCACCGAGGGCGTTCCGCAGCCCGCCGGAAGCCAGGGCACCCCGTTGCCCGCCGGCGACCAGGTGCAGACCCCGACCACCTACACCCCGGCCCCGACTCCGTAAGCGGATCGCCTAACAGGTCATACGGTCAGCGTCGTCACGAGTGCGAGGACCACCACGCGTACAACCGTGGAAAGGTCGGGCCATTCGGCCCCGCTCGGACGGCGCTGACCGTCTTTCTCTCCTCGTCGGTCCAGACCACGGTCGGTTGACCGTCTGTGAGGCCGCAGTAGAGCTGCCCGCTGATGCTGTCCGGCGTGGCGTTGCGCCGCCACGGCCCCGGTGACTGGATATTGCCCGGGCAGTCGACCCTCTTCGCGGCCCCGATCGTCTCGTTGAAGACCCTTTCGAGTGAGATGCTGTCACCGACGAGGCTGAACGTCGCCGACACCGGGCCGTCGGGATCGTCGTTCTGGGCGCACTTCACCTGCGACAGAACACCTTCGGGCGCTTGCGTCGGCTCGCACGCGCCGGCGCGGTAGCCCTTCGGCAGCAACCGCAGCAGCCGCCCGTCGTCCTCGGACGTGGTCGTCGGCTGAGACGGCCCGGTCGCCGCGGGTGCCTCGGATTCGGCGGGTTGGGCGTAGTCCTCAGACGGCCGCGTCAACCAGAAGACCACTCCGCCGACCGCGACGACGAAGACGGCGCCGATGGCCAGGGCCTTGCCTCTGGACCTCGGCTGCACCTGGCGCGGAGTCACCGTCAGCGGTGCATCGAACCTGCGCGCCCAATTTCCCTGACCGGCAGAGAATTCCGGATCAGGGTCGTCCCACCCGGGCGGCCTCGGCGAGTTCACCCCTCAGAGGGTAGTAGGCGCCTCGAGCTCAGCGGCACACCGATCAGCCCAGGATCAGTCCCGATGTGGGCACGCCGGTGCCCGCGGTGACGAGGACGTGCTCGACATTGGGCACCGGGTTGACCGAAGTCCCCCGCAGCTGGCGAACACCCTCGGCGATTCCGTTCATGCCGTGGATATACGCCTCGCCCAACTGACCGCCGTGGGTGTTGATCGGAAACCGCCCGCCGACCTCGATCGCCCCGTCGGAGATGAAGTCCTTGGCATCACCCTTGTCGCAGAATCCGAGCTCTTCCAACTGGATCAGGGTGAACGGGGTGAAGTGGTCGTAGAGGATGGCGGTCTGAATGTCCTGTGGTTTCAGCCCCGACTGCGACCACAACTGCCTGCCGACGAGCCCCATCTCGGGCAGTCCGAGCTCCGGCCGGTAGTAGCTCGTCATCGAATACTGGTCCGGGCTGGAACCCTGCGAGGCCGCCTCGATGACCGCTGGGCGGTGCTTGAGGTCTTCGGCCCGCTCGGCGGATGTCACGACCAACGCGACGCCGCCGTCGGTTTCCTGGCAGCAGTCCAGAAGCCGCAGGGGTTCGGCAATCCACCGCGAATTCTGGTGATCCTCGATGGTGATCGGCTTCTCGTAGAAGTACGCCTTGGGGTTCTTGGCGGCGTGCTTGCGGTCCGCGACCGAAATCATGCCGAAGTCCCTGCTGGTCGCGCCGGATTGGTGCATGTAGCGCCGGGCGATCATCGCGACCTGCGCAGCGGGGGTCGACAAGCCGTGCGGGTAGGAGAAGGAGTTGTCGACGCCGGTCGAGTCGGCGTTCTCGACCAGACGCATCTGCACCTGGCCGAATCGGACACCCGATCTCTCGTTGAACGCCCGGTACGCCACAACGCAATCCGCCACACCGGTTGCCACCGCGATCGCCGCCTGCTGGATGGTCGCGCAGGCCGCGCCGCCTCCGTGGTGGATCTTCGAGAAGAACTTCAACTCGCCGATGCCCGTCGCCCGCGCGATCGCGACCTCGGTGTTGGAGTCCATCGTGAAGGTGACCATGCCGTCGACGTCGGCAGGTGTCAGGCCCGCATCGTCGAGCGCGTCGAGCACCGCTTCGGACGCGAGTCGCAATTCGCTGCGACCGGAGTTCTTGGAGAAGTCGGTGGCGCCGATCCCGACGATCGCCGCCTTCCCGGACAGTCCACCCGCACTCATGCTCGGCTCTCCGCTCGTTCCGGTCCTCGCTCGTTCCTCGCTGCGATCCTCACTCGCGGTCGCCTTCGCGGCATCAGCCCTTTCCTCCGATCGTCAAAGTCGCAGTGGCGATCACGTGGTTGCCGAGGCTGTTGGCGCCGACGATCTTCAACGTGATCAGGCCGTCCTCGATGGCGGTCACCTCACCGGAGAACGTCACGGTGTCATAGGCGTACCACGGCACACCCAATCGCAGCGATATCGATTTGATGATCGCGGTCGGACCGGCCCAGTCGGTGATGTACCGCTGCACCAGGCCGGTGTCGGTGAGGATGTTGACGAAGATGTCCTTGCTGCCCTTGGCCTGCGCCTTGTCCCTGTCGTGATGGACGTCCTGATAATCGCGGGTGGCGATGGCCGTCGACACGATGAAGGTCGGGTCGCCGTAGAGGGCGAGTTCGGGAAGCTTCGTTCCCACGTCGACTGCGGGTGCGCTCACGCTGCGGCCTCCTCATCGGGCTCCCACGCGTAGAGCGTCCACGCGGGACCGGATTCGCCTTCCGGGAAATCGATATATGTTGCGCGGACGGGCATTCCGATCTGCACCGTGGCCGGGTCGACGTTACGGAGCTGTCCGAGCATCCGCACACCCTCCTCGAGCTCGACAAGAGCGATCACAAACGGCAACGTCCGCCCGGGCACCTTCGGCGCATGGTGCACGACGAAACTGAACACGGTGCCCTTGCCGCTGGCGACGACGTAATCGGTCGGCTGGTCCTTGTCCTGCCAGATGGCGGGTATCGGAGGGTGCACCAATGTGCCGTCGTCACGCTTCTGGATGCGCAACTCATGTGCGTTGACGCCGTCCCAGAAGAACTTCGTGTCGCGCGACGAAGCCGGCCGCATCATCATGTCCGCGTCCAGATCGTCGGGCACCGCCGCGCCGGCGTCCTTCTCTGCCGGCTTGAACTTCATGATGCGCCACAGCATTTCAGCGACAGCTTCGTCACCGTCGGTACCGTTGGCCACGGTCCAGGTGATGAGCTGGTTGATGAAGTACCCCTCACCCAGCGCTGTGCGCTTGGGACCGACGACGTCAGTGATCTCGGCGTGGATGCTGACTTCCTCACCCGGGCGCAGATACCGGTGGTAGGTCTGCTCACAGTTGGTGGCGACCACGCCGACGTAGCCGGCATCGTCGAACAGCTGCATCATCTTGGTCAGGGGGTCGTCGTCCGAGCGGCCCTGTCCGAGCCCGCCCATCGTCCACACCTGGATCATCGCCGGCGGCGCCACGATGCCCGGGTGGCCGGCGGCCTTGGCGGCCGTCTCGTCCACGTAGATCGGGTTCCGGTCCCCGATGGCGTCGACCCAGTGGTGAATCATGGGCTGATTGACCGGATCTCGACCGGTGCGCGGCTCGCTTCTGCCGTCCGCCTTGATCTTCTCGATGTCTGCCCTCAGGTCGGCGCTCACCGCGGAACCCTCGGCACCTTCAGGCCCGCGGCCGCGATCATCTCCCGCATCACCTCGTTGACACCTCCACCGAACGTGATCACCAGGTTTCGTTTGGTCTGCGAGTCAAGCCATTCCAGCAGTTCGGCGGTCTCCGGCTCAGCCGGGTCGCCGTACTTGCCGACGATCTCCTCGGCGAGGCGTCCGGCGTACTGAATCCGCTCGGTGCCGAACACCTTGGTTGCTGCGGCGTCGGCGATGTCGATGGTCTCGCCGGCCGCAGCGACCTGCCAGTTGAGTAGTTCGTTGATCCGCCACATCGCCTTGAGCTCACCGAGAGCGCGCTTGACGTCACCGTGGTTGATCGGAATGTCGCCGTTGCCACCGGGTTTCGAGGCCCACGCGTGCACGTGGTCATAGAGGCTGGCGAATCGGCCGGCGGGCCCCAGCATCACGCGCTCATTGTTCAGCTGGGTGGTGATCAGCTTCCACCCGCCGTTCTCCTCACCGACCAGCATGTCGACCGGCACCCGAACGTCGTTGTAGTACGTCGCGTTGGTGTGGTGAGCGCCATCGGACAGGATCATCGGCGTCCACGAGTACCCCGGGTCCTTGGTGTCGACGATGAGGATCGATATCCCCTTGTGCTTCACCGCCTCCGGGTCGGTGCGACACGCCAGCCAGATGTAGTCCGCGTCATGCCCGCCGGTGGTGAACACCTTCTGCCCGTTGACGATGTACTCGTCGCCCTGCCGTACCGCGGTGGTGCGTAGCGACGCCAGATCGGTGCCGGCTTCCGGTTCGGTGTAGCCGATCGCGAAGTGCACCTCGCCGGCGAGGATGGCGGGCAGGAACTTCTTCTTCTGTTCTTCGGTGCCGTACTGCTGCAGCGTGGGCCCGACGGTCTGCAGTGTGACGGCGGGCAGCGGCACGTCGGCCCGCTGCGCCTCGTTGACGAAGATCGACTGTTCGATGGGCCCGAAGCCGAGGCCGCCGAATTCCTTCGGCCAGCCGACGCCGAGCTTGCCGTCCGAGCCCATCCGCTTGATGACCGCGCGGTACGCCTTGCCGTGGCGGTCCTTTTCCATCTCCTTGGCCTCTTCGGGCGAGATGAGATTGGAGAAGTACTCGCGCAGTTCGGCCTGCAGCTGCTTCTGTTCGGGCGTCAGTTCGATGAACATTGCTAGCTCCCGTCGTTTCGCTCGCCCAGTGCGGCTCCCACCAAATCGAGCCGGTGTGACGGACCACCCACGAGGCGGGCCAGGTCCTTGATCGAGGAGTAGTAGCGGTCCATCGGATAGGTGATGTCCATACCCATACCGCCGTGCAGGTGATGACAGAGCTGCATCACCGGAGGCGCCTGCGATGCCAGCCAGTACGCGAGGATGTCGATATCGTCGTCGGCGTCGCGGCCCTCTGACAGCCGCCAGGTCACCGAGTTCGACGCCAATGTCAGTGTGCGCGAGGCGATGTACACCTCGGCCAGCTGCGCGGCGACGGTCTGGAATGTCGACAGCGGTTTGCCGAACTGCTCGCGAGTGGCCACGTAGTCGGCGGTGAGCCGCAGTGCGCCGGCGACCAGTCCCGCTGCGAACGCACTGATGGCTGCTAGGGCAAGCTGGTTGACTCGGCGGGCCTGCAGCCCGTCCAGCGTGCCGTCGACTGCGGCGTCGGTGAACGTCACCGAGTACTCGTCGCCGTGGTTGGACGTCGGCGACTTGGTCACCACCACGCCGTCGGCCTTCGGCGACACCACCACCACGGCGCTGTTGGTCGTGACGACGAGCCAATCCGCCTGTTCCGCATAGGGAACGGCGACCTTGGTACCGCTGAGCCGGCCGTCGGCGAACGTCACCGCCGGCCGATCCGGCAGCGGTGCCCCCGGTTCATTGAGCGCGGCCGAGAGCACGGCGCCTTTGCCGACCCCGGCCAGATAGCGGTCCTGCTGCTCGTCGGTCGCCGACTCCAGGAGCGGAAGCAATCCCAGACCCAGCGTGGCCAACGCGGGGCTGACCGTTCCGTGTCTGCCGATCTCGGTGAGCGCGGTCGCCACCTCGGGCAGGCCGACACCGTCGCCGCCGAGACGCTCGGGGACCGCAAGCGCGGTCACGCCTCCGGACACCAGTGCGTCCCAACTGTTGTCCCGGGTCAGCACCGAGGTCACCACGTCGGCGACAGCCTGCTGCCCTTCGTCTGGACTGAAGTCCACCCGAATCCTCCTTGATACCGGGAAATTTCGCAGTCGCTACAACGTACGTCGTCAGCTGTTGGCGACCGGGCACTTTCCGGTGTAATCCACCTGCCAGTGCTTGATGCCGTTGAGCCAGCCCGACTTGAGCCGCTCGGGCTCGCCGATCGGCTTGAGATCGGGCATGTGGTCGGCGACCGCGTTGAAAATCAGGTTGATGGTCATCTTCGCCAGGTTCGCGCCGATGCAGTAGTGCGCGCCGGTGCCGCCGAAACCGACGTGCGGATTGGGGTCGCGCAGGATGTCGAACTTGTGCGGGTTCTCGAAGACCTCTTCGTCGAAGTTGGCCGAGCGGTAGGACATCACGACCCGCTGACCCTTCTTGATCTGCACGCCACCCAACTCGACGTCCTCCAACGCGGTGCGCTGGAAGGCCGAAACCGGGGTGGCCCAACGGACGATCTCATCGGCGGCGGTCTCGGGGCGTTCGCGCTTGTAGAGCTCCCACTGATCCGGGTTCTGCGAGAACGCGATCATGCCGTGGGTGATGGAGTTGCGGGTGGTCTCGTTACCGGCAACCGCGAGCATCACGACGAAGAAGCCGAACTCGTCATCGGAGAGCTTCTCGCCGTCGATGTCGGCCTCGATCAGCTTGGTGACGATGTCTTCGGTGGGGTTCTTGGCCCGCTCCTCGGCCATCTTCATCGCGTACTGGATCAACTCGAACGACGACACCGCAGGGTCCACATCGGCATACTCCGGGTCTTCACCGGCGGTCATCTCGTTGGACCAGCGGAAGATCTTGTCGCGGTCGTCCTGCGGCACGCCGAGCAGTTCGGCGATGGCCTGCAGCGGAAGCTCGCACGAGACCTGTTCGACGAAGTCGCCGGACTCCTCGGCCGCGGCGGTCTCGGCGATCTTCTGTGCCCGAGCCCGCAGTTCGTCTTCGAGCCGCCCCACAGCGCGGGGCGTGAAGCCGCGCGAGATGATCTTGCGAAGACGGGTGTGCTGGGGCGCGTCCATGTTCAGCAGCACCGCCTTCTGCAGGTCGATGGCATCGCGCGTCATGTCCTGCGGCCAGACCGGGATCGCGCCGTCGGGTGAGCTGCCGAAGACATCGTTGCGCTTCGAGACCTCTTTGACGTCGGCGTGCTTGGTCACCAGCCAGTAGCCCTTGTCGCCGAAGCCGCCGGTGCCGCCTGGCACGTCGACCCAGTGGATCGGCTCGGACCTACGCAACTCGGCCAGCTCTTCGACGGGAAGGCGCTCGAGGTTCAGGCTCGCGTCGAGGAAGTCGAAGTCGGCTGGGATATTCGGGCAAGGCATGGGGAAAGCTCCTCCGCAACAGTTATTGCAACATGTTCTAGTCTCAGTAAAACATGCCTTCTGCGCAGATAAAAGGCAGGTCATCAACGTCGCTTGTCAGAGTAATGAAACGTGTTCTAGCCTGACGGAATGGGTAACCCTGTCATCGTTGAAGCCACCCGCAGCCCCATTGGTAAGCGCAACGGCTGGCTGTCCGGCCTGCACGCCACCGAGTTGCTCGGTGCCACCCAGAAAGCTGTCGTCGAGAGGGCCGGGATCGACCCCGGCGACGTCGAGCAGGTGATCGGTGGCTGCGTCACACAGTACGGCGAACAGTCCAACAACATCACCCGGGTGAGCTGGCTGGTGGCCGGCCTGCCCGAGCACGTCGGCGCGATGACCGTCGACTGCCAGTGCGGCAGCGGTCAGCAGGCCAACGGGCTGGTCGCGGGATTGATCGCAGCAGGTGCCATCGACATCGGCATCGCCTGCGGCATCGAGGCGATGAGCCGCGTCGGCCTCGGCGCCAACGCCGGCCCCGACCGCAGCATCCTGCGGCCGTCGTCGTGGGACATCGACCTGCCCGACCAGTTCACCGCTGCCGAGCGGATCGCCAAACGGCGCGGGATCACCCGCGAGGATATCGACCAGTTCGGTTTCGAGTCCCAGCTCAAGGCCAAGCAGGCGTGGGCCGAAGGCCGGTTCGACCGCGAGATCAGCGGTATCGAGGCGCCCGTGCTCGACGAGCAGAAGCAGCCCACCAGCGAGCGCCACGTCGTGACGCGCGACCAGGGCCTGCGCGACACCACCCTCGAGGGCTTGGCATCACTGAAGCCGGTGCTCGAGGACGGTATCCACACTGCGGGTACCTCGTCGCAGATCTCCGACGGCGCGGCGGCGGTGCTGTGGATGGACGAGGATAAGGCCCGTGCGCTCGGATTGAAGCCCCGCGCCCGCATCGTGAGCCAGGCGCTGGTCGGTGCCGAGCCGTACTACCACCTCGACGGGCCGGTTCAGTCGACGGCGAAGGTGCTCGAGAAGGCCGGCATGAAGATGGGCGACATCGACATCGTCGAGATCAACGAGGCCTTCGCCTCGGTCGTCCTGTCGTGGGCGCGGGTGCACGAACCCGACATGGACCGGGTCAACGTCAACGGCGGCGCGATCGCGCTCGGCCACCCCGTCGGTAGCACCGGCAGCCGGCTGATCACCACCGCTCTGCACGAGTTGGAGCGCACCGACAAGAGCACGGCGCTGATCACGATGTGCGCAGGCGGCGCGCTGTCCACCGGCACGATCATCGAGCGGATCTAGTCGCGAAATCGTCGGGCGCCGAAGCGCTTTACGTCGACGGGCTCAGCCGCGCAGCAATACCGGCCGCACGCGCGCGCGGATGTGGTGGATCTTCCCGTCGGCGGCCGGAATGCGGAAGGTCTCCTCGGTGCGGGCGCCCACGCGCCGCCCGGCGATTGTCGGCTTGGTGACGACGGTGAACGTTGCGTGCACGTCGTCGCCGTCGACGCGGAATTCGCGGTCGACGATCGCCGAGATGATCCGGAACTGCGGTCCGCGATTCAGGCTGCGCCGCAGATGCGCACCCGAGAAGCCGGTCTTGAGGCCGTTTTCGATCCTGGTGCAGTCCGGCGCGAAGGGAACGTCGTCGCCCCGATGGCTGACCAGCGCATCGATATAGGACTCCGCGGCGGCGATCCGATCGGTATCAGAGACTGTGCTCATCGACCGAGCATAGGATGACGGCCATGCCAAAGTCGCGGCCACGGTTCATGGATACGAAGGCCTCGGACTTCTTCGTCAAGCAGATGTCGAGGCTCAACACCTTCCTGTACCGCCGCAACAACGGCGAAGGGCTCGGCGGCGAGTTCCAGGGCATCCCGGTGGCGCTGCTGACGACGACCGGACGCAAGACCGGCGAACCTCGGGTCAGCCCGTTGTACTTTCACCGCGACGGCGACAAGGTGATCGTCGCCGCGTCCAAGGGCGGCAGCGACAAACATCCGATGTGGTACCTGAACCTCAAGGCCGACCCCCGCGTCCAGGTGCAGATCAAGAGCGAAGTGCTGGACCTGACCGCGCGCGACGCCACCGAGGAGGAGCGTGCGAAGTACTGGCCGCGACTGGTCCAGATGTATCCGACGTACGAGGACTACCAGTCCTGGACCGATCGCGTGATCCCGTTGGTGGTCTGCGAACCCTGACCGATGACCCGGCCGCTCAGGCGCCGTAGACCGGCACGGGTGGACGCGCCTTGGCGAGCAGATCGGTGACCACCGGGCCGAGTTCGGCGGGATCCCACCGCGCGCCCTTGTCGACCTGTGGCCCGTGTGCCCAGCCCTCGGCGACCCGCACGATGCCGCCTTCCACCTCGAACATGCGGCCGGTGACATCCTTGGATTCGACGCTTCCCAGCCAGACCACCAGGGGGGAGATGTTCTCGGGCGCCATCGCGTCGAAGTCCTGATCCTGGGTGGCCATCATGTCGGCGAACACGGTCTCGGTCATCCGGGTCCGCGCCGACGGGGCGATCGCGTTGACGGTGACGCCGTAGCGCCCCATCTCGGCGGAGGCCACCAGGGTCAGGGCCGCGATGCCCGCCTTGGCGGCGCTGTAATTCGCCTGTCCCACACTGCCTTGCAGGCCGGCCCCCGAGCTCGTGTTGATGATCCGCGCGTCCACTGGATTGCCGGCCTTGGACTGGGCCCGCCAGTACGCCGCGGCGTGGCGCATGGTGGCGAAGTGTCCCTTGAGGTGCACGGCGATGACGGCGTCGAATTCCTCTTCGCTGGTGTTGGCGAACATCCGGTCGCGCACGATCCCGGCGTTGTTCACCAGCACGTCGAGCCCACCGAATGTGTCGACCGCGGTCTGGATCAGACCCTCGGCCTGCGCCCAGTCGGCGACGTTGGCGCCGTTGGCGACGGCTTCCCCACCGGCGGCGGTGATTTCGTCAACAACGCTTTGTGCGGCGCTGCCACCACCCGCGGGTGAGCCGTCGAGGCCGACCCCGATGTCGTTGACGACCACGCGGGCGCCTTCGGCGGCGAATGCAAGAGCGTGTGCGCGGCCGATGCCGCCGCCGGATCCCGTCACGATGACCACTCGACCGTCGAGCAATCCCATATCTGTTGTCTCCTTGGTTGTTTGAGCGCGCTACTTGATGTCAGCAGTGGTGGTTGCGAGGTAATGCGGTGGTTCACCGCCACCGTGCACCTCGAGCGATGCGCCGCTGATGTAGGACGCCGCGTCGCAGGCCAGGAACGCCGCGGCCCAGCCCACGTCGGCCGGTTTGGCGAGCCGGCCCAGCGGAACGTTGCGCGAGATCGCCGCGATGGAATCCGCGTCGCCGTAGAAGAGTTCGGACTGTTCGGTCTCGACCATCCCGACGACCACCGAGTTGACGCGCACCTTCGGCGCCCACTCGACCGCCAGCGTGGAGGTCAGGCTTTCCATGCCGGCCTTGGCCGCCCCGTAGGGTGCGGTGCCCGGCGTGGGCCGACGGCCGCTCACGCTGGCGATGTTGATGATCGACCCGCCACGGTCCTGCTTCTGCATCACCGCATTCGCGTGGGTCGACACCGAAAGCGGGCCCAGCAGATTCAGTTCGACGATCTTGCGGCTGAACTTGGCCGACGACTCGGCGGCGAGCACATACGGTGAACCACCCGCGTTGTTGACCACCACATCGAGACGACCGTGACGCTCGGCGACGGTCTCGACCAGGGAGGCGACCGCGTCGTCGTCCCGCACATCGCACGCATGGAACTCGTATGGCAATCCCTCGACAGGCCGGCGGGCGCAGGTGACGACCGTGGCGCCCTGCTCGGCGAACACGGCGCTGATGCCGGCACCGACCCCCCGCACGCCGCCGGTCACCAGCACCACCCTGCCTTCGAGGGCCAGGTTCATGTCTTGCAGGTCGGTCACTGTGCTAGCGTACCAAGCAAGTGCTTGCTTTCCTACCGGACCCAGGAAGTCTTCGGGAGCTCAGATGACCATCACTCGTACCATCACCGAACCGGGAATCGTCTCGGTCACCGTCGACTACCCCCCGGTCAACGCGATTCCGTCGCGCGGCTGGTTCGAACTCGCCGACGAGATCACCGATGCCGGCGCCGATCCCGAGACGCACGTCGTGATCCTGCGCGCGGAGGGCCGTGGGTTCAACGCCGGCGTCGACATCAAGGAGATGCAGCGCACGGAGGGCTTCACCGCGCTGATCGACGCCAACCGCGGCTGTTATGCGGCGTTCAAGGCGGTCTACGAGTGCGCGGTCCCGGTGGTCGCCGCGGTCAACGGGTTCTGCGTCGGAGGCGGCATCGGCCTGGTCGGCAACGCCGACGTCATCGTCGCATCGGACGACGCGACGTTCGGGCTGCCCGAGGTCGAGCGCGGCGCGCTCGGCGCGGCGACCCACCTGTCGCGCTTGGTGCCGCAACACATGATGCGCCGGTTGTTCTTCACCGCCGCCACCGTCGATGCGGCCACGCTGCACCACTTCGGCTCGGTGCACGAAGTGGTCCCGCGCGATCAACTCGACGAGGCCGCGCTCCGTGTCGCGCGCGATATCGCCGCCAAGGACACCCGCGTGATCCGCGCGGCCAAGGAGGCGCTGAACTTCATCGATGTGCAGAGGGTCAACTCCAGCTATCGCATGGAGCAGGGCTTCACGTTCGAGCTGAACCTCGCGGGCGTGTCCGACGAACACCGCGACGCGTTCGCGGGCACCGACAAGGGAGCGGGGACGCAATGAGCGATAAGAGAACAACTCTCGACGACGCGGTCTCGCAGATCCGCAGTGGGATGACCATCGGCATCGGCGGCTGGGGTTCTCGGCGCAAGCCGATGGCGTTCGTGCGGGCGTTGCTGCGCACCGACGTCACCGACCTCACCGTCGTCACCTACGGCGGTCCCGACCTCGGGCTGCTGTGCTCGGCGGGCAAGGTGAAACGCGTCTACTACGGCTTCGTCTCGCTCGACTCGCCGCCGTTCTACGACCCGTGGTTCGCCAAGGCGCGCACGACCGGCGCGATCGAGGCCCGCGAGATGGACGAGGGCATGCTTCGGTGCGGGCTGCAGGCCGCGGCGCAGCGACTGCCGTTCCTGCCGATCCGGGCCGGGCTGGGCAGCGACGTCCGCGCGTTCTGGGGAGACGAACTGAAGACCGTGCGGTCCCCCTACCCCACCGGCGAGTCCTACGAAGAACTCGTCGCGATGCCCGCGCTCACCTTGGACGCCGCCTTCGTCCACATGAATCTCGGTGATGCTGCGGGCAATGCGGCTTACACCGGCATCGATCCCTACTTCGACGACCTGTACCTGATGGCGGCCGAGCGCCGGTTCCTGTCGGTCGAGCGGGTGGTGCCGACCGACGAGCTGGTCAAAGCGGTTCCGCCACAAGCGCTTCTGATCAACCGGATGATGGTCGACACCGTCGTCGAGGCGCCCAACGGTGCCCACTTCACCACCGCCGAACCCGACTACCGTCGTGACGAGAAGTTCCAGCGGCACTACGCCGAAGCGGCCAAATCCGACGATTCGTGGCAGGAGTTCGTGCAGACCTATCTGTCCGGCACCGAAGCCGACTACCAGGCCGCGGTGCGAGAATTCAAGGAGCAGCAATGATGTCGGTGTCCCGAGCCGAAGTGTGCGCCGTCGCGTGTGCCGAGTTGTTCCGCGACGCCGGTGAGATCATGGTCAGCCCGATGACGACCATGGTCTCGATCGGCGCCCGACTGGCCCGCCTGACCTTCTCCCCCGACATCCTGCTGACCGACGGCGAAGCGCGACTGCTGGCCGATACGCCCGCGCTCGGGGCCGCAGGGGCGATCGAAGGTTGGATGCCGTTCGGCCGGGTCTTCGAGACGCTGGCCTGGGGCCGACGCCATGTGGTCATGGGCGCCAACCAGATCGATCGCTACGGCAACCAGAACCTGTCGGCGTTCGGACCGCTGCAGCATCCGACCCGCCAGATGTTCGGCGTACGCGGGGCCCCGGGCAACACCATCAACCACGCGACCAGCTACTGGGTGGGCAACCACTCGAAGCGCGTGTTCGGTGAGTCCGTGGACATCGTCTCCGGAATCGGTTGGGACAAAGTCGATCCCGACAACCCCGCATACCGGTTCGTCAACGTGTACCGGGTGATCACAAACCTGGGCGTATTCGACTTCAACGGCCCCGACCATCAGATGCGGGCGGTGTCACTGCATCCCGGTATCGAACCCGAACAGGTCGCCGAGAACACCTCGTTCGAGGTGCACGGGCTGGACTCCGCCGAGCAGACCCGGTTCCCCACCGATGCCGAGCAGAAACTGATCCGCGAGGTGATCGACCCCAAGGGACTGCGGGACAAGGAAATCCGGTGAGCACTCCGGGTAAGCCCACGTTGCGCACACCGCTGACCGAGCTCGTCGGTATCGAGCACCCGGTGGTCCAGACCGGCATGGGCTGGGTGGCGGGCGCACGGCTGGTTTCGGCGACGTCGAACGCCGGCGGCCTCGGAATCCTCGCGTCGGCGACCATGACGCTCGAGGAACTGCAGACGGCGGTCACCAAGGTCAAAAGCGCCACGGACAAACCCTTCGGCATCAACATCCGCGCCGACGCGGGAGACGCCGGCGAACGGATCGACCTGCTGATCCGCGAGGGCGTCAAGGTCGCCTCGTTCGCACTGGCGCCCAAACCCGAGCTGATCGCCAAGCTCAAAGACGCCGGCGTCGTGGTGATTCCGTCGGTCGGTCTGGCCAAGCACGCCAAGAAGGTGGCCGGCTGGGGCGCCGACGCGGTGATCGTGCAAGGCGGTGAAGGCGGCGGCCACACCGGGCCGATCGCGACGACGCTGCTGTTGCCGTCCGTGCTCGACGCTGTCGACATCCCGGTCGTTGCGGCGGGCGGCTTCTTCGACGGCCGCGGGCTCGCGGCGGCATTGTCTTACGGTGCGGCGGGCGTCGCCATGGGGACTCGATTCCTGCTGACGTCGGACTCCACGGTTCCCGAAGCGGTCAAGCGTCGGTACCTCGAATCGGCACTGGACGGCACCGTCGTGTCGACCCGTGTCGACGGAATGCCGCACCGGGTGCTGCGCACCGGCCTGGTCGAGAAGCTGGAGAGCGGATCGCGACTGCGGGGTTTCTCGGCGGCCGTCCGCAACGCGCAGAAGTTCAAGAAGATGTCGGGTATGACGTGGCGGTCGATGATCCGCGACGGCTTGGAGATGCGGCACGGCAAGGAGTTGACGTGGTCGCAGGTGGTGATGGCCGCCAACACCCCGATGCTCCTGAAAGCCGGTTTGGTCGAGGGCAATACGGATGCGGGTGTGCTGGCATCCGGCCAGGTCGCGGGCATTTTGGACGATCTGCCGTCCTGCGCGGAGCTGATCGAGACGATCGTGGCCGACGCGGTTACGCAGCTGCGACAGGCCAGCGGATACATCGAGTGAAGGCTATTGCTTAATTTTGTGGTAGTGAAGCTATAATCTTCATGTGCCTGGACTGAAGCGGTCGCCTTCACCGCACGCCCGCGCCACGTTGATCGGCGACGTGATCGGCTCACGCCGGGTGGCCGATCGCACCGCCACGCACCGCGCACTCAACAAAGCGCTTGTCGACGCCGCCGGCGACGCGATCGACGCACCCGCGTTCACGGTCGGTGACGAGTTTCAGGGCAGCTATCGGACGGTCGGCGCCGCGATCGAAGCGGCGTTCGCCATTCGTCTGGCCGTTGCGCCCGGTATCGACGTCCGATTCGGCATCGGCTGGGGCGCCGTGACCGTATTGGACTCCGACTCCGGAATCCAGGACGGACCGGGCTGGTGGGCCGCCCGCGAGGCGATCGAGTGGACCGCATCCGCACAACGCCAACCGGGTCTGGCCTTGGTGCGCACATCGTTTCGGGCCGAGGGCGAGAACCGCCGCGATCTGGAGGCGATCAACGCCGCACTGTTGTGTCGGGACCATCTGATTGGATCGCTCGATGACCGCTCATTGAGGATTGTGAAGGGACTGTTGACCGGCAAGACCAAGAAGGACATCGCCGCCGACGAGGGCATCAGCGCGTCGGCGGTGTCCCAACGCGCGGGTCGCGACGGGTTGGACCTGATCCTGCTCGCGGCGCAGTATCTGCGGGACGTGCCATGAGCGCGGTCGCGGTGCTGCTGATCGCGATCGGTACCGCCGATGTCCTTCGACGGCTCGTCGATCGTGTGTGGCTGCCCGCCGCGGCGGCACCCGTTGTCGTGATCGGATGCGCGGCGATGGCGGGGCTGTGGCGGTGGGGCGACATCGCGCTGCTCGTTGTGGCGGCGCTAAGCGGCGTCGGCTGGGTGGTGCTGAGCGCGCGCGCCGAACGCACCGGTCGGCATCAGGTGACGCCGCTGGTCGTCTTCGGCGGTGCGCTCGGGGTGCTGATCCTGCTCTCGGGCCTCAGCTCGGAGGTGGCGGGGGTGGCGGCCCGGTGGCCGGCCTGGGTCGGCATCGAGGTGTCCCCCGACCGGCTCTTGATGATCGTCGGCGTGATGTTCATGCAACTGGTGACCGGGAATCAGTTGGTGCGCTTGGTGCTTGGGTCGGTCGGCGCGGTCAAACCGGAGGGGCAGCCCCAGGCCTCGGACCGGTTGAAGGGCGGCAGGCTGCTCGGTCCCATGGAGCGGGTGCTCATCCTCGGGCTCGGCCTGGCCGGCCAGCTCACCGCCGCCACGGCCGTCGTCGCCGCCAAGAGCATCATCCGGTTCCCGGAGATCAACGCGCAGAAGGCACGCGAGAACGGGGGCATCGGAATCGACGAGATCACCGAGTACTTCCTTGTCGGAAGCTTCGCGAGCTGGATCGTCGCACTCGGCGGGCTGGCTCTCGCACACTGAACGGTAAGCCCTTCGATTCGCCCGTAATCCGGAAGCGGTTTTCCTACACTCGCGCCCATGAAGACCAATGCCGCCGTTCTGTGGGGACTCAACGAGCCGTGGAGCATCGAGGAGATCGACCTCGATGGTCCGAAAGAAGGCGAGGTGCTCGTCTCCTTCGAGGCGACCGGGCTGTGTCACTCGGACCATCATGTCGTCACGGGTGACTTCGCCGGTGTGCCGCTGCCGATCATCGGCGGCCACGAGGGCGCGGGTGTCGTCGTCGAACTCGGTCCTGGGGTGCGTGACCTCAACGTCGGTGACCACGTCGTCACGTCGTTCCTGCCCGCCTGCGGGCGTTGCCGCTGGTGCGCGAGCGGACATCAGAACCTGTGCGACCTCGGCGCGCTGATCCTGGTCGGCCTGCAGGCCGACGGAACATACCGGCGCAAGGTGCAGGGCAAGGACGTCGGAATCCTCTCCGGTGTGGGCAGTTTCTCGCAGTACGGGACGCTGTCGGAGGCATCGGTGGTCAAGGTCGACGACGACTTCCCGCTGGCGCGGGCCTGCCTGTTGGGCTGCGGGGTGATGACGGGTTGGGGTTCGGCCGTCAACACCGCCGACGTCAGCCCCGGAGACACGGTCGTGATCATCGGATGCGGCGGTATCGGCAGCGGCGCGATTCAGGGTGCGCGCCTGGCCGGCGCGGAGCACATCGTCGTCGTCGATCTCGTAGAAAGCAAGCGGGAGAAGGCCTTCGAGTTCGGTGCCACCCACTTCGTGACGTCCATGCCCGAGGCCATGGAACTGGTCGGTGAGCTCACCCGCGGCGTGATGGCCGATTCCGCGTTGTTGACCATGGGCGTCCTCGAAGGGCGGATGATCGACGAGGCGCTCAACATCATCCGCAAGGGCGGTGCGGTCGTGATGACCGCGATCGCGTCGATGGCCGATGTCACGCCGACGCTGTCGATGGCGATGATGACGCTGTTCCAGAAGCGGCTGCTGGGCAGCCTCTACGGTGAGGCCAATCCGCGCGCCGACATCCCGCGGCTTCTCAACCTCTACCGCGACGGCAAGCTCCTGCTCGACGAAACCGTCACTGCCGAATACAAACTCAACGACATCAACGAGGGTTACGACGACATGCTGGCGGGGCGCAACATCCGCGGCGTGATCATCCACGACCACTGACGCGATGCCGGAGGCATAGGTGCGCTGGCTGTCGCACGTGCGGTCGGTGCTGAGCACCGAGATCCACGCCGTCCGCAATCGCAAGCTGGACCTCAATCCCGCCGATCTCACCCGGTTCACGTTCCCGTTGGTGTTGGGACTGGCCGGTGTCGTGGCGTTCGGCGCCGTGCCACTGATCGTCATCCGCAGCAGCGTCAGCACCGATGACGTGCTGGTCCCGCTGCTGGGATCGCTGGCCCTGACCGCCGTGGGCACGGCGGTGATGACGTGGTTGATCGCCATCGTGGTGTCCGGTCTGGTGCTGGTGGTCGTCTATCGAACCGCGCCGGCTACGGCGTCACGGCTGGTGATTCGCACCGTCGTCGACTCGTTCGACCGCGTCAGCGACACGGCCGCGCGACTGGCGACCCTCGCGCTTGTAGCCGGTCTCGTCGCCCTGGCCATCGGGCTGCCGACCCGGCCCGACGACGAACTGGCGCATCCGGTGGTCAACGACCTGCTCACCGCGCAGATCGGGGTTCTCTTGGCCGCGCTCGGCGTCGCCTACCTCGCCGAGACCGTGCGCTGCGCCGCCGAGCTGGTGGACAGGCAATCACTGCTGCTGGCGTGGCCGTGGTCGCTTGGGATCTCCTGTGCCAGTTGGATTATCGCGACCAGCGTCGGGCCGTTCCAGACCTCCCGCATGCTGGCGGTCCTGCTCAACGAGTGGCTGCCGGCCGCCGTGAACGGGACTCCGCGAACGGAAGTGATCGCCGATCTGCTTCCAGCGGGTGCGAACTGGTGGGCGGCCTTCGCGCTGCTGCCCGTGATCACCGTGGTGTGGGCGCTCGGCGCGCACCGCCACGACGGATTCGCGGCGATGCGAGAGCTCCTCGCGGGCAAGGCCGACAGGCCGCAGGAGGCCTAGAGACGCTCGATGATCGTGACGTTGGCGGTGCCGCCGCCTTCGCACATCGTCTGCAGACCGTAGCGACCGCCTCTGCGCTCCAACGTGTTCAGCATCGTCGCGAACAACTTCGCGCCCGTGGCGCCCAGCGGATGGCCGAGCGCGATCGCGCCGCCGCTGGGGTTCACCTTCGCGGGGTCGGCGCCGGTCTCCTTGAGCCAGGACATCACGACCGGCGCGAAGGCTTCGTTGATCTCGACGGTGTCGATATCGTCGATCGACAGGCCGGTCTTCTTCAACGCGTACTCCGTCGCCGGGATCGGCCCGGTCAACATGAACACCGGGTCGGCGCCGCGGGCGCTGATGTGGTGGATGCGGGCGCGGGGCTTGAGTCCGTGGTCCTTGACGGCCTGCTCGGAAGCCAGCAGCACTGCGCTGGCGCCGTCGGAGATCTGGCTGGCCATCGCGGCGGTCAGCCGGCCGCCGTCGACCAGGGTCTTGAGCCCGGCCATCTTCTCCAGCGAGGTGTCGCGCGGGCCCTCGTCGGTGGCGAACCCGTCGACCGGAATGATCTCGTTCTCGAAGTGACCGGAGCGGATCGCCTCCTGTGCACGCTGGTGGCTGGTCAGCGAGTACTGCTCCATCTCCTCGCGGGAGATGTCCCACTTCTCCGCGATCAGCTCGGCGCCGCGGAACTGTGAGATCTCCTGGTCGCCGTAGCGGTGCAGCCAGCTCTTGGATTCGTTGGTCGGCGAGGTGAAGCCGAACTGCTCGGCGACGGTCATCGCCGACGAGATCGGGATCTGACTCATGTTCTGCATACCGCCGGCGACAATGAGATCGGCCGTACCGGACATGATCGCTTGTGCGCCAAAGGAAACCGCCTGCTGACTGGACCCGCACTGGCGGTCGACGGTGACGCCCGGAACCTCTTCGGGGTAACCCGCCGCCAGCCACGACAGCCGGGCGATGTTGCCGGCCTGCGGACCGATCGCATCGACACAACCGGCGATGACGTCGTCGACCGCGCCGGGATCCACGTCGACTCGGTCGAACAGGCCGCGCCATGCGGCAGCGCCCAGATCCACGGGATGCACACCGGCCAGCGATCCGTTGCGCTTGCCGACTGCGGTGCGAACGGCGTCGATGACGTAAGCCTGCGATGTTGGGGTCATTGTTTCCTCATTTTTTCGTGATGCCACCAAGAACGATAGCGAGATACTGACGGCCGACCTCTTCGGCCGTGAGCGGTCCGCCCGGCTGATACCAGCGGACTGAAACCCAGGTGGTGTCGCGGATGAACCGGTACACCAGATCGACGTCGATGTCGGGCCGGAAGTAACCCTCTTCGACGCCCTGGTTGAGCAGGTCCAGCCACATCTTGCGTTGCTCTTTGTTGCGCTGATCCACGTAGGAGAACCGCTCCTGCCCGGACAACCGCTTGGCCTCGTCCTGATAGATGACGACCTGCGCGTGCCGGTGCTCGATCGCCTCGAACGAGGTCATGAACAGGCCCTTGAGTCGCTCCAGCGGGTTGGGTTCGGTGTCGACGATCTCCTGGTAGCGGGTGAACAGCCAGTCGAGGAAGCCGCGCAGGACCTCGTCGACCATCTCCTCCTTCGACGAGAAGTGGTGATACAGGCTGCCCGAGAGGATGCCTGCGGAGTCGGCGATGTCGCGCACCGTGGTCGCGCGCAGGCCCCGTTCGGCGAACATCGTCGCGGCGAGTTCGAGTAGCTCGTCCCGACGCGTCGGGGGCTGGCTCACCGGCTGCTTCTGTGGCACCTGATCCACCGACACAGCGTATCAACCAAGCGCTTGCTCGGCTACTGCCGTGTGCGTTCTCAAACCCGAGGGTCGGTACACATGAGCGGTGACCGACGCGCCCCGCCAGCCCTCTGGATTCTGGAACCGACTGACCCGGCGCACGAAGATCCTCGTCCTCGTCGACGTCATCGTATTGGCGACATTGCTGGTAGCGGCCGTGCTGTACGTCACGGATCCATGGTCCGATTCTTCATCGGAAACCATCGCCACGTCGGACACAACCACAGCCGCGCCTCAATCGCCGTTGCGCACTCGCTACGGCCTTGCTTGGATCACGGCAGCCTGCGGCAGTCGTATGGTGTTGGAGGATTCGCCTCAGTCGCCGCTACCCCAAGCGATCGATTACGTCGCGTGCATTGCGCCCGGAACCATCGACACGATCGTCATCGGGGCGTACGACGACGAGGACACCCTCGACGGTGACCTCGCCGGGATGCGCACAGCGCACCGCCATGCCACTCATGTAGACGACAACGGCAAGCATTGGCTCGTGGTCGTCGAGGGCGACAGCGACGTGCCCCTGGAGCCCCTGAGACGCTACGGCTTCCGCATTGGTTGACCCGGAATCTGTGCGCGGAACCCTCGTGGCATCCGCTTAGGCTCGAATCATGTTCGTCGATACCGAGATGCTGCGGATGGGAGCCGACTTCGCCAAAAGCGCCGGTGAGATCGTGAAACGGGGTGCAGAGGAGTTCGCGGCCACGTCGCTGCCCGCTGGGATCTTCGGTAACTTCGACGCCGCGCACGAGTTCCACAACGCCTTGGGCCGAGCGCACGAAGCACAAGCCGCGACCATGCGTTGGCACCACGCCACCTTCGACGGTTTCGCCACCAAGGCCAGCGACGGAGCCACCACTTTCGATCAACGAGACGAGTCCGGCGCGGCGGCGGTGCGTTCGGCCGGCGAAGCCATCACCTGACTGATAAGGCCACGGCGATGGTCAATCAAACTGAAGCTCTGACACGGGAGTTGGTGATATCCCGCGTACAGGAGCAGTTGATGCGGGCCGGTATGTCGTCCGAAGGTGCCGCCGCTGCAACCGACAGCATGGCGCGGGGCATCGTCCCGCAAGATCTCGCGGACGCGGCATCTGCTGCAAACAAACCAATCGCGGGTGGGGCGAAGGCTTTTGACTATCTCGCTCAATCGCTGCCCACCGGCGAGCACTGGAAGCCCGATGTGACGACTTTCTCGCCAAGCGATGTCGAAGTGCTCAAGAAGGTCGGAGGCAACCTAGGGGTGGCAGGGAACCTCGTCGACTTCGGCGTCGGAATCTACGAATGGCGAACGGGAACACCACTCGGCGAGGTTGCTGCCAAGACCGGTGGTGGCATGGTGGGTGCCTCAGGAATGGCTGCCGTCGGCGCATGGCTCGGGGCCCCTGCAGGTCCAGTAGGTGTTTTCGCGGGCGCGTTCATTTTGGGTTCCATCGGGTCCCTCGGCGGCGAGCAGATCGGCGAAACGATTCATCAGAAAATGGCTGGTAATTGATGAACGACTTCTTCATGTTTGTCGCTTTCGGCGGACTCGCCATCGCGATTGTCGCGGGATGGCTGCCCCTGCATATCGGGCGCATCGTCTACTGGTCCGGCGCCGTCATAACGACTGTGTCGGTGTTCTTCATGGCCTATCCCCACGACTGGGGGCCGGGACTGATGATGTCGCTCTTCGCCGCATGTGCTATCACCGGCGTGGCATACGTCCACACCGAGTTCATCTCTATTCGCGGCAAAACCTTCTCGCTGTTCGCCGACCCGAACACGATCGACGACTACGGACTCGGATTGACCCCCTCGAAGACGTGGTGGCTGACAGTGTTGGGGGTGGCGATACTCGTTACAAGCGGTGTGTCTTATGTCGCCGACGGCGCTGCGGCCTGGCTCCCGGTTGGCATGGGCGCCATCGCCGTGTTCATCGCCGTCTCGCTCGGATACCGCGATGCGTTGGCCCGCAGGGTCATCGCCGCTGGACAGAAGATACAACTCGGGCTCTTGACGGTGCTGACCCTCGGCGCCTTCCCAATCCTTTATCTGATCGCCTACAAGGCTGGTACACGGCGGACCGCCGACAGGCGGATCACCGGCTAGGCCCGCTGGCTCGACACCGAAATCACTTCTCCAGTCAGGTAACTCGAGTAGTCGCTGGCCAGGAACGCGATGGTGGCGGCGACCTCCCACGGTTCGGCGGCGCGTCCGAACGCCTCCCCCTCCGACAACCGATCGAGCAGGTCTGCCGAGCTGGTTTTCTCCAGGAACTTATGCCGCGCGATGCTCGGCGAGACAGCATTGATGCGCACGCCGTACTCGACGGCCTCGATCGCACTGCACCGGGTCAGCGCCATCACGCCGGCCTTGGCCGCGGCGTAATGCGATTGTGAATGCTGTGCGCGCCAACCCAATACGCTGGCGTTGTTCACGATCACGCCGCCGTGGTCGGCTTCGCGGAAGTACCGCAGCGCCGCCCGCGTCGCGCGCATCACCGACGTGAGCGTGACATTGAGGACGCGATCCCATTCTTCGTCCGTCATGTCGACGACGGGTGTCTGCCCGCCGAGGCCGGCATTGTTGACCAACACGTCGAGCCGACCCATCCGCGCCGTCGTCGAGGCGACCAGCGCATCCACCTGCGCGGTGGAGGTGACGTCGCAGACGACACTTTCGACCCGCCCCAACCCGAGTTCGAGCAACTGATCGCGAGCCTCGCCGAGCCGCCGCTCATGATGGTCGGAGACGACCACGTCGGCACCCTCGAGCAGCGCCCGGCGCGCCACCGCGGACCCGATTCCGGTGCCCGCGGCGGCCGTCACGACGACGACCTTGCCGGTCAGCAGGCCGTGTCCCTCAATCTCTTTCGGGGCTTCTGACAGGTTCACGAAGGCCTGACCTCTCGGGGTAGGCCGAGCACCCGCTCGGCGATGATGTTGCGCTGCACCTCGTTGGACCCGCCGTAGATCGTGTCAGCGCGCGAGAACAGGTACAGCCGTTGCCATTCGTCGAAGTCGCCGTCGGTCAGCGTCAGACCTTCACGACCGAGCACGTCCATCGCGATCTCGCCGAGTTCGCGATGCCAGTTGGCCCACAACAACTTCGACACATTATCTTGACCCGCTTGTTCCACGTCCATCGTCGCCAGCGCATACGAGCGCATCGTCCGTAGTCCCACCCAGGACCGGGTCAACCTCTCGCGGATCAGTGGATCGTCCGCCGCGCCAGTTCGTTTCGCCAACTCCGCGACACCGGACAGCTCACGTGCGTACTCGATCTGCTGGCCCAGCGTCGACACGCCGCGCTCGAAGGTCAGCGTGCCCATCGCCACGCGCCAGCCGTCGCCCGGTTCACCGACCACCAGGGACGCGTCTGTGCGGGCGTCGTCGAAGAAGACCTCGTTGAACTCCGAGTCACCGGTCAGCTGGACGATGGGCCGGATCTCCACACCCGGCTGATCCAGCGGCACCAGCAGGTACGACAGGCCCGCGTGTCGTTTGGAGCCCTTCTCGGTGCGGGCGACGACGAAGCACCACTGCGCCCAGTGCGCAAGCGATGTCCACACCTTCTGCCCGTTGACCACCCACTGGTCGCCGTCGAGTTCGGCGGTGGTCGACACGTTGGCGAGGTCGCTGCCGGCACCCGGCTCGGAATAGCCCTGACACCACAGCTCGGTGACGTCGAGGATCTTCGGCAGGAATCGCTTCTGCTGTTCGGGGGTGCCGTACGCGATCAACGTCGGCCCGAGCAACTCCTCACCGAAGTGGTTGACCTTCGCAGGAGCGTTCGCGATCGCGTACTCCTCGTAGAACGCCACCCGGTGCGCAACCGACAGCCCGCGACCGCCGTGCTCTTCTGGCCACCCCAGACACGTCAATCCGGCCGCCGCCAGGTGCTGGTTCCACGCTCGGCGTTCCTCGAAAGCCTCGTGCTCCCGGCCCGGCCCGCCGAGGCCCTTGAGTGCGGCGTACTCCCCGACCAGGTTGTCGGCGAGCCAGTCGCGGACCTCGGCCCGGAACTCCTCGACCTCAATCACCCTTGTAGGCTAACCTACCAAGCACTTGCTTTGTTAGAGGAGCAGCGATGAGTTCGGATCCAAGGACCATTCCCCAGGTCTTGGACCGTATTGCCGACCGGTTTTCCGACCACAATGCACTGGTCACGGAACATCGCACCGTCACGTTCGCCCAGCTACGCGACGAGGTCCGCAGAGCGGCCGCGGCCATGATCGACCACGGCATCAACCCCGGTGACCGCGTCGCGATCTGGTCCCCCAACACCTGGCACTGGGTGGTCGCCTGCCTGGCCACCCACTACGCGGGCGGCGTCGTCGTCCCTCTCAACACCCGCTACACCGACAGCGAGGCCACCGACATCCTCTCGCGCACGGGCGCCCCGTTGCTGTTCGCATCGGGTGAGTTCCTCGGTGCCGACAAGGCCGCCTCCATCGACCGCTCCGCACTGCCGCAGCTACGCCACGTGGTCCGGGTGCCGGTCGACAAGGACGACGGCACCTGGGACGAGTTCGTCGCGCGGGGCACCGACCTGGACGCCGTGGATGCGCGCGCCGACGCGGTGCAATCCGACGACGTGTCCGACATCTTGTTCACCTCCGGAACCACCGGCCGCAGCAAGGGCGTGCTGTGTGCACACCGCCAGTCGCTCGACGCACCGGCGGCGTGGGCCGAGTGCGGCCGGCTGGCAAGCGATGACCGCTACCTGTGCATCAACCCGTTCTTCCACAACTTCGGCTACAAAGCGGGAATCCTTGCCTGCCTGCAGACCGGCGCCACGCTGATTCCCCAGTTGACGTTCGACCCCGAGAAGACGATGTCGGCCGTTCAGGAACACCGAATCACCGTGCTGCCGGGGCCGCCGACGATCTACCAGACGCTGCTCGACCATCCCAAGCGCGCCGATTACGACCTGACGTCGCTGCGGTTCGCCGTCACCGGCGCGGCGACCATCCCGGTCGTGCTGATCGAGCGGATGCAAACCGAACTCGACATCGACATCGTGCTGACCGCCTACGGCCTCACCGAGGCGAGCGGTTTCGGGACGATGTGCCGTCCCGACGACGACGCTGTCACCGTGGCCACCACGTCGGGCCGGCCGATCGCGGATTTCGAACTGCGCATTGACAACCCCGGCGAGGACGACGCCGGCGAGGTGTTGCTGCGGGGACCGAACGTGATGCTGGGCTACCTCGACGACCCCGAAGCCACCGCGGCGGCCATCGATTCCGACGGTTGGCTGCACACCGGTGATGTCGGCACCGTCGACGAGAACGGCAACCTGCGCATCACCGACCGCCTCAAGGACATGTACATCTGCGGCGGGTTCAACGTCTACCCCGCCGAGATCGAGCAGATGCTGGCGCGGCTCGACGGGGTGGCCGAAGCCGCGGTGATCGGCGTGCCCGACGACCGGCTCGGTGAGGTCGGCAAGGCCTACGTCGTGGCCAAGCCCGGCGCCCAACTCGACGAGGACGCCGTAATCGCCTACACCCGGCAGCATCTGGCGAACTTCAAAGCTCCCCGCTCGGTCGAGTTTCTCGATGCGCTGCCGCGAAACCCCGGGGGCAAGGTAGTCAAACCGCTGCTGCGTGAGAGGGCTGGATCTTCCTGATGGACCTGAATTTCGACGACGCGACCCTCGAGTTCCAGGCCGAGGTGCGCGAGTTCCTGGCCAAGAACAGAGACAAGTTCCCCACGAAGTCCTACGACACCGCAGAGGGTTTCGAACAGCACAGGCGTTGGGACAAGGTGCTCTACGACGCCGGGCTGTCCGTGATCACGTGGCCGGAGAAGTACGGCGGCCGCGACGCGAGCCTGCTGCAGTGGGTGGTGTACGAGGAGGAGTACTTCCGTGCCGGTGCCCCCGGCCGCGCCAGCGCCAACGGCACGTCGATGCTGGCGCCGACTCTGTTCGCCCACGGCACCGAGGAGCAACTCGACCGCGTTCTGCCGAAAATGGCCAGCGGCGAGGAGATCTGGGCGCAAGCCTGGTCGGAGCCCGAGTCGGGCAGTGACCTGGCGTCGCTTCGGTCGACGGCCACCAGGACCGACGGCGGCTGGCTGCTCAACGGGCAGAAGATCTGGAGTTCCCGCGCGCCGTTCGGGGAGCGCGCCTTTGGGCTGTTCCGTTCCGACCCCGAAGCCGAACGCCATCGCGGCCTGACGTACTTCATGTTCGACCTCAAGGCCGACGGCGTCACGGTCCGACCCATCGCGCAACTCGGCGGTGACACCGGTTTCGGTGAGATCTTCCTCGACGACGTGTTCGTGCCCGACAACGACGTCATCGGCGACGTACACGAGGGCTGGCGCGCAGCGATGAGCACATCGAGCAATGAGCGCGGTATGTCACTGCGAAGCCCGGCCCGCTTCCTGGCCCCCGCTGAACGGCTTGTGGCGCAGTGGAAAGAGAACCCGGACCCGGCCTATGCCGAGCGGGTGGCCGACGCGTGGATCAAGGCGCAGGCCTACCGGCTGCACACGTTCGGCACGGTGACGCGCGTTGCCGCGGGCGGTGAACTGGGTGCCGAGTCCAGTGTGACCAAGGTGTTCTGGTCGGACCTCGACGTTGCCATCCACCAGACCGCGCTGGATATGCGCGGTCCCGACGCCGAGCTCGCCGACGGCTGGACCGAGGGGTTGTTGTTCTCGCTCGGCGGACCGATCTACGCGGGAACCAACGAGATTCAGCGCAACATCATCGCCGAGCGCCTGCTGGGCCTGCCGCGAAAGTAACCACATGAACTTCGAATTGGACCAACAGCAGCGCGATTTCGCCGCCAGCATCGACGCCGCGCTCGGCGCCGCCGACCTGCCCGGTGCGGTTCGGGCCTGGGCCGCCGGGGACACGTCGCCGGGCCGCAAGGTGTGGGCGCAGCTGACCGATCTCGGCGTCACGGCGCTCCTCGTGCCGGAGAAGTACGACGGCATCGAGGCTCATCCGGTCGACCTGGTGGTCGCCGCCGAGCGGCTCGGCCGGTGGTGCGTTCCCGGCCCGGTGGCCGAATCCATTGCGGTCGCGCCGATTCTGCTCGCCGACGACGAGCGTTGTGCCGGCTTGGCGTCCGGTGAGCTGATCGCGACCGTCGCCCTGCCGCCACAGGTACCCAGGGCCGTCGACGCCGACACCGCGGGCCTGATCTTGGTGGCGGCGGACGGCGAGGTACGTGACGGCACCGCAGGGACCCAGCACGAATCGGTCGACCCGAGCCGAAAGCTGTTCGACGTCAACGCTTCAGGTGACGGCAGGGCGGCCGACGTGGCGCGTGCCTATGAGTTCGGTGTGCTTGCCACGGCGGCCCAACTGGTGGGCGCCGGCCAGGCGATGCTGGACATGTCGGTCGAATACGCCAAGCAGCGCAGCCAGTTCGGCAAGATCATCGGCACCTACCAGGCGATCAAGCACAAACTCGCCGACGTGCACATCGCGGTGGAGCTGGCCCGGCCGCTGGTGTACGGCGCGGCCCTGTCGCTCGCCGAGAACTCGGCCGACACGGCGCGTGATGTGAGCGCCGCCAAGGCCGCGGCCGGCGAGGCGGCGCTGCTGGCGGCTCGCTCCGCGCTGCAGACACATGGCGCGATCGGATTCACCCAGGAGCATGACCTGTCGTTGTGGCTGCTGCGTGCGCAGGCGCTGCGCTCGGCGTGGGGAGATCCCGCCGTCCACCGTCGGCGCGTACTGGAGGCCCTCTCATGAGTGAAGAACGCCAATTGCTGCGCGAGACCGTCGCTGCTCTGGTCGACAAGCACGCCTCACCCGCTGCGGTACGTGCGGCGATGGAATCCGAACGGGGATACGACGAATCGTTGTGGACGCTGCTGTGCGAGCAGGTCGGCGCGGCAGCGCTGGTGGTGCCCGAGGAGCTGGGCGGCGCGGGCGGTGAGCTCGCGGATGCGGCGGTCGTGCTCGAGGAACTCGGCAAGGCGCTGGTTCCGACTCCGTTGTTGGGAACCACTCTCGCGGAGTTGGCATTGCTGGCCGCAGATGAGCCGGACACCGAAGCGCTCGAGGGTATGGCCGAGGGGACCCGGGTCGGCACGGTGGTCTTCGACCCCGACTATGTGATCAACGGCGACATCGCCGACGTGGTGGTCGGTGCGGACGGTGACCGGTTGACCCGGTGGACCGAGTTCACCGCGACACGACTGGACGCGATGGACCTGACCCGCCGGCTGGCCGGCCTCGAGGTTCAACAGAGCACCGATATCGCCGCGGACCCGGGACTGGCCGACACCGCCGCGCTGCTGCTGGCCGCCGAGCAGATCGGTGCCGCATCGCGTTGCCTCGATCTCACGGTGCAGTACACCAAGGACCGGGTGCAGTTCGGCAGGCCCATCGGCAGTTTCCAAGCACTCAAGCACCGGATGGCCGACCTGTACGTCGCGGTTCAGTCCGCGCGTGCGGTGGTCGACGAGGCGATCGCCGCGCCGTCACCGACCTCGGCCGCCCTGGCCCGGTTCTCGGCGAGCGAGGCATTCACCAAGGTTGCCGCCGAAGCCGTGCAGATGCACGGCGGTATCGCGATCACCTGGGAGCACGACATCCAGCTCTATTTCAAGCGCGCACACGGCAGTGCACAGTTGCTCGGGCCGCCGCGCGATCACCTGCGCCGCCTCGAATCCGAGGTGTTCTAGCGTTGGCCGGTGGGCTTGCGACGTAGGCTCGCGGCAATGTTGAGCTTCGTCGTGGATCGAAACCTCGGCCTGCCCGCCTGCGACGAGCCGTGGACCACACTTCTCGCGGCAGCCGGGATCACCGCGACCGAGAGCACCGACCTCGCGGGCATCGACCGGGCGCTGGCGCACCATCAGCCGGACATCGCGTATGTCCCGGCACCCAGCCTGCACCGCTTGCTCCGAAGCGGTGATGACCATTACCGCGGCCTGGCGATCGCAACGTCGAAGTTCACCGGCGAGCCCCGCCAGACCAGCGTGCTCGTGGTCCGCCGCGACGACCCGGCTACCGGACTGGACAACCTGGCCGGCGCGCAATGCGGTTACATCAACACGTCGTGCACATCGAGCTACTTCGCTCCCGCCATTCTGTTCACCGGGCAGCCCCCGATGCATTTCGTTGCGGTTCCCCCCTGGCAGGGACAGATCGACGCCGTTGTCGCCGGCCGGGTCCGGGCGACGATGGTCCTCGAGGATGTATGGAAAACCACACCCGAGAACGCGTCGACGACCAGGATCGTCGCTCGATACGACAACTGCAGGCCGCCGGTCGTCCTCGTCAGCGAATCACTCGACAAAGCCTCCTGTGCAACGCTTCTCGAAGCTCTGATCACCTGGGCGCCCGACTGGAAGGGCGTGTACGGCGCCTTCAAGCCGTTTTACTACGCCGACGTGCACGGGTTCTTCCACGATCTCGACCAGGTGACGGAGTGCTCCCGATGAGCGTCGCTCTACGCGCGGGGATTCCGCCCTTCTACGTCATGGACGTGTGGCTGGCCGCCGCCGAACGGCAGCGCACCCACGGCGACCTCGTCAACCTGTCGGCGGGCCAACCCAGCGCGGGCGCTCCTGCAGCCGTGCGGGCTGCGGCCAAGGAGGCGCTGGAGACCACCGTACTGGGCTATACCGTCGCGCTCGGAATCCCGGAACTGCGCGCGGCCATCGCGCATTCATACCTGGATCGCCATGGGCTGCAGGTGGATCCGGATGACGTGGTCATCACCACGGGCTCGTCGGGTGGCTTCCTGCTGGCGTTCCTGGCCAGCTTCGACGTCGGCGACCGGGTGGCGATCGCCAGCCCGGGCTACCCCTGTTACCGAAACATCCTCTCCGCGCTGGGTTGCGAGGTCGTGGAGATACCCTGCGGCGCCGCAACCCGCTTCCAGCCGACGGTGCAGATGCTCGAGGAACTCGATCCGCCCCTACACGGCGTCATCGTCGCCAGTCCCGCCAACCCGACCGGCACGGTGATCCCGCCGGACGAGCTCTCCGCGATCGCTTCCTGGTGCGCGTCGCGCGGGGTGCGCCTGATCAGCGACGAGGTGTACCACGGTCTGGTCTACGAGGGTGCTCCCGCCGTCAGCTGCGCCTGGGCGACATCGCGGGATTCGATTGTGGTGAACAGCTTCTCGAAATACTTCGCGATGACCGGCTGGCGGCTCGGCTGGCTGTTGGTGCCGAAGGAGCTGCAGCGGGCAGTCGACCGTCTCACCGGAAACTTCACCATCTGCCCGCCGACTCTGCCGCAGTACGCCGCCGTCGCGGCGTTCACCCCGGAGTCCATCTCGGAGTCCGACGCGCTGCTGCACCACTACGCTGCCAACCGCGGGATGCTGCTCGACGGGCTCCGGGGCCTCGGTATCGACCGCCTGGCGCCGACCGATGGGGCGTTCTACGTCTACGCCGACGTCTCGCATCTGACCTCGGATTCGCTGTCGTTCTGTTCGAAGTTGCTCGCCGACACAGGAGTCGCGATCGCACCGGGTATCGACTTCGACCCGACCCGCGGCGGATCCTTTGTCCGGCTGTCGTTCGCGGGTCCCTCGTCGGACATCGACGAGGCCGTGCGACGCATCGGCGCGTGGTTGGCCTGAGGTTGCGCGCGGTATGAGCGGCACCGCTGCGCGCGCACCGCTGTTGGCGGCCGGCTTCACCACGGCCTTCGGGGCACATGCCGTGGCCGGCATGCTCGGCACGACCACCACCGGCACCGCCGCCTCACTGCTGACGCTCGGTGCGCTGCTCGCGATCTACGACGGGGCGGAGGTGGTGCTGAAGCCTGTTTTCGGGACACTGGCCGACCGCATCGGCGCGCGCACCGTGCTCATCGCCGGGTTGCTCATCTTCGCCGCGGCGTCGGCGACGTACGTGGTGGCCGACGATCCGGCGTGGCTGTGGGTGGCGCGATTCGGCCAGGGCATCGGCGCGGCCGCCTTCTCCCCTGCCGCCTCCGCCCTCGTCGCGCTGCTGACCCCGGCGGGCTCCCACGGCCGCGCCTTCGGCACCTACGGGTCCTACAAGTCCGTCGGTTACACGCTCGGGCCGCTACTGGGCGGATTGATCGTGACACTCGGCGGTTTGCAACTGCTTTTCGCAGTGCTGACCGTCCTCGGCGCCGGCGTCGCACTGTGGGCCGCTTCCGCGGTACCGGCCGTCACTCCGCAGCCGCGGCGACGTCAGACTCTGCTCGACACCCTGCGCAGATTCACCGAAAGCTCCTTTGTCACTCCGACACTCGCGCTGGCCGCAGCCACAGCGGCCCTGTCGGCTGGTGTCGGTTTCCTTCCGGTTCTCGGTACGCAGGCCGGCCTGAGCCCGGTCGTGACCGGCGCCGTCGTCTCTGTGCTCGCGCTGGCCACCGCCGTTGCACAGCCCGTAGCCGGGCGCTTGTTCGACGCCGGAAGGATCACCCTGGGGGCCGGCATCGCGTGCGGATTCGTGCTCACCACTGCCGGTGTGGCCAGCGCGATGTTGCCCGGCCTCACCGGACTGCTGTGTGCCGCCGTTGTGATCGGTGTGGGCTGCGGCGTCATCACACCACTGGCCTTCACGATGCTGGCGCAGACGACGCCCGCGGAGCGCCTCGGCCAGACGATGGGCGCCGCGGAGATCGGGCGGGAGAGCGGTGACGCCGCGGGTCCCCTCATCGTCGCATCGATCGCGGCGGCTTCCTCGGTACCACTCGGATTCGTTGGGCTGGCCGTTATCGTCACCGCGGCAGGCGCGGCCGCGGCCGGTTCTGAGCGACGCCGCGGGCGTACGATGCCGCGCTGACCAGGCCGCAGTCACTTGTCGGTGCCCGTGTGTAGCGTCTCGGGCATGTTCGAATATCAGTTCGATGTGGACCCGGGTGCTTCCGAGGCGGACTTACGGGACGCAGTCGAGCGATTCGAGCGGTTGAAGTCCTGCGCCGCCGCGGCACAAGCCCGCGCGACCGTGCTGTGGAAGGAGAAACGCCGCGCCGCCGAAGAGGCCGCGGGTGTGCCCGCGAACCGTCGGGGCCGCGGCTTGGCGACAGAAGTCGCACTCGCACGACGCGATGCGCCGGTGCAGGGAGGCCGTCACCTGGGCTTCGCCACGGCTCTGGTTGACGAGATGCCCTGCACCCTGGCGGCTTTGGAGTCCGGAGTGCTCTCGGAATGGCGCGCCACCCTGATCGTGCGCGAGTCAGCTTGCTTGAGTGTCGAGCATCGTCGCCGACTGGATGCGGAGATGTGCCGCGACACCGCGCGTCTCGAGGGGTGGGGTGACAAGCGGATCGCCGCGGAAGCCAAGAAGATTGCCTGTGCGCTCGACGTCGAAGCGGTCGTGGATCGCAGCGCCAAAGCCGCTGCCGACCGATGCGTCACCATCCGTCCGGCCCCCGACACGATGACGTGGGTTACCGCCCTGCTGCCCGTCGCGCAGGGTGTCAGTGTCTACGCGGCGTTGAAACGCGCCGCCGACACCACGTTCGATGACAGGTCTCGCGGGCAAGTGATGGCCGATACCTTGGTGGAACGGGTCACGGGGTGTCCGGTCGAGCAGCCCGTGCCGGTGACGCTGAACCTCGTGATGGCCGACACCACACTGTGGGGTGAGGACGATTCACCCGCGTGGCTCGACGGATACGGTCCGCTACCGAGTTCGATCGCGAGAGCACTGACCGTTGATGCGGCCACCGCCGCCGCCGCCAAGGCGATGCTGCGGCGTCTGTACCGCCATCCGGTCAGCGGTCAGCTCGTCGCAATGGAATCCCAAGCCCGCACCTTCCCAAAGGGTTTGGCGGCATTCATCGGAATTCGAGACCAGACGTGCCGCACTCCTTACTGCAACGCACCGATACGCCACCGCGACCATGCGGTGCCGCGGCACCGAGCCGGGCCTACGAGTGCGTTGAACGGGCTAGGCGAATGCGAGGCCTGCAACTACGCCAAGGAAGCGCCCGGCTGGTCGGTGGTGACCAGTGATCGCGACGGCCTACACAGCGCCGAGTTCACCACGCCCACCGGCGCAACGTATCGATCGACCGCACCGCCGCTGCCCGGTCCACCCGTGCGATACGTCAGCATGATCGAAGGCCGGCTCAGCATCGACCTGGTCACGTTCGACGCTGCGTGACGTACCAGTCGAGCAGATCCGGGTCGTCGACGGCGCTGCGCTCGACCACCTTCGCGGCGTCGGCTCCCTGGAACAGCTTCTTGATCGGCACCTCGAGCTTCTTGCCTGTGCGGGTGTGCGGCACACCTGGTGCGGCGATGATCTCGTCGGGCACATGCCGCGGCGAGACTTCCTCGCGAACGGTGTTTTTGATGCGGTCGCGAACCTCGTCGGTCAGTTCGGCACCCTCGGCGAGGACCACGAAGAGGGGCATCCAGTATCCGCCGTCGGGTTCGTCGACGCCGATGATCAAGGCTTCCGCCACCTCGGGCAGGCGTTCGACCGCCTGGTAGATGTCGGCGCTGCCCATCCGGATGCCGTGCCGATTCAAGGTCGAGTCCGAGCGGCCGTGCACGATGATGCTGCCGTGGTCGGTGATGGTGATCCAGTCGCCGTGTCGCCACACACCGGGGAACATCTCGAAATACGCTGCGCGGTAACGCGACCCGTCGGGATCGTTCCAAAACCCGACCGGCATCGACGGCAAAGGCTGGGTCACCACCAGCTCGCCGACCTCGTTGCGCACCGGGTTGCCGGACTCGTCCCACGAGTCCAGCGCGCATCCGAGGTACGGGGCCGACAACTCACCCGGCCACACCGGGACCGTGCGGACCCCGCCGATGAAAGCGGACACCACGTCAGTACCGCCGCTGATCGACGACACCTGGACATGCTCACCGACGTTGTCGCGCAACCACAGTGACGATGACGGAGGCAGCGACGAGCCGGTGATGCCGACCGTGCGCAACGCCGACAGGTCGTGCTCCTTGCGTGGCACCGCGCCGGCCTTCGCGCAGCCCAGCACGTAGCCCGGGCTCGTCCCCAGCACGGTCGCCTTGACCCGCGCCGCGATCTCCCAGAGCGCATCCGGACGCGGTGCGTTGGGACTGCCGTCGTAGCAGACGATCGTCGCCCCGACCAGCAGGCCGGCCACCTGAAAGTTCCACATCATCCAGCTGGGGCTGGTGTACCAGAAGAAGGTGTCGTCAGCTCCGATGTCCGACTGCAGGCTCACGGCTTTGAGGTGTTCGACCAGCACACCGCCGTGCCCGTGCATGATGCCCTTGGGCAGCCCGGTGGTGCCCGAGGAGAACAGGATCCACAGCGGGTGGGCGAAGTCGACCGGTGTCGTGGTCAGCTCCTTGCTGCTGCTGCCCGCGAGGTCGGGTGCCATCACCGTCGCACGCAGCGTCGGCAATCCCTTCTGCAGCGCGGCGATGTCGGCGCCCTTGTCGTGGAACTTCCCGCCGTAGGTATAGCCGTCGGTGGTCACCAGCACCGTCGGTTCGAGCTGACCCAGGCGGTCGAGCGCGGCCTTCGCCGAATAGTCCTGGCCGCAGGCACTCCAGATCGCACCGAGGCTGGCGGTGGCGAGGAATGCGATCACGGCCTCGGGAATATTAGGCAGATAGCCCACGACCCGGTCGCCGGCGCTCACACCGAGGTCACGCAGCGTCTGTGCGAACGCCGCCGTACGTCCCAACAACTCGCTCCACGACACATCGACCGGATCCCCGCCCTCGCGCAGGTACACGATGGCGGGCCGGTCCGACCGGGCATTGCGAATCACCTGGTCGACATAGTTGAGCTGTACCCCCGGGAACCACTGCGCCCCAGGCATTTCAGCGGATGCGAGCACCTTTTCCGGTCGGTCACCGAGGTCGAAGTAGTCCCACAACGCGGCCCAGAACGCATCCGGCTCGTCGGTCGACCACTGCCACAGCGACTCGTAGTCGGGGTGGTTTCGGCCGGTGCGGCGCTGCACGAACTGTGCGAAGTCGGTGACCCGCGCTCCGGCGACATCGGCTTCGGTGGGTGTCCATTGCGGGGTGGCGGTCATCGGGCGCTCCACCCGCCGTCCATCGTGTACGACGCTCCGGTCACCATCACCGCGTCCGGCGAGGCGAGCCAGGTCACCAGGGAGGCAACTTCTTCGGGTTCGACAAGTCGCTTGATCGCGCTCTCCTTCAACAGAATGTCGGCGACCACCTTATCCTCGTCGATGCCGTGGGTGCGGGCCTGATCGGCGATCTGCTTGGTCACCAGCGGGGTCCGCACATAACCGGGGTCGACGCAGTTGCTCGTGACGCCGTGCGGACCGCCTTCCAGAGCCGTCACCTTCGACAACCCCTCCAACCCGTGCTTGGCGGTGACGTAGCCGCTCTTGTACTCCGAGGCGCGCAGACCGTGCACAGATGAGATGTTGATGACGCGCCCGAACTTGCGCTCGTACATGTGCGGCAACGCCGCACGGATCAACAAAAACGGCGCTTCGAGCATCAACGCGAGGATGAAGCGGAAGCGCTCGGGCGGAAACTCGTGGATTGGGCTGACATGCTGTACCCCGGCGTTGTTGACCAGGATATCGGTCTGCAGCCGAAGCTCCTCGAGCGCTGACACATCGGAAAGGTCTATCGCCCAGGCTTTTCCATCGATTTCGTCGGCGACTTTGTTAGCGCCGCCCTCGTCGAGGTCCGCGACGGTGACCGTCGCCCCACGCTGGGCCAAGGCACGCGCACAAGCCGCGCCGATCCCACTGGCGCCGCCGGTGACCAAAGCGGTGCGCCCGTCGAGATCGCTCATACGACACCCGCTTTGGCGAGTTGCTCACGATCGGCTGCGTCCAGTGTCGCGAGATCGAGGCCCTTGGTCTCACGGTTGAACAACGCGGCCACCAGGGTGATCAGCGAAGCGCCCGCGAGATAGAGAGCGATCGGCACCGCCGAGTCGAATTTGTCGAGCAGCCAGGTGGCGATGGCCGGCGCGAGCGATCCGGCGACGATCGATGTCACCTGATACCCGAGGGAGACACCGGAATACCGCATGCGGGTCGGGAACATCTCGGCCATGATCGCGGGCTGCGGTGAGTACATCAGCGCGTGGATGACGAGCCCGAGGATGATGGCGGCCATGATCAGCGCGTAGGAACCACTGTTCATCATCGGAAACGCGAAGAAGCCCCACGTGCCTCCGAGGATCGCCCCGACGATGTACACCGGCCGTCTGCCGAACCGATCGGACAACCGCCCCACTTGCGGGATCACCACAAAGTGCACCGCGTGCGCGACCAGCAACCACCACAGGATGTCGCTGGTGTCCGCGCCGACGTGTGTCTTGAGGTAGACGATCGAGAAGGTGACCACCAGGTAGTACATGATGTTCTCGGCGAACCGCAGGCCCATCGCGGTGAAAACGCCACGGGGATAACGCTTCAGCACCTCGACCACGCCGTACGAGACGGCCTTGACGCGCTCGACCTCTTCTTGTGCGGCCACGAAGATCGGAGCATCGGTGACTTTGGTCCGGATGTAGTACCCGATCAGCACGACCACCGCCGACAGCCAGAACGCGACCCGCCATCCCCAGGACAGGAACGCCGTCTCCGGCAGCGCGGCGGTCAACACCAGCAAGACGACGGTGGCGAGCATATTGCCCACCGGCACCGCCGCTTGCGGCCAGCTGGCCCAGAAGCCGCGCCGGTCGTTGGGGCTGTGCTCGGCGACCAGCAGGACCGCGCCACCCCATTCACCTCCGACCGCGAAGCCCTGCATGAACCGCAGGACCACCAACAGGATCGGCGCCCACACGCCGATCTGCGCGTAGGTCGGCAAGCACCCCATGAGGAAGGTGACGGCGCCGACGAGCAGAATCGCGAACTGCAACAGCTTCTTGCGCCCGTACTTGTCACCGAAGTGACCGAAGACGATGCCGCCCAGCGGCCGTGCCACGAATCCGACGGCGTAGGTCAGGAGTGCGGCGATCAGGCCGCTGGCCTCACTGGTGCTTTCTGCGAAGAACACCTTGTTGAAGACGAGAGTGGCGGCGGTGGCGTAGAGGAAGAATTCGTACCACTCGACGACGGTGCCTGCCATCGAGGCGACCACGACGCGTTTGAGTCCGGTGGGGACCGGCGCGGCGCCGCTGTCGGGGTTGGTGACGCCCATCGCAGACTCCTTCGGGTTGTGATGGCAGACAAGTCGCCTGTGAGTATTCCCGCAGATAGGTCACCGGGCAATGGCGAAAGGTGCAGGGAGTATCTGCAAAAATGCACATATGACCCAGCCGTCGGGTCGGCGACGACCGAGCGCCGATGACCTCCTGGTGCTGCTGGCGGTCGGCCGGTCGGGCCGGTACAACGCGGCCGCGGAGGAGCTGGGCCTCAACCACACCACGATCTCCAGGCGTATCGCCGCACTCGAGGAGTCGGTGGGTGGACGCGTGCTGGCCCGCGGCGCGGGCGGATGGGAACTCACCGAACTCGGACGCGAAGCGCTGGCCGCAGCGGAGGTCATCGACTCGGCCGTGCGCTCGCTGGCCGTCGACCCCGCCGGCGAACGTGCGCTCGAGGGCGTCGTCCGGATCTCGGCCACCGACGGCTTCTCCGCCTACATCGCGGCGCCCGCCGCCGCGCGTGTGCAACGGCAACATCCCAATGTGGCCGTCGAGATCGTCGCCGCCACCCGCCGCGCGACCCAGCAGAGGTCCGGGCTGGACGTCGAGGTCGTCGTCGGCGAACCGCGAGTGCATCGGGCCAGGGCGATCAGGCTCGGTGATTACTGCCTCGGCCTCTACGGCTCCCGTGACTACCTGGCCGAGCACGGTACGCCGATCACCGTCGCCGACCTGAACCGTCATCCGCTGGTCTATTTCATCGACTCGATGTTGCAGGTCGACGACCTCGATGCGGCGACGAGTTTCGCACCCGCGATGCGGGAGTCCGTCACGTCGACGAACGTTTTCGTCCACGTTGAGGCGACCCGCGCCGCCGCGGGACTCGGGCTGCTGCCCTGCTTCATGGCCGACCGCCACGCCGATCTCGTGCGCGTCCTGCGCAGCGAGGCGTCGGTGCGGCTGACGTACTGGCTCGTCACCCGTGGTGAAACACTGCGCCGGCCCGAGGTGGCGGCCGTCGTGGACGCGATCCGCGACAGGATGCACGACCAGCACGACGTGTTGCTGGGCAAGGGTTAACGTCGTCGGTATGCCGTTCATCGACCACCCGAAGGGCCGGGCCTACTACCGCCACTGGGCGTCGGCGCAGCCGCGCGCGGCGGTGATCTTCCTGCACGGCTTCGGCGAGCACACCGGGCTCTACCACCGATACGGCTTTGCGCTCAACGCCGCGGGCATCGACCTGTGGGCCGTCGACCAGTTCGGCCACGGTTTGAGCCCGGGCACCCGCGGGGACTTCGGATCAACCGAGGACAGCTCCTCGCTTGCCGACGCCCTGATCTCGCTCGTCGAAAGTGCCACGCCCGCAGTACCGTTGATTGCACAAGGGCATTCGTTCGGCTCGATCGTCACGCTGTTCCGGCTGCTCGACCAGCCCGACCGTTATGCCGGCGGGGTTGTCTCGGGCGCTCCGCTGGTGCCGATCCCGGCGATGCTCGACAACGACACCGCACTGCGCCTCGAGCCCAGTTGGCTGTCCGAAGACCCGTTCTACCTCGACCTGCTGGCGACCGACCCGCTGGCATTCGTCGATGCCGACGGTGTGGCGCTGACGCGGGAACTCGACCGGGCCTGGGACCGGTTCGGCGCCGTCCTGCCGAAGCTGGCGGTGCCGACCCTGGCCGTGCACGGTTCGAATGATCCGATCGCTGCGGTCGGGGCGGTGCGGGCCTACTCCGAGCAGATCGACTCGTTGCGCCTCGCCGAATTCGAGGGCGCACGTCACGACGTTCTCAATGAGACCGTGCATCGGGAGGTCGCGGCGACGATCGTCGGCTTCATCGACGAGTTGGTGTAGCCGGGCTAGAGCCAGGTGTCGTCGGTGGTGGCGGTGAGGAAGGCCTCGAGGTCGTCGCGCCATTGCGCGGGCGTGTTCTTCTCCGGCTCGATACCGGTGTACTGCCCGCGGTAGAACAGCAGCGGCCGCGGCTTGCGGTGCGGGACGTCCGACAGCGAATACACCGCGCCGAACACGACGAAGTGGTCGCCCCCGTCGTGCACCGAATGCACCGAGCAGTCGATGTGAGCGAGCGTGCCCTCGATGACCGGTGAACCCAGTTTCGACTGATACCAGTCGATTTCGGCGAACTTGTCGGGCTCCTTGGAGCCGAACCGCGCCGAGACGTCCTTCTGGTTCTCGTGCAGCACGTTCACGCAGAAATGACCGCTGGCCTCGATGGCCTGCCACGACCGCGACATCTTCGTCGGGCAGAACAGCACCAGCGGTGGATCCAGGCTCAACGCGGCGAACGACTGGCACGCGAATCCGACCGGCACGCCGTCGTGGACCGTGGTGATCACCGTGATGCCCGTGCAGAACTGCCCGAGCACGCTACGGAATGTGCGCGGATCGATCGGTTCGGCCGCCATTATCGAGTGATCTTCACCGTCACTTGAAGCCGACGCTGAAGTCGTGGCCCCACAGGCTGACCGCGGTGCTTTCCCGCGCGACCCAGTCCTCGCTCTCGACTTGCAAGCCCTCACAACCGAATTCGACGTCGAAACCACCCGGCGTCTTCATGTAGAACGACAGCATCTTGTCGTTGACGTGGCGGCCCAGCGTCGCCGACATCGGCACCTTGCGGCGCAACGCGCGGTCCAGGCAGAGCCCGACGTCGTCGGCACTTTCCACCTCGACCATCAGGTGCACGATGCCGCTCGGCGTCTCACCCGGCATGAACGCCAGGCTGTGGTGGCGCGGGTTGACCCCGAGGAAGCGCAGCCACGCGGGCGCGCCATCGGCGGGCCGTCCGACCAGCTGCGGCGGCAACCGCATCGAGTCACGCAGATGAAACCCGAGCACGTCCCGATAGAAGTGCAGCGTTTCGGCGTCGTCACGGGTGGTCAGCACGACGTGGCCCAGGCCCTGCTGCTCGGTGACGAACTTGTGGCCGTACGGGCTGACGACGCGGCGGTGCTCGAGCGCGACGCCGTGGAAGACCTCGAGCGTGTTACCCGACGGGTCGTCGAAGCGGATCATCTCGTCGACCCGGCGTTCGGCCAGCTCGGCGGCCGAAGCCTCCTTGTACGGCACACCTTGGATGTCGAGCCGGTTCCGGATGTCCTGCAATTGCTCGGCATTGGCGGTCTCCCAGCCGGACTGCAGCAGGCGGTCGTGCTCTCCCGGCACGATCACCAATCGGGCCGGGAACTCGTCCATCCGCAGATAGAGCGCGCCGTCGGTCTGGCCGGAGCCCTCGACCATGCCGAGCACCTTCAGGCCGTACTCGCGCCACGCCGCGATGTCCGTTGCCTCGATCCGAAGGTAGCCAAGCGATTTGATGGTCATCGCACGCCCTCCCGAGAAGGTTTCAAGAAATCGATGGTGAGCTTGTTGAATTCGTCGAACTTCTCCAGCTGCGCCCAGTGTCCGCACTGTCCGAAGACGTGCAGCTGCACGCGCGGAATCTGTTTGAGCGCCACCAGCGCGCCGTCGAGCGGGTTGACGCGATCCTCGCGGCCCCAGATCAGCAGGACCGGCTGGCGCAGCTTGTACACCTCGCGCCACATCATGCCGAGCTCGAAGTCCGCGCCCGCGAACGACATTCCCATCGCCTTGGCCGCGGCCAGTGACTCGGGCTGGCTGGCGATCTCGAACCGTTCGTCGATCAGCTCACCGGTGATCAGGTTCTGGTCGTGAACCATGATGCGCAGGAACTTCTCCATGTTCTCGCGCGTGGGCTCGGCGGTGAACTTGCCGAGCAGTTTGACGCCCTCGGTGGGGTCGGGCGCGAAGAGGTTGACCGATAGCCCGCCGGGCCCCATCAGCACGAGCCGGCCTGCCCGCTTGGGATTGTCGAGCGCGAACCGCACCGCGGTCCCCCCGCCGAGCGAATTGCCCACCAGCGCAGCGCGTTCGATGCCCAGGTGGTCGAACAACCCGAGCACGGCGTTCGCGCTGTAGCGGTTGTACTGCTCGTGCTCGGTGTGTTTGTCGGAGTGGCCGTAACCGGGCTGGTCGACGGCGATGACGTGAAAGTGCCTGGCGAGCACCGCGATGTTTTTGGAGAAGTTCGACCAGCTCGACGCGCCGGGTCCGCCGCCGTGCAGCAGCACGACCGTCTCCGAGTGGCCGACGCCGGCTTCGTGGTAGTGCAGCCGCATGTCTCGTTCACCAGCGCGAACCTGCGCGTACCGGGACGTCGATTCGAAGGTGACCTCGACCTGCTGCTCGGTTTCCTGGATGTATGAGGTCATCTGGCCTTCCCGTTAAACCATCGTGTCCTGCGGCGGCAGCCCGAACTCGTTGTTGCCGAAGATCAGGTAGGCGCGTTCGGGATCGTTGGCGGCGTGTACACGCCCGGCGTGGGCGTCCCGCCAGAACCGTTGCACCGGTGCGTCGTTGCTCAACGCGGTGGCACCGGAAGCCTCGAAGAGGCGGTCGATCGAGGCGATCGCACGGCCGGTCGCGCGCACCTGGTCACGGCGGGCGCGGGCGCGCAGCTCGAACGGAATCTCCTCACCCGCTTTCAGCAAGGCGTACTCGTCGCCGACATTGCCCATCAGCTGACGCCAGGCCGCGTCGATATCGCTGGCGGCCTCGGCGATCCGGATCTTGGCGAACGGATCGTCCTTGGCCTTCTCACCCGCAAACGCCGCGCGCACCCGCTTGCCCTGATGTTCGACGTGCGCGTCGTACGCGCCGTACGCCATACCGACGATGGGCGCGGAGATGGTGGTGGGATGCACTGTGCCCCACGGCATCTTGTAGACCGGTGCGGTGTTGGTCTCCAGCCCGCCCGCGGTGCGGTCGTTCATCGCCTTGTAGGACAGGAAGCGGTGCCGTGGCACGAACACGTCCTTGACCTTGAGCGTGTTGCTCCCGGTTCCCTTCAGGCCCACCACATGCCACACGTCGTCGATCTCGTATTCAGAGCGCGGAATCAGGAAGCTGCCGAAGTCCACCGGCTTGCCGTCCTTGATCACCGGGCCGCCGACGAACGTCCACGTGGCGTGGTCACAACCCGACGACCAGTTCCAGGAACCGTTGACGATGTAGCCGCCGTCGACGACGGTGCCCGCCCCCATCGGCGCATACGACGAGGAGATCCGCACGGCGGGATCGTCGCCCCACACCTCTTCCTGCGCCTTCTGGTCGAACAGCGCCAGGTGCCAGTTGTGCACGCCGATGATCGAGCTGACCCAACCGGTCGAGCCGCAGACGCTGGCAAGGCGGCGCACCGCCTCGTAGAAGAGCGTCGGATCGCACTGCATTCCGCCCCACTGTTCGGGCTGAAGCAGCTTGAAGAAGCCGACCTCGTTGAGTTCGTTGACCGTGTCGTCGGGGAGGCGGCGCAGGTCTTCGGTGGCCTGTGCGCGTTTGGCGATCAGCGGCAGTAGATCGTCGATCCCGGCTAGGACCGACTGCACGTCACGCTGTTCAATGGACGTCACTGATGTGCCTCCCGGGATAGGACGGACTGCGATGAGCGCTCGCGCGAAGAGCCCACAACTGCGATGAGCACTCACGCGAAGCGCGAACCGCTTAGCCGTCAGATTAGAACACGTTACGATTCGTGTCGAGTAGGGCATACCTGTAGGACCTGGACCTGCACACATGCATTTCTGTAACCTGTTCTAGTTATCGCCCTGGGTCGCAGGGCTGGCGGACGTGAGAGGTGGACGCGAAAGTGACCGACGAGCCGCTCGGCAGCCACGTGCTCGAGCTGGAACTTGCCGATGTCGTCACCGAGACCGACGACGCGCGCTCGCTGGTGTTCAGCGTGCCCTCCGGCGCCGATATACCGGCCGAACGGTTGCGCTATGCGCCAGGACAGTTCCTGACACTGCGCGTGCCCAGCGACCGGACGGGTTCGGTGGCGCGCTGCTACTCCCTGTGCAGTTCGCCCTTCACCGACGACCGGCTGACCGTCACCGTCAAGCGCACCGCCGACGGGTACGCCTCGAACTGGCTGTGCGATCACGCGCACGCCGGCATGAAGATCCACGTCCTCGCGCCTTCGGGCACCTTCGTGCCCAAGACGCTGGACACCGACTTCCTGCTGTTGGCCGCCGGCTCCGGGATCACGCCGATGATGTCGATCTGCAAGTCGGCGCTCGCCGAGGGCAGCGGCAAGGTCGTGCTGATCTACGCCAACCGGGACGAGACGTCCGTCATCTTCGGCTCGGCGCTACGTGAGCTGAGCGAGAAGTATCCCGAGCGGTTGGTCGTCGTGCACTGGCTGGAAACGGTGCAGGGTCTGCCGAGCGCGGCGGCGCTCGCCGCGCTGACCGCTCCCTACACGAGTCACGACGCCTACATCTGTGGTCCGGGGCCGTTCATGGCCGCGGCCGAGGAGGCGGTCAAGGGCGCGGGCATGCCCGCCGAGCGGGTGCACATCGAGGTGTTCAAGTCTCTGGACTCCGATCCGTTCGCGGCGGTGGTCATCGAGGAGGACGACAGCGACGAGGGTCCGGCCACCGCGATCGTCACGCTCGACGGCGAAACCCACGAGGTGCGGTGGCCCCGCAACGCCAAACTGCTCGACGTGCTGCTGGACAAGGGGCTCGACGCGCCGTTCTCCTGCCGCGAGGGCCATTGCGGCGCGTGCGCGGTGCTGAAGAAGAGCGGCGACGTCGAGATGGACGTCAACGACGTGCTCGAACAGTCCGACCTCGACGAGGGGCTGATCCTGGGCTGCCAAGCCCTGCCCCGCTCGGATTCGGTCGAAGTCACCTATGACGAATAGCGCGCGGGCTAGCATTCGCCGCACGTGGAAGGGGAGCAACGTGACGAACCGGTTGACCGGCGTCGCTGCGGCGATCTCGGTGATCCTGCTGGCGCTGACGGTCATGGCACCCACCCCGACGGCGGCCGCGGCCGTCGACACCGCGGACTCCTCGGTTCCGGTCGACCCCGGCACCAACCTCGAGATGCACGTGACCGCGAACTGCATCGCGGCCGAGGCCAAGTGCTTGTTCGACGCCAACGCCAACCTGCGCCGCGGCCCAGACGTACTCGGCTTCCCCGGCGACCTGTGGGCCCGCCAGACCACGACGCTGCGCACCATGGATCGCAGCGTGTACATCAACTTCAACTTCGATGCGCCCAACACCCGGTCGTTCAAATCGCTGACCGACGTGGAGTTCACGACCATCTACTTCGGGGGCGGACCGCCCGAGAAGTTCCAGTTCCGCGGGATCGCCTGGCCGGTCGATCAGCGCACCGGCGCGCCCCGCACCGACGTTCCACTGATCGTGTGCTCGCACATCCAGGTGGTCTACGGCGGGGTCAACATCACCTCGCCGGACGCGTGCGCGCAGGCCGCGTTCAGCTAACGGGGCAGCCCCAGCAGTCGTTCGCCTGCGAGGGTGAGCAGGATCTGCTCGGTCCCGCCCGCGATGGTCAGGCACCGGGTGTTGAGGAAGTCGAACACCGTCGAGTTCTCGACCACGCCCCCGCCCTCGGACAATTCCATCCGCAATTCGGCGAGCGCCTGCCGGTAGCGCACGCCGATCAGCTTGCGCGCGCTGGCCTGCGGGCCGGGATCCTGGCCTCCGACAGCGAGTTCGGCGATCTTCTGATCCAGCAGTGAGCCAACCTGAGCCGCCACGATCAACGAACCCAACCGGTCCTGGCCGGCCACGTCGAAGTCCAGCGTGGCGACCTGTTTGAGCAACTCCTCCATCGGATTGCCCAGCGCGGTGCCGTGAGCCATCGCGACCCGCTCATTCGCCAGCGTGGTGCGCGCCAGCCGCCATCCGTCGTTGACCTGGCCGACCACCATCTCGTCGGGCACGAACACCTCGTCGAAGAACACCTCGTTGAACAGGTTGTCCCCGGTGATCTCGCGCAGCGGGCGGATGTCGATGCCCGGAGATTTCATGTCGACGAGGAAGTACGTGATCCCCTTGTGCTTTGGCGCATCCGGATCGGTGCGCGCAAGGCATACGCCCCACGCTGCCTTGTGCGCCGCCGAGGTCCACACCTTCTGACCGGTCAACTTCCAGCCCGGTTTGTCTGCGCCGCTCGCGGTCGCGCCGTCCACGCGAACCGCCTTCGTGCGCAGCGCCGCCAGATCCGATCCGGCGCCCGGCTCGGAGAACAGCTGGCACCACTGCAGTTCGCCCCGCAGCGTCGCGGGTACGAACTTCTCGATCTGTTCGGGGGTGCCGTGCTCGAGAATCGTTGGCGCAGCCCACCATCCGATCACCAGGTCCGGCCGGGTGACTCCGGCGGCCGCCAACTCCTGGTCGATCAACAACTGCTCGGCGGGGCCGGCCCCGCGGCCGTACGGCTTGGGCCAGTGCGGTGCCTGCAAACCCGCATCGGCGAGCGCGGCCTGCTGTTTCTCGACGGGCAACGCTGCGACTTCCGCGACGGCAGAGGCGATCTCGGGGCGCAGGTCGGCAACCGACTCGAGATCGATGCGCAGGTCACGGCGCACACCCTGTTGCGTCAACGCCGCAACTCGACGCAACCAGCGCGGCGCTCCGCCGAGGAAGTGCGAAATGCCGTAGGCGCGACGCAGATACAGATGCGCGTCGTGCTCCCAGGTGATCCCGATGCCGCCCAACACCTGGATGCAGTCCTTGGCGTTGGCCTTGGCGGCCTCGATCCCGACGGCGGCGGCCACCGCCGCGGCGATCGAGAGTTGGTTGTCGTCGCCGTCACCGGATAAGACGGCCGCCGCAGCTCTTGCCGCATCCATGGCGGCCACCGAGGCCTGCTCGGACCGCAGCAGCATCTCGGCGCACATGTGCTTGATGGCCTGGAAACTGCCGATGGGCTTGCCGAACTGCTCGCGCACCTTCGCGTACTCGGTCGCGGTCTGCAACGCCCAGCGCGCCAGACCCGCGGCCTCGGCCGCCATGACGGCGGCGGCGACATCGATCACTCGCTGTGCTGGAGCGCTGACCGCCTCGGCGGGCGCGGACTCGAGTACGACGCGCGCCAGCGGCCGGGAGAAGTCGGTGGCCTTGCGGGGCTCGACGGAGACGCCGTCCGCACCGGCGTCGACCATGACGAAGACGTCGCCGGCCGGCACCAGCAGCACCCCGGTGGGATCGGCCCCGAGCACGTAGTCCGCGGTGCCCGAGGCCCGGCCGTCGGCAAACCGCACGTCTGCCGCCAACGCCACCCCGGCGACCCGCTCGCCCGAAGCCAGCGCCTGCAGCACTTCTGGCGGCTCGAGCACGAGCGTGGCCAGTGCGGTCGTCGCGACGGGACCCGGCACCAGCGCGGCCGCCGCCTCGTCGACCATCGCGCACAGGTCGTCGACCGTGCCGTCGGCGCCGCCGTGCTCCTCCGGCAGCGCCACCCCGAAGATCCCGAGGTCGGCCAGACCCGAATAGGCTCCGCGCCAGGCGTCCGCCTGCCCCTGCTCGACGTCTCGCGCCGCGGCGACGACGCCGGAAGCGCTTGCCCAGTCGCGCACCAGCTCCCTGACGGCAGCCTGGTCGTCGGCCATGGTCCCCGGGGATGCGAGCGACACCGTCCACTCCTAGCTATTGGGTGAGAAGACGGTGCTCCTCACTAGAACGTGTTCTAATAGTGCCAGCGACCGACCGTCAAGTCGACCGCCATTACAGCAGGACACGTCGGTGCCGTCGGGGACATCGGAGTGAGAAAAGTGCATATGCATGCGTATCGTTTCTGACGAGAACGCATAGCGAAGGAGAAACCCGCCGCATGTCCGGCCCGTCTCAGCCAGCAGCCGCCAACCCGGGCGCGCAGTCGGACTCTCGACCTCGTCAGGTGATGAACGTGGCGGTCCTGTCCGAGTCAGAGCTCGGCTCGGAAGCCCAGCGCGAGCGCCGCAAGCGCATCCTGGACGCCACACTGGCCATCGCTTCCAAGGGCGGCTACGAAGCCGTCCAAATGCGAGCTGTGGCCGAACGGGCCGACGTCGCGGTCGGCACCCTGTACCGGTACTTCCCGTCCAAAGTGCACCTGCTGGTCTCCGCGCTGGGACGCGAGTTCGAGCGCATCGACGCCAAGACCGACCGCGCCTCGCTGGCCGGTGGCACGCCGTATCAGCGGCTGAACATCATGGTGGGCAAGCTCAACCGCGCGATGCAGCGCAATCCGCTGTTGACCGAGGCGATGACGCGGGCGTTCGTGTTCGCCGACGCGTCGGCGGCCGGTGAGGTCGACCACGTCGGCAAGCTGATGGACTCGATGTTCGCCCGCGCCATGAGCGACGGTGAGCCGACCGAGGACCAGTACCACATCGCGCGCGTCATCTCCGACGTCTGGCTGTCCAACCTGCTCGCCTGGCTGACCAGACGAGCCTCGGCAACCGACGTCAGCAAGCGACTGGACCTCGCAGTGCGGCTGCTGATCGGCGACGGAGAGCACCCTAAGATCTAGGCGTGCTTCCCGCGGATCTGCAGCGCGCGCTCACCTCGGCCGCCGCGGCGCCACGGCTGCTGATCACCTCCGACTTCGACGGCACGCTCGCGCCGATCGTCAGTAATCCTGCCGACGCCCGGCCACTCGCCGACGCCGCAGGGGCCCTGGCTGCGCTCGCCGACCTTCCGGACACGGCTTCCGCGCTGATCTCCGGACGCGCGCTCGACGTGTTACGCGAGTTGTCGGGGATGCCGGCCGCGGTACATCTGGTCGGCAGCCACGGCGCCGAGTTCAACACGGGCTTCGCCCACGAGGTCGACGACGTTCTCCTGCAACGCATCACGTCGGCGCTGCGCGAGATCGCCTCCGGCAAGCCGGGTGTCACCGTCGAGACGAAACCGGCCAGTGTCGCCCTACACGTGCGCAACGCCTCGGCGAGCGATGGCGCGGCCGCCCTCTCCGCGGCCCGCGAGGCGGCGACGGATTGGGATGCGCAGCTGACCGAAGGCAAAGCGGTGCTGGAGTTCGCGGTGATCCAGACGGACAAGGGCGAGGCGATCGACATCCTCCGAGAGCAGGAGAACGCGACCGCGGTGGTGTTCTTCGGCGATGACGTCACCGATGAGAAGGCGTTCCACCGCCTTCGCGGCGACGATGTCGGGGTGAAGGTCGGGCCGGGCGAGACACTGGCGGCCTATCGGGTCGAGGCGCCCGAAGACGTTGCCGCGGCGTTGATTCACCTGCTCGACGCGCGGCGCTCGCGGTCGGGATGAGGGTGCTGACCGACGCCGAGATCGCCGAGCGGACCGCTTCCGCAGTCGCCGCGGCCACCGCCGCCGGTGCCGACCTCGGCCTGCGCTGCGACGATCCCCGCGTCCTCTACGACGTGTTCTCCGTGATCGTGCATCTTCACCCCGAACCGGTCGTCGTCCGGGTGCCCACCGTGCTGCCGCCGTCGTACACCAACAACCCGGATGTGCAGACCAGACAACAGCGCGCGGAACTCGCCGTCACCCGATGGCTCGCCGAACGCGGGCATCCGGTGGTCCCACCGAGCCCGCTGGTGCCTGCCGAACCGGTTCGCCGCGACGGGTTCTCGATGACGTTCTGGCAATTCGTCGAACAGATCCCCGATGCGAACCCGGACCTGGCGCGGCGCATGGAGCAGACCGCGCAGCTACACGCCGCACTGCGCGACTATCAAGGTGACCTGGATTTCTGGGCACCGTTCGGCACCTACATACCCGAGGGGCTGGCGGCGTTACGGAACCTGCCCGGGCTCGTCTCGGCACCGGATCTTGAACGGGCACAACATGAATGGGATGTCATCGCCCCGGTTCTGACGTCGCGCACGGCATTCGAGTCCGCGTTCCCCGGTGTCGACGTGCAGCCCATCCACGGTGATGCGCCGTACCACAACATGATCACCACACCGGACGGGGAGCTGTGGTCGGACTTCGAACTCGTGACGGTGGGTGCGGTCGAATCCGACCTGGCGATGGTGGGCGACGACGCGCTGGCCGCCTACGACGCGGCCGCCGTCTCCATGGGCCTGCGGCCGACCGACGAACGTGTCCTACGGATCACCGAGGCCGCCGGCCGGCTCGCGATGATCGCGGCGCCGGCGATGGCGCCTGAGCTGCCGATGCTCGCCGACAGCGTCGCACCGATGGTGGAGCAGTGGCGGGCGTGCCCACCGGTCACCGCGATTTAGGCGGGCGGGCCGGCCGTGCGGCCGCGGACGACTTCGGTGTCGAGCACCTCCACGACGGGCAGCCCCGATCGTGGCGGGTGGTGCAGCAGCAGCCCCGCCCGGCGGCCCTTCTCGATGCTGGGCTGCGCGACGGTGGCCAGGCCGCGCCGCAGCGCTTCGGGAACCCCGTCGAATCCGGTGACCGTCATCTGGCCGGGAACGTAAATACCCCGCGCCCGTAGGTAATCCATCGCCGACAGGGCCAGTACGTCCGCGGTGCACATCAACGCGGTCAGCCGGGGATTGGCGGCCAGCGCGACCTCCGCGGCCGCCCCGCCTGACGTCGGCAGGTGCTCGTAGCTCTCCACCACGGTCAGCGATTCCGGGTCGAGTCCCGCCGCGCTCATCGCGTCGCGAACACCCGCGATACGCTCGCGCTGCACGTGAAAGTGCGGAGTCTGCAGCCGTTGTGGATCGGCCACCGTGGGTCCGGCCCCGCCCTGCGGCCGATCGCGGCCCAGCCGCATGGTCAGCAGGCCGATCTCCCGATGGCCCAGCTGCACAACGTGTTCGGCGAGTCGGCGCATCGCACCCCGGTCGTCGATGCACACATGCGAGGCACCAGGTACGTCCTTGGGCTGATCGATCACCACCATCGGCAGGTGCCGCTGCTGGACGGTCGCGAGATACGGGTCGTCGTCGGAGGCCGAATACACCGCGAAACCGTCCACGCCGGCAGCGAGGATCGCCGCCGTACCGTCGCTGACGCTGCGGTTGGGACCGATCGCCACGAGCAGCAGTCCCTGCCCGGCCTCCTCACACGATTCGGCCAGGCCGGCCACGAAGTCGAGGGCGGCCGGATCGCTGAACGAGTAGTTGAGCGGTTCGGTGATCATCAGGCCCACCGCGCCGGCCTTGCGGGTGCGCAGCGAGCGCGCCACCGGGTCGGGGCCCGGGTATCCCAGCCGCTTCGCGGTGGCCAGCACCTGCTCGCGCAGTTCGGCCGACAACTGGTCCGGCCGGTTGTAGGCGTTGGAGATCGTGGTGCGCGAGACCTTGAGTTCGGCCGCCAGAGAAGCCAGCGTGGCACGCCGTCGCGGCGTGGGACTCCTCGGCATGCTCCGTGAGGGTAGCCGACCACGCCTCGGGCTCAGGTGACCAGCACCCGATCGGCGGTTCGTCGCAGCCCGCGCTGCCCGGCCCACACCACGGCCCAGACGCTGCACGCGACCGTCACGATCACGAAGCTGGGCGGCGCGTTGAACATCGCCGACAGCCCCAGACCCGCCCATACCGCAGCCAGGCTGAAGCCCGTGGACAAGGCGATCGCTTTGCCCGGTCGCGGTGTCAGCATGATCGCCGCCGCGGCGGGGCTCACCACGAGCGCGAACAGCAGCAGTGTGCCCACCGCCTGCACCGCCATCGTCACCGCCAGCCCGAGCAGCGCCATGAACGCCACCGAAAGAGCGCGCACGGGCACCCCCTTGGCGTCGGCCACCTGGGCGTTGACGGAGGTGAACAGCAGCGGCCGGTAGATCATCGCGATGCAGACGGCCAGCACCGCGACCAGCACCGCGAACGTCGTGATCTGCTGCCGGGAGATCGCCAGCAGGTTGCCGAACAGGACGTTGGTCAGCGTGCTCGAACTCTTGGTGGCCAGCGAGTTGAAGAACAACCCGAGACCGGTCGCCATGGCCAGCACGGTTCCGGTGGCCACCTCGCGGTCGGCCGCGCGGCGGCCCAGCGCCCCGATCACCAGGGCGCCGCCGATGCAGAAGACTCCGAGCCCCACCCCGACCGGGACGCCGATGAGCACCGCCCCTGTGGCCCCCGGCAGCCCGATGTGAGCGAGGGCGTGGGCGGCGAAGGCCGTGTTGCGCACGACGACGAAGTAACCGATCAGGCCGGCGGCCAGGGCGACGATCGTGCCGCCGATCAAGGCGTTGCGCATGAAGGCCGACGTGAGGATCTGCCACCAATTGTCTTGGTAGCCAAGCGCGACGATGGTCGTGTTCATCACGGCCTCCGCATGTACAGATCACCCTGCGGCGTGTGCACGACCTCGACTCGGGTGCCGTACAGGTGGCTCAGCAGCGTCTCGTCGACCACGCCGTCGAAGGTGTCGAAGTGCGCATGCCCGTCGAGCAGATAGATGGCGCTGGTCAACACGCCCAGCAATGGGTTCAGGTCGTGCGCGACGACCAGGATCGTCACGCCGAACTCCTTGCTGATCTGGTCGAGCACGGCGACGATCTCGCGCTGGCTGCGCAGATCGAGCGCGGCCAACGGCTCGTCGAGGATCAACATGCGGGGTTTGGAGACCAGCGCCTCGGCCAGCGCGACCCGCTGGCGTTGGCCGCCGGACAGTTGCGACAGCCGTTTGTGTGCCACCGCGGTCGCGTCGACGGCGGCCAGCACCTCGTCCACGCGACGGTTGTCCTCGCGGCTCGGCCACCCGAAGCCCCACCGGTGTCCGACGAGGCCGAGCATCACGGCGTCGCGCGCACGGATCGCCTCGCCGGAGCCCGACGCGTAGTTCTGCGGGACGTAGCCGATCGACCTGTTGAGCGCACCGGCCGGTTGACCGAAGACGCACACGTGTCCGGATGCCGGGGGTACCAGGCCGAGCACGATCTGCAGCAGCGTCGTCTTTCCGGCCCCGTTCGACCCGATGACGGCCACGATGCCGCCTGCGGGGACCTCGAACGTCGCTTCCGACCAGATCAGCCGCCCGCCGCGTGCCGCGCTGACGTCCTCGAAGGTCAGCGCCGCCTGCTCGACGTCGGATCGGGCATCAGGTTCCGAATCAGCTTCCGACACCGAGCGCCTCGCCGAGTGCGATCAGCTGGTCGACCTGCCAGCTTACAAACGAGTCCGCGTCCGGCGGCAAGGTCTCGGTGATCTCGACCACCGGAACCCCCGACTGTTCGGCCACCGTCCGAAGTTGTTGCGGGACAGAACCTTCCGTCTGGACGTTGTAGATCAGGACGTCAACGCCGCGGTCGGACAGCAGCTGCAGGAAGGCATCGAGGTCGGCCGGGGACGGTTCGGAGTCGTTGGACGCCGCGACCTGATAGCCGCGAGGCGTGCGGTTGGTCAGGCCGAGCGCCGCACCCATGTCATCGAATGACGTCTCGGTCGCGGCGTAGCTCTTGCCTGACGCTTTGGCCTTCAGGGAATCGATGAGCTCATGGTACGGCTTGAGATCCTCCGCGAACGCGACGCGACGTTCGTCGAAGTACCCCGCCGCCTCCGGCGCGAGTTGACGCAGTCGGGCGGTGACCGCGTCGGCGAGGGCCGTCACCGCGGCGGGGTCGTACCAGGCGTGGGGGTTGGTCTCGCCTTGGCGGTCCTGGTGACCGGCGGCCACTGCCTCCACGACCGGCGCGTCGGGCGCCGTGCTCGCGGCGAGCTTGACCGCCCATTCGTCGTAATGGCCACCGTTGAGAACCACGAGCTGAGCGCCTTCGAACTTCGCCGCATCGGAGGGCGCGGGCTCGAAGTCGTGCGGGTCTGCCGCCGAGCCGGCCAGCACCGTGGCGACCTGCGCGCAGCCGCCGCCCAGCTGGGAGACGATGTCGGCCCACTGGTCGACGCTGACGACCACGTCGACCGGCCGGACCGGACACGGAGGGGTACTCGTCTCCTGGGCTCGCTCGTCACCGCCGGCGCACGCCACCCCGAACGGAGCGGCCAGCACCGCGCTGGCGAGGATCGTGCGGGCAACCCGGGCAGTCAACACACCGATAACGATAACCGTTTCCAATAGCGCAGCGCCTCTTGCATCGCGCGGCCGACGTCACGGCGGGCTCCCGGACGCCTAAGCTGACCGCGTGAACCAGCACGCGTTCGACATCGAAGAACGCCGCGCGGTTTACCGCGTGATCGCCGAACGCCGCGATATGCGCCGGTTCCTGCCCGGCGCGGCGGTACCCGAGGACGTGTTGGTGCGGCTGCTGCAGGCCGCACACGCCGCGCCGAGCGTCGGCCTGATGCAGCCGTGGCGGTTCATCCGGATCACCGACGACCGGCTACGGCGAGCCATCCGCGACCTCGTCGACGAGGAGCGTGTGCGGACCGCCGAGGCGCTTGGGCCACGCGGCGAGGAGTTTCTGACCCTCAAGGTCGAAGGGATTCTGGACTGCGCCGAGTTGCTCGTCGTCGCGCTGGGCGACGGCAGACACGAGCATGTGTTCGGGCGACGCACCCTTCCGCACATGGACCTGGCCTCGGTCTCCTGTGCGATACAGAACCTGTGGCTGGCTGCGCGCGCAGAGGGGCTCGGCATGGGTTGGGTCTCGATCTTCGAACCGGACAAGCTCGCCGAACTGCTCGGCATGCCGCATGGCGCTGAGCCCGTGGCGATCCTGTGTCTTGGACCGGTCCCCGAATTCCCCGACCGTCCACAGCTCGAAATCGACGAATGGACGACCGGACGGCCCCTGACCGAGTTCGTCGCCGAAAACCACTGGCCGTCATCCACATCCGCAGGGTTACCGACATGAGAACCGTCGACATGAACGCCGACCTCGGCGAGGGTTTCGGGGTCTGGCGGCTCGGTGACGACGACGCCATGCTCGACATCGTCACGAGCGCCAACGTCGCCTGCGGCTTCCACGCCGGTGACCCCGCACTGCTCTTGCGGGCCTGCCGGGCCGCGGCCGAGCGCGGCGTGCGGGTCGGCGCCCAGGTGAGCTACCGGGACCTGGCCGGGTTCGGCCGCCGGTTCATCGACGCGACGCCCGAGGATCTCAAGGCCGACGTGATCTATCAGATCGGTGCTCTGCAGGCGATCGCGCGCGCCGCCGGCACCGCCGTCACCTACGTCAAACCACACGGGGCGCTGTACTTCGCGATCGTGACGAACACCGACCAGGCCCGAGCCGTCGCCGAGGCCGTACACGACGTCGATCCGGCCCTCCCGGTGCTCGGGCTCACCGGCTCGGCGTTCTTCCGCGAGGCCGAACAGCTCGGATTGCGCACCGTCCCTGAGGCGTTCGCCGACAGGGCCTATCGCCCCGACGGTCGGCTGGTGGACCGTCGCCAGCGCGGCGCCGTCCTGCACGACACGGGCGTCATCGCCGACCGGATCGCGTCGATGGTGTCCGCCGGGCGGGTGGACGCGGTCGACGGTTCGACGATCCCGATCACCGTCGATTCGATCTGCGTGCACGGCGATTCGCCGGGTGCCGTGCAGATCGCCGCGGCCGTCCGCGAGCGACTGCTCGCCGAAGGTGTCGAGATCGCGCCCTTCACCTGACTCAACGCAGCGCGCAGTCCCCGCATTTGGACCCGTCGCTCACCCGGTAGTACAGGCAGCAGCTGCGGCGGCGAAACGCCAAGTTGTGCTTGACCGTTCCGGTGCCGGCGAGCTTCCCGGTCTCCAGCAGCGACCGTGCCAGCATGGTCGCCGAATCGCGCAGCCGAGGCCGAACCGAGTACAGCGCCCGGGTCGCGGCCACCAACGCCGAGGCGATGTTGCCGTAGAGCAGACCGGGCGCGACCTTGACGCGCAGCCCGTCGGCCAATCGCTCCAGGTGCTCTTCGACGACGATGCGGTACAGCGTGGCTTCCCGGTCCCCCTCCAACAGATCACCCTCGGCGACAGGGATTCTCAGTGCCGCACTGTCCGGCGCTCGCTGCAGACCCGTGAGGTCGGGCACGACGCCGTGTTCGAGGGCGCACGCGAGCACGGGCGACCAGAGCCTGGACGCGTGGCTCAACTGCACCGTCGAAGCGCCGATGCGAAGGTCGCCGGTGCGGTAGCGCGCGGCCGTCGCCTCGATCAGGTCCTGGTATCCGTCGGCGTAACACGCGGTCACCGGCCGCCAACCCGGTTCGGCAGGCCCATGGGCGATGGCGAAGAACCCGCCGAAGCGAGCGATCTCGGTGAGTTGACTGTCGATCCTCATCGGGTCCACTCCTTGGGTGTCACGTCGACCCGTATCCGATGGGTGCCCGCGTCAAGTCCGACCCTGGCCGCGACGCCGTAGACCTCGGCGAGCATGTCCTCGGTCAGCACCTGCGCGGGAGTGCCGATCGACACGACGCCGCCGGAATCGAGGAGGCAGATCCGATCGCAGTACGCCGCAGCGAGATTGAGATCGTGCAATGCCGCGACGACGGTGGCGCCGGTGGTCCGTAGCAGGTGCAGGGCATCGTGCTGGTGGCGCAGATCCAGGTGGTTGGTCGGCTCGTCCAGCACGATCGTGCCGGTCCTCTGAGTCAGCGCACGTGCGATCATCACGCGCTGCTTCTGACCGCCCGACAGCCGGTCGAACGGCTCGTTGGCCAGGCCGGATACGGCCACGGATTCGAGTGCCTCGGCGATGATGCGGCGATCGTCGGCGTTGTCGCCATCGAACGCGCGCTTGTACGGGGTTCGGCCCATCGCGACCACGTCGAACACCGTCAGCGCGAAATCGCCCGGCGCGTCCTGCAACACGGCTGCGATCCGGCGCGCCGCGCGCTTGGCCGACATCTGCCAGACGTCCTCGCCGTCGACCAGCACACGTCCCGACGTCGGCCGCTGAGCACGGTAGAGAGTGCGCAGCAGCGTCGTCTTGCCGGCACCGTTGGGCCCGACGACGGCCACCATCTCACCGCGCTGCACCTGCATGGAGACGTTGCGAATCAACATCTTTCGCCCCTTCGACACCGTCACGTCGTCGATGTGGATGCCGTCGGTCATGCCGATACCTTGCGCCGCATGAGCCACAGGAAGTACGGCCCGCCGACGAGGGCGGTGAGGACGCCCACCGGCAGTTCCTCCGGTGCGGCGACGGTGCGTGCGGCGATGTCGCACGCGATGAGGAACGAGGCTCCCAGCAGCGCGGCCGCCGGCAGGGCGCGACGGTGATCGGCGCCGACGAGCATCCGCACGATGTGGGGCATGATCAGGCCCACGAAGCCGATCGCACCGCTGACCGCAACCATGGCGCCCACCATCAGCGCGACCACGACGAACATGGCGGCGCGGAAGCGGTGCACGTCCAAACCCAGTGCAGCAGCGGCTTCTTCACCGCTGTACAGCAGATTGAGCGGCCGGGTGACGGCGAGCAGCACCGCGATACCGACGGCCACAGCGATGGCCGGGATCCACACCGTCGACCAGGTCGCCCCACCGAGCCCGCCCAGCATCCAGCGCACCGCGGACTGGGCCTTGTGCGGGTCGTCGGAGGTGATGATCAACAGGCTGGCGACGGCCGAGAGCACCTCCGCGACCGCGACGCCGGCGAGTATCAGTCGTAGTGTCGTCATCCGGCCCCCCGTACGGGCCAGAAAGTAGACGGCCACCAGCGCGACCAACGCCCCGAGAAACGCCGCCGCCGGCAGTATGAACAAGCCGAGGCCGGCGCCGGCCACCAACACCGCGACGGCACCCACGGACGCACCCGACGACACACCCAGAAGCATCGGATCGGCCAGGGGGTTGCGCACGACAGCCTGCAACACCATCCCGCAGCCTGCCAGGCCGGCCCCGATGACCGCCGCCAGCACCACTCGGGGGAGTCGTGCGTCAAGGACGATCGAGGCGCGCACCGGCGGCCATGTCGGATCGATCAACATCGGGTTGAGTCGATGCAGCAGGATCTGCCACACCTGACCGGGCGGAAGGGCCACCGATCCGATGGTGACCCCTGCGGTCACGCACAAAAGAAGCAACGCCACGAGCACCGCCAGCACCAGGCCGTACGGAACGCGGTGATCACGCGGGGGCGCGGGCCGCGCCGGTTTGTCAAGGGCGACGGCCGTCATCCGGTCAGCTCCGGATGTAGCTGCTCGGCAAGAGATTTCACCGCACGCCCGACGCGGACGCCGGCGGTGATCTCCGACAGCGGCAAAACCGCGAAGCGTTGATCGCGAATGGCGGGAACTCGTTGCAGCACCGGATTGCCCAACAGGAACCGTTTCTTCTGCTCGACCGATTGCTCACCGTAGTCGTAAATCAGGATGGCTTCGGGGGCACGCTCGGCGAACTGTTCGAACGAGACGTCGGCCCACACCTTTGGAACATCGGCGAACACGTTGCGCCCGCCCGCGGATTCGATGATCTGATTGCCGATGCCCTGGCCGCCGGAGGTGAACACGGTCGCCTCACCGCTGTCGTAGACGGCGACGTCGACCGGTACCACGCCACGCACGTGGTGACGGGTTTCCCGCAGGGTCCGCCGCTGGCGTTCGACCTCCCGGTCGGCTCGGTCACCGACGCCGAATATCCGTCCGATGGTGCGAATTTCGTCGTCCACCGCGGACAGCGTCATCGGTTCAGCAGAGCAGTTCTCCGGGTTGAGGTGCGTGTCGATGCCGACCTTTTTCAGCCGTTCCCGCCCGCGCCCTTCCTTCTCGTCGAATGCGCTTGCCCAACCGCCGTAGACGAAGTCGGGTTCGGCGGCGAGCAGCGTCTCGTAGGACGGGTAGTCCTCGGCGATCACCGGTATGGCCTCGTAGGCGTCCCGGTATTCGGGCAGCACCCGATCGTCGAGGAATGCGGTGCCGACCATCGACTTCTCCAGTCCCAGTGCCAGCATCGTCTCGACCGAATGCTGATTGAGGGCCACGGCCCGGCGCGGTGGACGATCGTAAGTCGTGGTGATGCCGCAGTTGGTGACGGTCACCGGGAAGCCAGCCAGCCCGTCGTCAGCGGTGGTGTCGGTCGGCGGTGTCGCCGTGCCGCACGAAGTGCACAGCAGAGCCGAGATCACCGCCGCCGCAAGGTGTCGACGCACCGCCATCCACGTGCCTTCCGTCGTGCGGACACCACGGGAAGCGCTCTCGGTACGCCGAGATCAGCCTCACCGGGGAAATCCGCCCCAGCCTTATGAGGAGGCGGCCGCGGTGAGTATCTGGCTCCCGGCTCGGTCTCGAAAAAGACCTCGCCGCTCACAGTGGCGGGACCGCGCCGGAATCACACCGGCTTCCTCTGGTCGCGATCGCCTATGGCAAGTGATCCTGCCACACCTCGATCTGGCGGCGCCTTGTCGGCCGAGCCGGTGGGCCTTTTCGTCAACAGGCCTTGGTCGATCAGTTGCCGTTCTCGGGGCGTCGTTGCGCCCCATACCCCCCATGCCTCCACGGAGCTCAGTGCGTACCTGAGACATTCGCGCTTGACGGGGCACGATCGACACACCTTCTTCGCGCGTTCCTCGCGCGCCGCTCTGAGTTGGCCGCGCTCGCCATCAGAAGGGAAGAACATCTCCGTCGGCAGGCCCCGACATCTGGCGTGCAACTGCCAGTCGAGATCCTGCGCATTTGGGCGCTGATGTGAGTGCGATACGGGGTTGCCGAAGCCTGGTACTCGGCCGGTGACCTGACAGTGCGCGGACATGTTCCTCCTCGGCTCGGTACGCTAACGGTAATGAAAATCGTTTTCAAGACCGGGGAGGGGTGCTGCTCGCGGGTCAAGCGCATCGTCAAGCGGCCCACTTAGAGTTGACGCCATGCGTCTCAAGCTCGGCAGGCCGAACCTGGCGGACTACGAGCGCTATTTCGACACCCCGCGGGCGACGGCGTCTACCCCATTGACGGTCACCTGGGCGGGCGTCACGACGCTGCATATCGACGACGGCGAATCGGCGCTGCTGACCGACGGCTTCTTCTCCCGGCCGAGCCTGCGCGAAGTCGGGCTGCGACGACTGTCGCCGTCGGAACCGCGTATCGACGGCTGCCTCGCCCGCCTGCGGATCGACCGGCTCGAAGCCGTGCTTCCCGTGCACACTCACTACGACCACGCGATGGACAGCGCGGTGGTCGCCGAGCGCACCGGCGCCCGTCTCGTCGGCGGCCGGTCCGCCGCTCAGGTCGGCCGCGGCCACGGTTTACCGGAGGACCGCATCGAGGTCGTCAGCCCCGGCGACCCTGTCGCGCTGGGCGCCTACGAGGTCACCCTCGTCGAGGGGAATCACTGTCCGCCCGACCGCTTTCCGGGTGTCATCACGCGGCCGGTCGTTCCGCCGGTCAGGGTGTCGGCGTACCGGTGCGGTGAGGCGTGGTCCACGATCGTTCACCACCGCCCGTCGGGCCGTCGCCTTCTGATCGTCGGCAGCGCGGGATACGTTCCGGGCGCGCTGACCGGACAACGCGCCGACGTCGTGTACCTCGGGGTCGGTCAGCTCGGCCTTCAACCGGAGCACTACCTGCATGAGTATTGGCGCGAGACCGTGCGGACCGTGGGTGCGCGCCGCGTGGTGCTCATCCACTGGGACGACTTCTTCCGTTCCCTACACCAACCATTGCGCGCGCTCCCCTATGTAGCCGACGACCTCGATGTCTCGATGCGGATGTTGTCGCGACTGGCCCACGACGACGGCGTCGCTCTGCACCTGCCCACGCTGTGGCAGCCTGCCGATCCGTGGATCTGATCCTGGCCGTGGCCGCCCTGGCGGTCGTGCTGGTCTTCGCGGTGGCCCGCCCGCACAAATGGCCGGAAGCCGTTGTGGCTGTTCCCGCGGCCGCGCTGCTGATCGGCGCCGACGTCATCTCGCTGCCCGAAGCCGCGGCGGAGCTCAGCCGCCTGTTGCCGGTGGTCGGCTTCTTGGCCGTCGTTCTGGTGTTGGCGCGGTTGTGCGCCGACGAAGGGGTGTTCCGCGCCGCGGGGGCGGCGATGGCGCGTGCCGCCGACGGAAGCCAGAACCGGTTGCTCGCAGGCGTTTTCGCGATCGCCGCGGCGACGACGGCGATCCTGAGCCTGGACGCCACGGTGCTGTTGCTGACCCCCGTCGTGCTTGCGACTACCCGCATGCTGTCGGTGCCACCCACGCCGCATGCCTACGCGACCGCGCACCTGGCCAACAGCGCGTCGCTGCTGCTGCCGGTGTCGAACCTGACCAACCTGCTGGCGTTCACCGCGGCCGGCATCACCTTCCTGCACTTCGCCGCGCTCATGATCCTGCCGTGGGTGGTGGCCATCCTCGTCGAATTCGTCGTGCTGCGTTGGGTTTTCAGGCGACAGCTCGCGGTCCCGCCCCATCCCGTTCCCGGTGAGACGGTGCATGTCCCCGTGTTACCCCTTGTCGTATTGGGTTTGACGCTGGCCGGATTCATCGTCGCCTCGGCACTCGGGGTCTCACCGGCCTGGGCGGCACTCGGCGGAGTCGTCGTGCTCGGTGGCCGGAGCCTGGCGCGCCGCCACACGACCGTGGCCCGGATGGCAGCCGCAGCCGATGTGCCGTTTCTGCTGTTCGTGCTATGCCTCGGCATCGTGGTCGACGCCGTGATGGTCAACGGTCTCGACAACGCGATGCGGGGCCTGCTGCCGAGCGGTCACGGCCTGCTCGCTCTGCTCGGGATCGCCGCCGTCGCGGCGCTGCTGTCGAACGTGGTCAACAACCTGCCCGCGGTGCTGGTGCTGCTGCCGCTGGTGTCGGCATCCGGCCCGGGCCCCGTGCTGGCGGTGTTGATCGGAGTGAACATCGGACCGAACCTGACCTACGTCGGCTCGCTGGCCAACTTGCTGTGGCGCAGCGTGGTACGACGCGAAATCACGACCACTGCAGGCGAGTTCAGCCGCATCGGTCTGTGCACGGTGCCCGTCACACTGGTGGCCGCAGTCGCCGGGTTGTGGGTGGGGCTGCGGCTGTTCGGCCTCTAACTTCGGCGCTGACGCGCGATCTCGGCGAGCACGACGCCCGCGGCCACGGAGGCGTTCAAAGATTCGGTCGGTCCGGCCATCGGAATCGACACCACCGCGTCACAGGTCTCCCGTACCAGGCGCGAGAGCCCCTTGCCTTCGGAGCCGACGACCACGACGATCGGTCCTGAGCCGTCCAGTTCGTCAACCGTGGTGTCTCCGTCGGCGTCCAAGCCGACGATCTGCAGGCCCGCGTCGGCCCAGTTCTTCAGTGTGCGGGTGAGATTCGTGGCCCGTGCAACCGGAACCCGGGCGGCGGCACCCGCACTGGTGCGCCACGCGACCGCGGTCACCGAGGCCGAGCGGCGCTGCGGGATCAGGACGCCATGGCCGCCGAACGCGGCGACAGACCGCACGATCGCGCCGAGGTTGCGGGGGTCGGAGATGTTGTCCAACGCGACCAGCAGCGCCGGGGCACCGTCGGCCGTGACCGCTGCGAGCAGATCGTCGGGATGGGCGTACGAGTACGGCGGAACCTGAAGTGCCACACCCTGATGCAGACCGTTGACGGCAATGCGGTCGAGGTCGTGGCGCGGCACTTCGAGGATCGAGATGCCCGCATCGGCGGCGATCTGCACGGATTCGGTCAACCGCTCGTCGGCGTCCGCGCCGAGCGCGACGTACAGCGCGGTCGCCGGTACCCCGGCGCGAAGGCACTCCAGGACGGGATTGCGTCCGAGCACCACCTCCGTGTCGTCGGTCTTCTTCCCTTGTCGACGCGGCTGGGATTTCGCCGCCTTGGCAGCACGTTTCGCCGCGGGATGGTTGGGACGCATGTGCGCGGGCGGAGTGGCGCCGCGGCCCTCAAGGCCCCGTCGCCGCACGCCGCCCGACCCGACCGTCGGCCCCTTCTTCGTTCCCGGCTTGCGGACCGCGCCTCTGCGCCTCGAGTTTCCGGCCATCTACTTCGTGTGCCCGTCGAGCAGCGTCCACTGCGGACCATCGGCGGTGTCGGTGACCTCGATGCCGGCTTCCTTGAGGCGATCCCGGATCGCGTCGGCCTCGGCCCAGTCCCGCCGAGCCCGCGCATCCTCGCGCCGCTCGACTTCGGCGCGCACCAACACATCGACCGCGGCCAGCGCGGCCGACGTCTCGTCCTTGGACTCCCAGCGCTCGTCGAGGGGGTCCGCGCCGAGGATGCCCATCATCGCGCGGATCGACATCGCCTGCGTCAGGGCCGTCTCGTGGTCACCGGCGTCCAGCGCGCGATTGCCCTCGGCACGGGCCGCGTGCACCTCGGCCAGCGCGATCGGAACGGAGAGGTCGTCATCGAGCGCCGCGGCGAACTTCGACGTCCACTCACCCGGGACGACGGCACCCACTCGGTTTCGGACGCGGTGCAGGAAGTCTTCGATACCGGTGTAGGCCTTCGCCGCGTCCTGCAGCGCCGTCTCGGAGAACTCCAGCATCGACCGGTAGTGCGCGCTGCCCAGGTAGTACCGCAACTCTGCTGCCCGAACGCGCTGCAGCACAGCCGGAATCGCGAGCACATTGCCCAGCGACTTGCTCATCTTCTCGCCGCCCATGGTCACCCAGCCGTTGTGCAGCCAGTACCGGGCGAACGGGTCGCCGGCCGCCTCGGCCTGCGCGATCTCGTTCTCGTGGTGCGGGAACACCAGATCCATGCCGCCCGCGTGGATGTCGAACTCCGCGCCCAGATACGCCTGGCACATCGCGACGCATTCGGTGTGCCAGCCCGGCCGCCCGCGCCCCCATGGCGTCGGCCAGGACGGTTCACCAGGTTTGGCGCCCTTCCACAAGGTGAAATCGCGTTCGTCACGTTTACCGGTCGCAGCGCCCTCGCCCTGGTGTACGTCGTCGATCTTGTGGCCGGACAACTTGCCGTAACCCGGGAGGCTCAGGACGTCGAAGTAGACGTCACCGTTACCGACATAGGCGTGGTCCCGCTCGATCAGCCGCTCGATCAGTTCGATCATCTGGGTGATGTGGCCGGTGGCGCGGGGTTCGGCCGACGGTGGCAACACCCCGAGCGCGTCGTAGGCGGCCGAGAAGGCGCGTTCATAGGTGGCGGCCCACTCCCACCACGGTCTTCCGGCGTCGGCGGCCTTGTTGAGGATCTTGTCGTCGATGTCGGTGACGTTGCGGATGAAAGCGACGTCGTAGCCCTTGGCCATCAGCCAACGCCGAAGGACGTCGAATGCCACTCCGCTGCGCACGTGCCCGATGTGAGGCAGACCCTGGACCGTGGCACCGCAGAGGTAGACCGAGGCGTGCCCGGGGCGCACGGGAACGAAGTCGCGTACGGCACCGCTCATGGTGTCGTACAGCCGCAGGTCGGTCACGCCATGACCGCCCAACCGTTCGTCTGATTCACGCCACCCAATCGTTCGTCCCAATCACGACAGCCGAGTGTTCGCCCAGCTCACGACGGGCCAGCTTACAGGCCTAATCGCCGTCAACCACCAGAGCGGTCGCGATGGCCGCCAGGCCTTCCCCACGTCCGGTCAGACCCAGGCCGTCGGTCGTGGTCGCACTGACGGATACGGGGGCGTCGAGCAATTCTGACAGGAGTTTCTGCGCCTCGCCGCGGCGTGGACCGACCTTCGGCCGGTTGCCGATCACCTGGACTGCCGCGTTGACGATTCGGAAGCCTTGCGTCGAGACGAGCTCGCGGACATGCCGGAGCATGTCGACGCCGCCGGCGCCGCGCCACTCGTCGCGACCGGTGCCGAAGACCTCGCCGAGATCGCCGAGACCGGCCGCGGAAAGCAGCGCGTCGCACAGCGCGTGCGCCGCAACATCACCATCGGAGTGGCCTGCGCAGCCGTCTGCCCCGTCGAACAGCAGGCACAACAGCCAACACGGCCGCCCCGCCTGGATGGGATGTACGTCGGTGCCGAGCCCGACCCTTGGCAGGCTCGTCATCGGCTTCAGGAAGCGGCGGCGAGTGCCTCGTCGAGGATGGTCGCGGCCTTCTCGTCATCGGTGTTCTCGGCGAGAGCAAGCTCGCCCACCAGGATCTGCCGCGCCTTGGCCAGCATCCGCTTCTCACCAGCCGACAGGCCACGCTCCTGATCGCGCCGCCACAGGTCGCGCACCACTTCGGCGACCTTGTTCACATCGCCCGAGGCCAACTTCTCGAGATTGGCCTTGTACCGCCGCGACCAGTTGGTCGGTTCCTCGGTATGGGGGGCACGGAGCACCTGGAAAACCTTGTCCAGGCCCTCCTGTCCGACGACGTCGCGCACCCCGACATACTCTGCGTTTTCGGCTGGCACTCGAACCGTGAGGTCGCCCTGGGCGACCTTCAAGACGAGATATTCCTTCTGTTCGCCTTTGATGGTCCGGGTTTCGATCGCCTCAATTAACGCAGCACCGTGGTGGGGATAAACAACGGTGTCTCCGACCTTGAAAATCATCAGTTTCGAGCCCCTTTCACGCCTCAATGCTAGCACGGTGCCCAGACGGGGGTGGATCAACGGTGCAGGTCAGGGGCACCTCGGGTGAACGTTAGGGGTTGACACGCCGACCAATCCGTGCATGGCTGCGGCGTCTTCGAGAGGTCCATGAGGTAGCTGAGGTGGGGCATCGATCATGGGGCAGTGGCACTTCCGGCGAGACTTCCGTCGTAGCCGCCCGCGGGTTCCCGGCGGCGTGCCGGACCTCAGCTACCGCCGTCCGCACGCACCTACTACTCTGCATAGTCGAATCCCGCGACCGATCGGATCGGTCGCATCGACGGCCCGAGCAGGAGGCAAGAGTGGACCGCTTCAAACTGGCCGCCTGCGGGCTGGCCGCTGCCTTTGTCGTGGGCGGGGCGCTCGTCGGCTGCAGTTCGGGACAGGTCTCGCAGATGACCACGCAGGAGCCGGCCGTCAACGGCACCAGCGCCAACCTCGGCGATATCGCGCTGCGCAACGTGCACCTGCGGGCCCAGCAAGTGACCGACTTCGTCCGGCCGGGCAAAGAGGTCGAGCTGATCTTCGTGGCGGCCAACACTTCGGCCGAACAAGCCGACAAACTGGAGTCGATCACCTCCGAGGTCGGCGAGGTGGCCCTGACCGGGGACACCACCGTTCCCGCCAGCGGCATGCTCACGGTCGGCGCTCCGGACGGGCAGATCACCCCGTTGGAGAGCGTCGAGGCCGCCGAAGCCGCCGAAGCGAAGGTCACCTTGAGCAAGCCGATCACCAACGGCCTGCTCTACGACTTCACGTTCAAGTTCGAGAAGGCGGGCGAGGCCACCGTGCGGGTGCCGATCTCCGGCGGGGAGGCGCCGCGGCGCGGCGAAGCCACCGAAGCCGGCGGGCACGGCGGCGGACACTGAGCGAAGTCCGCGACACGACCGCCTGGCACTGAGTTCCTGGCGGGATCTGTCTTAGGCGACGGCTACCGTCACTACGTGGCCAAAGGTAGCGTCAAAACGCGCTCGCAGTACCGCTGCTCGGAGTGCCACCACGTCACCCTCAAATGGGTCGGCCGCTGCCCCGAGTGCGGCACCTGGGGCACGGTCGACGAGGTGGCCGTGCTCTCGGCGGTGGCAGGAGCCGGAGCGCGACGTTCGATCGCCCCGTCCTCGTCGGCCGTGCCGATCAGCTCGATCGATCCCGGGCGCACCCGCCACTGCCACACCGGTGTCGCCGAGCTGGACCGGGTCCTCGGCGGCGGTCTGGTCCCCGGATCGGTGACGCTGCTCGCCGGCGACCCCGGCGTCGGCAAGTCGACTCTGTTGTTGGAGGTCGCGCACCGCTGGGCGACGGCAGGCAAGCGCGCGCTGTACCTCTCGGGTGAGGAGTCGGCCGGCCAGATCCGGATGCGGGCGGAACGCACGGGCTGCACCCACGACGAGGTGTACCTGGCCGCGGAGTCCGATCTGTCCACGGCGCTCGCACACATCGACGAGGTGCAGCCCAGCCTGGTGGTGGTCGACTCGGTGCAAACCATGTCCACCACCGAGGCCGACGGTGTCACCGGCGGCGTCACCCAGGTGCGCGCGGTGACCACCGCTTTGACGATGGCGGCCAAGACATCTGGCGTCGCACTGATCCTCGTCGGCCATGTGACCAAGGACGGTGCCATCGCGGGCCCACGATCGCTCGAGCACCTCGTCGACGTCGTTCTGCACTTCGAGGGCGACCGCGCATCATCGCTGCGGATGGTCCGCGGCATCAAGAACCGCTTCGGCGCCGCGGACGAAGTCGGCTGTTTCCTGTTGCACGACAACGGGATCGAAGGCGTCGCCGACCCATCCGGACTGTTTCGCGACCAACGGCCCGAACCCGTTGCGGGAACCGCGATCACGGTCACCCTCGACGGTAAGCGTCCGTTGATCGGGGAGGTGCAGGCGCTGATCGGGGCACCGGCGAACGGAACGGCCCGCCGCGCCGTCAGCGGAATCGACTCGTCGCGCGCGGCGATGATCACCGCAGTTCTGGACAAGCACGCGGGCCTGTCGGTGGGGGCGCACGACATCTACCTGTCGACGGTGGGCGGCATGCGCCTGACCGATCCGTCGGCGGACCTGGCGATCGCGGTGGCCATCGCGTCCTCGAAGATGAACCTCCCCGTGCCCGCCGCCGCCGTGGCCATCGGGGAGGTCGGCCTGGCGGGCGACCTGCGCCGGGTCACCGGAATGGACCGCCGCCTGGCCGAAGCGGCGCGGCTCGGCTTCACCTCGGCGGTCGTACCACCCGGCGTGACATCGGTACCCGCCGGTTTGCGGGCGGTCACCGCCCACGACATCGGTTCGGCGTTGCGGGTTTTGCGCGATATCAGCAAAGTCGGCAAAGATCAGCAAAGATAGAGCAGTGGCGGCCGATCCTAGGGAGGGGCGATGGCCGTGAAGTCGGGTGGCAGGTCGGGACGTACGGTCGTGCCATTGGCGCGGCCCACCATGCGCGAGACCATCGCTCGCTTGGCCCCGGGAACGGCGCTGCGCGACGGCCTCGAGCGCATCCTGCGGGGCCGCACAGGCGCACTGATCGTGATCGGCTACGACGAGAGCGTCGAGGCCATCTGCGACGGCGGCTTCTCCCTCGACGTCCGCTATGCGCCGACACGCCTGCGGGAGCTTTCGAAGATGGACGGCGCGGTGGTGCTGTCCAGCGACGGCGCGCACATCCTGCGGGCCAACGTGCAACTGGTACCGGACCCGTCGATCCCGACCGAGGAGTCGGGAACCCGTCACCGCTCCGCCGAGCGCACCGCGATCCAGACCGGCTATCCGGTGATCTCGGTGAGCCACTCGATGAGCATCGTGACCGTGTATGTGGCCGGTGAACGGCACGTGATCCCCGACTCGGCGACCATCCTGTCGCGCGCGAACCAGACGATCGACACCCTCGAGCGTTACAAGACACGCCTCGATGAGGTCAGCAGGCAGCTGTCGACGGCCGAGATCGAGGACTTCGTCACTTTGCGCGACGTGATGACTGTGGTGCAGCGGCTCGAGATGGTCCGCCGGATCAGTCTCGAAATCGATTCGTACGTCGTCGAACTCGGCACCGACGGCCGTCAGCTGAAACTTCAGCTCGACGAGCTGGTCGGCGACAACGACACCGCCCGCGAGCTCCTCGTGCGCGACTATCACGCCAACCCGGACCCTCCGTCGGCGGCGCAGGTGAGCGCCACGCTCGAGGAGCTCGACGGGCTCTCCGACAGTGAGCTCCTGGACTTCACGACGCTGGCACGGGTCTTTGGTTACCCGTCAACAATCGAGGCGCAGGATTCGGCGATGAGCTCGCGGGGCTACCGCGCGATGGCCGGTATCCCGCGTCTGCAGTTCGCACATGTCGACCTGCTGGTTCGTTCGTTCGGCTCGCTACAGGGCCTGCTGGCGGCCAGCGCCGGCGATCTCCAGTCGGTCGAGGGCATCGGCTCGATGTGGGCGCGCCACATCCGGGAGGGTCTCTCGCAGTTGGCCGAGTCGACGATCGCCGACCGGCTGGCCTGAGTCCCCGCCGGACCTCAGTTCGGGACGGGTCCCGGTGGCGGGGCGGCGCCCTGACCGTGCTCCGGCGACTGCGGCGCAGCGAGGATGAACGGCACCGTGGCCGAGCGCAGATTGCCGAGCTGGACGACGAGGTTGTAGGTGCCGGGGCCGATGGGTTGACGCGGCAGCGGGCAACCCGGAGCCGATCCCATACCCGTCCAGGTGACCTCGGTGGTCACCTGCTCGCCGGGCTGGAACGCCTTGACCAGGGTCTCGTTCGACGGTGCACAGTCGAGGTTGGACCAGAGCCGCGCGTTGTCCAGCGAGTAGACGTAGGCGGCCAGCACCGCGGCGCCGACGTCGCGCTTGCAGCCGACGAGCCCGATGTTGGTGACGACCATCGTGAACTTCGGCTGCTCACCGACGACGTACTGCGGTTGGTTTGTGATGCCCTTGACCGCCAGCGTCGAGTCGGGGCAGTCGTCGCCCTCGTTGAGCACCGGCGGTGGCGCGACGGCCGCGGTGGGTGTCGGGGTGGGCGGCGGCGCGTCCTGCGCCGGCGGCATCACCGGGGTTTTGACCTCGGGGTTCTCCCCCGGCAGCGGCGTCGGCTCGCCTGCCGCGGCGGGGGTGGACGCCTCGGCGCCCTCCGCGTCGGAGCCCCCGGTGTTCTTCACGACAACGATCACGATGGCCGCGATCACGCCGATCACGAGGACCGCTATGCCCAACGCCAATGCCCTGCGACGCCAGTAAATCTGCGTCGGTAGCGGGCCATGCGGTTCCAGATCCAGCACAACCCCACGGTAAGGCCAGGTCACGCCTTATCGGCCGAGGTCCCTCGGCGTGTCGCCCTCAGCTTTCGCCGATGTCGCCGATATGGTCCCGCAACGCCACCCGCCCGTCGGCCAGGTGATAGGTCACGCCGACGATGGCCAGATCTCCCGACGCCACACGTTCGGACACCGTGGTGGAGCGGGCCAACAATTGGGCGCCGGTCTCGCTGACGTGGCGGGCCTCGAACTCGTCGACCCGGGTGAGCCCGTCGCGTCGGCCCAACAGGATCGACGGCATCACGCGCTCGACGATGTCGCGGACGTAACCGCCCGGCACCACGCCCTCGTCGAGCGCGCCCAGCGTCGCCTTCACCGCCCCGCAGCTGTCGTGGCCGAGCACGACGACCAGCGGCACGTCGAGCACCGCGACGGCGTACTCGATGGAACCGAGCACCGCCGAATCGATCACGTGTCCGGCGGTGCGCACCACGAACATGTCACCGAGCCCCTGGTCGAAGATCAGTTCGGCGGCCACCCGGCTGTCCCCGCACCCGAACACGACGGCCGTGGGCGTCTGTGAGGTGGCCAAGCTCGCGCGGTGCTCGATTCCTTGGCTGGGATGCAGGGGCTTGCCGGCGACGAAGCGCTCGTTACCCTCTTTGAGTGCTTTCCAGGCGGTCACTGGGCTGGTGTTCGGCATGACCGACATTGTGCCCCAGTTGGTCGATTGGTATGACCGCGACCAGCGAGATCTGCCGTGGCGCCGGCCGGGGGTCACGCCGTGGCAGATCCTGGTCAGCGAATTCATGCTGCAGCAGACGCCCGTCGCACGGGTCGAACCGGTGTGGCTCACGTGGGTACAGCGGTGGCCCACTCCGTCGGCGACCGCGGCGGCAAGCGCCGCAGACATCTTGCGGGCCTGGGGGAAGCTCGGTTATCCGCGCCGCGCCAAGCGGTTACATGAATGCGCGACGGTGATCGCCGAGCAGTACGACGACGTCGTACCGTCCGACGTCGAGACCCTGCTGACGCTGCCGGGCGTCGGGGCGTACACCGCGCGGGCCATCGCCTGCTTCGCCTACCGCGACCGGGTACCGGTGGTCGACACCAACGTTCGGCGGGTGGTGACCCGGGTCGTGCACGGCCGCGCCGACGCCGCGGCATCGTCGTCTGCTCGCGACCTCGCCGATGTCGAGGCTCTGCTGCCCGAAGCCGCTCTGGCGCCGAAGTTTTCGATTGCCTTGATGGAGTTGGGTGCGACGGTCTGTACCGCGCGTGCGCCCCGATGCGGGTTGTGTCCGCTGAGTGAGTGCGCGTGGCGCTCCCGGGGATTCCCTGCGTCGGCCTCACCGGCGCGGCGCGTTCAACGCTACGCGGGCACCGACCGACAGGTCCGAGGAAGATTGCTCGATGTCCTGCGGGACAACGACTCTCCCATGAGCCGGGCGCAGCTGGACGTCGCGTGGCTGTCGGACACCGCGCAGCGCGACCGCGCGTTGGACTCGCTTCTGGTCGACGGGCTCGTCGAGCAGACCGCCGACGGCCGGTTCGCACTCGCCGGCGAGGGCGGCTGAGCGCGGGGGCGTCAGGCCGATGCCATTTCGGTATCGGTGTCTGTCTCGGGTTCCCCTGTGCCACACGCGAACCGGCGCCGATAGTCCGATGGTGTCACCCCGATGATCCTGCGGAAGTGGTGCCGCAACAGCGTTGCCGTCCCGAAGCCGCTACGCTCGGCGATCCGGTCGACGTCGAGGTCGGTCTCCTCCAACAGGGTTCGCGCGTACAACACACGTTGGTCGGTCACCCACTGCATCGGGGTGCGCCCCGTCTCCTCCACGAACCGCCGCGCGAAGGTACGCGCCGACATGTGCGCGCGGGCGGCGAGCGTGGCGACCGTGTGCGGTTTGTCGAGATTGGTCAGTATCCAATCCAGATGCGGAGCAAATCGTTCCGAACACCGCACGGGGATCGGCTGGTCGATGTACTGGCGCTGGCCGCCGTCGCGTTGGGGCGGCACCACCATGCGGCGCGCGATCTTGTTGGTCACCTCGCTGCTTAGTTCACGCCGGACCAGGTGCAGGCACGCGTCGATGCCCGCCGCGGTCCCCGCGCTGGTGATCAGGTTTCCGTCGTCGACGAACAGTACGTTGCGGTCGACCTTGGCTGTCGGATACCTGCGCGCGAGTTCGTCGGCGTGCATCCAGTGCGTCGTGCACGGCCTGCCGTCGAGGAGGCCGGCGGCGCCCGCGACGAACGCACCCGAGCAGACGGTCAGGATGATCGATCCCGACTCGGCGGCGGCCCGGACGGCGGCCAACGCCTCGGGCAGATACTGCGATCCACCGATCGCCGGGATGGCGACCAGGTCGGCGCCGATCAGGTCGTCGAGGCCGTGGTCGGGGGTCAGCGTCGCACCGACCGAGGTGCGAAGCGGCTTCCCAGGAACCGGACCGCACACCTTGAAGTCGAAGTTGGGAACGCCGTCGCCGGAGCGGTCGATGCCGAAGACCTCACAGATGACGCCGAATTCGAAGATGGCCAGGCCATCCAGGACGAGCGTCGATACGCTCTTGATTGGCATGGCAGCATTTTATCCCAAAGTGTCATTGCTGCCACTGTTGGCGGGATTTTGTCAGGCGAATAGTTACTGCCATGAGCACGTTACTGGCACTTCTGGTTCTCGTTTCCCCGGTCGCGGCGGCGACCGCTCTCGCCTGGGCCGCCAGCCGCTCCGGACACCTGCGGCTGCACCGCGACCAGTTCCGCATGGCCGCGCCGATGGCAGGCCGGGTATTCGAAGACGATCGCGACCTGCTGCGCCTCGAACACGACCTCGACGCGATCCGCACCCGTTTCGAGCGCCACCCTGTCTGGCCGTCCTCAGGCGCGGTCGGAGAGCGTCGCTAGGAACGACTCGACCGCCTTCCGATACGCCTTCGGCGCGTCGTCGTGGACGAGATGACCTGCCTCGGGCACCCGGAGGTACGTCGTGTGGGGGCCGGACTCCGCCATCCGGGCCATCTGCCCCGGGGGGGTGACCGAGTTACCCGCCTCGATCAGCAGCGCAGGCACAGCGACGGCCTGCCATTCGCGCCAGTAGTCGCGGGTGCCCCATTCGGCGGCGATCTCGATCCAGACATCCGGCCGACCGTGCAATCGCCAGCCGCCCGGAATGCGGTCGAACGCCTCGAGGAAATACTGACCCGCCACTGGGCCGAACTCGTCGTAAACGCGTTGGGCGGAATCGAATTCGACCGGCAGCGCGTGCAGCCACGGTTCCCAGGGGCCAGTGGTGCGGCCGCGGAAGTCCGGAGCCATGTCCTCGACCACCAAAGCCGCCACGAGGTCGGGGCGCGTAGCGGCCAGGCACCATGAATGCAGTCCGCCCATCGAATGGCCGATCATGATCGCGGGCGCACCGATGCCCGCCACCGCGTCACCGAGTTCGGCGACGAACTGCTCGGTGCTGATCGGCCGGACATCGGCGACGTCGCGGCCGCGGTGCCAGGGCGCGTCGTAGGTGTAGACCTCACCGAGCCGGGTCAACCATGGCAGCTGGCGCGACCACGTGCTCCCCCGCCCCATCAGGCCGTGCACCAGGACGAGCGGGTGGCCCCTGCCGCCGCGGTGGGTGAGCGCGGACCGCGTACCGCCTGCTGACTGCATCCCGACATCATCGTGCCTCCGGGCGACCCTGATGCATTCGGTAGCCTGATGCGCATGCCAAGCCAGAATCCCGTGGTGAAGATCAACGCGATCGAGGTCCCGGCCGATGCCGGTCCCGAACTGGAGAAGCGCTTCGCGCACCGGGCGCACGCCGTCGACAACCAGCCCGGCTTCCTCGGCTTTCAGCTGCTGCGGCCCATCAAGGGTGAGAACCGCTACTTCGTGGTGACGCAGTGGGAGTCCGAGGAGGCGTTCCAGGCCTGGGCGACGGGCCCGGCCATCGAGGCCCACAAGGGCCAGCAGGCCAACCCGGTGGCCACCGGCGCGTCACTGCTCGAGTTCGAGGTCGTCCTCGACGTTGCGGGTGCTGACAAGTAGAGGCTCGCTCATCGCGCGCCGGGCGCTCGGGCTGACGGTCGCGGCCTCGTTGGTCGTCGCCGTCGGCGGCTGTGCGGACGTCGGACCTGCGCCGGCCGACGCCGCGTACGGCGCTCCCATCGAGATCAACACGCCCCAGGGGCTGCGGGCCAAGCAGACGCTGGACATGCTCAACTCCGACTGGCCGATCGGCCCGGTCGGAGTGCGCACGATGGCGGTGCCCGAAAAGGTCGACGAGATCGTCGGCAAGCTCGACCGGATCTGGTGGGACCGGCCGTTCAAGGTGACCGACGTCGACATCCGGGCCGGACATGCCGAGGTCGGGGTGCTGACGTCGTACGGCGTCGCGCAGGAGATCGACCTTCGCACCAACGATGCCGGCTTGGTCGACCGGTTCGATGTGACGCTGCGCCCACCGCAGATCGACGAATGGGACGACGTCGACGCCGAGATCACGAAGTCGGGTGCCCGCTACTCGTATCAGGTGTCGAAGGTGGTTGCCGACCAGTCGAAGTGCGATGTGGTGGCCGGAACCAACACCGAACTGTCGTTGCCGTTGGCGTCGATCTTCAAGCTCTACGTGCTGCTAGCAGTCGCCGAAGCGGTCAAAGCCGGCACCCTGAAATGGACCGACCCGCTGACCATCACCAAGCGGGCCAAGGCAGTCGGATCCGCAGGCCTCGAGGAACTCCCTCCCGGCGCCCGGGTGTCGGTGAGAACCGCTGCCCAGCAAATGATCTCGGCCAGCGACAACATGGCCACCGATCTTCTCATCGATCGACTGGGGACGGACGCTGTGGAGCGGGCGCTGGTCCTGGCGCGCCACCACGACCCGGCCAGCATGACGCCGTTCCCCACCATGCACGAAATGTTCTCGGTCGGCTGGGGCCGACCCGATCTTCGCGAGCAGTGGCGTCACGCGGTCGAAAAGGGCGGTCCGCAAGTCCGGGCGCAACTGCTCCAACAGACCAATTCGCGCCCCTACGAACCGGATCCACACCGGACGCATACCCCGGCATCGAACTTCGGGGCGGAGTGGTACGGCAGCGCCGCCGACATCTGCCGCGTGCACATCGCTCTGCAGGCGGCCGCCGTGGGCGAGGCCGCGCCCGTCAAGGACATCCTCTCGGCGATACCCGGCATCGATCTCGACGGGTCAAAGTGGGGCTACATCGGCGCCAAGGGCGGAAATCTGCCCGGCGACTTGACGTTCAGCTGGTACGCCGTCGACCACACCGGGCAGCCGTGGGTGGTCAGCTTCCAGTTGAACTGGCCCCGGTACCGCAGCCCCACTGCCGCGGGGTGGTTGCTTTCGATCGTGCGCCAGAGTTTCGACCTGGTGCCGGTCGGCTGATCAGCGGATCGACCGAAACCCCAAAAGCACGCCGGGCCGGGTCTAGAGTTCCGCTGATAGTCCGGCATTCACTGGCGAAGGGGTCGTCATGCTGGGTGTGCTAGCCACCATTCCGGTTGGGCAAACGCCGGGCTGGATCACGATCAGTGCGGACGGTGGCCGCGCTTACGTGTTGAACAACACCAGCGACACGATCTCCGTGATCGACACCGCGACCAACTCCGTCACCGCCACGATCGCCTTCGCGGACGACCCGGCGTACCTGATGCACGCGGTCGTCCACCCGGACGGCAACCGGTTGTACGTGTCGCGGCTCGGCGTGGTTTCGGTCGTCGACGTCACCGCAAAAACGGTTGTCGCCGAAATCCCAGTCGGGAACTCGTGGATGCGGTTGGCGATAAAGCCCGACGGCACAACGGTTTATGCGGCGGGCGGCGACACGGACACCGATACGGTCTCGGTGATCGACACGTCCACCAACACCGTCACCGAAACGATCGACGCCAACCAAGATCCGTACTGGCCCGCGGTGACCCCCGACGGCACCCGGTTGTACGTATCGCATATCCACGCGGGCACGATTCTGGTGATCGACACCGCCACCAATACCGTTGTCGATTCGATCACCGTCGGTGGACAACCGGGTGTGATCGTCCTAAGCCCCGACGGCGGACGCATTTTCGTGAGCATCCTGACCTCATGGGCCAACGGGCTCAAGGCGGAGGCGGTGAAGGTGATCGACACCGCCAGTGGGAATGTCGCGGCCACCGTCGCCATTCCAGGAGACTCCTGGCCGCCCGCGGGAATGGCGGTCAATCCCGACGGTTCGCGAATCTTCGTCGCGAGTGCGGCCGCTGACTGGAACGGCGTCGTCTCGGTGATCGACACCACCACCAACACGATCATCGACACCGTCGATGTGCACGGCCCGAATGGCGTGGTGGTCACGCCGGATGGATCCCGCATCTACGCTGTCAACCAGGTTCAGGACACCGTTTCGGTGATCGGACGGACGTTCCGCTGGGGCGCGTCCCATCTGCCTGATCTCGTCGGGCAGCTGATGGGCGGCGCCGGAAGTGACGGTGGTGGCTGGTTGGTGATCGGCAACCGCTTCTACAAAATCCCACCTCGTCCTCCCGCGATACTGGCCATCGCGCGAGCCGCCCCCTACCTCGGGCAACCTGTCGAGAACCGAAAATTGGGGCAGCAACTGCGCAAAGGGCTGTCGTAGCGTCGGCGCGAGACAGTCAAAAGCCGAGCTCACCGGCTACTGGCGAAGTGTCCACGCATGCGCGCGGAAATGCATCACCGTTCGAGTTACCGGCGCAATGTCGATGCGCCAGAACGACTTCGGCGGAGCATCCAGCGCGATGAGGATCGCGGCGCGGATCACCGCCGGATGTGTCACCGCGACCAGCCTGCTGCGGCGGTCGGTCAACGAGTCCATCCAGTCGCGAACCCGGTCGACCAGCTCGACAACCGATTCGCCGCCGTGCGGCGCCCGGGTCGGATCGGTCAGCCAGATCGCCAGATCGGCCGGTCGCACTCCGCTCAGCACGTCACCGCGCCACCGACCGCAGTCCAGATCCGCGAGCCGCGGCTCCACGTCGGCCTGCAGGCCGAGCAATTCGGCGGTCTGCCTGGTCCGCTTCTCCGGACCGCACAGGGCCGCGTCGACGACACCGAGGTCGATCGACGCGCCGACCTGCTGGTGGCCCGTAGGGTTCAACGGTTCGTCGGTGGGGAATCGTCCGGCCGACATCGCATCGGTCAGCCCGTGCGATACGAGCGTCAGCCGGACGACCTCACTCACGCAGGAATGCTCGCCCGACGGTTCCGTTCGAGCAGACGCGCGGCCATCGCACCGAAGACGAGCGCGATCGTCGCGTACACGACGATCTGGGTGCCCAACGAGTACAGCCGGAACTCGTAGAGCACATCTGCCGGAAAGCCTTCGTAGACAATGCTGCCGGCGTCGTCGGTCAACGGTCCCGGCGTCTCGTCGATGGTCGGGAGGACGAGCATCACGACCGCGACCGCGACGATGTAGGCCCCCGCGGCTGCCAGGGCCGCATTCCAGGTCCCCAGCCGCGCGGCCAGCCGTCGGCCCAGATACACCGCGCCGACCAGAAGCGCCGCGGACAACACCACCATCAACAGGTACAGCAGAGTGCGCTGACGGATCGTCTCGTCCAGGCTCAGAGCCGGCGGGCTCGCCGGATACTTCAGCGCGGGAACGACATACAGGCTCAACAGCATTCCGCCGGCCACATACACCGACAGCAGGCGTGCGGAGATGTTGCCGACCCGACCGTAGGCCACCGCGAAGATCACCGCGAAGATCGCGCCGATCGCCAGGCTGAACAGCAACACGCCCAGTCCCATACCGATGTTCATCTGAACGGCGCGCTCGAATCCGCCGCCCTCTCCATGGCTGTGGCCGTGGCTATGGGCAAGGCCCGCGCCTTCGGCGGCTTCCAATGCCTCGTGCGCCGACCCGATACCTTCCTCGTAGGCGATGGCCAGGTCGATCTGGGGTTCGACGAAGATGCGGGCGAAGACGAACGCGAGCACGCCGGCGAGGGCACCTGCGAGCAGGCCACGCCAGATGATCTGCTTCTCCATGCTTGGTTACCTCGGCCCGTCAGTGGCAGGGGAAACCGAGCAGATGTCGGGCGTCGTGCACGAACTCGTGGATGGCGGTGTTGTCCGCACCGAACACCGACGTCGCGCCCTGGTCCAGGCCGATGAAGTAGAGCACCAACAGCGCCAGGAAAGCGGTTGCCGAGAGCCACACTGCCGCCGCGGTGGTGGAGAGGTCGAGGGCGGGTGCAACGCTCTTGCGGGCCTCCGGTGAGGTCATGTCGGTGTCCTTTCGGGGATTTCGCGTCCCGAGTCTCAAAAGGTGGCGGCGAGCGTCGGGTCTGACTTGACACAGTGGCGCGACCGTTCTGGATTCTCACCAGATTCCTTCGCCCGCCGATAACATCGCACATCCTATCCATACGGTCCAGCGGTAGCGGGATCAGACGGAAAACGGGCGGCACCCTGGTGGGTACCGCCCGTTCTCGTTGACGTGATGCCGCTATTCGGCGGGGCCTGCAGCGCCTGCCGCACCGGCCTGGGCCAAGTCCGGCTCGGCCACCGGAGCGGGACGCTTGGTGCCCTTGAACGTGAACACCGCGTCCTCTCCGGAGCCTTCGCCGTCCCAGTTGTCGACGTCGACCGTGATGAGCTGGCCGGGTCCGATCTCCTCGAACAGGATCTTCTCCGACAGCTGATCCTCGATCTCGCGCTGAATGGTGCGCCGCAGCGGTCGCGCGCCGAGCACGGGATCGAACCCACGCTTGGCCAGCAGTGCCTTGGCCTTGTCCGTCAGCTCCATCGTCATGTCCTTGGCCTTCAGCTGGTTGGACACCCGGCCGATCATCAGGTCGACCATCCGGATGATTTCGTCGCGGGTCAGCTGGTGGAAGACGATGATGTCGTCGATGCGGTTGAGGAACTCCGGCCTGAAGTGCTTCTTCAGCTCGTCGTTGACCTTCTGCTTCATCCGCTCGTAGTTGTTCTCGCCACCACCCTGGGAGAAGCCCAGCCCGACCGCCTTGGAGATGTCGGACGTGCCCAGGTTCGAGGTGAAGATCAGCACGGTGTTCTTGAAGTCGACCGTGCGACCCTGACCGTCGGTCAGTCGGCCGTCCTCGAGGACCTGCAACAGGCTGTTGTAGATCTCCTGATGCGCCTTCTCGATCTCGTCGAACAGCACAACCGAGAACGGCTTGCGCCGCACCTTCTCGGTGAGCTGGCCGCCCTCCTCGTAGCCGACGTAGCCCGGAGGGGCGCCGAACAGCCGCGAGGCGGTGAACCGGTCGTGGAACTCGCCCATGTCGATCTGGATGAGCGCATCGTCGTCACCGAACAGGAAGTTGGCCAGCGCCTTGGACAGCTCGGTCTTCCCGACACCGGAGGGGCCGGCGAAGATGAACGAACCGGACGGACGCTTGGGGTCCTTCAGGCCGGCACGGGTGCGCCGGATCGCCTTGGAGACCGCCTTGACGGCGTCTTCCTGGCCGATGATCCGCTTGTGCAGCTCCTCCTCCATGCGCAGCAGCCGAGTGGTCTCCTCCTCGGTCAGCTTGAACACGGGGATGCCGGTCCAGTTGCCCAGCACCTCGGCGATCTGCTCGTCGTCGACCTCGGCGACCACGTCGAGATCGCCTGAGCGCCATTGCTTCTCACGCTCGGCGCGCTGTGCGACGAGCTGCTTTTCCTTGTCGCGCAGGCTCGCGGCCTTCTCGAAGTCCTGCGCGTCGATCGCGGACTCCTTCTCGCGGCGCGCGTCGGCGATCTTCTCGTCGAACTCACGCAGGTCCGGCGGAGCGGTCATCCGGCGGATCCGCATCCGGGCGCCGGCCTCGTCGATCAGGTCGATCGCCTTGTCCGGCAGGAACCGGTCGTTGATGTAGCGGTCGGCCAGCGTCGCGGCGGCCGCGATGGCGCCGTCGGTGATCGAGACGCGGTGATGCGCCTCGTAGCGGTCGCGCAGGCCCTTGAGGATCTCGATGGTGTGCGCGACGGTCGGCTCGCCGACCTGCACCGGCTGGAAGCGGCGCTCCAGGGCGGCGTCCTTCTCGATGTACTTGCGGTACTCGTCGAGCGTGGTGGCGCCGATGGTCTGCAGCTCGCCGCGGGCCAGCTTCGGCTTGAGGATGCTCGCGGCGTCGATCGCGCCCTCGGCGGCCCCGGCCCCGACCAGCGTGTGCAGCTCGTCGATGAACAGGATGATGTCACCGCGGGTGTTGATCTCCTTGAGCACCTTCTTCAGGCGTTCCTCGAAGTCACCGCGGTAGCGGCTGCCCGCGACCAGCGAGCCCAGGTCGAGCGTGTAGAGCTGCTTGTCCTTCAGCGTCTCGGGCACGTCGCCGTGCACGATCGCCTGCGCGAGGCCCTCGACGACGGCGGTCTTGCCGACGCCGGGTTCGCCGATCAGCACCGGGTTGTTCTTGGTGCGACGGCTCAGCACCTGCATGACCCGCTCGATTTCCTTCTCGCGGCCGATGACGGGGTCGAGCTTGCCCTCCATCGCGGCGGCGGTCAGGTTGCGGCCGAACTGGTCGAGCACAAGCGACGTGGACGGATTGCCGGCCTCGCCGCCGCGGCCGCCGGTGCCGGCTTCCGCGGTCTCCTTGCCCTGATAGCCGCTCAGCAGCTGGATGACCTGCTGGCGCACCCGGGTGAGCTCGGCGCCGAGCTTGACCAGCACCTGCGCCGCGACACCTTCGCCCTCACGGATGAGGCCGAGCAGGATGTGCTCGGTGCCGATGTAGTTGTGGCCGAGTTGCAGCGCCTCGCGGAGGCTGAGCTCCAGCACCTTCTTGGCGCGCGGGGTGAACGGGATATGGCCCGACGGCGCCTGCTGACCCTGGCCGATGATCTCCTCGACCTGGCTGCGCACGCCTTCGAGCGAGATGCCCAGCGACTCCAGCGACTTGGCCGCTACGCCCTCACCCTCGTGAATGAGTCCCAACAGGATGTGCTCGGTGCCGATGTAGTTGTGGTTGAGCATCCGGGCCTCTTCTTGAGCCAGGACGACGACCCTGCGGGCACGGTCGGTGAATCTCTCAAACATCGGTGGTTACCTGCTCTCCATCATTTGGTCGGTGCCACGCGCGCCCAACGGTCTCGAGTTCGCACCGCACCACCGTCCACTCTAGTGGGCAGTAGGGCGGCGCGTCCCGCCCGCCGGTCTGCTCTGAGCGGACACCGGTATGCCGACGCGCACGGGATCGGATACCCGCCGCTATGGGAGAGCAACGCATCGGTGGGCCGATTCGTTTCCCGATCCAGCCCGGGCGGCTTCGCGGCTAGCGAACACCGGCCACGGCGCCCGTGCGGAGCGCGCTACGTCGCGGCGTGGAAGGCGTCGATCACATCGGCGGGAATGCGCCCGCGCGTCGACACATTGTGTCCGTTACGACGTGCCCACTCCCGGATCGCCGCGCTTTGCTCGCGATCGATCGCCGCTCGCCCGCGGCCTGACCCGGCGGCACGTCCGCGCCGACGGCCACCGACCCTGCGACCGGAATCGACCCACGGCTTCAAGGCGTCGCGCAGTTTCGCGGCATTCTTCGAAGAAAGGTCGATCTCATAGGTCACCCCGTCGAGCCCGAATTCAACGGTCTCGTCGGCCGCACCTTCGCCGTCAAAATCGTCGACCAAGGTGACGGTAACTTTCTTCGCCATTTAAACTCGCCCTTCTGCGCGATCACAGGACCGCAGTAAAGTATCGAACCCGGCACCAATGTGCCATATCCGTGTGCGCCATACAACAAGATCGTACGCCGTCGTGTTATAGCGCTGCGTTCAGTTGCCGTGACGTCGAACAATCGGGAACAAAACCGTCTCTCTAATCGACAGTCCGGTCAGGGCCATCATCAATCTGTCGACACCCATTCCGGTTCCCGTGGACGGCGGCATGGCATACTCCAGGGCCGCCAGAAAATCCTCGTCGAGAACCATCGCCTCGTCATCACCTGCGGCCGCCGCTCTCGCCTGGGCTTCGAACCTTTCGCGTTGGATTACCGGATCGATCAGCTCGGAATAGCCGGTCGCCAGTTCGAAACGCCGGATATAGAGATCCCATTTCTCGGTGACGCCCTCAATACTGCGGTGTGGTCGCGTCAGTGGCGTCGTCTCGACGGGGAAGTCACGGACGAACGTGGGAGCCCACAAGGTGTTCCCGACGGTGTGCTCCCACAGTTCCTCAACCAATTTCCCGTGGCCGTAACCCCGGTCGCGCGGGATCTCGACCCCGAGACGATCAGCGATGGCCCATAACTTCTCGGCCGGCGTTTCCGGGGTGATCTCTTCGCCGAGGGCTTCCGACAGCGACGGATACATTTCGATGGATTGCCATTCGCCATCAAGATCGTAAACACTGCCATCGGGCAATGGCACCTCGCGTGTTCCGATCGCCTCGTCCGCGACTTCTTGAATAATCTCTCGGGTCACGACGGCCGAATCGTCGTACGTACCGTAAGCCTGATAAGTCTCGAGCATCGCGAATTCCGGAGAATGTGTGGAATCGGCACCTTCGTTTCTGAACACTCGATTCAACTCGAAGACGCGCTCGAATCCACCGACCAGTGCGCGCTTGAGAAACAGTTCCGGCGCGATACGCAGATATAGGTCGGCATCGAGCGCATTGGAGTGCGTCACGAACGGTCGCGCCGCAGCGCCGCCCGCGAGTGTCTGCAGCATCGGGGTTTCGACTTCGAGGAATCCGCGCCGTTCCAACGCCGACCGCACCGCGCGGACCACCGCAACCCGCTGACGAGCGATGGTCCTGGCCTCGGGCCGCACGATGAGGTCGACGTAGCGCTGCCGCACCCGCGCCTCTTCGCTCATCTCCTTGTGAGCGACCGGCAGCGGCCGCAGGGCCTTCGAAGCCATTTGCCAGGAATCGGCCAGCACCGAGAGTTCACCGCGCCGGGAGCTGATCACCTCACCGCGCACGAAGACGATGTCGCCGAGGTCCACGTCGGCCTTCCACGCGTCCAGCGAATCCTGTCCGACCTTGTTGAGGCTGATCATCGCCTGCAGTTGCGTGCCGTCCCCCTCCTGCAGGGTGGCAAAGCACAGCTTCCCGGAGTTACGGGCGAACATCACCCGTCCGGCCACGCCCACGATCTGCCCCGTCTCGGAGCCGGCGGCCAGATCGGGATACGTCTCGCGGATCTCGGCCAGGGAATGGGTGCGCGCGATCTCCACCGGATACGGCTCGCGTCCCTCGGCGAGCAGCCGCTCACGCTTGGCCTGACGGATCCGGTACTGCTCCGGAACGTCGGGCTCGGATGTGGCGTCCGCGGCCGATGCGGTGCGGGACGGGTCGGGTTCGGTCACGTCGTGCCAGCCTAAATGAACGTGCGCCGACTAGGAATTTCGGTGCGTCGACGCTCACCGGGCGACCGGTTGGGCACCGAAATCACCATTCAGCGGGCCTGTTTGAGGCGGCCGCGCTGGTTGTCGCGGTTGCGCTCGAACACCAGCCGCAACCCGTCGAGGGTGAGGTGCTCGTCGTAATGCTCGACGGTGCGCATATCCGGCAGCAGAAGCGGCGCGGTGTGTCCGGTGGCGACCACGGCGACGTCGGTGCCCCCGAAGCCGTCGACGTCATCGCGGATGCGCTGCACCAGGCCGTCGACCAGCCCGGCGAACCCGAACACCGCACCGGCCTGCATGCACTCCACGGTGTTCTTACCGATGACCGAACGCGGTCGGGTCAGCTCGACGCGACGCAACGCCGCCGACCGCGCCGCCGCCGCGTCGGAGGACACCTCGACGCCGGGAGCGATCGCGCCGCCGAGGAACTCGCCCTTCGCCGAGACCACGTCGACGCAGATCGACGAGCCGAAGTCGACGACGATGGCCGCGGTGCCGTACTTGTGGTAGGCCGCGAGGCAGTTCACGATGCGGTCGGCGCCGACTTCCTTCGGGTTGTCCACCAACAGCGGAATCCCCGTGCGCACGCCGGGCTCGATCAACACATGGGGCACCGACGGCCAGTACTGGCGCAGCATCTCGCGCAGTTCGTGCATCACCGACGGTACGGTCGACAGGCCCGCGGCCCCGGTCAGGCGTTCGGAGTCGTCGCCGATCAACCCGTCGATGGTCAGCGCGAGTTCGTCGGCGGTGACTTCGGATTCGGTGCGAATCCGCCACTGTTGCACGACTTTCGCGTGCTCTCCCGAACCCGAGACCAGACCCACGACGGTGTGGGTGTTACGGACGTCGATGGCTAGTAACACGGACTCACCGTGGCGACACCAGGTCGGCCGCGTCGGCCGGTACGAAAGCCGGGTCGTGGCCGAGGTCGACCTGCTTGTTTTCGGCGTCGACGAACACGATCCGCGGCTGGTATGCCCTTGCTTCGGCATCCTCCATGGTGCCGTAGGCGATCAGGATCACCAGATCGCCCGGATGTACGAGATGCGCTGCTGCGCCGTTGATTCCGATCACGCCGCTGCCACGTTCACCGGTGATGGCATACGTCACCAGCCGAGCACCGTTGTCGATGTCGACGATCGTCACCTGCTCACCCTCGAGCAGATCGGCGGCCTCCATGAGGTCGGCGTCGATGGTCACCGACCCGACGTAGTGCAGGTCGGCATTCGTCACCGTGGCGCGGTGGATCTTCGATTTCAGCATTGTCCGTAACATCAATTCCTCCAAGGAAGTTCGTGCTCGTCAAAGGGGACGTCCGGGCCCGGCCCCGACGGCACCCCGATATCTATGGCGATGTTGTCCAGCAGCCTGGTGGACCCCAGCCGGCCGGCCACCAACATGCGCGCCGCCCCGACCTCCGGTGCCGGCCCGAGCATCGGGTCGCGCACGTCGAGATAATCGACCTCGATCGCCGGGACCGAGTCGAGCACCGCACGTGCGGCGTCCAACGCGGCCGCGGTCCCCTCCCCCGCGGCGTACATCCCCGCCAACAGCGCAGCGGACAGTGCGCCCGCATGTTCGCGCTGCTCGGCGTCGAGATAGCGATTGCGCGACGACATCGCCAAGCCGTCGGCCTCCCGCACGATCGGCACGGCCACGATCCTGGTGTCGACGTTGAGGTCGGCGACCATCTGCCGGATCAGCGCCAACTGCTGGTAGTCCTTCTCGCCGAAGAACGCGTGATCGGGATGGACGATGTTGAGCAGCTTGAGCACCACCGTCAGGACACCCGCGAAATGCGTTGGCCGAGAAGCTCCTTCGAGGTCAGAACCCAGCGGACCGGGATGAACCGACGTGCGGGTGCCGTCGGGGTACATGTCGGCGACGGTCGGGGTGAACGCGATCTCGACCCCCTCGTCGCGCAGGGCGTCGAGGTCGTCGTCGAGCGTGCGCGGATAGGCCTCGAGATCCTCACCCGCCCCGAACTGCAATGGGTTGACGAAGATCGACACCACCACGACGGCACCCTGGATACGCTTGGCGGAGCGGATGAGCATGCGGTGACCTTCGTGCAGAGCGCCCATCGTCGGGACCAGCATCACGCGGCGACCGGTGGCGCGCAGCGCTCTGGTGACCGCCGAGACGTCTGTCGGTTTCGCGTAGACGTTCAGTTCACCCGCCGTGAACTGCGGTTTACCGACGGTCATCGGCCCGTCCCCGTCCGACGCGTTGCCCCGCCGGCGTCCGAATCGGCGGTGAGCGCCGCGACCACGTCGTCCGGGGCGTGCGCACGTTGGGCGGTGCGCAGCGAGTTCGCCCGATATGCCTGCGCCAATTCGGGATTCACCTCAGTCAGGGCTTCCAGGTGACGCGCGACGGCGGCGGCGTCCCCGCGTGCCACCGGGCCGGTCAACGCCGCCTGCCCGCGGTGTAGCGCGTTCTCCAAGGAGGCGCGGGCCAGCGGGCCGATGACCCGCTCGGCCAGCCCTCCCGGGGCGTCGCCGACCAGTTCCTGGCCGAGCAGTTCCTGGCCCCACAACGCCGAGCGCAGCCCCTCCACCGCGTCGAGCAGCACCGTCACCACGTGATTGCTGGCGTGCGCCAGTGCTGCGTGATAGAGCGTGCGCGCGTCCTCGCGCACCCGGAACGGCTCCCCGCCGATCTCGAGCACCAGCGATTGGGCGATTGCGTATCCGACTTCGTCGGCGGCCGTCACCCCGAAGCAGGTGTCCGAGAGGCGGTCGATGTCCTCGTCGGTGCCGGTGAAGGTCATCGCCGGGTGGATCGCCAACGGTGTGCAGCCCAGTGAGGTCAGCGGTGTCAGCACGTCGATGCCGTTCGCGCCGGAGGTGTGCGCGACGATCGTGCCCGGCCGCACCGACCGGGTCGCGGCCAGCCCCGACACCAACTTCGCCAGCTCGGCGTCCGGCACCGCGAGGATCAACAGTTCGGAACGGCTCGCCACCTCGTCGACCGGAAGAACCGCCGTGTCGGGCAGCCGGCGCTGGGCGCGGTCACGCGACGCGTGCGAGACCGCGCTGCACGCCACCACGACATGCTCGGCGCGTTCGAGGGCCACACCCAGCGCGGAACCGACGCGGCCTGCGGAAACGATGCCGACAGTGAGCCGCGCCGGGCGGAATCCGCCAGGTGGGGTCCCCATGGCGACCATGAAGTCGACCTCGCTGCGAGTTGATGTGTGTACGTTCCGGTCCTGCGGTGCGGGTACCGGACGGTCGCTACGAGATTAACTCACTCCTCGCGGCGCCTGCGACGCCCGCCCGGTGTGGGGCTCGCCTGCAGGCGGGCCAACAGTTCGGCCACGGACTGTCCGGCGGTGTCGGGGTCGTCGGCGCTGCGGTGCCGCCGCCCTCCGGGCGCCGGTGGTTCCGGCGAGGGCTCCGGCGGTTCCGCGGGCCCGGCCTGCTGCTCCGGGCGCCCCGGATCACCGCTTCCCGGCGACGCCGAATGCCTGCCACGTCGCGGTTCGGGCGCCGGCGGCGAGAGGTCGGGTTCGACGGCCGGGCGGGCCCCGTCTTCGCCGGGTTCTGGCGCCCGGCGCCTGCCGACGTACTCGGTCGTCGATCCGTTGCCACCCGACACCCAGTTGCTACCCGGGGCGCCGGGTGGAATCCAGCGCCCGTCCGCGGGTGCCGGCTGCCAGTCGCTGGTCGGCGCAGGCTCGGGCGCCGGCTGCGGCGGGGGCGGGGGCGGCGGAACGGGCTCGGCCCGCGGCGGTGGCGGCGCAACGGGTTCGACCGGCGGTGGCGGCGGGGGTGGCGGCGGCGGGATGGGCTCGGCCCGCGGCGGTGGTGGCGCCACGGGTTCGACCGGCGGTGGTGGCGGAACGGGCTCGGCAGTCGGCGGTGGTGGCGGAACGGGCTGGGCAGGCGGCGGCGACCACGCGGCAGGCTCCTGCGCCGGTTGGTGGCCCCAGTCGGCGTCGGAGGCTCTGCGGTGCGCCCCGCCGCGCTCGGGAGTCGGCTGCCAATCGACCTCGGGCGGTTGGGGTTCGGCGGGCACGTCGATGATCGCGCTTTCCTCGGTCCGCTGCTCGATGTCGGGCCGGTACTCGTCGATGCGGCTGCTGCTGACGCGGCCCGTGGTCTCCGAATCCCTCGCCCAGTCGCTGTAAGCGCGCACCGTCGTGCGCTCGGGTTCGATCGCGGGCCGGTGCGACAGGTCCGCGTCGAAGAGGATCTCCAGGTTGGCGCGCAGCGCGGACAGTTCGGCCCTTAGGCTCGCCATCTCGTCGGCGGCCTGTGCGCGCACCTCGGCTTCCAGTTCGCGGCGCAGTTGCGTCTCCAACGACAGCTCGTATTCGCGCCGCGCCGAGATCTCACGGTCCAGTTGCAGGTCGTAGACGAGCTTGAGGTCGCGCACCTTGGCCTGGTCGACATCGCTCTGCCGTCGGTAGATGACCGAGACGAACGCCGCGACCACCGCGGCCCACAACGCCAAGATGACCGCCAGCTTGAGCAGCTCCACCCGATCGGTGAACACCAGGGCGGAGCTGGCCGCGATCGCCAGCACCAGCAACGCGGTCAACAGCATCCAACCCGGCCTGCGGGCGGCACGCCGATAGCGTGCGCTGCGGGTCGGATCGGTCATGGGGGCGACTGTACCTGTCACAGGTCACTCCGCGTGTCGCCTCGTCGGCGATTCGTTACCGCGTCGGCCGAACTTCGTTAATCCGTTGCCCCATTGGGGTTCTCCGGCGGCTCGCCCGGAGATTTGCAGCAATGCTGCAACCACAGCGCGGCAACCACCAGAGCCAGTGCGCACCCGGCGGCCACCGCGGCGCCCGCGGTGTCCTCGGCGGCGACGCGCAGAGTGGAACGGCGCGGCAACAGGTAGGCCAGGACGGCCGCCCACCAACCGAACACCAGCGCGCCGACCCACGCCGAGGCCTTGGCGATCACCACGGACCTCGCCACCGCGAGGGGGTTCAGCCGGCCGGATCCCACGCCGATCTCACCGTCGTTGATCTTGGCGCGGACGTGGAACGCCCAACCCGCTTCGGCGATCGCGACCCCCAGCAGCGACACACCCGTCCACAGTGTGATCGGCGGGAACCACCGGTACGACGCGAGCACGAGCAAATAGCCCACGACAGCGGTCAGCACCGCAGCGGCCGCGAGGTCGCGCCTTCTCGTCGGTCCCATCAGCGCAACACCAACTCGGTGCGGTGCACACCGTCGCGTTCGGCCGGTTCGAGCGCGGCGAGCAGTTCGTCGACCCGGCGCGGTTCGCCTGCCACCGTCAGCACCGCGTCCGGTTCCACCGCCAGCCAGGGCACGAGCACGAACGCGCGTTGATGGGCACGCGGATGCGGCAGGACCAGGTCGGCGTCCTGCGAGATCACCTCGCGCCCCCCGTTTCGGCAGGTGACGATGTCGACGTCGAGCGTGCGCGGCCCCCATCGTTGTGCGCGCACCCGCTCGGCGGATCGTTCGAACTCGTGGGCGCGCCGTAGCCAACCGTGGCCGTCGAGCGCGGGATCGTCGGCGACGAGGACGGCGTTGAGGAACGGCCCCTGTTCGACACCTCCCCACGGCGCGGTCTCGTACACCGGCGACGCCGCACGCAGCGCACCACCGAGCCCGTCGACGACCGACCCAAGCATCGCCAGCCGGTCGCCGAGATTCGACCCGATCGACAGAACCGCGGTGGTCAAGGGCCACCCCGGGCGCGCCGCGATCGACGCGCCACCACCGCCACGTCGGAGAACGTCAGCGGGATCGGTGCCGCGGGCTTGTGCACGACCACCTCGACCGCGTGCACGCGCCCGTCGTCCATGACGCCGTCGGCGATCTCTGCGGCCACCGTCTCGATCAGGTTCCGCGGCGGTCCGGCGACGATGTCGGCCGCCCGCTGCGCCAACGCGCCGTAGTCCAGGGTGTCGGCGAGGTCGTCACTCGCCGCCGCGGCGGCGAGGTCGATCCAGACCGTGATGTCGACGATGAATTCCTGGCCGTCGCGACGCTCGTGCTCGAAGACACCGTGATGCCCGCGAACGCGCAAGCCGCGCAACTCGATTCGGTCAGCCATGCGACCACGCCTCCAACACCTTGATCGCATCGACCGACGCGCGCACATCGTGCACCCGCACACCCCAGGCGCCGTGTAGGCCGGCCAGCGCCGAGATCACCGCGGTCGCGGTCTCCCGGCCGTCCGGCGGTCGCGGTTGTCCGTCGGCGTCGGCGAGCAGCGTCCCGAGGAAGCGTTTGCGCGACGCGCCCACCAACACCGGGATGCCGGTGGCGACGAATTCGGGCAGCGCACGCAACAGCGCCCAGTTGTGGTCGCCGGTCTTGGCGAAGCCCAACCCCGGATCGATGATGAGGTTGGTCGCGTCGACCCCGGCAGCCACCGCGGCGTCCACACTGGCGAGCAGTTCGGTGCGGACCTCGTCGACCACGTTCCGATAGGCGGGCACCGCGTGCGGACGGTCAGCGCCCACCGACCGCCAATGCATCAGCACCCAGGGCACTTTCGCGTCGGCGAGCAACGGGGCCATGCCCGGGTCCGCGCGCCCGCCGGAGACGTCGTTGACGATCTGGGCGCCGTTCTCCAGCGCCGCCCGCGCGACGTCGGCGTGCATCGTGTCGATGCTGACCGTGACGCCTTGGGCGACAAGCTCGGAGATGACCGGGCACACCCGCGATTTCTCGACTTCGGGGTCGATGCGGGTGGCCCCGGGGCGAGTGGACTCACCGCCCACGTCGACGATCGCCGCGCCTTCGGCGACCAGTTCGAGCCCGTGCTCGACGGCGCGGTCGCGGTCGAGGAACAGCCCTCCGTCGGAGAAGGAGTCGTCGGTGACGTTCACGACCCCCATGACCCGCACCCGTGTCGAGTTCACTTGCGCAGTATCAGGTCCAGCGCCTCGGCCCTCGATGCGGCATCGACCTTGAACTGCCCGCGTACGGCCGATGTGGTCGTCACCGCGCCCGGCTTGCGCACTCCGCGCATCGCCATGCACAGGTGTTCGGCCTCGACCACGACGATCACACCGCGCGGATCGAGTTTGCGCATCATCGCGTCCGCGATCTGACCGGTGAGCCGTTCCTGCACCTGCGGTCGCTTGGCGTAGAGATCGACCAGCCGCGCGATCTTGGACAACCCGGTGACGCGCCCGTCCTGGCCGGGGATGTAACCGACGTGCGCGACGCCGTGGAAAGAAACCAGGTGGTGCTCGCAGGTCGAGTACATCGGGATCTGCTTGACGAGCACCAGCTCGTCGTGCTGCTCGTCAAATGTGGTGTCCAGCACCGAATCCGGATCGATGTACAGGCCGGCAAACAGCTCCTTGTACGCCCGCGCCACCCGCGCGGGAGTGGACTCGAGCCCATGGCGGTCCGGGTCCTCGCCCACCGCGAGCAGCAGTTCGCGGACCGCAGCCTCAGCGCGCGGCTGGTCGAAGTTCGCGGGCCTGAACGTGACAGAGTTGTGCTGCGACTGCGCCAATGGAGCCTCCTGTGAGCCGGTCGGCCTGTCAGCCGTTACGCCGGCTGTTGTCCTGACCCTTGTCCTCGTTCGGTTGGGGTGGCGCAGCCTGTTGCTGCGGCGGCCCCTGCTGCGGATACGGCTGATACGGCGGGTAGGGCTGCTGCTGCCAACCCTGGTGCGGCGGCGGATACCAGTAGCCGTGCGGCTGCTGGACCGGCGGCTGTTGCTGGCCCGGCGGCTGCTGCGACGGCGGCCAGCCCGGTGCGTGCCACCCGGCGGGGGCGCCGTAGTCGGGCTGCGTCGGACCCGAGGAACCGTTGCCGCTGCCGTGGGCGCCGTTCGGGCCGCCCTCGGCCACCTTGGTGGCCTCGGCGGCCTTGGTGGCCGCGGCGATCGCGGCCTTGAAGGCGGGTTCGGGCACCGGTTTGGGCCATTCCTCGCCGCGCTCGATCGCCAGCTCGCCGGGCGTTTTGATCGGTGGCTTGTCGGACGGAACGCGGCCGCCGAAGTCGTCGAACATGGTCAGCCGCGGGCGCTTCTTCACGTCGCCGAAGATCTCCTCGAGCTCACGCCGGTGCAGCGTCTCCTTCTCCAGCAGTTCGCCGGCGAGGGTGTCGAGCACGTCGCGGTACTCGGTGAGAATCTCCCAGGCCTCGGTGTGGGCGGCCTCGATGAGCTTGCGGATCTCGTCGTCGATGGTCTGGGCGACCTCGTGGCTGTAGTCGGCCTGGGTGCCCATGGTGCGACCCAGGAACGGGTCGCCGTGCTCGGTGCCGTAGCGCACCGCACCCAACTTGGAGCTCATGCCGTATTCGGTCACCATCGCGCGGGCGATCTTGGTGGCCTGCTCGATGTCGGACACCGCGCCGGTGGTCGGCTCCCGGAACACCAGTTCCTCGGCGGCGCGTCCGCCCATCGCGAACACGAGCCGCGCGATCATCTCCGAGCGGGTCATCAGGCCCTTGTCGTCCTCGGGGACCGCCATCGCGTGCCCGCCGGTGCGGCCGCGGGCCAGGATCGTCACCTTGTAGATCGGATCGATGTCCGGCATCGCCCACGCGGCGAGCGTGTGCCCGCCCTCGTGGTAGGCGGTGATCTTCTTCTCCTGCTCGCTGATGATGCGGCTCTTGCGGCGCGGACCGCCGACGACACGGTCGACGGCCTCCTCCAGCGCCGGGCCGGTGATCACCGTGCCGTTCTCGCGGGCGGTCAGCAGCGCTGCCTCGTTGATGACGTTGGCCAGGTCGGCGCCGGACATGCCGACGGTGCGCTTGGCCAGCCCGTCCAGGTCGGCGTCGGGAGCGATCGGCTTGCCCGCCGAATGCACCTTGAGCACCGCGCGGCGGCCGGCCAGGTCGGGGTTGGAAACCGGGATCTGGCGGTCGAAGCGACCGGGCCGCAGCAGCGCAGGGTCGAGGATGTCGGGCCGGTTCGTGGCCGCGATCAGGATGACGCCCTGGCGGTCGCCGAAGCCGTCCATCTCGACGAGCAGCTGGTTGAGTGTCTGCTCGCGTTCGTCGTGGCCGCCGCCCAGCCCGGCGCCGCGCTGCCGGCCGACGGCGTCGATCTCGTCGACGAAGATGATGCACGGGCTGTTCTGCTTGGCCTGCTCGAACAGGTCGCGCACGCGCGAGGCGCCCACGCCGACGAACATCTCGACGAAGTCAGAGCCCGAGATCGTGAAGAAGGGCACCCCGGCCTCGCCGGCGACCGCGCGCGCCAGCAGCGTCTTACCGGTGCCGGGCGGGCCGAACAGCAACACGCCCTTGGGGATCTTGGCGCCCAGCGCCTGATACCGCGACGGGTTCTGCAGGAAGTCCTTGATCTCGTAGAGCTCTTCGACGGCCTCGTCGACCCCGGCGACATCGGCGAACGTGGTCTTCGGCATGTCCTTGTTGAGCATCTTGGCCTTGGACTTGCCGAACCCGAAGCCCATCCGCCCGCCGGTCTGCATGCGGGAGAACATGATGAACAGCCCGACCAGTAGCAGCAGCGGCAGCAGGTAGATCAGCAGCGAGCCGAGCATGCTGCCCTGGTTGACCACGGTGTTGGTCTTGACGTTCTTGTCCTGAAGCGCCTCGAACAGCGTGACCCCGTACCCCGTCGGGTACTTGGTGATGATCTTGTCGCTGTTCTCGGTGTCGCCGTTGCCGCTCTTGAGGTCGAGCCGCAGCTGTTGTTCGCGGTCGTCGATCTGCGCGGTCTTGACGTTGTCGCCGTCGATCTGCGCGACCGCCACCGACGTGTCGATGGGCTTGTAACCCCGCGTGTCATCGCTGAAGTAGTAGAAGGACCAGCCCAGCAACAGCACGACCGCTATCACGGTCAGCGTGCGGATGACATTTTTCCGATTCATCAACTATCCGTCGTCGTCCGGCCGCGTGGCGGGCCGTTGTCCCCGGCCGTCAGCGACCACTCCTGCCTTCTAAGCCGCTTCCAACAAGTGCGCAGTTGGAATAGTTCAGGCTACCGCTAGACCAACGAACCAAGGTTCCCGACGGTTCTCCACACCATCCCGCCGAACGTGGGTTACCCGCACGCTGCCGGCCATGGCGACGTGCTTTATGCCCACACTCGCGCTGCGGAAGTGCTTGGGTGTTGATCGTGCTGACCTTCACCGAGCGGTTCGTCGACACCAACGGCGTCCGCCTGCGAGTGCTCGAGGCCGGCGAGCCCGGCGCCCCGCTGGTGGTGCTGGCCCACGGCTTTCCCGAACTGGGGTTCTCCTGGCGCCATCAGCTGCCCGCTTTGGCCGAGGCCGGCTATCACGTGCTGGCGCCCGATCAGCGCGGCTACGGGCGGTCGTCCAAACCCGAGGCCGTCGATGCCTACACCATCGTTGATCTGAGCGCCGACATCGTCGGCCTGCTCGACGACGTCGGCGCCGACCGGGCGGTCATCGTCGGCCACGACTTCGGCGGCGCCGTGGCGTGGGGCGCACCGCTGCTTCACCCGGACAGCTTCGCCGGCGCGGTGGGCATATGCGCGCCGCCGGTACCGCGCTCGCGGGTGCCCACGACGCAGGCGTTCCGCCGCATCTTCGGCGAGAAGTTCTTCTACGTCCTCTACTACCAGGAGCCCGGCCCGGCCGACGCGGAGTTGAACCGCGACCCCGCCATCACCATCCGCAAGCTCATCGGCTCGACCACCGCTTCCAGGGACGGGCTCATGGCTCAGCGGATGACCGCGCCGGGACCGGAGGGTTTCCTGGCCCGCATACCCGAGCCAGGCGATCTACCCGATTGGATCAGCCAAGAGGAAATCGACTACTACATCGAAGAGTTCAGCCGCACGGGCTTCACCCCCGCGCTCAACTGGTACCGCTGCTTCGATCGCAACTGGGAACTGACCGAGAGCCCGCCGTCCGCGACGATCGACGTGCCGGCGTTGTTCATCGGCGGCACCGAGGATCCCACGATGGCCTACACCCCCCGCCACCGCGCCCGTGAACTCGTCGCGGGCGACTATCGCGAGGTGATGATCGACGGCGGGCACTGGCTTCCGCAGGAGCGGCCCGCCGCGGTCAACGCCGCGCTGCTGGAGTTCTTGAACCGATTGGATTGGTGAATGCGCGCTGCCGTGCTGCGAGACGGACAGATGGTGGTCCGCGACGACGTACCCGACCCGGTTCCGCAGGAGGGTCAGGTTCTGGTCGCGGTCAGTGCCTGCGGTATCTGCGGCTCCGATCTGCACTTCGCCAAGCACGGCGACCAGATGGTGCGGCTCACCCGCGAGATCACCGGTATGCCGGTGCAGGGCGGGCTGCCCGTCGACCTGGGCAGCGACGTGTTCATGGGCCACGAATTCAGCGCCGAAGTCCTCGAGGCCGGTCCGGGCACCGAGGCGCCCGCTCCGGGAACTCTTGTCACGTCACTGCCGGTGTTGTTGTCGCCCAAGGGATTCGAACCGATCATGTCCAGCAACACGGTGCTCGGCGGGTACGCCGAGAGGATGCTGCTGTCGGTGCCGTTGCTGCTGAGCGTGCCAGAGGGCGTCGATCCGCGGCACGCCGCGCTGACCGAACCGATGGCCGTCGGGCTGCACGCCGTCAACAAATCCGGCTTCGCCCCCGGCGAGGCCGCGCTGGTGATCGGTTGCGGTCCGATCGGGATCGCGATCATCGCCGCGTTGCGGCTCAAGGGTGTCGAATACATTGCGGCGGCCGACTTCTCGGTGCGCCGCCGGGAACTCGCAGCGACGATGGGCGCGCACGTCACGCTCGATCCTGCGCAGGGCTCCGTTGGGCAGCCGCCTGGTGGTGGCGGGGGTGTGCATGCAGCCCGACACCGTCACACCGTTGTTCGGCATCGCCAAGGAGATCAACGTCCAGTTCGTCAACTCCTACGACTACAACGAGTTCGCGGAGACGTTGCGCGCCATCGCCGACGGGCGCATCGACGTCTCGCCGCTGATCACCGGCGAAGTGGGACTCGAAGGCGTCGGCGCCGCATTCGACGAACTCGCCGACCCCGACATGCACTGCAAGATCATGGTGACTCCCTGACGGTAGGGTGCCAGCCATGCCAATCGCTGCCCGGGCGAAGACGCCCACCCGAATCCTCGTGGCCGCGGCGGTGGGGTTCGTCGCCCTGCTCGCGGGCTGTGACGCGACGGCCGCCCCCGTCCTCACCAACGACGACGACCACACACAGCGCCAGGTGACGGTCGTGGGCAGCGGTGAGGTGCTCGGCGCGCCCGACACGCTGACGATCAACGCGGGGATGGACGTCGTGGCCGCCGATGCAGCCGCCGCGCTCAACCAGACCAGCCAACTGCAGCGCGGGGTCATCGACGCACTGGTCGACTCGGGCATCGACCGCAAGGAAATCAACACCTCCGAGGTGAGCGTGCAGCCGCAGTACGGCGGCGGCGACAACACCATCGACGGCTACCGGGCGACGAACACGATCGACGTCAAGGTCCGCGCGCTCAACACGGCGCCCCAGGTGTTCGGGATCATCGCGGGCCGGGGCGGTAACGCGACGAGGATCAACAACGTCACCCTCGCCATCGAGGACGATTCCCAACTGGTGCGCGAAGCGCGCGCCCGCGCCTTCAACGACGCCAAGAGCCGCGCCGAACAGTACGCGCTGCTGGCCGAGTTGGACCTCGGCAAGGTCATCTCGATATCGGAGGTGCCCGCGTCGTCGCCGCCGACGCCGTATCCGACTCCGCGCGGCCCGGCCGCCGAGATGGCGGCGGTGCCGATCGAGCCCGGTCAGCAGGCCGTCGGCTTCAACGTCACCATGGTCTACGAGCTGACCTAGCCTGCCGGCTCAGCCGGCGGGCGCGATGTCCACCGGGATGCCGTTGAGCACCGCGGTGCCCGACAGCGGATCCAGATGGTTGCCGTCGTTGAGCTGGTTGACGTTCACGCCCGGCGCGGCGGCCGCGACCCGTTGACCCGTGCCGTCGCGGTTGTGGCCCCAGCCGTGCGGTAACGACACCACGCCCCGGCGCATCTCCGGCGTGATCTCGACCGGGGCCAGCAGCTCACCTCCCGGCCCTTTGACGACGGCGGTGTCGGTCAGCCCGAGCTCCGCGGCGTCGTCGGGGTGGATCCGCAGCGTGCACTGGTTGGACCCGCCCGACAACGCGGGCAGGTTGTGCATCCAGCTGTTGTTGGAACGCAGGTGCCGTCGTCCGATGAGCACGAACCCGTCGGGGCGCACGCCGAGCGCGTCCCGCAGCCGCGCGACCTCGGCGGTCAACTCAGGCGGTGCGAGTTCGATCCGGCCAGACGGCGTTCGCAACACCTCGGTTAGGCGCGGTCGCAACGGACCCAGGTCGATGCCGTGCGGTGCGGCCTTGAGCTTGGCCAGCGTGAGTCCGTCGGGGTTGGCGCCGAACGCATCGCCGTAGGCGCCCAGGCGCAGCATCATGTCGAGGCGCCGTTCGTAGCCCGGAGCCGTCGGCAGCATCGCGGTCAGGTCGTCGACGGAACGCCCCGCGACCGGCGAATCCGGGTCGGCGGTCTCCTTGGCCAGCGTCGCCGCGATCACCTGATCGTCGACCAGCATCGGATCGGCGTCGGGGCCCAGGCCGTAGAGGATCAGGGCGATGCGCGCGAGGATCTCGGCTTCGTCCGGCCGGTCGGTCAGCGGGAGGGCCGGCGGCGAGTATCGCGCGTTGTTGCGCACCGCCAGGCTGTTGAGCGCGATGTCGAAGTGTGCGCTGCGCGACGGCGGAGGCGGCGGCAGGATGACGTCGGCGTGCCGGGTGGTCTCGTTCAGGTACGGGTCGATGCTCAGCATGAACTCGACGCTGTCCAGGGCCTTGTCGAGGCGTTCCCCGTCGGGCGCCGACAGCACCGGATTGCCCGCGATCGTGACGACGGCCTTGATCTGCCCGTCACCGGGGGTGTCGATCTCCTCGGCCAACGCCGCGGCCGGAAACTCCGACAGGGCTTCGGGATAACCCGACACGCGGCTGTGCCAGCGCCCGGTGAGAAAGCCGCGCCCCGGCTTCGGCGGCCGCGCAGCGGGGGCGATCGGCGACTGCGGGAACATCGCGCCGCCGGGGCGGTCCAGGTTGCCGGTGAGGACGTTCACGACGTCGACGAGCCAGCTGCCCAAGGTGCCGAATTCGACGGTGGAGGTGCCGATCCGGCCGTACACGGCGGCCGATGGCGCCGCGGCGAGTTCGCGTGCGAGCGTGCGGATGTCGTCGGCGGGCACCCCGCAGTGCGTCGCGACGGTGTCCGGTGAGAAGTCGGCGGCGAGTGCACGCACCAAATCGACACCGTCGACATGCCCGTCGAGGTCCTTCAGGTCGGCGAGGTCCTCGTCGAACAGCACGTGGACGATTCCCAGGAGCAGCGCCGCGTCGGTGCCGGGCCGTGGCGCCAGGTGGCGGTCGGCGACTTCGGCGGTGCGGGTGCGGGCGGGGTCGATGACCACGAGGCGGCCGCCGCGTTTGCGCAGCGCGCGCAGCTTGCCGGGGAAGTCGGCGGCGGTCGCGAGGCTGCCGTTGGAGACAAGGGGGTTTGCACCGATGACCACGAGATAGTCGGTGCGGTCGAGATCGGGGACGGTGAACGCGACGGGGCTGCCGAACATCAGGCCCAGCGCGACGTGCTTGGGCATCTGATCGAGGGTGCTCGCCGAGTACACCTGCCGGGTGCCCAGCGCCTTGACGACCAGCGGGGTGTACAGCCCGCCCGCGATGGTGTGGGCGTTCGGGTTGCCCAGGTACACCCCGACCGCCGCACCGCCGTGCTCGGCGATGACCCCGCCGAGACCGTCGGCGGCCGCGGCGAACGCCTGTGCCCAGGTCGTCTCGGTCAGCACGCCGTCACGACGGACCATCGGCCGGGCCAACCGGTCGGGATCGTTGTCGAGTTCGCCGAAGCTGGCACCCTTCGGGCAGATGAACCCGTGGCTGAACACGTCGTCTTTGTCGCCGCGGGCACCGGTGACGCGACCGTCGTCAATGGTGAGCACCAGGCCGCAGGTGGCCTCGCACAGCGGGCAGATGCGAAGGGCTGTTTCGCGCATGCCCCTATCTTGCGCCGGTCAGTGCTGCTCGTACACCTTCGGGTCCAGCGTGCCGATGTAGTCGAGGTCGCGGTAACGCTCGGCGTAGTCCAGGCCGTAGCCGACGACGAACTCGTTGGGGATGTCGAATCCGACGTGGGCGATATCGACGTCGGCGCGTACCGCGTCGGGCTTGCGCAACAGCGCGCACACCCGCAGCGAGCGGGGGTGGCGCGTCGCGAGGTTGCGCAGCAACCACGACAGCGTCAGCCCGGAGTCGACGATGTCCTCGACGATGAGCACGTCGCGGCCGTTGATGTCGCGGTCGAGGTCTTTGAGGATGCGCACCACGCCCGACGACGACGTCGACGACCCGTAGGAGCTGACCGCCATGAACTCCAGCTGGGTCGGCAGCGGGATCGCGCGCGCCAGGTCCGTGACGAAGAAGACCGCGCCCTTGAGCACGGTCACCAGCAGGAGATCTTGGCCGTTGGCGGCGACGGTGTCGCGGTACTCCTCGCCGATCAGGGCGCCGAGCTCGGCGATCTTCGCCTGGATCTCATCGGACGACAGCAGTACCGACTTGATGTCACCGGTGTACATATCGGCGGATCGCTCAGGCACGGGCACAGTTTTTCATGGTGCGCACCGGCTCCGTGTGCAGGGTCAGCATGCCGTCCCGGCGGCCCGCGATCAGCCGTCGTTCGCGCAGGGACGAGCCGACCGCGACTCCGCCCTGGCCCCGCCACGCCGTGACGAGGGCGTCGACGGCGCGGATCTGCTTGTCGGTCAGCCCGGCGGCACCGCCATCGAGCAACCAACGGCGAATCACCCTGCGCCGCAGCGCTTGTGGAAGGACGGCGAGTTCTGTCCCGTCGAGCGCTTCGTCGTGGCGCAGCCCCGTCAAGGTGCGGTCGGCCAGCTCGTCGAGGGTGTCGGTGTCGGCACGCAATGCGTCCGCGGTGCGCGCCAAAGCCTCGGCGACCCCACCACCGAGAACGTCTTCGAGAAGCGGCAGCACCTCCTCACGCAGGCGGACCCTGGTGAACCTGCGGTCCGAGTTGTGCGGGTCCTGCCACGGGGTGAGGCCGAGCTCGGCGCACGCCGCCTCCGTCACCGCCCGCCGCACGCCGAGCAGGGGCCGGCCCCACGGCGGGTCCCACGGCCGCATGGCGGCGATGGACCGCGGCCCGGAGCCGCGGCCCAAACCCAGCAGCACCGTCTCGGCCTGGTCGTCCAGCGTGTGCCCCAGGAGCACCGGCATTTCGCGACGTGCCTCGTTCAGCGCGCGGTACCGCGCGGTGCGCGCGGCGGCCTCGGGGCCGCCCGCCCTCCCGACGTCGACGGTGATCACCTGCGCGGCAACGCATCCCACAGACACGGCCTGCTTGCGCGCGTTCTCGGCCACGGTGGCGGAGTCCGGCTGCAACCGGTGGTCGACGATCAGCGCGGTGGTCGGTTTGAGGCCCGCCGCGACCGCGGTCAACGCCAGCGAGTCCGGACCCCCGGACAGTGCGATGCACCAGCGGTCACCGACGCCGAAGTCGCGGTCGAACGCCCCGACCGCCGTTCGAAGCCCGGCTACAGCACCCTGTCGATCCATCGGTGCGGCTCGTCGATTTCGGTTGGCAGAGGCAATGTTTCGGGTCCCGTCCACACGGCGTTGAATCGGTCCATGCCCACAGCGGACACCACATGGTCGACGAACGCCTTGCCGCGGGTGTACTGGCTGAGCTTGGCGTCGATGCCGAGAAGCATCCGCACCACCCGTTGCAGCGGCGACTGTTTGCGCTGACGCCGCTCGTCGAACCGCTTGCGAATCGTGGCGACCGAAGGCACCACCGCGGGGCCGACGGCGTCCATCACGTGGTCCGCGTGGCCTTCGAGCAGCGTGCCGAGCACGAGCAGTTTGTCGAGGGCCTCACGCTGAGGTTCGGACTGCACCGCCCGCAACAGCCCGATCATGCCGCTCGAATTGGCATCTGGCACAGCGCCGTTCGATTCGTCGCGGCGGCTGCGCACGAACGAGGCCAGCCGGGAGACCATCTCGGCGATGTCCTCGGTGCCTTCTTCGGTGAGCACGGCCAGGGCGCCGGACATGTGCTCGGCAAGCCACGGGTTGGCGCGGAACTGCACCCGGTGGGTGACCTCGTGCAGGCACACCCACAGCCGAAAGTCGTAGGGCTGCACCTGCAGCTGGCGCTCCACGGCGATCACGTTCGGGTAGATCAGCAGCAATTCGCCACCGCCGGGACCGAACGGATCGTACTGGCCGAGGATGCCCGAGGAGATGAACGCGAGCACCGCTCCGGTCTGTGCGCCCGTGATGCGTCCGCTGATCGGGCCCGCCGGCTTGTCCGAGCCCCCCGTCATCACGCGCATCGAGCGGGTGGCCGCGCGAATCCACTGCGGACGGTCCACAATTCGTGCCTCGGGGATCTCACCGCCTTCGGTCATACCGGTGACCTCGCGCACCGGAAGCTCGGCAGAGCGCGACGCCTCGGCCAGCTGTTCGATCACCTGCCTGCGCGTGTAGTCGGTGGAGGCCGGACCGGGTCGGGCCAGCTTCTCACCGACGGTGGCGGCGAAGTCCCAGTCGACGGCGCGACCGACCGACAGCGAGGATTTGGCCGAGGGGCTCACGCGCTGCATCCGCACGCTCGCAGTGTGGCGGCCACGTTGTCGAGCGCGATGCGTCCGGTCGGGCCCGCGTTGTTGGAGATCAGCGCGAACGTGAGCACCCGCCCGCTCGAGTCGGTGACGATGCCCGCCAGGGAGTTGGTTCCGGTCAGGGAGCCGGTCTTGGCCCGTAGGAAACCGGCGGCGGGCTTGACGATGGGGGTGTCCAGATAGCGGTTCGACAGTGTGCCGCTTCCCCCCGCGATGGGCAGCAGGTCGACCAGGGGCCGCAGCTTGGGGTGGTCGTCTCCGGCCGCCGCCTGCACCACCTCGTCGAGCGTCTCGGCGGTGAGCCGGTCATCGACGGACAACCCGCTGGAGTCGAAGATCCTCGCGCCGGTGATGTCGATACCGGCGTCGCCCAGGGCGTCGAGGACCGCGCGCGCGGCGCCGTCGAAGCTCTGCGGACGGTTTTGCGCCGCGGCGACCTCGCGCCCCATCGCCTCGGCCATCACGTTGTCCGAAGCGTTCATCATGTCGCGCAGACGCGATATCAGCGGCGGCGACTGGACCGCACCGAGTTCCCTGCCGCCGCTCGCGCTACCGGGTGCCACGGCGACCTTCGCCGGGTCGATCTTCAGCGCCGCCGCGAGCGCCCGGCCGGCATCCAACGCGGGTGTGCGGGACCGCGCCGAGTCGACGCTGACCGGTTGGGTGCGGCCGCCGTCGAGCATGACCGACTCCATCGGCGCGATGTCGCCGCCGTCGATGTCGAGCGGATCCCACCCCGGCGCCATCGTCGGCCCGCTGTAGGCGCTGGTGTCCACCTGCACGGAGGTCACCTCGATGCCGCTACCCCGGACCTGTTCGGCCAGGTCGTTGATGCGCGCGGCGTCCCGGTACCAGGTGTCCTCCCCGGCCGGCGCCGCCGAAAGCGTCGGGTCGCCGCCCCCCTTGAGCACCACCACCCCGGGCCTGGAACCACTGAACACCCGCGTGGTGAGCCGGGCATCACGGTCCAGCGTCAGCAGAGCCGCGGCGGCGGTGAGCGACTTGTTCGTCGACGCGGGCTGCATCGGCACGTCGGCGCGCTGCTCCCACAGCACCGCGTCGGTCAGCGCATCGGTGACGCGGCCGGTGAGGTCACCGAGATTCGGGTCGGCCAGCACGGGGGCCAGCTTGGCCGCCAGCAGGTCCGGGACAGGCCTGGGCGCCGAGTCGGCCACCGGTACGACACCGGGGTTCGCGGTTGCGGCCGGGGGCGTCGGCTTACCCGCAGAAGCTTCGGTCGACGGCCCCGCCGTCACCAGGGCAGCGACCAGCACGACCACGGCAACCAGCAGCAATACCGCCGCGCCGATGGCCACGTGCGTGGATCGGCGCCACTGACCGGGCCGCATAATCCTCCTGCTCAAACCAGACCGCCCCCGTACAGCAGCGTATCCCTCGTTTAAGGTTGACCCGCGTTATCACCGGACGACCCAGACAAGAGCACAGGGCAAGGAGCCGCGGCCGTGCAGTTCGAGGTAGTGATCGAGATCCCCAAGGGTTCCCGCAACAAGTACGAGGTGGACCACGAGAGCGGCCGGGTGAAGCTGGACCGCTACCTGTACACGTCGATGGCCTATCCGACCGATTACGGGTTCTTCGAGAACACCCTCGGTGAGGACGGCGACCCGCTCGACGCCCTGGTGTTGCTGCCCGAATCCGTGTTCCCCGGCTGCATCGTGGAGGTCCGCCCGGTGGCCATGTTCCGGATGACCGACGAGGCCGGCGGCGACGACAAGGTCCTGTGCGTGCCCGCCGACGATCCGCGCTGGGAGCACATCGCAGACCTCGGCGACGTGCCTGCCTACGAGCTCGAGGCGATCAAGCACTTCTTCGTGCACTACAAGGATCTCGAACCGGGCAAGTACGTGAAGGCCGCCGACTGGGTCGGCCGCTCAGAGGCCGAGGCTGAGGTTCAGGCGTCGGTCGAGCGGTTCAACAAGGCCCACTGAACGGATTTACGCGGGCGCTGATTTTTCCTCCCCGTAACACGACGTAACCCGGACGTTCTCCCCACGACTGATTATTGCTGTCGTGTTGATGCATCAGGGAATCGGTCTCGAAGCGTTCAACGCGATGCCGATGCGCAGGGCCGTCCACGCCGTCTACGAATGCTGCTACAGCGTGCCCTTGTCCGCGGATCTGGCGCGCGGGCGACCGTACCCCGACCACGACACGCTGTTCCGTGAAGCCGATGCGCTGCTGTTCAGCCTCGGCGAGGACTCCATCGACACCATCCTGCAGGCCTACCCGGACATCGGGCGGCGGCCGGGCAGCGAGAAGTCGGCCGCTGAACAATGCGCGATCTGGTGTGACCAGCCCGAGATGATGGAGCGTCTGAGTCAGGCGTCGAAGCAATACCTCGAACACTTCGGCTTCGGGTTCGTGATGTTCGTCAACGGCTACGACGCCGAGCGGGTGCTGGCAACGATGCTCGACCGGATGCACAACGACATCGAGACCGAGCGAAAGATCGTCCGCAACGAGTTGGCCCGCATCAACCGAACCCGGCTGGAACGCATGCTGGGACCCGAAGGCGGCTACGACAATTGGTGACGCGGCCGTCGCGCTAGGCGCCCTGCCAGTTCGTGATCGCCGCGGCCTGCTTCTGACCCAGCTCGGTCACCAGGTCGGCCGGTGCGGGATCGTTTGCGGGACCTTCGAATTCGATCGTCGTCGCGGTGTTGCCCTCGGTGAAGGTCAACACGGCCACGGACTCGGTGCCGTCGCGCGAAGTACCGGTGACCATCGTTCCGCCGGTTCCCACGTCGACAGGTTGTGAGTGCTGGTTGGCGACGTCGGCGGCCGCGCCGTTCAGTGCAGCCGTAGCGGCCCCGGGATCGGCCAACACCAGGATGGTGGTCGTGATCTGGCGTGTGCCGCCCTCGCGGTGGGTGTACTCGGCCCTCACCCCGGGCTGCCCGTCGGGATCGATGGCCAGCGGCGCCGCCGCATAGGCCAACGAGTCGGTGATCGTGTTCGGATCGACCGGTAGCCTGCTGTAGTCATTGGATTGGGCTGTGGCCGAACCGATCCCGAGCGCTGCGGCGAATGTCGTCACCGCGATCGCACAGGACACCTTGAACGTCGTCGACATCAGCATGGGTAGCACCCCCATCCCCGCCAGCCATCGCGCCAGAACCAACCGGGACCGCATCCCATGTTCCCGGTCGTGCCCTGGCAGTCCAACGCCTGAACCCTCGGTTCGAGGGGCACCGCCGGGACAGGGGCGATCGGGTCGGGGGTCACCTGGGCGGCACCGGCGGACTGTGCCGTCACGAGCGGACCCAGGATCAACGTGCCTACGGCGACCGCCGTCGCGAACCTGTGCATCGCATACCTCCTGATTCGGCAATTCTGTCGGTCACGGTACCGGGACAAACGCTCGGATCAGCGTGGTTTTCTCCATAAATCCGCTGGGCAGAGGCATGATTAGCCGATGCGCGACAGCGTCCACGGCCACTGCGACAGTCGATTCGACAAGCTCGCCGACGCGTTGGCCGACGAGATCGCCAAGGGTGAGGAGTTGGGTGCCTCCATCGCCGTGGACATCGACGGCCAGTGCGTCGTCGACATCTGGGGCGGCCATGCCGACCGCGCCAAGACGACGCCATGGCACCAAGACACCATCGTGAACTTCTGGTCCTGCACCAAGACCCTCACCGCGTTGGCGGCTCTGATCCTCGTCGACCGCGAACTGCTCGACCTCAAAGCCGCCGTCGCCGACTATTGGCCGGAGTTCGCGGCGAATGGCAAGCACGACATCGAGATTCGGCATCTGCTTGCCCACACATCCGGAGTGTCCGGCTGGGAGGCGCCGTTCGACCTCGAGGTCATGTACGACTGGGAGCGTTCGACCGGCCACCTGGCGGGCCAGGCGCCGTGGTGGCCCCCCGGCACGGCGTCGGGGTACCACGCGCTCAACTACGGCCACCTCATCGGCGAGGTGATCCGCCGCGTCACCGGCAAGTCGCTCAAGGAGTTCGTCCGTGACGAGATCGCCGCTCCCCTGGACGCCGATGTCCAGATCGGTGCGCGACCCGAGGACGACGACCGCATAGCCGAGCTCATCGCACCCCCGCCACTGGCCCTGCCTTACGACCTACTGCCACAAGACCATCCGATGATCAAGACGTTCGGCACCATCCGGCCCGACCAGGATGTCGCCTCGATCGCCGAGACGATCGCGTGGCGGCGCGCCGACATCGGTGGCGCGAACGGCCACGGCAACGCCCGCGGGCTGGCCCGTGCCCTGGCGCCGATTGCGTTGGGCGGCAAGGCCAACGGCGTGCAACTCCTCAGTCCGGCGACCATCGATCTGATCTTCGAGGAACAGTCCCACGGCCTCGACCAGGTGCTCATGATCCCGCTGCGCTTCGGCGTCGGATTCGGGCTGCCGTGTCCCGAAAGCGTTCCCGCCATCCCGGAGGGCAGGATCTGCTGGTGGGGCGGCTGGGGCGGTTCGGCGATCGCGATGGATCTGGAGCGCCGCACGACGTTCGCCTACGTGATGAACCGGATGGGGCCGGGAACCACGGGAACCGAACGCACCAACCGATACGCCCGGCTGGTCTACGAGGCCTTGGCCTGACTGCGCAATTCGAGGCTTCGCAGCACCGCGCGCCCCAGCGCGTGCACATCCTCGCGCGGCGACACGGGCACGAGCGTGACGCCGTCGGCTACCTCGGCCGATGAGATGTCGGCGATCAGGCCGGCGAGACCGTCGACGGTGCCGGCGTAGCGCACGCCGTCGCCCGGTTCCAGCGCGTCGCGCACGGACCGGAAGTCGGCCGCGACAGCCACCGCGACGTCCAGGATGACCGCGACCTCACCGTCGGCCCGCACCCGCGCGCGAACCCGCCGCGCATGCTGCAGGTCCTTGGCCGCGACGCGCACGGGCGGTGGGCCGCCGTCGGTCAGTTCATCCCAGCCACCGCCGGGGGCATCGGTCACGAAGAGGCGCACACGGCAAGGCTAGGAGATGGCTCGCGGGGTGATCGAGCGTTGCGCTCAGCGCGAATCCAACGATTTCGAGTTCTCGCCGGCCGCGTTCTTCACGTCGTGCACCCGAGTCTTGTACAGGCTGGCCGCGGTGGTGATGAGCAGCGTCACGATGATCACGCCCAACGACAACAGGGTCGGGATCTCGGGCACCGGCACGTGCTCACCGCCGTTGATGAACGGCAACTCGTTCTCGTGCAACGCGTGCAGCAGCAGCTTGACGCCGATGAAGCCCAGGATGAACGCCAGGCCCTGCGACAGGTACACCAGCCGTTTGAGCAGATCACCCAGCAGGAAGTAGAGCTGACGCAAGCCCATCAACGCGAACACGTTGGCGGTGAAGACCAGATACGGCTCCTGGGTGAGTCCGTAGATGGCGGGAATCGAGTCCAGCGCGAAGATCAGGTCCGTGGTGCCGAGCGCGACGATGACGAGGAACATCGGCGTCATCAACCGCTTGCCGTTCTCCTTCACCCACAGTTTCAGGCCGTCCCACGTGTCGGTCATGCTCAGGTGGTTGCGGGCGAATCTGACCACGATGTTGTCGCCGTCGTCCTCGTGGTCGGTGTCGCGGGCGAGGTTGATCGCCGTGTAGATGAGGAACGCGGCGAAGATGTAGAACACCCACGAGAACTGGTTGATGGCCACGGCGCCGAGCGCGATGAAGATGCCGCGGAAGATCAGCGCCAGGATGATGCCGACGAGAAGCGCCTGCTGCTGGTACTTCCTGGGCACGTTGAAGCTGGCCATGATGATCAGAAAGACGAACAGGTTGTCCACCGACAGGCTGTACTCGGTCAGCCAGCCCGCGAAGAACTCGACGCCGTACTGGCTGCCGTGGAAGAACCAGGTCCAGATCCCGAATGCGATGGCCAGGCTCACGTAGATGGTCAGCGCGGTCCCGGTCTCCCGCTTCGACGGTTCGTGCGGCCGCCGGCCGATCACGACGACGTCGAACAGCAGGATGGCGATCGTCACGCTGAGCGTGATGACCCATTCGAGGGTGGAAACGTTCACTGAACCTCCGGTCGTCAAAACGCCGGAGGTCTCTTCCACCGCCACGATTGCTCGTGTCGGCCCGCAGCACCGGTCGTCCGATGACGGCCGACGTGATGACGACACCGCGGCGAAGGAATACTCCCCTCCGCAGGCGATTCTGCCAGGTACTGGCGAATGACCGGAAGCCGGGGAATTCAAACCTCCCGCCGCGGCCTTTTCGAAGCTCGGCGCGCGGTGTTCAAAATCGTGATCGCGACGCCGCGTGCGGCTCGGGCGGCACCGGGCTTCGGCTGAGTAGCTTTGTAGCCGTGACTGGGGAGTTGCGGCAGGAGATCCCACCTGAATATCTGTTGTCCCCGCTCGCGCCGGAGCCGCGCACGCTCATCGACATCCTCTACGAGACCGCCGGGCGCTACCCGGAGGCGCCCGCGATCGATGACGGCGACGTCCAGCTGACGTATGCCGAACTGATCACCGACATCGAGGACAGCGTGCGGTGGCTGGCCGCGCGTGGCATCGGCCGCGGCGACCGGATCGGCATCCGGATGCCGTCGGGGAGTTACGCGCTCTACGTCGCGATCCTCGCCGTTTTGGCCACCGGCGCCGCCTATGTTCCCGTGGACGCCGACGATCCCGAGGAGCGGGCCGAGCTGGTGTTCGCCGAAGCCAACGTCGTGGCGGTCATCACCGGAGCCGGGCTGTCGCGCGGGCCGGGGTCCTCCCGGGGGTGGCGGGCCGCGGCGCCGCTGGGCCGGGACGACGCGTGGATCATCTTCACGTCCGGCTCCACCGGCACACCCAAGGGCGTCGCGGTCACCCACCGCAGCGCGGCCGCGTTCGTCGACGCGGAGGCACAGTTGTTCCTGCAGGACAACCCGATCGGGCCCGGTGACCGGGTGCTGGCAGGGCTGTCGGTGGCGTTCGACGCGTCGTGTGAAGAGATGTGGCTGGCCTGGCGCCACGGCGCCTGCCTGGTACCTGCTCCGCGGTCGATGGTGCGCAGCGGTATGGACCTGGGGCCGTGGCTGGTGGCACGCGACATCACGGTGGTCTCGACCGTGCCGACGCTGGCCGCGTTGTGGCCCGCCGAGGCGCTCGAGGCGGTGCGGCTGCTGATCTTCGGGGGCGAGGCGTGCCCGCCGGAGTTGGCCGACCGGCTCGCCGTCGACGGCCGGGAGGTGTGGAACACCTACGGGCCCACCGAGGCGACGGTGGTGGCGTGCGCCGCCCGGTTGTCGGGAGGTGACCCGGTAAGCATCGGGCTGCCGCTGGCCGGGTGGGACCTGGCCGTCGTCGACGCCGAAGGCGAACCGGTGCCGTACGGCGCGGTGGGCGAGCTGGTGATCGGCGGCGTGGGACTGGCCCGCTACCTCGACCCCGACAAGGATTCCGAGAAGTACGCGGCGATGCCGACGCTCGGCTGGAAGCGCGCCTACCGCAGCGGGGACCTGGTGCGGCTGGAGCCCGACGGGCTCTACTTCGTGGGCCGCGCCGACGATCAGGTCAAGGTCGGCGGGCGGCGCATCGAACTCGGCGAGGTCGACACCGCGCTGGTCAATCTTCCTGGGGTGAGCGGCGGCGCGGCCGCGGTCCGCCGCACCGCCGGGGGCACGCCCCTTCTGGTCGGCTACATAGCGAGTGCTGACCCGACGTTCGATCTGGCCAAGGCGCGGGTGTCGCTGGCCGAGACGTTGCCCGCGGCGCTGGTGCCGCGGCTGGTCCTGGTCGACGAACTCCCGACCCGCACCTCCGGCAAGGTCGACCGCGACGCGCTGCCGTGGCCGGTGGACGTCGGTGACGGCGACGGGGCCGGGCTCTCCGGGACGATGGGTTGGCTCGCCGGTCTGTGGCGCGATGTGCTGGCCGCGCCGGTGGACGGGCCAGAAGCCGACTTCTTCGCACTCGGCGGGGGCTCGTTGTCGGCGGCGCAACTGGTTGCCGCCTTGCGGCGGCGCCACCCGCAGGTGACCGTCGCCGACCTGTACGACCACCCACGGCTCGGGTCGCTCGCGGGTTTCCTCGACGAGCTCGATCCGCCGCCGCAGGTACGTCCGCGCACGGTGAGGCCGACGTCGCGCCTGGCGCAGGCCGCGCAGGTGGCGTTGTCGCTGCCGCTGGCCACGTTGACCGGGCTGCAGTGGGTGGTCTGGCTGGCGTTGGCCAACAACGTGCTGGCCGGGTTCGTCCCGTGGACCGCACCGCTGAACTGGTGGTGGGTCGGCGTGGGCTTCGTCCTGTTCGTCACGCCGTTGGGCCGGATGGGTATCGCGGCGCTGTGCGCCCGGCTTCTCCTGGACGGGTTGGCGCCGGGCACCTACCGGCGAGGCGGGCCGGAGCACCTGAGGGTGTGGCTGGCAGAACGTCTCGCCGAGGCAGGTGGCGCCGAAAACCTCGCGGGCGCACCGTGGTTGGTGTACTACGCCCGCGCACTGGGCAACAAGGTCGGCAAGGGCGTGGATCTGCACTCGACCCCACCGGTGACCGGCATGCTCAAGCTCGGCCACCGCAGCTCGGTCGAACCCGAGGTCGACCTGTCCGGCCACTGGGTCGACGGCGACCTCTTCCACGTCGGGCCGATCACCGTCGGCAACGACGCCACGATCGGCGCCCGGACAACCCTGCTGCCCGGCGCCGTCGTCGGCAAGAACGCCGATGTGGCGCCCGGTTCCGGTGTCGTCGGCAAGGTGAAGAACGGTCAGTTCTGGAAGGGCTCACCCGCGGTGAAGTCCGGCAAGGCCCGTCACCCCTGGCCCGAGCACCGCCCGCCCCGGGCGCCGCTGTGGGTAGCCGTCTACGGCGTCACCTCGATCGTTCTGGCAGGGTTGCCGTTGCTCGCGATCGCGGCCGGGCTCGCCGTGATCGGTTACGGTGTGCGCCATACGGATTCGGTGACGGCCGCGATCGCGCCCGCGGCGTTGTGGACTCCGGCGGCGACATTGGTCGCCGCGCTGATGTACGCGGCGTTGACTGTGGTCGGGGTGCGTCTGCTCTCGCTGGGGTTACGCGAGGGGTATCACCCGGTGCGCAGCCGTACGGGATGGCAGATCTGGGCCACCGAACGGCTGATGGACGCCGTGCGCACCTATCTGTTCCCGGTGTATGCGAGCCTGCTCACACCGGTGTGGCTGCGAGCGCTGGGCGCGAAAGTCGGTCGCGGAACCGAGATCTCGACAGCACTGTTCACACCCAAGTTCACCGTCGTCGAGGACGGCGCCTTCCTGGCCGACGACACGATGGTGGCGTCCTACGAATTGGGCGGCGGCTGGATCCATGTCGCGAAGGCGACGATCGGCAAGAGGGCGTTCCTCGGCAACTCCGGTATCACCCAGCCGGGCCGCAAGGTTCCCGACGACGGCCTGGTGGCGGTGCTGTCGGCGGCGCCGCACAAGGCCAAGGCCGGTTCGTCGTGGCTGGGCAGCCCGCCGGTCCGGTTGCGCCGCAAGCCGACCGCCGCGGACGCGCTGCGCACCTTCCACCCGTCTGCGCGGTTGAAGCTGCTGCGCGCTCTGGTCGAGACGTGTCGGATCGTACCGCTGATCGTGACGTTCGGTATCGGGGTGGCGGTGCTGCTCACCCTGCAATGGTTGGCCGTGCAAGCCGGCTGGGGGTGGGCCGCGCTGAGCGCCGGAGCGGTGCTGTTGGTAGCCGGAGTCGTTGCCGGTGCAGCCGCTGTGATCGCGAAATGGCTTGTGGTCGGCCGCATCGAGCCCGGTGAGCATCCGCTGTGGTCACCGTTCGTCTGGCGCAACGAGGTCTACGACACCTTCGTCGAGACCGTCGCCGCCCCGTGGTTCGCCCGTGCGGCCGGCGGCACGCCGGTGATGAACTTGTGGTTGCGGGCGTTGGGCGCCGAGATCGGGCGCGGCGTCTGGTGCGAAACGTACTGGTTGCCCGAGGCCGACCTGGTGACCCTCGGCGAGGGTGCCACCGTCAACCGTGGGTGTGTGGTGCAGACGCATCTGTTCCACGACAGGATCATGCGGATGGACACCGTTGTGCTGGAGCGCGGTTCGACGTTGGGTGCGCACAGCGTCGCGCTGCCCGCGGCCCGCATCGGCGCGGGAGCGACCGTCGGCCCGGCCTCGCTGGTCATGCGCGGCGACGAGGTGCCCGCATCGACCCGCTGGCAGGGCAACCCGATCGCGCCGTGGCACGCGCCGCGCAAGAAGCGCGCAGGCACGTCGGCACCCTCGACCAGAGAAACCGCCGCGTGACGAGAAGCAAGAAGAAGTCGACACCGGTCATCGACCCGTACCTGCCGTCGAGCGGCAACTTCGGTTACCGGGTGTCGCGATACGAACTCGACGTCGAGTACAAGGTCGCGATCAATCGGCTCACGGGGACGGCGACCATCACCGCGGTGACGCTGGCGGCGTTACGCACCTTCACGCTCGACCTCGCCGACACGCTGTCGGTGACGAAGGTGTCCGTCAACGGCGCACGGCCACAACAGTTCCGCACGTCTGGAGGCAAGCTTCACATCGCGTTGCGCGATGCGCTGGCCCCCGGTGCGGCGATGACGATCGTCGTGCGCTACGGCGGCGCCCCCAAGCCGATCCGCACGCTGTGGGGCGATGTCGGTTTCGAGGAACTCAGCGACGGCGCTCTGGTCGCGGGCCAGCCGAACGGTGCGCAGTCCTGGTTTCCCTGCGACGATCACCCGAGCGCGAAGGCGAGCTTCCGTCTGCAGATCACCGCCGAGAGCCCGTACCGGGTGATCGCGAACGGCGAGTTGGTGTCTCGGCGAGCGCGGGCCGGGATGACGACATGGACCTACGAGTTGCCCGAGCCGACCTCGACCTATCTGGTCACGCTACAGATCGGAATGTACGAACGTCATCGGCTGGCCAAGAACGGGGTGGCGATCCACGCGGTGCTTCCGGACCGGTTGCGGGAGAACTTCGAACACGACTTCGCTCATCAACCGCAGATGATGAAGCTGTTCGTCAGGTTGTTCGGCGACTATCCGCTCAGCGAGGGGTACACCGTCCTGGTCACCGACGATGATCTCGAGATACCGCTGGAGGCACAGGGCATTTCGATCTTCGGCGCCAACCACTGCGACGGCAAGGGCGGGTCCGAGCGGTTGATCGCGCACGAACTCGCGCACCAGTGGTTCGGTAACTCGGTGACCGCCAAGCGGTGGCGCCACATCTGGCTGCACGAGGGGTTCGCCTGCTACGCCGAGTGGCTGTGGTCGGAGAACTCCGGCGGCCGCAGCGCCGAACAGTGGGCGCGACACTACTACCAGCGGCTCGCGAACTCGCCACGAGACCTCGTACTGGCCGACCCCGGCCCACGCGACATGTTCGACGACCGGGTGTACAAGCGTGGGGCGATGACGTTGCACGTGCTGCGCCGGCACCTGGGGGACGACAACTTCTTTGCGCTGCTGCGGGACTGGACCGCGCGCTACCGGCACAGCACCGTCGTGACCGACGATTTCACCGGCCTGGCATCGCATTACGCCGACGAATCGCTGCGCCCGCTGTGGGACACCTGGCTGTACTCCCCCCAGTTACCCGAATTGGACGCACCGTGACCGACGCGGGCGCCCCCTTCGATCCGGTCACCGCGAGCGCCGCAGCACCGGCCGGTCCTGCCGCGCGCAGCAGCGTCGGCCGGGTCGGTGTGGCCACCGCCGCGATCGCGGTGTGCGGTTACGCGGTGCTCTACCTGGCCGCCCGCGACCTCGAGCCCGCCGGATTCTCGTTGTTCGCGGTGTTCTGGGGAGCGTTCGGCCTCGTGTCGGGGGCGACCGGCGGGCTGTTGCAGGAGGCCACCAGGGAGGTGCGGTCCGCGGCGCATCTCGGGGTGACGCTGCACCTCGAAGTACGGGAGGGCCCGCGTAGCCGCCCGATGTTAGTGGGCGCTCTCGTGGGGGTGGTCTCGGCCGCCGCGATCGCGCTCAGTTCTCCGCTGTGGTCCGAGCACGTGTTCGTGGAGTCCCGATGGCTTTCGGTGGCGCTGTTGGCCGCCGGGCTCGCCGGATTCTGCTTGCACTCAACGCTGCTCGGTATCTCGGCCGGACTGGACAGATGGACGGCGTACGGATCGCAGATGGTGACCGACGCAGGCCTGCGGCTGCTGGTGGCCACCGTGACATTCCTGGTCGGCTGGGGCCTGGCCGGCTATCTGTGGGCCACGGTGGCCGGTGCGGTGGCGTGGCTGATCATGCTGATCGTCTCGCCCGCCACCCGGCGGGCCGCGGGTCTGTCCACCCCCGTGAGCACCGCGGAGTTCCTGCGGGGCGCATCGCATTCGATCACCGCGGCGGGTGCGTCCGCCGTCCTGGTCATGGGGTTTCCGGTACTGCTGCAGGCGACCTCCGACGATCTCGGCGCGGTGGGCGGCATCGTGATCCTGGCCGTCACGCTGACGCGGGCCCCACTACTGGTTCCGCTGACGTCGATGCAGGGCAACCTGGTGGCCCACTTCGTCGACCAGCGCACGCACCGGTTGCGTGCTCTCGTCGGCCCCGCGGTGATCGTCACCGGTGTGGGACTGCTCGGTGTGCTCGCGGCGTGGACGGCCGGACCGTGGCTGCTGCGCAGCGCATTCGGCGCCGAATACCGTGCCGAGGGCGCACTGCTGGCCTGGTTGACGGCCGGTGCGATCGCGGTGTCACTGCTCACGCTCACCGGTGCCGCGGCGGTGGCGGCGGCGCTGCACCGCGCGTATTCGCTGGGCTGGGTCTCGGCGACCGTCGCGTCGACGTTGCTGCTGCTGTTACCGCTCGATTTGGAGACGCGCACCGTGGTCGCGCTGGTGTGCGGTCCGGTGGTGGGTATCGCCGTGCACCTGTTGGCGCTGTCGCGCAAGCATGCGACGTGACACCGGTTCGGCGCCCGACCCGCCGATCCGTATGCTGGCCCCGTTCTACGGTGAGGAAAAGCGAATGACTTGGCTGGTGACCGGCGGCGCGGGATACATCGGGTCACATGTGGTGCGCGCACTGTCGGACGCCGACATGCCGGTGGTGGTGATCGACGACCTCTCGACCGGCCTCGAGCGGTTCGTCCCGCCGACGGTTCCGTTGGTGCGCGGCACCCTGCTCGACGGTGAACTCGTCTCCCGCACGCTCGAGGAACATCGCGTAAGCGGCGTCATCCACATCGCAGGGTTCAAGTACGCCGGTGTCTCGGTGCAACGTCCGCTTCACACCTACGAGCAGAACGTCTCGGCGATGGTCACGCTTCTCAAGGCGATGGAGGCCGCAGGCGCCGACAAGATGGTGTTCTCCTCCAGCGCAGCCACGTACGGCACCCCGGACGTCGACACCGTCACGGAGCAGACGCCCACTTCGCCGGAATCCCCGTACGGTGTCAGTAAATTGGTGGGCGAGTGGATGATTCGCGATGCCGCACGCGCATCCGGGTTGCGGCATACCAGCCTGCGCTACTTCAATGTCGTCGGATCGGGTTCAGCGGATCTCTTCGACGTCAGCCCCCACAACCTCTTCCCCCTGGTCTTCGACACGCTGTGCCGCGACGAGACGCCGCGCATCAACGGCGCCGATTATCCCACTGCCGACGGCACCTGCGTGCGCGACTACGTCCACGTAACGGACCTCGCACTCGCGCATGTCGCAGCCGCGCGACGGCTTCAAGCCGGTGACCCGATCGAGCCCGTCTACAACCTTGGCAGCGGTAGCGGCACCTCGGTGCGGGAGATCATGACGACGATCCGCGATGTGACCGGTTTCGATTTCGAGCCGGTTGTCGGCCCCCGCCGGCCCGGTGACCCCGCCCGCATCGTCGCATCGGGTGACTTGGCCGCGCGCGACCTCGACTGGCGGATGCGACATTCGCTGGAGGAGATGGTGCGCTCGGCGTGGATCGCTCGCCGGCAAGCAGGGGATGCCTATCCGCGGTAACTTCGCGCCGGGCAACTGGGTCGCGCGCACCGCCGCCGTCCTGATCGTCGTGCAGTTGGCGATCCGGGCGGTGCTGGCATTCGGCGGCTACTTCTACTGGGACGACCTGATCCTGATCGGCCGCGCGGGTACCCAACCGCTGCTCTCGCCGGCATACCTGTTCGACGACCACGACGGCCACGTCATGCCGGCCGCGTTCCTCGTCGCCGGCGGCATCACGCTGTTGGCGCCGCTGAACTGGATCGGGCCGGCGATCAGCCTGGTCGTATTGCAGCTGCTGGTGTCGCTTGCCCTGCTGCGGACACTACACATCATCCTCGGGTGGCGGCCAGTCCTGTTGCTGCCGTTGATATTCGCGTTGTTCACACCGCTGACCGTGCCGGGCTTCGCCTGGTGGGCGGCGGCGCTGAACTCGTTGCCGATGCTGGCGGCGCTGGCATGGGTCTGCGGCGACGCGATCCTTCTGGTGCGCACCGGTGACAGGCGCTACGCGGTGACGGCTCTGCTGGTCTACATCGGTGGTCTGCTGTTCTTCGAGAAGGCGGCCGTCATTCCGTTCGTCGCGTTCGCGGTGACCGCTCTGCTGTTCTATGTGACCGGCGCGGGGTCGGTGAAAGCGGTGTGGCGTAACGGAGTCCGTTTGTGGGTGCCGTCGCTGGCGGTCACGGTGGGATGGGTCGGCGTGTACCTGATCGTGGTCGACCAGAAGCGGTGGAGTCTCGACCTGGCGATGACGTGGGACCTGCTCGCGAGGTCGGTGACGCACGGGATCGTGCCGGGATTGGTGGGCGGCCCGTGGGACTGGCAACGGTGGGCGCCGGCGTCGCCGTGGGCCACCCCGCCCATGATGGTGATGGTGCTGGGCTGGGTGGGCCTGGCCGCGGCGGTCGCGGTGACGGTGGTGCGCAAGCGGCGGATCGCCGCGGTGTGGTTGGTTGCCGCGGGGTATGCGATCGCCTGCCAGATCCCGATCTACCTCATGCGCTCATCGCAGTTCACGGCCCTGGAGTTGGCGCAGACGCTGCGTTACCTGCCCGACCTCGCCATCGTGCTGGCGCTGTTGGCTGCCGTCGGGCTGTGCGCCCCGAACCGCGAGGGGACGCAGTGGTTGGATGCGTCGCGGCCCCGAACAGTGGTGATCTGTTCGCTCACAGCGGCATTCGTGGTGAGCAGCGTGTACTCGACGGCCACGTTCCTGACGGTGTGGCGCGACAACCCGGCACAGGCCTATCTGCAGAACGCGTTGTCGGGTTTGGCCGACGCGAGCCGGAAATCGGATGCCCCAATGCTCGACCAGGAGGTCGACCCGATGGTCCTGCAACGGGTGGTCGGACCCGAGAACCGGGCCAGCCACATGTTCGCGTTGGTGCGCGAGCGTCCCGAATTCTCCGTCGCCACACCCGAATTACGCATGCTCGACCACGCCGGTCGCGTGGTCGACGCGAAGGTCACCTGGGTGCGAACCATCGCGCCCGGCCCGCACCCGGACTGCGGATACCTGGTGCAGCCGGAAGCTCCTGCTCGTATGCCGTTGGACGGTCCGCTGCTGCCCGCGGACTGGACGGCGGAGATCAACTACCTGGCCAACAGCGACGGCTCGATGACGATGTCGCTGTCGGAGGGGCACGAGGTCAAGGTGCCGGTGCGACCGGGCCTGAACCAGGTGTTCGTCCGGCTACCCGGTGCGGGCGACGCGATCGACGTCCGCGCGAACACGGCCGCGTTGTCGGTGTGCATCGCGTCGGGCCCCGTCGGATTCCTGGCACCGAAGTAGCGGTCGGCGTGCCAGGCTGTCGGGATGACAGACATCCGTGAACAAGGCCTCCAAGTCTTCCGCGAACTGCTTCCCGGTGTCCTTCCCGACGGGGACGTCGAACTGCCCACCGACTCCTTCGGCGGCGAGATGCTCGGCCTGGCCATGGACAACGTGTTCGGGCGGCTGTGGACCCGGGACGGCCTGAGCCGTCGCGACCGCAGCCTGCTGACGCTCGGCATCCTGATCGCGCTGCGCGCCGAAGACGAGTTGCGCATTCACGTCCAGATCGCGCGCACCAACGGCCTCACCGACGACGAGATCGCCGAGGTCATCTACCACTGCACCGGTTACACCGGCTTCCCCGCCGCCAACTCGGCAATGAAAGTCGCCAAGGAGGTGTTGCAGCCGACGTGAGCATCGCACCGGTCACCCACCACCGCGTCAACGTCGACGGTGTCGACACCTTCTACCGCCAAGCCGGACCTCCCCACGCGCCGGTCGTCCTGTTGCCGCACGGCTACCCCGCATCGTCATACGTCTACCGCAATCTCATGGCCGCACTGGGCGACCGGTGGCACCTGGTCGCACCCGACCTGCCCGGATTCGGTTACAGCTCAACGCCTTCACCCGATGACTTCGGCTACACTCGACGCCTACGCCGCATTCCTGCGGTCCTTCGTCGACACACTCGAGCTTCGGCGCTACGTCATCTGGCTGCACGACTACGGCTCGCAGTTCGGTTTCCGTCTCGCCCTCGCCGAACCCGAGCGGGTCGCGGGCCTCGTCATCCAGAACGGCGACATCTACGCCGACGCGTTCGGACCGAAGTACGGGTTCCTGCGCGAGCTTTGGGACAACCCCGGGTCCTCATCCCGGCGCCGCATCGCCGAGCACGTGACCCTCGCGGGCTTCGAAAGCGAGTTCCGCGGCGAACTCGCACCCGAAGTGGCCGACCGCATCAGCCCCGACCTGTGGACACTGCACTGGTCGCTGATGAACACTCCGGCCCGGCTGGCCAACCTGATTCATCTGCTCGAGGACCAACCCTCGACGCTCGACTGGTTCGCTGACGAGCAGGCTTATCTGCGCACGCATCGACCGCCGACGCTGATCGTGTGGGGCCCGCATGACGGCTACATGCCCGAGGAGTCGGCGCTGGCCTACCACCGCGACCTGCCCGACGCGCCCCTGCACCTGCTCGACGGCGGGCACTGGTTGCTGGAAACGCACCTCGATGAGGTTGTGCCGCTGGTTCGCGACTTCCTGACCCGCGCGATCGGTGAGGACAGAGCTGGAGCCACCTAGGAGAATCGAACTCCTGACCTGCTCATTACGAGTGAGCCGCTCTGCCGACTGAGCTAAGGTGGCGTGCCCGCGATGAGCGCTTGCGCGAAGAGCAGACGACAGCGACAGGCGGGACGAGTCTACGGCAGGGCTCGCCGACGACCCAACTCAGTCGCGCAGCGCCCGTCCGACCGTCGCGACCATCGCGTCGACCGCGAACTTCGGCTTGACGTTCACGGTCAGCGCCTCGCGGCACTCCAGCACGGCTTCGATGCAGCGCAACAGCTTGTCCGGCGGCGCATGCGCGGCAAGCCTGGCGATCTCCTCGGCCATATCGGGGTGGTTGTGCGCAACGTCGCCCGCGTCGGACGCCACCAGGAGCGCGTCGCGGAAGTACGTCGCCAGATCGATCAACGCGCGGTCCAAAGAATCACGCGACGCGCGGGTCTTGCGCGACTTCTGCCGTCGCTCAAGGGCACTCAAGGCGCCCGCCGCTCCGCGCAGCGAACCGGCCGTCCCTTTTCCGGTGCCACCCGCACCGAGCGCGGTGCGCAGTTCCTCGGTCTCGGCCTCGCTGCGATCCACCGTCAGCGCCAGAGCCTCGTCTTCGGCCGTCTTCACCAACTCCTCGGCGGCGGCGTAGGCGCGCGACGGCGTCGCAGCGTCCCGCGCCAGACCCAACGCCCGCTTTCGACGCTCGCGTGCCGACTCGTCGGTGGCCAGCCGCCGGGCCCGCCCGACATGGCCGCCGCTGACCGAAGCCGCCCACCGCGCATCGGCCTCCGGGAGCCCGTCGCTGTCCATCAGGACCTCCGCGATTGCATCCACGGTCGGGGTCACCAACGCCACGTGCCGGCAGCGCGAGCGCAGCGTGATGGCGATGTCCTCGGGATCCACCGAGGGCGCGCACAGCAGGAAAACCGTCGACGGCGGCGGCTCCTCGACCACCTTGAGCAGGGCGTTCGCGGCTCCCTCCGTCAGCCGGTCGGCATCCTCGATCAACACGACCTGCCAGCGCCCGGTGCCCGGCCGCCGCGAGGCGATCTGAACGATCGTGCGCATATCGTCGACGCCGATCGACAGCCCCTCGGGGATGATCCGGCGCACGTCGGCGTGGGTGCCGGCCATCGTCGTCGTGCAGGCCCGGCATTCACCGCACCCGGGCACACCGTCGGAGGTGCACTGCAGCGCCGCGGCGAAGCACAGCGCCGCCACCGACCGGCCCGAGCCCGGAGGGCCCGTGATCAGCCACGCATGTGTCATGGATCCGATGACCGCACCGCTATGAGCCGCGTCACCACGTGCGGCGCGCGCCGCGGCGACCAACTCGGCCTCAACAGCGTGCTGGCCCACCAGACGCGAGAAAACACCGCCCATCGGAGATAACAGTAGTGCTGCGAACCGACACGTCCGTCTCACAGCACCCGTACCCGTCGCCGATGCCCGATACGGTTGACGCGTGGCCATGGCAGAACGACCGATCGGGCGAATCAGCGCATTCGTCCGATGGGCCGCGCGCACTCCGTGGCCGGTGTTCACGCTGGGCATGGTGCAGGCCGACATCATCGGCGCGCTGCTGGTCCTGAGCTTCCTGAGATTCGGCCTGCCGCCCGAGGACCGCATCCAGCTGCAGGATCTGCCCGCCTTCAACCTGGCGGTCTTCCTCGGCTTCTTGTTCGTGTCGTTCACGATTGCGGCGTACTGGAGCCTGCGGCTGCTGATCCCGGTCATGCGCTGGCAGCGCCGCGACATGCTGTTGGGCGACCGGGACCCGGCCGACACCGAGGTGGCACGCACCCGCGCGTTGAAGATGCCGTTCTACCGGTCGGTGATCAACGTCGCGAACTGGATCCTGGGATCGGTGGTGTTCATCGTCGCGAGCTGGCCGGTGGCCAGCAAGTCGGCGCCGGTGGTGGCCGTCGCCACGGGGCTGGGCGCCACCGCGACCGCGATCATCGGCTACCTGCAGTCCGAACGGGTGCTGCGGCCGGTCGCGGTCGCCGCCCTGCGCGGCGGCGTGCCGGAGAACTTCCGCGCGCCGGGCGTCATCGCGCGTCAGGTGATGACGTGGGTGCTGTCCACCGCGGTCCCGATCATCGCGATCGTGCTGGCCGTGGTCGCCAGCAAGTTCGAGATCCTCACCGCTCCCGCCGACCGGCTGACCACCCCGATCCTGATCCTGTCGATCTCCGCGCTGGTGGTGGGCCTGGCGGGCACCGTGCTGGTGGCGATGTCGATCGCCGACCCCCTGCGCCAGCTGCGCTGGGCGCTCGGCGAGGTGCAGCGGGGCAACTACAACGCCCACATGCAGATCTACGACGCCAGCGAGCTGGGCCTGCTGCAGGCCGGCTTCAACGACATGGTGCGCGACCTGGCCGAACGGCAGCGCCTGCGCGACCTGTTCGGCCGCTACGTCGGCGAGGACGTGGCCCGGCGCGCGCTGGAACGCGGCACCGAACTCGGGGGGCAGGAACGCGACGTCGCGGTGCTGTTCGTCGACCTGGTGGGCTCGACGCAACTGGCCGCGACCATCCCGGCCGCCGAGGTCGTCAACCTGCTCAACGACTTCTTCCGTGTGGTGGTCGACACGGTGAACCGGCACGGCGGCTTCGTCAACAAGTTCCAGGGCGATGCGGCGCTGGCCATCTTCGGCGCACCGATCGAGCACCCCGACGCGTGCGGCGGTGCGCTGGCGGCCTCGCGGGAACTGCACGACGAGCTGATCGAGGTGCTGGGCCAGACGGAGTTCGGTATCGGCGTTTCGGCAGGCCGGGCGATCGCCGGGCACATCGGCGCCCAGGCCCGCTTCGAGTACACCGTGATCGGCGACCCGGTCAACGAAGCGGCACGGCTGACCGAGCTGGCCAAGCTGGAGGAGGGCCACGTCCTGGCCTCGGCAATCGCGGTCAGCGGGGCTCTGGACGCCGAAGCGCTGTGCTGGGACGTCGGCGAGATCGTCGAACTGCGGGGCCGCGTCGCCCCGACGCAGTTGGCGCGCCCGCTGAACCTGCTGGCCTCACCCGAGCGGGCCGACAGCCAGCCTCAGGTGATGTCCGAAGAATCACGCTGAGCGGATCCGTCCGCCACGCCTCAGCTCTTCTTGGCGGCTTTCTTGGCGCCGGCCTTCTTCGCGGTCTTCTTCGCGCCCGCCTTCTTCGTCCGCTTCACCGGGCCGCGCGCACGGCGGTCGGCGAGCAGTTCGGCGGCGCGTTCGTCGGTGATCGACAGGACGTCGTCACCCTTGCGCAGGCTGGCGTTGGTCTCCCCGTCGGTGACATACGGGCCGAACCGGCCGTCCTTGATCACCATCGGCTTGCCGGTCGCCGGATCCTCGCCCAGTTCACGCAACGGCGGGGCCGCGGCCCGCTGACCGCCGCGGCGCTTGGGCTCGGCGTAGATCTTCAAGGCCTCCTCGAGCGTGATGTCGAACATCTGCTCCTCGGTGGCCAACGACCGAGAGTCCGTGCCGCGCTTGAGGTATGGGCCGTAGCGGCCGTTCTGCGCGGTGATCTCCTCACCGGTGTTCGGGTCGACGCCGACGACGCGCGGCAACGACAACAGCCGCAGCGCATCCTCCAGCGTCACCGTCTCCAGATCCATCGAGCGCAACAGCGAACCGGTGCGCGGCTTGGGGCCGGTCGGCTTCTTGCCCTTCTTCGCCGTCGACCCGGCCTCGCCGTCATCGGGCGGTTCGGGCAGAACCTCGGTGACGTAGGGACCGTAACGACCGTCCTTGGCGACGATCTCGTGCCCGGTTTCGGGATCGACGCCGAGCGACCGGCCCTCTTGCGGTGTGGCGAAAAGCTTTTCGGCGAGCTCCAGGGTCAGCTCGTCGGGCGTGAGCTCATCCTTCAGGTTGGCCCGCTGCGGTTTGAGCTCCCCGGGCTCACCGTCTTCGGCGGGAACCATCCGCTCCAGGTACGCACCGTTCTTGCCCACCCGCACATAAATCGGGCGGCCCTGATCGTCGTCGAAAAGCTTGATGGAGTTGATCTGTCGGGCGTCGATCTCCTCGAGGTTCACCCCGACGAGCTTCTTCAGCCCACCGGACCGGGCGATCGAGTCCTCGACGCCGTGATCGCCGCCGAAGTAGAAGTTGTTGAGCCAGTTGGTCCGCCGCTCGTTGCCAGCGGCGATCTCGTCGAGTTCGTCTTCCATCGCCGCGGTGAACCCGTAGTCGACCAGGCGGCCGAAGTGTTGTTCGAGCAGCCCGATCACGGCGAACGCCACCCATGAGGGGACCAGCGCGCTGCCCCGCTTCACGACGTAACCGCGGTCCTGGATGGTCTTGATGATCGACGAGTACGTCGACGGCCTGCCGATGCCGAGGTCCTCGAGGGCCTTGATCAACGAAGCCTCGGTGTAGCGGGCCGGCGGCGCCGTGTTGTGCCCGTCGGCGGTGAGTTCCTTGGCGTCGACGCGCTGGCCCTGCTGAAGATTCGGCAGCCGGCTCTCGGCGTCGTCGGCCTCGCCGCCGGCCTGTTCGTCGATGCTCTCGACATAGGCCTTCAGGAAGCCCGCGAAGGTGATCGTGCGGCCACTGGCGTTGAACACGACCTGCTCACCCGAACTCGCCGTCCCCGAGATCCGCAACGACAGCGTCGTGCCGCGCGCATCTGCCATCTGGGAGGCCACGGTGCGCTGCCAGATCAGCTCGTAGAGCCGGAACTCGTCGGTGTCGAGCTGGCTGTGCAGCTGTCCCGGGGTCGAAAAGACGTCGCCGGCGGGCCGGATGGCCTCGTGCGCCTCCTGGGCGTTCTTCACCTTGCGGGTGTACTGGCGCGGCGTCGGATGCAGATACTCCTCGCCGTAGAGCTGGCGGGCCTGGTTGCGGGCGGCATCAACGGCGCTGGCCGACAAAGTCGTCGAGTCGGTGCGCATATAGGTGATGTAGCCGTTCTCGTAGAGCCGCTGCGCGATGCTCATCGTGCGCTCCGACGAGAACCGCAGCTTGCGGCCCGCCTCCTGCTGCAGCGTCGACGTCATGAACGGCGCGTACGGCCTGCGGGTGTAGGGCTTCTGCTCGACCGAGCTGACCGCCAGCTGTGCTCCGCGCAGACCGCCCGCCAGCGCGGTCGCGGCGGCTTGGTCGAGAACCAGCACCTCGTCGGGCTTTTTGACCTGGCCCAGCGAGTCGAAGTCGCGGCCGGTGGCCACGCGGCGCCCGTCGACCGTGTTGAGCTTGGCGGTGAACGTCGGGGGTGACGCCTGCGGGTCGGAGACACTGGCGTCGAGTTCGGCGGTGACGTCCCAGTACCCCGCGCTGCGGAACGCCATCCGTTCGCGTTCGCGCTGGACGATGATGCGCGTCGCGACCGACTGCACCCGGCCCGCGGACAACTTCGGCGCGACCTTCTTCCACAGCACCGGGCTGACCTCGTAGCCGTACAGCCGGTCCAGGATGCGGCGGGTCTCCTGCGCGTCGACCAGGTCGTTGTCCAAATCGCGCGGGTCCTCGGCGGCGGCGCGGATCGCCGGTTCCGTGATCTCGTGGAACACCATCCGCTTGACGGGGATGCGCGGCTTGAGCGTCTCGAGCAGATGCCAGGCGATCGCCTCGCCCTCGCGGTCGCCGTCCGTGGCCAGGTACAGCTCGTCGACGTTCTTGAGCAGGTCTTTCAGTTCGGCGACCGTGCTCTTCTTCTCGGGGCTGATGATGTAGAGCGGCTCGAAGTTGTGGTCGACGTCCACCCCGAGGCGGGCCCACGGCTCGGATTTGTACTTCGCAGGCACGTCTGCGGCGTTGCGGGGCAGGTCGCGGATGTGCCCCCGGGACGACTCGACGATGTAGTTGGAGCCGAGGTAGCCCGCTATCTTACGCGCCTTGGTAGGCGACTCGACTATGACGAGCCGCCGGACGCTTCCGTTACGGCCGCTGCCGCGGTCCCCATCTGCCACCTTTTACTTACGCTCCACTTCTTCGGTCGCCTACAGCGCAGAATTCCGCATCCGGCGGCGAATCAACCCTGTCGGCAACTGACAATTTCGCACCCCGCGCGAACCGACGCAAACTGACCCCCCTCGCTGCGGCCCTCAGACCCTCGGCCAATCCTGGAACGCCTCCACACTTCCCGGAGGTTCCCCCACGTTCTCTACCAGGCGCGATAGCCGGCGTCGGCCGCTGATCCGCAGAGCCGGCCGCGACCCGCGGGTACCGATCAACGTCGGGGCGATTCCCACCCGCATCATCGCCGACGCCAGCGGCGAATGCGTGTCCGGCGCGTGCGGGTCCAGCCCGAGCAGATAGCGGTCGGCTTCGGGTGTGCCCGCGGCCAGCGTCCAGGCCCGAAGCTCGCGCGGCCCGGGCAGCCAGTTCGGCGGGACGGTCTTCACAGCGCCCCGGGTCCAACCCGCCGCGATCTCGACCAGTCGGACGTCGACCGCCGTGCGCACCAGCGGGGTGTTCTCCTCGGTGCGGGCGATCTCCGGTTCCAGACCGGCCTCGACGATCATCTCGGCGAGCCCCTCGGCCCGCCACTGACGGTCGACGACGACCGACAGCCGCGCACCCTGCTCGGCGCCCGAACCCACCAGGACCACCTGGCCAGGTCCGGCGAGCAGCCCGGTGAGGTCGGCCACCGCGGGGGGCACCGACTCCGCCGAGAAGAACGACAGCTGGCTCACAAATCGACAGTAGGCCAGATATCGGCCTCAGCCGTGGCGGCCGTGCCGTAGCGCGCCGGAATAGCGAACACCCCGCGGCGGCCGGTTCTCGACGCTCGCGGGGTGTTGCCTTTCGATCGTGCTGGTCGCGCTAGACGGCCCGAACACCGGTGGCCTGCGGCCCCTTGGGGCTCTGGCCAACCTCGAACTCGACCTTCTGGTTCTCCTCCAGGGTGCGGAAGCCGCTGCCCTGAATCTCCGTGTAGTGGACAAAAACGTCAGCGGAGCCGTCCTCCGGGGCGATGAAGCCGAAGCCCTTCTCCGCGTTGAACCACTTCACAGTTCCCTGTGGCATTTCCTGTTGTTTCCTTCTCTTTTTCACCGGGTGCGGTCCACCGTGTTTCGGTACACCGGGCCCGTTCCGACCGCTCTCCTTCGTGGAAGCTCGGAACTCAACCCGACCTACAACCCTCGCAGGAACCGCGATCGCAACGTCGTTCCTGCGAGTGCTGATACACGAACACAGAAGCTGCGACCGCGATAAGTCAATCACGTTCATGGCTGCGGCGACAGTCTCGGCGTTTCAAATGGGGAACAATTCGCCTGACGGGGTGTACCGGGAAGGATGATCGATGGCTGATTTCGGCCGCGAGCTGCTCGCGTGCGCGGTCGAAGGCACGGTCGCCGGTGGCCCGAATCCGCTGCGCCACGTGGCCGATATTCCACCGCGGCGGGGCCGCCCGATGAGATGGCCGTGCTGGGCCGATCCAGATGTGGTGCGAGCGTTCGTTGATCGGGGGATCGAGGCCCCGTGGTCACATCAACTCGCCGCCGCCGAACTCGCCCACGGTGGGCGCCATGTGGTGCTGTGCACCGGCACGGCGTCAGGCAAGTCGCTTGCCTATCAGTTGCCGATATTGACAGACCTGAAGGCGAATCCGCGGTCGCGGGCGCTGTATCTGTCACCGACCAAGGCTCTCGGCCATGACCAACTGCGATCGGCGGTGGCGTTGACCGAGGCGCTGGGGCTCTCAGACGTCGCGCCGTGCGCCTACGACGGCGACAGTCACAGCGACGTGCGACGGTTCGCGCGGGAACGGTCGCGCTGGATCTTCTCCAACCCCGACATGATCCATCTGTCACTGCTGCGCAACCACGCCCGCTGGGCCGTGTTCCTGCGCAACCTGAGATACATCGTCGTCGACGAATGCCATTACTATCGCGGCATTTTTGGCTCGAACGTGGCTCTGGTGTTGCGCCGGTTGTTGCGGCTGTGCGCCCGATACTCGCCCGGCGATGGCGTGCCCACCGTGATCTTCGCCAGCGCCACGACGGCCTCGCCGGCGCAGACCGCCTCGGAGTTGATCGGCCAAACGGTCGCCGAGGTCACCGAGGACGGGTCGCCGCAGGGCGCCCGCACCGTGGCGCTGTGGGAGCCTCCGCTGCTCGACGACCTGGTGGGTGAAAACGGGGCTCCGGTAAGGCGTTCGGCGGGAGCCGAAGCGGCCAGCGTGATGGCCGATCTGGTCGCCGAGGGTGCCCGGATGCTGACGTTCGTGCGGTCACGGCGAGGTGCCGAGTTGACCGCATTGGGGGCACGTGCCCGATTGGCCGAAAAGGCACCCGATCTCGCCGATCGGGTGGCTTCGTACCGCGCCGGTTATCTGTCCGAAGACCGCCGCGCGCTCGAACGCGCGCTCGCCGACGGCGACCTGCGGGGGCTGGCGACAACGAACGCGTTGGAATTGGGAGTCGACATCGCCGGTCTGGACGCCGTTGTGCTCGCCGGGTTTCCGGGCACCGTGACGTCGTTCTGGCAACAGGCGGGCCGATCGGGGCGGCGGGGCCAAGGCGCGTTGATCGTGTTGATCGCCCGTGACGATCCGCTCGACACCTACCTGGTGCATCACCCGTCGGCGCTGCTGGACAAGCCGATCGAGCGCGTCGTCATCGATCCGACCAACCCGTATGTGCTTGGCCCCCAACTGCTTTGTGCGGCCGCCGAGCTTCCGCTCACCGATGCCGAGGTGAGGATGTGGAACGCCGAGGACGTTGCCGGCGCGCTCGTCGACGACGGACTGCTGCGGCGACGGGCCAACGGGTACTTCCCCACCCCCGGCATGGATCCGCATCCGGCTGTGGACATCCGGGGATCGTCCGGCGGTCAGATCGCGATCCTGGAGGCCGGCACGGGACGGATGCTCGGCAGCACCGGGGCGGGCCAGGCGCCGGCTTCGGTCCACCCGGGAGCGGTGTATCTGCACCAGGGCGAGACCTATGTCGTCGACTCACTCGACTTCGAAGACGGCGTGGCTTTCGTGCACGCCGACGATCCTGGTTACACCACCTCGGCCCGCGAGATCACCGACATCTCGGTCACCGGACACGGTGAGCGAAAGATGTTCGGCCCGGTCACCGTTGGGCTCGTCCCGGTATCGGTGAGCAATACGGTGACCGGTTATCTGCGCAGGCGCCTGACGGGCGAGGTGATCGACTTCGTCGAACTCGAGATGCCCACCCGCACACTGGAGACGACGGCCGTGATGTGCACGGTCACGCCAGAGGCGTTACAGCACAACGGCATCGATTTGCTGCGGGTCCCCGGTGCGCTTCATGCCGCAGAACACGCCGCGATCGGGCTGCTGCCGTTGGTCGCCAGCTGCGATCGTGGCGACATCGGCGGTGTGTCGACGGCGGTCGGACCCGTGCAGGGGCTGCCGACGATCTTCGTCTACGACGGCTACCCCGGCGGGGCGGGTTTCGCCGACCGCGGCTTTCACCGTCTCACCACGTGGTGGGCCGCTACCGCAGACGCGATCGAGGCGTGCGAATGTCCCGCGGGCTGCCCGTCGTGCGTGCAGTCGCCCAAGTGCGGCAACGGGAACGACCCGCTGGACAAGGAGGGTGCGGTGCGGGTGCTTCGGCTGGTGCTGCGCGAGATATCCGAACGCTCCGGGTGAGGGTCGTGGACCTGGACGATCGACCCCTCGACGATCGCCCGGCAATCTTCTGCGACCGGACCCTCGGGGCCCGATGCTGAGGAAAGCTACCGCCTCCGGTGAGGCCGTCGCAACCGTTGTCCCCAGCACACGCGATCGCGGCTACGCGCGCCGGTAGGGTAGCCCCATGACCCACGACTGGCTGCTCGTGGAGACGCTGGGCAGCGAGCCCGCGGTGGTCGCGCAGGGCCGTCGAACACAGAATTTGATCCCGATCGGTGCATTCCTGCGGCGGAATCCGCATCTGATGGCGGTCCAGACCGCGATCGGCGAGACGGTGCGCGCGCGTCAGGGCTTGAGCAGCATCACCCCGAAGAACGACCGTGTCATCCGCACCGAGGTCGTGCAGATGACCGACGGCCGGATCCACGGCGTACACGTCTGGATCGGGCCGCCCGACATGGAACCGCCGGAGCGGCCGGTGCCCGGACCGCTGGTTTGGGACCTCGAGACCGGCATCGCCACGGCGACCCCGGAATCGCTGGCCAACAGCGGGTGGGAAGCGCCTCAGGAACCGACCCAGAACCGCACGTTCGCCGACGATCTGCCGATGCGTGAGCTCAACCCCAGCGAAGCCAAGGTGTTGACCATGGCGATCAAACGCGAGCCGGGCACCGCCTTCTGCAGCACCTGGGACGTCACCGACCACCGTGGCGAAGCGATCAGCGTCGGCTTCGTGACGCGGACGCTACTGGAATCCGACGACGACGGCCCGGACCGGCTGCTGTGCCGAGCGATGAACTGGCGCAGCGAACGGGAGCAAGAGGTGCAGCAACAGGATCGCCTCGCCCAGCGAATCCTCAACGGGCTGGCCCAACCTGGTGTGCACCGCGCCCTGGTGGACCCGACGAACTGGACCCTGTTGAAGTGGCTCGACGATCCGGCCCCGTTCTTCGACTGGCGGGTGAGCCTGGCCGGCGAACACGCGGTGCATCCCGACGACCGGGCCGAGATGGAGCGGATGGCCGTCGATTTCAGCACCGGCATCGCGTCCGGTGTGCTACGTATGACCGGCGTCGGTGGCCAGGAGTGGGAGCCGGTGCATGTGACGGTCAACCGCGTCGAACTCGACGACGACGTGTATGCCGCGCTCGCAACGCTGCGCCGCCCCAACGCCACCGAGATCGCCGAGGCCGGCCGACCCACTCCCTAGGTGTTGACATCGGCTGGGCCCGCGCGGGCCACTGCACGCGCGGCGCCCACACCGAAGCGACCTAGTGTGACCGGAACCTCAACGGCGACAACGATATCCAGATCGTCGACTTCGCACGCCGCCATCTCGGCCCGCATGGCATCGGCGACCGCGGCCGCCCACGGGCAAGCTTGGCCACCGCCGGCGGCAACCCGGTGGGCGGCGGCCAACGCGCCCAGATCTGCGGCCGCCTGTGCGCGGTGTCGCGCGGTCACCACCACACCCAGGTAAGCGGCGCCGACGGTGACTGCCACCACGATCGCGATCATCGCGGCGGCGATCGGGGTGGCCGAACCCTGTTCAGCCCGAACCCGGTTCCACCGCCGCCACCGCCCGCGCCTCGATTCTGAACCCGGGCAGTATCGGCGACTGCGCGCTGACGGTGGAGACGATGAACTGTCCGTCGCGGCGGGTGACGACGGTGGCTCCCTCGGGTGCGAGGTCGCGTGCGGTAGCGCCACCGTCGTGGCCGCGGGCGGCAAGGCGTGCGGCCTCGCGCGCGGCGTCGACGCACCGGATGTGCATCGATACCGCCGTGAGCCCGCCCAGACACACAACGAGGACCGCGACCAGCGCCGCCACCGCGAACGCCGCTTCGACCGTGGCGCCGCCGCGCTCACCGGTTAGACGTTCGTGTTGAGCGCGCGGCTGATGATGTTGGTCAGCGCGCTGACGATCGAGTCGCCGGTGACGACCGTGTAGAGGATCGCGCCGAACGCCGCGGCCGCGATCGTGCCGATCGCATACTCGACCGTCGACATTCCGTCGTCGGCCGCCACCAGCATCGCCAGCCGCGTATTGAGCGCTCGAATCCTGTTGCCCATCCTCACCTTTTCTCCCCACTCGTTGTCCTTCACAAAATCCCCGACTGCAGCACGTCTCCGGCCAACCCCGCGACGACCGGGACGATGCCCAGGCAGAAGAACGCCGGCAGGTAGCAGACCCCCAGCGGGGCCGCGATCAAGACGGAGGCACGTTCGGCGGCGGCGCGCGCGGTGTCGGCCGCGTCGTCGCGCGACCGGGTTGCCAGCGCGCTGACCCCTTGCGCGAGTGCGGTTCCCGAGGAAGCCGACCGTCGCGCCAGCCGCAACAATGCGTCGAGGCTGCGGTCGCCGTCGGGTGCATCGGCCCACGCGGTCGCCGGGTCGGCGCCCAGCGCAAGCAGATCCGCCGCGCGGGCCAATACCCGAGCCACCGTCGGCGGTGCGCAGGGCGCGGCGGCTGCGGCGGCCCCGGCCACCGCCATTCCCGATTGAAGACAGGCGGCCAGCACGTCGAGCGCCGAGGCCAACGCCAACGGATCATCGACCCGGACTTTGTGGTGCTCCTTGGGATTCGGGCTGTGAGTGCCCCGGACACGGGCGCGGCCATCGGTGCCTCCGATCAGCGCAGCGATCGCGAGTAGCAGGGCGGCCAGTGTCATCTGGTCACCCCGCCGGTGATCCGGTCCGACCAGGCCAAGCCCAGACACGTCAGCGCCGCACCGATGACCAGCAGCCACTGTCCGGTCGAGAACAGAAAGCGCAGCGGATGGGCGCCGACCAACTCACCGAGCGCGACACCCAGCAACGGCAGCGCCGCAAGGACGGTGGCGGTGGTCCGCGCACCGGCCATCCCCGCGCTGAGCTGAGCCGAGAAGCGTTCCCGCGCAACGACGTCCCGGTGCGCGGTGTGCATCAGCGCCGCGATGGCGAGGCCGTGTGACTGAGCCAGATCCCAGCAGACCGCGAGTCGGCGCCAATACGTCGGCAGCGCCGATCGTCGTGCCACGCTGGCCATCCCGGCCGCCACGTCGCCTCCCATCCGCGCCCTGGCCGACACCGTGCGCAGCGCTGTCGAGACCGCACCGTCGGCCTCGTCGGCCGCCGTGTCGAACGCGGTTACCGGATGGGCGCCGATGCGCAACTCCCCGACGAGGACGTCGAGCGCACCCTCCAGGGCCGCGGCCTCCTTCGCCCGCACCCGATCTGCGCGCCGACGCCTGCTGCGGGCTTGGACGGTGGCAGCAGCGATCACCGCCGCCACCACGACCCCGACCGGCGCAACGACCAGCAGGGCGACGACGATGGCGACCAGCCATAACGCCAGCGGGATCCGGAACGTGAGGCGGCGTTGGCGCGGCGCGGACGTGCACCGCCGCCGCGGACCGGGTGCGATCAGCAGCGCCAGCGCCAGGGCGAGCGCGGCGGGGCTCACGCGCAGCCCCGTTCACCGGTCAGCTCGTTGAGTCGCTGTGCACCGCCGCCGAAGCCGTGCCCCAGACGCCAGGCTGTGGAGGCGCGGACCCGGCCGTCGGCTCCGGCCGACAGCACCGCGATCTCGCTGAGTCGGCGCATGCCCGCCCGGTCACGGTCGACGTGAATCACCACTTGCACGGCGGCGGCAAGCTGGCTGTGCAAGGCGGCCCGGTCGAGTCCACCGAGCGCGGCCAACGCCTCGAGGCGAGCGGGCACCTCCCCCGGGCTGTTGGCGTGCACGGTTCCGGCGCCGCCATCGTGACCGGTGTTGAGCGCGCCGAGCAGGTCGACCACCTCGGCGCCGCGAACCTCACCGACGACGATGCGGTCGGGCCTCATCCGTAGCGCCTGCCTGACCAGGTCGCGCACCGCCACCTCACCGGCGCCTTCGACGTTGGCGCACCGGGCCACCAGCTTCACCAGATGCGGATGGGGCGGGGCGAGTTCCGAGGCGTCCTCGACGCAGACGATGCGTTCGGTTGCCGGAACCGCGCCGAGCAGGGCCGCCAACAGGGTTGTCTTGCCCGCTCCGGTGCCTCCCGAGACCAGAAACGCCAGCCGTGCGCGCACGATGCCGTCGAGGAGGGTGGCGGCGGCCGGGTCGATCGCGCCGGCGGCGGTCAGCGACGCCAGGTCCTGAGAGGCGGGGCGCAGGACCCTCAGCGACAGACACGTTCCCGCGGAAGCGATCGGTGGCAGCACCGCATGCAGGCGCACCGTGAACTGGCCGGTGCCGAGCCCGGTCAACTGGCCGTCAACCCATGGTTGCGCCTCATCGAGGCGGCGTCCGGCCGCGAGCGCCAACCGTTGCGCGAGCCTGCGCACGGAGCCCTCATCCGGAAAGCGGATCCCGGTGCGGCGCAACCCGTTACCGTCATCCACCCACACCGCGTCGGGCGCTGTGACCAGGACATCGGTGGTGTCCTCGGCCGACAGCAGCGGTTCGAGCACACCCGCGCCGGTCAACTCGGTCTCCAACAGGCGCAGACCGCTGAGCACTTCGGTATCGCCGAGCACACCGCCGGACTCGGCGCGGATCGCCGCGGCCACCACCGTCGGCCGAAGAGGTGCCGGTTCGGCCGCGAGCCGCTCGCGGACCCGGTCGATCAACGAGTCGCTCATGCGGCGACCGCCGGATGCTGCTGCAGAATCGTCAACACCCTGCGCGCCGCGCGGCCCAGCGGTGACCGACGGCCGATCCGCAATCCGCCCCGCTCGAGGGTGACCGCCACACCGGGTTGCGGACGCATCCCCGCAAGCAGCGGCAGGCCGACGATCTCGGCAACCTCCGCCGACCGCAGCCCGCCCGGTGCGGGACCGCGCACCACCACACCCGAGTTCGGGTTGAGCGTCGATACCCACCGGGCGACCGTGTCGGCCGCCGCGCAGGACCGCACGTCGGCGGGTGTCAGGACGACGGCGAGATCGGCGGCGGCCAGGGCGGTCTCGGCCGCAGCGGTCGACCGCCTCGGGACGTCACATACAACCGTTGCACCACCGCGACTGCCCGCGTCGATCACGGCACCGAGCGGTACGGGGTCGACGTCGCAACCGGTGCGGCTGCCGGACAGGACGGTGACGCCCCGTACGCGCGGTAACGCGTCACGCAACGACCCGTAGCTCAGCCGCCCGCCGTGGAGCCTCAGATCCGGCCAGCGCAGCCCGGATTCGGCTTCCCCGCCGACCACCAGATCGATACCCCCGCTCCACGGGTCGACGTCGATCAACAACGCCTCGGGTGCGCTCAGCGCCAGTGCGGTCGCGAACACCGATGCGCCTGCGCCGCCCCGGCCGGCGACGACGGCCGCGACCGCACCGCGACTGCCCTCCTCCTGCAGCTCCTCGGCGGCCCCGGCCAACTCCGCCATCAGCTCGTCGTCCTGTTCGGGCAGGGTGAGGACTCGCTGGGCGCCGACTTCGATGGCCACCTGCCAGTCGGCTCCGCAGGGTTCGGCGCGGCCCACCAGAACGACACGGGTACGCCGCGGCAACGCGCGGGCCACGCATCGGCGAGCGCACGTGAGGTCGAGCACGACGGCGGCCGCCTCGGTCCAGACCTTGCGGCTGGAGGGCTCCGACGCATGGACGACCGGTGTACCGGCTGCCGCACACACCCGATCCACGTCCTCCCGAAGCGCAGGGTCGGCGATCAGCGCGAGGTATCCACTTGACGAAGCCACTTCCTCACCCTGTGGGGCAAGCGCGCGGTGACGCTACCGGGGACGCGTGATCTGTGGATTACCTCGATCTTGTGAATGGACCAGGCGAGAGACCGCAAACGAAAACGGCGTTCCGCAACCACCGTGAATGGCAGCACATATCCGGATTGCGAAAAGTCCCGAAAAAGGGACGACCCCCGCCAGGGGGGGAGGAGGCGGAGGTCGTCGTGTATCAGCCCCGGGGGGTCGGGCTGATGCACACCCGACATAAGCCGGGTAAGGCTCACTATACACACGCCAGTCGGCTTGGGCGCAAGTGCTGCGCGCTGAGAAAAGAGACCCAATTTACGGAAGTGTCGTATCTCCGACACCTGTCATAACCTGCCACTTTGTACATCATCCCGGCTATTGTCACGCGCGGGCCCCTATGCTGGCGCTGTGAGCGCATCTGGTCCGCCGGCCGAGGCGCCGGACGCTTCGGCGGCGGCCGCCCCGACGGACGGTCCGGTCCGAACTGCCGCCTTCTTCGACCTCGATAAGACGGTCATCGCAAAAAGCAGCACTCTGGCTTTCAGCAAACCTTTTTTTGAGCAAGGACTATTGAATCGACGGGCGGTCCTGAAGTCGACGTACGCCCAATTCGTGTTCCTGATGTCCGGCGCCGACCACGACCAGATGGACCGCATGCGCGCCTACGTCACGAACATGTGCGCCGGCTGGGACGTCGAGCAGGTGAAGTCGATCGTCGGCGAAACCCTGCATGACGTCGTCACCCCGTTGGTTTTCGCGGAGGCGGCCGAGCTGATCGCCGACCACAAACTGTGCGGCCGCGACGTGGTGATGGTGTCGGCGTCCGGCGAGGAGATCGTCGCGCCGATCGCCAGGGCGCTGGGCGCCACACACGCGATGGCCACTCGTATGGTCGTCGAGGACGGCAAATACACCGGGGAGATCGCGTTCTACTGCTACGGCGAAGGCAAGGTCGCCGCGATCCGGGAACTGGCCGCGCGCGAGGGCTATGCGCTCGAGCATTGTTATGCCTATTCCGACTCGATCACCGACCTACCGATGCTCGAGACCGTCGGGCATCCGAACGTGGTCAATCCCGACCGCGCGTTGCGAAGAGAAGCCGCGGCCCGGGGTTGGCCCGTGCTCGACTTCTCCAAACCGGTGTCGCTGCGGGACCGGATCCCGGCCCCCTCGGGCGCGGCCGTGGCCACCACTGCGGCGGTGGGCATCAGCGCTCTGGCCGCCGGCGCACTGACCTATTCGCTGTTGCGGCGCTTCGCGTTCTAGCCAACTCTTCGCCCGCCGGCACGGCTCCACGTAACGATCCGGACTAGCGCCGATTTGGCCCTTGATGTGATCGCGGTCACGGGGTACAAAGGAGTCACGGAAGCTTGGAGAGGCCAAGATCGAGTCGGAAGAGAAGGCTCGAATCTCCCGCTTCAGGCTCCCCAGCACGGAACCCGGCACCCACGCGGAGCACATGCCGCGGAATAGGCAAAAGTGTTGCGGGCCTGCGTATTTGCGAAGAGCGGACGGCTATAGCGACCCTTTGGGTGGGGTTGCAGTCGAAGCGCATCGACAAGACGCCGAGGTCACCCACGCAGCCCATCAGAGCACGCTTGGTAACCGGTCTCCGTGCTAGCGGGCGACGAGCCGAACCACGTTCGGAGCGTCGCCCGCTTCGCATTGGAAGGCCGGTCGACGGCGCGTGCCGGCCGTCCCTTCCAGCAACCCCTCAGGACGACGAGGCCGCCTGCGCGATCGACAGCGCCTCGCGGGCTCCCGCGTGCAATGCGTGACAGCTCAACAGGATCCAGGCGGTCAGGCCGTCGGGAGTTCCGGATGAGAAACCCCGCGCCGCGGCGTCGTAGTCGCCGGACCGGCGCATCCAGTGAACCTCCGGCACGCCGAGCCCGTGCGGGTCCAGTCCGGTGGTGATCGTCACCAACCGCGACGCCGCCCGCGCCACCACACCGTCGGCGGCACCGAACGGGGCGAGCGTGAGCAGCTCACCGTGCACGACGGCGGCGAGCACGGGCGCCGGGACCCGGGTGCCTCCAGTCAAGATGTCGGCCAGCAGGGTCAGCCGGGTGCTGACATCGGCGTCCTGGCGCGGGCGACCCAACCGGTCGTCGGTTGCGATGTCGGCGGCCGCCAGCGCGTGCAACCGGGCGATGGCCTGCAGCGGGGCGCGCTGCCACACACCGACCAGTGTCGTCGCCCCGCCTTCCACCGCTTCGGACACCCGCAGCGCCCCGGCCAGCACCGGATCGGGGGTGCCGTCGTCGGACAGGTGAAGCGCACCGCCGTCGAGCACCGACGACGCTCGGGCGGCCCGCAGCGCGGCTTCGGCGGCACTCTTCGGCCAGCCCCGCAGGTTGGTTCGGTGGCGGTGTGCGCGGCCCAGCGCTTCGCGGGCCTCCTCGGCTGCCTCGGCCACGCCGGGCAGTTCGGCCAGCGGCGCCAACGGGTCCTTCGCGAAGCCACCGGTCACGGCAGCACACGCTAGCCCACCGCTGACCCCGCAAGCCACGACGCTGTCCGCACCGGACGCACCCGGCGGCCCAGCCCGTCGGCCCAGCGGACTGTGGCATGCCAATGTGTGAGCGCGACAAGGTGACTACCCTCACAGATATGGCAGAGTCATCGGCGCAGCACGCTCACGGTCCGTCCGTCTATCCCCCGTCTCCGGAGTTCGCCGAGCAGGCGAATGCGACCGAGGACCTTTACCGTCAGGCCGAGAAGGACCGATTGGCCTTCTGGGCGGAGCAGGCCAATCGGCTCGAGTGGGAGACACCGTTCGGCGAGGTGCTCGATTGGTCGGACGCCCCGTTCGCCAAATGGTTCGTCGGCGGAAAACTCAACGTGGCCTACAACTGCGTGGACCGCCACGTCGAAGCCGGCCACGGCGACCGGGTGGCCCTGTACTGGGAGGGCGAACCGGTCGGTGACTCGCACGCGCTGACCTACGCCCAACTCAAAGACGAGGTCTGCAAGGCCGCCAACGCGCTGACAGAACTGGGACTCCGCGCGGGGGACCGGGCCGCCATCTACATGCCGATGATCCCGGAGGCGATCATCGCGATGCTGGCGTGCGCGCGTCTCGGGGTGCTGCACAGCGTGGTCTTCGCCGGGTTCTCATCCTCGGCGCTGGCCGCGCGCATCGAGGACGCCGAGGCCAAGTTGGTCATCACCACCGACGGGCAGTACCGACGCGGTCAGGCGGTGCCGTTGAAAACCGGCGTCGACGAAGCGGTGCAGGGCCAGGCATCCGTCGAGCACGTGCTGGTGGTGGAGCGCACCGGCATCGACGTGCCGTGGACTGAGGGCCGCGATGTCTGGTGGCACGACATCGTCGACGCCGCCTCCACCGAACACACTCCCGAGGCGTTCGACTCCGAACATCCGCTGTTCTTGCTGTACACCTCGGGCACCACGGGCAAGCCCAAGGGCATCGTGCACACCTCCGGCGGCTTTCTCACCCAGTCGTCCTACACCCACTACTACGTGTTCGACGCCAAGCCGGAAACCGACGTGTACTGGTGCACCGCCGACATCGGCTGGGTCACCGGGCACAGCTACATCGTGTTCGGCCCACTGTCCAACGGGTGCACACAAGTGGTCTACGAGGGCACTCCCAACTCCCCGAGCGAGCACCGTCACTTCGAGATCATCGAAAAGTACGGTGTGACAATCTATTACACCGCCCCGACCCTGATCCGCACGTTCATGAAGTGGGGTCGTGAGATCCCCGACGCCCACGACCTGTCCAGCTTGCGCCTGCTGGGGTCGGTCGGCGAGCCGATCAACCCGGAGGCCTGGCGGTGGTATCGCAAGGTCATCGGCGGCGACCGGACTCCGGTGGTCGACACCTGGTGGCAGACCGAGACCGGGGCGATCATGATCTCCCCGTTGCCCGGTGTGACGGCGGCCAAGCCGGGTGCGGCGATGACACCACTGCCGGGCATCACGGCCAGGATCGTCGATGACGAGGGCAACGATCTGTCGCCCGAGGCCGAAGGCGCCGAGCATGTCACCGGCTACCTCGTCCTCGATCAACCGTGGCCTGCGATGCTGCGCGGTATCTGGAAGGACCCCCAGCGGTACAAGGAGACCTACTGGAAGCGGTTCGAGAAGCAGGGTTGGTACTTCGCCGGCGACGGGGCCAGGGTCGACGCCGACGGCGACATCTGGGTGCTCGGCCGCATCGATGACGTGATGAACGTATCGGGACACCGCATTTCGACCGCAGAGGTCGAGTCGGCGTTGGTCGGGCACTCCCATGTCGCCGAGGCCGCGGTCGTCGGCGCCAGCGACGAGACCACCGGCCAGGGCATCTGCGCATTCGTCATCCTCGAGTCGCACGCCAAAGACAGCGACGACATGGTGCAGGAACTTTCCGCACAGGTCGCCAAGGAGATCGGAAAGATCGCCCGGCCCAGGGAGATTCACGTCGTACCCGAACTGCCCAAGACGCGCAGCGGCAAGATCATGCGCCGGCTTCTGCGGGACGTGGCCGAAGGCCGCGAACTCGGCGACACGTCGACACTGGTCGATCCGAACGTGTTCGAGGCGATCCGCGCCAGCAAGACCGAAAGCTAGGTGAGCACCCGCGGGATCAGGCGGCGCCGACGGGGACGAAGCCCGTCCCCGGCCGGTTCTTGGCCGTGATGTCGGCCAACTGCGTGTTGAACGACATGGTCACCGCGGGGGTGTGCAGCGGGATGTACTTGATGACGCACGTGGGCAGGGCCTCGGAGAAGGCGCCGTGGATCATGCCGACCAGTCGGTTGTTGACGGTGACCGGCGCGCCGGAATCCCCTGGCTGACCGCACACCTGGTTGACGATGGTGCCCGGCTCCTCACCCGGGCCCCACGTCACGCCGCACGAGTACCCGGTCGTGCGCCCGAGTTTGCAGGCGATGTCACCGGCGACCGGATCGGGTCCCAGGCCGTCGATCTGGAACCCGTCGACGTTGTTGACCGGGCGCACCTTCTGCGGATCGAACTCGATGACGGCGTAGTCCAGGGCGTCGTTGCCCGCGACCATCGTGCCCACCACGCCGGCGGCATCGACGCCTTCGGCACTGACTGTGGCGCCGGGCCCGCCGCAGTGTGCGGAGGTGAAGCCCACCAGTCGCCCCCGGTTGTCGTTGCCGATCGCGGTGAGCGTGCACAGCGTCTCGCCGTTGACGACCAGGCCCGAGCCGCCGCCGAGCGCGACCAACCCCTGGGCGTGCGCGGCGGCGGGCATGCAGAGCAGAGCTGCCGCGGCGACGACGATGGTCGTGGCGAGACGGCACAGCTGGAGGCCGCTGGTCTTCACGTGAACGTTTCCCCTATCGACGCGCCCCGACCTGCCCTGCCACTGATCCGGCCAGTCTATCGTCGGCCGGGATCGTTTGAGCGCACGCCACATGGCAACATGAGTCGCGACCGACACCATCGCCGGCGGCGCCGGCAATGGGACCAACGCCGGGACATCCGGCGATCCGGCCAATGCGGGAGGAACCGTCGTGAGCGATCGCAGGAATGGCGCGCCGACCACCGTCACGTCGATACCGCTGGTCGATCCGCATGCGCCAAAGGCCGACCCGTCGATCGGTGACCTCGTCAAGGACGCGACCGCACAGGTGTCCACGCTGGTGCGCGCCGAGGTCGAGCTGGCCAAGGCCGAGATCACCCGCGACGTCAAGAAGGGACTGACCGGCAGCGTCTTCTTCATCCTCGCGCTGGTCGTGCTGTTCTACTCGACGTTCTTTTTCTTCTTCTTCCTCGGTGAGCTGCTCGACCTGTGGCTGGTGAAGTGGGCGGCGTACCTGATCGTGTTCGGCCTGATGGTCGTCGTCACCGCCATATTCGCCTTCCTCGGCTATCTGAAGGTGCGACGAATCCGCGGGCCGCAGAAGACGATCGAATCGGTCAAGGAGATCCCCGAAGCGCTGACGCCGGGCCATGACAGGACCAAGGAGATCGCCTCGGGCGACGGAAAGCCGGTGTCGACCGCCGACCCGTCGGGCTGGTAAGTGCCCCCACCCGCTCCGTCGGTCGTCCGTATCGACGGGCCATGGCGGCATCTGAAGGTGCACGCCAACGGTATTCGCTTCCATGTGGTCGAAGCGCAGAGCGAGGCGGCCGCGGGCGCCGAGCAGCCGCTGGTCATCCTGCTGCACGGATTCGGGTCGTTCTGGTGGTCCTGGCGCCATCAACTGCGCGGCTTGACCGGTGCCCGCGTGGTCGCCGTCGACCTGCGCGGTTACGGCGCCAGCGACAAACCCCCGCGGGGCTATGACGGCTGGACGCTGGCCGGCGACACCGCGGGCCTGGTGCGGGCGCTGGGACACAAGAGCGCAACGCTGGTCGGGCATGCCGACGGCGGCCTGGTGTGCTGGGCCACCGCGGTGCTGCATCCGCGTGCGGTCCGGGCGATCGCGGTGGTCAGCTCACCGCATCCGGCGGCACTGCGTGCCTCGGCGCTGCGCCGCCGCGACCAGGGTCGCGCGCTGCTGCCCTGGATGCTGCGCTACCAGGTGCCGATGTGGCCCGAGCGGGCGTTGACCCGCAACGACGGCGCCGAACTCGAACGCCTTGTGCGCAGCCGTGCGGGTGACAAATGGCTTGGGACCGAGGACTTCTCCGAGACCATCGCGCACATGCGCCGCGCCATTCAGATACCCGGGGCCGCGCACTCGGCGCTCGAGTATCAGCGGTGGGCGGTGCGCAGCCAACTCCGCGGCGAGGGTCGCCGTTTCATGCGCACGATGAAGCGGCCCATCAGCGTGCCGGTGCTGCACATGCGGGGTGTCGCCGACCCGTACGTACTGGCCGACCCGGTGTACCGGACGCAGCGTTACGCACCGCATGGCAGGTACGTATCCATCGATGGCGCAGGGCATTTCGGTCACGAGGAGGCACCGGACACGGTCAACGACCAGTTGTCCCGTTTCGTGGGGCAGGTGTACGGCTAGGCGATGCAGGCGCCGGTGGGCACGCGTTCGCTGTTGCCCAACTTGGCCAGTTGCGCCGACACCTCGTTGGCGGTCAGCACGAAACCGGTGTCGGCGTCGTCGACCGCGGCACCGAACACCACGCCCAGCACCCGCCCCTCACGGTCGATCATCGGGCCACCCGAATTACCTTGGCGCACAGTTCCTCTGATCGTGTAGACCTCGCGCTCGACGGTGGTGGTGCGATAGATGTCGGGACCGCTCAGCTCGATGATCTCGCGGACGCGCGCCGGTGTGGCGACGAAGTTCCCGCCGCCGGGATAGCCCATCACGACGGCGTCGGTGCCGGTGGTGGCCGGTGTGTCGGCGAACGACAACGGGGCCGACGGCAGGTCCGGCACGTCGAGGATCGAGATGTCGGCTTGCGGGTCGTAGGACACGACGAAGGCGTCGTAGGTCTGCCCGTCGGCCTCGACGGTGACGCTCTCCGATCCGGCGACCACGTGCGCGTTCGAGATCACGCGGTTGCTGGCTGCGACGAAGCCGGTTCCTTCGAGGACCTTCTGGCAACCCGGGGCGACCCCGCGGATCTTGACGACGCTGGGCCGCGCCGACGCCACGACCGGGTCCGCGGCCAGTGCGGCGTCGGGCGCGTCGACGGCCACGATCGGGGTGCGCCCGAAGGGCTGCAGCACATCGGGCAGCCCGGACGTGTCCAACAACGCCGAGAGCCGCTTCGGCACCTCGCGCAGCCACCCCGGCGCCAGGTCGTTGACCTCCTTGAGCACCTGCGAGCCACGCACGGCCGCGGCGAGGTTCGGTTGGTCGGACGACTGCAGTGGGTACGTCAGCATCCACGCGGCCACCAGGACGGCCACGATCTGGATTGCCACCCCGATCAGCGAGTCGACCGCCCGCAGCGAGCGGTTGCGGATGGCGCTGCGCACCGCCCGGCCGAGCACGACGCCGGCGATCTCGCCGACGACGACCAGCGCCAGGATCAAAAACAGCGTCACGAACAGCTTGGTGCGGGGCCCCTCGATGTTGGCGACCAGATGGGGCGCCAGCAGCACCCCGGCGACGGCACCGAGCACCACCCCGAGAAACGACAGCATCGAGCCCAGCGCGCCCGAGCGCCAGCCCGAAATACCCGCCACGAAGGCGATGCCGAGGACGACGAGGTCCACCCACTGTGACGATGTCATGGTTGTGCATCACCGTAACCGGCGCCGCGGCCGACGAGCGCCATTGCGTCCTCCAGTTCGCGCACGTCGCCGGTATTCCACGGCTGGGCCCATCCGGCGACGTCGAGCATCGCCGAGATCACCTGACCGGTGAAACCCCACACCAGCATCTCGTTGAGCAGGAACGCCGGACCCGCGTACCGCCGGGTGTTGGCCTTGCGGTACACCATGATTCGGTTCTCGGGGTTGATGAACGCGCGGACCGGGACCCGGGCGACGTGCGCGGTCTCGGCCTCGTCGACGACGCCCACCGGTCCGGGGTCCGGCGAGTAGGCGAGCACCGGCACGACGTGAAATCCCGACGGGGGTATGAACAACCGCTCCATCGTGGTGAGCGGATGCAACCGCTCGGCGTCGATCCCGGTTTCCTCGTTGGCCTCCCGCAGCGCCGTCTGCACCGGGCTGTGGTCGCCGGGCTCGACGGCACCACCGGGAAACGCGGCCTGACCTGCGTGGTGTCGCAGGGTTCCCGCGCGCACCGTGACCAGCAGGTCGGCGTCGTCGGGCACACCGCCGGTCGGGGAGTCGGATGGTCCGGAGAACAACACCAGCACCGCAGCCTCGCGGGCGTCGGCCTGCGCCGGTTTGCCTTCGCTGGTGACCATCGCGAGCAGCTCGGGCGGTACGCGCCTGCGGTACGCCCGCTTGATGTCGCCGGCGTTGTCCAGCAACGGTTTGAGCCAGGCCGGAGCGGCATCGGGCGTCAGACCGCTGCCCTCGCTGACCCAGCTCACCCCGGCTCTCCCGTCCTCGCGCCGACCTGCGGCCCCACCGCTGCGGCGATCTCATCGGCGCTGGTGAAAGAGCGCGGCAGGACCTCAGCAACGCTACCGTCCGCGCGCAAGACCACGGTTGCGGGCATGACGTTGGGTACCCGCAGCGCGGCGGCGATCAGCCGCCTGCCGTCCTGCAATGTGGGCAGCCGCACGCCGAGTTCGGCCAGCCGCAGCAGCGCCGCGGTCTCGTTCTCGTCCTGGTGCACCGTCAGCACGGTCACGTCCGGTCCCATGCGTCGCTGGTATTCGGCCATCGCGGGGAGTTCGGCGGCGCACGGCGCGCACCAGTACGCCCACAGGTTGAGCACGACGACGCGGCCGGCCAGCGCCTTGGCCACGTCGACCATCACCCCGTCCCCCGCGCACTCCAGCGTGATGCCGCGCAATGCCTCGGGTCCCGCCCCGGCTCCCGGCGCGGGGCACGGCGGCAGGTCGGCCTCGGCCCGCGGGCCCGCCAGCGCTTCGGCGGTGTCGGCGGCACGGCGGTCGCGCGCACTGTCCTGCGTCGGTGCCCCGGGGGAGTCGGTGTCGCGGTCCAGCTGCGACCACAGTGCCCACCCGAGCGCCACGAGAACAACGAGCACCACGACGGTCCAACGGGTGGAGGTACGCACGGTCGATCGCGGCGGTTGCGGCTACAGGCCGGCCAAGGCCAGCAGATGCTCGGTTTCGGGCCCCTTGACCAGCGGCGCGGCGATCAGGGGGTCGGTGGGGCCGATGCCGAACGAGGGGCAGTCGTCGGCCAGCACGCAGACGCCGCACGCCGGCTTGCGCGCGTGGCAGACGCGGCGGCCGTGAAAGATCACCCGGTGGCTCAGATCGGTCCACTCACTGCGCTCGATCAACTCGCCGACCGCGTGCTCGACCTTGACCGGATCCTCTTCGGTGGTCCACCCCCAGCGGCGGACGAGCCTGCCGAAGTGGGTGTCGACCGTGATGCCGGGGACGCCGAATGCGTTGCCGAGGATGACGTTGGCGGTCTTGCGCCCGACCCCCGGCAGGCTGACCAGCTCCTCCATGGTCGCCGGAACCTCCCCGTCGAACCGCTCGACGAGTTCCTGGCCCAGCCTGATGAGCGAGTTCGCCTTGTTGCGAAAGAACCCGGTGGGCCGGATGAGCTCTTCCAGTTCGGTGCGGTCGGCCTGCGCGTAGTCCAGGGCGGTGCGATATTTCTTGAACAGCGCCGGTGTCGTGAGGTTGACCCGCTTGTCGGTGCTTTGGGCCGACAGGATCGTCGCGACGGTGAGCTCGAGGGGATTGGTGAAGTCCAGCTCGCAGTACACGTGCGGAAACGCCTGCGCCAGCGTGCGATTCATGCGCCGCGCGCGACGGACGAGGCCAATCCGCGTCTCGCCGTCCCGATTCCGGGCGCGCTTACGCGTACCCGCCTTCTTTGCCGACGCCTCGCTTACGGTCACGAATGCCAGCGTACTGAGAGGCTGAGACAAAGCCACCGCGGATCGCGCCGTCGACCTACTGCGGACCGGTGACGATTCGTGATCCCGCTGAGACTTTCGGCGTGTTTACTTCTGCCTTGTGTCGTGGTTGCTCGTTGGCCTGATTCCCGGGTTGCTGATGGCTGCGACGCTCGGGCTGCAGCGCCTGGAGGCCGGCCTGCACCGCGACACGGTCTCCGCCACCGATGTGGCGCAGTTCTTCGAGCACGCCGAGCCGCTGGACGTCGACACGCTGGCGCGCGACGGAATGAGCCGGGCATTGGACGGGCTGCGTCTTCGCCAACACGTCGCGCACGCGGCCACGAGCGGGTCAACGGCGGTTATTCGGGACGAGGATCTGCCGGTACGGCCATATCCGCAGCAGACGATGAATCCCGAATTTCAGCAGACCCGACATGCCGATCGTGTGTAGCGTGGGCTGGTCACGAAACCGGGTACCTCTAGACTTATCTCGCTTACCGATAGAGGTCGGCTTCACCTAACAGCTTAAGAGGGGCAACGTGGACGAGATCCTGGCGCGGGCCGGAATCTTCCAGGGGGTCGAACCCAGCGCCGTCACCGCGCTGACCAAGCAACTGCAGCCAGTCGACTTCCCCCGTGGACACACCGTGTTCGCCGAGGGTGAGCCCGGCGACCGGCTCTACATCATCATTTCCGGCAAGGTCAAGATCGGGCGCCGCTCGCCGGACGGCCGCGAGAACCTGCTCACGATCATGGGTCCGTCGGACATGTTCGGTGAACTCTCGATCTTCGACCCCGGTCCGCGGACGTCGAGCGCGACCACCATCACCGAGGTTCGCGCGGTGTCGATGGACCGCGACGCGCTGCGGGCGTGGATCGCCGACCGGCCCGAGATCGCCGAGCAGCTGCTGCGGGTGCTCGCCCGCCGGTTGCGTCGCACCAACAACAACCTCGCCGACCTGATCTTCACCGACGTTCCCGGCCGGGTGGCCAAGCAGCTGCTTCAGCTGGCGCAGCGGTTCGGCACCCAGGAGGGTGGCGCGCTGCGGGTGACCCACGACCTCACCCAGGAGGAGATCGCCCAGCTCGTCGGCGCGTCGAGGGAGACCGTCAATAAGGCGCTCGCCGACTTCGCTCATCGCGGTTGGATTCGCTTGGAGGGCAAGAGCGTTCTGATCTCCGACTCGGAACGGCTGGCCCGCCGAGCGCGGTAGCGATTTGTGGAGCCGCACCGGCGATGAGCGCCGGTAGGACTCCACAACTCAGGCGCGCAGATAGTCGAGCTGCGCTTGGACGCTCCACTCGGCCACGTCCCACAGCTTCTCGTCGACGTCGGTATAGACGTGCTCGACGACCTGTCGCACGCTGGCGTCGTCGCCGAGCTCTCGCAACGCCGCGCGCACCTGGTCGAGCCGCTCTTCGCGGTGTGCCAGGTACATGTCGGTGACGGCTTCGAGGTCCTCGAGATCGGGCCCGTGTCCGGGCAGCACGGTGCGCGGCCCGAGGCCCCGCAGCCGCTGCAGTGACTCGAGGTAGTCGGCGAGACTGCCGTCCTCTTTGTCGATGACGGTCGTCCCGCGGCCCAGCACGGTGTCGGCGGTCAGCACCGCGTCGTCGAGCAGGAACGACACCGAGTCCACGGTGTGCCCCGGTGTCGCCATCACGGTGATCCGCAGCCCGGCGGCCTCGATGACCTCACCGTCGGTGAGCGGGCCGCCGAGGCCTCGCAGGAATCCGCTGCCCACGGATCGCACCACCGCACCCGTGCGGTCGACGATCTTGTCGATGGCGCCGGTGTGGTCCTCGTGTTTGTGGCTGATCAGCACCAGCGGAATCGTGCCGAGTTCCGCGAGCCGCCCGACGTGCTCGTCGTCATCGGGTCCGGGGTCGACGACGACCATCTCGTCGCTGCCGGGGCCGCGCAACACCCACGTGTTGGTGCCTTCCAGCGTCAACAAACCGGGGTTGTCGCACAGCAGCACGGAGGCGGTGTCGGTGACCGGACGCAGCCCTCCGTACGCCGGATGCTCCGCCGTCACGCGACCTCCACGATCACTTCCACCTCGACCGGGGCGTCCCTGGGCAGCTCGGACACCCCGACCGCGGAACGCGCATGCGCGCCGGCCTCCCCGAACACCTCACCGAACAGTTCCGACGCGCCGTTGATCACACCCGGCTGACCGTGGAATCCAGGAGCCGAGGCGACGAACCCGACCACCTTGACCACCCGGGTCACCGCGTCGATGCCGACAAGCGAGTGCACCGCGGCCAGCGCGTTGAGCGCGCACACCCGGGCCAGCTCATGGGCCTGCTCGGGTGCCACCGGACCGCCGACCTTCCCGGTGAGCACCAGCTCGCCGTCTCGGATAGGCAGCTGGCCCGCGGTGTAGACGAGGTTGCCGGTGCGTACCGCGGGCACGTAGGCCGCCAACGGCGCGACCAGTGGAGGCAGTTCGATGCCCAACTCCGCCAGCCGCGCGGAGGGTGTCACTTGGGACGCTTGAGGTAGGCGACGTGCTGTTCACCCGTGGGCCCCGGCAGCACAGACACCAACTCCCAACCGTCCTCGCCCCACTGATCGAGGATCTGCTTGGTGGCGTGGGTCAGCAGCGGAACGGTGGAGTACTCCCACCGGGTCGATTCGGTCATGCGCCCGAGCTTATCTCCGGAGGGCTACGAGCCGCGGACCTGCGGAGCGCGAAAGTTCGTTGGCTAGCATGCACGGGTGGCTCCCACTACCAATGGCGGTAGATCCGTCGGCTGGCCCTCCCGGCTGAGCAAGGCTCGCCTGCACTTCGTCACCGGCAAGGGTGGCACCGGCAAATCGACGATCGCTGCATCGCTGGCGTTGGCGCTGGCCGCGGGCGGCCGCAAGGTGCTGTTGGTGGAAGTCGAAGGGCGCCAAGGCATTGCGCAGTTGTTCGACGTGCCGCCACTGCCCTACCAGGAGGTCAAGATCGCGACCGCCGAGGGCGGCGGTCAGGTCAACGCGCTGGCCATCGACACCGAGGCCGCGTTCCTGGAGTACCTCGAGATGTTCTACAACCTGGGTCTGGCCGGGCGCGCGATGCGCCGGATCGGGGCCGTCGAGTTCGCGACCACGATCGCGCCGGGTCTGCGCGACGTGCTGCTGACCGGCAAGATCCGCGAGATCGTGACCCGCGCGGAGAAAGGCAAACAGCCCGTCTACGACGCCGTCGTGGTCGATTCCCCGCCGACGGGTCGCATCGCTCGGTTCCTCGATGTCACCAAGGCGGTGTCGGATCTGGCCAAGGGCGGCCCGGTGCACGGCCAGGCCGAAAGCGTGGTCAAGGTGCTGCACTCCGACATGACCGCCATCCATCTGGTCACGCTGCTCGAGGCGCTGCCCATCCAGGAGACACTGGAGGCCATCGACGAGCTCAAGGAACTCGGCCTGCCCATCGGCAGCGTCATCGTCAACCGCAACATCCCCGCTTACCTGCCTGCCGATGCGTTGACCAAGGCGGCCGAAGGAGACATCGACGCCGACACCGTGCGAGCCGAACTGGCCGAGGCTGGAATCACGTTGTCGGACTCCGATTTCGCCGGCCTGTTGACCGAGACGATCCAGCACGCGACCCGGATCAAGGCGCGCGCCGAAAGCGCGGAGCAGCTCGACGCGCTGGACGTGGCGCGCCTGCAGTTGCCGCAGATCGTCGACGGTGTCGACCTCGGCAGCCTGTACGAACTCGCAGAAGAACTCGAACGCCAGGGGGTGCGATGATGAGTGCGACTCCACCGGCCCTCGACATGGGCTCGATTCTCAAGGACACGTCGAACCGCGTCGTGGTGTGCTGCGGGGCGGGAGGCGTCGGCAAGACCACCACCGCGGCGGCGATGGCACTGCGCGCGGCGGAGTACGGCAGGACCGTCGTGGTGCTGACCATCGACCCGGCCAAGCGGCTCGCCCAGGCGCTGGGCATCAAGACGCTCGGCAACACCCCGCAACGGGTTCCGCTGGCCCCCGAGGTGTCGGGCGAACTGCACGCGATGATGCTCGACATGCGCCGCACGTTCGACGAGATGGTCATCCAGTACTCGGGAACCCAACGGGCGCAAGAGATCCTGGACAACCAGTTCTATCAGACGGTGGCCACCTCGCTGGCCGGCACTCAGGAGTACATGGCCATGGAGAAGCTCGGCCAGCTCCTGGCCGAGGACCGGTGGGATCTGGTGGTCGTCGACACACCGCCGTCACGCAACGCGTTGGATTTCCTGGACGCGCCAAAACGGTTGGGCGGCTTCATGGACAGCAGGCTCTGGAAGCTGCTGCTGGGTCCAGGCCGGGGTATCGGCCGGTTGGTCACGGGCGCGATGGGGCTGGCGATGAAAGCGCTGTCCACGGTTCTCGGTTCGCAGATGCTCTCGGACGCAGCGTCTTTCGTGCAGTCCCTGGACTCGACGTTCGGCGGCTTCCGTGAGAAGGCCGACCGTACTTATGAATTGCTCAAGCGGCGCGGGACGCAGTTCGTGGTGGTCTCGGCGGCCGAACCCGATGCGCTTCGCGAGGCGTCGTTCTTCGTCGACCGACTCTCCGAGGAGCACATGCCGCTGGCCGGTTTGATCCTCAACCGCACCCACCCGATGCTGTGCGATCTGCACGCCGAGAAGGCCGAGGAGGCCGCCGAAACCCTCGAGAAGAGCGATCCGGAGTCGGTGCCGGCGGCGGTGCTGCGGATTCACGCCGACCGGGCCATGACCGCCAAACGCGAGATCCGACTGCTGTCGCGCTTCACCGGGGCCAACCCGCACGTATCGATCGTGGGCGTGCCCTCGCTGCCGTTCGACGTCTCAGACCTGGAGGCGCTGCGGGCGATCGCCGATCAGATCACCGGCGAGAGCGCCGCGTAGCGGGCGAAGACTCCCGCGCGGATCAGACCGCGTTGCGGTGTTTGCGCTGGGCGCTGAAGAACTCCGCCCAGGAGACGACCTCGGGATGCTGCTTGAGCAGGGCGCGGCGTTGCCGTTCGGTCATTCCACCCCAGACCCCGAACTCCACCCGGTTGTCGAGCGCGTCGGCGCCGCACTCGAGAATCACCGGACAATGCCGGCAGATCACCGCGGCTTTGCGCTGTGCGGCCCCCCGGACGAACAGCTCATCAGGATCGGTCTGGCGGCATCGAGCCTGCGACACCCAGGCGATGCGGGCCTCGGCCTCGGCACCGTGGACGACGCTGTGAGCCGACGATGTCATCGCGGTCCTGCGCGCCGCGGGCCTCGTAGCTGACACCAGAGTTCCCTCCGTTCCAACCGCCCCCCGGTCAACACCGGTACGGCGCGATCCCTGGTAGTAGAGCGCTCATGCGATCTACGTCACATTGCGAGGGGTCAGTGTGACCTGTATCGCACTGTCCGACCAAATTAGATGGTCAAAGCCGTCTTGCGCAATACGTACGCCTCCACTTTTTTGGGACGACCGTGCCGTCAGTCGGCAAAATTGACGTCCGCGCCGCTCGACGCGTTTTTGCGGTCCGGCGATCGCCCGTGAGGAGCCGACATTTTGCGACGTCGTTAGTCTGTACGTCATGCCGGACTGCCCACCGAGTGCACCGCCGACGCCGCCTCCGCGGGCGGTGACGGTGATCAAGCTCGCCTGGTGCGTTCTGCTGGCCAGCGTGATCACCGCGGCGTTGCTGTTTCCGGTCGTCGGCGGCTTCGGCTTGGTGTCCAACCGGGCCTCCGACGTGGTGGCCAACGGTTCGGCGCAACTCGTCGAGGGTGAGGTGCCGCAGGTGTCGACGATGGTCGACGCCAAGGGCAACGTCATCGCCTGGCTGTACAACCAGCGCCGCTTCGAGGTGCCCACCGACCAGATCGCCAACACGATGAAGCTGGCGATCGTCTCGATCGAGGACAAGCGTTTCGCCGAACACAACGGCGTCGACTGGCAGGGCACGCTGACCGGTCTGTCCGGTTACCTGTCCGGCAATCTCGACACCCGCGGCGGTTCGACGATCGAGCAGCAGTACGTCAAGAACTATCAGCTGCTGGTGATCGCCCAGACCGACGCCGAGAAGCGGGCCGCCATCGAGACCACCCCGGCTCGCAAACTGCGCGAGATCCGGATGGCGCTGACGCTGGACAAGACGTTCACCAAACCCGAGATCCTGACCCGCTATCTGAACCTGGTGTCTTTCGGCAACGGCGCCTTCGGCGTGCAGGACGCCGCCCAGACGTACTTCGGGATCAACGCCTCGGAGTTGAACTGGCAGCAGGCCGCTCTGCTGGCGGGCATGGTGCAGTCGACCAGCGCGCTGAACCCCTACACCAACCCCGAGGGTGCGCTGGCCCGTCGAAACCTGGTGTTGGACACCATGATCCAGAACATCCCCGAGGAAGCGGCCGCGTTGCGCGCCGCCAAGGAGGAGCCGCTGGGCGTCCTTCCGCAGCCCAAAGAGCTGCCGCGCGGCTGCATCGCCGCGGGCGACCGCGCATTCTTCTGCGACTACGCGCTGGAGTACCTGGCGCGCGCGGGCATCAGCAAGGAGCAGGTCGCCAGGGGCGGGTACCTGATCAGAACCACCCTCGACCCCGATGTCCAGGGTCCGGTGAAGGCGGCGGTCAACCAGTTCGCCCCGCCGGACCTCAACGGCGTCGCCAGCGTCATGAGCGTCATCAAGCCCGGTAAGGAATCCCATCCGGTGCTGGCGATGGCCAGCAGCCGGACCTACGGGCTGAACCTCGACGCGGGTGAGACCATGCAGCCCCAGCCGTTCTCCCTGGTCGGCGACGGCGCTGGTTCGACGTTCAAGCTGTTCACCACCGCGGCGGCCATGGAGATGGGGATGGGCATCAACGCCCAGCTCGACGTGCCCGCACAGTTCCAGGCCAAGGGACTGGGCAGCAGCGACACCCCCGGTTGTCCGGCCGCGACGTGGTGTGTGAAGAACGCAGGCGGTTACCGCGGCGCCATGAACATCACCGACGCATTGGCCACGTCACCCAACACGGCGTTCGCCAAGCTGATCTCGCAGGTCGGTGTGCAGCGCAGCGTCGACATGGCGGTCCGGTTGGGGCTGCGCTCCTACGCGCTGCCGGGCACCGCCCGCGACTACGACCCGGGCAGCAACGAGAGCCTGGCCGACTTCATCAAACGGCAGAACCTCGGCTCCTTCGTGCTGGGGCCGATCGAGGTCAACGCGCTCGAGTTCTCCAACGTCGGAGCGACGCTGGCCTCCGGCGGCGTGTGGTGCCCGCCGAACCCGATCGCCCAGGTCATCGACCGACACGGCGAGGAGGTCTCGGTCACCACGGAGACCTGCGAGCAGGCGGTACCCGAAGGCCTGGCGAACACGCTGGCCAACGCCATGAGCAAGGACGACGAAGGGGCGGGCACCGCGGCGGGGGCGGCCGGTTCGGTCGGCTGGGACCTGCCGATGTCGGGCAAGACCGGCACCACCGAGGCTCACCGCTCGTCGGCCTTTCTAGGCTTCACCAACACGCTCGCCGCCGGGAACTACATCTACGACGACTCCACCGCGCCCGGCGAACTGTGCTCGTTCCCGCTGCGCAAGTGCGGGTACGGCGATCTGTACGGCGGTAACGAACCGGCCAGGACGTGGTTCGCCGCGATGAAGCCGATCGCCAACAACTTCGGCGAGGTCCGGCTGCCCCCGACGGATCCGCGCTATGTCGAGGGCGGCCCCGGCTCGCGGGTGCCCAGCGTGTCGGGCCTGACCGAGAGCGCCGCCCGCCAGCGGTTGCGCGACTCAGGTTTCCAGGTCGCCGACCAGGCGTCGTCGGTGAACAGCAATGCGCCGCGCGGCTCCGTGGTCGGCACGTCGCCCGGGGGCCAGACGGTGCCGGGGTCGATCATCACGATCCAGGTCTCCAACGGCATTCCGCCGGCGCCTCCGCCCCCTCCGCCGGGCGCGATACCCGGCCTTCCCGCCCCGGTCGGCCAGACGGTTGTCGAGATTCCCGGCCTGCCGCCGATCACCGTGCCCGTGCTCGGACCCCCTCCGCCTGCGCCGCCACCCCCACCGTGATCGATGTGCAGTTGGTAACGACCGAGCGGTCGAGAGCGCTGCGTCGGGACCTCTGGCAGTAGGCTCTGCAGCATGTCCGCCCGTTCGACGACGATCCTGAAGAACTCCGCCGCGGCGTCCGCCGGTGCGCTGGTCGCCGGCATCGGCTACGCAGCGGTGATCGAGCGCAACGCCTTTGTGGTGCGAGAAGTGACGATGCCGGTGCTGGCGCCCGGGTCGTCACCGCTGAAGGTGCTGCACATCAGCGACATCCACATGCGGCCCGGACAGCGGCGCAAGCAGGCCTGGCTGCGCGAGCTGATCGCCCTGGAACCCGATCTGGTGGTCAACACCGGCGACAACCTCGCTCACCCCCGGGCCGTGCCCGCCGTGGTGCAGTCGCTGTCGGATCTGCTCTCGGTGCCGGGATTGTTCGTGTTCGGCAGCAACGACTATTTCGGTCCGACGCCGAAGAACCCGCTCAACTACATCACCCGGCCCGGCCATCGCATCCACGGCGAACCGCTGCCGTGGCAGGACCTACGGGCGGCGTTCACCGAGCGCGGCTGGCTGGACATGACCCACACCCGCCGCGAGGTGGAGGTGCGGGGTCAGCTCATCGCCGCCGCAGGTGTGGACGACCCGCATCTGTCGCGGGACCGCTATGAGACCGTCGCCGGTGCGGCCAGTCCCGCCGCGAACCTCACCCTGGGGCTGACCCATTCGCCGGAGCCGCGGGTGCTCGACCGGTTCGCGGCCGACGGCTATCAGCTGGTGATGGCCGGCCACACCCACGGCGGCCAGTTGTGCCTGCCGTTCTACGGCGCCGTCGTCACCAACTGCGGCCTGGATCGTTCGCGGGCCAAGGGCCCGTCGCGCTGGGGTGCGCACACCCAGCTGCACGTCTCGGCGGGCATCGGCACCTCGCCCTACGCGCCGCTGCGGTTCTGCTGCCGTCCCGAGGCCACGCTGCTGACACTGGTCGCGGCGCCGACCGGCGGTCAGGACGCGGACGCTCGGGCGGGCACGTCCCATCCGAGCGTCGCGGTGCGGTGACCGACGGTGCGGTGAACGACAGGGCCCTCACCGCAAGCCGTAGCAGCCCACGCGGGTGGGTGGACGACGCCGTCCGGTTGATCGAGGCCGACGCACGCCGCAGCGCAGACACCCACCTGTTGCGCTATCCGTTGCCGTCGGCCTGGTGCGACGGGTGCGATCTGCAGCTGTACCTCAAGGACGAGACGACGCATATCACGGGCAGCCTCAAGCATCGGCTGGCGCGGTCGCTGTTCCTCTACGCGCTGTGCAACGGGTGGATCGCCGAGGGCACCACGATCATCGAGGCGTCGTCGGGGTCGACGGCGGTGTCCGAGGCGTACTTCGCGGCGCTGCTCGGCCTGCCGTTCATCGCGGTGATGCCGTCATCGACGAGTGCCAGCAAGATCGCGCTGATCGAATCTCAGGGCGGCCGTTGCCATTTCGTCGCCAAATCCAGTCAGGTGTACGCCGAGGCCGAGCGGCTGGCCGAAGCGACCGGCGGGCACTACATCGATCAGTTCACCAACGCCGAGCGGGCCACCGACTGGCGCGGTAACAACAACATCGCCGAGTCGATCTTCGAGCAGATGCGAGACGAGGCGCACCCGGTGCCCGACTGGATCGTGGTGGGTGCGGGTACCGGCGGGACGAGCGCCACGATCGGCCGCTACATCCGCTACCGGCGCTACGCCACCCGACTGTGTGTGGTCGACCCGGAGAACTCGGCTTTCTTCCCGTCCTACGCGCAGGGCCGCGGCGATGTGGTGACCGGTATGTCGTCGCGGATCGAGGGAATCGGCCGGCCTCGCGTGGAGCCGTCGTTTCTGCCCGGCGTGGTCGATCGGATGGTCGTCGTGCCGGACGCCGCTTCGGTTGCCGCGGCCCGGCATGCCAGCACGGTGCTGGGCCGGCGGGTGGGCCCATCGACCGGGACGAATCTGTGGGGGGCGTTCGGCCTGCTGGCCGAGATGAGGGATGAGGGTCGCAGCGGATCGGTGGTGACACTGCTCGCCGACAGCGGCGACCGCTATGCGGACACCTACTTCTGCGACGAGTGGCTGACCAGCCAGGGGCTCGAGCCCTCGGAGTTCGCGTCGGTGTTGGCCGAGTTCGAACGCTCGGGGCGCTGGCCCTGATCGTCCTCACCGCCGATCAGCGGACCGTCGGAGGTGAGGAACAGCCACACCGCGGCGAGCACGAAGAAACCCAGGTAGATGGATGCGCCAAGACCAGTCATCTCGTCCTCGCTTCGTCGATTGCTTACATGATGGAGAACGCCACCGACATCCGGTTGCTTCCCGCGGCGTGTCGCAGATCACGGCTCGCCGACGTCGGGATCGGTTCCTTATCGCTGCCGCTTTCTTGTCGCGTTCGCGAGGCGTACACCACGGTCGCGGTACTGCGTGAGATACCGCCCTGGTGTACGTCTCGCGAACGGGGAAAGGCGAGCGACCGTGCAGAGCGCCGTCGCCCGTAGGCGTTTGGCTTAGCGACCCGCCGGTGCGATACGCTGTCGTGGCTTCACGCGGGGTGTGGCGCAGCTTGGTAGCGCGCTTCGTTCGGGACGAAGAGGTCGTGGGTTCGAATCCCGCCACCCCGACAAGAAGGCATCGGCTCCAGATTCACTGTGAGCCGAACGACTTGAGCCGAACATGCGTTTGACCGGTGCGTATGCGGGTATTGAAGAGGGCGTGACTTTACCGTCGACGCTAGTCGAACCTGCCCTCCCGAAAGCCGTGGGACCGCTGTCGGCCGCCGTCATCGAACTGCTGCAGCGCGGCCGCCCGTCATTGCCCCTGCGTCCCATCGACGTTCCGATGTTCGACGCCGACCCCTACGGCCTCGACCTTCAGCTCGCCCTCTACATCTGCTACGAGTTGCACTACCGCGGCTTCGCCGGTGTGAGCCCGCGCTGGGAGTGGAACCCCGCCCTGCTGCACCTTCGCGGCCGGTTCGAGGAGGCCTTCCTGGACGCGGTGCGCCAGGACGTCGGCGAGATCGCCGAGGGTGAGACCGCCGAGGCCGAGATGGAGAAGCTGTCGATCGAACCGGTCGACGGCGAGGGTCCGTCATACTTCCTGCGCGACAAGGGCACCTGGGAGCAGATGCTCGAATACTTCGTGCACCGCTCGGTGTATCACCTCAAAGAGGGCGACCCGCATGCGTGGACCATCCCTCGACTCGCCGGACACTCGAAGGCGGCGTTCGTCGCGGTCGAGTTCGACGAATTCGGCGGTGGCCGTGGCGAACACGTACACCAGCACCTGTACGCGCGGTTGATGGACGCGGCGGGGCTCGACTCGTCCTACCTCGGCTACCTCGACAACGTCTCCGCCGATGCGTTGGCGTCGGTGAACCTGATGTCGCTGTTCGGGTTGCACCGCGACCTGCGCGGCGCGTCGATCGGACATTTCGCGTCGACGGAGATCACCTCCTCGCCCGGATCGCGGCGGTTGGTTGAGGCGTTGCGCCGCATGGGCGCACCCGACGCCTGCGTGGCGTTCTACCACGAGCATGTGGTGGCCGACGCCGTCCACGAGCAGGTGGTTCGGACCGACGTCGTCGGTGACCTCGTCGCCAGGGAACCGCATCTGGACCGCGACGTGGTATTCGGCATGCGGGCGCTGGACGTGGTCGAGGGACGCCTGGCCACGCACCTGATGAACTGCTGGACCGAGAACCGCTCGTCGCTACGCCGGCCGCTCAGCTGATGCGACTTTGTCGGCCGGCGCGTCGCGCTTAGCGGGCGCGCCGGGGCGCTTGCGGCACCGGTGACTGGTGTCGCACAACGGATAGTCCTTGCTGCGCCGGCACGTGCACACCGCGACCATGAACCGGTCCGACTCGACGATCTGGCCGTCGGGCATCTCGATGCGCACCGGGCCCTGCACCATCAGCGGGCCGTTGGGCACCACCCGCACGGTGCGCGGTTCGGCATCGCTCATGGCTTGTCCGCCCGGATCACGAGCAGCTCCTCTTCGCGGCGGCCCGGTTCGAGGCGGCCGCATTCCTCGAGCCACAACGCCCTCGACGACAGCACGGGACCGAACGGAATCCATTGCCGTGCAACGATTTCGGTATCGAGACCGGCACTGGCGAGCGCACCGAGCGTCTGTCGCGGATCGGCGAACTCCGACTGCACCAGCAACAGGCTGCCTCCGTGGTCGAGAAGGTCGGGCACCGTGGCGCACAGCGGGTCGAGTACGAGCCGCCCGTCGCATCCGGCATCCCACGCCCGAGGCGGCCCCACATATTCCGGGAGCGGCTCGCATTCGGCGCTCGGATCGTGCGGCACATACGGCGGGTTGCAGACGATCAGATCGAACGGGCCGAATTCGACTGCGCGCGCCCATGATCCGAGGTGCACATCGACATCGGCTCCGGACGCCATCGCGTTTGCCCGCGCACACCGCACTGCACGCTGGCAGATGTCGAAGGCGGTCACCGATGCGGCGCCCTGCTCGGCGGCCCCGATGGCGACGACGCCGCTGCCGGTGCACAAGTCGACCACATGCCGGCCGCGTGCGAGCGCCATCTTGTCCATGACCTCGATGAGCAGCTGCGAGTCTTCCTGCGGCGCGTAGACGCCCTCATCCGCGACCAGCGGCCCACGGACATCGGTGTATGCGGTTGTCACGACGGCCTTTCGACAGGTTCTTCTGCTGCGCATTGCAGCACTGCGCGAAATTAATGCCCGGTATCGGGGCTGTTGAAACGTGAGCACTCGTTTTGCTGCGGCCCCGCGTGGGCACTCGTCTACCGTGCAAGCCTCCGATATCGCCTCGCTTCCCATCCGCTTGGGCGCCGCCATTCGTGAGCGGCGGCTGTTTCATCCCTCGGGGGTGATGGCCGAGGGGGTCCTCGAACGGATCGCCCCCGAGGGTGAAGGTCTGCCGATGAACTCCTGCGAGGTCATCGCGCGCGTCTCCAAGGGTGTCGGACTGCCCGGCACCGCTCCGGATGTCGCCGGCCTGGCGTTTCGGATCCCGCCGCCGCCGGATCTTCGGGCCTGCAGCCCGTGGGACGTGTTGTTGGCGTCGACGATCTCGGGGACGCGCGTCGGGCTCGCCCCCGTCATGTCGTGGTCCGGAGCGACCTTCTCCAGCTTGATGCCGCTGCGGTATCACGACGCCCTGTGGTGGGTGCGGGCCCGGTTGGCCACCCGGGTCGAGGCGCCGGGGCTGTCGCTCGACGCCATAGAAAAGCAGATCGACGCGACCGGGCTGACATTCAACATCGACCAGGCGCCGGTCAGGGGAGGATTCCGCCCGCTGGCCCGGTTGACGCTTCGCCACGTCGACCCGAGCTGTGACGACATCGCGTTCGACCCGGCCCTGCACAGCGACCCCGAGGTCGAGTTGGCGCCGCGCTGGCTCGGCGACTTCCGGCGCTCGGCCTACAAACGCAGCAGGCAGGGCCGCGACGCCGAGTGATCAGGCCGTAGGCTCCCCGCCGGACTCCGCGACGTCCGGGGCGTTCTCGCGGGTCGCCATGCCGCCGTCGCCGCCCTCGTCCTTCGGTCCCGTGCGTTGCGCCTTGCGCTTGTCGCGCTCGTCGGCATCGTCGTCGTCGTAGATGCCTTTTCCGGTCGGCATATTGGTCCCTTCTAGTTGGCTGCGGTCCGCAGCTTGTCCAGCAGCGGCGTTGCCGCTTCCTTGAGGAACTGCTCTTGACCCTCGTCGCCGATCTGCACGAGCGCGATGTCGGTGAAGCCGGCTTCCCAGTACTTGCTGACCGCTTCGACGATCGCATCGAGATCGGGTCCGCAGGGGATGGACTCGGCCACGTCCTCCGGTCGCACGTATTGCGTCGCGCCGTCGAAGCCGGCGGTCGTCGGAAGGTCGGAGTTGACGGCCCACCCGCCGCTGAACCACCTGAACTGGTCGTGCGCGCGGCGCACCGCGGCATCCTTGTCGGTGTCCCAGCAGATCGGGATCTGCCCGACGACGCGCACGTCACCGGGCAGGCCGGTGGCGCGCCTGGCATCGTGCCACGCATCGACGAGATCCTTGTTCGGCTCGACCGCGATCAGGTGGTCGGACAGCGGCGCGAACGTCTCGACCGACCGCTCACCCGAGACCGCGGTGGCGATGGCGACCGGCGTTTCCGGCAGGTCCCACAGCCGCGCCGAGTCGACCTCGAAGTACTCGCCCTTCCAGTCGACGAGGTCGCCGGTGAACAGCTCGCGGATGATCTGTATCGCTTCGCGCAGCATCTCCTGGCGGCGCGCCACCGTCGGCCAGCGCTTGCCGACGACGTGCTCGTTGAGGTTCTCCCCGCTGCCCAGGCCGAGCGTGAAACGGCCGTCGGCGAGGATCTGCAGTGTCGCGGCCTTCTGCGCGACGACCGCGGGGTGGTATCGCATCGTGGGGCAGGTGACATAGGTGAACAACTCGACACGCTCGGTGGCATGGGCGACCGCGCCCAGCACCGACCACGCGTAAGGCGCATGTCCCTGTGCCGACAGCCACGGGAAGTAGTGGTCGGAGGACACCTCGAAGTCGAATCCGGCCTGTTCGGCCGAAACCGCATAGCGGACAAGTTCTTTTGGCCCGCTCTGCTCTGTCATCAGGGTGTATCCGAACCGCGTCATGGGTCCCGGGTACCCGAGCCTCAGCCGGCGAAAACGATTGCCGCGCTCGCTACAGCCTGGCCTTCACCGCCGCGGAGAGCCGCGCGCCGTCGGCCTTGCCGGCCGCAATGGCGGTCGCGGCCTTCATCACCAGCCCCATCTGCTTTGTGCCGGGCCGCTCACCGATCTCCTCGGCGACCTGTGCGATCGCGGTGTCGGCGACGTCGGCCAGTTCGGCTTCGGTCAGCGGCGTCGGCAGGTACTCGTCGATGACCTGGGCTTCGGCGTGCTCATTGGCGGCCAGGTCGCCGCGACCGTTCTGCGTGTAGATCACCGCGGATTCGCCGCGCTTCTTGGATTCCTTGGCCAGTACCTTGAGCACCTCGGCGTCGGACAGTTCACGCGACTCTTTACCGGCCACCTCCTCGGTGGTGATCGCGGCGAGCAGCATCCGCAGTGTCGCGGTGCGCAGCTTGTCCTGCGACTTCATGGCCGTCGTGAGGTCGGCCCGCAACCGTTCCTTGAGTTCGCCCATGAGCCAAAGCTACCCGCGCTCGACCGTCACAACCGTCCGACGGCGTTGTCAATTCGCACTGTCATCGACAGGATGGTGGCCATGAGCACCGACGCCGGCGGGTCCGGTTTTGCAGGCCCACCGCCGCCGGGCTACGCACCGCCTCCTGGATATCCGCCGCCGGGGTATCCGCCGCCGGGCTACTCCCCGGGGTATCCGCCGCCTCCGGGCTACGCGCCGCCTCCGGGCTACGGCCCGCCTCCGGGCTACGGCCCACCGGGTTACGGACCTCCACCGGGGTACGGCCCACCGGGTTACGGGCCGCCTGCACTCAAGCCCGGTGTCATTCCTCTGCGCCCACTGACCCTGTCGGACATCTTCAACGGTGCGGTCGGATACATCCGGGCGAATCCCAAAGCGACGCTCGGGTTGACGACCATCGTGGTGGTCGCCACTCAGCTGATCGCGCTGATCCTGTCCGTCGGCCCGCTGGCCGTCGGCGGGCAGTTGATCCCCACGCTCAGCGGTGAGGAGGAGGTGTCGGCGGGCGTGCTGGCGAGCACCATGCTGTCGAGCCTCGCCGGATCGGTCGCGACCGGGCTGTCCGCGATCCTGCTGAGCGGTCTGCTCACAGTCGTCGTAGGCAGGGCCGTGTTCGGCTCCGGAATCACCATCGGCCAAGCGTGGCAACGGCTTCGGGGCCGGCTCTGGGCGCTGGTCGGATTCTCCGCTTTGGAGGTCCTCGGCGCGATGCTGCTGATCGCCGCGGTCGTCGGCTTCATCTTCGCGGTCGGGGCCGCCGCGGGCGGCGCGGCCGCTGTTCTCATCGGTATCCCCTTGGTACTGGCGCTGATTGCCGCGCTGGTGTACCTGGGGACGATGCTGACATTCACCCCGGTCATCATCGTCCTCGAGCGACTCGGCATCGTCGAGGCGGTCAAGCGGTCCTTCGCCTTGATCAAGCGAGACTTCTGGCGGGTGTTGGGCATTCGCCTGCTCGCGGTGATCGTCGCGCAACTCGTCGCCGGTGCTGTCGCGTTCCCGTTCAGTCTCGGCGGGCAGATCATCCTGATGGCGGCCACGACCACGACGGCCGCGCTGTTCGCCTTGGTCCTGCTGTCCGTCGGGGGCGCGATCGGCCAGATCATCACCGCCCCCTTCAGCGCGGGTGTGGTCGCGCTGCAGTACACCGACGCCCGCATCCGCAGGGAGGCCTTCGACCTGGTGCTGCAGACCGGCGCCGGCTATGGTCCCACCGCCCCCTCCGACTCCACCGATCATCTGTGGCTGACCCGCCAGAACTGACGTGCCGACAATAGATATCGACAGGGATGCCGCGCACGACGCTGCGCAGCGCGAGCTCGCAAAGCCGATATACCCCAAGCCTTCCCTGACCGACCGCTTCAGCGAATGGATCGACGATCTGATCTACCGGCTGGCCGCGGAGGGCGCGTCGATACCGGGCGGCTGGGTGACGATCACGGTCCTGCTGATCCTCGTGGCCATCGGAGTGGTCGCCGCGATCCGGATCGGGCGCCGGACCATGCGAACGGCCCGCGGCCACGCCGAGGCGTTGTTCGGCGAGCACGATATGACCGCCGCGCAGCATCGCGCGGCGGCCGAACGGTGCGCGACGACCGCGGATTGGGCCGCGGCCATCCGGCACCGGCTGCGCTCCGTCGCCCGACAGCTGGAGGAGAGCGGTGTGCTCGACCCGGTCCCCGGCCGCACCGCAACCGAGCTCGCGCGTGACGCCGGACGCGAACTCCCCCATCTGATAGATGAACTGTCCTCTGCGGCAACCGCATTCAACGACGTCACTTATGGCGAGATACCGGGCACCGAACAGGCCTACCGGCTGGTCGCCGATCTCGACGACCACGTGAGGTCACGCACTCCGGTGGTCGCCGCCACCGCTGCCGCGCCTGCTGCGACGGACGGGTGGGCCGAGGTCCGATGACCACCGACACCGCCGTGGAGCCCACGCTGCGCACACGATGGCGGGGAGCGCGCTGGATCGTGATGGCACTAACCGTCATCGTCGCGATCGCCGTGCTCAGCGCCTATCTGACCGCGCCACGTCCCGGGGGGTGGATGGACCCGAACTCCACCGGACCGGACGGGGCGCGCGCCTTGATGACGTTGCTGCGGGAGAACGGTGTCGATGTCGTCGAAGCACCTGACGTGGCCGCGGTGGAGGCGGCCGCCCGTCCCGACACCCTGCTGGTCGTGGTGCAGACCTACCACCTCGTCGACGACGCCGTGCTCCAGCGCCTCGCACGCGTACCGGGTGATCGCCTGCTGGTACAACCCAACTCACGCAGCCGCGAGGCCCTGGCGACTGCGGTGAAGCTGAGTGGGGCCACCACGTTCGGCGGTGGCGAGCGCCCGGACTGTGATCTTCGGGAGGCCACCCGCGCCGGGGCCGTGCAGTTCAGCGTGAGCGACGCCTACGAGGCCTCCGGTGAGGACATCGACCTGACCCGCTGCTACGAGGGCGCATTGGTCCGCTACAGCGCCGATGGCCGGAATATCACGCTGGTCGGCGATTCCGGGTTCATGACGAACCGCGGATTGCCCAAGGCGGGTAACGCGGCACTCGCGATGAACCTCGCAGGCACGAACCCGCGAATGATCTGGTATGCGCCGCAGTTCACCGAGGGCGAATCCGATGGCGCGGCAAGCCTGTTCGACCTCGCACCCGACCACGTGAGTTGGGTGATGTGGCAGCTGGTCGCGGTGGTCGTGCTGCTGGCGCTCTGGAAGGGCCGCCGCATCGGTCCACTGGTCGCCGAACGCCTGCCCGTCGTCGTGCGAGCCTCCGAAACCGTGGAGGGACGCGGCCGGCTCTACCGCTCGTGTCGTGCCCGCGACAGTGCGGCAGACGCGTTGCGCACCGCGGCGCTGCAGCGCATGCAGCCCCGCCTCGGTCTGGGCGTCAACCCCGACCCGGCCGCGCTGGTCCAGGCCGTCGCCGCGCACAGCGGTGTCCATCCCCAGACGGTCGCGCACATCTTGTTCGGTCCGCCGCCCGGCGACGACGCCGAACTGGTCGATCTCGCACGCGCACTCGACAACATCGAAAGGCAGGTCGCACACTCGTGACTCAGGCAGGCGGAAACGATTCCGCGCGAACCGCATTGCTGGCGCTTCGCGCCGAGATAGCCAAGGCGGTCGTCGGACAGGACGCCGTCGTCAGCGGACTGGTGATCGCGCTGCTGTGCCGCGGTCATGTTCTCCTCGAGGGAGTTCCCGGCGTCGCCAAGACGCTGCTGGTGCGCACGCTGGCCTCGGCGCTGCAGCTGGACTTCAAACGCCTGCAGTTCACGCCCGATCTGATGCCCGGTGATGTCACCGGCTCACTGATCTACGACGCACGCACCGCCGAATTCGAGTTCCGGTCCGGACCCGTCTTTACCAACCTGCTGCTCGCAGACGAGATCAACCGCACGCCACCCAAGACGCAGGCCGCCCTGCTGGAGGCCATGGAAGAACGTCAGGTCAGCGTGGAGGGCCAAGCGCGTCCCCTTCCGGATCCGTTCATCGTTGCGGCCACCCAGAACCCGATCGAGTACGAGGGCACCTACCAACTGCCGGAGGCGCAGCTGGACCGTTTCCTGCTCAAACTCACCGTGCCGCTGCCGACACGCGAGCAGGAGGTCGCGATCCTGAATCGGCATGCGCACGGCTTCGACCCCAGAGATCTGTCCGACGTGCGGCCCGTCGCGGGAGCGGCGGAGTTGGCCGCCGGCCGGGCCGCCGTGCGCCAGGTCCTGGTCGCCGACGAGGTGCTCGGCTACATCGTCGACATCTGCGCCGCGACAAGGCATTCGCCGTCGCTGCAGCTGGGAGTTTCGCCGCGCGGGGCGACCGCTCTGTTGGCGACGGCCAGGTCGTGGGCGTGGCTGTCGGGGCGCAACTATGTCACCCCCGACGACGTGAAGGCGATGGCCCGTTCGACGCTGCGTCACCGCATCCAACTGCGGCCGGAGGCCGGGTTGGAAGGCGTCACACCCGACGGCGTGCTCGACGGGATCCTCGCGGCAGTACCGGTGCCGCGCTAGTGATCCTCACCGGACGCTCCGCGCTGGTCGCACTGGTCTGCGTCCTGCCGATCGCGGTCTCTGAACGGCCGGCGTCCACGTTCGCCGTCCTGCTCGGTGCGCTCGTCGTCCTGATCGCGCTCGACGCCGCGCTGGCCGGCAACACCCGCAGCGTGCGGTTCACCCGGTCCGGTGACACCACCGCCCGGCTGGGCCAGGATGTCACGGTGGCGCTGTTGATCGAGAACGCCGGCAGACGCCGGGTCAAGGGCGTCGTGCGCGACGCGTGGCCACCGAGCACGCGAGCCCATCCGCGTGTTCATCCGGTGAACCTGGCTGCGGGCCAACGACGTCGAGTCGAGACGATATTGCGGCCGGTGCGACGCGGCGACCAGGAATCATCGTTGGTGACGGTTCGTGCGACCGGGCCGCTCGGGCTGGCCGGACGGCAGAGCTCGCACCGGGTGCCGTGGCGGGTCCGGATTCTGCCGCCGTTCCTGTCGCGCAAGCACCTTCCCTCGCGGCTGGCCAAACTCCGCGAACTGGAAGGCAATACACCGGTCCTGATTCGGGGACAGGGCACGGAGTTCGACTCGCTGCGTGAATACGTGATCGGCGACGACGTCAGGTCGATCGACTGGCGCGCCTCTGCCCGCCGCGCCGACGTGGTGGTCAGGACGTGGCGCCCGGAACGGGACCAGCGTGTGGTGATCGTGCTCGACACCGGTCGCACCTCGGCGGGCCGCGTCGGCGTAGATCCCACCTCCAACGACCCGTCGGGGTGGCCGCGGCTGGACTGGTCGATGGACGCCGCGCTGCTGCTGGCCGCGCTGGCCTCGCGCGCGGGTGACCACGTCGACTTCCTGGCTCACGACCGCGTCACCAGGGCCGCGGTGTTCAACGCCTCGCGTACCGACCTTCTGGCTCAGCTGGTCGCGGCGATGGCGCCGATCGAGCCGGCGCTGATCGAATCGGACGCGGGCGCGATGGTTGCCGCGGTGCTGCGCCGCGTCCGCAGGCACGCGCTGGTGGTGTTGCTCACCGACCTGAACGCGTCGGCGCTGGACGAGGGCCTGATGACCGTGCTTGCGCAGCTGACGGCCAAGCACGCGGTGCTCGTGGCCGCGGTGGCCGACCCCCGGGTCGAGGCGCTTGCCGCCGGCCGCGCCGACGCCGCGCAGGTCTATGACGCGGCGGCAGCCGAACGGGCGCGCAACGAGCGGCGTGCCATCGGGTCTCGGCTGCGGCGCCGCGGCGTCGATGTGGTCGACGCCGCACCCGAGGAGTTGGCACCCGCCTTGGCCGACCACTACCTGGCGTTGAAGGCCACCGGCCGGCTCTAGCCGATCGGTACGACGTCGGGCGCGTCCTCGACGTCTCCGGTCTCACCGGCCCGTTCGGCCTTACGCCCGTAGTAGAAGATGTAGCCGAGGAACGCGATCTCGGCGGCCACACCGATGGCGATGCGCGCCGCCGTCGGTAACGGCGAGGGCGTCACGAGCGCCTCGATGAGGCCGGAGATCAACAGGATCGCCACCAGCCCGCCGGCCACCGCTCCGATCGCACGGCCCTGCTCGGCGAGCACCTGTCCGCGGGGCCGGTCACCCGGTGAGATCACGTTCCAGCCCAGCCGCATCCCCGCCCCGGCCGCCAGGAACACCGCGGTCAGTTCGAGCAGCCCGTGCGGCGTGATCAGGCCGAGGAAGATGTCGCCTTTGCCCGCACCGAACATCAAACCCGCCGCCACCCCGAGGTTGGCGGCGTTCTGGATAATCACGTAGGGGATCGGGATGCCGAGCAGAATCGCAAACCCGAGGCACTGCAACGCAATCCAGGCGTTGTTCACCCAAACCTGCAGGGCGAACGAGCCTGCCGGGTGCTCGCTGTAGTAGGCCGCGAAGTCGTTGTTGACCATCTGGTCGATCTCGTCGGCCGTTCCGATCATGGCTCGCACTTCCGGGCTGCCCGAAACCCACACCGCGATCAGGGCGGCCAGCGCGAAGAACGCGAAGGCGGTACTCAGCCACCACCACCGCGACCGGTAGGCGACGACCGGGAACGACACCGTCCAGAATCGCAGGAACTCACGCCACAGCGGGGCGTGGGCGCCCGTCACCGCGGCTCGCGCCTGCGCGACCAGCCCCGAAAGCCGGCCGATGACCACCGGGTCCGCGTTCGCGGTGCGCATGATCGACAGATGCGTCGACACACGCTGGTAGAGGTCGACCAGCTCGTCGACTTCGGGGCCGGTGAGCTGTCGACGCCGCTTGATCAGGTGCTCGAGCCGGTCCCACGTCGCACGGTGCGCGAGCACGAACGCGTCGACATCCACGGCCGCAATCCTAGTAGCGTTGACGGTTATGGTCTGGCAGCAGGAGCCCGTCGTAACCGGTGACGCGGTGGTCCTCGACGTCCAGATCGCGCAGCTTCCGGTGCGCGCCGTCGCCGCTCTGATCGACATCACGGTCGTGTTCCTGCTCTACCTGATCGGCATCCTGCTCTTCAGCCTGACGCTGACCCAGTTGGACCCGGCGTTGTCGGCGGCCGTGCTGATCATCTTCACCGTGCTCGCCCTGCTGGGATATCCGCTCGTGTTCGAGACCGCGACCCGGGGGCGTTCCCTGGGCAAGATGGCGATGGGCCTTCGGGTGGTATCCGAAGACGGTGGCCCAGAACGGTTTCGGCAGGCGTTCTTCCGCGCGTTGTCCGGTGTGATCGAGATCTGGATGCTGGCCGGCGGTCCTGCGGTGATCAGCAGCCTGTTGTCGGCCAAAGGAAAGCGGCTCGGGGACATTTTCGCGGGGACCATCGTGATCAGCGAGCGCACACCGCGGATGTCGCCTCCACCGCCGATGCCGCCGCAGCTGGCCTGGTGGGCGTCATCGTTACAGCTCTCCGGGCTGCACCCGGAGCAGGCCGAGCTGGCACGCCAGTTCCTCGGCCGCGCAGCCCAATTGAATCCGGCGGTGCGAGATCAGATGGCGTATCGCATCACCGCCGACGTCGTCGCGCAGATCTCACCGCCGCCGCCTCCCGGGACACCGCCGCATCTGGTGCTCGCAGCGGTGCTGGCCGAGCGCCACCGCCGTGAACTCGCGCGGCTGCAGGTGGCGCCCGCACCGCCGCCATGGCCCAGTCCCCCACCGTCCGCGAGCGGGTATCCCGCACCGCCGCAGCAACGTTCGACCCCATCCGATCCCGGCGGCTTCGCGCCACCGGGCTGAGGGTGTACAGATTGAGTATGCAAACCTTCCCGCTGGGCCCGTTCCGTGTCGGCCGCGTCGGCTTCGGCGCCATGCAATTGCCGGGTCCCGGTGTGTTCGGCCCTCCGCGCGATCGTGAGCAGGCGCTGGCCGTGCTTCGGCGGGTGGTCGAACTCGGCATCAACCACATCGACACCGCGCAGATCTACGGTCCGAATGTCGCGAACGAACTGATACGCGAGGCGCTGCATCCGTACCCCGCGGACCTGGCACTGGTCAGCAAGGTCGGCGGCGTACGCGGACCCCACGGCGAGTGGCTACCCGCCCAGGACCCCGACGATCTGCGCAGGCAACTCGAGGAGAACCTCGCCACGCTCGGCACCGACCGCCTGGCCGCGGTGAACCTGCGCGTCTTCGCCGACGACGGCATCAGCACGCCCACCCGCGTGGAGAGCCGGGAACTGTTCGATCGTCAGCTCACGGCGATGATCAAGGCCCGCGACGAGGGTTTGATCGGCGGCATCGGGTTGAGCAGCATCAGTGCCGAGCATCTGCAGGTCGCGCTGGACCGCACCGGGATCGTCTGCGTACAGAACGCCTACAACCTCATCGACCGCAGTTCGCAGCCGGTCCTCGACGCGTGCATCGAGCACGGCATCGCGTTCGTGCCGTTCTTCCCGCTGGGCTCGGCGTTCTCACCGGACAACCCGGTGCTCGGGCATCCGGCGGTCAGGCGGGAGGCCGAGAAGCTCGGCCGCACACCGGCGCAGATCGTGCTCGCGTGGACGCTGAACGTCGCACCGAACGTGCTGTTGATCCCGGGCACGTCGTCGGTGGCCCATCTCGAGGAGAACACGGCCGTCGCCGACATCGAACTCGACGACGAAACCATATGCGACCTCGACGCCGCCGCATCCTGAGCGGTTTGTGCACCTCGAGGTGCGCTCGCCGCTCCTGAACTCACACAAATAGCTATTCGACGTCGACCCAGTCCAGCGTCCGCTGCACCGCCTTCTGCCAACCGGCATAACCTGATTCGCGCTGCTCCTCGCTCCACGCCGGCGTCCAGCGTTGACCTTCCTGCCAGTTGGAGCGCAGGTCGTCCGCATCCTCCCAGAACCCGACCGCCAGGCCGGCGGCATACGCCGCACCCAGGGCCGTGGTCTCGGCGACGACCGGCTTGACCACGTCGACACCGAGCACGTCGGCCTGGATCTGCATGCACAGATTGTTGGCGGTGATGCCGCCGTCGACCTTGAGTACCTCCATGTGCACACCGGAGTCGGCCTCCATCGCGTCGACGACGTCGCGGCTCTGGTAGCAGATCGCCTCCAACGTCGCGCGGGCCAGGTGCGCGTTCGTGTTGTACCGCGACAGCCCGACGATCGCCCCGCGCGCATCCGAACGCCAGTACGGTGCAAAGAGTCCCGAGAACGCGGGCACGAAGTAGACCCCACCGTTGTCCTCGACCTGACGCGCAAGGGCCTCGCTCTGCGACGCGCCGCTGATGATGCCCAGCTGATCACGCAGCCATTGCACCGCTGAACCGGTGACCGCGATCGAACCCTCCAGGGCGTAAACGGGTTTCGCGTCACCGAACTGGTAACAGACCGTGGTCAACAGCCCGTTCTCCGACCGGACGATCTTCTCGCCGGTGTTGAGAAGCAGGAAATTGCCTGTGCCGTAGGTGTTCTTGGCCTCCCCGGCGCTCAGGCACACCTGCCCGACCATCGCCGCCTGCTGGTCACCGAGCGCACCGGTCAGCGGCACCTGACCGGCAACGGGCCCGTCGTCGCGGGTGATGCCGTAGGACTCGGGGCATGACGACGGCTTGATCTCGGGCAGCATCTGACGCGGAATGCCGAAGAACGACAACAGCTCGTCGTCCCAGTCGAGCGTTTCCAGGTTCATCAGCATGGTGCGGCTGGCGTTGGTGACGTCGGTGACGTGCATCCCGCCGCGGGTTCCCCCGGTCAGGTTCCACAGCACCCAGGAGTCCGGCGTACCGAACAGCGCGTCACCGTTCTCGGCGTCGCGGCGTACCCCGTCGACGTTCTCCAGGATCCATTGCACCTTGCCACCGGAGAAGTAAGTCGCGGGCGGCAGGCCGGCCTTGCGGCGGATGACGTCGCCGCGACCGTCGCGGTCCAGTGCCGAGGCGATGCGGTCGGTGCGGGTGTCCTGCCAGACGATCGCGTTGTAATACGGTCTGCCGGTCCGCTTGTTCCACACCAGCGCCGTCTCGCGCTGGTTCGTGATGCCGAGCGCGGCGAGGTCGGTTGCCGACAGGTTCGTCTTGTTGAGCGCGGACATGATGACCGCCGCGGTGCGCTCCCAGATCTCGACGGGATTGTGCTCGACCCACCCCGCCTTGGGCAGGATCTGCTCGTGCTCGAGCTGATGGCGGCCGATCTCGGCGCCGCCGTGGTCGAAGATGATGCATCTGGTGCTCGTGGTGCCCTGGTCGATCGCGGCGACGAACTCGGCATTCTGAGCCAACGCGCACTCCCCTCTTTGCTGCGGTCCGTCGTCCATCATGGACTACATGGCCGAAAAGCCCGCCGGGATTGGATCCGGAACGCCGAGCGCATCCGCGATCGACCGTATGCCGCGCGGCGGGCCCGACGCGTCATGCCTGGACCGCCTGTTGCAGACCGATCGGCTCGAGTACCTGGACCGCGACTCCGACTCGCCCTCCGATGCCGAGCGCAAGCGCAGCGTGATCCGCGCGCTCGAGATGACCGGCGGATGGTTCGGCAACACCGAGCGGTTCGCAGAAATCGCGCTCGCCGAGGTCGAGGAGGTCGCGGATCCGAAGATTCTCGAGCTCGGCGCGGGCCACGGCGGGTTGTCCCGCACGCTGCTCGACTGGCACCCCTCTGCGGAGGCGACCGTCACCGATGTGGATCCGGCGGCCGTGGCGGCGATGGCCGCCGGCGACCTCGGTGGGCATCCACGCGCAACGGTTCGCGCAATGGACGCCACGGCGATCGACGCCCCCGACGCCTCGTTCGACCTCGCGGTCTTCGCTCTGTCGTTTCACCACCTGCCGCCGGCCGCGGCCGCGCAGGCGATGTCGGAAGGCACCCGGGTCGCCGGCAAGCTGGTCATCATCGATCTCCCCCGCCCACCGTCGCCGCTGCATCTCGTGCGCCTGGCGACGCTGCTGCCGCTCGTGCCGTTGCTGCCGTTCGTACACGACGGCTTCATCAGCTCGCTGCGCTCCTACAGTCCGTCGGCGCTGCGCGCACTGGCCGCGTACGCCGACCCCGCGATCGAGGTCGAACTACGTGGCGGACTGTTGAGCCCTCAGGTCGTGGTGGCTCAGCGCCGCACCCCGGATCCGTTGCGACCGAACGGCCAACGCTGATAGCCGAGCTCGATGAAGGCGTCGAGCACGTCGTACAGACCCGGATGCCGCGCCAACAGAGACCCAATCATCCTCACGCGGAGGGTGATACCCCACTTCTCGTATGCCAAACGTCGGTCGCTGCAGGTCAGCTCCGCGGGCGGGTGAGCCGATGTAGAAGCCACGCAACCGGAATCGTCAAGGCCAGGGTCACGACGAACAGCACCGCCACCGAACCGGTGTACACGCGCCACTGCAGCACCGACACCATCGCGATCTCCATCACGATCACGTGCAACAGGAAGATCTCGTAGGAGATCTCGCCGAGCCACACCATCGGTCTGCTGCTGAGTAGCCCTGCGTACCAGCCTTTGTCACCGAGGGCCAACGGCGCGACAACCAGCGTCGCGATCGCCGCATAGAACATCACCTTGGCGACGTCCTGTCCGAGGTCGAGCGCGGGCGCGTCGACGCGTCCGGCGATCGGCGTCGACACCACGAGATACATCGCCACCGCGAGCGGCAGCGCGATCAATGCGTAACACCGAAAGCCCGTGCGCGCCAGCACACTGAGGGTCATCCCGCCGACGAACCACACCAAATAGTGCGGCAGCCACAACCCTGCGCCGTTGGGCAGCCAATCCGTCGTGTGGATGATGGCGAGCCAGAGGGGGCTCAGCGCACCGAGCACCGCCAGTGCGGCCAACAGCACACCGGGGCGCCACCGGCGTCGGCACAGCACGACCAGCAGCAGGTAGGCCAGCACCGGCAGCACGGCGTAGAACGCCACTTCGACCGCGAGACTCCACATCTGGGTCAGCCCCTGATGCATGTAGGCCGTGATGTAGTTGGGGCTGTAGATCTGGGTGAGCGTGAGGTTGCGCACCAGGCCGTGCCAGGTGTGGCCGGGATTGGGTTCGATGGTGCGGAACTCGTACAGCGCGAACGCCAGCAGCACCGTCACCACGTAGGCCGGCATGATGCGCCGCAAGCGGTTTCGCGCATACCGACGCGTCCGTGGCGCGGCGGCACCGCTCGCGGCGGCCCGCACCCATCCATTGAACAGCAGGAAGCCCGACAGCACAAAGAAGATCGCCACGCCGATCTCCATGCGCGCGAACACCAGTCCGACGTATCCCCGGTTGTAGGCGCCGGTGCCGTATGCGGCGTGGGTGGCCATCACCAACAGCGCTGCGACGGCCCGGATGCCCGTCAGCGACGCGACGCGGTCGACCCTCGAGACCTGTTCCAGACCACCCTGGTCGAGGTCGCCCGGTGACGAACTCACCCGGCCAGTATGCCGGTACAAAGCCCCGTTACGTGGCCATCACCACGCGTTCGTTCGGGACACAATGCGTCATCTGCAACCCCTCGACGTCACGCGGGCCGTTCTTGCCGAGGTGCTGGCGACGCCGTTCCTCGTCCTCTGAAAGCGTCTGAGATTTCAGCGGTTCCAGGTCGCGCACATCGTCGACCGAAATGCCGAGGCCTTCGCCGACCCGCAAGCCGAGTTCGTCGTCGCACATGAAGAAGTGCCACACCATCCGCTCCTGCACCTCGCGGGTGGCCTCGGAGATGTTGGTGACGAAATTGTTGACCAGGTCGTCCTTTTCCCATTGGTCCATCAACTGATAGCGCTGCCCGGCCTGCTCGTAGTCGTTGGTGCGCGGTATGCGTTTACGCGTCAGACGTCCCGAGATCTCCGGGCCCACGTCGTCGGGAATGGGTGCGGAGGCTTCACGCAGGCCCCCGGTGATCGACGGCTCGTAGTTCACATGGGGATTGGTCCCGACGTTGTCGACGCCGTACTGCATCTGGCCGCCCTGCTGGTTGGTTGCGACCTTCGCGTTCTTCGGCCGGTTGACGGGCAACTGCAGGTAGTTGGGTCCGACGCGGTAACGCTGGGTGTCCGAGTAGGAGAAGGTTCGACCGACCAGCATCTTGTCATCGGAGAATTCCAGCCCGTCCACCAGCACACCGGTGCCGAGCGCCAACTGCTCGTTGTCGTTGAAGAAGTTGTCCACGTTGCGATTCAGGACCATGCGGCCGACGAGCTGCGGCGGGAAGTCGTTCTCCGGCCACACCTTGGTGTCATCGAGCGGATCCCAGTCGAGCTCGGGATGGTCGTCGTCGCTCATGATCTGGACCAGCAGTTCCCACTCTGGGTAGTCGCCGCGTTCGATCGACTCGTAGAGATCCTTGGTGGCGCTGCCCAGTTCGGTGGCTTGCACGGCGGCCGCGTCCGCCTCGGTCAGGCTCTTGACCCCCTGCTTGGGCATCCAGTGGTACTTGACGAGGTGACTTTGCCCCTCGGCGTTGACCCAGCGGTACGTGTTGACCCCGAAACCCTGCATGGTGCGGTAGTTGGCGGGGATACCGCGGGGTGAGAACAGGTTCACGATCATGTGCATGCACTCGGGGGTCTGTGACATGAAGTCGAAGATGCGCGCCGGCTCCTGATGGTGGGTGACAGGATCCGGCTTGAGTGCGTGAATGACGTCGGGAAACTTGATCGCGTCGCGGATGAAGAAGACGGCCAGGTTGTTGCCGACCAGGTCCCAGTTGCCGTCTTCGGTGTAGAACTTCACCGCGAAGCCGCGCGGATCGCGGGCCACCTCCGAGGAGTCCCGGCCACCGATGACGGTCGAGAACCGGATCGCGAGGTCGGTGCGCTTGCCGGCGGTGTTGAACAGCTTGGCTCGGGTGTAGCGCTCGATCGGCTCGTCGCCCCACTTGCCGGTCGCCTCGAAGTAGCCGAATGCCACCGCGCCGCGGGCGTGCACCACCCGTTCGGGGATGCGTTCCCGGTCGAAGTGGCTCATCTTCTCGAGGAAGTGGTAGTTCTCCAGCGTCGCCGGCCCGCGGGCGCCGATGGTGCGCTGGTTCTGGTTGTCGTAGATCGGGTGACCTTGGCGGTCGGTGAGGATCTCGCGGGTGTCGTCGGGGTCAGGGGGCATCGAGGAGACGTCGGTCATCAGAGGTCCTTCCGGTTTGTCGCTAGCCTGGCCGCCTACCCACCGGTGCCGCGATTAAACGGTGACCGAGGAACCGCGTTCCAATTCGACGATCCGGTCGGACAGGCCGCGGCGCTTCATCTCGTCGACGAAGTCGGACAGCGGGGAAGCGAACACCCCGTAGTCGTCGAAATGCACCGGGATCATCCTGGGAAGGTTCAGCAGTTCGACGACGTCGGCACCCTGTTGGCCGTCCATCGTCACGGTCAGCCCGAACGGAAGGTGCCTGCCGAACGGCAGCCGGGTACCGCCCAGATGCAGCACGCCGACGTCGATCGACTCGAATCGCACTGGTATTTCCCGTAATTCGTCGACAAACAGGGTGTCGCCGGAGACGTAGAGGCTGCGGCGGGCAGTGCCGTCGGAGAATTCGATCATGCTGCCCATCACCGGCGGCAGGAAGCGGTCGACCGGCGTGGGCGCGTGGCGGCCGGGCAGGCTCGTGACGGTGACGCTGACCGTTCCCTTGGTGATCGTGTGGTGCTGCCAGGTCTCGAGCGCCAACGACCTGCCGAAGCCCCGGTGGGCCAGCCGTTTGGCGGCGTGCGGTGTGGTCAGGATCGGAAGACCGTGGTCGAGGCGGCTCTGTGTCACCCGGTCCCAGTGATCGCCGTGCATATGTGACAGCACCACCGCGTCGAGGGCGGGCAACTGGTCGATGTCGAGCGCCGGTCCTTTGAGCCGCTTGGACAGCAGCCCGTATCCGAGGTACGCGTGCTGGCCCCGGTGCAGGAAGTTCGGGTCGGTCAAGAGGGTTATGCCACCGCCCGAGATCAGCGTGGTGGCGTTGCCGATGAAGGTGACGGTGACGTCCATCGCCCCTGGCTACCCGTCGCGACCGCGTTTATGCGCGCTCGTCTCCGGCGAGCGACCGCTCAATGTTCGCGAATCGCGGCGTGTCCAGGTGCAGACGCGGACGCTCGCCGACGATGGACAATGGCGGGGTGGGCGAGGAAGTGAAGGGCACCGGCTACAGCGGCGCGCACCGCCGGGAGTACCGCCGCAAGGTGCAGCAGTGCCTCGACGTCTTCGAGACCATGCTCACCCAGTCGAGCTTCGACTTCGAGCGGCCGCTGACCGGCATGGAGATCGAGTGCAATCTCGTCGACTCGGCCTACCAGCCCGCGATGAGCAACGCCGAGGTCCTGCGCGCGATCGCCGATCCGGCGTACCAGACCGAACTGGGCGCCTACAACATCGAATTCAACGTGCCGCCGCGCCGATTACCCGGGCGTGCCGCGCTCGACCTGGAGAACGATGTCCGGGCGAGCCTCAACGCGGCCGAGACGAAGGCCGGCCGCCACGACGCGCACATCGTGATGATCGGCATCCTGCCCACGCTGCTGCCCGAACACCTCGCGGGACGCTGGATGAGCGAGTCGACGCGGTATCAGGCGCTCAACGACTCGATCTTCACCGCCCGCGGCGAGGACATCCTGATCGACATCGTCGGACCGGAGCGGCTGAGCCTGCAAACCGCCTCCATCGCGCCGGAGTCGGCGTGTACGAGCATGCAGCTGCACCTTCAGGTGTCGCCGGCCGACTTCGCGCAGAACTGGAATGCCGCTCAGGTACTGGCCGGTCCGCAGGTGGCGCTGGGCGCCAACTCGCCGTACTTCTTCGGCCACGAACTGTGGGCCGAGACTCGCATCGAGCTGTTCGCCCAAGCCACCGACACCCGACCGGACGAACTCAAGGCGCAGGGCGTCCGCCCGCGGGTGTGGTTCGGCGAACGCTGGATCACGTCGATCTTCGATTTGTTCGAGGAGAACGTGCGCTACTTCCCGTCGCTGCTGCCCGAGCTGTCCGAGGAGGACCCGGTTCGTGAGCTCGCCGAGGGTCGCACCCCCAGGCTGTCTGAGCTCCGGCTGCACAACGGCACCATCTACCGGTGGAACCGGCCGGTGTACGACGTCGTCAACGGCCGTCCGCATCTGCGCGTGGAGAACCGCGTGCTGCCGGCCGGCCCGACCGTCGTCGACATGATGGCCAACGCCGCCTTCTACTACGGCACGCTGCGCACCCTGTCCGAGGACGACCGGCCACTGTGGACCAAGATGAGTTTTGCTGCCGCACAACACAATTTCGTCGAGGCCGCCCAGCACGGCATGGATTCCCGGTTGTACTGGCCCGGCTTCGGCGAGGTGACGGCCGACGAGTTGGTACTGCGCGAACTGCTGCCCATGGCCGACGAGGGCCTGCGCCGTTGGGAGGTCGCAGCCGAGGTGCGCGACCGGTATCTCGGGGTCATCGAGGGACGCGCCAAGTCCGGCCGCAACGGCGCCACCTGGCAGGTCGCGACGGTGCGCGCGTTGCAGGAGCGCGGTATGGCGCGGCCCGCCGCGCTCGCGGAGATGCTGCGCCGATACTGCGAGCGGATGCACAGCAACGAACCGGTACACACCTGGGACGAGGGATTCGACGAGTGAGAGCGGTCTGGCTGCCATTGCTGGTGCTGGTCGCGTTGGCGGCCGGGTGCCACGGCGGTCAGCAGGCGCGCGCGGACACGGTCGAGGCCGGGCTGGATCGCCCGTTCGTGCTCGCCGGCGGGCAGCAAGCCGAGATCACCGGTGAGCCGCTGCGGCTGCGGTTCACCGAGATACCGGAGGATTCGCGGTGCCCCACCGAGGTCGAGTGCTTCTGGACCGGCCAGGCGCGAGTCGTCGTCGTGGTCGACGACGAGCGGTCCGGCGAGCAGACCGTCGAGTTCAACACCAACCCGGGACCTGTCGATAACCCCCGCGGTGCTGGTTGTGGCCTACGGGATTGAGAGCGTCGGAACGCGCAGGAGCGAATTCCGGAACGCGCCACCG
>NZ_BCTA01000070.1 GCF_001570485.1 Mycolicibacterium novocastrense
GTCCTGGGTCATCGCGTGGTGCGTCCTTTACTTGAGTCACTTTGGTCGGTAACTCAATGACCACTACGCGATGCCCCACTTCAAGAGGCTCACCGACACACCTCAAGTCAGTCCCGGCTCGCTCGCCTCACCCCCGAAACCCCACCACCCCAGGGGACTTACCCCTCGGGCGACGTCAGGGCGTCTGCAATTATTGCCGGTTCGCGAGCCGCGATCCGCTGTTCGGCCCTTCGCTGTGGCCTGTGAATCCCCTTCGGCTTCGACTGAAGCGGGGTTGATCGGCGGCAGCGGCGGGTATCGGAAAGCTGGTGCGTGGGAAGCGCGCAGTCGTCACTGCCCCTATCGCGCGGATGGTACTTTCGTGATTCGTGCGAGTCGGGCAACATGCTGGCTCTCATTTGCTGAGGAGTTCGATTGGCTGACGGCGGGCTGAGCGCACGCGAGGCAGAACGTGTGACCTGGGACGTGATCGTCGTAGGTACCGGCATGGGCGGCGGGATGCTCGGCTACTCGCTTGCCCGATCTGGCCGAAGCGTGTTGTTCGTAGAGAAGGGGCGCTCCACGCTGCCTGGAGAGCCAGGGGCCATCCGCGCACTGCCGGAGGTGGCCGAACCGATGGCCGGCCGATCGGCTGAAGCCTATTACGACGCCTTGGCCCGAGCCGGGCGCTCCACCGACGAGATCGAAGACATCAGCGGACGCTTCTCGCGGCGATTCGTGCCGTACCTCGGCAGCGGCACGGGAGGGTCGTCGGCTATCTATGGCATGGCCTGCGAGCGGCTTTTCGTTCGCGATTTCACCCCCCGTCAAGATTTCCGCCACCCCGGCGACTCCACCGTGCCGGAAGCCTGGCCGATAACCTACGATCAATTGTCGCCGTGGTATGCCGAGGCGGAAAAATTGTTAGGGGTGCGGGGGCAACCCGATCCCTTGCGGCCGGAGGCGGCCGATGTCAATCTGCCTGCGGCGCCACCGTTCTCGGCAGACAATCAGCGATTGGTCGATTATCTGGCCGGCCGAGGGTTACATCCGTATCACCTGCCCATGGCGTGTGATTACACCGATGGCTGCGCTTCGTGTCACAGCCACCTCTGCCGGAAGTCGTGCAAAGGCGAGGCCGGCCGCATTTGCGTGCTGCCCGCGGTTACCGAACACGGCGCCCACCTGCTGCCCGAATGTCGAGCCTTGCGCTTGGAAGCGGACCGCGCGCACGTCCGGAAAGTGATCTGTGAGGATCGCTCCGGCACTTTCGCGCTGACAGCCCGGGTGGTGGTCCTGGCAGCCGGGGCGCTTGTCACTCCTGTCTTGTTGCTCAATTCGCGGTCCGGTGATTGGCCGGGCGGACTGGCGAACCGCTCAGACTGGGTGGGGCGCAACCTGATGCGCCATCTGATTGATTTGGTGGAGATCTGGCCGCAGTCCGACAGCAAGATCACAGAACCGAACAAGGAGATCGGGCTGAACGACTTCTACTTCTGGGAGGGTCAGAAGTACGGCACCGTGCAATCGTTCGGCGCGATGCCCCCGATGGAATTGCTCACCAACCGTCCAGGTCTCAAGGCAACTGCGTTGCGTGCGATACGACCGGCGGCTCGCCGCGTCTACGAGCGCTTCTTCACTGGCGGGCTGGTACTGGCTCCGCTCATGGAAGACCTGCCCTACCTGGACAACCGCGTCCTACCGTCAGACCAGTCCAGCCCTGACGGGCGCCAGCGGATGCAGATTCAGTATCGCCTGCACGCCAGCGAGACAGAGCGCCGCGCAACATTTTTGGGACAGTTGCGAGAGGTGTTCAAACCATTTCGCAAGATCACGCTGCGTGGCGCCGAAGACAACGAGGCGCTCGGCCACGTCTGCGGGACATGTCGCTTCGGCACTGATCCGACCTCCAGCGTGCTGGACGCTCAAAATCGGGCGCATGAAGTGGACAACCTGTACGTGGTCGACAGCTCGTTCTTCCCGTCCAGTGCCGGATTGAATCCGAGTTTGACGGTGGCCGCCAACGCACTTCGGGTCGCCGCCCATATCGATCAAGTGCACTTCGCCACCTGAGTCGACCTATCGCCCGATGTTCCGATCGGCCATGTCTGCAAGATCAGCGGCCACATCGGTACCGAACGTCGGGTGCACGTTTCAGCCAGGACCGATCAACCGATACGCCGGACGCGCGCGAAGGCCTCGACGCGTTCGGCGGCGTTGGCGGCACTTTCGGCCGGTTTGGTCATCTTGGCCGCGAAGTCGCGAGCCTCGGCAACGCAATCCGGGGCGAGTATGGCGCGCAGGTCAGCGAGTAGCGACTCTCTGGTGGTGCTCGACAGACGCCGGGAAGTACCCACCTTAAGTCGCTTTACCTGAGCACCCCACAGTGCCTGATCGAGCCAGGTCCAAAGGATCAAAGAGGGAACGCCTGCACGCAAGCCCGCAGCGGTGGTGCCCGTCCCGCCATGATGCACGACCGCGCGACAGGACGGAAAGATCGCCGCGAAGTTGAGCGTATCCACCACCTTGAGATGATCAAGACCGACGATGTCGGTGAAGTCAGTGCCGGCGGCGCAAACCAGCGCGCGTTCGCCCAACTCCGCACAGGCCGCGCCTATCATCGCCAGCGTATCGGCCGGGGATTGCACCGGCATGCTGCCGAAACCGAAGAAGATCGGCGGAGGTCCGGTAGCGATCCAACTGGCGGCTTCCTCGTCGGCTTCCGCCGGCAGTTCCACTGTCAGGGCTCCAACGAGAGGCCGTCGGCGATCGTTTTCGGCCCAATTGCTTGCCAGCCCGGGGAAGCAAGCCTCGTCGTAGGCCTGAATCTCCAGCGAGCCGCGTTCGGCGATCCTTTCCGATGACGGACGGGTCGCCTTCGGCAGACCCAACTCACGACGCTGTGCGTCCTCGAACCTTTTGGCCAAGCGCCAGCCTAGCCACTTGGACAACGTCATTGCGACACGAATCAGCGGCGACGACTTCGGGACCAACTCGCTATGCGCTCGCAGCGGGGAGGTATGCAACGTCGCCAAGGGAATGTCGAAGTATTCCGCCACATTTGCCGCAGGCTGATCGAAACCCGCGTCGGCGAACAACAGGTCGGCCCCCTCAGCAAGCGATGTCAGCGTCGTGTTTGCCTCTTTCCAGAACTGGGCGTACAAATTCCAGTCTTCGCGCGCCAATTTGATCAGCTCCCTGACGCGCCAGAAGTTGCGGAACAGGAGCATCATGAAGTCCCGGTGCAGCTCCTGCCAGGTCCGCGCATCCGGGCCGAATGCAGCAGCCGTCAGTCCCGCCGACTCAACGAATTCGACAAGGTTGGGCGAGACGGCCAGCCGAACGTCGTGGCCGCGGCAAAGTAATTCACGGCCAACAGCAACACACGGCTCGACGTCGCCGCGGCTTCCGTAGAAAGCAAGGACAAATTTCATGGCAGGGACTGCGGCCTTTCACGAGGCGTGAACGTCGGGCGTCCAATGGTCAGACCAAGATCACTTGCGCCACAACGCACCGGTTCCGTCTATGTCGACGATGTCCGCGGTTATCCCGTGTTTCTCGCGATAGTCCGAGACTGCTTGCCGGCATGCCGGGATCGAATAGTCGTCAATGATGCAATATCCCCCGGGAGACAGTCGCGGATAGAGAGCGTCAAGCGTTTGTATCGTGGATTCGTACAGGTCGCCGTCGAGTCGCAGCACTGCGATCTGCTCGATCGGCGCATCGTGAAGCGTGTCTTTGAACCACCCCGGAAGAAAGCGGACGCGCTCATCGAGCAACCCGTAACGCTCGAAATTCGCCCTGACTTCCGACTCCGGCACTCCTAGTATTCCCGAGAAAAGATCAAGTCGAATCCCCTTGTCCGCCTTGAAATTTGCGGCGTCCGGGCGTGGCAAGCCTGCAAACGAATCCGCCAGCCAGACGCTTCGCGTTTCGTCGCCGTATGCCGCCAGGACTGCGCGCATGAGGATGCAGGCCCCGCCGCGCCACACACCGCATTCGACGAGATCACCAGGAATGTCGTCCTCGAGCACCGTCTCAACACAATGCTGCAGGCTGGTGAGCCTCTGCATCCCGATCATCGTCTCGGCCTCGGCGGGCCAGTCGACGCCCAGGTCGCGCTTCGTCTGACCGAACGGGCTCACGCGGTTGAGCATCGGCAGAATTGCGTTGGCGGTCTTGAAGACGAGCCGCCGACGCAGTGACCAGCGCGCGGGCATCCGCTCGTGCATCCCGTATCTGGTCAGGTTGCGTCGGAGCAAATCGAGGTACAAAGGTCGCACATCGCGATCAGTCACAGCCAACACTGCCCCTATCCATTGCGATTGCCGTTGCCGGTGTTGCCGGCGATGAGTCTAGACCCCCGATTTGCGCCTGTCCCAGAGGCCACCAACATTGTGTTCTCTCACCGGCATCGACAGCGGCCTGTGCATGGCCGCCAACGGGTGGCTTAGCCATTTGCTGCGTTCAGAGTGCCCGCGCCGTATCCGACGAGGTCGTCGGCCGCTCGCGCTCAGTTTCCAGCTAACATTTTTGCGGCTTGTTGTAGGGTATTCCGCGATGGCTTCTCACGACGGGAAGCAGACATTACCTCCCCGACAACAATGGACGACAGAGCCTGCGGAACGAGCTGAGGCCTTGCCCAACAAACAGACCGGAAAGCACCGTGCCAAGCGGTCTTCGAGTCGGACGCCCGGCTGGTTCATAGCCGCGGTAACCGCAATCGGTGCGATGCAGCTGTTGTCCATTATGGACGGCACCATCGCAGTCGTCGCGCTTCCGAAAATCCAGAGCGAGCTCGGCCTTTCGAACGCCGGGCGGAGCTGGGTCATCACTGCGTACATCCTGACCTTCGGCGGACTGATGCTGCTCGGCGGTCGCCTGGGCGACACTTTTGGGCGCAAGCGCGTCTTCATCGTCGGGGTTGCGTTGTTCACCGTGGCCTCGGCCGTGTGCGGAATCGCCTGGAATGGGGGCTCGCTCGTCACAGCCCGGCTGCTCCAAGGAGTGGCTGCAGCAATCTTCGCCCCGACCTCGGTGGCGTTGGTGGCGACGACATTTCCGAAGGGTCCGATGCGCAACACCGCGATGGCGGTATTCAGCGCGATGATCGGCATCGGCTCGGTAGGTGGGCTTGTCGTTGGCGGAGCTCTCACCGAGGTGTCGTGGCGACTGGCGTTCTTGGTGAACGTTCCGCTCGGGCTGCTGGTCCTCATCCTCGCCCGCGCCGCGCTGCGCGAAACTCAAAAAGAGCTGATGAAGCTCGATGTCACCGGGGCTGTGCTGGCCACGCTGATCTGTACTGCTGCGGTGTACGGCTTCTCGATGGCACCGGAGAAGGGCTGGTTGTCACCTATTCCGATCGGTTCGGTGGTGCTGCTTGTCGGAGCCTTCGTGGCTTTCGTCGTGGTGGAGCGAAGAGCCGATAACCCCATCGTCCCGTTCAGCCTGTTCACCGACCGCAACAGGCTGGCCATCTTCGCGGCGGTATTCCTGGCCGGCGGGGTGCTGTTCACCCTGATGGTGCTGGTCGCGCTGTACATCCAGGATGTCATGGGTTACAGCGCGCTGCGCGCAAGCCTCGCCCTTCTGCCCTTCGCCATTGCAGTGGCCCTCGGGGCTGCTGCGTCGTCGCGTCTGGTCAAGTTGTGGGCGCCGCGTGTGGTCATGATGGCCGGCGGCAGCCTGATGCTGGGCGCCACCCTTTACGCCTCCACGCTGACCCGCGACGCCCCGTACTTCCCGAACCTGATGGTGCCGCTGGTCGTCGCCGCGGTGGGTATCGGTGTGGCGAACGTCCCGCTTCGTCTATCGCTGATCGCCAGCGTCGGGCTGGACCGGATCGGCCCCACCTCGGCGATTGCGCTCATGCTGCAGAACCTCGGAGGCCCGATCGTGCTTGCGATCATCCAGGCCATCATCACCTCGCACACGCTAGCTCTGGGCGGCACCACCGGGCCGGTGACTTCCATGAACGCCGTCGAACTGACTGCACTTGACCAGGGCATCACTTACGGTCTGCTGTGGTTGGCGGGGGCGGTCGTCTCTGTCGGCTTCGTGGTGGTGTTCATCAGCTACTCAGCGGAGGAGGTCGCGCATGCGCAGGCTGTCAAGGAAGCCAGCGACGCCGAGGACCCCGCCGAGGACGCCGCCGCCGTCGACAACAACCCCGCACTCGGACACGCCAACAGCGACACCCTCGGCAGCGCAACCACTTTCAGCCGTAACCACAGCTCTGATGGCGCCGGAAACGGCACCAGAGTCAACTACGACGCGCGAAGCGATCAGCGGGCTAGCCGGTTGAATCGGTGACTATTTCCGAATCATGAAGCCATTGGTGGCGAAGGTGAACCCGAACTTCATCTCCCGCTCACGATCGTGAACATAATCGTCCGGGAATTCGGCCTCGTAATCTTCGATTGCCTCGAAGGGCCCCGGGCCCATTCCGGGGAGCACCGGATGGCCGTTGACATTGGAGTCCTCGACAATCATGTAATCCCCGGTCCGAAGCAGGGGCCGCAACAATTTCATCTCGGCCAGCACATGATCACGGCTGTGGTCGCTGTCCAGGATGGCGAAGACCGGGCCCGGAAATTCGGACCGCAACTGACTGATCTTCTTGGCCACCTGCGGTTCAATCGATGACGACTCGAACCACACCACGTCGGGGTCCTTCACCGCGTTGGCGTGCAGATTCTGATGCGTTATGTCGACCGACAACACGGCGAACGGCTGTCCGGTCTGACGCAAAATGTGGGCGAAGAACACTCCGGAACCACCCTGAAAAGATCCGAACTCCACCACCAAGGAGGGGCGTAGCGACCACAGGATTTCCTGGTAATTCCACATGTCACTGACCGACTTCTGACACGGAACACCCATCCAGGAGGTGTGCAGCCACACCATCGTGCCGTAATACCACTTATGGTATTCCTCGGCGATCGCGTCGCTGGGCCGGTATATGGCTCCGGCCACCCCGCTGGCTATCTGCCGAATCACACCCATTCATTTCCCCCTCACGGCACCGCACCATTACTTAACCAGGGTCTGCCAAAGCGTAGCCAAGCGAGACTATCAGGAGTTGCCCGTAGCGGCGTACGACTCGAATGTTCAGGTCGTTGAAGACGGCACGCGCGCTCCAATTCGGCTTCCCGAGTAGGCCTCTCAGCAAGAGGTCTATCCGAGCCCACCACTAGGTGTTGTGCCCGTCCGAAGACCTGGCAGTTTACTGAGTCGGAGTCCGGTGTCGGGATCACCGCACAACACGACGCAGCCGCGCTTGGCTCCCGTTTCTTGGGCGGCCGGTAACGACGGATAGAACCTCAGCATGTCACTGCGTCCCAGCGTGTCAAGATACTCGTCGTTCAATACCGCACCCGGACCGTAGTCGTCATAACTGTAGGAGTCGCCAGGGACGGCGAAGTCGTCGATCATGATGACCGACCGCCGCCACGATCCGAAGATCATCTCGATCTCCTCGGCGAGCGGTAAGTCTGAATACCAGTGTGCGTCAAGGTAAAAAAAGACATCGTCCTTGGGGAAGGATGGATCCTCGGCCAGCTGACGCAGCAGGGCGCGGCTGTCTCCCAGCACGACATGCACCCGGTCGCGGTCCGAACGAAATCGTTCTTCTGCGAAGGCGTGATAGCGAGGCTTCTTCTCCGCCGTGTAGACGGGCACACCGAAGTCGGCGAAGAACTTCGTCGTGTTCCCGATGAAAGTTCCCGTCTCGACGATCGCCGCGGGCGGGAACTCCGCAAGGATCTGCCGGCACAGGTCTAACCGGCCGCTCTGACCGTTCAGCGGTTCGCCCAAGTCCGAGCGCGCTGATCTCATCCTGTACTCCAACCTGCCGAGCACGGCGGGGCCGGAGCTATTGACGTACAGCACAAAGGAGTTGATCGAGTTCCGCCCAAGAGAATTGATGAAGTTCAATGCCTTGGCGGCCAAATCCGTCACCTTGGAGTTAGCCGGCACGTCGGCTCAGAACTGGAGTCACAACGAACCGATTGAGGCGAACCGAAGCAGTCACGGCCTTAAAGCGTACTCGCCGCGAGCACGTCCGGGTCGGGGACGCCGCCCGCCCATTCATCGATGTCCCACTCCCTCCGCGGTGTATGGCCCCAAAGCGGCGGAGCCTAGTCCTTGGCGAAGCAGTACATGCGGTACGAAAAATCCCCACTCTGCATGGCGCGGTAGACCTTCGAGCCCTGCACGAATTGACAGGTTGCGCGCAGTAGCTTGGAGTCGTGGCGCTCGAGCAGTTTCTGCCAGCGCTTTGAATTCTCGTCCATCCCGCGCAAGATCTCCGTGTTGATGTCGCGGCGCGAGAGCATTTTCATCGGCGCACTCGCCAACGCCTCCTCCCAGTCAGAGATGTGGGGAGAGAAGCGGCCGTCAGCGTAGAGAAACCGTCCTCCCGGACGCAGCACCCGCTCCACCTCGGTGAGAAACAACCGAAAGTCCGGATAGTGGATCGAGGACTCGATATTGATCACAGCGTCGAATGACTGGTCGGGGAACGGGGGGTCTTGGGCATCGCCGACGACGAATTCCAGCCCCGGGAACTGGTGGCGCCGCCGACAGAAGTCGATCCCATCGGGGTTCAGATCCAACGCCGCGTAACGGGCCGGGTGCAGGTTGCGCGCCAGATAGGAGGCGCCACCGCCGTGGCCGCATCCAACCTCGAGAACCGCCGAACCGTTCAGATCACCGGCCTGAGTGGCGGTGCGATGGTAGAGCTGAATCGGATAGCGATCCCGTTCGTCTTCGGCACTCAGGGTTATCGCCATCGGCGGGTCTTCCTCGTAGCCGTAGTTGAGGAATACGACGTCGTCGTTGTCGAACCTACGAGTGATGCTACGATAACTGCGCTTTTGAAGTTTGTAGCCGAGATTCCAAATGAGCGGGTGGTAGTTCAAACGCTCCATGATTCCCACAGGCGTATCCTCTCGCCTTCGCGACCCGACATGCAGGCCTCGTCCTCAATGCGGTGGCTTGCTCGACCCACCGAGATAAAGCCCCCCACCCTGTCAGCCGGACACTACATAGTTTGCCGTGCTATCGCAGCGACTCCCGGTTCTTCGTCTTGTTGAAGACAATGCGGCTGGGATTTTCCTGCATCAGGCGGTTGCGACCTGCCAGGCCGGATCTCCAACTCCTCGTCGTCGGCGAGATGGTACTTTCGCACTCGCGATGCGGGGAGCTTCACATCGTCATTCACTGAGGAGCTGGTATTGGCTATCGGCGAGCTGAGCGCGCACGAAGCGGAACGCGTGGTGTGGGACGTGATCGTGGTGGGCACCGGTATGGGCGGCGGAACCCTGGGCTACTCGCTCGCCCGCTCCGGGCGCAAGGTGCTGTTCGTCGAAAAGGGACGATCGACACTGCCCGACGCGCCGGACACCATTCGTTCCTCGTGGCCGGAAGTGGCCGAGCCGCGGGCGGGTCGATCAATCGAGACGTATTACGCCGCCCTGGCGCGCGCCGGGCGGTCCACCGACCAGATCGAGGACATCAGCGGACGCCGCACGAAAATGTTCGTGCCCTTCCTGGGCAGCGGGACCGGTGGTTCATCGTCGCTCTACGGCATGGTCTGCGAACGTTTTTTCGAGCGGGATTTCACACCCCGGCAAGACTTCCGCGACCCCGGCGAATCCACAGTGCCCGAAGCCTGGCCGATCACCTACGGGGAGATGCGACCCTGGTATACCGCGGCTGAAGAACTGATGGGCGTCCGCGGCCAGCGCGATCCGCTGCGGCCGGAGACAGCCGACGAGCACCTGCCGGCGGCGCCGCCGTTTTCGACCGACAACCAGCCGCTGGTCGACTATCTGACCGGCCGCGGTTTACACCCCTACCACCTGCCAATGGCCTGCGATTACACCGACGAATGTGCGACCTGTCAGGGCTATCTCTGTCAAAGGTCGTGCAAGAACGATGCCGGCCGCAATTGTGTACTGCCCGCCGTCACCGAGTACGGCGCGCATCTGCTGGCTGAATGCCGCGCCGTACGCCTGGAAACAGCGGGCAGTCAGGTGCGGCAGGTGATCTGCGAAGACCGCTCCGGCACAGTGGTCCTCACGGGCAAGGTCGTGGTATTGGCCGCCGGGGCGCTGGCCACTCCGGTGTTGCTGCTCAATTCCCGCTCCGGTGATTGGCCGGGCGGGTTGGCCAACAGCTCGGATTGGGTAGGACGCAACTTGATGCGCCACCTGATGGACATGATTGAGATCTGGCCGGAGTCTGGCAGCAGGATCACTGCCCAGAACAAGGAGATCGGGCTCAACGATTTCTACTTCTGGGAGGGACAGAAATACGGCACCATACAGTCGGCGGGCTCAGCAGAAGGCCCCATGGAGCTGATGACGAATCGCCCCGGATTGCAGGCGAAGGCGCTGCGTTTGGTGAGCCCGGCAGCACGCCGGGTGTACGAGCGGTTCTTCAGCGGCGGCTTGGTTCTGGCGTCGATTCTCGAAGACCTGCCCTACCTGGACAACCGCGTTTCGCTCTCGGGCGAGCCCAATTCGAACGGTCGCCAGCGGATACAGATTAAGTACCGGATCCACGACAATGAATCCGCGCGCCGGGCAACGTTTCTGCGGCAATTGAAAGACCTATTCAAGCCTTTCCGCACCCTCGTACTCCCCGTCGCGAAAAGCAATACGACCGTCGGCCATGTGTCCGGCACGTGCCGCTTCGGCACCGATCCCAAGTCCAGTGTGCTCGACCCGCAGAACAAGGCTCACGGGGTGGACAACCTCTATGTGGTCGATAGCTCGTTCTTCCCGTCGAGCACCGGATTGAATCCAAGCCTCACAGTTGCCGCCAACGCCCTGCGGGTGGCCGCCCACGTCGATCAGGCGCATTTCACGAGCTGATCGAACACGGACCTGCGACTACGCGCGATGCGGCTGACGATGCCGAATCGAAGCGTGAGATGTGGCGAACTGAATCACCGCTTGGCGGGCTCGCGGAGCGGCAGGCCCGCAGCCCGATAGATGTCATCGATGACCGCCATGTTCTCGACCGCCTCTTCCGGTGTCGTCCCCACCGGGGCACCGCGCAGTACTGCAGCGGCGAATGCGTCGAGCTGATAGTCATAAGTGGAGCGTGCCGAGAACGGCTCTACCCGATCACCGCCGGGTGACCGAACCGTCAGTCGACGGAAAGGAGCCCGCTGACTGAGCACGGTCATCTCTCCGCGATCGCCGATCACCTTTGCGCCCGCCCGCATCAAGTCCGAAGACCACATCGAGCAGCGCACCCGCCCCGAGTGGCCACCCGCGAACTTCAACTCCGCTGTCATGGCCCGGTCCACCCGCGGATCGCGCAATTTCGCCCGCGCGGAGAGAACTTCAGCGATTGGGCCGCCGAAGGTCCGCGCCATGTCGACCGTGTAGCACCCGACGTCCATGGTCGCGCCGCCAGCAAGAGAGTAGTCATACCGGATATCCGAGAACTTGGGAAGCAACAAGCACAAGGCGACCTCAACTCGCTTCAGCTCGCCCAACTCGCCCGAGGCGATGATTTCCTGAGCTCGCGAAGTCAGCGGATGGTGGCGGTAATGAAAACCTTCCATCACAACCCGGTCCGACTTCGCGGCCAGTTCGGCCACTTCGCGGGCCTCTGCCGCGTTGGACGCGAACGGCTTCTCGCACAGCACGTGTTTGTCGGCTTCTAGTGCCGCGCGAGTCCACTTGCCGTGCAGGCCGTTTGGCAACGGGATATACACAGCATCCAACTCGGGGTCGGCGATCAGCGACTCATAGTCATCGTGCACTCGGTCGATACCATGCTTGGCTGCGAACTCTCGAGCGCGGGCAGCATCGCGTGCCGCAACCGCGGCCACCTCGACCTCGGCGTTTTGCTGAGCAGGCTTGATCAGTGCCAGTGGTGCGATGCGTGCTGTGCCCAGGATGCCGATCCGCACCGGGCCCCCCTGTGTCGACACGGACTCGATGCTAGCAGTTGAACTCCGTTGTACCGCCCGAATGCACCGGCCTGGAACACCGCGAAGACCATGCAGCGACGGGTCACGACCCGTCGCTGCATGGTGCGATCAGGGTCGTCGGCACCTTGCGCCGCAGGCCTTTTCAGCTATATGCCGCACTATTACGCCCAAGTTCCGCGGCGCCGATGAGCGAGGGCTACCACCTCCAGGCTGAACTTGGCGATTGATGGTGGGACAAGCCGGGTCCGGCGCTGGAAGTAACGGAAGTCCTCGACGGCAGTTCGGAAGCTGTGCTCGCTTGCCCGATACGCCGCCAGGACACGATCCAGCGCGGATTCGTCCACGGGCTCGTCGCGAGCCGCCGCGCGAAGTGCGTTGAAAACCGTGGTAAACCAGTCGGTGCCGAAGAACTCTGTCACCGGGCCATCGTGTCGCTGGTTGTGCAGATCCGGTCGGAGGAACTCCTCGATGGCAGCCTCGTCGCGGGTCGCGAGATCTACTCCCAACGCCGCCGAAATTCGCTTTATCTCCCGCCGCCAATCTTCGAGGAGGTTGGCGTACTCGACGACGACGCGCGGCAGGCCTCGGGTATGCCTTTCGGCCAGCAGCGTGAACTTCAGCCATAAGGCACTCGCAAGCTCCGGCGTCGTGCCGTCCCGGGCGGTGAAGGACGCGATGGCCTCTTGCGGGTGGCGCACTGCTATCACGGCCGCGATGTCGAAACCCGCCTGACGCGCCGCCTCGAACCACATCTCGGAAAGCACCGATATCTGCAGGTCTTTGATCACGACAACCGGCGCACCGAGCAGCGAACTGAGGTAGGTCCTGATTTTGGCGATCGAGGCGGCGTTGGTCTCGACGTCCAATGCGCCCTCGGCTTGCAGACGAAATGTCGGGTCGAAGGCGGCACTCCGGTGGCGGCGGAGTATCGCATCGTTGAGGAGTAGGGAGGCGCGAGGTTCCCAGCGGCCGGTTGGGTTGTCGGAGACCGCACCGTGCAACCGGGTCGGCAGTGCGGCGCCGCACAGCGACAGCACCCGCGTGAGCGCCGACGTACCCGACCGGGGCATGCCCACGATGAACAGAGCAACCGGACGAGCCCCGTCGCCGGGCTGCGTGGCGGCGGTCACCCGCGCGACTCCGCTGACGATGCTGTCGACGAGTGTGAGGAAGGAGTTTTTGCGGTGCTCCCCCCGGCGGTGCACAGACGGCCCATGGCGGCAACAATATAGGGAGGCGCGGCGCTGTTGTTGCGATGTTCGATGTGTCGGGCAAACAAGCTGATGGGTGCGTCGGCGTTGCCCCGCGGGATCAGACCGCAGGCCCAGATCAGCTACTCTGAGGCGATGACTCATTACGGGGTGGAGGTCCGCGCTGTCCCACGCAGACTCGCCGCACAGGACCATGCACTCGCCCCGGATGACATAGCGGGCGAATCGTTCCGGACGGGCGGAGGCTGATCCGTGTCGGTCCGGATCCCTGCACGCGCAAAATCGAAACGCCTCGCCTCCAGTAACGATGTGCTGCCCGACAATCGAGTCGCGTTGCTGGATCAGGCCTTCTTCTCGTGGCAGCGCGCCACGGGCGAGGAGATAGCCATTCAGCTCGTATGGGTCTACGAGCATCCAATCGACTTCGATGCGGTGAAACGATTTCATTACCTTCTCGGCCGTGGCCTACTGGGACGGCGTATCGAGCGTTCGCCGCTGCCGTTCTTCCGCCATCGCTGGGTAGTCGACCGCGGACCGGCAGAGATCGACTTCGCCGACCAGCCACGCCCACGCTCAGAACTCAGCGACTGGGCAGATGAACGCGCGCAGATTCCGACCGACCCAGAATGGGGGCCTGGCTGGCATATCGGTGTTGTTCCATTTACAGATGGGTCCACCGCGGTCAGCTTGGTTGTATCGCACTACATCGTCGACGGCCTAGGGCTCGCCCTCGCGGTGGCGGAAGCGCTCATGGGTCAGACGCGCGATCTCGGCCTGCCAGAGGCAGGATCCCGCAGGCGCTTGCGCGCGGTGCTTCACGACGCCCGAGATGCTGCGCGCGACGCAGCCGAAATCAGCCGGGCGGTTGTCGCGGGAATAAAGATGGCGCCGGGATACTGGCGAGAGCGGTGGCGAGATCGTGCGCGATCGGCGGCGTCGCAACCTGCGGCTCTTACCAGGGCTGACGAGCGCCGGGGGCGTGACGACGACGATGAGGTCGTCGTCATACCGGCGATCACCATCCACGTCGATGTCGATGACTGGGATGCCCGCGCCGACGCTCTCGGCGGAACGCGGACCGCGATGATCGCCGGATTCGCCGTGAGACTTGCCGATCGCATGGGGCGCCGCCGCGCCAGCGACGGCGCTGTCACCCTGCAGCTGCCCATCAGCGAGAGGACCGAGGGAGATACGCGGGCGAATGCGATGGCGATTGCGCGGGTCAGCATCGACCCCACGCATGTCACGACAGATCTGCGGGACGTCCGCATCGCCGTCAAAGAGGCGCTGAGCACGCTGAGGGGGACACCAGATGTCGCGCGGCAGTTCCTATGGCTTGCCCCGTTCAGGCCCGGGTGGGCGTTGAGGCGGGCGGCTGCGGCCGCTTCGGCCGACCCCGATCTTCCGGTGTTCTGTTCCAACCTCGGAGATCATGCCTCGCTTCTGTGCCGCCTCGATGGCACCGAAGCCGAGCACCACACCGCGCGCGCGGCCTGGCACCACACCACACGCCGGTGGCTCGAACGAACAGGTGGGGTGATGAGACTGCAGGCATGGCGTATCAGCGGTAAGACCGGCATCACTGTGGTCGCCTACCAACCGGGCACTACGAATACAAAGGCCGCTCTGCGTGAGCTGGCCATCCAAACACTGGCCGATTTCGAGCTGTCCGGCACGATCGAATAACTGATTGACCGGTCGGGCAACCACTTCGGCCGTCAGCCGACCCGCCCCAACCGAGCGAAATTCTCGACGTGGTCGGCCGCGGACCTGACGCTTTGAGCAGGTGTGGTCATCCGGGTGGCGAATGCGGCAGCCCGCGCGACGACATCCGGAGCCAGCACCGCGCTCAGATCCTCGACCAGCGATTCTCGGGTGATCCCGGAAAAGCGCCGCGCCTTGCCCAACCCCAGGCGTGTCAATCTGACGCCCCAGAACGACTGGTCCGGCAGCGTCCAGAGGATCAGTGCGGGGACACCGGCTCGCAGTCCCGCAGCAGTCGTACCTGCCGCACCGTGGTGAACGACCGCGCGGCAGGAGGAAAAAATCGCCGCAAAATTCACCGTGCCCACCACTTTGACATGCTCGAAAGACGGGACGTCGCTGAAGTCGCTCCAGCCGGCACCAATCAACGCCCGCTCGCCCAACTGCGCGCACACCCCGGCGATCATGACGACCAAGTCCGCTGGAGAATCAACCGGAATACTGCCGAACCCGAAGAAAATCGGTGGAGATCCAGATGCGATCCATTTCTCGACATCCTCATCGGACTCCGTCGCTAGCTCCAGTGTCAGCGCCCCCACAAACGGTCGTTGCCCGTCCCACTTCGCCCACTCGGCTGCCAGCCCCGGAAAGCAAGGCTCGTCATAGGCCTGGACTTCCAGTGATCCGCGGCCGGCGATCCTCCCCGACGCTGGACCGGTCGCCTTCGGCAGGCCCAGTTCAAGCCGCTGCGCATCATCGAGCTTCTTCGAGATCAGCCAACCCACCCACTCATCCACCGTTATCGCGAATCGACCAACCGGCGCAGGCACGAATGGCATCAGCTGACCATTGGCCCGCGCCGGGTGATAATGCAACGTCGCCAGTGGAATGTCATAGTACTCAGCGACATTGGCAGCAGGTTGCTCGAAACTCAGCCCCGTGAACAGCAGATCGGCGCCGTCCGCGAGTGACATCAGCGGCGTGCTGATCTTCTCCCAACACTCGGCAATGGGCTCCCGAACTTCGCGTACCAGCCTGACTAGATCCTGAACATTCCAGAAACTGCGGAAGATTCGCGTCCAGAGGTCGCGGTGGACTTCCAGCCACGCTCGCGTATCCAAACCGTAAGGGACCGCATGAAGCCCAGCCGACTCGACGAAAACCACGAGGTCGGGCGGGACGGCCATCGACACATCGTGACCTCGGCGCTGCAGTTCACGGCCGACGGCGGCGCAGGGTTCGATGTCGCCACGACTTCCGTAGCTCGCCAGCGCAAACTTCACGCAGAGATCCTAGCGTTTCACTTCCGTCGCGAGTTCGGTGCAAAGAACGCAGTCAAGCGTCGGCATGGGGATGAAGCCCAGCACCGCCCGCGAGACCGACGATCACGACACAGCAATGAGCTTGTGACGCAGGCGTTTTGAGATCACCTGACCCGCTTGGGTCCGTCGGCAACGGCCGATACCGAGGCCGTACACCATGGTGTGGTCCACACGAGAGTATTGCGACCTCAGAACTCCGAGTCAGCAAAGTTTTCCCGAACGCAGTGGATCGCAGGGGAACATATCGGTGGGGAGAAGATGCCCTTGTGTATAAAGAACATGGACGCATTGCACGTCGGTGGCGACGAGTGATAACTTCGACCTCTGGCAAAGGGGGCAGCATGAACGAGGTGCGTGGGTTCTTGGCGCGTACGTTCGGACGCCTGTTCATGGCCGTTTTTGGCGCGCTATACCGGCTGTACACTCGCGCATCGCTCCTCGGTGATCACGAGTTCTTCGATAACAAGGATTTTCCGTGGGTCGGAGCCGTCGAAGCCGATTGGCGGAAGGTTCGCGCCGAACTCGATGCGCTATTGCCCTACGCGGCGGACATGCCTAACTTCCAGGATATTTCCAAGGACCAGAAGGCTCTTTCCCAGGATGACGGCTGGAAGACCTTCTTCTTCTACGCATACGGAATAAAGGCCGCACCGAATTGCCGCCGCTGTCCGGAAACCGCCCGGCTCCTGAAGAATATTCCGGGCATGAAGACTGCTTTCTTCTCCATTCTCGCGCCGGGTAAGGAGCTGCCGCCGCATCGTGGCCCATACAAGGGAGTGCTTCGCCTGCATCTCGCGCTGCTCGTTCCCCAGCCGGCCGACCAGTGTGGCATCCGAGTCGGATCGCAGACGCGGCACTGGCAAGAAGGTCAGGTGATGATCTTCGACGACACCTTCGAGCACGAGGCTTGGAATCGAACCGACGGCTTCCGGGTGGTTCTGTTCGTCGACCTGATGCGGCCGATGCGCTTCCCGGCTAACGTGCTCAACTCGGTGGCGACGTGGCTGATTGCACTCTCGCCCTTCGTACTCGGCAACCTCGGCAGCTACTCGCGCTGGGAAAAGCGTTTCGAGGCCGCCATCAATCAGGGGGCCGCAGCCAACTGACGGCGACGCCAGACGCGGTGCGGTTACCCTTCCTGCCTGAGTGGGGCGGACGGCACAATCTCTCGTCGGCCCTCGGCGAAGCCCGCGCGTCGCATTTCAGACCAGGCGCGCAGACCGCGGCCACAGATTAGCGGCGAGGTCGTTCTCCACTCTCGACTCAAATCGTTTTCAGAGGCTGATGCCGGAAACTTGCACGGCAGATCTGTTGCAACGAGTTTGCTATATCCTCCCGCCGATCATGCAACAATCCTCTTCGAACTACGCATCCCGAAGTGGAGGACCGTGAGCCAGGCCAATCCCGCTGAGCCCGTTGAGGCAGCTCGCAGCCCACGCTCGGAAAAGCCGGGGTTCCGCGATGACATCGAAGGGCTGCGCGCGGTCGCGGTGTTAGCGGTTGTCCTGTTTCACGCGGACGTGCCCGGCGCGAGCGGTGGGTACGTCGGCGTGGACGTTTTCTTCGTCATCTCCGGCTTCCTGATCACCCGGCTGCTCCTTCGCGAGGTGAGCACCGTCGGCACCGTGCGGCTCCGTCGCTTCTACGGTGCACGCGCCCGCAGACTGCTACCGGCGTCAGCCACGGTGGGCATCGTCACCGCGATCGGCTCGGCTCTTCTCTTACCTCCGCTGCAGGCCCGGAGCGTTTTCGGGGACGGCATCGCCAGCGCCCTCTATGTCGGCAATTACTGGTTTGCGCTACACAACGTCGACTACCTCGCACCGGTCATGCCGGAGTCGCCGTTCCAGCACTACTGGTCTCTGGGCGTCGAGGAACAGTTCTACCTGGTGTGGCCGCCCATGATCATCGCGACGGCCTGGCTCATACGGCGCATGCGCCGACGCAAGGGAACTCACGCCGCACCACCGAAGCGTCCATACCTTCCATTCCTGATAGTTCTGTCCTTGGTGGCGGCCGGATCGTTTGCGATGTCGCTGGTCATTACGTATGTGCTGCCCGCGGTGGCTTTCTTCTCATTGCCCACACGAGCCTGGCAGTTGGCGGTAGGCGGCCTGGTCGCGCTGACCGCAAGCCAGTGGGGCCGACTATCCGCGACCCCGGCCGCGATCGCGGGCTGGACAGGGCTGGCCCTCATCCTGCTGTCCTGCACCCTCTTCAGCGCGAATACGCCATTTCCCGGTACCGCCGCGCTGATGCCCGTCCTCGGCGCCGCTCTGGTCATCGGCGGCGGCTGCGCCGCACCTTCTCGAGGATGCGGGCGCGTCCTGGCAGTCTCGCCGATGCAAGCGATCGGCCGAGTGTCTTATTCGTGGTACCTCTGGCACTGGCCGGTGCTGCTGTTCGCACCGCTGCTGCTCGGCCAGCCGCTGGGGCTACCGGGCAGGTTGGCCGCCGCCGCCGTCTCCGCCGTACTGGCGGTGCTCACCCTGCATCTCATCGAGAACCCCTTGCGGTTCGCGGCCCCGGTACGTCGGTCCCCCGCCGTCAGTCTCGCGCTTGGTGGCGCTGCCACTGCGGCTGCCGCTCTTGTGTGCGTCGTGCTGTTGGTATGGGTCCCGGTTCCGATCGGCCACGGCGCGCCAAGAGCACCGCTGACCATCACTGCCGCACCTACCCCCACCGGTGCTGACACGGACGCCTATACCGCGGCAGTGCAGCACTCGTTCGCACAGGTGCAATCCGCACTCGCGGCAGCCACCCATCAGAAAGCCGTACCGTCCAACCTCAACCCGCCACTCAGCGACGTCGCAGCCCAACTCAACGCCATCTTCCTCAACGGCTGTATGCGCAATGCGCTCCAAGCCGGACAACCACAATGCGCGACCGGCGATACCGCCTCCTCGACGACGGTTGCCCTGGTGGGCGATTCGAATGCCGCGATGTGGAATCCTGCGTTCCAGCAGGTCGCCGAGCAGCGGCGGTGGCGGCTGGTGACTATGGCCAAGGCGGTCTGCCCGATGCTCGATCTGCCATTCGCTAACCCACTGTTCCGCCTGGCAACGCGGTGTGAGCAGTGGCGCGCTCAGATTATGGACCGCATGCACGCCGAACGCCCTCGGCTGGTCGTACTGAGCGTGTATCGCGGATACCGCGCTGGGAACAGATTCCAGCCGGGTTTCACCTCGTACAGTCCGGCGTGGCTGGACAGCTTGACCCGTCTGGTGCGGCAGCTGCGCGACACCGGTGCGGACGTGTTGGTGCTCGGCCCCATCCCAGATCCCCCCTCGGACGTTCCGATTTGCGTGTCAGCACACCTCGATGACGCGATGGCGTGCTCGGAGCCCAGATCGGCAGTGGTCAATCCGGCAGGCATCACGGCCGAGTCCGCCGCTACGGAAGCCGGTGGCGGGCAGTACGTCGATCTCACACAGTTGTTCTGCACCCCCGACCGTTGCCTGGTGATCGTCGGCAACACGCTGGTCTACTTCGATAGCAATCACGTGACATCCGAATACTCACGACAATTGGCGCCTGCTATCGAAGCAATTGCGGACCGCGCGCTGGCGCAGCGATAAGTTCCCCAGCACCGGCGCTGCAGCCGCACCGGCGGCCGAACCTCAACTCGCGGTGTGACTTACCCGTCTTGGCGGGTGAATTGGCCGGTTCGGTAGTGGTCGATGCATGTTGCTCGTCGTACTTTGCCGCTGGTGGTGATGGGTATGGACCCAGGTGATACCAGGACGACGTCGGCGACGGCGAGGTCGTGGGTGTGCGAGATCGCTGAGGTGATGTCGCGTTTGAGGGTGGCGAATTTGTGCATCACCTCGTCGTGGGAGTCGCCGCGTCGTTTGGCTTCGACGATGACGACGAGTTGTTCGGTGTCGTTGGTGGGGACCGCGATCGCTGCGACGCGGCCGCCCGATATTTCCTGGATGGTGGCTTCGATGTCATCAGGGGAGTGGTTGCGTCCGTAGACGATCAGCAGGTCCTTAATGCGGCCGAAGATGAACAGGTCGCCGTCGGTGACGAAGCCCAGATCTCCGGTGCGCAGCCACGGCCCGGGCGGGGTGCCTGCGGAGGGGTTGACCACGGTGGCGCCGAAGGTGCGTTGGGTTTCTTCGGGTTTGTGCCAGTAGCCTGAAGCGACGTTGTCGCCGTGCACCCAGATCTCGCCGGTGGTGGCCGGTGGGCATTCGGTGTGGGTGTCGGGATCGACGATGCGCACCGTGGGCGAGGGGGTCAGCGGATAGCTGATCAGTGGTGTGCCCCCGCCGGTGGTGCAGCGTTTGGCCTGACCCGCGGCGAGTTTGTCGGTTTCGAAGTACAAGATCGTGGGTGCTTGGCCGGCGCGGCTGGTCGCGGCGTAGACGGTGGATTCGGCCAGTCCGTAGGAGGGTCGGACCACCCAGTCGTGGAGGTTGAATCGGGCGAACCGTTCGGTGAAGCGTTGCAGGGTGGCCGGGTGTACGCGTTCGCTTCCGCTGAGGATGGTTTCCACGTTGCCCAGATCCAGTCCGGCCATGTCCTCGTCGGTGGTTTTCCGTGCGGCGAGCTCGAAGGCGAAATTGGGTGCCGCCGAGAATGCATGAGTGTTGGTGGCCAGCAACTGCATCCACCGCGCCGGGCGCTGCAGAAACGCCACCGGACTGGTCAGCACAGCGCGGTAGCCACCCAGAATCGGAGCGCATACTCCCAGAACCAGACCCATATCGTGATAAAACGGCAGCCACGACACGATGGTGCTGTCGAAGGGTGCGATCCCGTCCCGGTGCGCGAAATAACCCGCCATCAATTGCTCGAAGTTCGCCTGGAGGTTGGTATAGGAGATCATCACGCCGGCGGGTTGGCGGGTGGAGCCTGATGTGTATTGCAGATAGGCGGTGGCTTGTTGGATGTCGCCTGGGTCCTCGGCGCGTATCGCAGCGTCGAGGTCCAATGAATCGACGTCGATGATCGTGGGTCGCGGCGCCAGTGGCTGCGCGGTGACGTGAGGGACCACGTGATCCACGACTGCCGACGTGGTGAGAACGGCCGTGGGTGCGGCATCGCGGAGCACCGAATCCACGCGTTCATCGCTGGCCCCGCCTAGCGGGACCGACAGCGGAACCGCGACGATCCCGGCCTGTAACGCCCCCAGAAACGCCACGATGTAATCCAGTCCCTGGGGGGCCAATATCACCGCGCGATCCCCCGGTGCTGCACAGCCTCGAAGCTCATGTGCCACATTGCGCACGCGCCGATACAACTGCGGCCATGTCACACTCTCGTGGACGCCGGCCCAGTCCTGCTCGTAATCGACGAACGTGAATGCGATCTCATCCGGCTGCAGACTCGCGTGCTCGCGCAGCAGATCCGGGAGGGACGTTTCAACCACCGCCTGAGGTTAACGTCAACGGCGCGCAAACGTCGATGATCGAGGTTGTCCAGCGTGCGCAGCAAAGTCACGATTAAATAACGACCGGGGGTCCGACTTTGACCATCGATGCGCGAATGGGGACCACGCCGATCCCGCCCAACCCTCGTTGACGTGCCAGTAAGCCCTGATACGGTAGGCACCGAATGACGGAGAGGTGGGCAGTCCCACTGTTGGACGCAACTCCACGTCGTGAGTCAAGCAACCGATGGCGCTAACTAGATGTGCTGTGAGGAGACGCAATGGATTCATCTGGGGCAATCGATGATCGAACTCACCGTTCAGCCTCGACGAACTCATCGCACGACACGAGCAGCACTCCTGTCACTCCGGTTGCTGTCATTGGGATGGCGTGTCGTCTTCCTGGGGGTATCGATTGTCCGGAGCAGTTGTGGGAGGCGTTGCTTCGTGGCGATGATCTGGTGACCGAGGTCCCGCCGGATCGGTGGGACGTCGAGGAGTTCTATGATCCCGAGCCCGGGGTGGCTGGTCGGTCGGTGTCGAAGTGGGGGGCGTTCCTCGATGATGTCGCCGGCTTCGATCCGGAGTTCTTCGGGATCAGTGAGCGCGAGGCGATCGCGCTGGATCCGCAGCATCGGTTGCTGTTGGAGAACTCCTGGGAGGCCATGGAGCACGCCGGTCTCGGTCCCGAGCGGGTGCGTGAATCTCGCACCGGTGTGTTCGTGGGATTGACTCACCACGATTACCAACTCGTCACGGCCGACTCTCCAGAAATGTCGGGCCCGTACGGCTTTCAGGACAATCTATCCAGCATGGCGTCCGGCCGGATCGCCTACGCCCTGGGGCTTCGTGGCCCTGCCCTGACCGTCGATACCGCGGATTCTTCAAGCCTGACTGCGGTGCATATGGCGTGTCGGAGCCTGGATGTCGGCGAGAGCGATATGGCTTTCGCCGGTGGAGCGTTCGTGATGCTGGAATCGCGAAGATTCCTTGCGGGGACGGCGAACGGCCAGCTCTCACCCACGGGCCGCTGTCATGCCTTCGACATCGCGGCGGACGGGCATGTGCTCGGCGAGGGCAGTGCGGTGGTGTTGCTCAAGCGCTTGCCCGATGCGCTCAGCGACGGCGACCGCATCCTGGCGGTGATACGCGGCACCGCCGCCAACCAAGACGGTCACACGGTCAACATCTCGACCCCGTCGTCGAGCGCGCAGAGCGCGGTGTATCGGGAGGCCCTGGAGATCGCGGGGGTAGACGCGGGCAGCGTCGGCATGGTCGAAGCGCACGGCACCGGAAGCGCCGGAGGTGACGCTGCCGAGTACACCAGCTTGACCGAGGTGTACGGCGCCGACGCCGCCTGCGCTCTCACCTCAGTGAAGACCAATCTCGGCCATGCGCAGTCGGCCGCCGGTGTTTTGGGTCTCATCAAGACGGTCCTCGCATTACAACGTGCCGCCATTCCGCCGAACCTGCATTTCACCCGTCTGCCGGATGATCTCGCCCGCACCCGCACCAGACTCTTTGTGCCACAAGAGATCACAGCATGGCCGGAAGCCGAATATCCCCGCCGGGCTGCGGTGTCGTCGTATGGGCTGTCGGGTACCAATGTGCATGCGATTGTGGAGCAGGCTCCGGAATCCTTCGTGTCCGAGGGTGATTCAGCGGATGTGTCGGGTGCGGGTGGGCAGTTGTTTGCGTTGTCGTCGACCTCGGCTGTGGAGTTGCGGCGCACTGCTGGCCGGTTGGCTGATTGGGTCGATGCCCATGCTGAGGTGGCGTTGTCGGATCTGGGTTACACCCTGGCGCGCCGGCGTGCGCATCGGCCGGTGCGCACCGCTGTGCTGGCGAGCAGCCGAGCCGAGCTGAGCGCGGCGTTGCGGCAGGTCGCTGATGCCGAGATGTCGTATCAGGGGGCGGTGGGGCGTGATGACCGGGGTCCGGTGTGGGTGTTTTCTGGGCAGGGGTCGCAGTGGGCGGCGATGGGCGCGCAACTGTTGGCCGCTGAGCCGGTGTTTGCGGCCACGGTGGGGCAGGTCGAACCGCTGATCGCTGCTGAGTCGGGGTTCTCGGTGACCGAGGCGCTCTCGGCGTCTCAGACGGTGACCGGTATCGATCGGGTTCAGCCGACGCTGTTCACCATGCAGGTAGCGCTGGCGGCGACCCTCACCGCGTATGGGGTGCGCCCTGGCGCGGTCATCGGGCATTCGCTGGGTGAGGTCGCCGCGGCGGTTGTCGCGGGTGCGTTGTCACTGCAGGACGGGGTACGGGTGATCTGCCGGCGTTCGCGGCTGATGTCGCGTATCGCGGGTTCGGGCGCGATGGCATCAGTGGAATTACCCGCCAAACAAGTACTTTCAGAACTGACCGCGCGTCGCGTGAAGGATGTCGTGGTGGCCATTGCAGCCTCCCCTGAATCGACGATAATCAGCGGGGCCGCCGAGACCCTTCGCGCGATGGTCTCGGCGTGGGAGCAACGCGACGTGATCGCCAGCGAGATCGCCAGCGATGTGGCCGTGCATTCGCCACAGGTCGAGCCGATCCTCGAAGAGCTGAAAGAGGCGTTGGCCGAGCTGACTCCGATGACCCCGCAGGTGCGGTTCTACTCGACGACCCAGTTCGATCCGCGCGAACAGCCGGCGTGTGACGGCAGGTACTGGGTGGACAATCTGCGCCGCACGGTGCGGTTCGCCGCGGCGGTGCGTGCGGCGTTGGAAGAGGGCTATCGGGTGTTCGCTGAATTGGCGGCGCACCCGTTGCTCACCCAAGCCGTCGAGCAAACCGCACACAGCCTCGACATACCATTGGCTGTATTGGGCGGCTTGAAGCAGGAGCAGGATCTACCGCACGTGCTCGGTTTCGTCGCCGATCTGCACAGTGCGGGTGCTGCGGTCGATTTCTCCGTGCTCTACCCGAACGGGCGCCTGGTGGATGCGCCGCTGCCCAGTTGGACGCACCGCCGGCTGTGGTTGACCCCCGATGGTGGGCAAACATCAACGCGCGGTGGACATACCGTGTCGGTACATCCGCTGTTGGGTCAGCATGTGCGCTTGCAGGAAGAACCTGAGCACCATGTGTGGCAAGCCGAGGTCGGCACCATCGCCCAGCCCTGGCTGGCTGATCACCAGGTTCGCGGTGTGGCTGTGCTTCCCGCGGCGGCCTACTGCGAAATGGCGCTGACGGCCGCCCGTACCGTCCTCGACGAGGCCTGCGAGATCCGCGACCTCCACTTCGGACGGCCTCTTTCGTTGAACGAGCGGGTGACGATTGGCGCCGCAGCGGTGGTGGCATCGCGCGGCGTCGTTGATTTCACTGTTGAAACGCGCGACCTCGAGGGGCAGGTGCGTCGAGCTTCCGCGGTCTTCCACGCCGCAGCGGATGAGCAGCCCGCCGAGGACGTGTCTTCGCTGGTTGCTGCGCATCCACGTCGTGTTGAGGGCACCGACGTGCGTAACCGCTTGGGCCAGAGCGGTGTTCAGTACGGTCCGGCTTTTGGTGGTCTGGAGGTGGTGCATACCGGCGTCGGGGATGGCGCGTCTGTGTTGGCTGAGGTGGCGCTCCCGCGAGATCTGCGTTCGCAGCAAGATGGTTACGGGTTCCATCCGGCGCTGCTGGATGCGTGTTTTCAGTCCGTCGCGGCTCATCCCGATGTCCAGGCTCTGGGCTCGGGCGTGCTGGCGTTGCCGTTGGGTGTGCGGCGGCTGCGCGCTTTCGGCGGTGGCCACCGCGCGCACTACTGCTACACGAGGGTGACCAGAGCCGACGCTTCGGGGATCGAGGCCGATCTCGATGTCCTCGATGAGCATGGAACGGTGCTGCTCGCGGTGCAGGGGCTGCGATTGGATACCGGCGAATCCGAAGGTGACCACAAAGACCGGATACTGAACGAGCGGCTGCTCACCATCGAATGGCGCCCACGACAACTGCCTGCACTCGCGCACCCTTATGCCGGAAACTGGTTACTGATCAACGGTTTCAACATGGATGTGGCGAGCACAGCTCTCACCGATGTCCTGAAAAGCCATGGTGCACAGTGCACGACGATGTGGTGGCCACCGCATGCCGATGCCACCGCTAAGGCGGCGGAACTCCGCGATCATCTGCGTACAGGCACCTTTGGCCGAGCGGTCGTCTTGACGGAGCGCAGCGGCGACGGTGCGACCGACCAATCCCCGCAGGTGGGAAGAGACTACGCGCAGCAACTCGCGCACATCACTCACGAGCTGGCGGAAATGGCTGCCGGATGGCCCCGTTTGTATGTCGTGACTCGTGGTGCTCAGGGGGTGGTTGCGGGTGATGTGGTGAATTTGGAGCAGGCGGGGTTGCGGGGTTTGATGCGGGTGGTCGGCGTTGAGCATCCGCATGTGCGTGCGGTCCAGGTGGATATGGATGAACGTACTGATGTGGAGTTGTTGGCGCTGCAATTGCTCAGCGATTCCGAGGAGGATGAGACGGCCTGGCGAAACGGTGAGTGGTATACCGCGCGCCTGTGTCCGGCTCCGCTGCGCCCTGATGAGCGGCACGTGACCGACGCCAGTCATGTGGATGACGGGATGCGTTTACAGATTCGCACTCCCGGCGATTTGGAAACGATGGAACTCGTTGCCTGCCAACGTATGACGCCCGGCCCAGGACAGATCGAGGTCGCGATCACCGCGTCGAGCATCAACTTCGCAGACGTCCTGGTCGCCTTCGGCCGCTACCCCGCCTTCGAGGGCCGGTTACCCGAGTTGGGCACAGATTTCGCCGGCGTGGTCACCGCTGTGGGACCCGACGTGGATTCCCATGAGGTGGGCGACCATGTTGGGGGGCTGTGCGCTGACGGGTGTTGGGGGACGTTCGTGACGTGTGACGCCGAGCTTGCGGTGACGTTGCCGGCCGGGCTTTCCGACGGTCAGGCCGCCGCGGTGACTACCGCGTATGCCACTGCCTATCACGGTCTGCACGACCTGGCGCATATCACCGGCGGCGATAAGGTGTTGATTCACTCCGCAACCGGCGGCGTGGGGCAGGCGGCTATTGCCGTCGCCCGCGCGGTTGGGGCCGAGGTTTTCGCGACCGCCGGTAGCCCCGAGCGTCGACAGATGTTGCGCGACATGGGTATCGATCATGTTTACGATTCACGCAGCATTGAATTCGCTGAGGCGATACGCCGCGATACCGACGGTTATGGCGTCGATATCGTCCTCAATACCCTTGCCGGCGCGGCCCAGCGGGCGGGCATCGAGTTGCTGGCCTTCGGTGGCCGGTTCGTCGAGATTGGCAAAGGCGACATCTACGGCGACACCCGGCTGGGTCTACTGCCGTTCCGTCGTAACCTCGCGTTCTTCGGCCTCGACCTCGGACTGCTGTCTCAGACCCATCCTGGGCGACTACGTGACCTGCTGACCACGGTCTACGGGCTGACCGCCGGCGGCACCCTGCCGGTGCCGGCCAGTACGCATTACCCGCTCGCGGATGCCGCGACGGCGATTCGGGTGATGAGCGCTGCCGAGCACACCGGAAAACTCGTGCTCGATGTGCCGCGTGAGGGGCACAGTCAGGTGATCGTGCCCCCGGCGCAGGTGCCGGTTTTCCGTGCCGACGGCGCCTACCTCGTCAGCGGTGGGTTAGGGGGCCTGGGACTGTTTGTTGCCGAGAAGATGGCCGCCGATGGTTGCGGGCGCATCGTGCTGTCGTCACGTTCGCAGCCCACAGCGGAGGCGATTCACGCCATCGAGCGCATGCGCGCGATGGGCGCCGACATCGAGGTGGTATGTGGCGATATCGCCGATCCAGAGACGGCGGGCCGGTTGGTGGATTCAGCCACCGCCACCGGACTAGCGGTGTGCGGTGTGCTGCATCTGGCGGCCGTGGTCGAGGACGCCACTTTAACCAACATCACCGATGAGCTCCTCGAGCGGGACTGGGCGCCAAAGGTTTACGGTGCGTGGAATCTGCACACCGCCACCATCGGTCAGCCGTTGGACTGGTTCTGCTCGTTCTCCTCGGCGGCCGCGCTGGTGGGCTCACCCGGGCAAGGCGCCTACGCCGCGGCCAACAGCTGGCTGGATGCCTTCACCCGGTGGCGCCGCGCTCAGGGCTTGCCCGCCACCGCGATCGCCTGGGGTATCTGGGGGCAGATCGGACGCGCCGCCACGCTGGCCGAGGGCGCCGAGGTCGCGATCACACCCGAGGAGGGCGCCTACGCGCTGGACACGCTGCTACGCCACAACCGCACCTACACCGGATACACACCGGTCACCGGAATGCCGTGGTTGACCGCGCTGTCCCAGCGCAGCCCATTCGCCGAAGCGTTCCGCACCACCGGCCAGAACACTGCGGGCGCAAGCAGTCTGCGCACCGAGCTGCACGAGCTGCCGCCGCACGAGTGGCCCACTCGATTGCGTAGCCTCATCTCCGACCAAGTAAGTCTGATCCTGCGTCGCAACGTAGACCCTGATCGACCTCTCGCCGAGTACGGCGTCGACTCGTTGGGCGCCCTCGAACTACGGACGCGTGTCGAGAGCGAAACCGGGATACGCCTCACGTCTAGCGACATCGCCACCACGACTGTCCGCAGTTTGGCAGCGCTGCTGTGCGAAAGGCTTACTTCTGTCGAAGCCGTCTAGTGTCAGCGCTTCGGGTGCTCGGAATGCTGAGAATGCGGGATGCTCCCCCGCGCGGGTTCGTGATCTATCAGACGATCTCGCCCGCGAGGTCGAATCCAGACAAGGTCTTCGCGGCCAGTTCCCGCAGAGCGGGCTTTGTATTCACAGCACCCGGTTGGTAGGCGACCACACTGGCGCCGACCTTGTCACCTATACGCCCCGACTGTAGGTGCATCAGGCCGCCTGCTCGCTCCAGCCACCGGCGCGTGACACTACCGGCCCCCGCGTTGTGACGTACTCGGCGTCAGTACCGTCCAGACGGCACATCATCATTCCGAAGTCTCCGAGATGGGAACAGAACACCGGGAAACTGGGGTCTCCGAACGTCAAAGACGTTGCGGATCTCGTTCTGGTGTGCCCGGGTTCGATTCCGATCACCACGAGCGGCAAGGTAAGACAGGCAACCTGTGCCAAACAGTATCGAAGGGGTCAAGTCGTCTAGCCCACGACTGATAATCGGTCAGATCAGAAGCTCTGACAGGTGTTGAACGCCTGTTCGATGGCCGGCAGGTACGGCTGGGCCCACTGGGCGTTCGCAATCTGCGTCGCTATGACCCGCCGTTGATTTGGACCCGAGGCAAGGAACTGGTGCAAACCCGCCTGCAGCCCCTTCGCCTGGTTGAAGCCGGCGGCGGCTTCAGGGCTCTGCGCGTTCAGTGCCGCTACCAACTGCGGGTAAGTGCACGTCGTGTTGACAGCCGCGTCCAAGTTGGGAGCCGCGGATGCGGCCCCGGCACCGGCTGCCAGCGAGACGGCGACACAGCCCGCACCGATGGCCAGACTGGTAAGCGACTTCTTGATCATGAACGATTCCCTCCCTGCGCAGGTTTGCGCTGACTTTACTTCGTTACACCGACTAGTTCGTTATGCCGGTTCGCACCGTTACAGCGACTTTAGTCCCCGCTGCCGGGCTGCCCCAAACCTTGAAGCACACGACCTTCATTCGAGCTTTACGGTTCCTGCCCGAGCAGGGTCCGCACCGCGGGACGGGTCCCTGTCGGCCGCAGCATGGAACTGGCGGGACGGGGCCGCACGCGCAGCGGCCACCAGAACCACCGGCCCAGCAATGCCGCGATCGAGGGTGTCATGAACGCGCGGACGATCAAGGTGTCGAACAGCAGGCCCAGCCCGATGGTCGAGCCGACCTGTCCGATGATGCGCAGGTCGCTGACCACCATCGACAACATGGTGAAGGCGAAGACCAGACCTGCCGCCGTGGCGACCTTGCCGCTCCCGCCCATGGCCCGGATGATGCCGGTGTTGAGGCCGGCGCCTATCTCCTCCTTCATTCGCGACACCAGCAGGAGGTTGTAATCGGAACCGACGGCAAGCAGGATGATCACCGACATCGCGAGCACGAGCCAGTGCAATTCGATACCCAAAATGTGTTGCCAGATGAGCACGGAAAGCCCGAATGCCGCACCGAGCGACACCGCCACCGTGCCTACGATCACCAACGCAGCGAGGAAACTTCGCGTGACGATCAGCATGATGATGAAAATCAGACAGAGCGCAGCGACTCCCGCGAGTAGTAGGTCGTAGAAGGAGCCGTCCCGCAAGTCCTGGTACGTGGGCGCGGTCCCCGCGACGTAAATCTTGGCGTTCTCCAACGGAGTGACCTTGAGCGCTTCCTCTGCGGCGGTTCTGATCGCGTCCACCCGCGAGATGGCCTCCGGCGACCCAGGATCACCCCGATGGGAAATGATCAGGCGCATGGCTTTCCCGTCCGGCGAGAAAAACAAGCTCATGGCGCGTTTGAAGTCCTCGTTCTCGAAGACCTCGGGCGGCAAGTAGAAAGAGTCGTCACTTTGGGCCTCGTCGAAGATTCTGCCCATCGCGGTCGCGGTATCGCTCGCTTCATCCAACCTGAGAATGACGCCGGACATCGTGCTGTGCATCGTCATGACCATTGTTCGCATACTTTGCATCGCCGCGATCATCCGCGGGAGTTGCGCGAGCATCTGCGGCATGAGTGCGTTTATCTTGTCTAGGTTCTCGACCAACTCATGCATCTTGACGCTGATCCGGTCGGGGCCGTCGACGGCATCAAAAAGAGATCTCAAAGCCCAGCAAATGGGGATGTTGAAGCAATGCGGCTCCCAATAGAAGTAGTTACGGATAGGCCTGAAGAAATCGTCGAAATTGGCGATGCTGTCCCGCAACTCGTCGGTTATGACTGTCAGTTCCTTGGTCTTGACAATCGTTTCGTTAGTGATGCTGTTCATTTGCTGCATCAGGGAATACATGCGCTGCAATTGCGTCAGCATGTTCGTCATGTCGTCTGCCTGTTTCAGCAGATCCCTCATGCGGTTTTTCTGAAACGGCAACATCTGCATGAGACTGGCGCTCTGCAGGCTGATCTGAAACGGTATCGAGGTGCGCTCGATCGGGGTGCCCTCGGGCCGGGTTATGCCCTGCACCCTGGAAACACCGGGGACGGCGAAGATGCTCTTGGCCAATTTATGCAGGACCAGGAAGTCGGTCGAATTACGCATATCGTGGTCGGCCTCGACCATCAGGATGTCGGGCATCATTCGCGACGGTGGAAAGTGCCGCTCTGCGGCGGCATACCCGACATTCGCAGGAATGTCCTGGGGAACATACAGTCGGTCGTTGTAGCTGGTCCGGTATCCGGGAAGCGCCAGCAGTCCGATAAGCGCAACCACACAGGCGGTGACGAGAATGGGGGCGGGCCATCGCACGATCGCCGTCCCCAGCCGCCGCCACCGGCGGACGATGACTTTCCGCTTGGGCTCGAAGAGCCCGAAGCGACCACCGACAGCGAGTGCGGCGGGAATCAGCGTGAGCGCAACCAGGACCGCGATGACCATGCCCACAGCCGTCGGAATGCCCATCGTCTGGAAGTAGGGCAGTCGAGTGAAGCTCAGGCAGAATATTGCTCCGGCGATCGTCATACCGGATGCCAGCACGACCTTGGCCACGCTGCTGTAGGTCGTGTAGAAGGCTGTGACCCGATCCTCGCCGGCCTGCCGCGCCTCGTGATACCGGCCGGTGAAGAAGATCCCGTAGTCCGTTCCGATCGCTATGCCCAGTGATACGAGCATGTTCACGGCGAACGTGGAAAGCCCGATGATCTCGTGATCGCCGAGCAGCGCAACGACCCCCCTGGCGGCCTGGACCTGTACCCCTACGATCAACAGCAGCAGGACAGCGGTGACGATCGACCGGTAGACGAAGAGCAACATCGCGATGATCACCGCGACGGTGACGATGGTGATCTTGATGATGGACTTGTCGCCGGCGTGGTTCATGTCCGAAACCAAGGGCGCAGGACCGGTGACGTAGGCCTGCACCCCGGGCGGCGGCGGTGTGCGTGCCACGATATCCCGGACGGCTTCCACGGATTCGTTGGCCAGGGCCTCGCCTTGGTTGCCGGCGAGATTCAATTGCACATACGCGGCGGTACCGTCGGGGCTTTGCACGCCCGACGCGGTCAGCGGATCACCCCAGTAGTCCTGCACATGCTGAACGTGGGTGGTGTCGGCGGTCAGTTGCCGGACGAGTTCGTCGTAATACGCGTGTGCGTCCTCGCCGAGGGGCTGCTTGCTTTCCAGGACGATCATCGCCACAGAGTCGGAGTCCGATTCCTGGAAAACCTCGCCCATGCGCTCCATGGCGTTGAACGACGGCGCGTCCCTGGGAACCAGCGACACGGAATTCTCCCGCCCGACCTGTTCCAGGGTGGGGACGGCGAAGGTGAACAGCGCGACGAGCACCAACCACAGGAGGATGATGGGTACCGACAGCCGGTAGATCATCCGCGCAATGAACGGCGGTCTTGCGCTGGTCTGTTGACTGCTCATGCGATTGCGAGCGGTCCGGAGCTCGGCCCAGTCATTGGGTTAGCGCTCTTCCTGCCTCATGAGGAGGGAGCGCACCAGCGGCCGGGGACCTGTCGGTCGAAGCATCGAACTGGCGGGGCGGGGGCGCACGCGCAGCGGCCACCAGAACCACCGACCCAACAGCGCGGCGATCGAGGGTGTCATGAACGCGCGGACCACCAGGGTGTCGAACAGCAGGCCCACTCCGATCGTGGAACCCACTTGCCCGAGGGTGCGCAGGTCGCTGACCAGCATCGACATCATTGTGAAGGCGAACACCAGACCCGCGGCCGTCACCACCTTGCCGCTACCGCCCACCGCCCGGATGATGCCGGTGTTGATCCCGGCGCCGATCTCCTCTTTCATTCGTGACACCAGCAGCAGGTTGTAGTCAGACCCGACCGCCAGAAGGATGATCACCGACATCGCGAGGACCACCCAGTGAATCTGCATCCCGAATATGTGTTGCCAGATGAGCACCGACAGGCCGAACGCCGTGCCCAGCGACAGCGCCACCGTGCCGACGATCACCAGGGCGGCGACAAAACTTCGCGTAACGATGAGCATGATCGTGAAGACCAGACACAGCGCGGCGACTCCCGCTATCAATAGGTCATAGGTGGAACCCACCACCAGGTCCTTCACCCCGGCTGCGGTGCCACCGAGATAGACCTTCGCGTTCTCCAGGGGTGTCCCCTTGAGCGCCTCCTCGGCCGCGGTTTTGATCGGGTCCACCCGCGCGATGCCCTCCGGGCTCGCGGGGTCACCCCGTTGAGTGATGAGTAGACGCGCCACTTTTCCGTCAGGGGACAGGAAGATGTCCAGCACTCGCTGGAAGTCTTCGTTCTCGAAGATATCCGGTGGCAGATAGAAGGAGTCGTCGTTCTGGGCGGCGTCGAAAGCCTTGCCCATGGCGGTCGAGTTCTCACTCGCTTCCTCCATTTGGGCGATCATCCCCGACATGGTGCTGTGCATTGTCAGCATCATGGTCCGAGCGTTCTGCATGCTTTCGATCATTGTGGGGAACTGCTCGAGGAGCTGTGGCATGAGCGCGTCCAGGCGGTCGAGGTTCTCCAGCAAACCGCGCATCTTATCGGTGATCTGATCGATACCGTCGATCGTGTCGAATACGGATCTGATGGCCCAGCAGATGGGAATGTTGAAGCAGTGCGGCTCCCAATAGAAGTAGTTGCGAATCGGCCGGAAGAAATCGTCGAAATCCGCGACGCGATCGCGCAGCTCGTTGGTGATGTCCTCGAGTTCGTGAGTCTTGCCGACCATGTCGTGAGTCGTGGACACGATCTGCCGGGTAAGGCCGTACATGCGTTGCATCACGGCCACCATTTCTTCCATCTCGTTCGCCTGGGTGAGCATGTCGTCCATGCGGGCCCGCTGGAACGGCAGCATCTGCACCTGGGTGGCATTGCTCATGCTGAGCATGTATGGAATCGAAGTGTGCTTGAGCGGCACCCCTCCAGGGCGCGTCACGCTCTGCACCCTGGCGACGCCCGGAACAGACAGCACACCCTTGGCGAGCTTGTTCAGGACAAGAAGATCGGGCGCATTGCGCATGTCGTGGTCGGCCTCGACCAGCAAGATGTCAGGGGCCATCATCATCGATGGAGGGAAGTGGCGCTGGGCGGCGGCGAACCCCACGTTGGCCGGGATGTCGTCCGGAATGGTTTCCTGGTCGTTATAGGTGGGTTCGTAGCCGATCAGCGCCAACAGCCCGACCAGAGCGACGGCTATGGTCGCGACCAGGATGGGCGCGGGCCACCGCACGATTGCCGTGCCCACCCGCCGCCAGCGGTGAACTGCGATCTTTTTCCTGGGCTCGAATATCCCGAAGCGGCTGCCTACGACAAGAACCGCGGGAATCAGCGTGAGGGCCACCGCGACCGCGATGACCATGCCCACTGCCGTGGGAACGCCCATGGTCTGGAACACCGGTAGCCGGGTGAAACTGAGGCAGTAAACCGCGCCGGCAATGGTCATACCGGACGCCAACACCACTTTGGCGACGCTTCGATAGGTGGTGTAGAAGGCCGTTTCCCGATCCTCGCCGGCCTCGCGCGCCTCTTGATATCGCCCCGTGAAGAAAATCCCGTAGTCGGTGCCAATCGCGATCGCTAGTGCGACCAGCACGTTGATGACGAATGTCGTCAGGCCGATGAGTTCGAGATCGCCGAGGAACGCGACGACTCCACGAGCCACCTGCACCTGAATCCCGACCAGGAGCAATATCAGGATCACCGTGAAGACCGAGCGGAAGACGATGAGCAGCATCACGAAGATCACTGCCAGGCTGAGAGCGGTGACGAGCGCGATCGTCCTGTTGCCCGCCGGGCCCAGATCCGCTGCGAACGCCGCGGGCCCGGTCACGAAAGCTTCGACACCGGGCGGCGCAGGCGTCCGGTCCACGATGTCTCGAACGGCCTGCACCGACTGGTTGGCCAAGGCTTGGCCCGGGTCGCCAGTGAGGCTGACTTGGACATACGCGGCTTTGCCGTCGGCGCTTTCCGCGGCCCCCGACGTGAGTGGATCGCCCCAGAAGTCCTGCACGTACTGCACGTGCGCCGAATCGGCTCTCAGCTGGCGTACCAACTCGTCGTAGTACGCGTGCGCATCGTCACCGAGAGGCTGCTGACCCTCCAGGACGATCATCACCACGGTGTTGGACTTTGTCTCCGTGAAGTGCTCCGTCATGCGCTGCATCGCTTCGATCGACGGCGCTTTGGGAGGCTCCAGCGTTACCGCACGCTCCTCCTGGACCTTCTCCAGAGGGGGGACACCGACAGTCAGGAGGACCGTGATCGCCAGCCACGCCAGAATGATGGGCACCGCCAGGCGGTAGATCCATCGCGCTATCGCGGGCGGTTTATGGTGCAGCCGGTCGGTACTCATGCGGCCTTCAGCAAACAGAAGGTGAACGCGTTGACACCCTCCCTGACTCGCTCCGCCTTCACCTCGTCGTCGACGATAATCCGGCAACCGATGCTGTTACCCGTACCCTGCGCCGCGATGTTTCCGACGCCCGACGTCTCGGTGATGGGGAAACTCGTGGTCCACGGCAGGCTCGCGCCCTCGACGAGTTCGGGGTCCGCGTTCTCGTTGAAGAAGCTGATATCCGCGACCGTCCCCGGAGGACCGAACACCTCGTAAACCAGGTACTTGGGGTCGTATGGCCGAGCTTCCTGGCGCTCGGTGTCGGCGTACGACGGACGATGTTCGTTGCCGAAGACGCCTTGCAGCCGCGAAACCGTGAATCCACCGGCCAAGAGCACGACGAGTATGAGCAGCGGGATCCACAGCCGCCCCAGTACCTTGAGAATCGCGCTCCCCCTCTCCGTCCCGTGCCGTCGTCCGTCCGCCTATAGAACTCACAACCACACCGACCGCTCCGGCGGGCTATGTGCCTCGATGCGGCGGCATGCGAGGCTAGCTTATGGGGTCACCGCAAACGTGTGGCGCCTCGGTCAGCGCAATGCGATCTTGACGAGTAAACCACGGCGGTGGCCTCCAGAATCTGCTCGTTCTCAACGCGATATGGGATCGTAATGCACGTTTGCGTACGCCACCGCACGGTACCGATGTTCCATATCTCCCCGCAAATTTAAAGTAACCCGGGTTCGCCTGTTCCGCTGGGCAGTACACCGCAAGCACATTCACAGAAAACACCGATGGACGGCGCGCGGGATGACTGCCGGGAATTAGCTCGTGGCGCCGGCCGGACATGTCTGACGATTTTCTTACGGTCGCGAAAATACCTGGTGGCGCGGCGTCGTACCAGCGGCAACAACCGCTCCCCAGCCGATCTGCGAGCCCCAGGTGACGGTCGCTGAAAACGTTGCGGCACAGCAAATCTGATGACTTCTGATCGGCCGCCCCGCGGCGGATCGGCTACGTTTCGGGCCCTTTGACTGAAAATGATGTCCGCAGCGTGGCCCGGTCTTATGCTGACTTATAGCGACGGCATGTTTCCCCGAGTACGCGGGGTGGGGGTTAACCCCCCCCTGATCTGTCCGGTAAACGGCATGTTGTCGCACGATAGTGGCCCGTACGTTTGATGGTGTGGTCACAGTGATGGGACATGCGGTCGAGCCGGTCAGGGTTGACGCGACCGCTGCGGCGGTCCGTCTGCGGATCGGCGTTGTGCCCACCGCGTCGCTGATCGTGGGCGCGGTGATCGCCGTGGCGTGGCTGTGGATACCGATCACGATCGCGGTTGTCGGGATCGCGTCGATTCCCTCTGTGATCGGTTTTGCCGTTGCCGTAGTCATATTCGTGTACCTGATGCGCTTGGCCGGGTGGCTCGAGCGGCTGCGTAGCGAGGCCGTCTTCGGCATGGATCTCCAGGACGCGCCCCGAAACACGTCTCACTACAACGGTTTTCAAGGCTGGCTTCACCAACTGTGGCTGGACCTCAACAGCGCGCGCTTCTGGAAGGGTTGCCTTCACCACTTTCTTCGGGCGTTTTACGACCTCCTGGCCGCTGGCCTGGCGTTCGTGCTTCTGGCGTTCGGGGTACTGGCGCCGGCGGCGGCGATCGCCGTGAGTCGCGGCGACGACGCCCAACTCTCCTTCATTCCGACCGGACTTGCGTGGCCCTTGGCCGCTGTCGCATTGATGGCCGCCGCTGCCACCCTGGTCTTTGCGCCGCTTCTCGACGCCAAAATCGACCATTGGCTGCTCGCCCCGTCGCCGGCCGCGGTGCTGCAACACGAGGTGAACGCTCTCGCAGATGCTCGGTTGGGCGCGGTGTCATCGGCGCAGACCGAGCGACGCCGCATCGAGCGCGACCTGCACGACAGTGTTCAGCCCCGACTGGTGTCTCTCGCGATCACGATCGGTCTTGCGCAAACCAAGCTCGAATCCGACCCGGCCTCTGCCAAAGCGCTGATCGCCGAGGCGCACGACGATGCGAAAACCGCTCTGGTGGAACTACGTAACGTGGTGCGCGGTATCGCACCGACGATTCTGTCCGACCGGGGATTGGACGCCGCGCTCTCGTCGGTGGTGCAGCGCGCTCGAAACACCGGGGTGCCCACCACGCTGGACATCGACTTACCCCGGCGTATCCCTTCGGAGACGGAATCGGTCGCCTACTTCGTCGTCGCCGAGGCGCTGACCAATGTCGCGAAGCACGCGACGGCGTCGCGCGCTGCCGTGACGGTTCGACTCGACGAGGCCGAAAACACGCTTCACGTATCCGTATTCGACGATGGCCGCGGCGGCGCACAAGTCACTGACAACGCGAACGCCACCGGTCTGCGCGGCCTGGCCGAAAGGGTCCGGGCTGCCCGCGGCACGTTCACGGTTTCCAGTCCGACGTCCGGGCCCACGATTGTCGCTGCGGTATTGCCATGCGCATCGTGATCGCCGAGGACTCGGCGTTGCTGCGCGCCGGTATCGAACGCATCCTCATCGATGCCGGCCATGAGGTCGTGGCGGGTGTGAGCGACGCGACGGACCTGCTTCGCCTCGTCAACGAGACCAATCCTGATCTTGTGATCGTCGATGTGCGGATGCCGCCGACCTTCACCGACGAGGGAATACGCGCCGCAGCGCTGTTGCGCGGCCAGAATCCGGAGTCACCGGTACTGGTGTTGTCGCACTACGTCGAAGAGCGCTACGCCTCCGATCTGATCACCTCGGACACCCGTGGCTTCGGGTACCTGCTCAAAGATCGCGTCGCCGACGTACCGGCGTTCCTCGACGCGGTGGCAGTCGTGGGCACCGGCGGGACCCTGCTCGACCCGGAGGTCGTGTCCCAGATACTCGCGCGGTCGCATCGTCGCAGCGCACTCGATCAGCTCACTCCCCGCGAGACCGAGGTGCTGCAACTCATGGCCGAAGGCAGAACCAACTCGGCGATCGCCACGACCTTGCATATGTCGACCGGCTCGGCCGAAAAACACATCGCCTCCATCTTCACCAAGTTGGGGTTAGCGCCCGATGACACCGAAAACCGGCGTGTACTCGCTGTTTTGCGCTACCTCGAATCGTAAGCAAGAGAAGGGACCAAAGAGATGACAACTATCTCCGGCATAGTCGCCGCTCGACGGACGGGATTGAAGTCCGACCGAGAGGTGATCGAGGACGCGCTGACGCTCCTCGAGATGGACAACGGGTGGACTCAGGGCAGCTACTGCCGCGACCGGGATGGGCGCGAGGTACGACCCGACGCCGACGCTCCAGGCGGCTGGGTAGCGGTGCGGACCGAACACGTCGGCGGGGGCGGCTTCGTGGTGCACACCCAGAGCGGGGTGAGGCCGTGCAGCTTCTGCCTGGGCGGGGCACTGCGTGTGGCGGCCGGTTATTGGCACGGTGCACAGCCGTTCGCGGTATCCGAGCAGGTGGAACGGCTGGAGTGCCTTATCCTGCAACTGGCCAACTCCGTCACCGCACCAGGTTGGCTGACCCTACAGAGCTTCAACGACGATTCTCACACCACCAAGGCCGACGCGGTCCTCATGCTCAAGCTCGCGGCGGCCCACCTCGATGCGCAGGAGCAGAAGCACCGGTGAGCAGATTCGACCTTGGCGCCAGCCGACACCCCTGATGTCGGGCGGCCGCCGCACAACGATGCGCGTTGCGCTCGTCGTCGTCGCCGCGCTCGTTTGCATTGCGACGTTGGCCGGCCTCGGTGTTCTCGCGTTCGGACTCGCAGGCAGTCGCGTCGTCGCCGACACGTTCGCATTGCCGGCCGACATCCGCACGCTGACCATTGATACCGGGGATGTGCCGGTGGCGGTACGCCTGACCACCGACGACAACGCCGAAGAGGCGCGTCTCGCGCTGAGGATGGTGACAAGGGCCGATGGTCCGCCGATGACAGTGGTGAACGACGAGACGAGCAGCCGGGTCACTCTCGCCGGCGGCGGTTCGGAGTTCCCCTGGTTCGACGGCACCGGAGAAATTGCCGTGGTCCTTCCGCCGGATGCCGCGCGACGGTTGAGCGTGACCGTCGATCACCGGGCAGGCCCGCTCACCGTCCAAGCGGACCTCGATAAGCTGGTCGCGACGACAGACCGAGGCAATGTGTGGCTCGGCGGCTCAGCCCGTCGAATCGACATCGACGTCCGCCACGGCGACATCAGAACCAGCACCAGAGTTGCCGTATCGGAATCATTCAGTGCGGCAGTCGAATCCGGCAGTGTCTCGGTAGAGTTTCGCGGGCCACCCCGGATGACCGAGGTGATCGCCGACGGCAATGTGACTTTAGGACTGCCCGGCACAGAGCCGTATCGCGTGCGCGCCCGAACCGGGCAGCCAAATGGCGAGACAAGGGTCACCGTGCCGCAAACAACCGACCCTGACGCCCCCGAGGTGACAGCTCGCTCCGAGCGCGGCCACGTGCACATCGACGAGATTCGCTGAGTTGATCGGCAACCCTGCGCTTCCCTGGAGTCGAAGACCTTCACAGCAAAATCTGCGTTGGGGGGCTAGCAAACCATCCGAGCGACGCCTGCACTCGGAGGCAGTTCGGACAGCAGCCTCTGGATCCCTGGAGTTTCCCAGGCCGAGTCACCCGAAAGCATCTGCACCGCCTCCCCCGCTTGAGCCCATCAATCAGGCAAGATTGGCTACATGGCCAGTGGTACAGACAGTGGCGGAGCCTCACCTCGAGTTCTCGTGGTCGACGACGACCCCGACGTGCTGGCCTCGCTCGAGCGCGGCCTGCGACTGTCCGGGTTCGACGTGGCCACCGCGGTCGACGGCGCCGAGGCGCTGCGCAGCGCGACCGAGACCCGGCCCGACGCGATCGTCCTCGACATCAACATGCCCGTCCTCGACGGCGTCAGCGTGGTCACCGCACTGCGCGCAATGGACAACGACGTACCGGTATGCGTGCTCTCCGCACGCAGCTCGGTCGACGACCGCGTCGCCGGTCTCGAGGCGGGAGCCGACGACTACCTGGTCAAACCGTTCGTGCTGCAGGAACTGGTGGCCCGCGTGAAGGCCCTACTGCGTCGGCGCGGCTCCACTGCGACCTTCTCCTCGGAAACCATCCAGGTCGGCCCGCTCGAAGTCGACATCCCGGGCCGTCGAGCCCGCGTCAACGGCGTCGACGTCGACCTGACCAAACGCGAATTCGACCTGCTCGCGGTGCTGGCCGAGCACAAGACCGCCGTGCTGTCGCGCGCGCAGCTGCTCGAGCTCGTCTGGGGCTACGACTTCGCCGCCGACACCAACGTCGTCGACGTCTTCATCGGCTACCTGCGCCGCAAGCTCGAAGCGGGCGGCGCTCCCCGGCTCCTGCACACCGTTCGCGGAGTGGGGTTCGTCCTGCGGACGCAGTGATGTCTGTGCTCTCGCGGATCTTCCGCCGAACTCCGTCGCTGCGCACCCGCGTCGCGCTGGCCACCGCAATCGGCGCGGCGATCGTCGTCGTCATCGTGGGAACGGTCGTCTGGGTCGGCATCACCAACGACCGCAAGGAACGCCTCGACCGCCGGCTCGACGAGGCCGCCGGCTTCGCGATCCCGTTCCTACCGCGGGGCCTGGACGAGATACCGAAGTCGCCGACCAACCAGGACGCGGTCATCACCGTGCACCGCGGTGACGAGGTGACGTCCAATTCCAATGTCGTCCTCCCCCAGCTCGAACCCGGATACGCCGACACCTACGTCGACGGCGTGCGCTACCGCGTGCGCACCGTCGACATCCCCTACTACCCCGGGCCGATGTCGGTGGCCGTCGGCGCCACCTACGACGCCACCATCGCCGATACCAACAACCTGCACCGACGAGTGATCATCATCTGCGTGTTCGCCGTCGGCGCCGCCTCGGTGTTCGGCTGGGTACTGGCCGCGTTCGCGGTGCGCCCGCTCAAGAGCCTGGCGCAACAAACCCGTCAGATCGACGCCGGCGACGAGGACCCCGACGTCGAGGTGCGCGGCGCCACCGAGGCCGTCGAGATCGCCGAGGCGGTTAAGGGCCTGGTCGAACGTGTGTGGAAGGAACAGGACCGTACCAAGGCCGCGCTGGCGTCGGCGCGCGACTTCGCCTCGGTCTCCGCCCACGAACTGCGCACGCCGTTGACTGCGATGCGGACCAACCTGGAGGTGCTGTCCACCCTCGACCTGCCAGAGGACCAACGCAAAGAGGTGGTCAACGACGTGATCCGCACGCAGTCGCGCATCGAGGCGACACTCGGCGCGCTGGAACGGCTGGCACAGGGTGAACTGTCGACCGCCGACGACCACGTGCCCGTCGACATCACCGAGTTGCTGGACCGCGCCGCCCACGACGCGATGCGGGTCTACCCGGACCTGGAGGTGTCGTTGGTGCCTGCACCGACGGTGATCATCGTGGGCCTGCCCGCAGGTCTGCGGTTGGCGGTCGACAACGCGATCGCCAACGCGGTGAAACACGGCGGCGCGACGCGCGTGCAGCTGTCGGCGGTCAGCTCACGAGCAGGTGTGGAGATCGCGATCGATGACGACGGCGTCGGCATCCCCGAGGAGGAGCGCTCGATCGTGTTCGAACGCTTCTCTCGCGGATCGACGGCGTCGGTTTCGGGCTCAGGGCTCGGCCTGGCTTTGGTGGCCCAGCAGGCCGAACTGCATGGCGGCACAGCCTCTTTGGAGGAGAGCCCGCTGGGTGGCGCTCGCCTGCTGCTGCGCTTGCCCGGCCACCAATGAGCTAGCGCGTAGCCAACAGGTCGATGACAAATATCAGCGTCTTGCCGGACAACCGATGCCCGCCGCCGGCGGGGCCGTAGGCCTGCTCCGGCGGGATGACGAGCTGTCGACGACCGCCCACCTTCATGCCCGGAATGCCGTCCTGCCAGCCTTGGATCAGGCCGCGCAGCGGGAACTCGATCGACTCCCCACGGTTCCACGAACTGTCGAATTCCTCGCCGGTGTCGTACTCGACGCCGACGTAGTGCACCTCCACGTTGCCGCCGGGCACCGCGTCAGCTCCGTCGCCCACGACCAGGTCCGTGATCACCAACTCGGTGGGCGGCGGACCGTCGGGGAACTCGATTTCGGGCTTCTGCCCTGAACTTGAAGTCACCGCACTCACGGTAGTCGGGCAGACTGGAGCTGTGACCAAGGACCAAGACATTCTCGACCAGGTCAACCGGCTGGTCGCCGAGGAGCAGGACCTGCGGGCCAAGCTTCAGAACCGCGAGATCGATGAGTCCGAGGAGCACAAGCGGCTCAAGGCCGTCGAGGTTCAGCTCGACCAGTGCTGGGATCTGTTGCGGCAGCGCCGGGCTCTTCGGGAGACCGGCGGTGACCCGCGCGAAGCCGAGGTGCGTCCGCCGGACGAGGTCGAGGGCTACCTCAACTGAGTTCGCGTTACGCCGCCGGAGCCGCTCCGGCGGCGACATACGACGCCGTCGTCGTCGGCGGCGGGCACAACGGCCTGGTCGCGGCTGCGTATCTGGCCAAGGCGGGTCGTCGGGTACGGGTGTTGGAGCGCCTCGACCATGTCGGTGGCGCGGCGGTATCCGCGCACGCCTTTGAGGGAGTCGACGCGCGCTTGTCGCGGTACTCCTACCTCGTCAGCCTGTTGCCCCGACGGATCGTCGACGACCTCGGCGCGCGGGTGCGCTTGGTGCGGCGTCGCTACTCGTCCTACACGCCCGACCCAGCGACCGGCGGACGCACTGGACTGCTGATCGGTCCCACGTCAACGTTCGGTGCGATCGGCGCTGCCGACGATGGGCCGCGGTTCGCCGAGTTTTACGGCCGGTGTGGTGTCCTCGTCGAGCAAATTTGGCCGACGCTGCTGGAACCGCTTCTGACGCGAAGCCAGGCGCGTGATCTCGTGGATGACGAGGCCGCGTGGCGATCGATGGTCGACGAGCCGATCGGGCACGCGATCTCCTCCGCCGTCGACAACGACGTCGTGCGCGGGGTGATGGCCACCGACGCGTTGATTGGAACGTTCGCCCGCCTCGACGACGCGTCGTTGATTCAGAACGTCTGCTTCCTCTACCACCTGCTCGGCGGCGGAACCGGTGACTGGGATGTGCCGATCGGTGGGATGGGCGCCATCACCGGTGCGCTGGCCGCCGCCGCGACCGGCTATGGTGCCGAAATCACCTGTGGCACTGAGGTGTACGCCATCGACCCGGCCGGCGAGGTGCGCTACCACTGCGACGGCATCGATCACACCGTCCACGGACGGGTTGTTCTGGCCAACGTGACGCCCACGGTGTTGGCGGGCTTGCTGGGTGAGCAACTGCCGGAGTCGACGCCGGGTGCGCAGGTCAAGGTGAACCTGATACTGCGGCGCCTACCGCGGTTGCGCGACCAGACCGTCACACCGGAGCAGGCATTCGGTGGGACGTTCCACATCAACGAGACATTCAGCCAGTTGGACTCGGCATATCTGCGCGCGGTCGACGGCGCGGTACCGGACCCGCTGCCGTGCGAGATCTACTGTCACTCGCTGACCGACCCTTCAATTCTGTCCGATGAACTGCGCGCCGCTGGTGCGCAGACGCTGACGGTCTTTGGTCTGCACACCCCTCACCACTTGGTGTCGTCAGGTGACCCCGATCGAATGCGGGACACATTGACATCGGCGGTACTCAGTTCATTGAATTCCGTTCTGGCCGAACCCATTCACGATGTGCTGATGGAGGACTCGGCGGGCCGGCTGTGCATTGAGGCGAAGACGACCGTCGACCTCGAACACTCGCTAGGCATGACGGGTGGGCACATCTTCCACGGTGGGTTAGCGTGGCCGTTCGCCGAGAATGACGAGCCACTCGACACTCCGGCTCGACGCTGGGGTGTGGCGACCGCGCATGACCGAATCCTCCTGTGCGGGTCAGGATCACGTCGTGGTGGCGGAGTCTCGGGGATCGGCGGCCACAATGCCGCGATGGCGGTGTTGGAAAGCTAAGAGCGCATCTTGGTCACAATGCGACGCAGCGCCTCGATTTCGGCTTGGTCCAGATTCGCCATGGCTTCCGGCGCCGGGTCCTCGATCGCGTCGATCTTGGCCACCATGGCGCATCCCGCATCGGTGAGCGATACCCGCTTGCACCGGCGATTGGCCGGATCCACCTGACGCACCACCAACCCGCGCCCTTCCAGGTCGTTGACCGCGACGGTGGCGGCCGGCGCGTCGATGGTCGCCGCGTGCGCCAACTCCTTGACCGTCATCGGCCGTCGGCTCAACCGCCGCAAGATGCGCACCCTGCTGAACGGCAGCCCGGACTGCTCGACCACCGCCCGCTTCCAGCTGTCGTGGTTCTCGATGACGAAGGCAGCCATCGCCCGCCACGCCTCGTCAGCCACTCGATTACCGGACATCGGCCGCCACCAACGGTTCCAGCCGATCGGCCGACCGCAACGCCCTACCGGAGGTCGAGTAGAAGCCGAGGACGATGATCACCACCCCGAGCACCGCGCAGATCAGCCACAGCGGTCGGGCGGCCTGCGCGAAGCCGGGACCCGTCGCTGCCAGCGCGCCGCCCGCAACCGAACCACACAGCGCCACACCGATACTCACGCCGACCTGCCTGCTGGTCGACGCGATCGCCGACGCGGCGCCCGCCCGGTCGGTCGGCATGCCGCTGACCGCCGCGTTCGTCACCGGCGCGTTGACCATCGAGAACCCGATACCGAAGACCGCGAAGATCACCAGCAGCTGCCACACCGGTGTCGTCGCCGACAGCTGAGCGAGCATGACCGTCGCCGCCGTGATCAATGTCCCAGCGATCAACAGTGACGGCCGAGCCCCGAACCGCCCGACCATCCGGCCCGACAACGGTGAAAACACCAGCGCGCCAACGGCTATCGGCAGATAGATCAACCCGGTGTGGAACGCCGAGAAGCCGCGCTCGTCCTGCAGATACAGCGACATCATGAACAGGAAGGCACCCCACGACGCGAACGCGCACACCGCGATCATCGTCGCCGATGCGAACGGGATACTCCGGAAGAACCTCAAATCGATGAACGGATCCCGCCGACGCGCCTCATAAGCCAGGAAGCCGACGAAGGCGGCGACCGCGCCGACCGCCACGGCGACTGTACGAGCGTCTGTCCACCCCATGACCGGGCCCTCGATGAGTACGAAGACGAGCCCGAACAGGAACGCCATGCCGAGGGCCTGTCCGACCGGATCGACGTCGCGCATCGTCAGCGACTTGGATCTCGGAACGAAGATGACCGTCAGCAGGATGGCCAGCGCGCAGATCGGCAGATTGATCCAGAACACCGCGCGCCAATTGATCCACTCGATGAGCACACCACCGACGATCGGCCCTGCGGCCATCGAAATGCCCACGACGCCGCCCCAGATGCCGATGGCCCGGGCTCGTTCCACCCGCCCGGTGAACACCTGCGTGATGATCGACATCGCGACCGGGTTCATCATCGAGCCACCGATCGCCTGCAGAAAGCGCGCGGCGATCAGCGTCTCGATGTTCGGCGCCAGGCTGCACAGCAGCGACGCGACCGCGAACACCGTCAGCCCGAGCTGGAACGTGCCTCGCCGACCGAACCGGTCGGCGGCCGCACCGGACAACAGCAGCAACGACGCCAACACCAGCGTGTAGATGTCGATCACCCATTGCAGCTGGGACCCGGTGGCATTGAGGTCGGCGCGGATGTTGGGAATCGCGACGTTGACGATCGTCGCGTCCATCGACACGATCAGCAGGCTCAGGCAGCAAGTCACCAGGATGATGGCCTTGCGCCGAGCGCTCATTGACCGGACGACGGTTTCGTTCACCCAACAATTGTGAAACTACAACTGTTCGGCCGGCAAGGCAGCTGGCAGTGAGATACGCGACGTCGAGTGTGGGGTTACGTCACGCTCCGCGCGCCCAGAACGTGCGGGTAACCCACGTTCGGCACAGAGCGCGAATAGGCCTAGCGGCTGCTGACGTCCTTGTAGTCGCGCTCGGTGTAGCCGGTGTAGACCTGGCGCGGCCGGCCGATCTTGCCGCTGCCCTCGTCGTGCATCTCCCGCCAGTGCGCGATCCAGCCGGGCAGCCGGCCGAGCGCGAACAGCACGGTGAACATCCGCGTCGGGAAGCCCATCGCCCGGTAGATCACGCCGGTGTAGAAGTCGACGTTCGGGTAGAGCTTGCGCTCGATGAAGAAGTCGTCGGTGAGCGCGGCTTCCTCGAGAGTCCGTGCGATATCCAGCATCTCGTCGTCGCCGCCGAGCTTGCCCAGAATCTTGTCGGCCTGCTCCTTGACGATGCGGGCGCGCGGGTCGTAGTTCTTGTAGACCCGGTGACCGAAGCCCATCAGCTTCACGCCGTCCTCGCGGTTCTTCACCTTCTTGATGAACTCGTGGACGTCGAAGTCGGCCTGGCGGATCTTCTCCAGCATCTCCAGCACCGCCTGGTTGGCGCCGCCGTGCAGCGGGCCCCACAGCGCGTTGATGCCGCCGGAGATCGACGTGAACAGGTTGGCCTGCGACGAGCCGACCAGCCGCACCGTCGACGTCGAGCAGTTCTGCTCGTGGTCGGCGTGCAGGATGAACAGCATGTCCAGCGCGCGGACGATCTCGGGGTCGACCTCGTAAGGCTCGGCGGGGAAGCCGAACGTCATGCGCAGGAAGTTCTCGACCAGCGTCAGCGAGTTGTCCGGGTACAGGAACGGCTGGCCCGCGGACTTCTTGTAGGCGTAGGCCGCGATGGTCGGCAGCTTGGCCAGCAGCCGGATCGTCGACAGCTCGACCTGGTTGTCGTCGAACGGATCCAGCGAATCCTCGTAGTACGTCGACAGCGCATTGACCGCGCTCGACAGCACCGGCATCGGGTGGGCGTTTGCCGGGAAGCCGTCGAAGAACCGCTTGAGATCCTCGTGCAGCAGCGTGTGCCGCTGAATGCGGGTGGTGAACTCCGCGAGCTGTTCCTTGGTGGGCAGCTCCCCGTAGATGAGCAGGTAGCTGACCTCGATGAAGTTCGACTTCTCGGCGAGCTGCTCGATCGGGTAGCCGCGGTAGCGCAGGATGCCGGCGTCGCCGTCGATGTAGGTGATCGCACTCTTGGTTGATGCGGTGTTGACGAAGCCCTCGTCGAACGTCGTGTAGCCGGACTTGGCCAGAAGTGACCCCAGCGCGATGCCATCAGCGCCTTCGGTGGCGGAAACGATGTCAAGGTCGAGCGTGCCACCGGGGTAGGAGAGGGTGGCTTGCCCTTCCCCACTCTTCGCGTTATCGGCCACGAGGTTCCCTTCGTCGCTGCTGGGAGTATTCGGACATTGCTCCTACAAAAGGTAGTCCCATTCGGGCAGGCGTGCCCCGCCGGGGGCGGTCACTTGCTCAGACGGGCAGCCGCAGATTACCCAACAAGCCGGTGAACTCCGCGAAGACCGTCTCCAAGCGCTCGATCAGGTCGTCTATGGACACCCGTGACCAGTCGCTGTTGACATGCACGACGTCGGTGAGCGCCGTCATGATCACCGCACTCCACGTCGCAGATGCCAGGCGCACCCTGCGGTCGGCCACATCGACCCCCATGCGCCTGGCGAGTGCCTGTTCGAGCGCGTTGCTCCGGAACTCGACGGTGACCTGGCGCAGCGTCGGCGACGACAGGACGATCCTGGCGATGCACAACACCCGTTCGGCCCGCAGATCGTCTGGTCCCGCGTGCTTGGCCGCCTCCCCCATCGCGACATAGGCGCGCAGGATCGCCTCGAGGTGGTTCAGCTCGGCGGGCTGGCGGTCCAGTTCGAGGGCGACTTCATCGACGATCTCGTCGACCAGAGCCAGCGCGATGGAGTCCTTGGTCGGGAAGTACCGGCTGAAGGTGCGCGGTGAAACGTCGGCCACCGCGGCGATCTGCTCCACGGTGGTGTTGTCGAAACCCTGTCCGTTGCACAGTTCCACTGCGGCGTCGATGAGCGTCGCACGCGTGCGCTGCTTCTTGCGCTCGCGCAGCCCGACGGACTGCGCCCCCCTACCGTCAGGCACAAGGCGCATCCTAACGGTCGAAACTATGGATGAGCTAAGAATTCATCTTCGCCGAAAACATGTTCGACGTGAGCATTTCGGGTCCGCGCCTGGCGGTAGCAACGCCGACGCCTAGGGCTGCAGCCGCTCGACGCGGCCGTCCTGAATGCGAATCCTGTTGTGCACCCGGTTCTCCCGGCCCTGCCAGAATTCGACGACGTCGGCGGCGATCAGATAGCCGCCCCAGTTCGGCGGCACGGGCACCGTGTCGTGGCCTTCGAAGCGCCGCGTCACCTCGGCCAGTTGCTCCAGCAGTGCCGCGCGCGAGGCGATCGGCTTCGACTGGTACGACGCCCAGGCACCCAACTGCGACCCCCGAGGTCGCTTCGACCAGTATTCGGCGGTCTCCTCCGCCGACACCTTCGTCACCGGTCCGCGGACGTGGACCTGGCGCCCGGTCAGGTACCAGGGGAAGGTGGCCGACGCGTACGGCGTCGCCGCCAGCTGCTCGCCCTTGTCGGAGTCGTAGTTGGTGTAGAACGTGATGCCTGTGTCGTCGACGCTCTTGCACAACACCGACCGAGTGACGGGCCGCCCGCGGCTGTCGACCGTGCCGACGACCATGGCGTTGGGTTCGGCGACACCGGCGCGCTCGGCGTCGGCTAACCACTTGCGCAGCAAGGTAACCCAGCCGTCCGCCAGCCAATCCACGTCCAGATCGGGACTGCCGTCCTTTTCCGCCGAACCGTATTCCACCCGCATCCTCGCCAAGCGTTCTGGGCCTACCTCCGCCACGCGACAACGCTACGCCCACACCGGCTGCCGTCGTGTCAGCAACCGCCAGATGAGCACCGATGGACAGGTGCGAGAATCTGGCCATGAGCGCGGTGCCTGAAGACTTCGTACCCGGCCTCGAGGGCGTCGTCGCCTTCACTTCCGAGATCGCCGAACCCGACAAGGACGGCGGCGCGCTGCGCTACCGCGGCGTCGACATCGAGGATGTGGTCAACCAGAGGGTGACCTTCGGCGACGTGTGGGCGCTGCTGGTCGACGGCAAGTTCGGCAACGGTCTGCCGCCCGCTGAACCGTTTCCGCTTCCGATCCACAGCGGCGACGTGCGCGTCGACGTCCAGGCCGGGCTGGCGATGTTGGCCCCGATCTGGGGCTATCGCCCATTGCTCGACATCGACGACGCGACCGCCCGCGAACACCTCGCCCGGGCCTCGGTGATGGCGCTGTCCTACGTCGCGCAGTCCGCGCGCGGGATCTATCGGCCTGCGGTCCCGCAGCGCACCATCGACGAATGTTCCACGGTGACAGAGCGATTCATGACTCGCTGGCAGGGTGATCCGGATCCCCGCCACGTGGAGGCCATCGACGCCTACTGGGTCAGCGCCGCCGAGCACGGTATGAACGCATCGACCTTCACCGCCCGCGTGATCGCGTCGACCGGCGCCGACGTCGCGGCCGCCCTGTCCGGCGCGATCGGCGCGATGAGCGGACCGCTGCACGGAGGCGCCCCGGCTCGGGTGATCCCGATGATCGAGGAGGCCGAGAAGACCGGCGACGCCCGCGCGGTCGTCAAGGACATCCTCGACCGCAACGAGAAGCTCATGGGCTTCGGGCATCGGGTGTATCGCGCCGAGGATCCGCGGGCCCGGGTGCTGCGCGCGACGGCCAAGCGTCTCGAGGCGCCGCGCTACGAGGTCGCCGCCGCGCTCGAGCAGGCCGCCCTCGCCGAACTGCGGGAGCGGCGACCCGACCGCGCCATCGAGACCAACGTCGAGTTCTGGGCGGCGGTGATCCTCGACTTCGCCCAGGTGCCGACCAAGATGATGCCGGCGATGTTCACCTGCGGGCGCACCGCCGGATGGTGTGCGCACATCCTCGAGCAGAAGCGGCTCGGCAAGTTGGTGCGTCCGTCGGCGATCTACGTCGGCCCGGAGCCGCGCAGCCCCGAGTCGGTCGAGGGCTGGGACCAAGTCGTCCGGTCGTGACGACGACGTTCGCCTCGGCAGCGCGCAGTTTCGCGGACCTGGTCGGCCGCATTCCCGCCGACGCGTGGTCGGGTCCGGGTCTGGGCGACTGGGATCTGCGCTCGCTTGTCGGGCACACGTCGCGCTCGCTGACCACGGTGCTCACCTACCTCGAGACGCCCGCCGACCGTGAGGACATCGCCACGCCGCGGGAGTACTACGCGCGGGTGAACCCGGCGGCGCTGGGCTTGGACCCCGCCGACGTGGCCGAGCGCGGGCGGCAAGCCGGACGCGACCTCGGTGACGACCCGGCGGCCGCCGTGGCCGACCTCGTCTCCCGAGCGCTCGCACGGCTGGAGACGGTGGACGATCCGTTGATTCGGGTGCTCGGCGGGCTGGGCATCCGATTGCGGACCTATCTGCCGACGCGGACCTTTGAGTTGGCCGTGCACAGCTTGGACATCGCACGCGCCGTTGATCTTTCGTTGACGTTGCCCGGCGCGGTGCTGGAGGAGGCATTGGTGCTGGCGGCGCGTATCGCCGCCGAGCATCAAGGCGAGACGGTGCTGATGGCGCTGACGGGCCGCGACAGCCTGCCGCCGTCATTCTCGATCGTGTGATCTGTCGGTGGTTGGGCGCACTAAGCGGTTGATTACCCTCATGCCATGCGTGCGATCAACCCCTTCGGGCTTGTCGGTGGGCGGTGGTTGCATGGCCGGCGTACCGATGACTTGGGAGCGCTCACCGAGTCGGTACTGACGACCCCGTTCGCGGGACGCAACCCAATTCGAGAGGAGCTCTTCTGATGGCTATCGATTTTCAGCCGGCGGTGTCGCCCATGCTCACGGTCAGCGACGGCGCTGCGGCCATCGACTTCTACGTCAAGGCCTTCGACGCCGAGGAACTCGGCCGCGTACCCGGACCCGACGGCAAGCGACTGTTTCACGCTGCGCTGCGCATCAACGGGGCCTTGGTGATGCTCAACGATGACTTCCCGGAGATGAACGACGGCAAGTCGGTGACGCCGGAAGCGCTCGGCGGCTCACCGGTGACCATCCACTTGACGGTCGACGATGTCGACACCAAATTCCAGAAGGCCGTCGACGCCGGCGCGACTGTCGTCATGCCGCTCGACGACATGTTCTGGGGCGACCGGTACGGCGAGCTCCGGGACCCCTTCGGACACGTGTGGTCGATGGGCCAGCCGGTGCGCGAGGTCAGCCAGGAGGAGATCGACGAGGCGATCAAGCAACACCAGTGACGGAGCTAGCGGCGCAGCCCGGCAAGTAGGCGCCGGCCGAGCGGCACCGGGGCCTCGGCCGCGGCGGTCAACATGTCGGCGACCGCAGTGAACTTGACGCGCGGCCGTTTCTCGCCGCCGCGGGCGACCTCGGCGGCGTCGATCGCCTTCCACCCCGCGGCGTCGACCACGTCGGGTTGCCTGCTGCGAACCAGCTTGTCGAGGGCCGCCGGCTTGTGCGCGGGATCGCGCAACCTGCCGTCGTTGTAATCGGCGACCAGGTTGTGCACGGTCTGCGCGGCGCACGACTTGTTGGTGCCGATGAACCCCGTCGGCCCGCGCTTGATCCATCCCGCGACGTAGCTGCCGGGCACGGGAGCACCTGACCGCGGGTCGACGACGCGGCCGCCGTCGTTCGGCACCACGGCCGCCGACTCGTCGAAGGGGAGCCCGCGAATCGGCCTGCCGCGGTACCCGATCGAGGTCAACACCAGCCCGGTGTCGACCCGCCGAACCTCGTCGGCGCCGGTGACGGTGAACTCAATCGCCTCGGCGCGGGCCTCGCCGAGGACGCGCTGCGGCGTCAGCCGGTAGGCAAGCCGGATACGGGGCCGCGTCGGCGGTGTCGAGGTGTCGCCGAGCTTGCTCAAGACCTCCAACTTGTTGCGGGTCAGGCGATCCTCGGTGGTGGCCAGGTCGCGCTCCACCCACTCGTGGTCCTCAGGCGAGAGCACCACCTCGCATGTTGAGGTCAGTCCGATCAGTTCGGGCAGTGTGAACGCCGAGTCCGCGGGGCCGCGCCGCGCCGCGATCACCACCTCGGTCACCTGCGAGTCGCGGAGCACGGCGAGCGCGTGATCCGAGATATCGGTGCCCGCAAGGACATCCGGTGGCGTGGTGAGTATTCGCGCGACATCGAGGGCGACGTTGCCGTTGCCGACGATGGCGACCCGCTCATGACTCAAATCGACTGGCAGCGAGTCGAAGTCGGGGTGGCCGTTGTACCAGGCCACGAATTCGGTGGCGGTGCCCGTGCCTTGCAGGTCCATTCCCGCGATGTCGAGCCGGCGGTCGTTGGGCGCTCCGACCGCATAGAGCACGGCGTGGTGGTGCTCGAGCAGCTCGTCGTGGGTGACGTCGGTGCCGACCTCGACGTTGAGGTAGAAGGTGAATCCCGGTTGGGCCGCGATTCTGTCGAACAGTCTGGTCACGCGTTTTGTGCTCTGGTGGTCGGGTGCAACGCCGGCGCGCACCAAACCGTATGGCGTGGGCAGCTTTTCGAAGACGTTGACCCGCACGCCTTTCTGGGTGAGTAGCTCGTCGGCGGCGTACATCGCCGCCGGTCCCGATCCGACGATCGCCACGGTGAGCGGTCCGCCTGAGCGGGGATAGACCACCGGCGCCTCGATGACCGGTGCCAGCTTCGACGTCGGCGGCAGCTTTCCGTCCGGTTCGGGGTAGAACGCGGCGTTCAACTCGACGAACGGCAGCTGCGCGGGCGTCAACTTCGAATCGTGCGATATCGCGCCGACCGGGCATGCCGACACGCACGCACCGCAGTCGACACACGCCACCGGATCGATGTAGAGCATCTCGGCGGTCGCGAAGCCGGGTTCATCGGGCGTCGGGTGGATGCAGTTCACCGGGCACGCGTAGACACAGGACCCGTCGCTGCAACACGACTGGGTGATCACATGCGGCACAGGCGCTCCCTACGCGGCAGCGACCACGTGCTGGCGAGCCGGTTCGCTGCGGTAACGGCTGGGCGGACCGTCGATCTTGCAGAGCCGCCAGACGAGTTTCGCGAACGGGTTCATCAGCCCGGTGTCGTGACACAGCATCCGGACGTCGCCGAACATGTCGCGCAGGAACTGCCGCGACTTGGGCGCACGGAAGAACAGTTCCTTGCGCACCGAGCGCGGGATGTCGAACTCCCGCCAGAACGACCTCGGCGGCACGATGATCGCCTGGCACAGCACCCGCATGATGATCGGCACGTTCCACGACAACCAGAACCGCTGGCGGCGGTTCAGATACGGCAGGCGCTTGCGCAGATACTCGTGGGCGAACGAGATGTGGCGGGCTTCCTCGGCGACGTGGATGGCCATCACCCGCTCCATGATCGGGTGCAGGTCCTTACCCTCGCGCAGTACGTTCTTCTGGGTGTGGTCGATCGGTTCCTCGCCGGCGAGCACGCCGAAGAAGAACGGAATCGGCAGCGGCCCGGCGATCAGCGGGATGAACGGCGACAGCCATCGCAGCATCCGCGGCATGCCCGGTACGTCGGCGCCGATGCGGTTGACCATCTCCTGAAACATCATCGTGTGGTTGCACTCTTCGACCGACTCGTGCAGGCAGTACCGGTATTCGGGGGAGCCGTTGGGCACCCAGAACGCGTAGTTGGTCAGGCCGCGGATGAGGATGATCTCGAACTGCAGCCCCACCTTCGCGACGTTGGCCTGCCGCCACATCCCGATCTCGATCTGCCGCTCCAGCGGCTGGGCCTGATACCAGGGATGTCCACCGAGCGGGTCGGTGGCGGGCAACACCCAACGCGGGTCGTTTTCGGTGACCGCGAACTCCGGGGAGTCCCAGTCGATGTCGGTGTAGGGGTTGAAATTCCGCCGCACCGAACCCTCGGACAGCGTCATGAGCGTGTCGACGTACTCGGCGTCGTCGCTGACTTCCATGTTGCGACGCCAACGCCTGACCATACGAGTGCGGGCCATCTTCAGACCTCCCCCTTGAGGTTTACATTCACGCCTTTGATGTCCAACAACGGTACCGCAGGTACTACGTACTGAACATACCCCGAAGCGAGATGTGTCACACCGGCTGTTGCGGCGCTACGTGTGATCGCGCTCACACATCAGAAAGGGGAGGGTGTGGGTTATTTGGTGCCGAACTCGCCCACTGCGGTGGCCCGATTACCGGCGCGCGCCACCGAGAACCCGGCTTCGGTCATGCCGCAGTCGGTGATGATCGCGCGGTGTCCCGGGCTGTTCATCCACCAGTTGACCGCCGCGGCGGGGACACCGTTGACACCGGTGCTCCAGAAGATGATCTCGCCGACGTTCGCGTACTGCGTGTAGCCGGCGGCGGTGATGCGCTGACCGACGGACGACCCGTCCGAGCCGGTGTGGCTGCGCACGTTGTTGGCCAGCATGTCGTTGGCCTGACGCGCGGCGGCCGCGGTCAGCTGCGGGTTGGCGGCGACGGGGCCGCAGCCGTTGGCCGCGCGGGCGGCATTGACCTCACCCAGCAGCGCGCCGCCTTCGTCGGCGTGGGCGGGAACGGCGAGTGCCGGGCTGAACAGTGCCAACGCCGCTGCGCAGGCGGGTATCACCTTGATGCTTCTGCTACGACTGTCCACGTGCCCCCTGGGCTCGATCTGCAGTCCCCGACAGGTCACAGTATGGACACGGCGAGGTCTCTATATCGGCTCTTTACCCACTTTTTAGAGTTCTCTTGCCTTCCATCCCCGCGGCAGGAGCACCGGCGCGGTCATTAGTGTTGACCGCATGGGCCAGCTGACGATCCCCGCCGACCTCAAACCGCGTGACGGCCGCTTCGGTTGCGGCCCCTCCAAGGTTCGGCCCGAACAGCTGGCGGCGCTGGCCGCCGCCGGCGACCTGTTCGGGACGTCGCATCGCCAGGCGCCGGTGAAGAACCTGGTCGGCCGGGTGCGCGACGGGCTGCGCGAGCTCTTCTCGGTGCCCGACGGCTACGAGGTGATCCTCGGCAACGGCGGCACCACCGCGTTCTGGGATGCGGCGGCGTTCGGCCTGATCGATAAGCGCTCGCTGCACCTGACCTACGGGGAGTTCAGCGCGAAATTCGCCTCGGCCGTCGCCAAGAACCCGTTCGTCGGCGATCCGGTCGTCGTCAAGGCGGACCCGGGCAGCGCACCGGAGCCGACGTCGGATCCCTCGGTCGACCTGATCGGCTGGGCGCACAACGAGACCTCGACGGGTGTCGCGGTCCCGGTGCAGCGCCCCGGCGGGTCGGGTGATGCGCTGATCGCGATCGACGCGACGTCGGCGGCGGGTGGGCTGCCGGTCGACATCGCCGAATCCGACGTCTACTACTTCGCTCCGCAGAAGAACTTCGCGGGCGACGGCGGCCTGTGGATCGCCATCATGTCGCCGGCCGCGCTCGCCCGCGTCGAGGCCATCGCGGGTGCGGGGCGCTGGGTTCCGGAGTTCCTGTCGCTGCCGATCGCGATCGAGAACAGCCTCAAGAACCAGACATACAACACCCCGGCGATCGGCACGCTGATCCTGCTGGCCGAGCAGCTGGACTGGTTGCTGGGCAACGGCGGCCTGGACTGGGCGGTCAAACGCACGGCGGACTCGTCGCAGCGGCTCTACTCATGGGCCGAGGCCGCGGCGTTCGCCACGCCGTTCGTCGCGGATCCGGCGTTGCGCTCGCAGGTGGTCGGCACCGTGGACTTCAACGACGACATCGATGCCAGCGCCGTGGCCAAGACGCTGCGAGCCAACGGCATCGTCGACACCGAGCCCTATCGCAAGCTCGGCCGCAACCAGCTGCGGGTGGGGATGTTCCCGGCCGTCGACCCCGAGGACGTCAGCGCGCTCACCGCGTGCATCGACTGGGTGGTGGAGCGGCTTTAGCCGCGACCAACAGCAGGGGCGCGGCTTTAGCTGGCGTGTCCTACCAGGTAACGAGCGGATAACGCAGTAGTGTCCGGTTGATCGGGCTTTGCGCTAGCCCGGAGGAGGTCGCCATGCGGGAACTCAAAGTCGTCGGACTCGATGTGGACGGCAAACGAATCATCTGCGAGGCCGACGGCTCCGGCGAGAAATTCACGCTGCGGCGCGACGATCGGTTGCGGGCCGCCGTTCGAGGCGACCAGATGGGTTCGAGCCAGACACGAGACGAGGCCGAGGTTCACAACGTGCTGCGCCCCAGAGAGATTCAGTCCCGGATCAGGGCGGGCGCGTCCGTCGAGCAGGTCGCCGAGGCGTCGGGCGTCGACGTGGCCCGGGTCGAGCGGTTCGCACACCCGGTGTTGCTCGAGCGTTCCCGCGCCGCTGAACTGGCAACGGCCGCACACCCGGTGCTCCCCGACGGTCCGTCGGTGCTGACCCTGCTGGAGACGGTCACGACGGCGTTGATCGCGCGCGGGCTCGACCCCGACGCCCCCGCGTGGGATGCGTGGCGCAACGAGGACGGCCGCTGGACCGTACAGCTGGCGTGGAAGGCGGGGATGTCCGACAACGTCGCGCATTTCCGGTTCACCCCCGGCGCCCATGGCGGGACGGTGACGGCCTTCGACGACGCGGCGTCCGAATTGATCGATCCGAACTTCTCGCGACCGCTGCGTCCGGTCGCCGCGCTGCCTCAGCCTGCGGCCGAGGTCGAGGAACCGACGCTTCCGATCGAGCCGCCGGTGCAGGTCACCGCTCCGGATTCGCAGCCCGAAGCGGAGCCGGAGCCCGTCGCACCGAAGCCGGCCAAGGCTCGCAGAGGCAAGGCCAAGCCGGCGGTCCCGGCGTGGGAGGACGTTCTGCTGGGCGTGCGGTCCAGCGGTCAGCGCTGAGCTTTTCGCGCCCAGGTCAGCCGCTCAAGGCGACGGCGAGCACCACCAGCCACGCGGCGAGCACTCCGACGCCGGAGCCCAACACGAACCATCGCCACACCGGCCGGTTACGCCATCCCCACACTGTCGGGGCCAGGCCGCCGACCGCCACCAAGTTGAGTCCGATCGCCAGCAGCGGGTGCAATCGCAGCAATCCGAGGCTTAGCACGACGATCGCGGCCGCGATGACCGCCGCGACGAAACCCGCCACCGTCAACCCCATCGCCCACGGCGTCGAGTCGTCGGCCATCTCGTTCACTCCGCGTCGCTCCGCTCAACCTCGCCGGTGCCCAATCTAACCCGCTCATAGAACGCCAGGGCCGCAGCGGTCGCGACGTTGAGCGAGTCGGTTCCCCGCGACATCGGGATCCGCACCCGAAGGTCCGCGGCGCGCATCGTCCGCTCCGTGAGCCCCGGACCCTCCGCGCCGACGAGGATCGCCACCTTGTCGTCGACGACGTCCGACATCGCATCGGCAAGAGTGCGTGCGGTAGCGGCGGGCGTCATGGCTAGCAGCCGAAACCCGTTGTCGCGCAACAACTCCAGATCCGTCGGCCACGACCGCGCCCAGGCGTAGGGTACGAGCAGTGCATGGCCCATCGACACCCGGACGGCGCGACGATACAGCGGATCGGCGCAGCCGGTGCCGAACACCACCGCGTCCACCCCGAGGCCGGCCGCGTTGCGAAAGATCGAGCCGAGATTTTCATGGTCGTTGACGCCTTCGAGGACGGCGACGGTACGCGCACCCCTGCCCGATGTCGCCGGGGCGCCGGCTCCGGCGAGCACCTCGGCGACCGTCAACTCCCGCGGCCGTGAGGCCGACGCCAGTACGCCGCGGTTGAGGTGGAAGCCCACCACTTCGGCCATCACGTCGGCGGGCACGCGGTAGTACGGGGCGGAGACACCGGCCAGCTCGGCCCCGAGTTCCTGCAGCCGGCGGTCGGTGCCCATCATCGCGCGCGGGACGAACCGCGAGGCCAGCATGCGTTGCACCACCAACACGCCCTCGGCGATCACCAGCCCCTTGCCGGTGGGCAGGTCGGGTCGGCGGTCGACGCTGTTGAGATCGCGGAAGTCGTCGAGTCGCGGATCGGACGGATCGGCGACGTCGATCACGGTGTGGGTCATGGTCACGCCCGACCGGCACCACTGCCCGGTGGGCTATTTTTCATAGCGATGACCCCGCAACCGCCCCCGCTGCCCGACGTCCTGCTCAAGCCGGCGCCGGTCATCGTCGTGATCGCGGCCGGTTGGGTCGTCGCTGCGATCCTGGCGCTCACGGTCACCGGTTTACACGAGTGGCGGCCGTACACGGTGGCCGGGCTGGGCGTCGGCGCCCTTGGCACGGGGATCTGGTTGTGGCAACGTCACGCCGTGCGTCGCGGATCGCGCGGGGCGCAGAGCGGACTCACGTAAAACAGGATGAGACGGGAGGGCGCAATGGCAGCGCCGCTGTTGCAAGCCGAGACGACGATCAACGCCCCGGTGGCGAAGGTGTGGGAACTGGTCTCGGACCTCAAGAACATGCCGCGATGGAGCCCGCAGTGCCGGCTCATGAAGACCTTCGGCCCGCTGCAGCCGGGTGCGCGGACCATCAACCTCAATCGGCGCAAGTTCATGTTCTGGCCCACCACCAGCCGGATCATCGAAGTGATCCCGGAGAAGAAGCTGGCGTTCCGGGTCAACGAGAACAACACGGTGTGGAGCTACGAACTCGAACCCACCGAGACCGGCACCCGGCTGGTGGAGACGCGCCATGCGGAGAACGGGGTCAAGCCGGTGTCCACGATGCTGGTCAACGCAGTGATGGGCGGCGTGCCGAGTTTCGAACGTGAACTCGTCGAGGGCATGAACGAGTCGCTCGCGCGGATCAAGGCCGCGGCCGAAAACTAGTCGGACGACGATCAAGCGGCGAGGAACGAGCCGCGTTGAGAAGTCCGACGAATAACGTCAGTCGGACGGCTCGGTCAGGTCGAGCACGCCGTCGTCGTACGGGTCGTAGAGCGGGGATCCGCCGCCCGCGGGCTGCGGCGTGTCCGAGTGTGCGCCACAACCGTATTCGGAGTCGACGACGTGGCCGTCGGCGGAGAACTCATTCGCGCAGACGCCGAACATCGTGCCCAGTGAACCGGCCAGCGGAAGATAGAACCCGCAGTCGCGGCAGACGCGCCGCGTCGAGCGCGCCATCGCCGAACCGGGCCCATAGTCGCCGTCGTGCCAGCGTTGGGCCGCATCGATGCGGCCCCACTGGCTGAGCACCTGGCGACGGCCCAGACCCACCTCGAGTGCGACGTCGTCGATCTGCGGGTCGCCGGTCGCCATGTAGCCGGGCACCAGACGGGGGTCGTCCGGGGGCGGGGCGAGAAGATCGCCCGGGCCCAGATCGCCGGGCTGGACACGGTCCTGCCACGGCACCCACTTCGGCGCCAGCAACGCCGTCGGCCCTGGAACCAGCACCACCTCGCTGATGGTGGCGTGGTCGGCGCCGGGCCACGCCGCGACGACGACCGCCCACTGCCAGCCGCGGTAACCGGGCATGTCGGCGAGGAAGCGGTGCGTGGCCGCGGTCGGGTCCTCGAAGCTGGCACCCAGGTAGTCACCGACGGTGTCTTCGCCGCTGAACTCGACGATCGCCGCACGTGCGTCGTCGACGGCGCCCAGGAGTACCGCCTCCAGATCCGGCCGCTCGGCGGATTCGGTCACGCTTTCCATCGCCCCCAATACTGCCTGACCGGCTAACCGTCAGCCACACCGGTTGGCTGCACGCCCGCTACCGCTTCGATGGTGGAGAATCGACATCGTGACCGGACCGCGTCGTGACCCCCGAGACTCAGCGGGTCGGCGCGACCCTCGGTACCACCCGCCACGACCGCCCGCCGACGACCGCTGGAGTGACGACCGGTGGAGCGATGAACATCCGGGGATGGCGAACTACCCGAGCGATCCGAGCTATCGACGACCCCGGCGCAGCGGACCGACGCCCAGCGCCAACCGCTGGCTGCCTCCGCTCGATGAGCCCACCCGCGAATTCGGTGTCACGCCACCGCCGCACCGGATGGGCGGTGCCGCAGGCGAAAAGGTCACCGTCACCCGGGTAGCCGCCCAGCGCAGCCGCGAGATGGGCTCCAGGATGTACGGCCTGGTGCACCGGGCCGCGACCGCGGACGGCGCCGACAAGTCCGGGCTGACCGCGCTGACGTGGCCGGTGGTCGCGAACTTCGCCGTCGACGCCGCGATGGCGGTCGCTTTGGCCAACACGTTGTTCTTCGCGGCGGCCTCCGGGGAGAGCAAGGGCAAGGTCGCGCTGTATCTGTTGATCACCATCGCGCCGTTCGCCGTCATCGCCCCGCTCATCGGGCCCGCACTGGACCGGCTGCAGCACGGCCGCCGCGTCGCGTTGGCCACGTCGTTCGGGTTGCGCACGGCGCTCGCGGTGGTGCTGATCGCCAACTACGACGGTGTCACCGGAAGCTTCCCCTCGTGGGTGCTTTACCCGTGCGCGCTCGGAATGATGGTGCTGTCCAAGTCTTTCAGCGTTTTACGCAGCGCGGTGACCCCACGGGTACTGCCGCCGACCATCGACCTGGTGCGGGTGAACTCGCGGCTGACCACCTTCGGCCTACTCGGCGGCACAATGGTCGGCGGCGCGGTGGCCGCGGGTGCGGAGTACCTGTTCAAGCTGTTCGAGATGCCAGGTGCGCTGTACGTGATCGTCGCGGTGTCGGTGGCCGGCGTGGCCCTGTCGATGCGCATCCCGAAATGGGTCGAGGTCACCGAGGGCGAGGTGCCCGCGACGCTGAGCTACCACGGTCGCACGGGCGAACTGCGGCGCGGTGATCACGTGCCACCGGCAAAAGCGGCGCGCCAACCCTTGGGGCGCAACACCATCGCCGCACTGTGGGGTAACTGCACCATCAAGGTCATGGTGGGCTTCCTGTTCCTGTATCCGGCGTTCGTCGCCAAGTCTCACGACGCCAGCGGGTGGGAGCAGCTGCGCATACTCGGACTGATCGGCGCGGCCGCGGCCGTCGGTAACTTCGCGGGCAACTTCACCAGCGCGCGCCTCAAATTGGGCCGTCCGGCGCAGGTGGTGGTGCGCTGCACGATCGTCGTCACCCTCGCGGCGCTGGCCGCCGCGCTGACCGGCAATCTGCTGGTGGCCGCGATTGCCACGCTGCTCACGTCGGGGGCGAGCGCGATCGGCAAGGCCTCGCTGGACGCGTCGTTGCAGGACGACCTGCCCGAGGAGTCGCGTGCCTCGGCGTTCGGCCGCTCGGAGTCGGTGCTGCAGTTGGCCTGGGTCGCCGGCGGCGCGGTCGGCGTGCTGGTCTACACCGAATTGTGGGTGGGCTTCACGGCGATCACCTCGGTGCTGATTCTCGGCCTGGCGCAGACCGTGGTGAGCTACCGCGGTGATTCGCTCATTCCGGGGTTTGGCGGTAACCGACCCGTGCTGGCCGAGCAGGAGGGCGGACGCACCGACACCGCGGCGGTGGCGCACGAGTGAAACGCATGATCGCCGCGCTCGTCGCGGTGGTGATCCTCGCGTCGGTGGGTACCGGTGTGCTCGTCTGGTGGCTCAGCAGTAACGACGATGCGCCGAAATACCCTGAGATCAGCGCGTATTCGCATGGGACTCTCGTGCGGGTGGGCCCGTACCGCTATTGCGAGGTGCTCAACCCCACCAAGTGTGAGGTCTTCGAGGACCAGGGCGAACTGCCGGTCATCGAGAGCGACGCGGTGCAGCTGTCGGTGCCGCCGGCGATCGCGCGGGCGCCGTGGGTGCTGCTGCGTCAGCACGAGGGTGGCGACGTCGTCGAGGAGTTCCGCCCGGGAACGCGACTGGCGGTGACCATTCCGACCGTCGACCCGCGGCGCGGCAAGCTCACCGGGTTCGCCGTGCTGCTGCCCACGCTGGTCCGCATCGACGACGAAGAGGTGCCGGCCCCGCACGCCGAATGGTCGGTGCGCACGGTCTGGTCCTGAGCCCTCCGTGGTGGCTTTGAGCCGGCGTCACTCGGCGCCGTGACCCTGCTGCACCCGTTCGCCCTCGCGCGTCGGGCCGGGCGGTGTCCCGTCTCCGAACGGCCTGCCGCCCAAGGCTTCTCGACCGTGCGGTGTCAGCCAGTTGGACAGGTCGGGTCCTTTCGGCACGACCTGCGTCGGGTTGATGTCGGTGTGCACGATGTAGTAGTGCTGCTTGATCTGGACGAAGTCGATGGTGTCGCCGAAACCCGGTGTCTGGAACAGGTCGCGGGCGTAGGCCCACAGCGCGCGTAGCTCAGAGAGCTTCTGGCGGTTGCACTTGAAGTGCCCGTGATAGACGGGGTCGAAGCGCGCGAGCGTGGTGAACAGCCGCACGTCGGCCTCGGTGATGGTGTCGCCCACCAGGTATCGCTGGTCGGCCAGCCGGCCTTCGAGCCAATCGAGCGCTGTGAACAGGCGGTCGTAGGCCTTGTCGTAAGCCTCTTGAGAGCCCGCGAACCCGCACCGGTACACGCCGTTGTTGATCTCGGTGTAGATGCGTTGGGCCACCTCGTCGATCTCGTCGCGGTGCTTCTCGGGGTACAGGTCGGGCGCGCCGTCGCGGTGGTACTGCGTCCACTCGGTGGAGAAGTCGAGCGTGATCTGCGGGAAGTCGTTGGTGACGACCTCACCGGTCGGCACGTCGACGATCGCGGGGACCGTGATGCCCTTGTCGTATTCGGGGAAGCGTTTCAGGTAGGCGTCTTTGAGCCGGGGGATTTTGAGAACCGGGTCGACGCCGCCCGGATCGAGGTCGAACGTCCAGCTGTCCTGGTCGTGGGTGGGCCCGCAGAAGCCGATGGACAGGGCGTCTTCGAGTCCGAGCAGCCGTCGGACGATGATCGTGCGGTTGGCCCACGGGCAGGCCCTCGCGACGATGAGCCGATAGCGGCCGGGTTCCACGGGATACCCGTCGCGGCCATCGGCCGTGATACGAGTGCCGATGTATTTGGTGTCGCGGTTGAACTCGCCACCCGAGTCGGATTTGTCGGCGACATATGCCATGGCACCAGCATGCCCGCCGAGAGTGGGGTTGATGCACGCAGTCGCGGCTCAGGTGTCGATCAACCCGACACTCGGCGCTTAAGAGAGTTAATTCTCGAGTTCGCGGGCGACCGCCCGTACCACCTCGGACACCCGGCGGGCGGCCTTGCGGTCCGGATAGCGGCCCTTGCGCAGTTCGGGCTGCACAGCGCTCTCGAGCAGCGTGATCATGTCCTCGATCATGCCGTGCAACTCGTCGGGTGAGTGCTTGCGCTCGGCGGCGGCGGCCTCCCGGCGCGTGCGCGACAGGCTCGGCGGCGGGTCGATGAGCGTCACCGTCAACGCCTGCGGCCCGCGTCTGCCCGCGGCGATGCCGAACTCCACGCGCTGCCCGGCCTTGAGGGTCTCAACACCGGAGGGCAGCGCCGACGATCGGACGTAGACGTCCTCGCCGTCCTCCTGGGACAAAAACCCGAAGCCCTTTTCGGCGTCGTACCACTTAACCCTGCCGGTCGGCACTGGTCTCACCCGCTCGTCGTTGTACCTACAAAAGGAAAGCGCCCCGAATGCGCCGGGACGCGTGCTGCTCGATCCTACTCTGACCTCTACCTCGCCAGCACCCCCTTATCGGTAGGCTGAAGACCACCGCTGGAGGAGAAGAAGCGCGCATATGCGATTGATACTCAACATCATCTGGTTGGTGTTCGGCGGCCTGTGGCTGGCGCTGGGCTACCTGCTGGCGGCGCTGATCTGCTTCGTGCTGATCATCACGATCCCGTTCGGCTTCGCGGCCCTGCGCATCGCGGCGTTCACGCTGTGGCCGTTCGGGCGCACCGTCGTCGACAAACCGGGGCCACGTCCGGGCGCACTGGTCGGCAACGTCATCTGGGTCATCCTGTTCGGCGTCTGGTTGGCGCTCGAGCACATCATCACGGCGGTGGCGATGGCGATCACGATCGTCGGGATCCCGCTGGCGCTGGCCAACCTCAAGCTGATCCCGATCTCGTTGATGCCGCTGGGCAAGGACATCGTGCCCGTGGATTCGGTGGCCAATCCGGAGCGGGCGTTCGCGTGACCGTCGTCGACCTCGGTGTGCCCTCTGCCGCCGCACAGTCCTCCCCCGCACCCGCCGACGGACCGCTGATCGACACCTTCGGCCGGGTCGCCACCGACCTGCGGGTGTCGTTGACCGACCGCTGCAACCTGCGGTGCACCTACTGCATGCCCGCCGAAGGCCTGGACTGGTTGCCCTCGGAGCGGCTGCTGCGGCCCGAGGAGCTGACCCGCCTGCTGCGCATCGCGGTGACGAGGCTCGGCGTCAGAAGCGTGCGCTTCACCGGCGGCGAACCCCTGGTCGCCCGCCACCTCGAGGACGTCGTCGCCGCGACGGCTGCGCTGCAACCCCGGCCCGAGATCACGCTGACCACCAACGGCATCGGCCTCGACAAGCGGGCTGAACGGCTCAAGCGGGCCGGGCTGAACCGCATCAACGTGTCACTGGACACCGTCGACTCCGCGCGGTTCGCCGCCATCACCCGTCGAGACCGGCTCCCCGATGTGCTGGCCGGTCTGCGGGCCGCGAAGGCCGCGGGCCTGGACCCGGTGAAGGTCAACGCGGTCCTCGACCCGGTCACCGGCCTTGACGACGCGGTCGGGCTATTGCGGTTCTGTCTCGACCATGGCTATCAGTTGCGCATCATCGAGCAGATGCCGCTGGACGCCGGCCACGAGTGGCAGCGCGGCAAGGCGATCGCCGCCGACGATGTGCTGGCTGCCCTGCGACAGCATTTCGACCTCACCCCGGACACCGCCCCGCGCGGGTCGGCGCCGGCCGAGTTGTGGCGCGTGGACGGCGGCGTGGGCAAGGTCGGCATCATCGCCTCGGTGTCACATGCGTTCTGCAGCGCGTGCGACCGCACCCGGCTGACCGCCGACGGCCAGGTCCGCAACTGCCTGTTCGCGCAGCAGGAGACCGACCTGCGACGGCTGATGCGCGCGGGCGCCGACGACGCCGACGTCGAGGCCGCGTGGCGCGCGGCGATGTGGGCCAAAGCGGCGGGCCACGGCATCAACGATCCGAACTTCGTACAACCCGATCGGCCGATGAGTGCGATCGGCGGATGAGTCAAAGGAAGCAATGACTGCGACAACCACAACGGTGGCGGTGAACGTCCGCTATTTCGCGGCCGCACGGGCCGCCGCCGGTAACGATGAGGAGACGATTCGGCTTCGGCCCGGAACGACGCTCGCCGAACTCGTCGGGCAACTGAGTGAGCGCGACGAGAATCTCGCGAAAGTGTTGAAACGCTGCTCTTTTCTGAGCGACGGTATCGCCGTGCGCGATGACGCCGTCGCGCTTCGCGACGCTCAAACCGTCGATGTTCTTCCCCCATTCGCCGGCGGATAACGGTGATTTCCGTCACATCACGGAATGATCACAACCTGGCTACGGCGCGATTGAGCGACCGCTAGTCCTGCGGGAACGCCGAAAGCTGCTGGGCATTTAGAGGATTTTTAAGATTTGCCGGAAGCGAAAACGCCGTAATCGGCAAAAGATGACGCGGTCAAAACGAGCCGTTACGGTTCAGTCCCAAGCCGGTCGACCTCAAACCGACTGGCCCGCCGTGGCCAACCGCGCCGAGCTCCATCCGTTGGCGCACGGGATACCAACGAACAACTTGGATGGAGGCGGGGGACCCAACCGGTCCGCCGAGTCAAAGACGGACCTGGAGCCGATTGGTTCCTTGGGGTGAAGCCGAATCGCGTTGTGCGACACGGCCGGGCAATACCTCTCCAGCCCGAACCCGACAGCTGACCTCGTGGGCGCCGAAGAGAGGACCGAACGCACCTATGAGTGGACGGCACCGCAAGCCGGCTTCATCGGCTGTAAGCGTCGCGAAAGTCGCCTTCACGGGCGCTGTGCTCGGAACCGGAAGCCTTGCTCTCGCCAGCCAGGCCCACGCGGCCACCGACGGCGAATGGGATCGAGTGGCCAGCTGTGAGTCCGGCGGCAACTGGGCCATCAACACCGGCAACGGCTACCAGGGCGGACTCCAGTTCGCGCCGAGCACGTGGACCGGCCACGGCGGCGGTGAGTACGCCCCCGCCGCACACCTGGCCTCCAAGGAAGAGCAGATCGCCGTCGCCGAACGCGTCCTCGCCAGCCAGGGCAAGGGTGCGTGGCCGACATGCGGTAAGGGGTTGTCGGGTGCGACGCCGCGCACCGTCGTCGACGACGCCATCGACGCCGTGAACGACGTGCTTCCTCCTCCGCCGCCGCCGTTCAACCCGTTCGCCCCGCCGCCGCCCCCCGCGCCGGTCGACGCGCTGGCCGCACCCGCGCCACCGCCCGCGCCGGCGCCCGAAGCACCGCCCGCCCCCGTCGTCGATGCGTTGGCCGCCCCGGTTCCGGAGGCTCCGCCCGTCGATGCGCTGGCCGCCCCGGTGCCCGAGGCACCGCCCGTCGATGCGCTGGCCGCCCCCGTACCCGAGGCTCCGCCGGCTCCGGCCCCGGCGCCTGAAGCACCGCCTGCACCCGCGCAGTTCGACGCGTTGGCCGCCCCCGTACCCGAGGCACCGCCCGCGCCGTTCGATCCGTTGGCCCCACCTGTGCCCGAGGCGCCTCCGGTCGATGCGCAGGCCGTTGCCAACTGGGACGTCGCACCGGATATGCCGGTGCCGGGTCAGCAGCCGGAACTCTGGTCGCTGCCCGTCGACGCGGCGCTCCAGCCCGCCCCGCAGATGCCGCCGGCCCCGCCCGCGCCGGCCGCCGATCCGGTCGCGGCCGACGCCGGCGTTCCGCATCTCGCAAGCCCGGAGAACCTGCCGGCGGGGACCACCGTCGACCGTGCACAGGCCGGGGTCGACAGCCCGAACGTCTCCTACTTGAAGGAGATCTGGCACGCGATTCAGACGCAGGACATCACCGGCAAGGATGCGCTGCTGGCACTGACCCAGCGTCCGCTCACCACGCCGGACGCACCGGGCGGCCAGGCGCCGAATCTGCCTGCAGCACCGGCACCGGACGCACCGCTGCCGCCTGCCTGATCACCACGCGGGCAGCCGCTACGCGGAGTTCACCCATTCGTCGGAGCCGTCGGCGAAGAACTGGTGCTTCCACACCGGGAGTCGCTCCTTGACGACGTCGACCAGTCGCGCGCACGTCTGGAACGCGGCCGCGCGATGATCAGCCGCGACGGCGGCCACCAGCGCCGCATCACCGATCTCGAGGGCCCCGATGCGGTGGCTGACCGCGATGGCCCGGACCCCTTCGGCATCGGCGGCGATCTCAGCGGCCACCTCCGCAAGCGTCTGCGGCGCCGACGGATGCGCTGAATACTCCAGCCGCAGCACAGAACGCCCACCGTCGTGGTCGCGCACGACACCGGCGAAGCTCACCACCGCACCAGCCGAGGCGTTGGCGACCAGCGCTTCGTGCTCGGCGGGATCGATGGTCTGGTCGCTGAGGTCCGCGCGCAGCACCACGGCCGTCATCGCGAGTGGTCCTTTCCACCGATCTGATCCAGCGCATGTTCGAGAACGCGGTCGAGTACGCCCAGTCCGTCTTTGACGCCGCCGGGCGATCCGGGCAGGTTCACGATCAGCGTGCGGTCCTTGACCCCGCACACTCCGCGCGACAGCACCGACGTCGGCACCTTGTCCTCCCCAGCCCGACGGATCGCGTCGGCCAGGCCCGGAATCTGGTAGTCGACCAGCGCGGCGGTGGCCTCGGCGGTGCGGTCCGTCGGCGAGATACCCGTGCCGCCAGAGGTGATCACCACGTCGGCCCCGTCGTCGACCGCGGCGGAGATGGCATCGGCGACCGCATCTCCGTCCGGTACCACCACGGGCGCCGGGGTGGCGATGTCACGGCCGGTGAGCCAGTCCACGACGATCGGTCCGCTGCGGTCCTCGTAGACGCCTGCGGCGGCTCGTGTGGAGGCGATGACGACCCGACCCGACCGCATCAGCGGGTCCACGTCCCGGTCTTGCCGCCCTCTTTGCGCAGCACCCTGATGTCGTCGATGCGGGCGGCGGGGTCGACGGCCTTGATCATGTCGTAGAGGGTCAATGCGGCCACGCTCACCGCGGTCAGTGCCTCCATCTCGACGCCGGTGCGGTCGGTGCTGCGCACGGCGGCGGTGATGTCCACGGTGTTCTCGTCGATCTCGAAGTCGACGTCGACCCCCGTCAGCGCCAACTGATGGCACAGCGGGATGAGGTCGCTGGTGCGCTTGGCGGCCAGGATGCCCGCGACGCGGGCGGTGGCCAGCGCATCACCCTTGGGCAGGCCTCCCGACGCGATCATCGCGACGACGTCGGCCGTGGTGCGGAGGGTTCCGGCCGCGACGGCGGTGCGCTTGGTGACTCCCTTGGCCGTGACGTCGACCATGTGCGCCGCGCCGGTCTCGTCGACGTGTGAGAGGCGGGGCCGCTCGGACACCTACTTGTTGACGACCGTGACCGCGTGCACGTACGGCAGTTCGTCCGCGGGCAGCGGGAACGTGATCTCGCCGAAGGGCGACAGCGCGCCGGTACGGTCGGTGGCCAGCTCGCTCACCGCGTGGTCGTCGTCTCCGTCGATCTCAGGCCAGCCCGGATCGACGTACCGCTTCTTCCCTTTGTTGTCTGCCACGCCCACATTGTGGCAAACGACTCGGCCGGTGGCGACACCGCCACACTCCTTTACGCTGGTCAGCAATGACCGAGAACGCACCAGGCCTCCCCCTCGGTGCCTGGTTGGCCGATCTCCCCGACGACCGGCTCATCCGGCTGCTGGAGTTGCGGCCCGACCTGACCCAACCGCCACCGGGGTCGATCGCTGCGCTGGCGGCCCGCGCACAGGCCCGCCAGTCGGTCAAAGCCGCCACCGACGACCTCGACTTCCTGCGGCTCGCGGTGCTCGATGCGCTGCTCGTGCTGCACGCCGACACGACCGCCGTTCCGGTCACCAAACTGCTGGAGCTCATCGGCGACCGAGCCCCCGAAGCGGCCGTCGCCGAGGCCCTCGACGATCTGCGCGACCGTGGGCTGGTGTGGGGTGAGGCGGCGGTCCGAGTGGCGGGCGAAGCCGTCGCGGGCTTGCCGTGGTACCCGGGGCAGGCCACGGTCGAAGACACCGGGGCGGACCCACAGGACATCGCCGCCCGGCTGGAGGCGCTCGACGAGGCGCAGTCCGAGTTGTTGCAGAAGTTGCTCGAGGGCTCGCCGGTGGGCCGCACCCGCGACGCCGCACCCGGCACACCGGCCGATCGCCCGGTGCAGCGGCTGCTGGCCGCCGGCCTGCTGCGCCAGGTCGACGCGGACACCGTGATCCTGCCGCGGCTCGTCGGCCAGGTGTTGCGCGGTGAACTGCCGGGCCCCGTGCAGCTGACCCAACCCGAGCCGGTGGTGTCGACGACGACGGCGGCCGACGCCGACGCGGTGGCCGCCGGCGCCGCGCTGGACCTTCTCCGCGAAGTCGAGGTGGTACTCGAAACACTCGGTGCCACACCGGTTCCCGAGTTGCGCAGCGGCGGCCTCGGCGTGCGTGACGTCAAACGGCTGACCAAGGCCACCGGCATCGACGAACGCCGCCTGGGGCTGATCCTCGAAGTGACCGCGGGCGCGGGCCTCATCTCGGCGGGCATGCCCGAGCCCGAACCGGACGCCGGTGACGGCCCGTACTGGGCGCCGACGGTCTCATCCGACCGGTTCGTCGAATCGCCGACAGCGGTCAAATGGCATCTGCTGGCGACGACCTGGCTGGAGCTTCCCGGACGGCCGAGCCTGATCGGCAAGCGTGGCCCCGACGGCAAACCCTATGCCGCGCTGTCGGATTCGCTGTTCTCCACTGCCGCACCATTGGACAGGCGACTGCTCCTGGAGGTGCTGGCAAGCCTACCGCCCGGCGCGGGCGCCGACGCAAGTGAGGCGTCGCGGGCGATGATCTGGCGCAGGCCGCGCTGGGCGGTGCGGTTGCAGCCGGAGCCGGTCGCAGACCTGCTGACCGAGGCGCATGCATTGGGGCTGGTGGGTCGGGGCGCCCTTGCCACCCCGGCTCGGGCGCTGCTCACCGACGCTTCACCCGACGACGTGGTCAAGGCGATGGACAAGGTGCTGCCCGCGCCGATCGACCATTTCCTGTTGCAGGCCGACCTCACGGTGGTCGTTCCCGGCCCGCTGCAGCGGGACCTGGCCGAACAACTGGCCGCGGTGGCCAGCGTGGAATCGGCGGGCGCGGCGATGGTGTACCGGATCAGCGAGCCGTCGATCCGCCGGGCGCTCGACACCGGCCGCACCGCGGGCGAACTGCACGCCTTCTTCGGTCGCCACTCGAAAACACCTGTGCCGCAAGGCTTGACGTATCTCATCGACGATGTGGCCCGCAGGCACGGTCAGTTGCGCGTCGGTATGGCCGCGTCGTTCGTGCGGTGCGAGGATGCGGCGCTGCTCGCGCAGGCGGTGGGTGCACCGGCGACGGAGTCGCTGGAGATGCGCCTGCTGGCGCCCACGGTCGCGGTGTCGCAGGCGCCGATCGCCGACGTGCTCGCGGCGCTACGCCAGGCAGGCTTCGCGCCGGCGGCCGAGGACTCGACCGGTGCCATCGTCGACATCCGCGCCCGCGGGGCGCGGGTGCCCGCCCCGGCAGGGCGACGGCGCAGCTACCGACTCGCCCCGACGCCCACCAACCAGACGCTCGGCGCGATCGTCGCCGTGCTGCGCAAGGTGGCGGCCATGCCGTCGGCGTATCAGCGACTCGACCCGGCCGTCGCCATCACCCAGTTGCAGGATGCGGCCATCGCGCAGGCCTCGGTCGTGATCGGCTACGTCGACCCCGCCGGGGTGGCCACCCAGCGCGTCGTCGCGCCGATCAACGTGCGGGGCGGGCAGTTGACGGCATACGACCCGGCGTCGGGGCGGGTCCGCGATTTCGCCATCCACCGCATCACCTCCGTGGTCGCCGCCGACGAGTCGTAGCGCACCGCGCACCGTCGCGAGCGACCGCGAAATACCCAGCTCATGCGGCGTTTCGGCGGGCAGACACGGTCGCTCGCGGGTGGGGGCGTCCGCTCGCGGGTGGGGGCGTCCGGGGGTTCTGGATAATGGACGGAATGACCGACGGCCCCCTGATCGTGCAGTCCGACAAGACGGTGCTGCTCGAGGTCGACCATGAGCAGGCGGGGGCGGCGCGTGCCGCGATCGCCCCGTTCGCCGAACTCGAGCGTGCCCCCGAACACATCCACACCTACCGCATCACCCCGCTGGCGCTGTGGAACGCGCGCGCCGCGGGGCACGACGCCGAACAGGTCGTCGACGCGTTGGTGTCGTTCTCCCGCTACGCGGTGCCCCAGCCGCTGCTGGTCGACATCGTCGACACCATGGCCCGCTACGGGCGACTGCAACTGGTCAAGCATCCGGCTCACGGTCTGATGCTGGTGAGCCTGGATCGCGCGGTGCTCGAGGAGGTGCTGCGCAACAAGAAGATCGCGCCGATGCTGGGCGCGCGCATCGACGACGACACCGTCCTTGTGCACAACAGCGAGCGCGGCCGGGTCAAGCAGATGCTGCTCAAGATCGGTTGGCCCGCTGAGGATCTCGCCGGTTACGTCGACGGCGAGAAGCACCCGATCAGCCTCGCGGAGAACGGCTGGCACCTTCGCGACTACCAGCAGATGGCCACCGAGTCGTTCTGGGAGGGCGGATCGGGGGTCGTCGTGCTGCCGTGCGGTGCGGGCAAGACGCTCGTCGGCGCCGCCGCGATGGCGAAGGCCTCGGCGACCACGCTGATCCTGGTGACCAATACCGTCGCCGGGCGGCAGTGGAAGCGTGAGCTGATCAACCGGACCTCGCTCACCGAGAACGAAATCGGCGAATACTCCGGGGAACGCAAGGAGATCCGCCCGGTGACCATCGCCACCTATCAGGTGATCACGCGTCGCACCAAGGGTGAGTATCGGCACCTGGAGTTGTTCGACAGCCGCGACTGGGGGCTGATCATCTATGACGAGGTCCACCTGTTGCCCGCACCGGTGTTCCGGATGACGGCCGATCTGCAGTCGCGTCGTCGACTCGGCTTGACCGCCACGCTGATTCGTGAGGACGGCCGCGAGGGTGACGTGTTCTCGTTGATCGGGCCGAAGCGCTACGACGCGCCGTGGAAGGACATCGAGGCCCAGGGCTGGATCGCGCCCGCCGAGTGCGTGGAGGTGCGCGTGACGATGACCGACAACGAGCGGATGCTCTACGCGACCGCCGAACCCGACGAGCGCTACAAGCTGTGCTCGACGGCGCACACCAAGATCGCGGTGGTCAAGTCGCTCCTCGACAAGCACCAGGGTGAGCAGACGCTGGTGATCGGCGCCTATCTCGACCAGCTCGAAGAGCTCGGTCGGGAGCTCGACGCGCCGGTCATCCAGGGTTCCACGAAGACCGCGGAGCGCGAGGTGCTCTTCGACCAGTTCCGACGCGGTGAGATCTCGACGCTGGTGGTCTCGAAGGTCGCCAACTTCTCCATCGACCTTCCGGAAGCCAGTGTCGCCGTGCAGGTTTCGGGCACGTTCGGATCCCGCCAGGAAGAGGCGCAGCGCCTGGGCCGGCTGCTGCGGCCCAAGGCCGACGGCGGCGGCGCGATCTTCTACTCCGTGGTCTCCCGCGACAGCCTCGACGCCGAATACGCCGCGCACCGTCAGCGATTCCTCGCCGAGCAGGGCTACGGCTACGTCATCAAGGACGCCGACGACCTGTTGGGCCCCGCGATCTAGACGCGCGGCCCTGCCCTAGACGTGCGGGCCCACCGGATTGGACACCGTCAACAGGATCGCGGAGTCCTCGATCGCCTGCAGTCCGTGCCGGTCCTTCGGCACGACGAGGTGGTCGCCTTCGGAGCCCTCCCAGTTGGCCGATGAATGGGTCAGCCGTACCCGGCCGTGCAGCACCTGCAGCGTGGCTTCCCCGTTCGTCTCGTGCTCGGTCAGCTCGGAGCCACCGGTCAGGGCGATCAGCGTCTGGCGCAGCGAATGCTCGTGGCCGCCGTAGACCGTGTGCGCGCTGCGTCCACTGCTGGCGGCGCGGGCCGTCTCGAGTTGCTCACGTGCGAGCGCGGTCAGCGAGGTCTTGTTCATTGCGGGCTTCCTGTCGAGGGCTGGTCGATTTCGCAATTCAGCAGAGATGCCAATCTTAGTGACGGCGCATCCGCCGCAGGCGGCCGCATCGGGACCGTCGTAAATGAGCGCCCCAGGCGGTGAGGCGCTAGCCTGCTTACCCATGACCAGACGCCGTCGCGCCATGTCCGTCCAGGCGGTCAAGTTCGGACTCGTCGGCGTCGCCGTCGGCCTGGGTGCGCTGACTTCGGCCGGGTTGGCCAGTGCGGACCCCGAGGTCCCGCCCGTTCCCGGGACGCCCGGAGCGCCACCGGCGCCCGGCCAGCCCTATGCCGCTCCGGTGGCGCCGGGGGACCCGCCGCCCGCGCCTCCGCCCGTCGGCGCGCCTCCCGTGCCTGAGATTCCGAACGCGCAGTACGGGCAGGGTTCGAGCCCGGGTCCGCTCGGCTTCCTCCGAGATGCCTGGCGCCAGGCCCAGGACCCGTACGGGTTCGCCGCACTGCCGCCGGGCCAGGCGCCGGTCGGCGCCCCGCCACCGCCCGGCGCGGGGCCCGCACCGCAGTTGCCGCCGGGATACACCTCGCTGAACGCCCCCGAGTCCAACGGACCGCCGGTTGCGCCGCCGGCCGAAGGCGGTCCACCGCTGCCGCCCGGCTACTACCCACTGGACGGCCCACCGCCGCCCGGGTACTACGACAGCCCCCCGCCTGGCCCCGCGGTACCGCCCGAAGGACCGATTCCGCCGACGCCGTGAGCAGGCATATGCCGTAGTGCCTCAGCTCAGGGCGGGAATCACCTGCTTTTCGAACAGTTCGATCCCCGAACGGTCATAGGCGGCTTCCGGGAAGTAGAGGATCGCGTACTCACAGCCAAGCTCGCGCATCTTCTCCAGCTTCTCGACGACCTGTTCGGGTGTGCCGCTTGCCGACTCGGGCGCGGACACGGAGTTCAGCATCGCGTCGACCGCCGCCTCGTCGGCCTTGGTGACCTGCCGTGCGCGCAGCCTCGCCACCCGCTCCTTGACGTCGGACTCCGAATCGCCGATCACCGCGTTGAAGTTGGCCGAGCGCACGATCGCGTTGTAGTCGGTGCCGACCTCGCGGCAGTGGTCGGCCAGCACCTGGGACTTGTGGGTGAAACCTCCCGGCTCGCAGGTGAAGTTGGTGTACTGCGCGTACTTCGCCGCGATCCGCAGCGTCACCTTCTCGCCACCGCCGGCGATCCACAGCGGGATTCCGTTGTCCTGCAATGGCTTCGGCTCGACGATCGCGCCGGAAACCTGGTAGTGCTTGCCGTCGAAGCTCACCTTCCCGTCGCGCCAGGCGTCGCGCATGATCTGCACGCCCTCGTCGAGGCGGGCCAGCCGCACCCCGGCGGACGGGAACCCGTAACCGTATGCGCGCCACTCGTGTTCGTACCAGCCACCGCCGATGCCCATCTGAATGCGGCCGCCGGAGATGATGTCGGCGGTGGCGGCGACCTTGGCCAGATACACCGGATTGCGGTAGCTCATCGCCGTGCACATCTGGCCGAGCTTGATGCGCGAGGTCGTCGCGGCATAGGCGGCCATCAGGGTCCACGCCTCGTGAGTGGCCTCCGCGGTGGGCACCGGAACGGTGTGGAAGTGGTCGTAGACCCACAGCGAGTCCCAGGCGTCGCTGCCGTCGGCGTACGCGGCGAGATCGCGCATCACCGCCCACTGCTTTGCCGGAGGAATGTCGATCAGGTCCAGTCGCCACCCCTGCGGGATGAACAGTCCGAAGCGCATGGCACCCGACTCTAGGCCTCCCGTAGCCGGGAGATCGGCAGGGCACCGAGCGCGTCGGTTCGCCGCGAGCGGCGTCGGCAACGCCCCATCGTTACCGCATCGCCGCCACCGCCCGAGAAGTATCAATTAGCTGCGCTCACCATGAGTCACGTACTGGGCGTTAGCGTCTCGCGGCCGGGAAAGGCTCGTCCGCCGCACGGGCCTGTCGACCAAGCGAGGTTCGACATGCTTCGCCGACCGCCGATTTCTGTTGTATGGTGTGGCTCACACCAGGCAATACGTGTGATTTAAGACACAGACAGGAGGAGGCGGTCGTGGGTCGTGACCCGATAGACGGGTTCAGGGCGCATCCCGTGCGTCCCGGCGGCGCGGTGCACGTTCGGTGGTTCACTGTCCTGCTGCTGGCGGTCATCGCGATCGCAGCGATAGCAGGAATCGTCAGCACGGCGGCGATGGGCCAGACTCCTGTCGCGATCGCCATCGGCATCATCGCGATGGCGTTCTTCTCCCGGATCGGGGCCTGAGCTCGATCCTCGAATCCTGTCGGTGGCCGGCGTTAGCCTGACGTCATGGCCCTGGCGAAAGACGAACGCGAACAATTCCTGGCCGAACCCCACGTTGCCGCATTGTCGGTCGGTGCGGGTGACAAGCGTGGCCCGCTGACGGTTCCCGTCTGGTACCAGTACTCGCCCGGCGGTGATGCGTGGGTGCTCACCGGCGACGGCTCTCGCAAGCACCGACTCATCGAAAGCCAAGGCGAGTTCACGCTGATGGTTCAGCGCCTCGAGCCGACGGTCCGGTACGTGGCGGTCGACGGTCCGGTCAGCCGCATCGAGCCCGGCACCGACGAGCGACTCGTCGAAGTCACCAAACGCTATCTGCCACCGGAGAAGGTCGACGCGTACCTGGAATACGCCCGCCGCGAGCACGGCGACAGCGTGGTGATCTTCATGAAGCCGCAGCACTGGCTGTCAGCCGATCTGGGCGCTCTCTAACGCGGTTCGAACAGCGCGGCGACGGCGGGGAGGCTCACCTTCAGCGCCGGGTTGCGCGGTAGTTCGTCGACGACCGCGAACGCCACCGGCACGTTGTACACCGGCAGCGACCGTCGAACCAGGTCGGCGAGCTCGTCGTCCGACGGCACCGGCAGCCCCGGCGACACTTCGATGGCGGCGACCGGGACCTGGCCGAGGCGTGCGTCGCGCACGCCGACCACGCAGGCATCGCGGACGGCCGGATGTGAGATCAGCACGCGCCGAACATTTTCCGGCAGGATCTTGAACCCGCCGCGGTTGATCGCCCCGTCGGCCCTTCCGTGCAAGGTGACGAAGCCATCGGCGTCGATGGAGGCGATGTCGGTGGTGCGGATCCAGTCCGGTCCGATCGGCGCGACCTTGGCTTCCAGCAGGCCCGGCTCGCCCACGAGCTCGGCCCCGCTGTCGGGGTCGACGATGCGCAATTCGACGTCGGGCAGGGCCCTGCCGACGCTGTTGCGTTTGGCCGAGCCGAATTCACGTTGCATCTCGGGAGTCCACGCGCACAGCGAGCCCGCGAATTCCGTTGCGCCGTAAGCCAGCACAATCGGAATGCCGTATTTGGCCTCGAACTCGTCGCGGGTCTCGGGATCCAGCGGTCCCGACGCGCTGATCAGGAAGTCCAGCGACGCGAGATCTTCCTTGGCGACGTCGGCGTCGAGCAGCATCCGGATGACGGCGGGCTGCACACCCGAACGCGTGATGCGGTGCCGCTTCACCAGACCCACGTAGTCCTCCACGCTGAACCGCTCGAGCATCGCGATACGCCTGCCGTTGTACACCCCGGCGATCAGTTGGCACACCCCGATACCGCCGAACTGCCAATACGCGAGCTCCGGCGGGGCCTCGGCCGGTGCGGCCTCCCCGCTGGTGACGCTGAAGACGGTACGCTCGAGCACCGCGGTCTTGATCGACTGCCGCTTCGGCGGCCCCGTCGTGCCACTGGTCAAGATCTGCAGTGCCACACCGGGTTCGGCCTCAGCATGGGTACGTTGGGGATTGCGGCGTTCCAGACCCGGCACTGCGGTCACGGTCGGATGACGCCTCGATATCGACACACCCGCACTACCGGCGCGGCGTGCGGCGTCGACGACGGGCGCGGTCCAGTCCTCGACGTCGCCCACGATCGCCGACAGCCCGAGCGTTTCGATGTCGCGGCCGATGGACTCCGGCGACTGGAACGAATAGATCATCGACACCGTGCGCCCCGCGGCGAGGAATCCGATGATCGCCGCAGCGTGCGGCAGGCGGTTCCTGACCACGAGGCCGACGGGGACGTCGTCGGCGACACCGGCGTCTCGCAGCGCCTGCGCGATGGCGCGACCGTACGCCGTCACCTCGTCGCCGCTGTACCAGCGTCCCTCGAACTCGATACAAGGGTCGTCGCCGTAGCGGGCCAGTCCGGCCGCGAACTCGGCGGTGAAGCTTTCCCGCACGGCGCCAATCTAGCGAATCATCCGCCCGCCAAAGCGGCGAGCGCTCACCCTTGTACGAATCCTCCGGCGCGGAAACCGTACAAGAGTGAGCGCTCGGCCCGTTTAGTTGGTCAGGTCAGCGACGCCGGCGGGTTGAACCGCTCACCGTACTTGGCCGCAAGCTCCTTGGCGCGGGCCACGAAGGCCTCCTTGCCGACGCCACCCGGGCCCTGGTAGCCGACGATGAACTGCGCCGAACCACCGGTGTACGGCGGGAAGCCGATACCCATGATCGAGCCGATGTTCGCGTCCGCGGTCGAGGTGAGCACGCCCTCGTCGAGGCACTTTTGGGTCTCCAGCGCCTCGGCGAACAGCATGCGATCGATCATGTCCTGCAACGGGATCGACGTGCTGCCGGAGTTGAACGTCTCCTTCAGGCCCGGCCACAGGCCGACGCGCTTGCCGTCGGCGTACTCGTAGAACCCGGCGCCCTTCAGGCGCGACGGACGGCCGATCTCGATCATCTTCTCGACGACCGCCTCGGCCGGGTGCGGCTCGTAGGTGCCGCCCGTGCTCTCGACGCCCTTGCGGGTCGCAACGGCGATCTTGTGCATCAGCTCGAGGTTGAGCTCGTCGGACAGCTGCAGCGGTGGGGCCGGGTAGCCGGCCTGAGAGCCGGCCTGCTCGATGCTCGCGGGCGCGATGCCCTCGCCGAGCATCGCCAGCGCCTCGTTGACGAACGTGCCGATGACGCGGCTGGTGAAGAAGCCGCGGCTGTCGTTCACCACGATCGGGGTCTTGCCGATGGCCAGCGTGTAGTCGAACACCCGGGCCAGCGCCTCGTCAGAGGTCTTCTCGCCCTTGATGATCTCCACCAGCGGCATCTTGTCGACCGGTGAGAAGAAGTGGATGCCGATGAAGTCCTCCTGGCGCTTCACGCCAGTGGCCAGACCGGTGATCGGCAGCGTCGAGGTGTTCGACCCCAGCAACGCGTTGGGCTCGACGATGTCCTCGATCTCCTGGAACACCTTGTGCTTGAGGTCCTGGTCCTCGAACACGGCCTCGATCACGAAATCCACGCCCTTGAGGTCCTTCGGGTCCGCCGTCGGCGTGATCCGGGCCAGCAGCGCGTCGGACTTCTCCTGGGTGGTCTTGCCCCGTTCGAGCGCCTTGGCTTCCAGCTTCTCGGAGTAGCCCTTACCCTTCTGCGCGGCCTCGATGCTGACGTCCTTGAGCACGACGTCGAACCCGGCCTTGGCCGAGACGTAGGCGATGCCCGCGCCCATCATGCCCGCGCCCAGCACACCGATCTTGTTGATCTTGACGGGCTCGATGCCGTCGGGCCGCGACGCGCCGCCGTTGATGGCCTGCAGGTCGAAGAAGAACGCCTGGATCATGTTCTTGGCGGTCTGCCCGGTGACCAGCTGGGTGAAGTAGCGGCTTTCGATGCGGCTCGCGGTGTCGAAGTCGACCTGCGCGCCCTCGACGGCCGCGTCGAGGATCGCCCGCGGCGCCGGCATCGGTGCACCCTTGAGTTGCTTCTTCAGCAGCGCCGGGAACGACGGCAGGATGCTGGCCAGACCCGGCGAGGTCGGCGTGCCGCCGGGCATCTTGTAGCCCTTTGCATCCCACGGCTGGGTGTGGCTATCCGGATTGGCCTTGATCCACGCCTTGGCGGCGGGCACCAGCTCGTCGACCGTCGGCAGGACCTCGTCGACCAGGCCGACCTCCTTGGCCTTGCCCGGCTTGAACCGAGTGCCCTGCGACAGCACCTCCATGAACGCCTTCTGGATGCCGAACATCCGCACGCTGCGCGCGACACCGCCGCCGCCGGGCAGCAGGCCCAGCGTCACCTCGGGGAAGCCGACGACGGCGCCCTTCACGTCGGCGATGATCCGGTGGTGACAGGCCAGCGCGATCTCCAGGCCGCCGCCGAGCGCGGCCCCGTTGATGGCCGCCACGACCGGCTTGCCCAGCGTTTCGAGCTTGCGCAGGTCGGCCTTGATCGCCTCCGGGGTGGCGAACGCCTCTGCCGCGTTGTCCGGGCCGAGGTTGATCATGCCCTTGAGGTCACCGCCGGCGAAGAAGGTTTTCTTCGCGCTGGTGATGACGACGCCGGTGATCGAATCCTTCTCCGCGACAAGGCGTTCCACCGCGTTGTGCATCGACTCGGTGTAGTGCTCGTTCATCACGTTGGCCGAGCCGGTCGGATCGTCCAGCGTCAGGGTGACGATGCCGTCGGCATCCTTGTCCCACTGAATAGTGTTCTCTGCCATGGGTTGTCCTTACACTCGCTCGATGATGGTGGCCACGCCCATGCCGCCGCCGATACACAGCGTGATCAGCGCACGCCGTGCATTGCGACGCTCGAGCTCGTCGACCATGGTTCCGGTGATCATGGCGCCGGTGGCGCCCAGCGGGTGGCCCATCGCGATGGCGCCACCGTTGACGTTGAGCTTCTCGTCGGGGATGTTCAGATCCTTCTGGAACTTCAGCACCACCGAGGCGAACGCCTCGTTCAGCTCGAACAGGTCGATGTCGTCGACCGTGAGGCCGGCGCGGTCGAGCACCTTGCGGGTGGCCGGCGTCGGGCCCGTGAGCATGATGACCGGATCGGCGCCGCTGGTGGCGGTGGCCACGATGCGTGCCCGCGGGGTCAGGCCCTGCGAGGTGCCCGCGCTTTCACTGCCGACGAGCACCAGCGCGGCGCCGTCGACGATGCCCGAGCTGTTGCCGCCGGTGTGGACGTGGCTGATCTTCTCGACGAAGTGATACTTCTGCAGCGCCACGTCGTCGAACCCGCCCATCGCGCCGACGCCGTCGAACGCGGTCTTGAGCTGGCCGAGGCCCTCCAGCGTGGTGTCGGGGCGCATGTGCTCGTCGTGGTCGAGAATGACCAGTCCGTTCTGGTCCTTCACCGGCACGACCGACTTGGCGAAGTAACCACCGGACCACGCCGCGGCGGCCTTCTCCTGGCTGCGCAACGCGTAGCGGTCGACGTCCTCGCGCGAGAAGCCCTCGATCGTGGCGATCAGGTCGGCGCCGATGCCCTGCGGGACGAAGCCGATGCGGTAGTTGGTCTCGGGGTCGGACGCCCACGCGCCGCCGTCGGAGCCCATCGGGACGCGGCTCATCGACTCGACACCGCCCGCGAGCACCAGGTCGTCCCAGCCGGAGCGCACCTTCTGGGCTGCGGTGTTGACGGCTTCAAGACCCGAGGCGCAGAACCGGTTGAGCTGGAACCCGCCGGTGGTCTCGGGCAGGTTGGCCACCAGCGCTGCGGTGCGGGCGATATCGCCGCCCTGGTCACCGACGGGCGATACGCACCCGAGGATGACGTCGCTGATCAGCGTCTCGTCGAGGTCGGGGTAGCGGCTGCGGATCTCGTCGATCAGGCCGACGACCAGGTTGACGGGCTTGACCTCGTTGAGCGCGCCGTTCTTGTTCTTGCCGCGGGGCGTACGAATCGCCTCGTAGATGAAGGCTTCTTCAGACATGAAGATATTTCCTGTTCAGATTGGGTTGCGGGATGCCTGTCCATCCGGACGGTAGTCCTCTGCCCCGCAGCCTAACAGCCTCGGCCAACCTGTTGGTTGGGCAGCCTCGTCCCGCCGAACGTCGGTTACCGACACACGAATCGTCGCGAATTGCGTGCCGGTAACCCACGTTCGCCGCAGCACTACGCTCGACAACTGTGACAGTCAGAGGGCTGCGGCCGTATGCGGTGACGATCTTCGCCGAGATGTCGGCGCTGGCCGCCCGCGTCGGCGCGGTCAACCTCGGCCAGGGCTTTCCCGACGAGGACGGTCCGCCCGAGATGCTCAAGATCGCCCAGAGCGCGATCGCCGACGGCGCCAACCAGTACCCGCCCGGCCTGGGTATCGCTCCGCTGCGGGAGGCCATCGCCGCCCAGCGCAAGCGCGCGTACGGAACCGAATACGACCCGGACATCGAAGTGCTGGTGACCGTCGGCGCCACCGAAGCGATCGCGGCGTCGGTCATCGGGCTTGTCGAACCCGGCTCGGAGGTGCTGCTGATCGAGCCGTTCTACGACTCCTACTCCCCCGTCATCGCCATGGCGGGCTGCCGACGCCGCGCCGTCCCGATGATTCAGGACGGGCACGGCTTTCGCATCGATGTCGACGGCCTGCGAAAGGCCCTTACCCCCAACACCAAAGCGCTGATCGTCAACACCCCGCACAACCCCACCGGGATGGTGGCCGGCGACGACGAACTGCGCGCGCTTGCCGAACTGGCCGTCGAGGCCGACCTGCTCGTGATCACCGACGAGGTCTACGAGCACCTGGTCTTTGACGGCCGCCGTCACATTCCGTTGGCAAACTACCCCGGCATGGCCGAGCGCACGGTCACGATCTCGAGCGCGGCCAAGATGTTCAACGTCACCGGCTGGAAGATCGGGTGGGCATGTGGCCCAGCCGATCTCATCGCGGGTGTGCGCGCGGCCAAGCAGTACTTGTCCTACGTCGGCGGTGCACCGTTTCAGCCGGCGGTGGCGCACGCGCTCGACAACGAGGATGCGTGGGTCGCCTCGCTGCGGGAGTCGTTGCAGCGCAAGCGGAACCGATTGGGTGAGGCGCTGGCCGACGTCGGCTTCGAGGTGCACGACAGCTTCGGCACCTACTTCCTGTGCGCCGATGCGCGTCCGCTCGGCTTCAGCGACAGCGCCGCATTCTGCGCCGAGCTACCGCATCGCGCGGGTGTGGCGGCGATTCCGATGTCGGCGTTCTGCGATCCGGGCGCCGAACACGCCGGTGCATGGAACCACCTGGTGCGCTTCGCCTTCTGCAAACGCGACGACACTCTCGACGAGGCGATCCGTCGGCTTCAGGTACTGCGCCGCCCCTAACGGCGAATGTCGGGTTGTGTCACGCGGTGAGCCAAGAAACGTGACATAACCCGACACTGGGCTCACGTGGCGGGGGCCATGACGCGGCGTCGCAGATTCTCGGTCGCGACGTCGAGCACCATCTTCTTGGCGCGGCGAAGAAGGAACTCCGGGATCGGCGCGGCCAGGTCGATGATGATGTCGAAGCGGACGCGGGTGCGGTCCTCGCCGATCGGGGTGAGGTTGTACTCGCCGTGCTGCCCGCGTTGCTGCATCGTCGCCTTGGCGTCCCAGACCACCCAATCGTCACCCCAGTGGTATTCGAGGAACTCTTTGTCGGTGACGCCCATGATCTTGAACGTCGCCTTGACGTGATGCGGGCGGCCGTCGGGATGGCGGTCGAGCACCTCGGCGTGCTTGTGCACGGGCGACCACGTGGGCACGGCGTCGATATCGGCGAGTGCGTCCATGATCGCGTCCTTGGGCGCCTCGAAGACCACTTCCCTCGATGCCTGCACAGCCATGCGGCAAATCGTAGCTAACTCTCCTGCCTAGCGCATAGCCTTTTCCAGCAAATTAGCATTACCAGTCAATATCAATTAGGGCAGTCGCGGCCTGCGGAGGCGCCCCGACGGGACCGGCGGGGGTTCGGGAAAACCGGGGCGCCGGGGCGGCTTGGTCGACCCCGTTGGCCTGCACCAACGTTGACCGCGCACGCAAGTGGTCGCTGCGCGACGCCTCGCTCCAGGTGAGTACCGGTGTGACGCACGCGTCGGTGCCCGAAAAGATCTCGGCCCATTCGTCGCGGGTCCTGCGCGCAAAGCGCTCGGCGAACAGCCTGCGCAATTCTGGAAACGCCGCCCTGTCCATCTGCGCAGGGAGCTCATCGGCGCTGAGCCCGAGACCGGCCAACAGTTGCGCGTAGAACTGCGGTTCGATAGCGCCGACCGCCATGTGTTTGCCGTCGGCGGTCTCGTAGGTGCGGTAGAACGGGGCGCTGCCGTCGAGCAGGAACGATTCGCGCTCGTCGCGCAGCGCACCGGTGGACTTCATCGTCCACGCAACCTGCGTCAGCACGGCCACCCCGTCGACCATCGCCGCGTCGACCACCTGACCGCGGCCGGAGTGCTCCCGTTCGTACAGCGCAGCCACGATGCCCAGCAGCACGAGCATCGAGCCGCCGCCGAAGTCGGCGACCAGGTTCAGCGGTACGACCGGCGGCCTGTCGCGGTATCCGATCGCCGACAGCGCACCGGTCTGCGACAGGTAGTTGATGTCGTGACCCGCGGTCTGCGCCAACGGACCGTGCTGGCCCCAGCCGGTGATCCTGGCGAAGATCAGCCGGGGGTTCACCGCCGCGCAGTCGTCGGGACCGATGCCGAGCCGTTCACAGGTCCCGGGGCGGAACGCGTCGATGAGCACGTCGGCCTTGGCGACGAGCGTCCGCAGCGCGGCCGGGTCCTTCTTCACATCCAAGTCGACAACGCGCTTGCCGCGGTGCAGCAGGTCGACGTTCTCCGCCGGCATCTGCAGGCCTCCGGGTCGACGCACGCGCACCACGTCGGCGCCGAGATCGGCCAACACCATTCCGGCGTGGGGCCCGGGGCCGATGCCGCCCAGTTCGATGACTTTCACACCTGCCAGGGGTCCGCCCATAGGCCGCAGACTATTGACTCTGCTTGACCTGGCGTACCCGTTTGCGCAGACCGTCGGTCGCCGTCTCCATCAGACCCTTCGCGCCCTTCTTGATGACGAAGCCGGGCAACGGCACCAGCGGGTCGACCATGAGCTCGAAATGCACCTTCGTTTTGTCGCCGTCAGGGGTGAGCGTGTACCGACCGCGCTGTGCGCGTTGTTGTTTCGAGCTCTCCAGGGTCCAGCCGACCCCGTCGTCGTAAACGGTGTAGTTGAGAACCTGCTCGTCGGAGATCCCGACGATCTTGACGACCTGACGTGACTTGCTGGGCCGCCCCTCGTCGTCGCGTTCGAGGACCTCGACCTTCTGATGCGCCGAGGACCACTCGGTCAGCGACTCGAGGTCGGTCAGGACGTCGAGGATTTCCTGGGGCGTCGCCTCGATGACGACCTCGCGAGATTCGGTGACAGCCATGCCGGTTTCATTGCCAACCCGGCGCGCGTCGAAACCGCTCAGCTCCGCTTGAGCTTGAGGACCTGTTTGCGAAGACCGTCGGTGGCGGCCTCCAGCCCGCCCTTCATGGCGCGCTTCAACACGAAGCCCGGAATCGGTACAGCCGGGTCGACGGTGATCTCGAAGCGGACCTTCGTCTTGTCGCCGTCGGGTGTCAGGGTGTACGACGCGCTCTGCGTCTTGAGCTGGCTGGATTCGATCAGCGTCCAGCCGGCCGTGTTCTCAGCCCAGGTGTACTGCACGACCTGTTCGTCGGAGATGCCCATGGTCTTCAACTTCAGCCGTACGCGGCCGGGCCGTCCGTCGGCGTCCCTGTCGAGCACCTCGGCGCCCTGGTGCTGGGGGGACCAGTCCGGTGCGGACTCGACGTCGGCGATGACGTCGAGGATCTCGGCCGGGCTCGCGTCGATCACGACCTCGCGGGAATCGCTGGTAGCCATGTCGCGACCCTAGCCCCGTTACGGTTGACCGCATGGAACTTTGGGAGCTTTGCGCACGGGAACGCATCAGGGACACCCTCGCCCGGTACAACTGGTCGGGCGACGCGCTGCGGCTGCCCGAACTCGCCGCCGCCTTCTGCGAGGACGGCGTGCTCGAGGTGCGCGGCACCGAACCCGCTCGGGGCCGTGCGGCGATCGTGGACTATCTGGGCGGTGCCGTCGCGGCGCCGAACGCGGCCGCGTCCGAGTCGGATGTCAAGCGCATCGTGCGCCACAACGTGACGAACATCCGGTTCACCGATGTGACGCCGGATGAGGCGCGGGTCTCCTGTTATTTCACGGTGTTCACCGAGATCGGCCTTGACCACTACGGCCGCTACCGCGACGTGTTCGCACCGGTAGGCGACGACTGGCTGATCCGCCACCGGTTCGTGTCCACCGACTGGAGCGCGCCGAATTCGACGATGGCCCGTTAACCCGGTACCTACGGGAGGCTGCGCAGAACCGGCTACGCCGCAGGGTGATTCGAGCGTAGGCTCCCGGCCATGGACGCTGCAGTGGACCCGTCGGTCCCACCGAGCGGGACCGGATGCGCCGAGTGCGACGCGGTCGGCGGCTGGTGGGTGCATCTGCGTCGATGTGCGGCATGCGGTCACATCGGCTGCTGCGACGACTCGTTGGCGCGGCACGCTTCGGCGCACTGGCGCGAGACCGGACATCCGGTCATCCGCTCGTTCGAACCGGGTGAGGATTGGTTCTGGAACTACGCCACCAACGAGTACTACGACGGGCCACGACTCGCCGCGCCCGAATCCCGTCCCGAGGGCCAGACCGCCCCCGGTCCGCGCGGGAGAGTGCCCGCGGATTGGACGGCGCAGTTGCGCGCTCGCAGAGACTGAGACCTCAACTCGGCGGGTATCCAGTGCCGGTGAGCGACAACAAGAAGGACAACCCCGACACCGCCGAGACCGACGCCGGGCCCGCCAACGCCGACGACGACGTGCAGAGCGACCCGGCCAGGGGCACCGACGACACCGAAGAGGAAGGCGTCGACTGGTCGGATGAGGGCGGTGCGACGCCGAGCGGCCCCGCCGACACCGGCGATCACACCCAGTGACTCAGCGCAGCGAGCCGGCTAACTCCGTAAGCGTCTGCGCTGACGTGTATTTCGGTTCCCAACCGAGCTGACTCTTCGCCTTGCGCGTATCCATGACCACCGACGTGCGGCCGATGTGCACCCACTCCAGCGCGGACGGGACGAACGGCAGCCGGGCGACGACGCCGGACGCTGCGGTCGCGGCGACCTTGGGTACCCGTACCGGGCGGGCGCCGAGTTCGCGGGCCACGTCGCCCACCGTGATCAGCCCGTCGCCCGCGATGTTGTAGGCGCCCGGCTCCGCAGACGTGGTGGCGGCCAACGCGATCGCGGCCGCCACGTCGTCGTGGTGGACCAGCTGCAACGGGATGCCGGGATCCGGGACCAGTGTCTTCAACAGCGGAACGGCGTCGGATAGGCGCTTGACCGGACCGGGCAGCCGGGTCCACGGCATGTTGTCGGCCAATGCGGGCGCCTTCGGTCCCGCGACGATGCAGGGCCGCAGCACATACACCTCCAACGACGAACCGCCCACGATGTCGGCGAGCGCCGCCTCGCACTCGGCCTTCTGCTCGGAGTAGTAGTGCTCGGGCGACCCGCGCGGCGGCACGTCCTCGGTGAGCGGAACCGGGTTGTCGGAGTGATATCCGTAGGCGGCGACCGACGACGTGTACACCAGCCGCCGCGGACGCGCAGCGGCCACCGTCGCCTCGAAGACGTTGCGGGTACCGGCCAGGTTGATCCGGGCGCTCTCCTCCCGTGAACCCATGATGATGAACGCGAGGTGGACCACGACGTCGGCGCGCCCGACGAGCGCGTCGACGGCCTCGCGATCGAGGATGTCGCCCTGCAGGTACGTCGTCTTCGACCAACCGTGCTCGACCGGATCAAACGGCCGACGAGCCATCCCGATGATCTCGTCGACCTCCGCGACGCCTTCCAGTGCTTCCACCGCCGACTTGCCGATCTCACCCGTCGGCCCCGTCACCGCCACCGTGATTCCCATTCGCGCCGCATTCCCGGTGCGGACGGGTCGGAAACAGGCTTTAGGACATATCGGCCAGCACCTGCTTGGCCGCGTTGTAGCCGGGAATGAACGTGATGCCGGGACCGCCGTGGCAACCGGCGCTGCCCAGGTACAGCCCGTCGATCGGAATCGGCTGATCGACATAGCCTTTGGGTCCCGGCCGGTTCGGGCCCATCTGGTCGGGGTGAATCAGCCCGTGGCAGTAGTCTCCACCCGGCGCACCGAACATGGTGCCCATGTGTTTGGGCGTAAACGTCGTGTGCCGCAGGATGAGGCTCTCGAAGTCCGGGGCCAGTCGGGTGATCTTCTCGATCACCCGCCGGCCCATCTCGACCTTCATCTCGCCGTAGCCGTGCTCGCCCTCCGAGACCGGAAACCACAGCGAGAACGCCGAGGCCGCATGCTTGCCCGGCGGCGCCAGGCCGGGGTCGTTCACCGACGGGATCTGCAATGCGATCGCCGGGTCCGCGGGCACGACGCCACGTCTGGCGTCCTCCCACTGTTGTTGGAGTTCCTCAGGGGTGCTGAAGATTCCGATGTTGGACTGCATCGCGGGGTCGTTCAGCAACTCATAGGGCGGCGCGAACTGCGGAACGCCGTCGAGCGCGAAGTGCATCTGCAGATAGCTGCCCCGGTGGTCCAAGCGCGAGAAGCGGTCCCGCACATCCGCGGGAACCGCGTTGGAGTCGACGAGGCCGTTGACCGTCAGGTCGGGTGCGACGCCGGAGACGACGATCGGCGCCGACAGCGACGTACCGTCCTCGAGCCGGACTCCGGTGACCCTGCCGCCTGCGACCGTGACCTCCACGACCTTGCTGCGCAACCGCAGTTCTCCGCCGTTGGCGGTGAACACGTCGCACAGATGCGACGTGAGGGCTCCGATGCCGCCTCGCAGCTTCTTGACCAGTAACGCGTTCTCGTCGGGGACGGCGAAGCCGTACGCGAGGGCGGCGGCCGTCCCCGGGGTGGCCGGCCCCCGGTAGGTGGTGTTGCACGCCAGCAGCGACAGCATGCCGCGCAGCGCACCGTTCTTCTCCTTGTCCGGCAAGTAGCGGTCGAGCACGTCGGTGACCGAGCCGAACAACAGGTCGGTGATCGTCGAGCGCTCGAATTCGTTTGTCGCGCAGGCATACATCTCATCGAGCGACTTCGGGGGCTGGCCCGCGTCGAACCGGCCCAACGCCCGTGTGGGCGCCTGGCACCATGCCATCAACCCGGCCATGCCGTTGACGGCTTCTGCGCCGTGCACCTCGTTGATGTGGGTCAGCAGCTTCACCGGGTCGGTGTAGTAGACCAACGGCTCGTCACCCACGCCGCGAAGCGACACCGACATCACGTCGAGGTCGACGGTCGGCAGCGAGTCGAGCCCGAGTTCGCGGCTGACCACCGCCGACGTCGGGATCTGCACCGACCCGGCGATCTCGAATTTGAACCCGTCGAACAATTCGACCGTGGAAGCCATGCCTCCGGCGTACAGCTTCGCGTCCAGGCAGAGGGTGCGCATACCGGCTTTCTGCAGCACGGTGGCCGCGGTCAGTCCGTTGTGCCCGGCACCGATGACGATGGCGTCGAAGTCGCTCATGGGGTGAGGCTGACACGCTCCCCAAGTTTTGTCAATAATGACAAAACGTCAGCCGGCGATGCCGTCGGCCAAGGCGCGCAAGGCCTCCCCGGTGAGCCGTGACAGCTCTGGAAGCGAGCGCTCGTCGCCGAGCATCCACACCTCCATCGCGCCGAAGACCGCGGCGGCGATGCACCGGGCGGTGACCGTGATCCGCATCCGCTCGTCGGTGGAGACGTCGGATGACAGCCCGTCGGCGAGGTGCTCGGCGATCACCTCGGCGAAGTCGGCTTCCACTTGGCGCATGTGCCGCACCACCCGGCCGGGTTCGAGTTCCTGTGCGCGCAGGGCGGCGGTCTGTGCGACGGCCCAGTCGTCATACGGGCGGGCCATGATTGCGCTGTGCACCGCCTCGATGATCGGCTCCTTGGGGTCGCGGGCGGCCAGCGCCGAGCGGAACCAGTCCAGCCCGGCGTAGTCGGCGAACAGCAGATCGTGTTTGGACGCGAAGTGGCGATAGAAGGTCCGCAACGACACACCGGCATCGGCCGCAATCTGTTCGGCCGACGTCTCTTCGACCCCCTGCGCGAGGAACCGGACGACCGCCGCTTTGCGCAGCGCTTCGCGGGTGCGCTCACTGCGCGCGGTCTGGGCCGGACGGGGCATGTGCATGAAAGTACCCGAAACAAGTTATGTCAATATTGACAAAACTCTGCCCGGTGGTGAGAAACTCCGATCATGGTTTCGTTGATCATCCACCTTGTCCTCGGGTTCGCCACGCTGGCCGTCATCGTCAAGGCGAATCCCGCGATCTTCGCGCGCTACCCGTCGGGTCCCCGGGTCACCAAGCTCGAGTTGTTCTACTACGTCGCCGGCGTCGCCTCGGTCATCCTCGGCTACTACTTCAACAACCAGTTCGTGGCCGAGTATGCGCCGGCAGGTGGGCTGCACAACTTCGTATGGGGTCCGGGCAGCTGGTCTGAGTTCATCGCGCTGGGCTACGACAACCCGGCGGCCAGTTCGGCCAGCCAGGACTACACGATCATGAGCCTGCTGTTGTTCCCCGCGTGGTTGCTCGTCGACGGTCGCAGGCGCGACGTCAAACACGCCTGGCTGTATCTGGGCTTCATCCTTTTCGCCAGTTCGGCATTCGCCTGGGCGTTCTATCTGGCGACGATCGAGCGGCAGCACCGGCATCAGTCGATCGCCGCACAGGTCACGTCACCCGCCTGACGACGCCCGGTCGTACAGTGCGTTCATGACCACCGACGCGCTGCGACAACGCCGACTCGAGGTGATCCGTGTGCACATGGACACCGAGGTCACCAAGGAGTTCGACGCCACCCTCGCGACGTTCAAGAACGAGTCAGGGGGACGGCCTCACTACGAGATCATGGCCACCGGCCAAGTCTTCGACGGCGACGACGAGGTCATGGCCTACTACCGGAGCACACGCACGGCATTCCCGGATCAGCGCCACGACAACGTCCGGTTCCATGTCGCCGACGACTCCGTGATCGTCGAATTCGACCTGCTTGGAACGAATCTGGGCGAGTTCTACGGGTTGCCACCGACGGGTAAGGCGTTCCGCGTGCCGGTGGCGGCGGTGTTCTTCTTCGAGGACGACCGCATCGTCAACGAGCGGATCTACTTCGACTCCGCGAGCCTCGTGACCCAGATCGGTCGCACCGAGCTGCTCACCGGAGCCGCCTCGTGAAGGTTCACCATCTCAACTGCGGGTCGATGCATCCATGGGGTGTCCCCGTCCTGGTCTGCCATGTGCTGCTCGTCGAGACCGACAACGGGCTGGTGCTCGTCGACAGTGGCTACGGGCTGGCCGACTGTGAGGAACGGGCGCGCCGGACCGGCCCCACCCGCCGCCTCTTTCGGCCGTTCTTCGACCCCGACGAGACCGCCGTCCGGCAGGTGGAACGGCTGGGCTTTCGGCGCGAGGACGTCCGCCACATCGTGGTCACGCATTTCGATGTCGACCACATCGGCGGGATCTCCGATTTCCCCCACGCCGAGATCCACTGCACCGCAGCCGAAGTGCTCGGGGCGATGCACCCGCCGACGCGGGGTGAACGCTTCCGGTTCCGATCGGCCCAGTGGGAGCACGGTCCCAAGATCGTCGAGCACACCCCCGCCGGGGAGAAGTGGCGCGGGTTCGCCGCGGCCAAGGAGCTGACCGAAGTCTCGCCGGGAATCGTGCTGATGTCGTTGCCCGGCCACACCCGCGGGCATGCCTGCGTGGCAGTCGACGCGGGTCATCGCTGGCTGCTGCACTGCGGGGACGCCTTCTACCATCCCGACACCATCGGCGGCCCGGGGCGGATCGCGCCTGTCCTCGGCGCGTTCGAGAAGGTCGCCGCGTTCGACCGTAAACAGGTGCGCGACAACCACGCTCGGCTGGCCGAGTTGTACCGCCGCGGCGAACCCGATCTGCTACTGCTGTGCGCGCACGATCCGGGGCTGCTGAAATACGCGAAGGAGACTGCGTAGCTAGCGGGCGGCGCGCTTGCGAAGGGATGCCTGCAGGCGCTCGAGCACGTCGAAGTAGCGCGTCGGCGCGAGTCGGGCCAGCGCGTCGAACATGTAGGCGTCCGGACCGACGAGGATCCGGGCCTTACCCGCCTCCACACCGCGATGGATGATCTCCGCCGCCTTGTCTGGCTGGGTTCTGGTCATCGCCGCGAACTCCTTGACCACCTGCTCCTTGGTCGGCCCGCCCGGCTCTTCGTGGAACCGCCCGTTGCGCACGATGTTGGTGTTCACGCCGCCGGGATGCACGTTGACGGCCGACACGCCGGTCCCGCGCAGCTCCTGCCGCAGCGAGTCGGTGAACCCGCGGACCGCGAATTTCGCTGAGCAGTATGCGCTTTGGCCGGGCATGCCGACCAAACCGAAGACGCTCGACGTATTGACGATCACGCCCTCGTCCTGCTCGACGAGGATGGGCAGGAACGCCCGGGTGCCGTTCACGACGCCGTGAAAGTTGATGTTCCACAACCAGTCGTCATCGGCGACGACGGCGTCGAGCACGGTCGACCCGAGCGCGACACCGGCGTTGTTGAACACCGCCCCGATCGGTCGGGGCGCCCACGCGCGTACCTCGGCGGCGAAGTCGTGTTGCGCCTGGGCATCGCTGACATCCAGAACCCGCAACAGTGCCGGGCCCTGCAGCGACGCCTCGGTCTGTTTGAGGCCCTGTTCGTCGACGTCGGCGATGGCCACCGGGCAGCTGTACGACGAGAGCCGCTGCGCCAGTGCGCGTCCGATGCCGGATGCCGCGCCGGTGATGACCGCGGTACGACCGCTGATCGTTCTGCGCTGCTTGCTCATGGTGGACTGCCCGCCTTCCTGGTACACCGAGGTACCGATACGGTACGCGGAGGTACCGCTTATGACAAGGGCGGGTCGGTGCCACACATTCGCCGACGGGACGCGATGAACTCGCGCCGATTCTAAGTGTCTGGCCTGGCTTCTCCCCGTGGGACGCTCACGATGCGCATGTTTCCTCGGTGTAAACGTCGGCGGCCGTGGACATTTCATCGCCGCCCCCGACACCTGTCCACCCACGAGAAAGTGAAGACCTTGACCGCCACCATCGAGACCCCTTCGCGGCTGACTCCCCTGGAGCCGGTCCCGCTCGATCCCGCGAACTTCCCGCCCACCAACGTCGACTCCATCCCACCGCTGGCCGCACACTGGCAGAAGCTCGACTTCCGCGAGATCCTGAGCCGACCGGCGGCCTTCCTGTCGGTCAGCCAATCCAATTCCCTCTACAAGCCGGGCGGCGTGCAGTACGCGGAAGGCCACGCGCTGCGCGGCAGTCTCGACGCGACGGTGAAGGCCGTACACGCGGCGCGCAAAGCACCGAACTTCCTGTCGTTCAACTGGATCGGCTTCTCGGTGTTCCGCAAGGACTATCCACAGACGGCCTTCGACCGCGTCCAGTACGAGAGTTGGACCGGCCATATCGACGCGACGCCCGAGCAGATCGCCTGGGACAACGCGCTCGTCGACGAGCTGCGCGAACTGGTCGAGCCCGGTGACAACGAACTCTACGAAAAGGCGCTTCAGACCGCGTTCGTCGGCACCGACCTGCCGGGTGCGCTGATCCGCCAGAAGATCGAGGTCGTCGTCATCACCGGAATCCACCTCGACTGGTGCATCGAAGGCAACGCCCGCGCCGCGCGCGACCACGGATTGTTGCCCATCATCATCGGCGACGCTACCGGCGCCGCGCGTCCCGATCAGGAGCCGGCGGCGTTCGGCCGCATCAACGAATTCTTCGCGCCGGTGATCTCCTCGGATCAGTTCGTGGAATGGGTGGGCCGCTGATGGGCAACGTGGGTCTGCTGCTCGTCGGCGTCGTTCTGTTTGTCAACGGCCTGGTCTCCATCGGGGTCGTCAAACCCAGAAGTGCCGCGCCGCTCAACCTGTTCGTCGGCGGTGCGCAGGTCGTTCTGCCCACGCTCATCCTGGTGCAGGCCGGCGGCGACACCGGCATCGTCAACGGGACGTGGCCGAGCCTGCTGTTCGGGTTCACCTATCTGTGGTTCGGGCTCATCCAGATCTACGATCTCGAACCGCAGGGGTTCGGCTGGTACAGCGCGTTCGTCGCCGCGATCGCACTGTTCCATGCGGTCAAAAGCATCGGGACCGATCCGGTGTTCGCGGTCATCTGGGCCACGTGGGCGGTCATGTGGACGCTGTTCTTCGTGTTGCTCGGCCTGGGGATCAGCCGGGCCGGGTCGTTCGACCTCGGCCACTTCACCGGGTGGGTGCTGATCCTGCTCGGCATCCCGACGTGCACGCTGCCGGCGATCTTCCTGTTGAACGGCGTCTGGTCGGTGTCACCGGTGGCCGGGATCGCGGCGCTTGCCGCCCTGGTGGTCGGTGCCGCACTGTCGGCGGCCCTGGCGAAACGCACCGCACGGACGGACGAACCCGTGCCGGTTTCTGCGCAAGCTCCGGTCGAGGTCGTGCCCGACGACAGGGAGCAGGCCGTACCGCAACCGGTGTGACAGCGATTCAGATGAGCCGGCGGCTTCGGGAAACCGGAGCCGCCGGTCGCGTTGTGCGGGGGAATGCGATCTCGCCTACCGGATTGTTGACGGTGACGTCAGACTTTGTGTGGAGACAATTCGTTTGTGGGTAGCCGACGAATGGTGACGGGTGTGGGCTCGGCTGCGTCGGGGGCCCGTCACAAGGCGGTCGTCGGTGCAGCCGTGGCGTTGAGAGCACAGCCCTCTGCCGATGATCGCCGGTTCCCGCTCGCCGGTTTCCCTCGGCGGAACATCCCCTCCGAGGGCACAAGTGACTCTGTGGTGGCCAGGGCCGGGATCCAACCGGCGACCTTCCGCTTTCAGGCGGAGTTCTGGCTTACACCCATGTTATTCGGCTGGTCGGACCGGGCAGCAGCGCGCGAGTTGGACCCGCTGGACCACCCGGATCGGCGGCTTGGCCCCATTTTGGCCCCATGGTCGAAGTGTGCTGATCTTGAACGGCGCCAACTATCCGACGATCACGAGGGGCCTCAAGTACCGGATGCGCGACGATAGTTAGCCGCCCGCCGTGCGATGATGCGGGCTCCGGTGGCGTTCATGCGCCAACGCGCGAGCTCAATGGAAACACCGAAGCGTAGCGCCACCTCGTCGTCGGTCACCTTCTGGCGGGCGAGCAGCCGGGCTGCGTCGGAGGGGACCAAGAGTTCGGCCGAGATCTCGGCCGCCTCGTCCTCCTGGAGTTTGTCCGCCGTACGGCAGCCACGCTCGTTCACCAGGCTGGTGCCGAACTTATGCTCGCCGATGACGTGCGCCATCTCGTGGGCCATCGTCGAGCGTCGACGTGCGAGCGGGTGCGAATCGTTCTCGATGATGATCGCACCGTTGCGGTGCGGGAGCAGGGCGCCCGAGAAAGCGTGCGGGCGAACGATGTGGAAGTGATCGCGGATCGTGTGGTCGAGCGGCAGCGAGCCAAGGGCAACAACTCGCACACCGTAGAGCTCTGCAAGCTGCCACGGATCGAGCGCCTGCATGGGATTCAGCCCAAGCTCGGCGCGCACCTCATCGGCCAGCCGCTTGCAGGCTGCCTTGTGGATGGTGCGCTTGCCGGTCACGCCATATCCTCCCGGGAAGCATGCATGTGCTTCACGGTCGCTCGAATGACCTCTTCAAGGTAAGCCACGTCCTTGTCGTTCAGGTCCTGGCGCGCCCGTAGCAGCGGCGCAAGCTGCGTAACAAGATCGGGCTCGGACTGGCTGTCGGTCGGCCTGTCAGCATCGATCATGAAGGTCTCCGCGGGCATCTTGAGCCAGCGCACTAGGGTTGCGAAGCCGTCGGCGTCGGGGCGCTGCTCGTTGCCGATGCGCGAAAGCAGGGACGGGCTGGTGCCGATCTCCTTCGCCAGTTGGCGCCAAGACCAGCCTCGCGCCGTGCGCTCCGCGTCGAGGGCTGCGTAGAGCCCAGCCGTGTCTATCTTCGTCCTAGCCATACGGTCCTCTCGCTCGAAGTGTCAGCGGTCTATGTAAGTGTTGCACTCTCGGCGCACTGCTTGTAAGTCGACGCGCCCCGTTCTAGACTCAAAACACTGTTTCAGATTCGACTCGCAACGAGCCCGCGCACCGGGAGATTGGACGAACATCATGACTGCAACGGATGCAGTTGACACCAAAACGAAGATCGTAACGATCACCGTGAACACCAGGAAGGTCCCATGGACCGAGAAGAAGATCAGCTTCGAGCAGGTGGTTGAACTCGCTTTTCCTGGTCAGCCCTACGACCCCGCGGGGACGCTCGTCGAGTACAGCCGCGGGCATGGGCCAGACCACTTACTCCGTCCGGGCAAGGATGTTGAGGTCAAGGACGGCATGGTTTTCGATGTCGAACCCGCAAACCGCTCCTGACGAGCATGTCGCCCAGCTCGTGGCCGACGGTTACGACATGGTGCTCACAAGCGGGCATCTCGTCGTACGCCAGTTGCCGTACGTCGCACCGTCCGGGATCCGCAAGGACGGCCGCCTCGTCTTGCCGGTGACGTACTCCGGCGGCCAAGTCAACGACACGAGCGGTGATCACCGGATCTGGTTCGCCGGCGACGAACCGCGCGACGAACGGGGCCAACCGCTCGGAAGTGCGGGCCAGGCGCACGGTTTCGGGAACGGCGAGGCGGCTGACTACATGTTGTCGTTCAAGCCGCCCAGCGGCGCCTACGCCAACCTGCGCGCGAAGATTCAGCACTACGCGCAGATCCTGCTCAGCGCGGCCCGACAGATCGACGCCTCGGTCCGCGATACGCCGGGCGGCTCGTTTCAGGTCGTGCCAGATGATCTGCCGCTGGTCTACGCGGATACCAACACGACTCGCGCGGGGTTAGCAAATTTGAGCAACCTCTTCCGCGGCCACACGATTGCCATCGTGGGCGTCGGCGGCACCGGAAGCTACATCCTCGATCAGGTCGCGAAGACCTGGGTCGACCGGATTATCCTGATCGACGGTGACCAACTAGAGACGCATAACGCGTTCCGCGCCCCAGGCGCTGTGGCGCACGACGTGGTCCAGGCCAAACCCAACAAGGGTGAATACTTCGCACGTGAATACTCCCGGATGCACGCGGGCATCACGGCCCACCCGGTGGCGCTGACGGCCTACAACCTGAACCTGCTCGAGGGTGCGACCTTCGCATTTCTGGCCGCCGCCGATGCCGAGGCGAGACCGGAGATTATGCGCTGGCTCCGAGACCGGGGAGTGCCGTTCATTGACGTCGGGATGAGCTTTCGCGAAGGCGATGGCGGACTGACGGGCATGGCCAAGGTCACCGCATACCTGCCCGGCGACGAGATGACATTGCCGGCGAAGGCCGCGGTACCGCCAGACGGAGATGACTACGGCAGCAACATCCAGATCGCCGAGCTCAACGCGCTCAACGCGACGCTCGCGATCATCCGGTGGAAGCGTTACCTCGGCTTCTACGCGACGCACACCGCTTCGAACCAGTGCGTCTACAAGTTGTTTCTCAACGAGCTGCGCAATGGGGACGTTGAATGACCCTGATCGACCGCTACACCGCGCACTTCGTTGAATCCTTCCCAACACCGCTGGAGCGGGGTGTTCTCTATATCTCGACCGCGTACTCGACCGCTGGGCACATCTGTCCTTGCGGCTGTGGTCGGGAGGTCGTCACCAAGCTGTCCCCGGCCCGATACCAGGTCATCTTCGACGGAGAGGTGTCGCTGAGGCCGTCGATCGCGGCCACGGGACTGCCGTGCGAATCTCATTACTTCATCACTCGGGGGCGAGTGGATTGGCGCAGGAAGCTCGACGTCACTCAGGCCGCACGGGCCCAATATGCCGATCAACGAGCCATCGAGGCGCACCGAGCGCCAGCGCAGGACCGGCGACTCCGTTGGTGGGCGAGTATCTGGCGAGGGTGTTGACGACGGTTGAAGATCCGGCCAGTCGCGACGGTTGAAAAGTAGGCCACCCGATCAGATTGGATGGGTGATCTCCTTGGAAGACTGGGCCTTGATCCGGCATCTTCACCGCAGCGAAGGGCTATCGCAGCGGGCCATCGCACGGCAACTCGGCATTGCGCGAGACACCGTGGCGGCCGCGGTGGCAAGTGATGGTCCGC
>NZ_BCTA01000071.1 GCF_001570485.1 Mycolicibacterium novocastrense
GCGCCAAATCGCCTAGCATTCACCACGACTCGTTGATCACTACGCGTACACCCACGCCGATCCGAAGTCCACCACGCCACGGGACTCTGTCCCGCATCTGCTGGGCCCGCACAGCCGGCGTCCTGCGGTGCCTGTGTGGTTCGACGCCAGAACTGTGCTTCCGTCGCGCGACGCGGTGCTCCTGCGGCGTGGCTAAGCGCCCGCGCGCAACCGCCACTGCCGCACGCCTTCTCAGCGCCTCCAGCTCGCCGCTGCGACACCGCGCCCCACACCACCCAGCTCGCCACACCCGGCCACATGCTCACCGAATCTCAACGGGCATGGCGGATCTCACCACAGGGTGGGCTGGTTAACCAGCGGCGCCGCCTGCACCACGGCGTCATCCCAACCGTGGCGCATCGCTTCGCGCAACGCGACCGACCGTTCGCGCCGCAGGCCCCGACTGTCGAAGCGTCGCACCGCGTATCGGCCGCCGGCACGGCGCATCCGCGCCATGCAGTCCATGTTGTCGCCCTGCGAGCCCGAAACGACGTGCGGGTGGGGATCTGTCGCCGCCGCGAACTTGACGCACACCGGGTTGTCGCACTCGTGTAGCCCGAGCACCCTAGCGGCCACCACACCGGACACGATTGCCAACGCGTAGCGGTGCGGGCGAACGGACAAACCCGCTTCCTCGCGGGTGAGGTAGAAACGGCCGTAGACATCGGCGCCGATCGCGCCCGCCCAGATGTTGCAGTCCGAAGCCGTTGGCCCGCAGACGACGTGGCTGTGAAAAACGGGCGATCTCCGCAGCGTACACACGCCGATCAACGATCAACAGCTCCGCGCTTCTCATAGCCGTTGAACCTAACCGTCAGAACTGACATTCAGAGCGCCCAGCGCGGCCAGCTTCCACCGGCGTTGTGAACGCACTCCCAAGGTCCTGTGTGGTCCTGCAACCGCCGCCACACCGGGCACGCTGAGTAGAGCTGGCCAGACGCGTTGCGGGCGCGCCGGTCGAGCGCTTGCACCGCACGATGCTGAACCGGCTCGTGCGCCCACGTCCCCGACCTGCGTAGCGGCGGGCTGGCATGACACCGCACGCACGCGCCGACCAACGCCGCCCGGCGCCACTGATTCCGCACGCCGACGACCACGCCTCAACGCCCGCCGCACATCACGCCGACGCGGCGTCGGCCGGCGGCTCACTGATGTAAGGGTCAACAACTCCCATCGGTCCACCGGCCACGCCACCCGCACCTAGTGCATGCGAATCGTCACTGGCCGTGGGCTTCAGTCCGCGGTCCGTGCCGCAGCATGGTACGAACTATTCCGATCCCCAGATCGGTGCGCGCGGCGATCGTCGTCAGCGTCTCGCCACGGCTCTGCATACGCACGACCGCCGCGCCGCCCCTGGCGCGCTGCGCAACCACCTTCTTGGCGACTTCGACGTCGAGCTGCTGGCGCAGCTGGGCCAGGCGCTCCTTCTTCCAGGTTTCGATTTCGGCGATCTTGCCGACAGCGACGAGAATCTCCGCGGCATCGTCGATGTTCGCCTTCTCCTTCGCGACGCGGGCCTCGTTGGCCCGGCGGAACGCTCCATGGGCGCGCTTGCGGGCCTCAAGCTTCGATATCCGTGGTGTTGTCATGGTCGGGACCTTAGGAGCCTGCGAGCCGATCCGGCCACCACCACAGCCACATTCGTCGTTCACCAATTTTTTCGCCGCCGCTCCTGCCGCACCACCGTCTCTGCCCACACCCCACCGCTGCCCACTCCTCTCACCACCGCGCACAGCTCCCCAGCTACCTGTCCCACGACCCCCTTTCGTAGCCCAACGACAGACCACACACCTCTTGCACTCAGGAGAACCCGCCGGCTAAGACTTTTCTAAGAACCTCCGGTTTGGTGGTGGCTTCGCCAACCGCCAAGTTCGTAGCGTGCGGCGCATGCGGACGCCTGCGTGCGCGTCATGGTGATGACGCTGCACAAGCTGACCGCTGGGGACGGATACCTGTACCTGGTGCGGCAGGTCGCTGCCGCCGACAGCACCGAGCGCGGCCGCTCCACGCTGGCCGACTACTACTCAGCCAAAGGTGAATCGCCCGGTCGGTGAATGGGTCGCGGCTTGGCCGCTCTGTCTGACGCCGGCCGCTGCGAAGCCAGTCCGCAAGCCCGCGAGGCGATTTGGACCGTCGATGAGGGATCAGGCGTCAGCGAGGCGCAGATGCGCGCCCTATACGGATTGGGTCTGCACCCCAACGCCGAGCGCATCGAGACCTACGTCATCGGCCGGAGCATGGGCTCGGGGCGGGCGGCCAGCCGACTCGGTCGTGAGTTCCTGGTACGCAACGGCGAACCGGAGTACGCGCGGCGTCTGGCGGTGGCCTTCCGCGACCACAACGCCGAGAACGGCGCACACTGGAACGCCACCATCGCCCCGGAGATCCGCGCACAGATCCGCACCCGCGTGGCCTTGGAGCTATTCGCCGAGGAGTACGGCCGCCCACCCGCCGATGACCGCGAACTGTCCGGATTCATCGCCCGCAACACCCGCGCCCGCACGACCGCCGTCGCCGGATACGACCTGACGTTCTCGCCGGTGAAATCAGTGTCGGCGCTGTGGGCCATCGCCCCGCTACCGGTGGCCGAGCAGATTGAGGCTGCCCATGATGCGGCCGTCGCCGACGTATTGGAGTGGCTGCAAGATCAAGCCACCTTCACCCGCACCGGCGCCGGCGGCGTCGCCCAGGTCGACGCCGAAGGACTCATCGCCGCAGCGTTCACCCACCGCGACTCTCGCGCCGGCGACCCCGACTTACACACCCACGTCGCGATCTCCAACAAGGTGTCCCACGTGGACGCCAACGGCGTGCGCCGATGGCTCGCCCTAGACGGTCAACCGCTGCACCGGGTGACGGTCGCGGCCTCCGAGTTGTACAACACCCGCCTCGAAGCTCACATGATCGAAAGACTCGCGGTGCTGTTCGTGGAGCAGTCCCGCGGACGCGGGAAACGACCGGTCCGCGAGATCGACGGAATGTCACCAGAATTGATGTCACGGTGGTCGAGCCGGCGGGCCGCAATCAAGGCGCGCACCGCCGAGCTGGCCAAGCAGTTTCAGGCCGATCACGGACGCGAACCAACCAACACCGAAATCATCGCTTTGGCCCAGCAGGCGACGCTGGAATCGCGCGAGGCCAAACACGAGCCGCGCTCGCTGGCTGAGCAGCGCCACGTGTGGCGCACCCAAGCCGTGGAAGTCCTCGGGCGAGACGGTCTGCACCGCATGTTGGCCGGTGTCCTGGCCGGTCCCAACCGAGCCCGCACCACGCCCGTCGTCGACCATGAATGGGTCGCGTCGCGTGCTGGCGAACTGATTGCCACGGTGTCGGAATCCCGCGCCACATGGCAACGTCACCACGTGCGCGCAGAAGCGCTGCGAATCGCTCGATCGCACGGCGTGGCGCACGATGTCGCATTGGTCGAACGACTCACCGATACCGCTCTCGGAGACGCGTTCTCGGTGCCGCACGCCCGCATCGCCGACGCCGAATTCGGCGAGCCTGTCGCCTTGCGTCGCCGCGACGGTGCCAGCGCCTACTCCCGCCACGGCGTTCAGCTCTACACCAGCCGCGACACACTCGCCGCCGAGCGGCGCATTCTGGACGCGGTGCATCGCTGCGACGGCCGCGCCGCCACAGTCGCCGATGTCGAACTGGCTCTCGCAGATTCGGCGGCGCGCGGACGCACACTCAACACCGGCCAAGCCGCTTTGGTCTCCGAGATGGCGACCACCGGGCGCCGTGTCGCGCTCGCGCTCGCGCCCGCCGGAACCGGCAAGACCACGGCCATGGCGGCGTTGGCCCATGCGTGGCGCAGCTCGGGCGGACATGTGATCGGTTTGGCCCCGACAGCCGACGCGGCGATCGTGCTCGGGGCGGACCTGGGCGCCACCACCGACACCCTCGACAAGTACGTCTGGTCAGCCAATCCGGACAAGGCCGCGATCTCCGGTGTGCCCGACTGGTTTAAGCGGGTGGGCCCCAACACGCTCATCATCGTTGACGAGGCCGGCAAGGCCGCCACAGCCGGCCTGGACGCGATGATTACCGACGCGCTGCGCAAGGGCGCCAGCGTGCGCCTGGTCGGTGACGACGGCCAGTTGTCGTCCATCTCGGCCGGCGGTGTTCTGCGCGACATCGCCGAAGCCACCGACGCGCTCACCTTGAGCGAAGTCGTGCGATTCAAGTCACCCGCCGAAGCCGCCGCCGGGCTCGCGCTGCACGACGCCGACCCGGCCGGCATCGGCTTCTACATCGACCACCACCGCATCCACGTCGGCACCGACGAGACCGCGGCCGACATGGCCTATCAGGCATGGCGGGCCGACCTGGCCGCCGGCGCAGATTCCATCCTGCTCGCACCGACCAACGACGTCATCAACGAGCTCAACGCCCGCGCCCGCGCTGACCGGTTGGCCGCCGATCCCGACGCGGCCACCGCGGCCACGGTGGTGCTCGCAGATCAGCTGCACGCCAGCGCAGGAGACACCATCCGCACCCGCAAGAACAATCGCCGAATCACCATCGGGCGCAGCGATTTCGTGCGCAACGGCTACCGCTACACCATCACCGAAGTCCTCACCGACGGCAGCGTGAAAGCCCGCCACCTGCGCAGCGGACGCATCGTCACGCTGCCCGCCGACTACATCGCCGAACACGTCACGCTGGGCTACGCGGCCACCATCGACTCCGCCCAAGGCCTGACCGCAGGACGGCGCGACACCAAGGGAACTTGCCACATCGTCGGCTCGGACATGTTGACCCGCCAGCACCTCTACGTCGCGATGACCCGCGCCACCGACGAAAACCACCTGTACCTGTCCACGGCCGAAGGCGATCCCCACCGGCTGCTCTCCCTCAAGGCCACCCACCCCGACACCGCCGTCGATGTCCTGACCCGCGCCCTGGCCCGCGACGGCGCCCAGGTGTCGGCGACTACCGAAGCCCGGCGCGCCGAGGATCCGGCCACGCGGCTACAAGCTGCGGCCGACATGTTCTACGACGCCTTGGGCGTGGCAGCCGAAAACCAGTTGGGAGCAGGTGCGCGGGATCGGTTGGACGCCATCGCTGATGACGTAATCCCCCGGCTGAGCCAGCGCGAGGCCTGGCCGGTGCTGCGGCGCAACCTGTCTGTCCTGGCGCTCGGCGGCGCTGATCCCCGCGCGCTGCTGACCGAAGCGTTGGCCAAGGGCAGTGTCGATGACGCCGCCGACCCCGCCGCGGTCCTCGATCACCGCATCGATCCCGCCGGCACCCACTCCGCCGGCATCGGGGTGCTGCGCTGGCTTCCCGCCATCCCGCCGGCGCTGGCCGACGATCCGCACTGGGGTGCCTACCTCACCCGCCGCGAGCAACTCGTCCAAGGCCTGGCCGACCAGATCCGCGAGCGGGCGCGGGCATGGACCAACGCGACCGCCGCCGCCTGGGCGCGGCCGCTGATCACCGTGAATCCGGCACTGACCGCCGAAATCGCGGTGTTCCGGTCCGCCACCGGCGTGGAGGACGCCGACACTCGTCTCACCGGCGCGCGCCAGTACCCCGTGCGGACCCGCGCCGTACAGGCCACCCTGCAGCGCTACGCCGCCGCCGACATCAGCCGGCGCAGTGCCGACACCACCCGCTGGAACGACCTCATCGACGCCATCGACCCACGCCTGCGCGCCGATGCCTACTGGCCACAGCTGGCCGCCCAACTCGCCCAGGCCACCCGCACGACCGCCGACCTGCGGCAGATCATCACCACCGCTGCTCGCCAAGGCCCCCTGCCCGACGAGCTGCCCGCCGCCGCACTCTGGTGGCGCATCGCCGGCGCCCTGTCCCCGACCGCCACACTGGCCACCACGCATTCGCGGCTGCGCCCGGCCTGGATCACCGACGTCGACGCCGCGTTCGGGGCCGCGCTGACCGAAACCATCACCTCCGACCCGGCCTGGCCCGGGCTGGTCGCCGCGATCAGCGCGGCAGACCCGGCCACCTGGACCCCGCGCGACCTGCTCCACGTCGCCGCCGAACACCTCGCCGACGCCGCCGACGCCGACCACCCAATCCCACCGGCCGACTACGCACGATTAATCACCTACACCGTGGATGCGTTCACCCACCGGCTGCAAGCGCGTCTCGGCATCGACGTCGAAGACCTGCCTACCCCCGAGCACGCCCCACCGCACCCCGACGAGGAGGCACTGTTCCCGCCCGACCCTGAATACCCCTTCGCCGACATCAACCAAGCCCCACCCTTCGACGACCACTTCGACGCCGCCCAACCCGATGGCTCATTCGAATACACCTCCGAAAAATTCGGAGATTTGCAATTCGAAGACCTCTCAGCAAACCGTCCTATACCCGAATTAGGCATCACCATGAATTTGGTCACCACGCTTCAGAAGGAATACCGCGAGGTTTGCGAAACAATCAAAAACTTGGACGCAGAAATTCGCGCGGGAAATGGCCCCGCTATGCGCGATGCGGCCGACGAGCTGTTGCAGATGCGCCGCCAAGTCGACGCCGATCGACCCTACGGCCACGCCGTCGCCGCGGTGATGGAGCAGTGGGCCGATGCCGACGCCGCCTACAACGACACCCTGCGCCTGATCGAGCACGCCCGCACTCAGCTCGACCTGCTACAGACCAACCCCGATGCCGACGAACTCGACATCGCCTCAGCCCGCCAAGAACTCACGTTCTATACCGGCCTACTCCCCGATCAGGCGCCCTCAATGCAGTTTCAGCAGGCCCTCGCCGAGGCGCAGGCTGCGCGCACCGCGGCCGCCGGCGGCCACAAGATCGTCACCGAGCACGACATCGCCGCCGCACGCGGCGACGCCGAGCGCGCGGACCTGGCCGCCCGCGCGCAGCTGCGCGACCGGCGACAGGTGCTGCGCCGAGAACTCGAACGCGCCGAGCGCGATGTCGCTGCCGCCTTCGCCGCGGCCCAGACCGCCACCTCCGACACTCTCGAGCAGCTGCTGGAATCAGCCCGTTCCGAAGTTGCCTTGCTGCAAGTCGCCGGCGATGTCGACCTCACCCGCACGCCCCTGCTCTTCCCCGCGGCGGCCCTGGCTGCCCACGAGCCCGACATCGCCGACCGACTCAAAACTCTGGCCGTACAGCCGTATCGGCTCAGCGTCGTCCGAGCCGACGTCACAGACCGCGAAACCGCCGCGGCGCTCTACACCCTGCGCAGTACCGCCAACGCCAAAGACCGCAAAGTGCTTTGGCTGTCGACCACCGACGCCGGCGCGGCACCCGCCCGCGAGGCCGAGCTGGCCGACACCATCACCACCGCTGCCCACGCCCACCGCCAAATCAACGATCAGCAGTGGGCACTACCACCCGGAGCAATCGTCGTCATCGACGACCCCGCAGCCGCCGAACCCGACCAGCTCGCCGACATCGCCCGCCACGCCGCGGCCGCAGACGCACGCGTCATCCTTCTCGACCCACAGACACGCCGCGGCGCCAGCTCATCGGCGGTGCGCCTACTCAACCAAGCTCTGCCGTGGAACATCACCCTCACAGCCGTACCCGCCGCACCAGCACACCCCCTGCTACAGCCCGTCCCGGCGGTCACCCTGGCCGATCGCCTCGGCCGCACCCGCCTGAGCGAACCGTGGCGTCACATCCTCGCCCAGTACGACGCCGCAGGCCGCGCAGTCCGCTCGGCCCAGCGCCGCCACCTTGACCAGCGATGGCGCGCCCCCCACGTGGCGGTCGAAGATCCCGAGCACACCCTTTGTGCCAGCGTCGATGACTGACAGCCGCCTGCAACCTCTGAGCTGGCCGCTTGTCATGGTCGCGAGCGAAAGTTTGCGAGCCGCGTCTAAGCGACACGTTCCCTCCAACTGGAAGGACTACACACTGCCCACCGATGCGGCCCGTAAGAACAGATCGCAGCTGCCCAAGAAGAGACCTGCGGTGCGCAGTGAGCCGAACGCTTCGCGCAGCCCGGCGAACCGTCCCCGCGCGCACGGAGTGCACGTTCCCAGCAGGGCTCGGCGACCTATCGTTGGAGACATGGCGTCACCTTCACCCAACGAGTCCCGACCGGTCGCGGCGCAGCCGGGGGCGATTGACGAGGATCTCCTTGACGCTGAGTACGCCCGATTGGCCATCGCATTCAACAGCGAGGTCGCTGACGCCGAGCGACGCACGGCACGCGACACTTACATCAGCCGCCGTGAACCCTAGACTGCTTGCCCTCAGCCTTGCTCGCACTGCTGCTACCGTCAGCGCCGGATCATTTCGACAGCGCTAGATAATTGCATCTGCTGATTGCGCGCTACGCCAAGGCTCGCGTGCTCGGCTGCCCGCCGAGCACCTGGGCGTTGCCGACCTCGCTGAGGTGGTGTACACCTCCGCCGCCGTCCGCACCATCGCTGACGTTCTTGGTCATCAAGACAGTTTCTCTGCCTCGGCGAACATATCGGTGATCCAGGCGTTGCCGCGGCCATCGAGATGCAGTGCGCGGCGGCGTATACGGTGTCAGCCATCGGCAAACTCATCAGGCTCGCTGTCAGTGGCGGTGGCAGGTTCACATGAAGCGCTTTCCCGCCCGCACCCTACGGTTGCGCCGATTCAACGCCTGCACAGCCGCATCCATGCCACCCGGCGTCGACCCTGCGATCCGGCGCGTCGTCCACACGGTCTACTCCACGGATTTGGGGCTGCCCGAGGACTGGACCGCCACCCAGCGAGCCGAGTTCATCGACGCCAAGCAGACAAGATCACCTGGATGGCCCACGCCTACGCCCCCACCCACGCAGACGTAACCAGGCGCGCGCCGCCGTGCGCCACCGGACTGTACGAACTCGTCACCGACACCGACGACTGGTGATCGAGCTGCCCGTGGTCCACGAACCTTTCGGCGCGTTCGCCCGCTAGCGTGCATCCCTATGCGCGTGGGTGTCTATGTCGACGGGTTCAACCTGTACTACGGCGGCCGCGGCCTCTGCGGGAAAGGTGTGGCGGGCTGGCGCTGGCTCGACATTCGCGCGCTAGGAACGCGACTGGTCGCCAATCATTCGGCGTGGACGGGTGCCACAGTTGACCGCGTTATCTATTGCACGGCCGTCATTTCCGGCGCCGACAATCCCGTAGGCAACCGCGAGCAAGACGTGTACCTGCGGGCGCTGCGCCGATCTCAGACCGCTGACCACATCGAACTGGGCAACTATGTGCACCGCGTGGCCCGCGCGCCGCTGGCCACCCCGGACCGCAATTTCCGTCCCATCCTTACCCATCCCGGCGGCCCGTTGATGGTAAAAGACGCTGGCGGCCAGGACAACCCCGGCGCAATGTTCATGGTGTCCACCGCCCGACGCGAGGAAAAGGGCTCCGACGTGAACGTAGCGGCTCATCTACTGCTCGATGTGCTTGAGCAGCGCATCGACGCGGCCGTGGTGATCAGCAACGACAGTGATCTGAAGTTCCCGATCCAGGCGGCACGTGATCGCATCCCGGTCGGCACGGTCAACCCTTCGCGCAACCACACCGCGGGCAAGCTGCGCGGCTCGCCAGCAGACGGTGTTGGCAACCACTGGTGGTATCAGCTCAACGCAGCCGATTTCCAGGCCTGCCAACTCCCAGACCCCGCTGGCGGCGTCCCCAGACCCGGCCCGTGGTGACCACACCCATGACGAAAGGGAATTGCATCAACGCAATTTGCGTTGCATAATTGCGTCATACCACCCGTCCCTGCTGGGGGCGGGTTTTTTCATGCCCGGGACACGGGCTTTCCACATCCGCGCGGTAGGTCAGGCGATGCCGGTTCGACTAGTACCTCTCCTCAGCGCGCATACGTTGCAGCAGCATGCCGGCGGGATCAGCTCCGTCAACCATCGGAATCGTTGGCCGCGGCGCGGGTCCGCGCGTGGTCGCGGGGTGCAACTTGCCGATGCGCATGAGTGCAGTGAGAGCGACGATCTCATCGTCGTGCTTCATACTGGCCGCCCCTCAGTCGATCGTCGTCTCAGTATTCACATCAGTATCACCAGCTCCGGCGTATCTGCCAAGTGTTATCTCAGGTGAGCATGCCGCATGCCAAGCTCTAAGCCTTAGTAGTCCGGCTCACATGCCAGTGATCACCGATCGTCATCGTTGTGCCAAGTCGTCTTCGACGCTGGCGAGCGCATTCATGATCAAGTCCCGAAGATGCGTGTTGCCGATGGCGGCTGCGGCGTAACACATGTCTGGCAGTGGCAGCGGGCGCGTGGCCCACCCCCCGATGTGCTCGGCGGTGCGGGATACCAGCCAATGCGCCCGGTAGCGCGCAAGCTCTTCGACTGTCTCGCTTGGATCAGTTTGTCCAACGAAGCCGGGCCGGAAAATCGAGGTCACTGTGTTGAAGTCCTTGGCCGCCGCGTCGTACTCAGCCCACTGCTGGGGACTCGGATCACGGTCGCCGCCGCGAGTCAGCCAAATCTGGCGAACGGGATTGGGGATGCCGCCGTCGACCGCCTGCGCCTGGGTGGTCGCCGAATTCGTCAACGCCGCGCTTGCCGCCGAGACGATTCGATCCTGGAAAATCGGGTCGGCGTCCATCACGCGCAGCAGTCGCGGATACACGTCGGGCCACAGCGCCGCCAGTCGGTGCACGTGCATGCTGTCCAGCGCGGGAGCGGCGACCTGCGCGCCAGGCTGCAGCAGCGGGTTAGTCTGTCGAGTACACGAGGGCGGATGCTCGACCCCGGCATCACGCAGCACACTCACCCCGACTGTGGTCGCGGCCGCGACCAGGCGCCAGCCCATCCCGGCGCGCAGCTGCGCGTATTCGATGAGGACGCGCGCCGGATCGGCCCAGCCGAACCAAAGCTGCCGAAAATGGTCGTCCACCAAAGGATCTGTGGCAAGGACGCGCACCGACCGCGGGACGAAGACGCCAGCGGGGATATAGCTCGCTCCGTCATTTGAGGTGATGACGGTTTCCGTTCCGCTGGGTGACCGAAAGACCCCTACCGCCCATTCGATGGGGTAGCTGACTGTTTGAGCGGCGAGCTGAAGCTTCCACGCCAACTCCTTGGCGGCCGCCGCGTCCGCCGATTCGCGGCGCTCACGTGCTGCGGCGGTTTGATCCGCGGCCACCACGCTCGCCGGAATCAGCGTCGCGCCCGCTCCCGCACCCGACGGCGGCGGGGAAGCCGATGGGCCATTGCTGCCAGCGCCAAGGGTTCCAGCGGGCACGGTCGCCGCTGGCGGCGGCATAGCCCCCGCTGGCGGTCCCATCGAACCGGGCGGCAGCATCATCGGGGCGCCACCGCCGCCGGTGCCCATTCCGGCCCCGGTAGGAGCCGCGGCTGGCGCAGCCGGGGCCACCATGCCTGACTGAGCAGCAGCCGGCGAAACGCCACCACCGCCTGCGGCGGCGGCCGAAGCCGGAGTTGCATGTCCTCCCGCCGACAAGGCCGGTGACGGACTCGCCGGAGCTGGCGGCGGTGCTGCGGGCACCCCACCACCCATACTCGCCGAAGTCGACAACCCCTGATTGAACGCAGACGATAAAGGCGACCCTGCTCCTGACCCGGGTACGCCGCCACCTTTCGGCAACCCGCTTGCAGCACCGGGTATTTGGCCCACGCCGCTACTCGGCGGATTGGACCCTGTACTCGGCAGGCCGCCACTTCCCAGGCCGCTGGGCATCTTCGGCACCCCACCGGAACCCATGCCACCACCACCGCTGCCCATGCCGCCCATCGACGGCACACCGCTACCGCCCAGGGGCGAGGCCGCCGACCGGGGCGGGGCTACTCCAGGAGTCGCCTGCGTCACCGGGCCGGTCGCCGTATCGATCCCTTCATCGGCTGTGGCCGTTTCGATTCCAGGATTGACCCCAGACTGTGCGGTTGTACCTGCAGAGTCGGTCGGCGCTTCGGCTGGAGGCTTGGGGGCGTCAGCCCCGGCCTGCGGCTTCTCAGCGTCACTGTAAGGATCTTCATCCTGTTCGATGCCGGCCGACGTGTGGTGGTCGAGGGGCTGTATTGCCGGGGCCGAGGGAGCATCGCCCCACTTCGTCAAAAGACTTAGAGCCCTTGTGTTTTCACTGCTCTTCTGAAATGCGACATGGGCCGCCATTGCAGCAGCAACCCCAGCTTCAGTCTGGTACCGGGCAAGGCCGTGGTAAGTGGTTACGAGGGCTTCTGCTTCGCCTGGAAGTTTCGCGCTCGCGATCTTCGCGTCAGCGTCCCGTAGCAATTGCTCTTGACCTGCACGCGTATCGCGCAGCACGGTGGCAATATCAGCGCATTTGTCGGCGACTTTCGCGTGCCATTCGGCTACCGTCTTGGCCTCCTCGGCCAGCACCGCTCCTGCACGGTGAGCCTCGTCGAACCCCCGCGAATCGGCGGCATCACGAAACGCTGCGTTGTTGCGAACGATCTCCTGGTGGATCCCGTCCCACGACGTAGCGCCAGCTCGGTAGCTCTGCTCCTGCGCATCCCAGTGCGTAGCGTCCGGCGGCTCCATGTCTGACGTAACGATAAGCGGGCCATACGATCCCGCAGACCCTCCTACAGCAGGCATCAGCGCAACCCACACTCGGATCTGATGACATCGATCAGATCGTTGCCGCGCTTTTGCTCGCGATCTGCCTCGTCCCAGTGGCGCATGTTCAGCGCATGCAGCATGTCGATTCTGGCGGCCATCCAGTCGTATAGCGGCTTCGCGGTCGAAGCTGGTGTGGCGTCGGTCAACTGAGTACGTAAGTACGACACCGCAGTCATACCAGTGAGCTTTTCCGTGGCCAATGCCGCGCTGGTTTCCGTACTGTTCCAGCTCTGCTTCAACGCCTCGGCGCTGGCTCTACTGGCCAGCGCCGTCGACCGCGCCACCCGATCCCACGCGCCGCATGCGGCCGCCCTGGCTGCCTGGGTTCCGCTGCTGCTGTATGTGGGCGCCGGGGGCGGCACGACATTCGCGGTGTGCCGGGCGGGCTGGTCTAGATGGGCGAGGGCCAGGCCGCTGGTCACCACGGCACCGCCTGCGACCACAAAGGCCGCCGCAGCGGCGGCGAGCCTGGGGCGGCCACGCCACCGGCCATTCTTGGTCATGTAACGACGGTATCGCGAAGCGACGACACTGGGCCACCGTCACGGGCACATCCGAAAGCGCGAGTTTCCGCAGCTCATGTCACCTATAGGCAACACGGAGCAATCCAACGGCGTCGGCAGATCATGTGCTCAAAATGACGATTATGGCGACAGTGCTCGACGAGCTGGGGCTCGCTTGTGGGAGGCAGCTCAGTCATCGGTCAGGCGAACGCGAATCGGCGCAAGAGCCGACGGCGTTCGGTCTTGACCCAGAACACCATGATCTCCGCGTATCCAGTGGGATTTGAATGCGCGCCGGTCAACGGTCAGGCTGGGAGTCCGGTGTGAACGGCCGCCAGCACAACAATCCGGGTGTGGAGATTTGATGGGTGGCTGATACCGGTGTGCGGCCGCGTCCATCTAGTGGTGCTGACCATCCGCTCTTTCAACTCCACGGGCAACGACATGTCGGCGTCGCCTGAAACTAACCCCGTGTCGGGAAAAGGGGTCAATTTTCGGCCGCCGTTGACACGACAGTAGGATTTCGACGGATAGACGACCAGAGTCGCTCTGAACCATCCGGACATACTTGCCTCGTGCTTGATCATGTTCGTACGTCATCGCCGAACTTCAAGCGAGCCCCTCTAGAAGCAGCGGCGTATCCTTCGACCGTGACGAACGAGGATGGTGACACGGGGTGTGGGGCCGCTCCCCCGCACCGCTTCGGTCAACGGCCCGACGTTATTGTTCCGGGCGACTTCGACGAGCTGCCAACGCCGGGCAAGAATGAAGCTTGGGAAGCGCCCGACCCAGCCTCCCAGGACGACAGCGATGCATCCCAAGATCTCGACGACGACTGGCCCATCGACGCCGCAGACCTTCACGAATCGCTACTGGAGGCGGAAGCCGACCTCGCAGCCGGGCGCACAGTTAACGAGGGCGAGATCCGAGCCCGCTACGGCTTGCCGCGACCAAGCAAAGGCTGACCCCCGCTGGTCCCTTCGGTCTACCCAGAATCGGCGATCTTGTGCGCTCGCTCATCCACGGAACGCCCGGCCCTCTTGCTGGCGTTGATCCACACTCGGCGCGATTCACCGGCGTTACCCGAGCAGCGCATCAATGACATCGGCCACTGCGCGCCGATGTCGGACATGCCAATGGTCGAGCCGTGGCGGCGCCTAGGCGACCGCGATCGAAATATGTGGCATACGTCAGCCTGAGAACGGCGCGAAGTTACCGTGACTGAGCGCAGGGGCTGGACGGTCTGCGGTGCGCTGTAGCCCTAGAGGGAACGTGGCGAACACGTGCCTAAGCACTATCCGGCTCATAGTTGCCGTCTTCGTAGGGCGTTACGGTTGTCATCGAAAGGTGAACGCGTGCCCGGGTGACGAGTTCTGTCACCGCGGGGTTCAAGAGTTCGCCGACCGTGACGTTCAAGCTCTTGGCATACGCGGTCACGACTTCGTGATCCTCTTCAGTGACGCGCTTCGCTAGGAACTTCGGTCTCGCGCGATTCTCGCGATGGCGCCAGTTCCGCCGACGACTAGAGGAATCGTCTGACATTGGACTCCGTTGGCGTTTTCAGCACTTGTTTTTTTATCCTCCAGATGTACGGACTACTCACGGGCAATTGGCAATGTCGTCTCCTACGCTGACAACAGCGGGATCTGCGGTGAAGCCTTTCACAAACGCCGGCCATTGAATCGCGGTTATTTCCTCGAGTTCCCGGGGGTTCCCTCTCGTATTCCGTCCATTGCTGAATGCTGGGATCACAGTCACAGCCGTAAGTCATCCAAATCTGGCGGATGGAATAAATGGTCCCACCGTCGAAACTCTGAGCCTGCGTCGTTGCCGAGTTCTTCAGCTGAGCGCTCACAGCCCGAGACGATCCTGTCCTCGAAGATGGACTCGTCGTGACGGTCGAGCAGACGACTTCCAACCAGCCGAATCGGCGGATCCAGGAAGGACTTACGTTCACCGCATGATATCTGGCGAATTCTGTCCCCTTCCAATCATTCTCCGGAAAGCCAAACACTCTTGTTGTCAAGGCAATACGACACGGCATCGGGCGACACAACCTTGAAATCGCTCAATATCAACGCACAGTCGTCGGCACTGAACCCCACATCCGCTAGCGCCTTCATCCATGCGATCAGAGCCCGCCCTCTCCCATCCACGTCCGAAGCAAGCGCCCAGACACGCCCAAAGGTCGCGGCGGTGGAACGCGCATAAGCGTCGCGGACCACAGCTGCAGCGTCGTCGAATAGTGCCTGAGAAGTCGAGGCGTACCGTTCTAGCTCATCAGTTCTGATACCACTGACACTGAGATAGAGCAGCGCGTGGGTAACTTCCGTACGCCAAAGATCCTGCAATGTGGGGCGTTGAACGCGTCGTGGCTGAAGGACGTGTACATAATCCGCGCCTTCCCTGTATGTCGTCGGCTGACCCGTGTTGCCATGGTTGGGCGGCATGGCTGATGCACTTTGTATGCCTTCGCCTGCAGCAAGTGAAGTAGCAAGGTCCATGCACGCGCCTCCAAGCCGAGTCCACACCGCGTGCAGACGATCGGCATGCAGCGCGAGCGGATAGGTCACAAATGCTGATCCATCCGGTAAGACGTGGGAAGTTACGACGCAGAATGAACGCGCCCACTGGGCCGCCTGTCCGACGACTTCCGCGATTGCAGCGTGCCGCCGACCGAGCTCAAACCCCCGGCTATTGGCTTGCCCGAGTTCGTCGTTCACATCCTGCCTCCAACGCGGACCATGGAAGGCCCCGATATTTCTAGCCTGCTCGCAGAGCAGGTAATTCGTGGAACGGCCTGTACGAGACGCCGATTGCTCGATCGTCTGTGCAGGCCCGACAACCTCGTGACTTGGCATCCTTCCGATCAACAAGACTCGCGGCCTGACGACGCATCTGCGCGCGTCTGGCGGCAAGCTCAGTCGATTGCCAGCGGCCGCAGCCATCCGCCAACCCGTTGACAGAGCCGGATCCTTCGCCAATGAGACCAACAAAGTGTGCAAACATCGGCACGGTCACCGCAGCAGCAGCGCATGTCGTTCGAGCGAGCTGATCTGCCAGTCGCTGAAAACTCAAAGCCAGTGTGTCGCCGTGCACGCTCCTACGGTACCGCTAGCTGGCAATGACTGGCTAGCAGCCGAAACACATTACCTAAGAATAGATTTTGCCGGAACAGCCATGCGCTCGCCCTGTAGAAGCTTAGGTATCAACTGATGCTCATCTTATGCACGACCAGTGACTAACTAACGCCCAACTAGTACCCATTTACTGCTCCACATAGGCACAATGGGCGTCACCGGGCGCTCGCCGAAGGCCGTACCGGTACGGCCAGAATTCCGGCACAGCGAAGCTCCTCCGAACACGATCTCGTCAGACCGCCTTTGGATTTCGCCGCTTGTCGCTACCGGGTGACGACAAGAGTTGAATCTTTCCCAAGTTGCATCTGGTGGTGGACGCCGTTTCATCCATTCATCTACGTTCCAATTCATCGAGATCCCTATCGCTCTGTCAGCCTGCAGCGAGTCTGCATAGTGGCCGTCCGAGCCATCACACGTGACCTCTAGAGAACCTCGGAAGACGATGATCGACGAAACTTCAAGACTAAGAGAGTATTACCGATGAGCTGGAAGGCGCTCGACTGGGCGATAACCATCGAGGTTTCGAGCCCGATGATGCGCCTTGTCCTCATACTGCTCGCGAACCGGGCAGACGACAAGTTTTCGTGCTACCCGTCAATCCGAAAGCTTGTCTCGGAATCTTGCGCCGCGCGGAGCACCGTGTTGGAAACGCTTCGCAAACTCGAGGATAAGGGCCTCGTGCAGCGAGTTGCTCAGTATCACGATTCGGGAGCCAGGCGTTCGAGCCGCTACCTTCTTAATCACCCAGATGCGACGCACAGTTCTCCCCTTCCGGAGATCGGACCCCCCCAGTCCGCCAACACGACGGGCGCCGTCCGACCTCCGGAAGGGGATTGTCCGCCGGTTGTACCCCCGCGGGTCCAGGGCACTGACGCCTTGAACCTTTCAATAGAACCTTTACACAAACCGTCGTCGGCAGCAGTGCTGAGTTCACTTCCAAGCTCATGGCAAGTCAATCGGGAGGACGCGAGAAAACTTGCACCGGCAATCGAGGCGGCCTTCGGCGCGGGCTGGACATCACAGACGCTGTTGGCCCATCTTTCGACCCGGCCAGAGGGGGTGCGCTATCCCGCTGCTGTCCTCGCACGACGTCTCACTGAGCTACCCGCCCCACCAACACTTTCCGCACAACAAAGACCATTGTGGTGTGGCGATTGTGAGGACCCAATGTCGCGCACGATCACAGTCACACAGTCGGACGGAACTGAAGCAGCAGCGTTTTGCCCGCGTTGCAGCCCACAGAAGCAGTCAGCGAGAGTGGCAAACTCGACAAATTGCGAGGGGGAGGTGAAATAAGATGGAATCGAACATATTTGATCATCTTCCACTGCTTCTCGCGGTTCCCCGGGCTGCGAGCATTCTGGGAATCAGTCGCGCTGCGGCTTACAGACTCGCCGCGTCTGGCGAGCTCCCAGTCCGCAGACTCGGCGGACGAGTCTATGTCGTCACTGCCGAGTTGCGCCAGTTAGTTGCATCGTGAAGGGGTCGGTCTACCAACGTGGAAGGACGTGGACATACCGATTCCGAGCGCCTGAGCGAGATTCATCCACCGGCGAGTATCCAATCATCTCCAAGGGTGGCTTTCCCACGGAGAAGGAGGCCTGGAAGGCGTGTCGCGATGCCATGCGGGGAGCCGATCAAGGTCGCGATGTGCGACCCTCGACTCGCACGGTGGCACAGTTCTTCGCCGAATGGTTCTCAGCCTTGGAACCTTCTATGGACGCAACGACTTGGCAGAACTGGAACGACTACGCTAGGTGTTATGTAGTACCGCACATTGGGGCAGAAAAGCTCCAACGGCTCGATGAGCCTCAACTGCTGAAGCTTTACGCGAAATTACTTTCTGAAGGCCGGATCAAGCAGGACCGCAACTACGCGATGTATCACTACTGGCGTAGCCATACGGTCGATGGTTCGACACCGAGTCCGCGCGAAGACGCTAAGGCGTGTGGCACAACGATCCACGCTGCCCGAGCTGCGGTACGTCGGTACAACGCGGGCATCGCTCCAAAGCAGGTGCATCCCGGACTGGCGCCGAAGACCGTGCGAAACATACACGCAATGATCCACCGCGCACTTGTGGATGCCGTCGCGTGGAAGTACACGTCTCATAATGCTGCTGAGGGGGACCCGTTTGGTGGTCCAGTCGCTATGCGACTTGGGGTTGGTGGGTCGTGGTCCACTGTAGAGCGAACTCGGCTGGGGTGAGTTC
>NZ_BCTA01000072.1 GCF_001570485.1 Mycolicibacterium novocastrense
CTCGCCAAGCTGTTTCCAGGGCGACTTCCGTTGTGTTAGAATACAATTCGTAGTCAAATCACCTCTGACTTACACAAAATTCGTGACAGGCTCTGTAGCCCTGCACGATTCCCCCGCCGGAGCCTTCGCTCATCAGCCGCGCCTCAGGGTCGGTGAGGTTGACCACCACCGATCCACCGCGCTGCGCGCGGCGGGCATCTTTGTAGGCACGTACCCGCGCCGCTGAACCCCGCCGATCTGCCAGCCCCGTGCCCTGTTCGGCCCGCGCCTGCACCAGCGCAGCCTGCCAGCGTTTGAGGGCCTTACGTAAATCGCTGCGCCGCTCGGTGATTGACTTGCCACCCCGGTCACCCAGTTCGGCCAACCGCTGCTGGTCACGGACGATGCGGGCCTCATAGAGTCGTACCTTGTCGATGCCCGCCGGCGGCGGACCAACCGGGGTTTGTCCGGCCTGGGTGCGGCGCAGGTAATCCTCTTGGCGAGCCGCATCGGCGGCGTCAGCCTCCTTGTCGCGGGCGTCTTGGCGGGCGATCTGCTCCATGGCTTTCTCGATCGCCGCGACCCGCCCCGCCTTGGTCTTCAGCTGCGGCGGCGGTGATGGGTGGCCACCGGCGGCGGCTTCGGCGGCGTCCTCGTCGGCATCCACGGCAGCCGCCTCACGCACCGCGTCTTCGGCGATCCGGCGGGCCTGCTCACGCACCCAATCATGGGACCGGTTGGCCGATTTCGCCGCATTGGCCGCGATCTTGGTGCCGTCAATGGAGATCACCCCCACCGACACCATCCCCGCTTCGGCGCACAACCGCAGCACCTGGGCGAACAGGTCGATAAACGCCTGATCGTGGGCCGCGCGAAACCGCGCGATCGTGCTGTGATCCGGTGAGTCCTGAGCACACAGCACCCGATACGCCACATGATCGCCACACAATGCTTCGATGCGCCGCGAGGACCGCTGACCACAGGCATAGGCATAAATCAACAACGCCACCAGCATGTCGGGGTCATAGCCGGCACGGCCCACCCCGCCGGTGCGGCGGTTGGCGTGAAACGCCGACGTATCCAGCCGATCCACAACATCGAGGACAAACCACACCAGATGCGTCTCGGGCAGCCACTCGGCCATATTCGGCGGTAACAAAAACTCCTGATCACGCACCGTAGGACGATACGAACGAGCCATACCTCATCGTTTCAAGATCACCCGAAACGACAAAGCACCTCCACCGGCATTTCGCAACAGCCACCCGGTGCGTGAGAACAACCCGTTAAGCACCGCGCAGGCTTAGGGTAGCCTAACCGCAACAGCGACACGGAGGGCTAGTTATGTCGGACAAGAAGCCAACGCGCGGTTTTCAAGGCGCGGTGCTCAAGCTGCTGCGCGCCGGCGACTATCGGCTGACCGTGACGGGTAAGCGGGAGATCAGCCCGCACTACCTGCGGCTGAGCTTCGACGCGGGCGGCATGCTCGAAGGCTCGCCGCTGCACCCGACGATGTGGATCCGCATGTGGTTCGCCGACGGCGAGAAGCTGCACCAGCGCGGCTACACCCTGGTCGACCCGAACCCCGCGGCCGACACCGTCGACATCGAGTTCGCCCTGCACGACGGCGTCGCCTCGCATTGGGCGGAGAACGCCCAGCCCGGCGACACGATCGAGGTCACGGTGCTCGGCAGCAACTTCACGCTGCCCGAGCCACCGCCGGCCGGCTACGTGATCGTCGGCGACACCGCGTCGCTGCCCGCCATCAACTCGTTGCTGACCGCGATCGGCGACGCCCCGGCGCGGGTGTTCCTGGAGGCGGCGCACGACGACGACCGCCAGCTGCCGGTCGCCCGCAGCACCGACGTGATGTGGGTGGACCGCAAGAACGCCGGCGAGGCACTGGTGGAAGCGGTGGCCGCGGCGGCGTTCGAGGCCCCCGACCACTTCGGATGGGTCGCCTGCGACAACCGCACCACCCGCGCGGTGGCCAAGGTCTTCCGCGAGCAGTACAAGATCTCGAAGAAGTCGATCAAGGCCCAGGCGTACTGGGTCGCCTGACGGCGCCGGGCGCTACTGGGTGGCCTGACGACTGGGCAGCACGATCGGTACGACGAACTCCTCGAGCATCGACCGTTCGTCGTCCTCATCGTGACCGGGAAACAGCATCAGCGAGGTCATCACCCGCACCAGCCACCGCGCGCGGTGCGCGACCAGTTCCGGGTCGTCGGGACCGAGCGAGATGACGAACGCCTCGGTCAGCGCCTTGATCACCTCGGACTCCTCGGCCATCTCCGCGCCGATCGGTCGCTGGGTCGTGGCGAACCACGAAGACAGGGCCGGGCTTTCGCGCACGTTGCGCAGTGAGGCCAGCATCCCTTCGATCAACCGCTCACGCGGATCGGTCAGCGCGTTGATCTGTTCGGTCATCTCGCGGTACAGCCGGTAGCTCTCCCGGTGGACATACGCGGTGTAGAGCGCCTCCCGGTTCTCGAAGTAGCGGTACAGCGTGGCGCGAGAACATCCTGCCGCAGAAGCGATCTCGTTCATGCCGACGGTGGCGGCCTCTTTCTGGGCGAACAGTTCGCCCGCGGCGTCGAGGATGCGGTCCGCGGCCACTTCGGTGCGCCGCGCGGCCAACCAGTCGCCGGCCATCAGGCGACTACCTCGAACGGGACGGACAGCGGTCGCCGCACATAACTGCCGCCGGCCCAGACGATTCCGCTCTCGTCGACCTCGAAGTCGGGTATGCGCGTCAGCAGTTCGGTCAGCGCGACGCGGGACTGCATCCGCGCGGCCGCCGCACCCAGGCAGTGGTGCGCGCCGTGGCTGAACGTCAGGATGTTGCGCGGTCTGCGTGTCACGTCGAGTTCGGATGCATCGTCCCCGAATTGGCGTTCGTCGCGGTTGGCCGAGGCGTACAGCAACAACACCCGCCTGCCTTCCGGGATCGTGGTGTCGGCCACCGTCACGTCGCGGGTGACGGTGCGGGCCAGCCCCTGCACCGGTGAGGTCATGCGCAGGAACTCGTCGACGGAATCCGGTATCAGGTCCGGGTTTTCGACGAGAAGGCGGCGTTGGTCGGGTCGCTGGTGGAGCAGCTGCACCGAGCCGCCCAGCATGCCGGTGGTGGTGTCGTTGCCGCCGGTGACCATCGTGAAGGTGAAGGCGAGGATCGAGAGCACACCGGCGATGTCGCCGTCGGCCCCCACACCCGCGGCCACCAGATGCGACACGGTGTCGTCCTCTGGTTCAACGCGCCGGCGTTCGATGAGATCGGTGAAGTAGGCCATCATCTCGCCGAGGTTGTCGCCGAGCGTGTCCAGCGCACCGCCGAGCCCACCGTCGGCGGTGTTGGCGGCCACGATCGCGTCGGTCCAGCCGTCGAACTTGCCGCGGTCGGCCTCCGGTACGCCGAGGTAGTGCGCGACCACCATGGACGGCAGCGGTTTGAACAATTCGGCGACGATGTCCCCGCCGCCGTTGGCGCGCAACCGCTCGATCCGCTCGACGACGTAGTCGCGGACTTTGGGTTCGACCGCCTCGACCTGCCGCGGCGTGAAGCCTCGCGCCACCAGCTTGCGGAACTCGGTGTGTACGGGCGGGTCCTGCATGACCATCGGCGGATTGTCGGCCAGGCCGATCAGTTCGAGCTCGCCGTAGTTGACGGTGAGCCCCTGAGCCGAGGAGAACGTCTCGTGATCACGCGCGGCGGCCCAGATGTCGGCATGCCGCGACATGACGTAGTAGTCGTGATCGGGCCGCTCGCGCGGCACCACGTGATGTACGGGATCATGGTTACGCAGCGCTCGGTACATCGGCCACGGATCGGCCCACGTGTCGGCGTCGGCGAGTTGGAATCGAACCGGCGTGTCATGAGACAGGGTAGCCGTCACGTCTCATTCGTACGACACTATGCGCGAACCTGTCAATAGTATCGACCGCGAAACCGACGGATTGGTCGCGGATCGCGCTGATCAGCAGCCATTACGTCGGTCCCGACGCACATCAGATTCCCGCGCCCGGGTTGAGGATGTTGTCCGGATCGAGCGCCTGCTTGATCCGCCGGTTGAGTTCCATCGCCTCCGGGCCGATCTGACCGGCCAGCCACGGCCGCTTGAGCCTGCCGACCCCGTGTTCGCCGGTGATCGTGCCGCCCAGGCTCACGGCAAGGTCCATGATCTCGCCGAACGCTCGGTGCGCGCGTTCGGTCATTGCGGGATCGGTGGGGTCGTAGACGATCAGCGGGTGCGTGTTGCCGTCGCCCGCATGCGCGATCACCGAGATCAACAAGTCGTGGTTGTCCGCGATCTTGGCCACGCCGCCGACCAGATCGGCCAACGCGGGCAACGGAACTCCGACGTCCTCGAGCAGCAGGGAGCCCTTCAACTCGACGGCCGGAATGCAGAACCGCCGGGCGGCGACGAAGGCCTCGCCCTCCTCGGGGTCCGATGTCGAAAAGACTTCCTTGGCACCGTGTTCGGTGAAGACGTCGGCCATGAAGCGGGCGTCCTCGGCGCCGGACGGACCCCGGTCGTCGGAGGCGGCCACCAGCATCGCGGCGGCGTCACGGTCGAGGCCCATCTTCAGTTTGTCCTCGACGGCGTTGATGGCGGCCGAGTCCATGAACTCCAGCATCGAGGGCCGGATCTTGGCCGTGATCGCGACGACGGCCGCCGCGGCTGCCTCCACGGAGCCGAATGCCGCGACCACCGTGCACGCCGACGACTGTGCCGGCAGCAGCTTCAGCGTCACCTCGGTCACCACGCCGAGCGTGCCCTCGCTGCCGACGAACAACTTGGTCAGCGGGAGCCCGGCGACGTCCTTGAGCCGTGGACCGCCGAGCCGCACCGCCGTGCCGTCGGCGAGCACCACCTGCAGTCCGAGCACGTAATCCGTTGTGACGCCGTACTTCACACAGCACAGGCCACCGGCATTGGTGGCCACATTGCCGCCGATACTGCAGATCTCGAACGACGAGGGGTCCGGCGGATACCACAGCCCGAATTCGGCGACGGCCTTCTTGACCTCCGCGTTGAGAAGACCGGGCTGGACGACGGCGGTGCGGGTCACCGGGTCGACGGCGATGTCGCGCATCTTCTCGGTCGTCAGCACGATGGCGCCGTCGAGGGCCGATGCGCCGCCCGACAGGCCGGTGCCCATACCGCGCGGCACCACCGCGATCTTGTTGGCGGTCGCCCAGCGCAGGACGGCCTGCACGTCTTCGGTGCTGCGCGGCCGCACCACCGCAAGCGGTGTTCCCGCGTTCGGGTCGAACGCCCGGTCCTGCCGGTAGGACCCCAGGATGTCGGGATCGGTGACGACGGCTCCCTCGGGCAGCGCGTCGACCAGATCAACCAGGGGCGAGTTCACAGCGCCATGGTACGAGCCCGCGCCGTGGACAGGCCCGCACCGCGAGCAGGTCCACGGCGGCTCGAAAACACGCGCAGGTAGCGAAACTGCGGGATATAGTTCCGCCGTGATCAGCGGGGATCCGCTGGCGGGACGTGACGGCGAACTGGCGATCATTCGTCGCGCACTCGGGGGCAGCGACACATCCGGCGTGTTGATCGTCGGGGCCGCCGGGGTGGGCAAGACCCGGCTCGCACGTGAGGTGCTTCGGCTCGCCGAACGCGGCGGGCAGCGAACGAACTGGATCGTCGGCACCGAATCCGCGAAGGCGCTGCCGCTGGGTGCGTTCACCGCGGTCATCGACGACGCCGTCGCCGATCCGCTGCCCAACGTGCGTCAGCTGATCAATTCCCTTGTCGCCCAACAACGTCGCGGTCGCACCCTGATCGGTGTCGACGACGCGCATCTGCTCGACGGGCTGTCGGCGCACGTGGTGCACCAGCTCGCGCAGACCCGGGCGGCCCGCCTGGTCGTCACCGTCCGTTCGGGCGCCGACGAACCCGATGCGATCACCGCGCTGTGGAAGGACGGGCTTCTCGTCCGCCTCGACCTTTCGCCGCTGTCCGTCGACGCGGCCCGCGGCATGATCGAGCAGAGCCTGGGCGGGGTCGTCGACGCCCGTAGCGCTCAGCGGTTCTGGAAGCTGACCGGCGGCAACGCCCTCTTCCTGAGTCAGTTGGTCAAAGACCAGATCGACGCCGGCCGGATACGGCAGACGGCGGGGGTATGGATGTGGGACGGCGATGTCGCGGTGTCGCAGAGCATCAGCGACATGGTCGGGCGCCAACTGCGCGAACTCACCCCCGATGTCGCCCTCGTCGTCGACACACTCTCGCAATGCGAACCACTACCGGTCGGCACCCTGTGCGACGTCGTGGACCGAGAGGCGCTCGAGACGGCCGAGCGGATGCGGCTGGTGACCGTCGAGCGAAGCGGAGCAGATCTGGTGGCCCGCCTGGCCCATCCGCTGTTCGGGGAAATGCGGCGCGCGACCGCGGGCGAGATGTACCTGTCGAGGATCCGTGGCAGGTTGGCCACCCGGCTCGCCCAAGACCGCGAGCCCGACGTGCAGGCGACCGTGCGGCGGGCCCTGCTCGCGCTCGAATCAGACCTGGCACCGGATCCCGACGTCTTCCTGACGGCGGCGCGCGGCGCGATGACACTGCTCGACCTCGAACTCGCCGACCGGTTCGCGACCGCGGCGGCCGACGCCGGTGCCGCCGAGGCGCCCGGCTTGCGCGCGTTGAACCTCTTCCTGCTCGGCCGCGGTGACCAGGCCGAGGATGTGCTGAGTCGGATGGCCGGCCAAGGCGCGGCAAGCGCACACCGGTGGTCGATTGTGAGGGCGGCCAACCTGATCTGGATGCTGGGCCGTATCGACGACGCGTCTGCGGTGCTGGCCGGGCTGGCCGCGGGGCCCGAGTCGACGGCCGAGCAGTTCGCGCGTATGGCCGCCGAGGCGTGCGTCGATGCCGCGTCGGCGCGATGTGACGCCGCAGTCCAAAAGGCCACGGCGGCACTGGAGTCGGGGCTGCTGACCGACTTCGACGCGATGTTGGCCTCGGTGGCGCTGACGATGGCGCTGGGGGCGCTCGGCCGGGCCGACGAACTGACCGCCGTCGCGGAGTCGGCGATGAATCGGGCGATGACGTCGTTTCAGGCGTCACACATGCGGTTCTGGTTCGCCAGCGTGTACGCCCGCGCCTGCCGGCTGACCGGGCACATCGGCGAATGTGAGGCGATGGCGCGGCGAGTGGCCGACTCGGCCAAAGAGATGCCGAGCCTGGCCTACGCCAATCTGGCGTCGCTGCTGGGACACGCCGAACTCATGCGGGGTAACGCCCGCGCTGCGGTGACGCTGTTGCGCGAGGCGTCGGCCGGTGCGCAAAGGCACGGTGTGACAAGCGGTTTGCGGCCGGCGACCTGTTTCGGCCTGGCGGAGGCGCACGCGAAACTCGGTGAAGGGCAGGCGGCCGAGGACGCGATCGCCGAGGCGCGGGCGAGTGTGCCGTCCGGCTACGTGTTCATGCAGACGGCGTTGAGCATCGCCACCGGGTGGTCGTTGGTGGCCAACGGATGCGTCACCGACGCCATCGCGACCGTGCGATCGGCGGCGTCCCATGCCCGCACGCGTCGTCAGCCCACTCACGAGCTGGCGTGCCATCAGGCGGCGGCGCAGTGGGGCGACACATCGTGCGCCACGCGCGCACGCGAACTCGCCGACGAACTCCGGCTGCCGTTGGCCGATGCGGTTGCGCGCCATGCGGAAGCGCTTGCCGCCGACGACGGCGAAGAGTTGCTCGCGGCCGCCGACGCCTACCGCGCCATCGGCGACCGTGCCGCCGCGGCCGACGCCGCCGCACAGGCGGCGGTCGCATTCACCCGCGGCCAGTACCGCAAGCGGGGCCTGTACGCAGCGGCCGTGGCCAAGGAACTCAGCGATGCGTGCGGGGGACTGTGCACACCGGCCCTGAGGGTCCCGGCCGGTCAACCGTTGACCGGCCGTCAACGCGAGATCGTCGAGTTCGTGGTGGCCGGACTGTCCAACCGCGAGATCGCCGACCGGCTGGTGATGTCGGTGCGCAGCGTCGAGGGCCACATCTATCGCGCGTGCCAACGGGTGGGGGCGAGTTCCCGTGACGAACTCGCGGCGATCGCCAGGCAGGGTCCCGCCCGCTAAACCGTTGGCGGGCGGTCGAGTTCGCGGAGTGCGGGCAGGAACACGGCGATGACGCCCAGCAGCAGCATCGGCAGCGCGAGCGCCAGGAACGTCACATGCAAACCTGCCGAGTCGGCCAGCGGCCCGGCGATGATCAGCCCGAGCGGGCCCGCCGCGTAGGCCAGCGATCCCATCACGCCCACCACCCGGCCCCGCAGGTGCTGCGGCGCCCTCGTCTGCATGACGTAGTTGTAGATCGGTTGGATCGGCCCGTAGAACAGGCCGACGATCGCCGAGAGCACCAGGATCAGCGGTAGCGGCGGCAGGAAAGCGATGATCGTCATCGCGACTCCGAGCGTCAGCACCGCGGTCAACATCGTCACCCTCCGGTTGATGTACTTCGACGACACCGCATAACCGAGCGCTCCCACCAAGCCGCCGATGCTCAACGCCATCAGCACCCAACCGAGTTGCACCGGTTCGTCGCGGTCGGTGAAGTACTTGGGGAACAGGACCGACTCCATCGGCATGTAGAGCCCGGTCACCACCAGGTCGACGACCGCCAGCGTGCGCAGCACCCTGTTGTGCCAGACGAACCTCAGCCCCTCCACGACGCCCGCCCATACCCCCTCGGGCAACGACGTGCGGTCCGGCGTTCCGGCTCCTTCCAGCCGCAGCAGCGCGATCGCGACTATCGAGACCACGAACGCCGACGCGGTGACCCACATCGTGTTGATGCCGCCCAGCGTGGCGATCAGCAGGCCGCCGATGCCCGGTCCGACGATGTAGGCGAGGTTGAACACCGCCTCGTAGACGCTGTTGGCGCGGTCCAGCGTCCACCCGGCCCGAGCCGCCGCCTCGGGCAGCATCGTCTCGCGAGCGGTCATTCCCGCCGGGTCGAAGAAGGCGCCCAGCGCGGCCAACGTGGCCAGCACCGCGACGTTGACGGCCTCCACTCCGAACGTCAGTGCCAGCACGGGTACGGCGGCCACCGACAGCGCGGACAGCGCGTCGGAGATCATCGAGACCAACCGTCGGCCCAGATAGTCGACCGCGGCCCCCGCGATCAGCGTCGCCACCAGCAGCGGCAGCGAACCCGCCATCGCCACGATCGAGGCGTCGAGCGCAGAACCGTTGCGCTGCAACACCAGCCATGGGAACGCGACGAGCGATATGCCGTTGCCGGCACCGGCCGTGAGCGCGGCGAAGAAAATCAGCAGCAGGGGACCGCGCCGGCTGTTCATCATGGGTTATCGCGGCAGAATCTAACAGCGCGCAGGCCCGTTCGGCATCGGAATTTCTCACCGTGCACAGTGGAGCTGTGCAACTCCTGCCTCACCCGCGGACCGGTGTGCGGTTCGAGTCGCCGGTTCCACCCGGCTCCGGCTGGCCGGGTGACCCCGCCACACCCCAGACCGCCGTCGCGACGACCGCCGCGCACGTCGTCTCGATGGCGGCGGCGACGCAGTCGCTCACCGAGCTCGACGCCGAGGTGTCGGTGTGCCGGGCCTGTCCCCGTCTGGTGGAGTGGCGGGAGGAGGCCGCCGTCGTCAAGCGCAGGTCGTTCGCCGACGAGCCGTACTGGGGCCGTCCGGCTCCCGGCTGGGGATCGTCGCGGCCGAAGGTGTTCGTCGTCGGCCTCGCACCCGCGGCCCACGGCGCCAACCGCACCGGCAGGATCTTCACCGGCGACCGGTCGGGCGATTTCCTGTTCGCGGCGCTGCACCGGGTGGGCCTGGCGAACCAGGCGCTGTGCGTCGACGCGGCAGACGGGTTGGCGCTCAACGGAACGCGCGTGGCCGCCGCCGTGCGCTGCGCACCGCCGGCCAATGCGCCGACACCCGCCGAACGGGCCACCTGCGCTCCGTGGCTGGACGCCGAATGGCGGTTGACGGCGGCGCACGTGCGCGTGGTGGTCGCGCTCGGCGGGTTCGCCTGGCGGGCGGCGCTGCAGATGCTGCGCACGGGGGGTGTTCCGGTGCCGGTGCCCGCGCCGAAGTTCGGCCACGGTGCCACCGCCGAGATGGGCGGCGTCACCCTGGTGGGCTGCTATCACCCCAGCCAGCAGAACACGTTCACCGGCAAGCTGACCCCGCAGATGTTCGACGACGTTTTCCGCACCGCTAAGGCGCTAGCGTCCGTCGGATAGTCGCGAACTGCGCGACGGCCAAGTTTTGCAGGGCCGACGCCGAGAAGTCGGCATAGTGCGCGATGGTCCACTCGTCGAACACCTGCAGGATCGCGAAGACCAGCTCGGCCTGCAACGGCTCCGGCAGGTCGGTGCGCACGGCCCCGCAACGGCGACCGACGCGCAGCACCTCGTGCACCCACTCCCGGACGGCGCCGAGCGTCGTGGCGACGGCGGTTTTCACCGGATCGGGGGCCTGCAGGTAGAACATCCGTCCCAGCAGCAGGAAACTGTGTTCGCGCTGCGAAACCGATATCAGGTTCGCGAAATATCGTTCGACTTTCGACCAGAATTCGGTTCCCGCGAAATGTTCGGGCGCGACGACGTCAATCTCGGCCGCGACCTCGGCGATCAATTCCTGCAGGACGAATTCGTAGAGTTCCGCCTTCGACGACAGTATGTAATAGAACGAGCTCTTGCTCATCGCGCACTGCTCGATGATCCGGTTGAGCGAGGCGTGTTCATAACCGGCAGAACCGAATTCGAGGGCAGCCGTCTCCACCAGCCGACGGCGCTTCTCCGCAGGCATGCGGGCGATCCTTGCCGAGGTCACGCCTCACGGTAGCAGCTGTGGACCACCCGGTCCACACAATGGTAGCGTGAAGACATGTTGAGTCCGACAAGCCTTGAAAAGCAATACGAACGGGCGGCCGCGGACGAAATGCGAATTCTGGTTGTCGGCGCCGGCATCGCCGGGGTCACGGCTGCGCAGCTACTGCGCGGCGACGGTCGCCATCCGGTCCTGATCGAGCGCGCCGAAGGTGCACCCGCGCAGGGCTACATGCTCGCGTTGATGCCCATGGTCGACGCGGCACTCGACGACCTCGCGGTGCGTGACGCGTACCGCGCGGCGAGCGTGCCGCTCAAGCGGTACGCCGTGCGGGGCCACACCGGCCGCTTGTTGCGGACGGACTCGACCGTCGACCTGATGTCGCGCTACGGCGACTACCGCGGCATTGCCCGCGGACCGCTTATCGACGTGCTCGCCGGTGCGGGTTGCCCGGTGACGTACGACGCGGTGGTCACCGACCTGGCCGAGACGTCGTCCGGCGTCGACGTCGGCGTGCGGAGCCACGGCGCCGATCACCGCATGCACTTCGATCTCGTCGTGATCGCCGACGGAATGCATTCGAAGACACGCGGTTTCGTGCTCGACGGGCGACCGGTGGAATGGGTGGACACCGGCTGGGGCGGCTGGGTGGTGTGGGCGCCCGACGAAGGCGACCCCGACCTCGGTGAGGAGCTGTGGGGCGCCCGCGGCATGGTCGCGATGTATCCGGTGGCCGATGCGCTCGGCGTGTTCCTCGGCGGGCCGCGAGAGGACACCGCGGCGGGTCCCGCACCTTTCGTCACATCGATGCGCCGTGACCTGAAGACCGTCGACCCCCGCCTGGACCGCGCGATGGCCGCCGTGGCCACCGACCCGGATCCGTACTACTGGTCGCTGACCGACTGCCGCGCGCCGCGCTGGACCACCGGGCGCACCGTCCTGCTCGGTGACGCGGCGGCCGGGTTCCTGCCGACCGCGGGAGTGGGGGCGGGCATGGCGATGGAGTCGGCGTGGGTGCTCAGCCGCATGCTCCGCCACGCGCCCCGCATCGCACTCGGTGAGCTGCTGCGTGCCTACGAACACGCACAGCGTCCCCGCGTCGAGGCGGCCCAGGACAACTCGCGGCAACTCGCGAAGGTCATGTTCCGCCGCAGCCGGACACTGGCCGTCGCCCGTGAGCTCGCGATGCGCGTGATGAGCGTCGAACGCGCTCTGCGTCCCATCCAGCGCCTCCTGCAACAGCAACCCGACCCGGAAGCGCTGGTAGACGGGGTACGGGGAACGTCCATGCGCTCGAATGCGTTGTGAGGACCATGCGTCTCTCAGTCCTCGATCTCGTGCCGGTGCGCACCGACCAGTCGACCTCCGACGCGCTGGCAGCGTCGACGCGGCTCGCGCAGACCGCCGACCGCCTCGGCTACACCCGCTTCTGGGTCGCCGAGCACCACAACATGCCCTCGGTGGCGGCGACCAGCCCGCCGGTGCTCATCGCACACCTGGCCGCACACACCGAACACCTGCGGGTGGGGTCCGGCGGTGTGATGCTGCCGAACCACGCACCCCTGGCCGTCGCCGAGCAGTTCGCACTGCTGGAGGCGGCCCATCCGGGACGCATCGACCTCGGCATCGGCCGCGCGCCGGGCTCGGACCCGGTGACGTCGATGGCGCTGCGCGGTGCCGCCGGTCGCGACGATCGTGACATCGAGGCCTTCCCCGACTATCTCGACGACGTCGTCGCGCTGATGAGCGCGCGCGGGGTGCGCGTGCCGATCCCGAACCAGCGCTACGTCCTCAAGGCCACCCCCGCCGCGGTGACCGAACCGAAGCTGTGGCTGCTGGGGTCCTCGATGTACTCGGCACACCTGGCCGCCGCGAAGGGGTTGCCGTACGTGTTCGCCCACCACTTCTCCGGCCAGGGCACCGCCGAGGCCCTCGAGGTCTACCGCTCGGAGTTCCGGCCCAGCGACCTGGCGCCCCAACCCGTCACCTTCCTCACCGTCAACGCGGTGGTCGCCGAAACACGCGATGAGGCAGAGGCTTTGGCATTGCCCAACCTGCAGATGATGGCGCGGCTGCGCACCGGTCAGCCGTTGGGCCCGCTGGATCTCGTCGAGGACGCCCAACAGCAGCAGCTCGCACCGCAGGCGCAGCGCATCGCCGAAGCCGCCTTTGGGCGAGCCGTCGTCGGTGATCCGACCGAGGCGGCCGAGCAGGTGCGCGCGCTGGCCGACCGGTTCGGCGTCGACGAGGTCATGATCAACCCGGTGGCCTCGGCCCGCCGCGGTACCGATCCGGCGACCGCGCCGGCCCGCGACAAGACACTGGAACTGCTGGCCAAGGAGTTGTTCTAGGCCGGGGTCAACCTGACCACCGGGATCGGACGCGACGTCCGCTTCTGGTAGCCGATGTAGCGGTCTTTGTTGCCCCGCATGTCGTTGACGATCTTCCACAGCCGCGGGAAGTCGGGATCGTCGTGGGTGACAGGGGTCGCCGTGACCTTGATGCGCTTGGGCCCGACGTTGATCTCGACGTTCGGGTCGGCTTTGAGGTTGTGATACCACCCGGGTGCTTTCGGCTCGCCGCCTTTGGACGCGACCACCAGGTAGTCATCCCCGTCTCGGGCGTAGGCGAGCGAATTTGACCGCTGCAGACCGGTTTTCGCGCCGACTGTGTGCAGGATCAGCATCGGCGGTGCGCCCGGAATGGTGTGGCCGATGCGGCCGTTGGTGCCCTTGTAGAGCTTGTCGTGCAGCAACAGCATCGGGTAACCGATGTACTTCTCGTACCAGGGCATGCTCATGGGGCTCAGTCTTGCGCAGCCGAGTCGAGTTCCGCCAGGGCTTCGCGCAGCAGCCGTCCCGACTCCTCCCGGTCCGGGTCGCGGCGAAGGAGCATGTTCTTGGCGAACGAGAGCTTGTCGCCCTCCTGTCGCGGCAGCACGTGCAGGTGGATGTGGAACACCGTCTGAAACGCGGCCTTGCCGTCGTTGATCACCACATTGTTGCCGTCGGCGTGAAGTCCGGACCGGCGCGCGGCGCGCGCGATCCGCTGACCCACCCGCGCCAGGGTGGCGACCGTCTCCGGGGGCGTGTCGGTCAGGTCGACGGTGTGGCGCTTCGGGATCACCAGGGTGTGGCCGCGGCTGAACGGGCGGATGTCGAGGATGGCGAGAACGTCGTCGTCTTCGTAGATGCGGATGGCCGGGGCCTCGCCGGCGACGATGGCGCAGAACACACAGGACATGTTCGCCACGGTAGCGGCTCTCCCACCCGGGCTTGTCTTCGCGGGCGCCGCCGGCGTCCGTGTTCTACGCCGCGGCCCCGGAAAGGGCCTCGCGCCAGACGGCGAGCTTGTCGGCGAATCGCATCGTCTGGGCCGGACTCGTCGACGGCAGTCGGCGGTAATGCAGATCGTTGGAGACTGCGACGAGTCGCGTGAAGTTCTTCTCCGCTGCAGCGCCGTTGAACAGAACCCGTTCGATGCCGTCGTGCTGATCGAAGAAGGCCTGAAAGTCGTTCGGCACCATGCTCTCCGGCTTCACCGCGGAGTCGAGGCTGCCCTCACGCCGGCACGAGCGCAGAACGTCCCAGACGGCAAACCCACCTGCCGTCAGCGCAGCGCATCGCTGCTCGTACGGCGCGTCCGCAGCGAACCCGAAGACTTCGGCCATGATGTGCCAGAAAGCATTGCGTGGGTTGCCGTAGTACTGCTGGGCGGCGAGCGACATGACGCTGGGCATGTTGCCCAGGATCAAGGTGTGCGCACCGCCGCCGGCGATCGGCGGCAATCCGTACAGCACCGGGGAACCCATCCTTCGACTATTGCATGCGGTATACGTTGAGCCGGTGGCCGAGGAGTTCGACGTCGAAGGGTCCGGTCTGCTCGACGGGCTCGAAGGTGACCAGCGCGCCGAGCGCGCCGAGCTGATCGCCTGGCTGGTGAGCAAGGGCATCGACGTCGAGGTGATCCGAAATGCCTTCCTGCCGATGCTCCTCGGCGCGCGTCAGGCCCTCGGCGACGATGGCGTCTACGTCTCCGCCCGGGAGACCAGCGAGAAGACCGGCATCGATCTCGAACTGCTGCAGCGTATTCAGCGTGCGATGGGACTGCCCACCGTCGATGACCCCGACGCGAAGGTCCACCTGCGTGCCGACGCCGAAGCCGCGGCGTACGCGCAGCGTTCATCGAGATCGGAATCCTGCCGGACCAGATCATCCAGATCACCCGCGTGCTCGCAGAGGGACTGTCGAAGGCCGCAGAAGTGATGCGATACGCCGGGCTCGCTACGGTGCTCGACCCGGGCGCAACGGAACTCGTCATCGCCAAGAACGCCGAGGCCCTGGTGCGTACCGCCGATCCGCTGCTCGGCCCGATGATTCAGGACATGCTGCGGTTGCAGCTGCGCCACCTGATGGAGACCGAGGCGATCACCGCCTCCGAACGCGCGAAGGGCCAACGGCTACCGGGCGCCCGGCTCGTGACGATCTTGTTCGCCGACCTCGTCGGTTTCACCCGACTCGGTGAGGCGGTGCCGCCGGAGGATCTCGAACGACTCGCCCATCGGCTTTTCGATCTCGCACACGAGGCATCGGTCCCGCCCGTGCGGTTCGTCAAGACGATCGGAGACGAGGTGATGCTCGTCAGCCAGGAACCGGTGCCCCTGCTCGAGGCGGCACTGACCCTCGTCGAGCAGACCGCCGACGACGAGGACCTCCCGCGGCTGCGCGTCGGCTTGGCGACGGGAATGGCCGTGAGCCGCACCGGTGACTGGTTCGGGGGAGCAGTGAACCTCGCGAGCCGCGTCACCGGCGCCGCGCGGCCGGGCACGGTTCTCGTCTCGGAGTCCACGCGCGAAGCCATCGGTGACGATGAGCGGTTCTCGTTCTCGTTCGCGGGGGCACGGCACCTCAAGGGCATCAAATCCGACGTGAAGCTGTTCCGGGTACGACGAGCGGACTGACCTGCCGGCCGGGCGAACAATTGTTCGGCTCTGTCCCGCCGGCCCAGGAAACCATCCAAAGCAGCGAAGGCCCGTGAGACGACCGCCCGCATTTCGAAACGGCCGCCGGTGTGGGTGATCTACGATCCAGGCATGAGCCGGGTCGCAAAAGCCGTGCTGGTCACGCTGTTCGTCGCATCGTCCGGTCTGCTGGGCGCGGGAGCGGTGAACGCGCAGCCGCCGCAGCCAGCATGCGGGTACACGCTGTCGCCACCGCAGGTCGTCAACACCGGTGGCGTGAGCAAGGTCAGCGCGACGGTCTCGTTCATCGCGTGCGGTGCGCCGTTCCAGCCGGCGTACAGCGTCGCGTGTGTCCACAGGGCCGGTCACGACTCTCAGGGGCAGTGCACGCAGGCGCGCGGGCCGGGCGCCGCGCAGGTGTTCTTCGAGCCGTACCAGCCGGGCGCGCAGTACATCGCGAGCGGACGCGGCTGCGGCAAGGTCTTTGCGGACGCACTCGAACCGAACTGCGACATGCTCGGCCCGATCAACGTCACGCTGTAGCGGCGAACCGGCGCAGCCGAAGGCTGTTGCTCACGACGAACACCGAACTGAATGCCATCGCCGCACCGGCGATCATCGGGTTCAACAACCCGGCCGCCGCCAACGGCAACGCTGCGACGTTGTAGGCGAACGCCCAGAACAGGTTTCCCTTGATCGTTGCCAGCGTCCTGCGCGACAGGCGGATCGCGTCGGGGACCGCGTTCAGGTCGTCGCGCACCAACGTCAGATCGCTGGCCTCGATCGCGACGTCGGTGCCGCTGCCCATCGCGAGTCCCAGGTCGGCCTGAGCCAGCGCCGCGGCGTCGTTGACGCCGTCGCCGACCATCGCGACCACCTTGCCCTCTGCCTGCAGGCGCTGCACCGCGTCCACCTTGTCCTGCGGCAGTACTTCGGCGACGACCTCGTCGATGCCCACCTCGGCGGCGATGGTGCGGGCCGCGGCCTCGTTGTCGCCGGTCACCATGATCGGTTTCAGGCCCAGCGCACGAAGCCGCGAGATCGCTTGGGGTGACGTCGGTTTGATCGCATCGGCCACCACCAGCACCCCGCGGGCCGCGCCGTCCCATCCGGCGACGACAGCGGTGCGCCCTTGTGACTGCGCCTGTCGGACCGTGGCTTTCAAGGATTCGGGAAGCTGGTGCGACGACAGCAGCCGTTGCCGTCCGACGGTCACGTCGCGGCCCCCGATCCGCCCGCGCACCCCGAGGCCGCGCAGGTTGGTGAAGTCTTCAACCGACGGCAGCTCACCGAGCTTGTCCCGGGCGCCCCTCACGATCGCCCTCGCGATCGGATGCTCGGAACCGTCCTCGACCGCGCCCGCCATCCGCAGCACGTCGTCGGACTGTTCACCGTCTGCGGCCACGACATCGATCAACGTCATCCTGCCGGTGGTGATGGTCCCCGTCTTGTCCAACACGATGGTGTCGACGCGGCGGGTCGACTCCAACACCTCCGGCCCCTTGATCAAGATGCCCAGCTGCGCGCCGCGTCCGGTGCCGACCATCAGCGCGGTCGGCGTCGCCAGCCCCAGCGCGCACGGGCACGCGATGATCAGCACCGCCACCGCGGCGGTGAAAGCGGTCGCGACCGATCCGCCGGTGCCCAACCAGAAGCCCAGAGTCGCAACCGACAAGGCGATCACGATCGGCACGAAAACACCCGAGATCCTGTCGGCCAGCCGCTGCGCGTCCGCCTTCCCGCTCTGGGCGTCCTCGACCAGTCGCGCCATCTGGGCGAGCTGCGTGTCGGTCCCAATCCGCTTGGCCCGCACTACCAGTCGGCCGTCGACGTTGACCGTCGCACCCACGACCTCGTCACCGGGCCCGACGTCCACCGGAACCGCCTCGCCGGTGAGCATCGACGCATCCACCGCCGAGGCACCCTCGATGACCACACCGTCGGCGGCGATCTTCTCACCGGGCCGCACCACGAATTCGTCGCCGACACCGAGCTGGTCGATCGGGATCCGTTGTTCGCCGGTCTTTCTGCGGACCACGACGTCCTTGGCGCCCAGCTCCAACAGTGCGCGCAACGCCGCGCCGGCGCGCCGCTTGGAGCGCGCTTCGAAATACCGCCCGGCCAGGATGAACGTCGTGACCCCCGCAGCGACCTCGAAGTACACGCTGCCCGAACCGTCGGTGCGTGAGAGCGTCAGCTCGAAGCCGTGCGTCATCCCCGGGGTGCCTGCGGTGCCCCAGAACAGCGCGTAGACCGACCATCCCAGCGCGGCGAGCGTGCCCATCGAGATCAGCGTGTCCATGGTGGCGCTGCCGTGGCGCAGGTTCGCCCACGCCGCACGGTGGAACGGCCACGCCCCCCACACCACGACCGGCGCCGTCAACGTCAGCGAGAGCCACTGCCAATTCGTGAACTGCAGGGCGGGGATCATCGCCATCGCGATCACCGGAACACTCAGGGCGAGTGAGACCAGCAGCCGGTGCCGCAGCGCGGCGGTCGGATCCTCTTCGACGACGGTGGCCTGATCGGTGGCCAGGTGTGCTTGGTAGCCGGCGTCTTCGACGGTGGCCACCAAGGTCTCCGGTGTCACGTCTGGGCTGTACTCGACGCGCGCCTTCTCGGTGGCGAAGTTGACGGTGGCCGTCACACCGTCGATCTTGTTGAGCTTGCGCTCGATTCGGTTCGCGCATGACGCGCAGGTCATACCGTCGATCGACAGCTCGATCGTGTCAGTGGCCATGGCCGGCCTCCCCGTGACCGTCCGCGGTGACGTCCGGCTGTGCGGACGGATCGATCGACACGGTGAATTCGGCCGTGTGCACGACGTCGCGGTGCTGGAAATCCAGGAACAGGCGATACTGTCCCGCGCTGGGGAACGTGGTGTGGAACTCGATGGCCGGCCCCGGCGCTGTACTGGCGTCGCCGGGTCCACCCATCGGGTGCACATGCAGGTATGCGAGGTCGGCGGCCCGCAGCGCGACGAGGTGACCGTAGGCGCCCAGGTACGGCTGCAGATCGTCGACCGGGTCGCCGTTGCGGTGGACCGTCAGCGTAAGTGTCGATGCCTCACCGGCTTTCGGGGTTCCGCTGAGCGTGACGGTGTATTCGCCGACGGTCGACGACGTGTCGACCGCCGGCAGTGGCGCGGGGGAGTACGGGCCTGCGACGTGCACGTTGGCGCCGAGGGTGAGCGCGGGACCGCCGGTGGGCACGAAATCGGCGAAGACGCGGTAGTCGCCTGCGCGACTGAAATCGACGGGAGTGCGCCACGTGCCGCGGTCATCGAGTACGGGGTGAAGGTGCTGGAAGGCGGACAGGTCGTTGCGAATTACGATCAGGTGCAACAGCTTCTCGTGAGTTTCGTCGAACTGCTTCACCGGAGTGCCGCGTCGGTCGAGGATCCTGAACTCCAGTGGCGAGGTTCGGTTCGCCGGGGGGAGCGATTGGGCCACGTCGAGCGTGTAGCCGCTCGCGGTCACCTGTAAGCCACCGGGGGCCTCGGCGGATTGCGCACGATCGTCGTGCGCGGCGGAGTGCTGCTCTGACGCGGCATCATTCTCGGGACCGAACGAGCGGCCGACCCACATCGATGCGGCGAACACCACCGCGAGTGCGGCGATGAACGCGGCGACGCGAGGGGCGGTTCTCATCAGCTCGCCAGCTGGTAGCCGGCCTCTTCCACGGCGGTCCTGATGGCGCCGGCGTCGACGGGTGCGACACTGTCGATGGTCACCGCTCCGCTGGCGACGTCCACGTCGACCGATTTAACACCCGGGACCTCCCCGAGTTCCTCGCGCACCGATGCGGCGCAGTGTTCGCAGGTCATGCCGGTCACGGTGATGGTGGTGGTAGCCATGACGCCAGCGTACCTGATACCCCCTAGGGGTATCTACCGGGTGTGCTGCCCGACTGCTGCTCGACGACCATGGCAGCATCGGCGCACATGCGAGTTCTCGCCCAACGGGTCACTTCCGCGTCCGTCACCGTGGATGGCGAGGTCGTCGGGGCGATCCGGCCCGACGGCCAGGGCCTGCTCGCGCTGGTCGGCGTGACGCACGACGACGACGCGGTCACGGCTCGGCGAATGGCCGAAAAGCTCTGGCAGCTGCGGATTCTCGACGACGAGAAGTCCGCGTCGGACGTCGGCGCCCCGATCCTGGTGGTCAGCCAGTTCACCCTGTACGCGAACACCGCCAAGGGCCGGCGGCCGGCGTGGAACGCGGCCGCGCCGCGCGCGACCGCCGAGCCATTGGTCAGCGCGTTCGCCGATGCGCTGAGCGACCTGGGGGCGTCGGTGGCGACCGGCGTCTTCGGCGCGCACATGCAGGTTGCGCTGGTCAACGACGGCCCGGTGACGGTGCTGCTCGAGCTGTGACTATGCGGTGGCCACCGGCGGTGCGCCCTCCGAGGGCTGCACGATCACGAACCCCTGCCCGTGGAACGCGACCTGAATCGCCTCGCCGGAGCCGCGGCCGATCAGCGCGCCGGCCTTGAAGCTGGTCTTGAGCTGGGTCTGCAGATTCGCCGACCAGGCCACCACCGCGTTGGTGTCGGCGAACGTCGGCGCTTCGACGGCGTTGAGCACGACCGGCGGACCGTCGGTTGTCAGCGCCACCCAACCGGTTCCGCGCAGCGTGGTGTTGAACAGGCCGCCGGTCGCGATGCTGCCGCCCCGCACGCGCTCGATGTTCCAGTTCAGGTTCGACGAGAACGCCAGCACGTTCTTCCCGCTGATTGACAACCCGGAGTTGGTCAGCTGCAGCAGATGCACGTCGTAGCCGCGCTCGGCGAGAAAGACATCGCCCTGACCCTGACAGCGCATCAGCGGCAGACCCTCGCCGGTCAGCGCCTTCTTGATGAACTTCGAGGCGCCGCCGCCCTCGAACGCGAAGTCGACGTTGCCCTGGTAGGCCACCATCGAACCCTGCCGCGCCATGAACGGCTCCCCGAGGCGCACCCGCAACATCTTGGTGTTCTGGTTGGCGATGGCCTTGGCCTCTTTCTCGCTGAACCGGCCGTCCACCAGATCGCCGCTGATGCCTCCGAAGCCGTCGCCGGCCGGCTGCCCGACCGCCATCGCCTGGCCGCCGGCACCCTGCTGTGGCGGAGGTTGGGGCGCCGGGGGAGGTCCGCCGAGCGGCGCTGTGCCGACCCGACCCTGATGCGACACCTGGTCGGTCCAGTTGTGCCCGTCCCACCAGCGGTACTCGAAGCGACCTTCGGGATCGGGTCGCCAGCTTCCGTTGTTCGGTGCTGTCATGGCCTACAAAGTAATCGGACGGCCCCGGTGCGGTGAGGCACTTTGGCACTGATCCATCCCGCCCGGAACCGCTCGGCGGCTGGCATTCTTGTGCCATGGCAAAGGAAATCGACCGGGTGCGGGCGCAGAGCGCCTTCGCGGTCCTCAAGCAGCATCCGGGCATGGTGCTCTTCGTCGCCTCGCCTGCTCTCATCGCGGTCGGCCTGGTGTGGTGGTTGGTCAGCCCGACCCTGGCCGTGCTGCTGGTGATCGCTGCCATCGTCGGCGGCGGCGCCGTTCTCCTGCGCAAGCGGGGCTGACCCTTCCGGCCTGGTATCGGCGGTGACCTGGAGCGTTCGCTGTCGGCGAACGGACGCCAGTTGCGCCTGTAACGGTGTAAGCATGTAATCATGCGACACAATATTCATGGCCGGCGCCGCCAGGGCGGCTGGCAACAGGCTCAGCAGCCCGACGCGGGCGACGCCGCCGACTGGTTCGCCGGCCGGCTTCCCGAGGAGTGGTTCGCCGAAGACCCGACGGTGGTCGTCGACCGCGAGGAGATCACCGTCATCGGTCGCCTCGCAGACCCCGACGGCGGCGAGAGCGAAGCACGCGCATCCGGACGGGCCGCGCGCTTCCGTGAGGAAACCCGGGCCGAACGCATGCGCATCGCCGACGAGGCGCAGGCGCGCTACGGCCGCAAGGTCGCCTGGGGCATCGACATCGGGGCGCCGGGCGCCGACAACCATGAGCGAATCATGTTCACCAATTTGGCCGTTCCGGTGATGACGCGACTGCGCCAACCCGAACGTCAGGTGCTCGACACGCTGGTCGACGCGGGTGTGGCACGGTCACGCTCGGATGCACTGGTGTGGTCGGTGCGGCTGGTCGGCGAACACGCCGAGGAGTGGCTGGGCAAGCTGCGCGAGGCGATGCGCAACGTTGACGAACTGCGCGCCGAGGGACCCAACCTCTAGCTCGTCGCGTCGGCCTCCTCAACGCGGCTCGTGCCTCGCCGCTTGATCGTCGCCCGACGTGGTTTTCGCGTCGGCCTCCTCAACGCGGCTCGTGCCTCGCCGCTTGATCGTCGCCCGACGAAATCAGCTCCACGCCAACGTATTGCGAACTCAACGCCGAGGTCTGGGACAGCGGGTCCACCGGCGCGCCCTCGACCAGCAGGTTGCGGTTCACGCCGTAGGAGATCGGATTGCTGTCCCCGCGTGGGTCGAAAACGCGTGAGCCCCAACCGTGATCGATGATGACCACTCCTTCACGCGGGCGGTCGTCCACCATCGCCGTCAACTCGACCGCGCCGACGGGGGAGAAGACCCTGACGAGGTCGCCGTCGCTCACCCCGAGTTCGGCCGCGTCCTTCGGGTGAATGATCACGTCGTTGCCCTTACCGGCGGGATGCAGTCCGGGTAACTCGTTGAGCCAGGAGTTCATCGAGTGCCGGTGCCTGCGGTTGGCCAGCTGGAACGGATAGCCGACCGGTGCGGCGGGAAGCGGGTCGGCGAGCAGCTCGCGGGCCCGCGCGACGAACTCGGGCGGCGCGGCGTGCACCTTCTTGTCGTCGGTCCTCAACGCGTCCCGGAAATGCCCGAACTCGCGGGGGCCCAACACCCAGCCGTGCGGGTGAGATATGACGTCTCGCCATTTGATCCTGCGCCCGTTGATCTTTCGTGAGGTCGCCACGACCAGGCGGTCGATCCAGTGCGGGCCGAACTCCAAGGCCGGCTTGCCGACCATGCGCGCCGCGGCACGGGTCGCCTTGATGAATCCGTTGAGGCCCTTGGCGCGAAACAGCGGTCTGCGCATCGCGATCGCGAGGTCGGTGAAGATGCGCCACTCCTGCCGCACACCCGGCGGCGGCTCGACGGCCTTGGCGCCGTACTGCAGATACGGCTCGTCGTGCATGTTGCTGGTGAACGCGAGCAGGTCGTTGCGCTCGAGCCAATGGGCCGCGGGCAGCAGCCAGTGCGCATGGCGGTGACTCTCCCGCTGGACGAAGTCGATCGCGACGAGCAGGTCCAGATCGGCCAGCGCGCGGTCCAGCTTGTCGCCGTCGGGGCCGGAGACCACGGGGTTGCCGCAGTTGATCAGCAGCGCGCGGATCTGACCGTGGCCCGGTGTGGTGATCTCGTCGGGCAGCTCGCTGAGTGCGTGTGCGCCGGCGACCATTTCGCGGCCCAGCAGCCGACTGTAGTGTGGCTTGGCCTTGACCATCGCCGACATCCGGATGGCGTCGACGTAGCCGGGTTCGAAGCGGCGTCCACCGGGCCGGTCCATGCGTCCGGTGATCACGTTGAGCACATGGCCCAGCCATTCGGCGACGGTGCCCGCCATGTGCAGCGATACCCCGGTTCGGGTCACCAGCATGGCCCCGCGCGCCGCGGCGAAATCGCGGGCCACCCGCTCGATCTGGTCGCGGGGAATGTCGCAGCGGGCGGCTAGATCGTCGAGATCGGCGTCGGCGACCAGCGCACGGAGGTCGTCGACGCCGGTGGCCAGTTCCGCGCAGTCCTGCCGATGTTCGAGACGCTCGTCCAGGATGACCTTCACCATCGCCAACAGCAGCGCCCAGTCCTGTCCGGGGCGCACCGCGAGGTGCAGGTCGGCCTTCTCGGCGGATTCGGTGCGCAGCGGGTCGACCACCACGATCGTCGCACCCTGTTGTTGACGTGCCATCGCGCGTCGCCACCCGCCGGGCACGCTCTCGAGCCAATTCCATGCGCTCACAGCGGGGTTGGTGCCGACCAGCAGGAAGTAGTCGCAGTTGTCGACATCGGACACCGGCACCATCAGGATCGAGCCGTACATCGCGTCCGCGACGACGTGCATCGCGTTCTGGTCCACCGAGCCCACGGCGTAGCGATTCTGGGTGCCGAGCGCGTCCAGCCAGCCGTTCATGAAGATGACGTTGGAGGAGGAGAAGCCCGCCGGGTTGCCGTAGTAGACGCCGACCGCGTCGGGTCCGCCCGCCTCGATTGCGGCGTTCATCCTGGCCGCGATGTCGGCGATGGCCTCGTCCCAGGTGGCTTCGACATAGGAATCCCCGACGCGGCGCATCGGTTGCAGGATCCGGCGCGGGTGCTCGATGAGTCGGTGCGCGGTGCGACCCTTGGCGCAGAAGTCCCGCCAGCTGTGCGGGTTCTGCTTGTCGGCGGCGATCTTGGTTACGCGGTTGTCGTCCACCGTCACCTCTAGCCCGCAGGAGGCCAGGCAGATCCGGCAGAACGTGTACACCGTTTCGCTCATCACCCCGAGCGTACGACGCTCAGGCCTGCGTCATGGACCAATAAGCGCCATGCTTAGCGAGCAACTCGGCGTGGGTACCGCGTTCGACGATCTGACCCGCGTCCATCACCACGATGAGGTCAGCGTCACGGATGGTCGACAGCCGGTGGGCGATGATGAAACTCGTTCGGTCGCGCCGTAATTCGGCCATCGCCTGCTGGATCAGAAGCTCGGTGCGCGTGTCGACCGAACTGGTCGCCTCGTCGAGGATCAGCAGGCCGGGCCGGGCCAGCACCGCGCGCGCGATCGTGATGAGCTGCTTTTCGCCGGCGCTGATCGAGGCACCGTCGTCGGTGACGTGGGTCTGATAGCCGTTGGGGAGCATGTGTACGAACCGGTCGACGTAGGCGGCTTTGGCCGCCGCGATCACCTCATCCTCGGAGGCGTCGGGTCTGCCGTAGGCGATGTTCTCGAAGATGGTGCCGGCGAACAGCCAGGTGTCCTGAAGCACCATCCCGATGCGGGACCGCAGCGATTCCCTGCTGACCGTCGAGATGTCCACACCGTCGACCAGGATCCGGCCGGAGTCGACGTCGTAGAACCGCATCAGCAGGTTCACCAGCGTCGTCTTGCCCGCGCCCGTCGGCCCGACGATCGCCACCGTGCTGCCGGGTTCGGCGACCAACGACAGGTTCCGGATCACCGGTGTGTCGGGGTGGTAGCCGAACGTGACGTCCTCGAACTCCACCCGACCGGCCGGCCCGCCCGTTCCCGGCGCCGCGACCGGCAGCCGATCCGCGGGATCGGGCGCCTCCTCGTCGGCGTCGAGCAGGTCGAAAACCCGCTCCGCACTAGCCACACCGGACTGCAGCGTGTTGTACATTCCCGCGACCTGCGTTAGCGGCTGGTTGAACTGGCGGACGTACTGGATGAACGCCTGGATGCTGCCGAGCGTGATCTGGCCGGTGGCCACCTGCAAGCCCCCCACAACGGCGACCGCGACATAGCTCAGGTTTCCGATGAACGTGGTGGCCGGCCCGACGAGACCGGAGAAGAACTGGGCGCCGAAGGCGGCGTCGTAGACGCCCTCGTTGCACTCGCGGAACCGCTTCTGAGCCGCGGCGCGATGACCGAAGGTCTTGACGATGGTGAAGCCGCTGTAGGTCTCCTCGATGTGGGCGTTGAGCCTGCCGGTGTTCGCCCACTGCGCGACGAACAGGCGTTGCGACCGGCGCGCGATGACCCGGGTCGCCCACAGCGACAGCGGCACCGTCACCACGGTCAGCAGCGTGAGAAGCGGTGAGATGGTCAGCATCATCACCAGCACCGACAGCACCGTCAGCACGGACGTCAACAGCTGGCTGATCGTCATCGACAACGAGCCCTGGATGTTGTCGACGTCGTTGGTGACCCTGCTGAGCACCTCGCCGCGCTGCCGAGAGTCGAAGTAGGACAGCGGCATTCGGTGCAGCTTGTCCTCGACGTCCGAGCGTAGTGCCGCCATGGTCCGCTGCACCGCAACGTTGAGGAGCAAGGCCTGCAACCAGACCATCAGCGCAGCGACGAGATACAGGCCCAACGCGAGCAGCAGTGTGCGCCCGACCGCCCCGAAGTCCACACCCTGGCCGGGGACCACGTTCATCCCCGACAGCAGGTCGGCGAACGTGCCGTCACCGCGCGCGCGGGCGGCGGCGATGGCCTGCTCCTTGGTGATCCCCGCGGGCAGCTGACGGCCGACCACGCCGTTGAACAGAAGATCGGTGGCGTGTCCCAGGATTCGCGGCCCGATGACACTGATCGCGATGCCCGCGACGCCCAGGAGTATCACGCATGCGGTCAGGCCGCGCTGCGGTGTCAGCCGTTTTACCAAGCGGATCGCGGAGCCGGTGAAGTCGCGTGAGCGCTGCGTGGGCGCCTGCTGCATGCCGCGGATCGGGCGGGCCATCGGGCCGCTCACTGGGCGTCTCCGACGATGGCGAGCGACTGCGATTCGGCGAACTCGGCGTACTGCGGGCAGTCCGTCAGCAGCGTTTCGTGAGTGCCGATGCCCACGATCCGGCCGTCGTCGATCACCACGATCTGATCTGCCTGGGTGACGGTGGAGATGCGCTGGGCGACAACGATGACCGTCGCTTCTGCCGACGCCTCGCGCAGCGCCGAGCGCACGCGGGCGTCGGTGTGCACGTCGAGTGCGGAGAACGCGTCGTCGAACAGATACACGGCGGGCCGGCGGATCACCGCGCGGGCGATGGCCAACCGCTGCCGTTGTCCACCAGAGAAATTGGCACCACCCTGGGTGACCTTCATGGCCAGGCCGTCGGGATGCGCGCGCACGAAGTCGTCGGCCGCGGCCACCCGCAGCGCGGCCCACATCTCGTCGTCATCCACGTCGGCCTTGCCGTACCGCAGGTTGTCGGCGACGGTGCCCGAGAACAGGTATCCGCGCTGCGGCACCAGGCCGAGCGCCGACCACAGCTGCTCGGGGTCGTAGTCGCGCACGTCGACGCCGTCGAGGTACACCGATCCGCTCGTCGCGTCGTACATCCGGCAGATCAGCGACACCAGCGTCGACTTGCCCGACCCGGTGGAGCCGACCACCGCCGTCATCGTACCCGGTCGTGCCAGCAGCGAAATATCCTGCAGCACAGGTCGTTCAGCGCCGGGATAACAGAACGTCGCGGCGTCCAACCGGACCTCACCCCGAATTCTCGACGGCCGCACCGGGTGTTCGGGGCTGACGATCTGCGGTGCGACGGACAGCACCTCCGAGATACGCTCGGCGCACACCGACGCCCGCGGGATGATGACGAGAATGAACGTCGCCAGCAGGACGGCCATCAGGATCTGCATGAAGTAGGCCAGGAACGCGATCAGCGAGCCCACCTGCATCTGCCCGGCGTCGATGCGCAGCCCACCGAACCAGATCAACGCGACGCTCGAGACGTTGATGACCAGCGTCGTGGTGGGCAGCATCAGCGCCTGCCACCGTCCGGCTTCGAGCGCGGTGTCGGCCAGCGCGTGGTTGGCTTCGGCGAACCGGTTGCGTTCGAACGGTTCCCGCGCAAAGGCCCGGATCACGCGCAGGCCGGCGAGTTGGTCGCGCATCACCCGGTTGATGCCGTCGACCAGTCGCTGCATCCGCCGGAAGATCGGAAGCAGGTGTCGCACGATCCAGTAATTGGACAGGGCCAGGATCGGCACGCTCACCAGCAGCAGCCAGGACAGCCCGGCGTCCTGGTGCAGCGCCATGAAGATCCCGCCGATCGACATGATCGGCGCGGTGACCAGCATCGTGCAGGTCAGTTGGACCAGCAGCTGAATCTGTTGCACGTCGTTGGTGGTGCGGGTGAGCAGTGACGCCGCGCCGAACCGTGCGGCGTCCTCGGCCGAGAACCCCGTCACGTGGTCGAACATCGCCGCGCGCAGATCGCGGCCGACACCCATGCCCGCCCTTGATCCGAAGTACACCGCCCCGACCGCGCACACCACCTGCAGCGCGGTGACCGCGAGCATCACACCGCCGAGTTCGACGATCCGGCGCAGATTCCCGACCGCGACGCCGTCGTCGATGATCGCCGCATTGACGGTCGGCAGGTACAGCGAGGCGAGCGTGCTGACCAACTGCAGCGTGGCGACGGTGACGAGCAACGCCCGATATGGCCGCGCGTACTGTCGCAGCAGCGCCCATAACATTCAGTTACTGTCGCACATCCGATATATGGGCAGGTCAACCGGCATGTCGGTGGTTGACCTCACAAGCTGCCGCTACAGTGCATGGCGTGACTCACAGCACGCGCGTGACCCGCTGCCTGGCCCTCGCGGCCGCGGTGGTCATCCCGCTGTCCGCATGCTCGGATTCCGAACCCGCCGGCCCGCAAGTGCCTGAGGACACCCCAGCTCCCGCGGAGAACGTCTCGCACGGCCCGTTCTTCCCCCAGTGCGGCGGTATCAGCGACCAGGAGGTCATCAAGCAGACCCGGGTTCCGGGGCTGATCAACACCGCCAAGACCTCCGTGGGGTGCCAGTGGCTGGCCGGTGGCAGCATCCTCGGCCCGCACTTCTCGTTCACCTGGTTCCGCGGCAGCCCGATCGGGCGTGAGCGCAAAACCATGGAACTGTCCCGCACCGCCGTCGAGGACATCAGCATCGAAGGCCACGACGGGTTCATCGGGTACAGCGAGGACCCGATCAACGGCGTCAACCTCTGCGAGATCGGCATCCAGTTCGACGATGACTTCATCGAGTGGTCGATCAGCTACGCCAGCAAGCCGTTCCCGGATCCGTGCGAGGTGGCCAAGGAACTGACCCGCCAATCGATTGTGAACTCCGAATGAGAACCGCGTCCGCTCGTCTGCTGATCGCGGGCACCTTCGCCGTGCTCGCCTCGTTGTCCGTGCTCACCGGTTGCACCCAGACGGTCGAAGGCACGGCGGCCAAGTCGGGGACCGGTGGGGGACCGCGCAATGAGGATTCCGAGCGGCAGTACCCGAACCTGCTCAAGGAGTGCGAGGTGCTGACCGAGGACATCCTCGCCGAGACCGTGGGCGCCGACCCTCTCGACATCCAGAGCACGTTCGTCGGCGCCGTGTGCCGCTGGCAGGCGGCCAACCCGGGTGGCCTCATCGACATCACCAGGTTCTGGTTCGAGCAGGGCGATCTGGACCACGAGCGCGAGGTGGCCCAGCGGTTGGACTATCGGATCGAAGACCGCAGGGTCGCCGGGATCCAGTCCATCGTGATGCGGCCGAACGATCCGAACGGGGCGTGCGGTGTGGCCAGCGACGCGGCCGGTGTGGTCGGCTGGTGGGTCAACCCGCAGTCGCCGGGGATGGACGCCTGCGGTATGGCGATCAAGCTGATGGAGCTGACGCTGGCCACCCGCGCCTGACCGCTAGCGCGCGACGTGGAAGTCCACCAGCGCGGCGCCGTCGAGCGCGACGTCGGCCCACGCTTGCCGCGTGCGCAGCACCGCGATGGCCGATGTCGGGAACTTCAGCGAGATCTGTTCTGCCGCAGCGACGTTGGTGCCGTCGGCGGTGGCCAAGCCGAGCGCGACCCCCGACATCGCCGGTTCGTGGCCGATCAGCAGCAGGGTCCCCACCTCGAAGTCGAAGTGTGATTGCACGCGGTTGATCTCGTCGATCACCGTGCCCGCAGTCGCGTCATAGAGGCGGTCGCGGTACTGGACCGGCGCGGCGACGCGGGTGCGCGCGAGCGTCTCGCGGGTGCGGGTGGCGGTGGAACACAGCACGGCGTCGACGGCGGGCACGTTGGCGCACAGCCAGTCGCCGGCCAACCCGGCTTCGCGCACGCCTCTGGGCGCCAGCGGACGGTCGTGGTCTGCGACCCCTGGCGGATAGTCCGACTTGGCGTGCCGGAGCAACAGCAGCGTGCGGTACACCGGACTAACCGTAAGGCATGCCGCTGCACCTCCCGGGACTTGTCGGCGTCCCGCCCTACACTCGCGGTGCCCGGCAAACACGACGAGGGGAAGGGGGCGCTGAGATGCGATTCGTGCACACCGCCGACTGGCAGCTCGGCATGACGCGGTACTTCCTCAATGGTGAGGCGCAGCCCCGTTATTCGGCGGCGCGCCGCGACGCGGTGGTCGAGTTGGGCCGGGTGGCCGCCGATGCGGGCGCGGAGTTCGTCGTCGTCGCCGGCGACGTCTTCGAGCACAACCAACTGGCGCCGCGCGACGTCAGCCAGTCGCTCGAGGCCATGCGCGCCATCGGCGTTCCGGTCTATCTGCTGCCGGGCAACCACGACCCGCTGGACGCCTCGTCGGTCTACACCAGCCCGCTGTTCGTCGCCGAGTGTCCCGGCAACGTGTCGGTGCTCGACCGCGCGGGGGTGCACGAGGTGCGGCCCGGCCTCGAGCTGGTCGCGGCGCCGTGGACCTCGAAGGCGCCGTCGTCGGACCCCGTGGCGGGCGTGCTCGAGGGTCTTTGCGCCGACGGGGTGACGCGGGTCGTCGTCGGCCACGGCGGTGTGGACATCTTCGTGCCGGACAAGGACCGGCCGTCGCTCATCCGGCTGGCGGCGCTGGAGGCGGCCGTCAACCGGGGCGCGGTGCACTATGTGGCATTGGGCGACAAGCACTCTCGTATGCAGGTGGGGTCCACCGGGCGGATCTGGTACTCCGGGTCGCCTGAGGTCACCAACTACGACGACATCGAGGTGGACCCGGGGCATGTGCTGATCGTCGACATCGACGAGGACGCCCCGGGGCGTCCGGTGACCGTGGAACCGCGGAAGGTGGGCCGCTGGCGGTTCGTCACGCTGCGCCGTGGGGTGGACAGCGACCGCGACGTCGCCGACCTGGACATCAACCTGGATCTGTTGCCGGACAAGGAACGTACCGTGGTCCGGCTCGCGTTGACCGGGTCGCTGACGGTCACCGACAAGGCCGCGCTCGACGTCTGCCTGGACAAGTACGCCCGGCTTTTCGCCGCGTTGAGGGTGGATGAGAAGCAGAGCGACATCGCGGTCGTTCCGGCCGACGGTGAGTTCGACGACCTCGGTATCGGCGGCTTCGCCGCTTCGGCTGTCGACGAACTGGTCGCGACCGCACGGTCGGACGGGGAGGCGGCCGACGACGCCCGGGCCGCGCTGGCGCTGCTTCTGCGGCTGTCGGATCGGGGTGTGGCATGAAACTGCACCGGTTGGTCCTCACCAATTACCGCGGCATCACCCGTCGCGAGATCGAATTCCCCGACCATGGCGTGGTGATCGTCAGCGGCGCGAATGAGATCGGCAAGTCGTCGATGATCGAGGCGCTGGACCTGTTGATCGAGGCCAAGGACCGGTCGGCGAAGAAAGAGGTCAAAGAGGTCAAGCCGACACACGCCGACGTCGGCGCCGAGGTCGAGGCCGAGATCTCCACCGGCCCCTATCGTTTCGTGTACCGCAAGCGTTTCCACAAACGCTTCGAGACCGAGCTGACGATCATGGAGCCGCGCCGCGAACAGCTCACCGGTGACGAGGCGCACGACCGGGTCCGGGCCATGCTCGACGAGACCGTCGACACCTGCCTGTGGCAGGCCCAGCGGGTGCTGCAGTCCGGGTCGACGGCGGCCGTCGACCTGTCCGGATGCGATGCGCTCTCACGTGCGCTCGACGTGGCTGCCGGTGAGGCCGTGCAGCTTTCGGGTGCCGAACCGCTGCTGGTCGACCGCGTCGAGGACGAATACCTGCGTTACTTCACCCGCACCGGCAGGCCCACCGGTGAATGGGCCGCTGCCACCAGCCGGTTGCGCACGGCCGAGGAGGCGTTGGCCGAGGCGGCGGCCGCCGTTGCGCAGGTCGACGACGCGGTCCGCAGGCACGCCACGCTCACCGACGAACTGGCCCGGCTGACCGCACAGTGCACCGATGCGGCACGGCAGGTCGCCGTCGCGCAGCAGGCCGCCGAAGAGGTGGCCGCGTTGAAGGCACAGCTCAAGGAGGCGGAACTGGTTCTCGCGGCGGCGCAGGCCAACCACGACACGTCGCGCGCCGCGGTCGAGGAGCGGCGGCGCCTGCGTGCCGACATCGAGCAGCGGGCCGCCGCGATGGCCGACCTCGAGGCCGAGGCCGTCAAGGCCGACGAGTACCAGGCGACGGCCGCCGAAGTCGCCGAACTCGCCGAGGCGGCTGCCGAGCAGGCACGAAAAGCGTTGAAAGGCACCGAAGCTCGTGTCGAAGCGGCGCGAAGTACCGTTCAACGGCTGGCCGATCGCGACGAGGCCGACCGCATCGCCGCGCAACTGTCGAAGGTCGAGACCGCCCAGCGTGACCTCGAACGCGTGCAGGGCGAACTCGCCGAGATCCGGGTGACCGGCGAGAAGATGCGGGCCATCGACGCCGCCAAGGCGGCGGTCGACGCCGTGACGGCACAGGTCGAGTTGGCGTCGGCACACATCGAGGTCATCGCGTCGGCGGCCGTCGAGCTCCGCGTCGGGGGCCAGACGGTCACCCTCGGCGCCGGTCAGGCGTGGACGGCCAGCGTCAGCGCTGAGACCGCCCTCGAGGTGCCCGATCTGCTGACCGCCCGGCTGGTGCCCGGCACGCCGGCGTCGGAGACCCAAGCCAAACTCGACGCGGCACAGGATGTGCTGGCCAAGGCGCTGACGGCTTGCGGTGTCGACGACGTCGACGAGGCGCGCGCTCAGGACCAGCGTCGGCAACAGCTGGTCACCACCAGGGACCGGCTCAGCGCGACGGTCGAGGCGCTGACGGGCGACGAATCGGCCGACCGGCTCAGGGCGCGGCTGGCTGACCTCGAGGCCCGTCAACCAGAGGTGGCCGATCTGTTCGAGGTCGACGCCGGCGCCGCCCGTGCCGAGCTCGACGCCGCGACAACCGCGCACAAGCAGGCGATCGGCGACTGCGACAAGCAGCGCAAGGTGGCCGAAGAGGCCGCTAAGCGCCTGGGGGAGTGCGACATTCGGCTGACCGTGCTGCGCGAGAAGCTGGCCGGCGCGCGGTCCGAGCTCACCCTGGCCCGTGAACGGTTGCAGGGGCAGCGTGCCACCGTCGGTGACGACGAGTTGGCGCACCGGGCTCACGTGCACGCCGAGGAAGCGTTGCGGGCCACCAGCCTGGTCGAGGAGTTGAGCGAGGAAGTGAACCGAGCGGCGCCCGATGCCGTGGCCGCGGCCCTTCGGGAGGCAACGCAACGGGCCGACGCCGTGTCGGCCGGGCACCACCAGGTCGCTGAGGAGTTGCGGGAGGTCGGCACGCAGCTGAAGGTGTACGGCACCGAAGGCCGCAAAGGCAAGCTCGACGAGGCGGAAACGGAGCGGGAGCACGCGCTCGCCGAGTACTCGAGGGTGCAGCGCCGCGCGCGGGCCGCCGAGCTCTTGCGGTCGGTGATCGCACGGCACCGCGACTCCACCCGGCAGCGTTACGTCGAGCCGTTCCGCGGCGAGGTGGAACGGTTGGGCCGCATGGTGTTCGGCGACAGCTTCGAGGTCGAGGTCGACAGCGCGCTGCGGATCTGCGCCCGCACGCTGTCGGGGCGCACCGTGCCCTACGACTCGCTGTCCGGCGGGGCCAAGGAACAACTCGGTATCGTGGCGCGACTGGCCGGCGCGGCGCTGGTGGCCAAGGAGGACAGCGTGCCGGTGGTCATCGACGACGCGCTCGGGTTCACCGATCCCGACCGACTGGTCAAGATGGGGGCGGTGTTCAACGCGGTGGGCGGCGACGGGCAGGTGATCGTGCTGACGTGCAGCCCGCAGCGGTACGCGGCCGTCGACGGAGCCCAGCACATCGCGCTCACCGCATAGCCGCTCGCGGGCGCGGACAGCCGTCCGGCGACCACGACTTTCCGTGCGGGTTCGCGCACTTTCCGGGTTCGCGCGTCTCGGAAAATCTAGACTCCGGCGGATGGAAGCCGACTACATCGTCGTGGGAACGGGCTCGGCCGGGTCGGTGGTGGCCGCCCGGCTCAGCGACGATCCGTCCGTGCGGGTCGTCGCGCTCGAGGCCGGTCCGCATGACAAGGACAGGTTCATCCGCATCCCTGCCGGCTTCGTCAAGTTGTTCCGCGGGCCCATGGACTGGGACTACCTGACCGAACCGCAGAAGGAGCTCGACGGCCGCGAAATCTATTGGCCGCGAGGCAAGATGGTCGGCGGGTCGTCGTCGATGAACGCGATGATGTGGGTGCGCGGATTCGCTGCGGACTACGACGAGTGGGGGCAGGCCGCCGGCGAGCAGTGGGACTACGCGCACCTCGAGCCGTACCTGCGTCGCATCGAAGCCGGTCCGCTCTCCATCAGCCCGCAGCGCAGCCCGCGCAGCGCCACCGCCAAATGGCTTGCCGCCGCCGAGCAGTGCGGCTACCGCATCGAGAAGCCGAACCAGGCGGCGCCGGAGGGGTTCTGCGAGACGTTGGTGACCCAGCGCCGCGGTGCGCGGTGGAGCGCCGCCGACGCCTACCTGAAACCGGCCCTCAAGCGCGACAACCTCACGCTCGAAACGGAGGCGTTGGCGACCAGGGTGGTGTTCGACGGACACCGCGCCGTCGGCGTCGAGATCGAGCAGAACGGCGCCCGCCGCATCATCGGGGCCCGGCGCGAAGTCGTGTTGTGCGGCGGGGCGATCAACAGCCCTCAGCTGTTGATGCTGTCGGGTATCGGTGACGGCGAACGGTTGGCCGAGCACGGCATCCAAACGCTGGTCCACGCCCCGAACGTGGGCGCCAATCTCCTCGACCACTTCATCGCGGCGCTCGGCTTCGACGTTCCCGACGACAGCCTGTTCGCCGCCGAGAAGCCGCTTCAGCTGCTCAACTACCTGCTGCGACGTCGCGGCATGCTCACCTCCAACGTGGGAGAGGCCTACGGCTTCGTCCGCAGCCGCCCCGACCTCGCGCTGCCCGATCTGGAGCTGATCTTCGCTCCGGCACCGTTCTTCGAAGAGGGCATCGGCGACCCCTACGACAAGCACGCCGTCGTACTGGGCGCGATCCTGCTCAAACCGTCCAGCACCGGCACCATCGAACTGCGCTCGCCCGACCCGGCGGACAAGCCGATCATCGACCCGCGCTATCTCAGCGATCCGGGCGGCGCCGACCGCGCGGCGATGATGGCCGGCCTGCGCATCTGCGCGACGATCGCCCAGGCACCGGCGCTCGAGGGCGTCATCGGCAAGATCGCGCGACCTCTCGATTCGGCGGCCCTCGACGAGGCGACGCTGGAACGCGCGCTCGCCACGTTCTCGCACACGCTGTACCACCCGGTCGGCACGTGCCGCATGGGTCGCGACGACGCGAGCGTGGTCGATCCGCACCTGCGCGTCCGCGGTGTCGAAGGGCTGCGGGTCGCCGACGCGTCGGTGATGCCGACCATCATCCGCGGGCACACCCACGCGCCCAGCGTGCTGATCGGAGAGAAGGCCGCCGAACTGCTCCGCGCCTGAGCAGTGCCAAGATGGGTTCCATGGCCGAGCGCGACCGCGACGACGCCGGGCGTCCGCGCAACACCCGCCCCCGCGATGCGCTGGGACGGCCGCTGCCCCACGGCAGCGAGGGTGTCGCGCGGATCCCCGACGACCTCGGCCTGCCGCCGGCCGAAACCCTCGCCTACGCCCAGGAGCTCCTCGACAAGGGCATGGCGTTCCACGCGCACGAGGTGTTGGAGGCGGCGTGGAAGAACGGCCCGGACACCGAACGCACCCTCTGGCAGAGCCTGGCCCAGCTCGCGGTCGGCATCACCCACGTGCAACGCGGAAACACCAAGGGGGCGCTGGGGGTGTTGAGCCGCGCCCGAGCCGGCCTGGCCGACGTAACCTCGGTCGCCCACGGCGTCGACGTCACGGGGCTCGTCGACTATGCCGAGACGCTCATCGACAATCTCGAAGCGGGAGCGCAGATCGACGCGCAGCGATTGCGCCCGCGCCTGTCGACCGGCTAGCTCGCAGACTGCAGCCGCTGCGCCGGCCCGAAGGTGACGTCACCGAGCCCCAGGTGCTCGCGCAGCGTATCGCCCGTGTACTCGGTGCGGAACAGACCGCGTCGCTGCAGTTCGGGGACCACCGAGTCGACGAAGTCGTTGAAGGTGCCCGGAGTCTGCGCGGCCGACACCATGAACCCGTCGGCCTCGCCGGCGTTGAACGATTCCTCTATCTGGTCGGCGACCTGCTCTGCGGTACCGACGAATTGGGGCAGGAGCACACCCTGTGCGTACCACTTGCCGATGTCGCGCAGGGTCAGGTTGTCCCGGTTGGCGACCCGTCGCGCCGTGTCGAACAGGCCCTGGGTCCCGCTGACTCGGACGTCTTCGACCGGAGCGTCGAGGTCGTAGACCGAGAAGTCGTGGTCGGTGTGTACGGACAACGTGATCAGACCGGAGATCGGATCGGCCAACTCGTTGTGGAACGCCGCCTTCTTCCGCGCGATCGACTCGGTCTCCCCAATGAACGGAATGAACGCAGGGAATATCAGCACCTTGTCGGGGTCGCGGCCGAAATCCGATGCGCGCGACTTGATGTCGTCGTAGTAGGCCCGCCTGCCTTCCGGTGTGGGGTCGATCTCGAAGATGGCCTCCGCCCAACGGGCGGCGAAGTCCTTCCCCGTGTTCGACGAGCCGGCCTGGATCAGCACCGGTCTGCCCTGCGGTGAGCGCGGAACGTTCAGTGGGCCACGGGTCTTGAAGAACCGACCGTCGTGATCGACGGCACGAACCCGCGACGGGTCGGCGAACACGCCGTCCTTCTTGTCGAGCACCAGCGCGTCGGGATCCCAACTCGACCACAACTCCAGTGCGGCGCGGACGAACTCGTCGGCGCGCTCATAGCGGAACTCGTGGTCGAGATGATCGTCATGGCCGAAGTTTCGTGCCTCGCTCTGCGTCAGCGATGTGACGATGTTCCACGCCACCCGGCCGCGGGTGATGTGGTCGAGGCTGGCGAAGATGCGGGCCAGCTCGTAGGGGTGAAAGTAGGTGGCGGACTTGGTGATCGCGACACCCAGTTTCTGGGTCACCGCGCCGATGCTGGCCGCGACGATCGACGGGTCCAGCGTCGCCGTCGCCTGGGTGCCGCGGCGCAGCGGCTCGGTGATGTCGTCACCGAAGCGGATCGGCGCCGCGAGCAGATCGGCGAAGAACACGAAGTCGAACTTGCCGCGCTCGAGGATGCGACCGATGCGGTGGTAGTACTCCGGCGTGGTGAACCCCGGTGTCACTGGCGGGATGACGCCACGCCGCATGCGAATGGGTGACCTGTGAGGCGATCTGAAAACCGCCCAGGTGTAGTTGACGCGACATGGAGTACTCCTAGACGCGATTTGTGCGTGAAGACGATCGCTGGGCGATCGAAATCACGCACAAATCGCTGGGTGGGTGAGGGGTCAGAAGTAGGCGTTCGACGGTATCGGGGTGTCGTGCAGCAGGTTCTGGCCGATCACCCTGGCCTTGTAGACGACCGGGTTGTGCAACGTGATTGTGCGGATGTTGCGCCAGTGCCGGTCCAGATTGCGTTTGCGGCTGGCAGCGCTGGCCCCGCCGAGCTCGAGTAGTCGCGTGGCGGCCTCCGGCGCCACCGCGTCCAGATGCACCTTGACCTTGGCCACCTTCAGCTGAGCCTCCGCGGCGAGGTCGGCGTCGGGAACCCCGTCGACCTCCGAGGCCGTCGCGGCGCCGATGGCCGCCGCCGCATCGAGCACCGAGGCCTGGGCGATGTAGGCGGTACTGGCCAGCTCGCCGAGCAGCTTCTGGTACAGCGGATCGTCGCTGGGCCGCTCGGTCAGCGCGTGGCTGAAGCTGCGGTCACGGGACCGCAACAGCGCGACGCCGTCGTCGACGACGGACTCGAGGATGCCCGCCACGACCGCGTGGATGAACAGCTGCAGCGAGGCGTACTGGACCGTCGGCACCGGATCGGCGTCGTAGGGTGTGTCGCTGAGCACCTCGTCGGCGGCGACCGCGACATCGGTGAAGACGGTGGTGCCGGTGCCTGTGCGACGCTGACCGAAGCCGTCCCAGTCGTCGATGATGCGCACCCCCTCACGGTCGGCGGGCACCACCACGTTGGCGACCGAGTCGTGGTCGGTGGTGGCGGTCACCGTGAGGTAGTCGGAGAACAACGTCCCTGTGCTGTAGAACTTCTCGCCGTCCAACCGATAGCTGCCCTCGTTGGTGGGGTCGGGTAGCAGACGCGTCTTGAACACCAGGCTGCCGACGGCCAACGAGCCCTTCTCGCTGAACGCGTTGCCGAAGATTTTGCCGGCGGCGACCTTCTCCAACCACGCCTTCGACGTCGGCAGATCGATCGTGCGCAGTCGTTCCTCGACGAACCAGAAGTGGGTGCGGAAGATGTGCGCGACGATCGGATCGGCGTGCGCGACGTCGATGACGGCAGAAAACAGTTGCGGGACGGTGAATCCTGCACCACCTGCCTCGACCGGCAGTCGAAGGGTGCCAAAACCCGCGTGCTTGAGCGCGGCGACCGCGTCGAAGGGGTTCTCGTCGTTGAGGTCGCGGTCGCTGGCGCCTTCGGCGATGCGGGCGAGCAGCTGCGTCCACTCCGGAGTTCCCGGAAGCGCGCGTGTGGGGATATCGGCCGTTGTCATGGCGTTTGTTCTACCGACCGCCGACACCGCGAACACTGCTTTGGCTCACCGAGAGCCTAAGGCGCCGCGGTTCTCAGTCCGCCAGCGCCAGGACTTCGTCGAACCCCTCAACCATGCATGTATGGAAGAGGTCGTAGTCGGGGATCGCGCCGGTGTCGACGTTCAGGCCGAGATGACACGTGTCGGTATAGGTCAACAGCGTCACGTTGACGGCCGCGCCGATCGTCGGTCCGAATGCGTACTGGGCGCTCACGCGGGCCCCACCGAGATACACGGTGACCGGGATCCCCGGCACGTCGCTGGCGACGAAATCCACGTGGCGCAGGATGGAGCCGATGTACCAGCGCGGCATGAGGTTGAGGACCCCGGCGATTGTCTGCGTATACGGAATCGAACGCTCATGACGAACGTCGCTTGTGCGGGAGTGAATTTCACGGATCCGCTTAGCCGGGTCGGGGAGCCCCGCGGGCACATCGAACCGCATCAGCGTTATCCGATTGCCGCCCATCTCCTCTCCGTCGGTCCGCAGGTTGATCGGCATGGTCAGGTGCAGGTCGCCGATGACGATGCCGTGCGCTTCGTGGTAACGACGCAAACCGCCGGCGACCCCGGCCACGAAGGCGTCGTTGAGTGCGCAGTCACATCGGTGCGCCGCCTCGCGGAGTCCACGCAGCGAGACCTCGTGCACTCCGAGGCGACGGACCAGGCTGCGGCGCGTGATCAGTGGCGATCCGGTGCTGTTCACCGGGCGGACCGTGCGGTAGACCGACGCCGCCGTCGCCGTTGTCGCAGCCAACGCCTCGAGCGGATTGCGAATCCCTCGCTGCAGCCACTTCGGCGCCGACTTGGCCGCCATGCTCGCGGCGGCGCTGGCCAGTCCCACGTTGTAGCGCAATGCATCACGGTAAGCACCGAGCCACGAGTCGGTCGTGGGTGGGGGCGGCGGTTCGGGCCGGGGCGGGTCGGCGTTCGGATGCGGTTCGAGGTCGAACAGGATCATGCCGATCTGGATGCCGCCGACGCCGTCGGTCAAGGCGTGGTGGAATCGGCACAGCACCGCGGCCGCCCCGTTGGGCAATCCGTCGATCAGCGTGACTTCCCAGAGCGGACGAGCCCGGTCGAAGTCGGCCATCTCCGCCACGCGCGCCATCTCCAGCACGGTGTCCACGGTGCCCGGAGTCGGAGCGGTCACCCGCCGCATGTGAAAGTCGAGGTCGAAGTCGGGTGCCGGCTCCCACCGCGGAGGTGCCGGCGGCGGCGACTGTACGACTCGCTGCCGCAACATCGGCAGCATGCGGCTCATCCGGTCGAACCGGCTGCGCACCTCGGTCCAGTCGGGTGCCTGCTCGAGCAGGATCACCGTCACCACGGTCGACCGCAACCGCGGGTCACTTTCCATCGCCCAGGTGAAGGCGTCTGTATTGCGCATGAATGCAGTCATCGTCGGCTCCCGCACCCACGCTACGACGGCATGTGAGCTGGGCGAAGCTCCTGCTCCCACGAAAGGACCGAAGCCCCCGGAGGTGTCGACGAAGGTCCTCAGACCTGAGGGTCTTACGGCTTCATGAAGCCGATCTTGGTGTAGTCGGCGTCGGCCAGGCCGAACGCACCGAAGTTGGCCAGATTGCTTCGCACCGCGACGTTTCCGGGCGACTGGGTCAACGGCAGGCTGAACACCTCGTTGAACAACATCTTGTCCAGCTCGTTGGCCAGCACACGGGCTTTGGCCGGATCGAGTTCACCGACGGTCTGCTCGATCTTCGCGTCGATCTCCGGGGTGCCGATCTGCCCGAAGTTGCTCTCGGCTCCGGTGCGGTAGATCTGTGTCAGGCTCGCGAGCGGGAAAGCATCACCGCTCCAGGAGAATTGGGCGATGTCGAAGTTGCCGACGGTGACGTAGTCGGTGAAGAAGCCGGCGGCCGGGCGGACGTCCAGCTCCAGTTTCACGCCGATCTGGGCGAGGTTGTTCTGCGCGATCTGCCCGTATTGCCGGGTGCTGAGGGAGTCGAACAGCACGTCGCGGATCACGAGTTGGCGGCCGTCCTTCTCGCGGAACTGGCCGACCTGCCGCCAACCGAGCGCGTCGAGTTCCTGCTTGGCCTTCTCCGGGTCGAAGGCGAGCGCGCCGCTGTTGTCCCGGTAACCCTCTTGGCCCGCGACGAAGATGTGGTTGTTCAGCGGTGCGGGGTTGTCGGCGAGCCCGCGCTGAGTGACTTCGGCGATGGTCTTGCGGTCGATGCCCTTGGCGATGGCGCGTCGCAGCGCGGGGTCGGCCAGGATCGAACCCGGGGAGCCGTTGAACGTGAAGTGATACCAGGCCAGACCGGGCGCCCGCCGGATGGTCACCCCCTGCGTGCGTCGCGCGATCTCCATCTCGTCGAGCGTCGCCAGCCCGGTGGCGTCGATGGTGTTGTTCTGCAGCGCGGGGATACGCGCGGCGTCGTCGAGGACCAGGAAGGTGATGCTGTCCAGCAGCGGCTGCTCACCCCACCATTTGGGGTTGCGGGTCAACGTGATTCGCTTGGCGCCACGATCGAGGTTGGAGACCATGAACGGTCCCGCCGACGGGCCGGGGCCGTTGAGCTGTCCCCTGTTGAAGACCTCCGGATCCTCCGTCGAGCTCTTGGGCAGCAGCATGCTGGTGCCCGCGAACATGCCGCGCCAGTCCGACCACGGCTTGGCGAAGGTGACGACGGCCTGGCGGTCGTCGACGCCCCGCTCGACTTTCTCGACCCGGTCGCTGCCGTTGGTCGCCGCGATCGCGAACCGGTCGTCCTTGCCGCTGGTCGCGTTGATCTGCGACCGGATGTCCTCCCAGGTGATCGGTGCGCCGTCGCTCCACACCGCCTCCGGGTTGATCGTGTACGTGACGACCTGCGGGTCGGTGCTCGTCAGCTCTACATCGGTGAAGTAGTCGGTGTTGACGGTGGCCGAGCCGTCGGGACCGATCCGGAACGCGCGCGGCATCGTAGGTTTGAGGACCGAGTTGTTGTCCCCGGTGTTGCCGTCGATGTGCAGCGGGTTGAAGTTCGGCGAGAAGTCGTTGAGCGCCAGCCGGAGGTTGCCGCCTTGCTGCAGGTTGGCGACGTCCTGCGGGTTGACGTCGTTGGTGCTTCCCACCGTCGCCTCGCCGCCGGCGGAGGGGGCCTCCTCGGATCCGCCGGAGCAGGCGGTCAGGGTGAGCGCGGCGATCATGGACACCGCAGCGAAGCGTCGGATATTCATGCGCTCCGACTTTAGCGGCGATTCACCTGCGGTTGCGGAACCGCGGCCAGCAACCGGCGGGTGTAGTCGTGCTGCGGGTCGGTGAACACCTGGTCACCGTCGCCCTGTTCGACGACGGTGCCCTTGTACATCACCGCCACCCGGTGGGCGAGGTGCCGCACCACCGAGAGGTCGTGCGAGACGAACAGATAGGAGAGCCCGAACCGCTGCTGCAGATCGAGCAGCAGGTTGATGATGCCGGCCTGGATGGAGACGTCCAGGGCCGACACCGGCTCGTCGAGCGCGAGGATCTTCGGCTGTAGCGCGAGCGCGCGCGCAATGCCGATGCGCTGCTTCTGCCCTCCGGAGAACTCGGCGGGATAGCGGGTGGCGTCTTCGCGGCGCAGTCCGACGATGCCGAGCAGCTCGCCGACCCGTTCGTCGCGTTGCCGCCTGTCGAAGCCATTGGCCTGCAACGGTTCAGCGAGGACTTCGAAGACCGGCAGGCGGGGGTCCAGGGAGGCCACCGGGTCCTGGAACACCACCTGCAGGTCTCCTCGCAGCTCTCGGCGGGCGCGCCGGTCCAGCGTGGCCACATCCTTGCCGAGCACCTCGATGGAGCCGCCTTCCGGGGCGGTCAGCTGCAGGATCTGGTGCAGCGTCGTCGACTTGCCCGACCCGGACTCTCCGACGATGCCCAACGTGCGGCCCTGATGCAGTTCGAAGCTGATGCCGTCGACGGCGCGCACCTCACCGACCTGGCGGCGGAACACCACACCCTTGGTCAGTTTGTAGGTCTTGACCAGATCGTCGACGCGCAGCACCACCGGGGGTTCTGCCGTAGACGGCGCGTCGGGCGCGGCCGTCGATACGCCGTAGATCTCGGCGGCGCTGCGGCCGACGACGTGCTCGGTGCGGATGCACGCGGCCGAATGGCCCGACCCGGAATCCATGGGCAGCAGCTCGGGCTCGGCGGCGCGGCAATCGTCGATGGCAAGCGGACAGCGCGGCGCGAAGGGGCACCCGGGCGGCAACGCGGCCATCGACGGCGGTGCCCCCGGGATGGGGATCAGGCGCGCGCCCTGGGCGGCGTCGAGGCGGGGAACGGAGCCCAGCAGACCCACGGTGTAGGGCATGCGCCGATCGCGGTAGAGCCGATCGACGCCGGCCACCTCGACCGCACGCCCCGCATACATCACCAGCGCGCGGTCGGCGAACTCGGCGACCACCCCGAGGTCGTGGGTGATGATCAGGACGCCGGCGCCGGTCACGTCGCGAGCGGTCTTGAGCACCTCGAGGATCTGCGCCTGCACGGTGACGTCCAGGGCGGTCGTCGGCTCGTCGCAGATGATCAGGTCGGGATCGTTGGCGATGGCGATCGCGATCACGACCCGTTGGCGTTCACCACCGGAGAGTTCGTGCGGAAACGACTTGGCCCGCCGGTCGGGTTGGGCGATGCCGACCAGTTCGAGCAGTTCGACCGCGCGCTTCCTGGCGGCTTGTCGGCCGACGCCGCGCTGGTGGATCTCGATGGCTTCGGCGATCTGGTCGCCGACGGTGTAGACGGGGGTGAGCGCCGACATCGGGTCCTGGAACACGGTACCGATGGCCTTGCCGCGGATCGCCGACATCCGCTGATCGGACAGCCCGATCAGCTGGTCGCCGTGCAGCCGGATCGAACCCGACACCTCGGCGTACTCGGGGAGCAGGCCGACGACGGCCATCGCGCTGGCCGATTTACCCGCCCCGGATTCGCCGACCAGCGCCACGACCTCGCCCTTGCCGACGTCGAAGTTCATGCCGCGCACCGCTTTCACCGGTACCGAGTCCGTGGGGAACTCGACGGCGAGGTCACGGACCTCGAGCAGGCTCATCGCTTGCGCCCCCGGAGCTGACGGGCACTCGGATCGAGCGCGTCGCGCAAGCCGTCGCCGACGAGGTTGGCGCACAGAATGATCAGCACCAGCACACCGCCGGGGAACAGGAACAGCCACGGGAACGTCGTCGCCGACTTCGTGCCGTCGGCGATCAGCGTTCCGAGCGACACATCGGGTGGCTGGATGCCGAAACCCAGGAAGCTCAGCCCTGTTTCGGCCAGCACCGCGACGCCGACGTTGAGCGCCGTGTCGATGATGATGATCGACGCGACGTTGGGCAGGATGTGGCGGATGATGATCCGCCAGTTGCTGACGCCCATATAGCGTGCGGCCGCGACGAATTCGCGGTCGCGCAGGCTCATCGTCATGCCGCGGACGATCCGGGAGCTGATCATCCAGCTGAACAACGACAGCAGCACGATCATCCAGAGAATGTCGCCTTTGGTGCGCTGCACGACGATCGAGATCAGCAGGAAGCTCGGCACCACCAGCATCAGGTCGACCAGCCACATCAGGGCCGGGTCTCGCCAGTCGGCGAAGTACCCCGAGATCGTGCCCACGGTCGCCGCGATGATCGTCGAGATGAACGCGACGCAGACACCGATCAGCATCGACTTCTGCATGCCCCGCAGCGTCTGGGCGAACAGGTCCTGTCCCAGCGCGTTGGTGCCGAACCAGTGGTCGGGGCTGGGCGGCTGCTGCAGCGCGAAGTAGTCGAGATCGTTGTAGCTGTAGGGCAACAGGGGAGGCAACGCGTAGCACCCGACGAACAGCACCAGCAGCAGCACCAGGGAGATGACAGCCGGCTTGTTGCGCAGGAAGCGGCGGAACACCAGCGACCGTCGCGACGCGAAACCGGCTGTGTCGAGACCGGACTGCGCGGTGGTCGAGGTTTCGCTCGTGGCCGGTTCGGTCATGACACCCGCACCCTCGGATCGAGCGCGGCGTAGACCACGTCGGACAGCAAGCCGGCCAACAGGATCATCGCCGCCGACAGCACGGTGATCGCCGCGACGATGTTGATGTCCTGGTTTCCGATGCCGGTGACGATCCATTCCCCGACGCCGTACCAGCCGAAGATCTTCTCGGTGAACACCGCGCCGGTCACCAATCCCGCGACGCTGTAGGCGAACAGCGTCGCCATCGGGATCAGCGCGGTGCGCAGGCCGTGTTTGACCAGCGCGCGCCGCCGCGTCAGGCCCTTGGCCCGCGCGGTGCGGATGAAGTCCTGCCCGAGGACGTCGAGCATCGCGTTGCGCTGGTAGCGGCTGTAGATCGCGATCGAGGAGATGGCCAGCGTCATGCTGGGCAACACCAGGTGCTGCAACCGGTCGACGAACTGATTCCACGCCCCCTCGATGGGGAATGGCGAAGTCTCGCCGGTGTATTCGAAGATCCGGACCCCGAACACGTTGTTCACTCCCAGCGCGGCCAGGATGAAGAGGTTGGCCAGCACGAACGTCGGCGTGCTGATCACCAGAAGGGACAGCACGGTCACGACGCGGTCGCTGAGCCGGTACTGCCTGATGGCGCCCCACGCCCCGGCGGCCACACCGATCACGGTCCCGACGACCGAGCCGATCACCAACAGGCGGAGGCTGACGCCCACCCGTCGCCACAGCTCGTCGGTCACCGGCTGCCCGCCGATCGTCACCCCGAAGTCGCCGCGGATGGCGCCGGACGCCCAGTGGACGTACTGCTCGAGCACCGGCTTGTCGAGTCCGAGTTCGGCGCGCTTGGCGTCGATGACGGCCTGCGGCGGACGCGGGTTGCGGCTCTCCAAACTGTCGAGGGGGTCGAACTGCCACGACGCGAGCAGGAAAACCAGGAACGACGCCAGTGCCAGCAACACCAGGTAGTTGAGCAGTCGGCGCGCCAGGAACCGCGTCATGCGGGGGGTCTGTCGGTCGGCTGCATGCGCTCAGGTTAGGAGATGACGGCCCTGATGGCCGTGATGCGGGCCGTCGCAGCGCGCCGAGCTGGCCGTTTTGGCGAACTCTCACCGCGGTCGCAGCGGGTGTCCAGCAACCGCTGGTTCAGTCGGGGGGCATCTGCGATTTCACCGGTGGCCGCGCCGACGGGGCGACTGGGCAACCACGAACGGAGAACTCAGATGACACGTCGCGGTATGCGACCCGGTGCCGGAATGCGGGCAGTCGCGGCGGTGATCGGCGGCTGTGCACTCGTGGCCATGGCCGCGCTCGGGTTGCTCGCAGCACATTCGACCAGCCGCCCCGCGACCGCCACACCAACCATGACGGTCGGCGCGACGAGCAGACACTCCACCCCGGCCACGGCTCCGGTCGTCGGAATCGCGAAGCCCACCATCAAGGGACCGGCGCCGTTGCCGTCGGAGGAGGAAGCCGCCAAGTAGCGCCTCCGTTCGTTTCGTCGGCCGCCCGTTCCGTTATCCACCACGCAAGGGTTCGACGACGAAGCCCTGTTTGCGCTGTTAGACGGGCCGCGACGGTGATCGCGCCCACCGGACAAACGGAGATCGAAGTGAACACGAAACAGGTGAAGTTGCTCTCGGCGGCGGTCGGGACGAGTGCGCTGCTCGCGATGGGGGCGTTCTCGGTCGCCTCCACGACGGCCGCGCAAGATGACGAACCTCCCGTGACCCCGGGGCCGGTGACGACGTCGGAGATCACCACCGGCGAGACGGTCACCGACAGCAAGGCTCCGGAAACCCCGACGACGTCGGTGGCCACGCCCCCGGTGACCGCGGAGCCCGCACCGACCGGCTAGCCAGGCCGTGTGTCCCCGGCGGCTTTCGTGCCGTCGCCGAGGATGTGACCATGCAGTCCCGCCGGATGTGCTCCGGGCATCTGCGGGAGGCAGCCGGGCAGACCGGGAGGTCCGTCGGGCGGCCCGTGAAATGCCGGCGGCCGGGAGGCCGACGTGCCGTCCGTGGCGGCGTAGATGGCCGCGCCGCCCAGACCGGCGATCACCATCGCGACGGCAAGCGCCAATACCGTTTCGCGCCGGCCCCATCGCGATGCCTGCGGGTCGGGGGCACCCCATCGGTCGTCCTGGTTGTCGATACTCACGCCTCAACACTGTCCGCGATCCATATGTGCGGGCTGTGCGTCGGCTCGGTCGTCGCTGTGCATCCATTCACAGCCGACGCATAGAAACGACACAGGAACCGCTCATGGCGGCTGCGGATAATGGGCCCGTGGCCAACTCCGTTCCCCCAGGCGTCAGCGAACAGGGATCCGGCCGCGTCGACATGCGCCGGACCGACGGCAAGCCGATTCACGTGCTGGTGGTCGACGACGAACCGGTGCTGGCCGAACTGGTGTCGATGGCGCTGCGGTACGAAGGCTGGGAGATCGCGACCGCGACCGACGGGGCGTCGGCCATCGCGTCGGCCCGCGAGACGCCGCCGGACGTCGTCGTACTCGACGTGATGCTGCCCGACATGAGCGGACTCGACGTGCTGCGCAAACTGCGTGAGGAGATACCCGGCCTGCCCCTGCTGCTCTTGACGGCCAAAGACTCGGTGGAGGACCGCATCGCCGGCCTGACCGCCGGCGGCGATGACTACGTCACCAAACCGTTCAGCATCGAGGAAGTGGTGCTGCGGCTGCGGGCGCTGCTGCGGCGCACCGGCGTGGCGAGCGAATCGGGCGGCGCGAAGATCGTGGTGGGCGATCTCGTCCTCGACGAGGACAGCCACGAGGTGACGCGCGGCGGGGAGCTGATCTCGTTGACCGCCACCGAGTTCGAGCTGCTGCGGTTCATGATGCGCAATTCGAAACGCGTGCTTTCCAAGGCGCAGATCCTCGACCGCGTATGGAGCTACGACTTCGGCGGCCGCTCGAACATCGTCGAGCTGTACGTCTCGTATCTGAGGAAGAAGATCGACAGCGGGCGCGAGCCGATGATCCACACCTTGCGCGGAGCCGGGTATGTCCTCAAGCCCGCGCGCTGACGGGCCCGTAGCCGGGCCGTCGACGCGGATCCGTTCGGCGCGGACGTGGTCGCTGCGGGCCCGCCTGCTCGCCTCGCAGGTCGTGCTACTCGCACTGGTGTGTGCGGCGGTCGGGGTCGGCACAGTCCTTGCACTGCAACACTTTCTCACCGACCAGCTGGACGAGCGTCTGCTCGAGACGGGTCGGCGCTCGGCGGGACTGTTCGAGTTCGGCCCGCCACCTCCACCGCCCGGCTTTCCGAGGCCCGGGTTCCGCGAACGCATGATCTTCCGGCAGGACTCCGGGCCGGGACCCGCCTTCCTCAACGCGCCGGGACAGGCCGCCCGCACGCTGGGCGCTGTGATCTCGCACGGCGAACCGGTCGACGCGGGAGTCATCACCGCCGACGGGACCCGCAGCGAGATCAGTGTCGCGGCTGCACAACAACTCGCGCGGGTGGCACAGGGTTCGCCCGCGACGGTCGACCTTGACGGGCTCGGCCGCTACCGGGTGCTCGCGCTATCGGTCCATCGGCCCGGCGAGGCGATCGTGACCGGGCTTCCGCTGTCCGATGTCGATGACACGTTGCTGACCGTCGCCGTCATCTTCGGAGCGGTCGGCGCTGTCGCGCTGGTCGGGGCGACAACCGCCGGGTTCCTCATCATCCGGCGCCAACTCGCGCCGCTGGCAAGGGTTTCCGATGCGGCCCGACAGGTCGCCGACCTGGAACTCGAACGGGGTGAGGTGCGTCTGCCCACGCCGATCGTCAGAGTCGATCCAGCGGGCGCACACACCGAGATCGGTCAGCTCGGCTCGGCGCTGAACCGGATGCTCGACCGGATCGCGTCAGCGCTGTCGGCGCGCCACGCGAGTGAGACCCGTATCCGCCAGTTCGTCGCCGACGCCAGCCACGAGCTGCGCACCCCACTGGCCGCCATCCGCGGTTATACCGAGCTGGCGCAGCGCAAACGCGGCGACGTCCCCGACGACGTCGCCCACGCGATGAGCCGCGTGGAGTCCGAAACCGCGCGCATGACGCAGCTCGTCGAGGACATGCTGCTGCTGGCGCGGCTCGACACCGGACGACCGCTCGAGCGAGAGTCGGTGGACCTGTCGCGGCTGATCGTCGACGCGGTCAGCGACGCCCACATCGCCGGACCCGAACATCAATGGGCGCTGGACCTTCCGGAGGAGCCGGTGGTGGTTCCCGGCGACGAGGCACGTCTGCATCAAGTGCTGGCGAACCTGCTCGCCAACGCGCGCACCCACACTCCGCCGGGCACCTCGGTGACCACGTCGCTGACCGTGGAGGCGGACGGTCGTGCGGTGCTGACGGTGGCCGACGACGGTCCCGGGATCCCGGTCTGGTTGCAGCCCGAGATCTTCGAGAGGTTCGCCCGCGGCGATTCGTCGCGCTCCCGGCGCGAGGGCAGCACCGGCCTTGGTCTCGCGATCGTCGCGGCCGTCGTCAAGGCACACCGCGGCACCATCGATGTGCACAGCACACCCGGCGACACCCGCTTCGTGGTCACCTTCCCCGGCGATTCACAGCTCGCCCACAGCGGGGGCAATACCGGCACGTAGCCTGTGCGGCCACACTTGACCCGGTGACCGTCCTCGTGACCGTGCGTGAGCAGGCGTACGCCGTCCCGGCGCGGCGGAGACTGCGACGATTTCGCGACCGCTCGCGCCTTGGGCTGCCCATACTGTTGGCGGCGACGGCGCTGCTGTACCTCTGGAACCTGTCGGCCAGCGGGTGGGCCAATGCTTTCTATTCCGCTGCGGCGCAGGCCGGTGCGAGCGACTGGACCGCGATGCTGTTCGGGTCCAGCGATGCGGCGAACGCGATCACCGTCGACAAGACGCCCGCGGCGCTGTGGGTCATCGACATCTCGGTGCGACTGTTCGGGCTCAGTCCGGTCAGTGTGTTGGTGCCGCAGGCGCTCGAGGGAGTCGCTGCCGTGGCGGTGTTGTACGCCGCGGTCTGCCGGGTGGCCGGCCGCGGCGCGGGACTGCTCGCGGGTGCGGTTTTGGCGCTGACACCGGTGGCGGCGTTGATCTTTCGCTACAACAATCCCGACGCGCTGCTGGTGCTCCTGTTGGTGGTCGCGGCCTATTGTGTGCAACGCGCATGCGAGCAAGACGCCAGCCGGTGGTGGCTGATCGGTGCGGGCGCCGCGGTGGGATTCGGTTTCCTCGCCAAGATGCTGCAAGCGTTCCTCGTGTTGCCGGCTTTCGTCCTCGCGTACCTGGTCGGGGGCCATCGGCCGTGGCCGCGACGGTTGGCCGACCTGCTTGCCGCCACGGCGGCCGTGGTGGTCTCGGGCGGCTGGTACCTGCTGCTCGTGGAGATGTGGCCGGCGTCGTCGCGACCGTACATCGGTGGTTCGCAGCACAACAGCATCACCGAATTGACGTTGGGCTACAACGGGTTCGGACGCATCACCGGAGACGAGCCCGGAGGTCTGGGCAACCTCGACCACGATGTCGGCTGGGGCAGACTCTTCGACACCGGGATGGGCCAGGACATCGCCTGGCTGCTGCCGGCGGCGCTCGTGTGCCTGGCGGCGGGTCTCATCCTCCTCAGGCGCTGTCCGCGCACCGACCGGAAGCGCACTGCGCTGATTTTGTGGGGCGGCTGGTTGATCGTCACGGCCGCGGTGTTCAGCTTCGCCGGCGGCATCATCCACTCCTACTACACCGTGGCGCTCGCACCCGCTATCGCGGGATGCATCGGTATCGGAGCAAACCTGGTGTGGCAGAACCGTTTCGACGTCCGTGCGGCGACAGCGATGGCGGTCACGGTCGTAGTGACGGTGAGCCTCGCGGCGGTGCTGCTGTCTCGCGACACCGATTGGGTGCCGTGGATACGCGCGGCGGTCGCCGTAGGGGGAGTCGGCGCGGCCGTACTGCTGCTCGTCGCCGGCAATTTCGCTGCGCCGGCGGCACGGTGGGTGGCGCTGTTGGCGGTCACATCGTGTCTGGCCCCACCGGCCGCGTTCTCGGTGGCCACCGCCGCAACCCCGCACAGCGGTGCGATCCCCACGGTCGGTCCTTCGGGCCGTGGTTTCGCCGGTCCGCCAGGATTACTCGACGCGCCGAAGCCGGGACCCAAACTGACCGCGGCCTTGCGGGCGGACTCCGGGCGATACACGTGGGTGGCGGCGGTCGTCGGCTCGAACAACGCCGCGGGCTATCAACTGGCGGCGGGTGCCCCGGTGATGGCGGTCGGTGGGTTCAACGGCACGGATCCCGCGCCGACGCTCGAGCAGTTCCGTGTGCTGGTCGCCGAGCGGCGCATTCACTACTTCCTCGGCGGTCGCATGATGACGTTCGGTCGCCACACGGCGAGCGGTAGCCGCGATGCCGCGGACATCGCCGACTACGTCACTACCCATTACTCGCCGGTGACCATCGACGGCGTGGATGTCTACGACCTCACCCACCTGCCTAGCAACTCATAGCTCAGGCACAGGTTGGGCCAACGCGGGACACAACATGCGCCTCGACCATGAGTGCCATGACAGACATCGCCCTCGAGTGTGACACCCCCGAACGGATGCGATTCGACTCCCGGCCGAACGCCGCGACCCTGGCCCGCGAAGCCTGCGTCCCGGTTCTGGACGTCGTGATCCCGGTGTACAACGAGCAGGACGACCTAGGCCCCTCGGTGCACCGGCTGCACAGGCACCTGCGCGAGCACTTCCCGTTCCCCGCACGGATCACGATCGCTGACAACGCCAGCTGCGACGACACACCGCGGGTCGCAACCGAACTGGCCGCCGAGCTAAGCGATGTGCGGGTGGTACGGCTCGAAGAGAAGGGACGGGGTCGCGCACTGCGCGCCGTGTGGTCGGAATCGGACGCGTCGGTGCTGGCCTACATGGACGTCGACCTGTCGACCGATCTCAATGCCCTGGCCCCGTTGGTGGCGCCGCTGATCTCCGGGCACTCCGATTTGGCGATCGGGACACGCCTGAGCCGCGGTGCCCGGGTCGTGCGCGGCGCCAAGCGCGAAGTCATCTCGCGTTGCTACAACTTGATCCTGAAGTCCACTCTGGCGTCGAAGTTCTCCGACGCACAGTGCGGTTTCAAAGCGATCCGCGCCGACGTCGCGCGTCTGCTGCTGCCACATGTCGCCGACACCGGATGGTTCTTCGACACCGAACTGCTGGTGCTCGCCGAGCGCAGCGGGCTGCGCATCCACGAGGTGCCCGTCGACTGGGTGGACGACCCGGACAGCCGCGTCGACATCATCGCCACCGCCACCGCCGACCTGAGAGGAATCCGACGATTGCTGCGGGGATTCGCCAACGGCTCGATTCCGGTGTACGACATCGCCGCCCAACTCGGCTCGAGGAGATCCGCGGTCCCGGGGTCGCTGTTTCGTCAAGTCGTGCGCTTCGGCGCGGTCGGCATCGTCTCGACCGCGGCGTACGTCGTGCTGTTCATGCTCATGCAGGGCTGGCTCGGGGCGCAGGCGGCGAACCTGATCGCGCTGCTGACCACCGCCGTAGCCAACACGGCGGCCAATCGCCGGTTCACCTTCGGTATCGGAGGGTTCACGAACGTGACCCGACACCACCTCGAGGGGTTGATCGTGTTCGGGATCGCGCTCGGTATCACCAGCGGATCCCTCGCCGCGTTGCACCTGCTGGTCGCCCATCCCCACCATTTGGTGGAGTTGGCAGTGTTGGTGCTGGCCAACCTGGTGGCCACCGCGGCGCGGTTTGTGTTGCTGCGCGGTTGGGTGTTCCATCCCAACAGGGGCCGAAAGATGCGAAAGAGCGGCAACAGCAAGGAAACCCGGCGATGACGATCACGCAGACATTCCCGCGGCTGGCCTCGACGTCCGAGGTAGCGGCAGATCGGGGCGAGCCGCGCTGGACCCGCCCGGCGCTGATTGCGCTGCTGCTGGCCAGCGCGGTGCTGTACCTGTGGGGCCTCGGTGCGAACGGATGGGCCAACGACTATTACGCGGCGGCGGCCCAAGCCGGCACGCAGGACTGGAAAGCCTGGCTGTTCGGTTCGCTGGACTCGGGTAACGCCATCACGGTGGACAAGCCGCCGGCCGCGCTGTGGGTGATGGCGTTGTCCGGGAGGCTGTTCGGTTTCAGCGCGTTCACCATGCTGCTACCGCAAGCATTGATGGGCGTCGGTTCGGTCGCGGTGCTGTACGCCGCCGTGCGCAGAGCAAGTGATCCCGTCGCGGGCGTGATCGCCGCCGCCGCACTGGCGGTCACGCCCGTCGCGGCGCTGATGTTCCGCTTCAACAATCCGGACGCGCTGCTGGTGCTGCTGATGGTGGTGGCCGCCTACTGCGTGGTGCGGGCGACCGAGACCGCGAGCACTCGGTGGATGGCGTTGGCGGGCTGCGCACTCGGGTTCGCGTTCCTGACCAAGATGCTGCAGGCGTTCCTCGTCGTGCCGGGTCTGGCGCTGGCGTTTGTGATCGCCGCGCCGGTCGGGATGTGGCGGCGCATCGGCAAGCTCGCAATCGGTGCGCTCGCGATGGTGGTCTCCGCCGGGTGGTACATCGCGCTGGTCGAATTGTGGCCGGCCCGGTCACGGCCCTACATCGGCGGGTCCACCGACAACAGCCTGTTGCAGCTCGCGTTGGGATACAACGGAATCGAACGCATCGCCGGCGGCGGCGGCCCGGGTGGCCCACCGCCGGCACCCGGTCCCGGGGGACCCGGCTTCGGGCACAACCTGTTCTTCGGTGGGGAACCGGGCGTCGGGAGGATGTTCGGTGAAGCCATGGGCGCCCAGGCCTCGTGGCTGCTGCCCGCGGCGCTGATCGGGTTGCTGGCCGGACTGTGGTTCACCCGCCACAGCCCGCGAACGTCGCCCCTGCGGGCCGCGCTCGTGATGTGGGGCGGCTGGCTGCTCGTGACCGGCGCCGTATTCAGCTTCATGGATGGCATCATCCACCCCTACTACACCGTCGCGCTGGCACCGGCGGTGGCGGCGCTAGTCGGCCTAGCGGCCAGCGAATTGTGGCGCGGCAAAGAGTTTCTCGCATCGCGCATGGTGTTGGGTGTTATGTCGGCAGTCACCGGTGTGTGGGTCTTCATCCTCCTGGACAGGACACCGCAGTGGTGGCCCGCGCTGCGCTGGGTGGTGCTCGTGGTCTCCGTCGTCGCCGCGGCGATGATGGTGGTCGGGGCACACCGGCTGGGACGGGCGGCCAAGGTCCTCGCGATCACCGCAGTGGTGGCCGGCCTGGCCGGCCCGGCCGCGTACACGCTTGCCACCGTCGGCAATACCCAGGCAGGGCCCATCCCCGTCGCCGGTCCGAGCGGCGGCCACGGGCCCGGCGCGGGCTTTGACGGACCGCGCGGTGCCCACGGCCCGCCCGGCGCGGCCGACGACAACCCCGCACTCGAGAACCTCCTGCGGACCGCTGGAACGCGGTGGGCGGCCGCGACCGTCGGCTCGATGTCTGCGGGCAGCCTCGAACTGGAGACGGGGGCATCGGTGATGTCCATCGGCGGTTTCAGCGGGTCCGACAACTCGCCGACGCTCGCGCAGTTCCAGGCGTACGTCGCGCGGGGGGAGGTCCGCTACTTCATCCCGGACGGCCACGGCGGCCCACCCCGCGGACACAACGAGAGCGCCACCGCGATCGCCACGTGGGTGCAGAAGACGTTCACCCCCATTGCCGTGGGCGGAACCACGGTGTACGACCTGTACGTGCCGGTGGACTGAGGAAGATGTATCCGGCCGACGGCCGCCCTGTGCCCCTGGACGGGGCGGCCGTCCATATTTGATCGGCGTGATTTTCTTGCCGCGCGAACCACGCCGGGTTGGCTATGGTCGACGGCGTGTCCGTGACCGACGAATATCTGAAGAACAACGAGGAGTACGCGAAGACGTTCTCCGGTCCGCTGCCGCTGCCGCCGAGCAAGCACGTCGCGGTGGTGGCGTGCATGGACGCCCGTCGCGACGTCTACCGGATTCTCGGTCTGGGCGACGGCGAGGCGCACGTCATCCGCAACGCCGGCGGCGTCATCACCGACGACGAGATCCGCTCCTTGGCCATCAGCCAGCGACTGCTCGGCACCAAGGAGATCATCCTGATTCACCACACCGACTGCGGCATGCTGACCTTCACCGACGACGGGTTCAAGCAGCAGATCCAGGATGAGATCGGCATCAAACCCGAGTGGGCGGCCGAGTCGTTCATCGACTTGGAGGTGGACGTGCGGCAGTCGCTGAGGCGGATCGAGGCGAGCCCGTTCGTCACCAAGCACGAGTCGCTGCGGGGCTTCATCTTCGACGTCGCCACCGGCCGGCTGACCGAGGTCACCCTCTAACTCCCTTGCGGCGCGAGCGCCCGTGTCTGCGCACGACGCGCCGCGAAATTCCGGCACTTTGCGCGCGCTCGACGCCCGCGAGTGTGCGCTAACCGACTTTGTAGGTTGCGATCGCCTTCGCCACGGCATCACCGTCGGCGGTCACGACGTCGACCTCGCAGTTCACCAACGTCCTGCCACGGCGCAGCACCCGCCCGATCGCGACCAGGTCACACGCTCGGGCGGGTGCCAGGAACTGCATCGACATCGATGTGGTGACCCCGCGCAGTGACTCCGGCACCGCGGCCCGCGACCACGCCGCGGCCATCACCGCAACGTCGGCCAACGCCGCGATCGCACCGCCGTGCACCATGTCGCCGACCGTCACGTTCGACGCGTCCCACGGCAGGCGCAACCGGACCTCGTCGCCGTCGAGTCGCTCGGCGACGATGCCGAGTTTGGCGACGAATGGGGACTGCGGAATGAAAAGCGCCATGACATCGGCACCCGATCGGGGCGGGGAAGTGGTGGTCATGGGTCGAGTATCGGCACGGCGCGACATGAGGCAACTACCTCGCGGGTAAGTGCTGAGCGCACGTTCGCGGCGCCTCGAGCGTGCGCAAGCCGTCGAATTCTGGCGGCATGTCGTGTGCAAACACGCACCGTCGCGCAGAAAGCGACGGGCGTTGACACCCCGGGCGACAGCGGTGTCTAATACCGGGTAATGATCGTAAATATGGTCATTCCTACCAACTTTACGAGGAAATGATGACGGCCACCACCGAACAAGTCCATGCCGGGCGCTACGAACTCAGCCATCTGAGGTCCCTGGAAGCCGAGGCCATTCACATCATCCGCGAGGTCGCCGCGGAGTTCGAGCGGCCCGTGCTGCTGTTCTCCGGCGGCAAGGACTCCATCGTGATGCTGCATCTGGCGCTCAAGGCGTTCCGCCCGGGCCGGCTGCCATTCCCGGTGATGCACGTCGACACGGGCCACAACTTCGACGAGGTTCTGCAGACCCGTGACGAGCTCGTCGAGGAGTTCGGCGTCCGGCTGGTCGTGGCCAAGGTGCAGGACGACATCGACGCCGGGCGCGTGGTCGAGACGATCCCGTCGCGCAACCCGCTGCAGACGGTGACCCTGCTGCGCGCGATCCGCGAGAACAAGTTCGACGCCGCGTTCGGCGGTGCTCGCCGCGACGAGGAGAAGGCACGCGCCAAGGAACGGGTGTTCTCCTTCCGCGACGAGTTCGGCCAATGGGATCCGAAGGCCCAGCGGCCCGAGCTGTGGAACCTCTACAACGGCCGCCACCACAAGGGCGAGCACATCCGCGTGTTCCCCCTGTCGAACTGGACCGAATTCGACATCTGGTCCTACATCGGCGCCGAGAAGATCAAGTTGCCGTCGATCTACTACGCCCACCGCCGCAAGGTGTTCGAGCGCGACGGCATGCTGCTGGCCGTACACAAGTACCTACAGCCGCGCAAGGACGAGCAGATCATCGAGAAGACCGTGCGGTTCCGCACCGTCGGCGACGTCACCTGCACCGGCTGCGTGGAGTCGCACGCCGCAACGGTTTCCGAGGTGATCGCCGAGACGGCGGTCTCACGGCTCACCGAACGCGGTGCCACCCGCGCCGACGACCGCATCTCCGAGGCCGGAATGGAAGACCGCAAGCGGGAGGGGTATTTCTGATGACTCGCACCGCCGAACGCGGCGCCACCACCCGGCCCGCCGCGACGCTGCTGCGGATCGCCACCGCCGGATCCGTCGACGACGGCAAGTCGACCCTGATCGGGCGGCTGCTCTTCGACTCCAAGGCCGTCATGGAAGACCAACTGGCCTCCGTCGAGCGGACTTCCAAGGAACGCGGTCACGACTACACGGATCTGGCGTTGGTGACCGACGGCCTGCGGGCCGAGCGTGAACAGGGCATCACGATCGACGTCGCGTACCGCTACTTCGCTACGCCCAAGCGCAAATTCATCATCGCCGACACTCCCGGCCACATTCAGTACACCCGCAACATGGTGACGGGAACCTCCACCGCGCAATTGGCGATCGTCCTGGTCGACGCGCGCCACGGGTTGCTCGAGCAGTCCCGCCGCCATGCGTTCCTGGCATCGCTGCTCGGCATCCGGCACATCGTCCTCGCCGTCAACAAGATGGACCTGATCGGCTGGGACAGAGAGCGGTTCGAGAAGATCCGCGACGATTTCCACGACTTCGCCGCGCGCCTGGACATCCACGACGTGACGACGATTCCGCTGTCGGCGCTCAACGGAGACAACGTCGTCACCAAATCCGACAAGACGCCGTGGTACGAAGGTCCGCCGCTGCTGAGCCATCTCGAAGAGGTGTACATCGCCGGTGACCGCAACCTCGTCGACGTGCGGTTCCCGGTCCAGTATGTGATCCGCCCGCAGTCGCTGGAGCATCACGACCATCGCAGCTATGCGGGCACGGTCGCCAGCGGAGTGATGAAGGTCGGCGACGACGTCGTCGTGCTGCCCACCGGCCTGACGTCGCGGATCGCGGCGATCGAGGGGCCCAGCGGACCGATCGATGAGGCATTCCCCCCGATGGCGGTGGCGATCAGCCTCACCGACGACATCGACATCTCGCGCGGCGATCTCATCGCCCGGCCGAACAACCAACCGCGGGTGGCCCAGGAGTTCGACGCCACCGTCTGCTGGATGGCCGACGGCTCCGCCCTCGAACCCGGCCGCGACTACGTCATCAAGCACACCACCCGCACCACGCGGACGCGGGTCACGGCGTTGGACTACCGCCTCGACGTCAACACGCTGCACCGGGACAAGGAAGTCACCGCGCTCAAACTCAATGAGCTGGGCCGTATCTCGCTGCGCACACAACAACCGTTGCTGCTCGACGAGTACAGCCGCAACGCCACCACCGGCTCGTTCATCCTGATCGACCCGAACACCAACGGCACGGTCGCCGCGGGCATGATCCTGCCGCAGGTGACCGCCCGCACCTCGAGCCCCAACACCGTCAGGCACGAGTCGCTGTGCAAGGCCGAGGACCGGCTGAGCAAGGGCCGGACGGTGTGGTTCACCGGCCTGTCGGGCTCGGGCAAGTCGTCGGTGGCGATGCTCGTCGAGCAGAAGCTGATCGAAAAAGGCGTTCCCGCTTACGTTCTCGACGGCGACAACCTGCGTCACGGCCTCAACGCCGACCTCGGATTTTCGATGGCCGACCGCGCCGAGAACCAGCGCAGGCTCGCTCATGTGGCCGCGATCCTCGCCGATTCCGGGCAGGTTGTGCTGGTGCCCGCGATCAGCCCGCTCGAGGAACACCGTGCCCTCGCGCGACAAGTGACCACCGAGGCCGGGCTCGACTTCTTCGAGGTGTTCTGCGACACCCCGCTGGAGGACTGCGAGCGACGCGATCCGAAAGGCTTGTACGCCAAGGCGCGCGCCGGGAAGATCACCCACTTCACCGGTATCGACAGCCCCTATCAACGGCCCAAGAACCCCGACCTGAGGTTGACGCCCGACCGCGATCCCGAGGAGCTGGCTCAGATGGTGATCGATCTGCTGGAACGCGGGCAGTGAGCGATCACGAGCTCGCCGCGCGGCTGGCGACGGCGGCCGGAAGGCTCCTGCTCGACATCCGGCAAGAGCTCGCGGATGCCACACCACAGGAGCGAAAGGCTGCCGGGGACAAGCGGTCCCACGACTTGCTGACCGAGGCGCTGGCGGCTGAGCGGCCGGACGATGCGGTGCTGTCGGAGGAGGGCGCCGACGACCCTGTGCGCTTGACCGCCGAACGTGTCTGGATCGTCGACCCCCTCGACGGTACCCGGGAGTTCTCCGAACTCGGACGCGACGACTGGGCGGTGCACGTTGCGCTCTGGGCAGCAGGAGACCTGGTCGCCGGGGCGGTCGCGCTACCGGCGCAGGGCATCACGCTGGCCACCCCCACGGTCACCCCTCCGCCGGCGCAACCCGAAACCCCGCGAATCGTCGTGTCCCGCACCCGGCCGCCGGCGATCGCGCTCGCGGTGCGCGACGCGCTGGGCGGCACGTTGGTGGAGATGGGCTCGGCCGGAGCGAAGGTCGCCTCCGTCGTGCAGGGTCTCTCGGATGTGTACGTGCACGCCGGAGGCCAGTACGAGTGGGACTCGGCGGCCCCGGTCGCCGTCGCCCGCGCCGCCGGACTGCACACCTCCCGCATCGACGGCTCGCCGCTGCGCTACAACCGGCCCGATCCGCTGTTGCCCGACCTGGTGGTGTGCCGGCCCGAACTGGCCGAGGCCGTGCTCGCCGTCACGCGTGATTGACTGAATCCATGCGCATGTCGGCCAAAGCGGAGTACGCCGTCCGCGCGATGGTGCAACTGGCCACCGCCGCCGACGGCGTCCTCGTCACCACCGACGACCTCGCCAAAGCACAGGGCATTCCGCCGCAGTTCCTCGTCGACATCCTGTCTGCGCTACGCACCGACCGCCTCGTGCGCAGCCACCGCGGCCGCGAGGGCGGCTACGAGTTGGCCCGCCCGGCGAAGGACATCAGCATCGCCGACGTGTTGCGCTGCATCGACGGACCCCTTGCCAGCGTCCGTGACATCGGTCTGGGGGACCTGCCCTATACGGGCCCGACGACGCCGCTGACCGACGTCTGGCGTGCGCTGCGCGCGAGCATGCGATCGGTGCTCGAACAGACCAGCGTCGCCGACGTGGCCGCCGATGCGCTGCCCAAGCACGTCCGCAAGCTCGCCGACGACTACCGCGATCAGGAGACCAAGCGCGGCCACTCGCTCAACTGATGACGCGGGTCAGTCCGCGCCGGATCCGTAGGGGCGGGTGATGATCTCGAGGTAGTGGCCCGACGGATCCCGGAAGTAGACTCCGCGACCGCCGTCGTTGTGGTTGATCTCGCCGGGGCGCATGCCGCGCGGGTCCGCCCAGTGCTGCAGACCTCGCGCCACGATGCGGTCATAGATCTCAGAGAACTCGTCGTCGGACACCAGGAATGCGTAGTGCTGCGGGCGGATCTCCTCATCCGGGCCGACTTGGGCGTAATCGAGGCTGGCGTCGTGCGCCAGGTCCACGACCAGAAAATGGCCGAACTCCCGGGCAGGGGGCAACCCGAACAACTCGGTGAAGAACCGGGCCGACTCCTCGCGGTCCTTGGTGGCCACGATGGTGTGGTTGAACGTGATGGCCATACCGATTCAGTCAACCACCGCGGTGGCGACCCGACAACGATGCACGATGGACCCGTGCCGTTCGACTTCTCAGACCTCGAACATCCCGTCATCGTGGCCCCGATGGCCGGTGGCCCCTCCACCCCGGAACTCGCCGCGGCCGGCACCGACGCGGGCGGCCTGGGTTTCGTCGCCGCCGGTTACCTGACCGCCGAGGCGTTCGGCGAACGCCTCACCGCGGCGCAGCGCCTGACAACCGGTCCGGTGGGCGCCAACCTGTTCGCATCGCAACCCAGCGCGGCCGACCCCGAGGCCATCGCGCGTTATGCGCAGGCGCTCACCCGCGACGCCGAACGCTACGGCGCCACACTCGGGGAACCCCGGTTCGACGACGACGCCTGGGCGGCCAAGATCGACGTCCTGCTCGACCTGCGACCCGCGGTGGCGTCGTTCACCTTCGGCCTGCCCAGCGCCCACGAGATCCAGCGGTTGCGCGCGGCCGGCATCACCACGGTGGGCACCGTGACCACGCTCGCCGAAGCGCAGCAGGCGGTCGCCCGCGGCGTCGATGCGGTGGCCGCGCAGGGCCCCGGCGCCGGAGGTCACCGCGGCACCTTCGACCCGACCGCCCGGCCGTCAGAGGTCCCGCTGGACGACCTGCTGGCATCGGTGATGGCCAACGTCGACGTGCCCGTCGTCGCGGCGGGAGGTCTCATGACCGCCGAGGACGTCGCGCGGGTCCGGCACGTGGGCGCGGTGGCCGCACAACTGGGCACCGCGTTCCTGCTCGCCGACGAGGCGGGCAGCAGCGCCGTGCACCGTGCGGCGTTGCAGGATGGTGAGTTCACCGAAACCGTTGTGACGAAGGCGTTCTCGGGTCGTTACGCGCGCGGCTTGCGGAACCGGTTCGTCGACGATCACGAAGACGAGGCGCCGTTGGGATATCCCGAGGTGCACTACCTGACCAGCCCGTTGCGGGCGGCGGCGGTACGGGCGGGCGATCCGCACGGGGTGAATGTGTGGGCGGGCACCGGATTTCGCGCGGCCGCACCGGGTTCGGCGGCCGACATCATCGGCAGGCTCACCTGAGGCGTCACTTCGGGGCGGTCAACTCCAACGCGATGTTGTCCGGATCGCGGAATTCGAGGATGTACATCGGCCCGATGTCCTTGATCGGCTCATGCTCGACGCCGAGAGAATCGAGATGGCTTTCCGCGGAGTCGAGTTCGTCTTTGCTGGTCAACCGGAACGCGACGTGGTCGAGACCCGTGCGGTTCTCGTCGAAGGCGTCGGTGCTCATGGCCGCCGGTCGCAAGCCCACAAGCACACCACCGAGGTCGTAGATGACGCCGCCGTACAGGAAGCTGAGCGCCTGGCGGGTTGCCGCGTCGGCGCCCTCGGGAAGTTCGATGAACACGCTCCAGCCGAACACGGCCTCGTAGAACTCGCGCGACCGCTCGATGTCGGTCACGGTCAGCCGGATGTGCGCGACGGACGTGGTGGTGATCGCCATGTCCCCATGCTGCCAGCCGTGCCAGAATCGCCGTCGTGCAAATCGGGATGACGCTGCCTGTCATGGAAGCCGACCTTGATGCCGAGACGCTCCAGGGGTGGGCTCGGGTGATCGACGGCGGGCCCTTCTCGTCGCTGTGCTGGGGTGAGCGCATCGCGTTCGACAACCCGCACTCGCTGACGTTGCTCGGCGCGGTCGCCGCATGGACGGAGCGGGTTCGCCTCGTGACCACCGTGGTGGTCCCGCAGCTGCACGACCCCGTGATGCTGGCCAAGGCGCTGGCCACCGGCGACATGCTCTGCGGCGGCCGGTTGACGGTCGGTCTCGGTGTCGGCGGCAGGGAGGAGGACTACCGCGCGGTCGGCGCGGACCCGGCCGGGCAGACCATGCGCGGGATGGCCGATCGCGTCGCGGTGATGCGCAGGGTCTGGGCGGGTGAGAAGGTCACCGAATCCGTCCTGCCGGTGGGCCCGACGCCGGTGCAGCCCGGCGGCCCGAGGTTGCTGGTCGGCACGATCGGGCCCAAGACGGTGCGCAGCGCCGCACAGTGGGCCGACGGGCTGGCGGGTACGACGCTCGATCTGGACGTCGACAGGCAGAACGAGCTGTTCGATGTCGCCCGCGCCGCCTGGGCCGACGCCGGTAAGCCCGCACCGCACCTGGCCACGTCGTTCTGGTTCGCGATCGGCGAGGGTGACCAACCGCGCGAGCAGGTACACCGGCATCTGCGGCGCTACATGAACTGGATCCCCGCCGACGTGGTCGATGCGATGGCGCCTGCGACGGGCTGGGCGGGCACTGAACGAGAACTGCTCGACGTCTTGCGCCGGTTCCACGACATCGGCACCGACGAGATTCATCTGATTCCAACCAGTTCAGATGTCGACCAGGTGCGCAGGGTCGCTGACGTCGTCAACGAATTCGCGCCGTAGGGCGATTGGCGGCCGCACTCGCCGCAGTGGCAGGATGGGACCGTCGGGGAAGTCGTGAGGGCCCGGTCGCGTTGGAACGCACTATCGAGCGTCCGTTGCGGCGGAGGGCAGACAGCCGAGAGGAATCACGATGACGATGACAGTCAGGAAAAAGATCGCGACCACAGCCGTGATGGCCGGCGCCTTTGCATTCGCGTCCGTCGGTGTGGGCGCGGGCCAGGCGATGGCCCACGACGACTGGTGGTGGGAACCGCCGGGCCCGGTGCATGTCCACGTTCCGAAGGTCCCGCCGGTGCACATCCACGTGCCGAAGCCGCCGCCGCCCGGACATATCGCCCACATACCCGGTGTCCCGCCGCCAGGGCACTGGAACAAGCCGTGGAAGTGGTGAAGCTCGGCCGCCTCTAGAACTTGAGGTGGTGGCTGGTGTCGCCGACCTGGTCGACGAACATGGTGCGACTGTCGAAGCACCATGTGCCGTCGACGCGGTGGAAGGTGTCGCGGTAGCGGCCGGTCACGATGACCTGCAGTGGCAGATCGGGTGTGGCCTGTGTGACGCAGTAGTAGGCGCTACCGCGGCCCGTTCCGGCGTCCTCGTCGACGTGAACCGTCACATTCGTGGTGAAGTGCTTGGTCTTGGGAGTGCCGTCGTCATACAGACGCACCGCCATCTCGAACATCTGCCGCACCCGGGTCGCGCCCTCGAAAACCGTGTCCGGTGGCCCGTTCTCGACGGCGTGGATCCGACCGTGGGTGAACAGTGCGCCGACACCGTCGAAATCGCCGGAATCGATTCGCTCGGCGTAGGCGTAGACGAGATTCTCGATCTCGCGGGCGGAGTCGCTCATCGGCGAGAAGACAACCAGCGCCGATGCGTGGTGTCAACGAAGGTGAGGCTCGGCCGCATCGCCTAACCTCACACGGTGGCTACGAATTGGTCGCCGAGCCGGCTCGGCAATCTGAGCGGAAAACGGATCATCGTCACGGGGGCCACCAACGGAGTCGGTCTGGCGACGGCGCGCGCGCTGGTCGGTGCCGGCGCGCACGTGATCCTGGCGGTTCGCAACCCCGAGTTGGGCGCACAACGAGCCGCTGAGATGGGCGGCGCAACGACGGTGATCAAACTCGACCTGGCCGATCAGTCGTCGGTGCACGCCTTCCCCGATCTGCTCGAGGGTGACGTCGACATCCTCATCAACAACGCGGGCCTCGTCGCGCAGAACCGAGGCCAAACCGTGGACGGCTTCGAGACGACGCTCGGCACCAACTTCCTGGGACCGTTCGCGTTGACCAACCTGCTCTTCGGGCGGGTGCGCTCGAAGATCATCAACGTGGGCTCGGATGCGCACAAATCGGCGAGCATCAACTTCGACGACCCGCACCTGCGCTCCAGCAAATGGTCGGCGTTCCCGGCGTACGCCCGCTCGAAGCTGGCCGTGATGCTGTGGGGCCTCGAACTCGACCGCCGGCTGCGGGAGGCCGGCTCACCGATCACCAGCTTCCTGACACACCCCGGCTGGGTGGCGTCGAATCTGTCGAACGTCTCCGAGAAGCCGGCGATGGCCGCATTCCACGCAGTGGTCAAGGCGGCGGCCCGGGTGCTCGCCAACGACCTCGACGCGGGCGCGGCACCGACGCTGTACTGCATCACCGAGCCGATTCCGCCCGGCAGCTACGTCGGCATCGACAGCAGGTACGGCTTGAAGGGTGCGCCGACGTTGAGCGGCCGGGGCGCGGTCGCCTGCGATTACGATGACGCCAGAAGGCTCTGGGAGTTCGCCGAGAAGGAAACCGGTACAAGCCTGCCGGTCTGAGCCGGCTAAGGGATCTTCCGATACCAGTGCGACGTAGGCGGGTCGATGGAGGAAGCCCGGGCGGTTGACCGAGCTCAGCACGAGACTGATGACCTTCTCGAGCGGTTGCGGTCCGCGCGCGGCGCACTCGAGGAGGCCGAGCGCGAACTACAACGGAGCCACCGCGACGATCGCGCATCAAGCGGTTAACCGAGAATCCGGTCTGCTTCGCGTATTCCGCTGAGATAGGCGCCGTGGACGGTGCCGAAGAACTCCGGATTCGTGGCTTCTCCGGCGAACAGGAGTCGTTCGCCGACGGGCTCACCGAGAGCGCTCATGTCATCCGGACTCGATCCGACCGCGATGAAGCTGTACGACCCGAGGCTGTAGGGGTCTGTGCCCCAACGGGTGACAATCGATCTCGTCGGCTCGGGGGCATCCAGTGCGTTGATGACCTGCGCGACCGCATCCCCGTCCGGCAGCGCCTCGCGTGACCATGCGGCTTGCCCCGAGCGCAACCCGATCAGGATCGGCTTGTCCGACAGCAGCAGACCGTTGACCAGGTCGCTGACGGGTTGATCTGGGCCGACGAGTCCGATCATCGGACGTGTGCGAGGCCAGAACGGTTGGTCGAACGCGAGCACCACCTTGTTGAGCAGGCCGAAGCCCAGGCGACCGATGGCGTCGCGTTTCGGTTGTGGCAGTGGGGGATCGAATGCGATGGCATCGGCTTTGAGGACGCCGAGAGGTACGGTCACGATGACGCGGTCGGCGGTCACCGGACCGGCGGAGGTGTCGATGTGTACCTCGCGGTCGTCGTGGGTGATTCGCCGGACAACGGTGTTCTGCCGAATCTCGAGGCCGCGGGCAAGGTGTTGTGACAGTTGTGTGTAGCCGCCAGGGAGCAGCACATCAGGACCGTCCATCTCGCCGTCGCTGCCAAACCACCGCAGCGACAACTGGATTGATCGGCGGCATACTCGCCGGTGATCTGGGACGCCACGATCCATGAGATCAGTGGATCGTTCATGTCGGCGACCTCGGCGAGCCCATCGGCGACCGAGGCGCTGCCGGCGGCGTTCGCGCTGAGTTCGTCGAGACCGACGGCGATCCTGTCCGACTCGGTCAACAGGCCTGCCCTGGCATCGGAAGCGACCTCGCGGCCATTGTCGAACAACGCGAAGTCATCGAAGTCGGTGTCGACGGTTCCGGCTCCGATGGCGTCGGCCAGTTCGGTGATCGGATTCCCTTGTGTGCCATGGATCCACGACGCGCCGATGTCGACCGGTACGCCCAGTGAAGCGTCGGTTCTGGTGCGGCCGCCGATCCGGTCGCGCGCTTCGAGCACGGTGACGCGTACTCCGGCGTCCGCCAGTCGGCGTGCGGCCGCGAGTCCGGCGAATCCGGCGCCGACGATCGCGACATGTTCGCCGTCCGCTCGGTTTCCCTCACTGCACGCGGACAGCAACGCGGCCGCTGTGATCAAGCCTGCGCCGCAGATGAACTCGCGGCGACCGACGATCATGATCGTGACGATATCCGCGCAACCCACGTTCGGTCGTCGAATCGCGGACGCAGGTGTCGGGGGTGGTGTCGCGTTTTGCCAGCTAACACCGGATCTCACCGGCCGTCTTCACCGACGCGAAGCAGCTTTCACACGAGGGGTTTGAAGCCGCGAAGAAGTGGGTAGGCCGGCTGAATTAACGATCTTGACAATAGCGGTGTTCGGTGAAGTAGGTTTGAAGGGACTGGTCAGATGACTGGCAACCACCGGAACATGGGTCGCCCCTCGAAGTTCGCCGTCGCCGGCGCCGCCACTGTCGCGGCGACGGCCCTGACTGTCGCCATCGCCGCACCCAAACCCCCTGTCAACGCGGATGTCGCGCTTGCCGCATCCACCGGTCCCTACACCGAGGCCGTCACGGGCGGGGCGCGGGCCATGGACAGCGCCCTGGTCTTCGCGGGCGCCTTCGGCGGCGCCGCCGCGGCGTTCTGGAACCCGATTGCCGGATGGTCGGGCGGCTGGCTGCCCACCTTCACCGCACGCACCACGCAAAAAGATCTGACCACCACCGAAGGTCTACTGGCGGCCTCGTCCTCGGCGACCGGCCTGGACGTCGTGCCCGGCATCTCGGGGGACGCCACGGTGATGGTCATCGCCGCCACCGCTGAAACGCTGAGCCCGGGCGCCGGAGACGAGGTGGAGGCCGTGGCCGACACCGTGTTGTTGCCGCTCGCGAGCATCAAGAGCGTCATCGACGCGCTCAACGCCCTCAACCAGGCGCCGGGGGTGGGCCGACAGATCGCCGGTGTCCCGACAGTTGAAGACGTGCTCGACGTGATCGGCTTGACGGCGACACAGACCGAGTTCGTGACGACCTTCAACTGGCCACTGTTTGCAGCCAGCGGCAAGACCAGTCTCGGCAGCACGTTCATCCAGCTGCCCAGCCACACCGCAGCCGGTCTGGTCAACCGGATCAGCGACCGGATCACCGTTGCCGGCGTCTCGCTTTCGGATGCGCCTCCGGAGGTGCAGAAGCTCGTCGGTGACACCCTCGCGCCGCTCGACGACGTCGTCTCCACGCCGACGTTGACCGCGTGGATTCCCGCCGGATCAGGTTCGTACCGTGCGCTGGGCGGGTCGCTCGGGTTGCTGGCCGCGGCGCCGATCGTGGTCGTCGGGCCGGTTGATGCATTGTCGAAAGTTCCGCTGCCGGCGGGCCTGCCCAACCTCGGATCCGAGACTGTGGTCGCCGTTCCGATCGCCGCCGAAGGTGCGGAACTGCCGTACGGCATCTCGTCGTTCGGAGTCGTCGCCATGCCGGCGGTGATCACTCCTGCAGGGGCGGTGGTGAGCCCGCCGATCCTGGCGTCGTACACGCGCCAGAGCACTCCGTCGACAACTTATGTCGGAACGGACGGCATCGCTTACAACAGTGGGAGCACCGTCGGCTTGCTGTTGACGTCGCTGGGGCCCGTGCCCGTCGTGTACTCGCTCGGCTCGGTCAATGCAGGCACTTCGGGAGCAGGGGTCACCGGCCCGTCCTTGTTCGGTGTCTCGACGGTGCCGACGACCCAGGTGGGCACCGCGCCGGGGGGACAATCGCTCGACGGTCCGGTCAGCGAAGCCCTCACGAACCTGGGCGTCGCCAACAACCGCACGCCGGTGAGCACCGCTCTGCGCGCTCCGCTCAGCAGCACCCTCGGGCCGTTGAACCCCCAGATCGAAAAGGCGCTCAACGGAGTCTTCGGCCCGGCCGTCAAAGAGCTTGCGCAGCAGATGGTCGCATTGAATGAAGTGCTGACGCAGACCTCGCAAGCGGTCGAAGAGGCGACACAACCGGTCGAGGAGTTGGGCAAGCCGCTGCCGCCTGCCACGCCGGCGGCACCTGCGCCCGCACCGGCCCTTCCGGGCAACCTGCTCGCGGCCCCGGCGCCGGTCGTGTCGAACACCACCGCCGCCGTGGCGAATGTCGCGGAGAATCTGAACCTTCCGCCGGCCGATTCGGCACCACGGACGCGTCCGCGGTTGAACGTCATCACCGGCACGGGGAACCCGGGTGGGCCGACGACGATCGGAAACGGCCGCACGTCTGGTGGCCCCGGTGGCGCGAACGCACCGGGTGATCTTCGCTCGACGGTCCAGAACACGACGGGCGGGCTGCGCTCGACGGTCCAGGACGCGCCGAAGAAGGTCACCGACGCGGTGAGCGGCACCGTCAAGTCGGTGACCGACAAGGTCAGCGACGCGGTGAGCGGCACCGTCGGCGGCCTCGGCAAGCTGGGTGGAGGCGGAGACGACGGCTGAGCCGTCAGTTGTCCGGGGAGTTAATTGTCTCCCCGCTGACCCACCGTGAGTCATCCCCGCAAACAGGCTGCACAGCCGGGCGATGGCGCACGGGGGCGACCCCCGGGTTACGGGGTCGGCGTCGGCCAGGACGTTGGGTATGGCGTTCTGGGTTGATATTCCCTCGTCGCTGGCGGCATTGGATAGGCCGTCGTCAGCGTCGGGTAATCGTCCGGAGTCGTTGTCGGTGTCGAGTAGCTCGGCGTCGAGTTGAAAGCATCCGAGAACGCATCGCGAATCTCGGACTTGAGGAATTCGACGTATAGCAGCAGGCCGAGAAACACACCGAGCGTGATGGCCGCGACTAAGGCCAGCCATCGGCCGATTGTCGCCAAGCCGTCGCCCACCCCTTCGACTAATTCGCGACTTGTTGGCTCGCCGCGGCGCGGTGAATTTTTTGGCCCACTAGGTGGCACCACTCTTATCCCTCTGCTCGTGCGCATCTGACGAAATGGAAGCTTGCGGTTACATATAGGCGCCCGCCAGCGAACGGGACGTGCTTGCTAAATGCGCCCGGTCTCAGCGCTATACGCCGGACAGTAGGCGGCAGTCGCACCTTTGACGATCCAAGTGGCGTTGTACCTCGGATTGCGAACGCCCCACATGTTCAGGTCTCCCACTACCGCCCCACTGACGATGGGAGAGTCTTTGCCCTGTTCGAACATGTCACAGACCATATGACCAGTTGCGATCAGTTCGTTTCGGTCATAGTCGTCGACGTCAAAACCTGTACTGCTCAGGTACGCGAGGCCATCGAGAAATCGCGAATCTGCGTCGTCGGCCGAAGCGAGAGCGGCGGGGCCCGCTACGACCGCTCCCGCAGTAAGACCTCCGAGCAAAATGGCGGCGAGCTTGAAGGTTGTCATTCATTCCTTTCTGTTCGCGATGTGTTGTTGTGGGCCAACCCCATTGGAACCGCTAGGCGCTAGCTAGCCAATATTGCCGCCAGGGGGCGCTACCCAAGATCCATCGGAACAGAGCAGCGGGCGACCATCTGGTGCTTGCGCGAGTGAGCCGTATCCCGTGGGGCAGTATGAGACCTCGGGAGTGCAGCAGCGCGAACCGATGGTTCGGACCCCGGCGAGTGTCGCGGACCTTGACCACTTGCCGGTCTTTCCTCCGTCGAACGACACACAAGCCAAGTACAAGCCGTTCGGGTCGAATCCGAAGGTATAGCGGGTCCAGTTATTGCAGGGCTGTGTTTCTACGCCATCCTGCATACCGGGAACGATCTGGCACTGCGGATTATCCGCGTGGCAAGCAGCGGGAACCGCATTTGCAAGTGCTGCACCGCCGAGTGCAGCACCAGTCGTGAATAGAGCTAGCCCGAGAACCCCTGCACCGACCATCAAGCCGCGCCTACTCATCACTACCCGCCAGCTCAGCCGACTTATGAGGCCTCTCATCAATCGGAATGCGCATAATCTCCCCCTGGACGATCTTGACTCGTATGGTCGTGTAGCCAGATGCGAACGCGGTCAAGCCCCTTTACGCCGCGTGCGAGTTGACGCTATGCCAAAGGAGAAGCAAAGGAATCCGGAATTTCCCTATTTCGCGTTTGCTGGACCCTGCTGCCACGGATCGAGGCGTTCGTGGCACCTACCGCTCATGAGCGGTCGAGTTCGCTGATCAGATCCCCCCGGTCCCTGCCCATGTCCGGAAGTTCAAGAACAGCAGCCGTCAGGCCGGGCGTGCGAGCCCGCACTTATATTGCACACGAGTGGTAGAGCAAGGTCTGAGGCTTGCCTCCGGCAGGATTCGAACCCACCGTTTGGGTGTGGCTGTCTCATGAAACCGCAAGACAGTTCCGTTGAACCCGTCCGAGCAGAGATTCCCCTCTCTGCGATGGCCTGTATTTCGTTGAAATCCCGATATGCGATCACTCGCTGCAGCGCCTCCATGTGCGCCGGCGAAAGACTGCCGAACCAGGTGTACAGGCACAGAAGCATCCCCGCGCCGAGCATCCCTTCGACCCGTCCGCTCCGAGGTGCAATGCCAGTGGCTTGCATCTCTTCAAAAAGCTGCTGCTGCTCGGCGTCAGCTTCGGATCGGGTCCGGAGTCCCGCACGTCAGCGCGGACGGGGCTGCAGTCATCGCGACGGCCAGCATGCCCGCTGCGGCAATCGATGGCAGTCTCCGGCGAAGGCTCACTGTTGGGGCTTCCTCTATGTCGTCGTCCTGGGGCGAAGCTTCATGCGAGCACCGCACTTTCGACAGGGGACGACGTCAGAATCACCGGGCACATGCTGCACTTCGCCGCAATCGAAGCAGCGCACCTTTCGCGGCTCCAATGCCTTCGGCGGTGCGACGTAACCGGGAGTAGAGTTCGCAATTTTGCACTGCCAGCATTCGAACTGTGCCTGGCCAGCCGGTACATTCTGAACCGCATTGCATCGATAACAGCGGGTCGCAACCATCCCGGCCGGAACGCTCTGCATTGGTCCCCGCTGGGATAAGCAGGCGGCGATGATCAAGCCGAGAATTCCGAGCAAACCGCCAAGAAGCAGTCCCTCCATCACCCCGCGACCCTTGGCGTTCGTGATTACGGCTCCGACGCCGGCGCAGGCCAGCCACACGAGAATGATCAGTTCCACGGTCATTACCCCCTTGCGCCAGATCACGGGGCGGCGCGTCCGCGCGGGTTGCGCTCCCACATCTTCGACAAGCCGGTGCGCGCCCCCGCGCGCTCTTAGCCACGCTACGAGCCTGCAGTCATGAAGGAATCAGGGGTTTCCCTATATCTTCGATCACGTCTACGAGAGGAATGCTCGAACGGTCCTGAGGCGTCAGCATCGAAAGAGCCTTGGTTTGGACGGCATCGAACCAGGCTGCTATCCAACGAGTTGAACAGCTGAGCGGCACCGTCGAGTCGACACCGACAAGATCAGTGACGCGGTCAGCGACGCTGTCGGGGGCGTCGGCGAACTGGCAAGAAAGATAGCGTCGACGGCTAACCGGCGCTGAAAGCATTGTGATACAGCGGCTTACAGTCGGCTATGGAGGTCACCATGTCCCGCGTTCAACTGGCACTCAACGTCGATGACCTCGACGAGGCGGTCACGTTCTACTCGAAGCTGTTCGACACGGCACCCGCAAAGCTCAAAGAGGAATACGCCAACTTCGCCGTCGCCGATCCGCCGCTCAAGGTCGTGCTGCTGGAAAACCCCGGCAAGGGCGGCACCATCAATCACCTCGGTGTCGAGGTGGAATCCAGCGAGACGGTCCATGCCGAAATGGCGCGGCTGACGGGGGAGGGCCTGTTCACCGACGAATAGATCGGCACGACCTGTTCCTTCGCCAAACAGGACAAGGTCTGGGTCACCGGCCCGGCCGACGAGAAGTGGGAGATCTACACCGTCCTGGCTGACTCCGAGACCTTCGGCAGCAGCCCGCAGCGCCGTGACACGGGCGTCGAAGACGACTTGTGCTGCGGTGCGACAGCACGCGGCGGCGAAGTGGCAGCTTCTTGCTGCTGACCGTGAACCGCAGGATCAGCACGGTCAGCCGACAGCTGCTCGCCTAGTTTGTCGGAAGCGCTCTGCTGGTGACGGTGTCGTCGGGTCAGGAGCGTGACCGGAACGGACGGTTCGCGAAGACCTGCAGCTGGTCTCCGCGGGTGAAGCGTACCCACGCAGGTCTTTCGCGGGTCGGCGCGGCAGAATGCGAAGGTTGGTCGCGCCGGCCCTGGGAGGGGCGTACACGGGGTTCCGCGCTGGTCGAACTCAAGCCGCGCAAGGGCTGGGCGCGCTACCACGTCGATGTGAGCGCCGGTCGTCGCATTTCCTACGGACTGGCTGAAGTCGTACAGCTTGTCGGTTGCGCCTTCATCGGTCCGACTTGTCGTGGCGGGGAGTTACCTTTGGCCGGCAAGGCCGTGCCCTGGCTGCACCGGCAAAGAGGACACGACCGGGAAAGCCGTGTGAGTAATAGGGGGTGACGTAGCCTACAGCGAATGAGCGCGCAGACGTGGTGGAGCATCTGTGGCGGGTGAGTCTGAACAGAGCAAGGGGCGGGTAGGTGCACTCCTTGCGAAGCGGTGGCTCGATCGGACCACCAGAGTCCGGGCGGACTGGGTAAATCCCGACCGAGTCGCAAAAACGAAGCTGACGCTAAAGAAGGCTCACTACGAAACGGTTCAAGATGTGTTCTCGTTTGATCTTGGCGGCCAATTCCGAGAAGGGGACTTCGAAGGAGAGACGTTTCTTGCCGAATGCAAGAACTACGAGAAATCGCAGGATCTACCGAAGCATTTTCGAGCGTTTCTTGCGCACTGCTACCGAGCGGTGTCGATCGGTCACTTCATGGCAGATCACTTCTTCTGGATAGCTTTCGCGCCGCACGGGGGTACCTTATGGGAGGAGATCGCCAGTCCGGATAAAGTGCGAGCCGCGGTCATCCATAAGGATTTGCGCGACGTCAACTTCACGCCAGAGCAGAACCCAGACGATTTGTATGATTCTCAGATTGGCGAAACGGTGTCAGACCGAATTTGGATGCTCATCCTTTCGGAGAGACAAGTCGAACATTTGACGCTTTCTCAAAAGCATCACGGCGTAATCGAAGAATATATCATCAATAATGCAAAGGAGATCGAGCGGTGACCACCTATAGTGACATACTGGCTGCCGCGGATATTACCGAATCAGGTGAGGCTGTCAGCCGCATCAAACAGCTCGCAGCCCAAACTTTGCAAGAGGCTGACGCCGACATGCGATTGCTAGCCACAGAACACTTTAACCACTCGTACCTTCCCGACTTCGTGATGCGTTGGCCCAACCGCCCTCAGCGTTTCGTTTTTCTGCGCGCTTCTTCGTACCCCGATGAGATTGCGGATGACGTCGTCCGGCTAGCGGACCGCCACCCCATTTTTGTGCAGCTCAGCGAGTTTGTGCCGTACGCCGATCAGCCGCTTCGTCAATCGCTCGATCTCCTTTCCCGATCTGCCGGAGATCGTAAGAGTCTCGTCGCGAGCGTGCCGGCGATCGGCTTGTTGGACGATTCGCCCCGAACTGGGAAGATGTTGTCGTCTTTCGTGATGCGTGGTGGTAGAGGTGTCATAGAAGACTCGGAAGCGGAAACGCTTGCGCAGCGTGTTGAGTCCGGTTTTGATGGAGCATTGCACTCGGATCGCGATAGAACCGCGGACGCGATTCAGGCGGTTGAGAGCGTGCTCGATCCTGCGTCTTCCGTGGAGTTTACTCATCTATTCGAGGCAGCCTGGATTAGCGGAGGAGCGTCGGCAGTCGAATTTCCGGGCGGAGTTACCTCGATCGGCGATAATTTGACTGCAGATCTACTTCGGCAGATGTTAGAAATAGTTCCAGAATCGTTGATAGATTTCTGGGAGCAGATTGGCAACGCCGTTACGCTTGAGTCGTTTGAACGGCTTCACCTCGTTGGCAGTCAACCAAGACTCCAGAATCTAATGCAAACGGCAATTCGTCGACTATCTTCGAACCGGTGTGTCATTCGAAGGACTCAGCGTGCCGATCAGGAAGCCGATCCCTTTATTTGGCAAATCGAAAATGGGTCATTGTCGCTGAGGGGAGGCGGATATCAAGCATGGATTGGAGTTCCAGCTAAGTCTTCGAGCGAACGCGTGACCGAAGAAAGATTCGCGGTCGATTCGCCGCCGTCTTTGTCCAGGCTATCGGCTCGCGCCGAAGAAGCGGGGCTAACTATTTCAGACATCGGTGTCAGTGACTCTGACGGCATCGCGGTTCGTTTCACTTCACCGGGAAGCGGTGATGTTGCAACCAGCGATCTAGTAGAGCGGGTGACAGGAACCGTCGGAGCCCTTGTGCAAGTCAACGAAGTAGTGGCGTTGGTCGAAGGCAAGCGGGTGGATGTCGACTATGCACGAGGTGTTGCCGCTGCCCGCACTAGCGCAAGAGTGTCAGTGCCAGGACTCATATGGAATGGCTGGAATCTACTAGCTGAGACTGACGACTATTCCAGGGAAACGCTTGCTCAAACTTTGAACGGAGCCGATGGTCCCGACGAACAGGTGGACGCGCAGGAGCCAGCGACAGGAGACGAAAGGACGCATCGGGCTGTGCCGCTGACTGACGAGGTCGGCGACGATTAGCTAAATTTCGCGGCGTTACTAGCAGCGTCATGGCCGGAAGCATTCACGAGCCGTCTAACGGTCGACCGCCTCGACGGGGCGTTTATTGTCAATCGCGATCCCTATCGTCCGAGCAAGGTTCGGAGCGAATCTAGGGGAGTGAACCGTGAATCAGATCCCGGCTTGGCTACGGATCACTACGTCGGTCTCGACAACTGTCGGCGTACTCGTCGCGCGACCACAGGGGTGCCAATGAGACGCAGCGCGGTCCGCTATCTGCAGGGCCAAGTCCACCCGGTAGCGCAACACAGGATTATCGCCGGTGCACAGTGCGGTGCGGGTGAACTGGATACGGTCGTTATCGAATACCCGGTGCCCGTGCAGCTGGGCGCAGTAGGGACAGCGGACCGTCACGCGGCCGAAGCACTGCGGGTTGCCGGTGTCGTGTAGCTGCACCGCGAAGATCTCGGCCACTGGAAGCGTATGCATCACAGGCTTTCGACAAGCCGGTCCAGGTCGGTTCGCGACCAGTAGGCCTGTCGGCCGACAATCTTGGGTTTAGGTAACTTGCCGGTGTAGTACGCGTGATACTTCACCGTTTCCACCGTTGCGGTCGTAAACCCCAACGCGTGCAGGTAGCTCACAGCTTCGCGGCCGTCCAGATACTGCTTGAACGGGTCGCCGACTTCGTTGGTGACGGATTGGATGGTTGGTGCTCTAGACACGAGTATTGGGCTCCCTCTGCATTCCGTGAGTTACGTTGGGCGACAATGCCCGCCGCAGCCCACGATACCCCGCGCTGGCCGGACGGCGGACCGTCCAAGGTCGCCTACCGCACCCGAATCACGGTGCGGCATAATGACGTTCACGGGCGTCGGGTCGCCGTGTAAGTTCCCCAGGTCAACTGGCCGAAGTCCCATCTAGGGACGGGCGCAGCCAGCACCGCCGCTGCCTTGCGGGCTGCAACTGCCTTTCAGTCCCGGCCCGCAAGGTTCAGACGGTTCTCCAGTTGAATCTTGTAGGGAGTGACTCAATGACCACATACACCCGGCCCGGGGCCGGTCTGACCGACGTGCACCAACATCTCGCCATGCCGCCGTTCGACGGTGAGGGCCTCGGTATAAACACCGAGGGTGATGTACTCGTCAACACCACCGCCGACGGTGTGGACGTCAACGCCCTATGGTGTGAGGTCCAGTCTGTCCTTTCGGCCTGGAACGCCGAACGCGGCGAAACGGGTTCGGATTTCGGCGGCCTACCGGCCCTGGCTTGCTTGCTGACATTGCGGGCGACCAGCAGGCCCAGCTGCCAACCGCCTTCAAAGTGACGGCCGAATCTGGCCGCGTCGTCATCGAGAGACATAGGTACCCCTAATCAAGGCGCGAGTGAACACGGAAGCCCCGTTTAGTTCACCTACGCCATGGGGGTTCGGGCGCACGGCTCAGTACTGATGGACGTGGCGGGTGAGCGGCCACGTCCGGTCACTGCGTCAGGTCTCCAGCTGGCCCGTGATCGAAACGCCAGTGAAGCCGCAGCACCGGCGACAATACCCTGCATAGGTAGCCACGGCTACTCCTTCTCGGCCTCAACTGCGTAGTTAGACACCGTGGTGTTTGCTGGCTTGATACCTGCTCTGCTATCAGCGGGCCGAAATGCGTTGACCTGCGATGAAAGGTTCGCGCTGTGCCTCATATGTCGAATCGTGCATGTAGCTGGCGGTGCTCCGTTAGAAGATGTCCCGCCGTGGGTGGGGAGTCGATAGGGTCGGGCACCGGGCGTCACGTTGGGCGGCTTGGGCGAAACGAGACACGCGACAGCAACAAGCAGCTAACGTTTGCCAGCGTGGGGAAAGTTGCGACTCTGACCATCGTATTCGCGTTAGCTCTCGCCTTTAGTCCAGTTGCCAACGCCGTTCCCGTACCGCAGCAACAGGGGCTCAGAATGCGACTCAAACTACGAGGGTGCCTGCGTTCCGGCCGGAGCTAGTGATGTCGACTTTGCAGGCGGCAGCGGCAACGGTGCCGAGTATGTGTCCGGCCCGGTGTATGTCGTCGGAGACGACATCTACGAGCTTGACCGCGACGGCGATGGGGTTGCGTGCGAACCGACCAACTGACGGTTCGCTAACGCGGTGCCGCCTGCCGCCGCGCTGCTGTCACGTGTCGCCCGTCGGTGAGATTATGGACACGTGGCTCAGTCCGAGACGGCAGGTACCGACGACGCCGACACTTCCGATGCGGTGCCGGACGACGATGCGGCGGAACCCGCATCCGACAGTTCAGCAGTTGCAGAATCCCCGCCATCTGAGCCGACGCCCTCTAGCGTTCCTATGCAACCGACAGCGTCCCCTAGTCCCGCCACGAAACCGGAGGAACAGCAGGAGCACGGCGATAGGTCGACGATAGTTATTCTCGTAGCGCTCGGCGTCGCGACGATTGCAAGTATCATCGGAGGCCTGGTATTCGGCGACGATACTGCGCTCGGGAAAACATGCGTTATCGCACTAATCCCTGCCTTTTCGATTGCGATTGGCGTAGTCGTACAGCACTGGTATAGCAAACGCGGTTTAGATCAGCAGCTGATGAGTGCCGTCCAGAACGCTATGTACACCACCTTGAACCTCAAGCGGTCCGTAATGTACGTCGATGACCGTCTCGGCGAAGCTCGCGAGCACCTCGAAGACAATCTGGGCTTGGACGCACTGATCGAAGTGGTGCGGGCGAAGACGGCTACCGAGCTTTCGCTGGGCACCGCGCAACAATCGTCGCGTCAGTGGGAATCCATTTCGAAGTCCGGGGCGCAGGCGGCGCAGTCACTGTTTGTCGAGGATGATGACGAGTGGAGACCCAGAATCCGCGAAGGCAACAACCCGAAGTTTGGTGCTTTAGAAGACGAAGAGACGGCAGGCAAAGATGACCGAAGCGCGTAAACCAATCGAAGGCAGTGTCGCCCGAGTCGAGGATCAGTACACGCTCATCATCAATCGCGGTGCCGAACACCGAGTGACGGAGGGCATGGAGTTCGCTGTCATGTCTGATGATGCAGACCAGATCATTGATCCCGAAACCGGCGACGTCATTGGCGAAGAGCCGGGCGAGAAACTGCGCGTACGTGTCTACGAAGTACACCCGAAGTACTCGCGCGCCGAAACGTTCGTCCATGTTGCGCGGCCACCTGTTAGACCTCTGGCATCACTTGCACTCGGCCCGGAGGCCGGCAAAGGATTTGATTTCCTCAAGCTAGCCGGAATCGATGAAATTGGTAGGGACAGTAGGAGCGAGTTCTTCAAACAGCTCGGAGCAATGGGGCCGAGCTCAAAAGCCGCCGAGTCCATTAATAAGGCAATCGCACACGAGATGGCGAACCCGAGTCCCGTTCGGCAACAGATTGCGGGCGCTAAACAGGAACGCGCGAAGAAGGCACCTGCACAGCGCGAAGTCACGGTGAACATCGGCGATAAGGTTGTGGAAATCCTGCCCGAGCCAAATGGCGTTCGCCCTACTTCGAGAAGCAAGGCAGGCGGCTAAGCCTTCCACTTCAGCGGCACTACCGTTCTCGCCTCGACCTGTCCCCTGCCGACCTTCGGTGCCGCTAACTCGTCCTCGTTGATGTAGTCCGCGTGGTGAATTGGCGTCAGCAGCAGGCTGGCGGTCAAGAGTTGTCGATGGTGTGGATTAGGGCCACTAAGTCTCTGGCGTCGATCTTGATCAATCGTCCGATCTTGACGCACCGCAGCTTGCCGTCCGCGATGTACTGGCGAATCGTGCCGGGGGATACTGAGGGGGACCCGTTTGGTGGTCCAGTCGCTATGCGACTTGGGGTTGGTGGGTCGTGGTCCACTGTAGAGCGAACTCGGCTGGGGTGAGTTC
>NZ_BCTA01000073.1 GCF_001570485.1 Mycolicibacterium novocastrense
CAGTTGCAGTTTGTGGGGCGTGCTGATGAGCAGGTCAAGGTTCGTGGGTATCGGGTCGAGCTGGGTGAGATTCGGTCTGTGTTGGCGCAATTGGATGGGGTGGTACAGGCGGCGGTGGTTGTGCGTGAGGACCGTCGCGGTGATAAGCGTCTGGTCGGCTACATCACCGGAACAGCCGAGCCGTCTGCAGTGCGTGCGCAGTTGGGCGATCGTCTGCCGTCCTACATGGTGCCCGCGGCGGTGGTGTTGATCGAGGCGCTGCCACTGACGGTCAACGGCAAACTCGACCAACGCGCGTTGCCGACACCCGAATACCAATCCACCGGATACCGGGCCCCCGGTAACGCGATCGAGGAAATTCTCGCCGGTATATATGCCCAAGTCCTGGGACTGGACCGCGTGGGGGTCGACGACTCGTTCTTCGACCTCGGAGGCGACAGCATCCTGTCGATGCGTCTGATCGCCGCCGTCAATTCCGGTATGGATACCCAGCTTTCCGTTCGCACAGTGTTCGAGGCACCCACGGTGGCTCAACTGGCACTGCACATCGGTGCCGGTACCAGCCGGCCGCAGCCGCTGGCGCACGCACCGCGGCCCCCATCGGTTCCGTTGTCCTTCGCCCAGCACCGGTTGTGGCTCATCGATCAACTGTACGGTCCGTCACCGGTTTACAACTTGCCGGTGGGATTGCGACTCCGCGGACACCTACGCGCCGATCTTCTCGCCATGGCGCTTCACGACGTGATCGGCAGGCACGAAAGCCTTCGCACCGTCTTCGAGGCAGCCGACGGGACACCACGGCAGGTCGCGTTGCCGGCAGAGACAACCGACATCGCATGGGAAGCCGTCGATGCCAGCGGATGGTCAGAAAGCCGATTGGATGAAGCCATCCGAGCCGCATCACGGTACACGTTCGATCTGTCGGCCGAGATCCCCATTCGGGCTTGGCTTTTCCACATCACCGACGACGAACACGTACTGGTCGCGGTACTGCACCATATCGCGGCCGACGGTTGGTCGATCGCGCCGTTGGTGCGCGATCTGAGCACCGCGTACACCAGCCGATGCGCCGGACACGACCCCGCATGGACGCCGTTGGCGGTGCAGTACGCCGACTACACGCTGTGGAATCGCGCGAACCTCGGCGAGCTCGATGACCCCGACAGTCCCATCGCCGCGCAGTTGGGGTACTGGACAGAATCTCTTGCCGGCATGCCCGAGAGGATCCCGTTGCCCACCGATCGGCCCTACCCCGCAATGGCGGAGTTGCAGGGTGCGACGGTGCCGGTGAATTGGTCACCCGAGCTGCAGCAGCGGGTGCGTGCGCTGGCGCGGGAGTTCAATGCGACCAGTTTCATGGTGGTGCAGGCTGCGTTGGCGGTGTTGTTGGCGAAGGTCGGTGCGGGTCGTGATGTGG
>NZ_BCTA01000074.1 GCF_001570485.1 Mycolicibacterium novocastrense
AGCGTTGCTGCAAGCCGAACAACAGCTGCGCAACCACCAGCGGCGGCAAGCCGCGCAGGCTCACCTCACCGCCGCGGCCGATCGCCGGTTCGGTTGCCCGCCACCGGTTCTCGTCCAGGCCAGGGTCGCTATCCCGGGCGGTCTGCAGCCGCTGCTGGTGCGCTCCGCAGTAGCGCCCGTCCGGATTGCGGCGCTGCCGGGTGCAGGCCGTGACCAGGCAGGGCGGACACGGTTCGAGGCCGCGGACCTGCGGATGGGTGAAGAACCGATCGGCATCGGCAATGGACAGGGCCCGCAACTGTTCTGTGTGGGCGCGGCACAACCCCGTCCGCGCCGACTCCCACTCGCGGCGGCAGCCGTCGACCAGGCAGATATCGGGTCCTCGGCCGGACCGGATCCGGGCGCGGGCGGGCAGGTCGGCGATCTGGGCGTCGGTCAGCCCGTGCTCGGCCAGGCGCCGACGGCACGCGGCGCAGATCCTCGACGATGCCGGTGCGGTCGTCAGACAGCCCGCGGCCCGGCAGACATGCCGGCCAAGCAGCAGATGTTCCGGCGGCGGGGACAGCACCAAACGGGTTGCGTCCCATCCGGCCTCGGTCAGGAACACCGGATCGATCACGGTGGCGATGGCCGCGGCATCCGGGGCAATCGCCGCATCGGCGAATACGTGCGCGCACCCCGCCGCGACCGCCGTCCTCGGCAGTGCCCGTGCCGCGCTCACCGGATCGCCCCGGCCAGTCCGCGGGGGCTGGCGACGCGGTCGACGGCCTCACGCAGCCGGGCCGGGTCGGGGTGCAGGTAGACCTGCGACGAACTCATCGACACGTGCCCCAACAGTGCGGCGATCTCGTCCAGGCCGGCACCGGAATCGGCGAGGTTGCTGCCGAACGCGTGTCGCAGCCGATGCGGGCGCATGTGCTCGATCCCGGCGCGGCGCGAGCAGGCGCCGATCAGCTCGTTGATCGCGTCCGGGCGCATCGGCGCGCCCACCGGTTCACGAAACAGGTTGACCAGCACGAAGTCCGACCCGCCCGCCCGCGGCACCGTCAGCCGCTCGAACTCGTAGCCGTCGAAGGCCTGCACCACCAGGAAATCCAGCGGCACCACCCGCTGACGGCGCGACTTGGCCCACGCCCCGTTCGGGTTGTCCCGGCGCACCACGTGCAAATGCGGTTGCGGCATGTCACAGCCCAGCGGCCGCGAGTCGGTCAGCAGATGCACGTCGCCGCGGCGCAACCCGCACAGCTCGCCGCGGCGCAGCCCCGCCCGCGCCATCAGCAGCACGATCAGCCGGTCCCGCGCCGACCGGCACGCGGCCAGCAGCGCGACGATCTCCTCGTCGCCGGCACGGTCCACCACCGTCTCCGGCTCGTGCAACCGGTGCCGGGCCCGCATCCGCCAGGCCATCCGGCCCTCCTCACCGCGGGCCTGCTCCGGCAGGTCGCGGTCGTCGGCCAGCTCGTAGATCAGCGGCATCAGCCCGCTCGGTGCCCGACCCGAAGCCACCGCGTGCGCGACGAACCCACGCACCGCCGTCAACACGCCGTTGATCCGCCGAGCCCCCCGCACCGGCGCCGCGCCCGGCCCCGCGAGCAGCATCGCACCCGAAACAGTCTCGACCCCAGCAGGTTCCGACTCCGCATGCCGCAGCCATGTGATGAACAACCCCAGCTGCTCCACACCCGCCTGCCACTGCCGGCCGGTGCGAGCGCACCAACGCAGAAACAGCGCGATCCCGCCCGCATACGACCGGGTCGTCAGCTCCGACCCGGCGCGGCCGAACCGCACATGCCGCAGGAACGCGTCCGCGTCCTCGACCACCGCCAGATTCTCATCGAGCACCGTCCAATACCTCGCGCCGGACGGCAGCCTCACCGGAAACGCCCGCACCCCGATCTCCTCTCTCGCAGCAGGCACCTGTACCACTACCAGC
>NZ_BCTA01000075.1 GCF_001570485.1 Mycolicibacterium novocastrense
TTGATGCGTAAGGAACACCAATCATCCCAGTTCAGAGGGCACTTTCCTCGTTACGACACCCGATCAAATAGGCAGTTCATCGGTGGATCGAGGTTTAGCCCATGACCGAGGCGCATGGCCAGGTGCCTTCGCCGCCGGAGGGGGCGGGTCAGGCCCGCGACCGGGTGCTCACCGTGCCCAACGTGCTCAGCGCGGTGCGACTGGTGCTGGTGCCGGTCTTCCTGTGGCTGCTGCTCGTGGTGCATGCCAACGCCTGGGCGGTGGCCGTGCTGATGTTCAGCGGGTTCTCCGACTGGGCCGACGGCAAGATCGCCCGGCTGGTCGACAACCAGTCATCGCGGCTGGGGGAGCTGCTCGATCCCGCCGTGGACCGCATCTACATGCTGACGGTCCCGATCGCCATGGGGCTGCACGGGTCGCTGCCGTGGTGGATTGTGCTCACCTTGATCGGGCGCGACGCCGTGCTGGCCGCGACGCTGCCGCTGCTGCGCAGCCGTGGCCTGACCGCGCTGCCGGTCACCTACATCGGCAAGGCCGCCACGTTCGCGTTGATGTCGGGTCTGCCGCTGATCCTGTTGGGGCAGTGGGACGCCACGTGGAGCCGGGTGGTGCTGGCCATCGGGTGGGGCTTTCTGATCTGGGGCCTGCTGATGTACCTGTGGTCAGCGGTGCTCTACCTGATCCAGGTGGGCATGGTGATGCGCCAACTGCCGAAGGTGTCGCGATGACGCAGAGTTTCCGCAACACCCTCGGCGGCTATGACCCGGAGTCGGGCCGCAACGCTCACGAGGCGAACCGGCCGACCAAGATTCCGGTGCCGTCGCTGCTGCGGTCGCTGTTGACCGATCACCTCGATCCGGGGTACGCCGCGGCCGCCGAGGCGAAGGCCGCCGGCCGCGAGCGGCCGAGGTGGCAGCAGTGGGCCTGGCAGCTGGCGGGTGCCTTGCTGCTGGTGGTGGTGTTCGCCGCCGCGGTGGCCCAGGCGCGCGCGACCGCACCCGGTGTCCAGGAGACGCAGCATGTGCTTGCGGGCAGCGTGCGGACGGCGCAGGCCGACACCACCGCGGCCGCCGAGCGCCGGGACACGCTGGCGGCCGAGGTCGACGACGAACGCCGCAGGCGCCTGGAGGGCGACGCACGGGGCCAGCAGTTGCTCAGCCGCCTCGACGAGGCGAGCTTCGCCGCCGCGGCCACGCCCGTGATCGGGCCCGGGCTGACGATCACCGTCACCGACCCGGGCGCGTCGTCGGCCAACCTGAGCGACGTCTCCAAAGAACGGGTCCCGGGCAGCAGGCAGGTGATTCTCGACCGCGACCTGCAACTGGTCGTCAACTCGTTGTGGGTCAGCGGCGCCGAAGCGCTGTCGGTCGGCGGCGTGCGGATCGGCCCCAATGTCACTATCCGACAGGCGGGCGGCGGCATCCTGGTCGACAATCAACCGATCAGCAGCCCTTATGTCGTCCTCGCGATCGGACCGCCGCACGCGATGCAGGAGGTATTCGACCGCAGCCCGGGCCTGCAGCGGCTGCGGCTGCTGGAGGCCTCCTACGGTGTCGGGGTGAGCGTGAGTACCGGCGACGGGCTGAAGCTGCCCGCGGGCTCGGTTCGAGAATTGAACTTCGCCAAGCAGATTGGGCAATGACACGAACATGAAGTCAGACACATGATCGGAATCGCCGCACTGATCGCGGGAGTGGTGCTCGGCCTGGTGTTCCACCCCGACGTGCCCGAGTTCGTCCAGCCCTACCTGCCGATCGCGGTGGTCGCCGCGCTCGACGCGGTTTTCGGCGGCCTGCGCGCGTACCTCGAGCGCATCTTCGACTCGAAGGTGTTCGTGGTGTCGTTCGTGTTCAACGTGTTGGTCGCCGCGCTGATCGTCTACCTCGGCGACCAGTTGGGGGTCGGCACGCAGTTGTCGACGGCGATCATCGTCGTGCTCGGAATCCGGATCTTCGGCAACGCAGCCGCTTTGCGCCGCAGGTTGTTCGGCGCGTGATGACGAGGCATGCCCATGAATGAGCACACACCGCAGCATTCCCTACCCGATGACAACGACGACCGTCGCGCCGGCGGCGGCCGCCACGAACTGCCGACCGACGAGCCGTCTCAGGAGATCGGCGACCTGCGCGCGGGCGGAATCGGCGGGGTGATGCGGAGGGGCCGCTCCCAGGTGGTGTTCGGGGCGCTGGCCGTGGTGCTGTGCGTACTGCTCGGTGTGGCGATCGTGACCCAGGTTCGGCAGAACGAGTCCGGTGACTCGCTCGAGACCGCCCGGCCCGCTGACCTGTTGGTGCTGCTGGACTCGCTGCAACAGCGGGAGGCTGCGTTGAACACCGAGGTGAACGATCTGCAGCGCACCCTGGCGCAATTGCAGGCGTCCGGCAGCAGCGACCAGGCCGCCATCGAGAACGCCCAGGCCCGTCTGGCCGCGCTGTCCATCCTGATCGGCACGGTTCCCGCGACCGGGCCTGGTGTGACGTTGACGATCACCGACACCGCGCCCGGCGTGCCCGCCGAAACGCTGCTCGACGTGATCAACGAACTGCGCAACGCAGGCGCCGAGGCAATGGAGATCCGGGGTGGGGGAACCGACGCGCAGACCGCGGTGCGCGTCGGCGTCGACACCTGGGTCGTCGGCAACCCGGGCGCGCTGGTGATCGACGACGTCACCATGAGCCCGCCGTATTCGGTTCTGGCCATTGGCGATCCGCCCACCCTGGCCGCCGCCATGACCATTCCCGGTGGCGCCATGGACAGCGTCGAACGGGTCGGCGGCAGCATGGCTGTGCAGCAGTCCGACCGCGTCGACGTGACCGCCTTGCGGCAACCGAAACAGCGCCAATACGCTCAGCCAGTCAAATGAGGGTCAGTTGCCAACCCGGGCCGAACCGCTGAACAACGAGGAGCGCCGTGAGCGAAATCCCAGCCGACCTGCACTACACCGAAGAACACGAGTGGGTGTTGCGTACCGGCGACGACACCGTGCGCGTCGGTATCACCGATTACGCCCAGTCGGCGCTCGGTGACGTGGTGTTCGTCCAGCTGCCCGACGTCGGTGCCGAGGTGACTGCCGGCGAGTCGTTCGGCGAGGTGGAGTCCACCAAGTCGGTGTCGGACCTGTACGCCCCCGTCACCGCGAAAGTCGTTGCGGTCAACGGTGATCTCGAGGGGAGTCCCCAGCTCGTGAACTCCGATCCCTACGGGGAGGGTTGGCTGGTCGAGCTGCAGGCCGACCCCGCCGCCCTGGAGCAGGGGCTGGGCACGCTGCTGGACGCCGACGGCTACCGCAGCACAGTGAGCGAGTGACGGGTTGTTAGGGTTTTGCAGACCGGACGCCAACTAGGGCGGATCCGGCGGTGGTGGGCACAATCGCGCTCGCCGCGCGGTACGGTCGACATCAGACGCGGTATCGCCACAGCAGCCAGTTAGGAGCAGCGGGTGACGGAAAACGACCAGAACTCTGGGACCGACCAGACGTCTGACGAAGTCACCGTGGAAACGACGTCCGTCTTCCGCGCCGACTTCCTCAATGAACTGGACGCCCCGGCCACGGCTGGCACCGAGGGCGCCGTTTCGGGCGTCGAAGGTCTGCCCGCCGGATCGGCGCTGCTGGTCGTCAAGCGCGGGCCGAACGCGGGATCGCGGTTCCTGCTCGACCAGCCCACCACGTCGGCCGGTCGGCATCCCGACAGCGACATCTTCCTCGACGACGTCACGGTGAGCCGCAGGCATGCCGAGTTCCGCCTCGAAAGCGGTGAGTTCCAGGTGGTCGACGTCGGCAGCCTCAACGGCACCTACGTCAACCGCGAACCGGTGGACTCGGCGGTGCTGGCCAACGGCGACGAGGTGCAGATCGGGAAGTTCCGCCTGGTGTTTCTCACCGGCCCGAAGAACGACGACAGCGGTCAGGCCGGCTAGTGGTCGACCAACGCATGCGCGAAGAGTAACCATGGGCGCACCCGACACTCCCGCGCTCACTGGGATGTCGATCGGAGCGGTCCTCGATCTGCTACGACCGGACTTCCCGGACGTGACCATTTCCAAGATCCGGTTCCTGGAGGCCGAAGGCCTGGTCACCCCCGAGCGCACCGCGTCGGGTTACCGGCGGTTCACCGCCTACGACTGCGCACGTCTACGGTTCATCCTCACCGCCCAGCGCGACCAGTACCTGCCGCTGAAGGTGATCAAGGCACAGCTCGACGCACAGCCCGACGGCGAGCTGCCCCAGAACGGATCGGCATACGGCGTACCGCGTTTGGTTCCGGTGTCCTCAGACGGCACAGAGGGCACCGACGCTCCCGGGGGTGCGGCGGCGGTGGCCCCGACGCAGGTGCGCCTGTCGCGGGAGGATCTGCTGGCCCGCTCGGGCGTCGGAGAAGAACTGCTGGGCGCGCTCGTCAAGGCCGGCGTCATCACGCCCGGACGAGGCGGATTCTTCGACGAGCATTCCGTGGTGATCGCCCAGTGCGCCCGCGCTCTGGAGGACTACGGTGTCGAGCCCCGGCACCTGCGGGCGTTCCGGTCGGCGGCCGATCGGCAGTCCGATCTGATCGCCCAGATCGCAGGGCCTATCGTCAAGGCCAACAAGGCAGGCGCCCGCGACCGGGCCGACGATCTGGCACGTGAAGTGGCGGCCTTGGCGATCACATTGCACACATCGTTGATCAAGTCGGCTGTGCGCGACGTACTGGATCGCTGAGGATTAGACTCGAAGCGATGGCTATGAAGCTCGCTTCTTCGGTGCGGAGGGCAGACGCAGATGGGTGAGGTTCGTGTGGTCGGCATTCGCGTGGAGCAGCCGCAGAACCAGCCGGTCCTGCTGCTGAGGGAGTCCAACGGCGACCGGTATCTGCCCATCTGGATCGGCCAGTCGGAGGCCGCCGCGATCGCGCTCGAACAGCAGGGGGTCGAGCCGGCCCGGCCGCTGACACACGATCTGATCCGAGATGTCATTGCCGCGCTTGGCCATTCGCTCAAAGAGGTGCGCATCGTCGACCTGCAGGAGGGCACCTTCTACGCCGACCTGATCTTCGACCGCGACATCAAGGTGTCGGCGCGTCCGTCGGATTCCGTGGCGATCGCGCTGCGGGTCGGGGTGCCGATCTACGTCGAGGAAGCGGTGCTGGCGGAGGCCGGGCTGATCATTCCCGACGAGAACGACGACGAAGCGGCGGGCGCAGTGCGCGAGGACGAGGTCGAGAAGTTCAAGGAGTTTTTGGATTCGGTCTCTCCGGACGACTTCAAGGCCACCTAGAGGCGGCCGTCGTCCTGCGGGTTTGTCACGGAAACGTCTCGTCCCCTCGACACGCGGTACCGGGTTTCCCCGTCGGCGAATCGGGCAGCCATACTTTGGGGGCCGGACCACTGATGGGCAGTCCGCGGACGGCGAGAAGCGTATGCTCGACACACTCGGGCTTGGCAAATGTGTGCCCACGTAGGTCACAGAGGCGGGTTCGATCGGCGAGAGGAATCTGGAAGTGGGAGACACGCCACGTCAGGAGCAGCTGGACCTCACCGCTGCTAGCGGCCCCGCGGATTCGGAACTGACCACCACTCCGGAGCCGGCCGGAGAACCCGTCCAGGCCGGGCTGTTCCCCGACAACTCCGTTCCCGACGAGCTCGTCGGCTACCGCGGCCCCAGCGCCTGCCAGATCGCCGGCATCACCTACCGCCAGCTCGACTACTGGGCTCGGACGTCGCTGGTCGTACCGTCCATCCGAAGCGCGGCAGGCTCCGGCAGCCAGCGGCTGTACTCGTTCAAGGACATCCTGGTCCTCAAGATCGTCAAACGCCTGCTCGATACCGGTATCTCGCTGCACAACATCCGCGTCGCCGTCGACCACCTGCGCCAGCGCGGGGTTCGCGATCTGGCCAACATCACGCTGTTCTCCGACGGCACCACGGTCTACGAGTGCACGTCGGCCGAAGAGGTCGTCGACCTTCTGCAGGGCGGTCAAGGCGTGTTCGGCATCGCGGTTTCGGGTGCGATGCGGGAGTTGACCGGCGCTATCGCCGATTTCCCCGGTGAGCGCGCCGACGGGGGCGAGTCGATCGCGGCTCCCGAGGACGAGTTGGCCTCGCGGCGCAAGCACCGCGACCGCAAGATCGGCTGACATTTCGGGCCACGCACCCGCTCGCTGCCGAGGCCAGCGCCTCTGACGGTAAACTCGTGAACGCATCGCGCTTGTGCGGGAGAGTTTCGTGGCGGCCAGTCACGGACGCCGAAGGAGCAACACCTCTCCGTCAACCTCTCAGGCACCCAGGACCGCACGAGACCCCGATGCCTCTGGAAAGCGGTGAGCTCTCCGGTCGGGTCCGCCCGGCCGCCCTCGCCCGCCCATGGGGAAAGGCGAATCTCGCACCGTCGTGATCGCCGAATCTCTCAGGCGCCCGCACCGGGTCGACGACAGAGGGGGAGGAACCCAGCGGTCCTCTGCCTGAACGCGTCTGGAGTAGCCCGAGTGTTCGATCACCATCAGCCCAATTTCGCCGACCGCCACATCGGACCGGATGCCGACGCCGTCGCCACCATGCTCGAGACGATCGGCGTCTCCTCACTCGACGAACTCGCCGAGAAGGCGCTGCCATCGGGCATCCTCGACCCGCTGTCGGCCGACGGTTTGGCCCCGGGACTCGACCGGCTACCCGCGGCCGCCTCCGAGGACGAGGCGCTGGCCGAACTGCGCACGCTCGCCGACACGAACACCGTGGCCGTGTCGATGATCGGCCAGGGCTACTACGACACGCTGACCCCACCGGTGTTGCGCCGCAACATCCTTGAAAACCCCGCCTGGTACACCGCCTACACCCCGTACCAACCGGAGATCAGCCAGGGCCGCCTCGAGGCGTTGCTCAACTTCCAGACCATGGTGACCGACCTGACCGCCCTCGAGGTCGCCAACGCCTCCATGCTCGACGAGGGCACCGCGGCGGCCGAGGCGATGACGCTGATGCACCGCGCCGTACGCGGGCCGTCGAACCGGCTGGCCGTGGACGCCGACCTGTTCGGCCAGAGTGCCGCGGTGCTGGCCACCCGCGCCGAGCCGCTCGGCATCGAGATCGTCACCGCCGATCTGACCCAGGGGTTGCCCGACGGCGAGTTCTTCGGCGTCGTCGCGCAGCTGCCGGGGGCCAGCGGTGCCGCCGTGGACTGGAGCGAGCTCGTAGCCCAGGCCCATGACCGCGGCGCGTTGGTTGCGATCGGTGCCGACCTGCTGGCGCTGACGCTGCTCACCCCGCCCGGCGAGATCGGCGCCGACGTCGCGTTTGGAAGCACTCAAAGGTTGGGCGTGCCAATGGGTTTCGGTGGCCCGCACGCGGGATACCTGGCCGTGCACGCCAAGCACGCGCGCCAGTTGCCGGGCCGCCTGGTCGGGGTGTCGCTGGACGCCGACGGCGCGCCGGCGTACCGGCTGGCGTTGCAGACCCGCGAACAGCACATCCGCCGCGACAAGGCCACGAGCAACATCTGCACCGCGCAGGTGCTGCTCGCGGTGATGGCCGCGATGTATGCCAGCTACCACGGGGCCGACGGTCTGACCGGGATCGCGCACCGGGTGCACGAGCGGGCGCGAGCCGTGGCGGCCGGGCTGACGGCGGCCGGGGTACCGATCGTGCACCGCTCGTTCTTCGACACCGTCCTGGCTTCGGTGCCCGGCCGGGCCGCGGCGGTGCGCGAGGCCGCCAAGGCGCGCGGCATCAACGTCTGGCTGGTCGACGACGACCACGTCTCGGTGTCCTGCGACGAGGCGACCACCGCCGCACATGTCGAGGCGGTGCTGTCGGCCTTCTCGGCGGCGCCGGTCGACGCGGAGTTCGACGGCCCCCGCATCGCGACCCGCACGTCCGAATTCCTGACCCATCCGGCGTTCACGCGCTACCGCACCGAAACCGAGATGATGCGCTACCTGCGCTCGCTGGCCGACAAGGATATCGCCTTGGACCGCAGCATGATTCCGCTCGGATCGTGCACGATGAAGCTCAACGCGGCTGCCGAGATGGAACCGATCACCTGGCCGGAGTTCGCGCGCCAGCATCCGTTCGCACCGGCGTCCGACACCCCGGGACTGCGGAAGTTGATCGCCGACCTCGAGCAGTGGCTGATCGACATCACCGGCTACGACGCGGTGTCGCTGCAACCCAACGCCGGCTCGCAGGGCGAGTACGCCGGCCTGCTGGCGATCCAGGCGTATCACGCCGAACGCGGTGAGCCCGGCCGCGACGTCTGCCTCATCCCGTCCAGCGCGCACGGCACCAATGCGGCCTCGGCGGCGTTGGCGGGTATGCGGGTCGTCGTCGTGGCGTGCCGACCCAACGGCGACGTCGACCTCGACGACCTGCGCGCGAAGGTGAGCGAACACGCCGATCGGCTGTCGGCGTTGATGATCACCTACCCGTCGACGCACGGGGTGTACGAGCACGACATCGCCGACATCTGCGCGGCCGTGCACGACGCGGGCGGTCAGGTGTACGTCGACGGCGCCAACCTCAACGCGCTCGTCGGCCTGGCCCGGCCCGGCCGGTTCGGCGGCGACGTGAGCCACCTCAACCTGCACAAGACGTTCTGCATCCCGCACGGCGGTGGCGGCCCCGGTGTCGGCCCGGTCGCGGTGCGCGCGCACCTGGCGCCGTATCTGCCCGGCCATCCGCTCGCCGAGGAACTACCGGACAAGTACACGGTCTCGGCGGCGCCGTACGGGTCGGCGTCGATCCTGCCGATCAGTTGGGCCTACATCCGGATGATGGGTGCAGGCGGGCTGCGCGCTGCGTCGCTGACCGCGATCGCGTCGGCCAACTACATCGCCCGTCGCCTCGACGAGTACTACCCGGTGCTCTACACCGGCGAGAACGGCATGGTCGCCCACGAGTGCATCCTCGACCTGCGCACCATCACCAAGCAGACCGGCGTGACTGTCGACGATGTGGCAAAGCGGTTGGCGGACTACGGTTTCCACGCACCCACGATGAGCTTCCCGGTAGCGGGCACGCTGATGGTCGAGCCCACCGAGAGCGAAAGCCTCGCCGAGGTCGACGCATTCTGCGCGGCGATGATCGCTATTCGCGGTGAGATCGACAAGGTCGGTGACGGCACCTGGCCCGCCGAGGACAACCCGTTGCGCAACGCACCGCACACCGCGGAATCCCTTCTGGTGGACGACTGGACCCACGCCTACACCCGTGAGCAGGCGGCTTATCCGCTGGGCAAGAACTATCGCCCCAAGGTGTGGCCGCCGGTGCGTCGCATCGACGGTGCGTACGGTGATCGCAACCTGGTGTGTTCGTGCCCGCCGGTCGAGGCGTTCGCCTGAGCGACGCCCACCAAATTGCCCGCCCTTAGCGCCGAGTGTGGGCTTGACACACGTTCAAGCGTCCGCAGATTCATACGGTCAGTGCAACATCCCTGGATTTGGAGGTTGCTCATGCCTAGTGGTTACCCGCATCCGCGGTCGATGCGTCGGGAGTTG
>NZ_BCTA01000076.1 GCF_001570485.1 Mycolicibacterium novocastrense
CCGGACGCAGGACACGGAACAACTCTGCAAACCCCGCGGGACGATTCCATAACATCACGTTGTTGACCGAGATCGCCACATCGACAGTGCCGTGGGCACATCCGGTCGCTTCGGCGGTGCCGTCCCGAACCTCGACGCGGCCGTCACGGATAAGCGCAGCGCATCTGGCCGCGGCCATATCACGCATGGTGGCCGAGGGGTCCACAGCGACCACATCACCGGTGGGTGCCGTGGCAGCCGCTGCCTCCCTGTTCTTCGGCAGCGCCGGTGTGGCGGGGATGACCATCCGTTCGAGCTGACCATCACACGAACCGATGGCGCAGGCAATATCTATCTGGAAGCTGGCGCGGTCTGAGCTGAGCGGCGTCGCGCGCTGACCGGCGGCATTGCCGACGTGTTGATCCGAGGAAAGATCCGTGCGAAAGGCTCGACACTTCATCATCAGTTCTTGCGATCAGGTTCTTGCGCGAAGGGTCATCCGACACGGTTCGGCGTCAGCAGGCTGTCCCCGCTATGGATGAGATTCGGCGGTGCCCTCGTGTCCAAACTTGGCATGCGGTACAGGCTGCGGGGCCAAGATACCGGGCTTTCGGCCCAGACGGGTGCACTCTGGCTCGGTGGTGCATGGCACCCCCCGTATTGCGGGGACATCCGGATTGCCCGGGATGGGCTGCAACGGCGAGCGCGGTGCAAGGTGCGGTGTGCATGACAGGCTGAATACGTCGACTTCTTCTCCGTTAGGGCAGGGAGCCGCCGGTGTGATCAGATCACTGCTTGGAACGGCGAATGCCGGCACCGCCGCGATCGCTGCGAGGACTCCACCGGCCAAGGCAAGCCGAAGCCAGTGCTCACGCCCAGTAGTTGACGGTCCAGTATGGGACGCTTTCTGGCGCTTCATGGTTCGACCACCTTTTCTACGGAGTTAAAACGTACGTAATAAATCGATAATACTGAGTTATCAGATTGTGTGTGACACATCTGAAGGTCACTAGGTCCGCGACTTCCGCCCCCTCGTCGCCACGTGCGCGTTGATGCCAGCGCGGCGCCGAGCCGACTGCGCCACAACAACGGCGATGGTGTTCTGCTCGCCCGAATGCGCCCAGCGATTCGCCGCAGCACCAACTCAACACACGCGCGGGCCCGAAGATCGGCGGCTGTAACGTTGCCCGCTTCGATGCGGCTTTGCGAAGAAACTTGCTGCTCAACGCATTTGGGTGCTGGCGGGCCTGAGGGGCGTCGCGCCGCGGTTAGTGATCGTAGGGCCATCTGCCGTCGGCGATTGGGGATTGGGGGTCAAATCGAAAGCGAGCCTCGTCGGGGTTGGTGCCCAGTGCTCGAACGATCTCGGTCCAGCCGTGGCCGTTGGCGCGGGCGTCGTGGACCAGGTGGGGCAACCATCTTTCGGCTTGCTCGATGAGACTGGCGATCAGCGCGATGCTGGCCAGGTCATCGCCGAGCCAGACTCCCCGGCGATCGGCCAGCGCGGCGACGGCGTCGTCGATGAGGGTCGTAGGTGTCGTCGCCGCTGCGCGGATCCGGAGTGATCACCGTTTCACGGCACGTGCAGCGGGCAGCACGACACTGATGTCGCGGTACCGTAAACAAGCTCGTCGATGTCACGGTTGCCTGACATCGAAGCCGGTGAAGTGCGTAAGCAAGCTCCCATCGCACTTTTCCGATATCGCTGTTATGCGGTGTACCAACGGGATTAGTCAGCCCACAACTGTGGACCAATGTCTGGTATCCATGAACAGTTTCTGCTACTTCAAATGACAGCTTGGTTCGGGGCCCCTGGTGCTGTTGCCTCGGTGTTCACCGCGGATGAGGGTTGATGGGAGGCGTGGCTGGCGAAGCGGCGCAGGCGCAGACTGTTGCTGACCACGAAAACGGAGCTGAACGCCATTGCGGCGCCGGCGATGAGCGGGTTGAGCAACCCGAGTGCGGCCAGCGGCAGGGCGGCGATGTTGTAGGCGAACGCCCAGAACAGATTTCCCTTGATCGTCTTGAGCGTCGAGCGGGACAGCCGGATGGCATCTGCGCCGGCGCGAAGATCACCGCCGACCAATGTCAGGTCAGAGGCCTCGATGGCGACGTCGGTGCCTGTGCCCATGGCTAGGCCCAGATCGGCCTGCACCAGCGCGGCGGCGTCGTTGACTCCGTCGCCGACCATGGCGACAGTGCGCCCCTGCGCTTGCAGGTCTTTCACCGCGTCGAGCTTGTCGGCTGGTAGCACCTCGGCGATCACATCTCGCGGGTCGATGCCGACCCGCGCGGCCACCGCGTGTGCGGCGCGCCGGTTGTCCCCGGTCAACAGAACCGGGCGCAGACCAAGCCGGCGGAACTGGCCGACCGCGGCAGCCGAGGTCGACTTTATTGTGTCGGCGACGACAATCACTCCGCGGATCGCCCCGTCCCAGCCCACCCAGACCGGGGTCTGGCCCTGTGTTTCGGCTTGCTCCGCGGCGTCGACGAGGTCGTCGGGGGCGGTCAGCGACCACTGTTCCGTGAGGCAGCCGCGGCGCCCGACCAACATGGCGCGCCCAGCGACGACGCCACTGACACCCAATCCGTCGTGGTTGGTGAACCCGTCGACAGACGGCAGCGCGTCACCGTTGGCGGCGGCACTCGCGACGATCGCTTGGGCGATCGGGTGTTGCGAAGCGTTCTCCAAGGCCCCGGCAAGTGTCAGCACCTGCGCGGCGTCCTCGCCGACACCCGGGTACACGGCGATCAGGCTCATCCGGCCGGTGGTGACGGTGCCGGTCTTGTCCAGCACGATGGTGTCGACGCGGCGAGTGGACTCGAGGACCTGCGGTCCCTTGATCAAAATACCGAGCTGGGCGCCTCGGCCGGTGCCGACCAGCAGCGCGGTGGGGGTGGCCAGCCCCAGGGCGCACGGGCAGGCGATGATCAGGACGGCGACCGCGGCGGTAAACGCCGCCGCCGTATGCCCGGCCAGCAGCCACACACCCATGGTGATCAGGGACAACGCTATGACGATCGGGACGAAGATCGCCGAGACCCGGTCAGCCAAGCGCTGCACAGGGGCCTTTCCGTTCTGGGCGTCGGCGACCAGTCGCGCCATCTGCGCCAGCTGGGTGTCGGCGCCGATCCGGGTGGCGCGCACCAACAATCGTCCGCCGACGTTGACGGTCGCCCCGATGACCCGATCTCCCGGTCGCACCTCGATTGGCACCGATTCCCCGGTGAGCATCGAGGCGTCCACCGCCGAATCGCCCTCGGTAACAACACCGTCGGTCGCAACCTTCTCCCCCGGACGCACGACGAAGATATCCCCCAAGGCCAACTGGGCAGTGGGGATCCGGGTCTCGGCGCCGCCTCGCAACACCGCGACATCCTTGGCCCCCATGTCCATCAGCGCCCGCAGCGCCGCGCCCGAACGCGTCTTCGCGCGTGCCTCGAAAAAACGCCCGGCCAAGATGAACACGGTGAGCGCGGAGGCGACCTCAAGGTAGATGTGGTCGGCGCCCCCGCCCGTGGCCGGGAACAGGCTGAACGTCATCCGCATGCCGGGCATGCCGGCATGTCCCAAGAACAGTGCCCACAGCGACCACAGATAGGCTGCAGTGACACCCAGGGAGATCAGCGTGTCCATGGTGGCTGCGCCGTGGCGGGCGTTGACCCAGGCCGCCTGATGGAACGGCAACGCTCCCCAGACCACGACGGGCGACGCCAAGGTCAGAGCGAGCCATTGCCAGTTCGTGAACTGCAGCGGCGGAATCATCGACAGGACCACGACCGGCACGGTCAACACCAGCGAGATCAGCAGTCGGGTCCGCAACGAGGCGGCCTCGTCGGATTCTGCTGCCGTGGTTTCGACGTCTTCACCGCCGGCGGCCACCGAGGGTGGCGGTGCGGCAGCGGTGTAGCCGGCGGCCGCCACGGCGGCGATCAGTTGTGCGATATCGATCGATCCGCGATAGGTGACTTTGGCCTTTTCGGTGGCGTAGTTGACGCTGGCGCTGATCCCGTCGAGCTTGTTCAGCTTCTTCTCGACCCGGGCGGCACACGAAGCGCAGGTCATCCCGCCGATCGACAACTCGACGCTGCGCGGCTCATCGAGCGCGGCCGCGTGATCGGTGGTGCTCACGTGCTGTTGTCTCCTACAGTCGACCCGCTTGCGGAGCGCGGTGCGGTGTTGGTTTAGGAAGTGGCCAGGTGGTAGTCGCCGGCCTCGTGCAGCGCGGCGTGCACCTGATCGATGTCGAGCGAGGTGTCGCTGGTGATGGTGACTGTCGAGGTGCCTGCGGGCACCAGGTCCACGCTCACACCGGTGACGCCGGGCAATACGGTGAGTTCGTCGGTGACCGCGCCGACGCAGTGACCGCAGGTCATCCCGGTGACGGGGTAGCTGGCGGTGGTGGTACTCATGTCGTTCTCCTGCACGGGTGTGGTTGGGATGGATAGAGCAGTCTGTTGCCGCCCGCAGCAACCGCATCCGGCGGTTGCGGGCTCGGCCAGTGGCACCGAGGAGGTGAGATTCGGTTTCATCGGCTCATTTCGTCGGTAATAGGGGTCGTTCAGTAGGTGGGGTCTGTTCATGAGCGCACGAGACGGGCGATGGCCGCGGAAGCGTCGGTGAGCCGCTGCTGGGCCGCATCGCCGCCTTCCTGGACGGCGTGGCTGACGCAGTGGTTCAGATGTTCGTCGAGCAGCATCAACGCCACCGATTGCAGCGCCTTGGTGGCAGCCGAGATCTGGGTGAGTATGTCAACGCAGTAGGCGTCTTCCTCGATCATCCTCGCCACACCGCGCACCTGACCCTCTATGCGGCGCAACCGCTGCAAATAGCCGTCTTTGGACTGCAGGTAACCGGGCGCCGTCGTGTCCACGACTAGGACTCCTCTCACTTACCCCATGGGGGTATTTGCGTACTATACCCCTCGGGGGTATGCAAGTGTCAAGAGGATGGGAAACGGATTCGAGACCCTCGGCGTCAGAATCGTCCGTCCGCGCAGCGAACTGCGTGATCTCCATTTGGCGGGGTTGTCAACTCGCGCAGCGGCCGTGTTCGGTCACCAGGCGGTTGCAAAGGGCATTAATGCGCGAACTGGGTTCGGCCGTCGGCACGCGAAGGGTAGCCAGACCGGTGTCAGTGGTCATGGTCGAACACGACAAGAGTGTCGGCCAGATTGCCGTCGATAAAATACGCCCGGCACACGAAGGGGTCGTGCAGGGTTCCGCCGACCTCGCTCGGGGCCTCGACAATGCCTTCCACATTCCGAACGGTGATGCGAGAGTGGTCGACGCCGTAGAGGGGCCCCCCTTCCAACGACGAGAACAAGTCTTTCACCTCCGGATCAAGTTGCGTGCTCGTCACGGTGATGTCGGAAAGTCTCGCTGTCGATGGTGACGCTAGCCTCGCGACGACATCACGCTCGCACCGCTCCTGTGCCGCACGCGCGGACGCGTTCGCGACTGTCGAGTTGATGAGTCCGAAACCCCGCGTGCTTATGGCGATCACAACCAGGGTTGCACCACATATCGCAGCGGCTGCAAGAAGCAGCACGCGTGTCCTTCTCTGAGCGGCCATGCAGTCCGACTCTGTCTACAGCGAGGACAGAATCGACTTCATCGTGTCGATCTCCTTCTGCTGGCTGCTAGTGATCGACTTGGCCATCTCCACCGCCGCCTGGTACTGGCCGTTCTCGACCTCGTTCTGCGCCATATCGATCGCGCCCTGGTGATGGGCGATCATTTGTGTGAGAAACAATTTGCTGGCTTCTACGCCTTGCGCGTTCTTCAGGCGGTCCATATCGGCCTGCGACATCATTCCCATACCCGGCATGCTGTTTGCGCCGGGCGACATCGACCCGCCAGGCATCATCGAGTTGTCGGGCATGCTGCTGGAACCGGGCATGTCACCGTGATGGGCTCCACCGCCGTCACCGGGCGTCCCGCTAGCGCTGGGCATCGAATGACTTGGCATCCCAGGCATGTTGCTGGAGCCAGGCATGTCCATCCGGGGCATCGTGGTGGGCATCCCCCAGGCACTAAGCCAGCCCTTGAGTTGTTCGATTTCGGGCATTTGAGCGTCCTTGATTTGCTTGGCAAGGTCGGTGACCCGCGGGTCAATGCCTTGCTTGCCGAGGATTATGTCGCTCATCTCGATGGCCTGCTGATGATGCGGAATCATGTGCTGGGCGAACATCGCATCGGCGTTGTTGTGTGCTTGAGCCCCGGCGGGCATCGAGGTGGAGGCTGCGGGCGTCGAAGGCCCCGATTGTTCAGTGGCGGTGTTGCTACAGGCCCCGACAGCGAAAAGTGCACCCACGGCGGCCACCCCCGCCACCACTGTGTGGATCGATTTCATTTTAAAAGCTCCTTTTCCTGTCCAGCGCACCGGTCGTCGTCATACCTGTCGTTGGTCATCACAAGTCTCGACGTCTTCGCTCTGGCTCGGCTAGCGGTTTCTTGAAGATTCGGTGAAGGCCGGTCCTGCCAGCGGTCGTGAGTGCATAGCGGCTGCGCGCCGCAGGACATCCTAGCCGCTGGTGGTACTTAGGTTCGTCGACTCGCGTGCGAAGCTGCACGCCAGGGCTCGACGGAGTAATCGACGCATCGATGACCCGAGCGAGGGCAAGGTCTCCACCGTGACGACCACGAGCGCACGCCCGGCGGCGCACACGTGTAAGCCCTGGCCGCGATCCGCGACGACAACTAGCAGCCCTTTTGGCACTTGCATCTCGATGACGCGCCAGTATTGGAAGACTCGGTCGCGGTACAAGCAACGTTGTCCGCCTATCGACCTGCGGGTAGCTGTGTCTGTCCGGCCGCTTGGCGCGGTTGTCGCAGTATGTCGAGGGCTGACAGCCCAATGCCGTAACTGAATATCGTTTTGTTCGGCTGGATCGCGATGAAACACATTTGACCGCCCTGGCTGACTATGCGCTGTTCTGCAGCAAGGATCCGACGATGGAACCATGATTTTTGAAAGGCGCCGATTGCAGCGGTGTCGTTAGCCTCCAATATCGTTGCTAAACCCTGAAATTGGACGGCGCTCGGTGGGAACACGGGTAGCCGGTGAGGCACTGGGATGACGAACGCCACTTCCGGATGCTTGCGGATGTGGTGCACTTTGGCTGTGGTGCTTCTGGTGGTGACGAAGAGCGTCAACGGCTGATCGGGCGGTGACACGGCGTAGATCACGGCGGTGGCGTGAGGTGCTCCCCGTCGGTCCATTGTCGATAACGTGCCGAAGGTGCGTCGTCGGACGGCCCGGTCGATTTCGTCGAAGCCGCTGTCTTTGATGATCACTATGGTGTTGTTCGAGGGGCGCCCCGCAGAACCTGCAGGCGGTCGTGGTACTCCGCTTCGGTGATCTCGTCGCCGGCGAATCGTGCGGCAAGAAGTTGTTCGGCGGAGAGTGGAGGTCGGATTGGCTGGGTCGCGTCGCCGGCGGCGAGTTTGATCAGTAGTACGATCCCGCCGACCAGCAACGCCCAGAACAGCACCATTCCGATGCCCATGGCGGCGTATCCCCACCATCCCATGCCGTCGCCGTACCAAATCATCACGGCAATACCTCCTCGTGAACGTCGGCTGCTCCTGCAGCGCCTTACTACGATGGTTGAGACGCAGAGACGCCGACAGAGGCGTATGCAATCGGTTCGAGGGCCTTTGGACCCTCGCCAGAAGTCCGTTCCAACGCGCTCGTCATGCGTGCGTGCGCGGGATCCGGTGCTGGCGCGGGCAGGCTCAGCCGCTACCAAGAGGGCGTTGACAGCGACGATCAAGCTGGACAAAGCGGCGATCTCTGGGCGCAAGACGAGCCCGAATGCAGGCTGAAACGCTCCCGCGGCAATAGGGATCGCGATGACGTTGTAGCCGACTGCCTACCCAAGGTTTTGTCGCATCTTTCGCAGAGTGCCCGCGGCCGATACGAAGGGCGATGGGTACATCGAGCGGATCGGAGCGCATGAGCACCAGGTCGGCAGTCTCGATGGCGACATCGGTGCCGGCACCAATCGCCACACCGAGATCGGCTTGAGCCAGGGCAGGTGCGTCGTTGACTCCGTCACCGACCATGGCGACCTTTCGACCGTCTCGCTGTAGTTCGGCGATTTGGGCGGCTTTGTCCTCAGGCAGCACGTCGGCGATGATCGTGTCGATACCCAGTTGCGAAGCGATCCGTCTGGCGGTCGCCTCGTTGTCACCGCTGAGCATGACGACCTGTGCTCCGATGTCGTGGAGAGCGGCGACCGCGCAGCTGATGTTGGTCGGGCCGCGTCTGCTAGCGCGATTAACCCCGACACCGCGACCGTCCACTGCGACCAGTACGGCGGTGCGGCCGCTGGATGCCAGTTCGTCACGTCGGTCCATTATCTCGGCGCCTTGCTCGATCATGAGCTTGCGATTGCCGACGGCGACCACGTGTCCGGCCACGTCAGCGGTGGCTTCATGTCCGGGCACGCTTCGAAAATTGTTGAGCGGCAGTGACGTAGCGCCTTGCTCGGTGGCATAGCGCGCGATCGCCGCTGCCAGTAAAATGTTCAGATTCCGTCTCCACCGCCGCCACCAGCGCCGGGAGTTCGTCCTCGGCGATGCCTTCGACGACGGCGTCGGTGACCTCCGGTTCACCCTTAGTCAAGGTGCCGGTGTTGTCCGTGACGACGGTGTCGATGCGTGCTGAGGTCTCCAGTGCAGCAGCGTTTTTGAACAGGACACCGCGCTTGGCGCCAAGTCCTGTTCCGACCATGATTACTGGCGTGGCCAAGCCGAACGCGTCAGGCACGTGATCACCACCACGGTAATGGCGAACAGCATCGCGGTTTGCACGCTGGCGCCGAGGGCCCACCACACCGCGAAGGTGGCTGCGCGAGCCCGAGCGCCGCCAGCGTCGTCAGCCTCGCATGGTGGCCAGCAGCTGAGCGGCCTGCTCGGCGAACGCCGGCGTGCACACCACGTCGTAACGCTCAGCGGCCAGCGTCGACATCGACGTGAAATCTCGCCGGCCACCGGTCGCCCAGTGCTCGACGAACCCGAAGATCGCTCCCCAGACGGTGCCGATGAGCAAGCCAGCCACCATAACGCCGAACCAGGCGGTGCCAACGGCGAACATTCCCAACAGCAGCCCAATCAACAGGCCCCACCAGGCTCCGCTCGACGCGCCCGTGAGCGCGGCGCGGCCCTTGGTCAGGCGGCCGATGACGGCTTCCACGGTGGTCACATCGTGACCGAGGATTCGGAGGTTCTCCACCGGGAATTCTGAATCGGACATGAAGTCGACTGCGCGCTGAGCTTGCGCGTAGTCGCGGTAGCTGGCTATCACCCGGTACTCGGAGCTAGCGGCAGCCCCGCTGGTCGTGCCGGTGAATGGTTGATCGGAAGATGTGTCCATGGTGCTCCTGAGGGGGACCCGTTTGGTGGTCCAGTCGCTATGCGACTTGGGGTTGGTGGGTCGTGGTCCACTGTAGAGCGAACTCGGCTGGGGTGAGTTC
>NZ_BCTA01000077.1 GCF_001570485.1 Mycolicibacterium novocastrense
CAGACCAGCGACTCCACGCTGCCCACGACCTAGGCGCACGAAAAAAGTCAACCCCAAGAACCTCAACAGGGTCGATCCATGGATCGAGGCTAAACCTAGCGGAACACGCCCGGCAGGCTCAGCGCCGAGAGCGAGTCGTCGGCCAGTGGGTTGTCGTGCACCATGTACGTCCACGTCGAGGTCGGCCGGGCCAGCTTCGACAGGTCCACGCCCGGCTCGTCCTCGATCGACGGCGCGGTTTCGAACGTCTGCTGGGCCGCCTCTATCGCGTCGGCGGCCAGCGATGCGAACGCGTCGACGGCCATGCGGTGGAACTCGTCGATCGGGGTCTGGTTGCCCAGCGCCCGCAAATGGATGCTCTCGCGGATGTCGGCCAGGTATGCCAGGTGGTCGGCCCAGCCGCGGTCGAGGTGGTACAGCATGATCAGCCGGCAGATCGTCTCCAGCTTCTCCTCACCGAGCCGTTCGACGACCTCCTCGTAGCGTTTCGGCGACAGCTCGGCGAGCTCCTCGGGCGCTGTGGGTGTGCGCAGCAAGGTGTTTCGTCGCTCTACGATGATCGCGCGCTGCTGGGCGATCAGCTGGTTGTAGCGCCAGTTGGTGGCGTGGATATCCAGCATCCGGCCTTCGGCGACGCGCTGTGCGTGGTCGAGCAGGCTGGCGGCCTTGGGGCTGACGACGCGGCCGTCCTCGTCGGTCTCCATCGGCAGCTTGTTGGGTTCGAGATGCGCGACGACGACGTCGTCTTCCCAGCTGGAGAAGAACACCGACGAGCCGGGATCGCCCTGGCGCCCGGCGCGGCCGCGCAACTGGTTGTCCAACCGCTCGGTGTGGTGGCGGCCGGTACCGATGACGTGCAGCCCGCCGAGTTCGGCGACCTCATCGTGGTCGGCCTCGTCTGAGCCCCCGAGCCTGATGTCGGTACCCCGGCCTGCCATCTGCGTGGACACGGTGACGCTGCCCAGCGTGCCGGCCTCGGCGATCACCGCGGCCTCCTCGGCGTCGTTCTTGGCGTTCAGCACGACTGCGGGAACACCGGCCTTGACCAGTTTCTCGTGCAGCTCTTCGGATTCCGCGACGTCGCGCGTGCCGACGAGCACCGGCTGCCGGGTCTGGTGAACCTCCTTGATGTGCTCGACGACCGCGTCGTTCTTGGCGGCCGCGGTGACGTACACCCGGTCGGGCTCGTCCTCGCGGATGTTCGGCTTGTTCGGTTCGATCGGTGACACGCCGAGCTTGTAGAACTGGCGCAGCTGTTCGCCGGCCGCCAGCGCGGTGCCGGTCATACCGCACACCGTCGCGTACCGGTTCACCAGCGCCTGGACCGTGATGGTGTCGAGTACCTCGCCGGTTTCGGTGGTCTCGATGCCCTCCTTGGCCTCGACCGCGGCCTGCAGGCCGTCGGGCCAGCGCTGCAGCTGCGCGATGCGACCGCGCGAGGCGTTGATCAGGTGTACGGCGTCGTCGCGGACGATGTAGTGCACGTCGCGTTGCAACAGGACGTGGGCGTGCAGCGCCACGTTGATCTCGGTCAGCGTGCCGGAGACGTGCTCCTCGGAGTACAGGTCGATGCCGCCGAGCTTGGCCTCCATCTTCTGGGCACCGATCTCGGTGAGATGGACGTTGCGGCTGTCGGTGTCGGTGTCGTAGTCCACGCCGGGAGTGAGTTCGCCGACCATGCGGATGATGTCGACCTTGGGGGTCTCGCGGTGGGTGGTGCCGGCCAGCACCAGCGGGACCAACGCCTCGTCGACCAACACCGAGTCGGCCTCGTCGATCAGCGCGACGTCGGGGTTCGGCGAGACCAGATCGGCGACGTCGGTGACCAACTGGTCGCGCAGCACGTCGAACCCGATCTCGTTCACCGAGGCGTAGGTGACGTCGCACTGGTAGGCCGAGCGGCGCTCCTCGGCCGTCGAACTCTCGGTGATCCAGCCGACGGTCAGGCCCAGCGCCTCCAGAAGCGGGCCCATCCATTCGGCGTCGCGGCGCGCGAGGTAGTCGTTGATCGTGATGACGTGCACGCTGCGACCGCCCAGGGCGTAACCGGCCGCCGCGATCGCACCCGAGAGCGTTTTGCCTTCACCGGTCGCCATCTCGACCACGTCGCCCGCGAGCATGCGCAGGGCACCCAGAAGCTGAACATCGAATGGCCGCAGCGAAGTTTTGCGCTCGGCGGCCTCGCGGGCTATCGCCAGAAACTGCGGCACGTCGCTCGACTCGGCGAGGTCATCGAGGTTGAGCAACTTGGCGGCCTTGGCCAACTTCTCGTCGTCGAGCGCCGCGGCCTTCTCGTCGAAGTCCGCCGAGCTGCGCACCTGCGCCATCGATTGCGCCTGGCTCCGGTCGGTACTGGCGCCGAGCAACTTCCAGAACCTATTGCTGACACGACCTGAAGTGCGGGTCTTCGTCTTTGCCACACCGCTACCGTACGCGCTGCGCTCCTGGCCGTGAGCGCACGTGCCCGCTTCGCGACGCGCCGTGTTTCGGCGGCTGTCTGCGCACGTCCCCTACTCACGTGTGAGCCCACAGGGTCGGTCGACCGTGCGGAAGTCGATGCGCGCGAAATCGCACACCGGCTCGAAGCCGATCTTTCGATAGATCGCGTTCGAGGTCGGGTTGGCACGATCGGTGAACAGCACCACCGCCGCGTCGGCGCGCTCCAGCGAGGACTGGGAGGCCGCGGCGGTGAGGGCCGAGCCGTAGCCATGGGCCCGGTGCGCCGCCGGTGTGAACACCGGACCGATGCGCGACACCCCCGCCACCGGCGCATGCAGCAGTGCCGTGCTGACCGGTGTGCCGTCGACGTCCCACATCAGAAACCGGCCGCCCCGGACGGCGGCGGCGTCGACGAAGCGAGCCCTCGCGGCGTCGTCGCGGGGGTGGCCGAACGTCTCGCCGAAAAAGCGCTCCATCCAGTCGGTCAGGAGGGCGCGATCGGTCTCGTCGGCCCATCGCGGCGCTCCGGCAACGCCGGTCGGCGGCTGCAGGGTCCCCAGTCGGTAGAGCCGCTCTTCGAGCGTGACGGTGCCGGGATGCCCGCCGTGCGACTGCCAGGCGTCGGCGATTGCGACGGCGACCTGACGGAGCCCGCGCACCCCGGTCAGATCGGGTCGCCTCTGGAGGAGACCGCGGGCGACGACGTCGGCGCAATCTATCGGAATACCGTTGCACACCAACGGGTATGACGGTGTTTGCATTGCGACAGCGACGACGTCCGAGTTCTGCCACACCGACATCAGCAGTGTGTCGTCGGGGATCGCCGCGGCAAGGACCGTCAGCTCGACGGTGTTGGCGACCGGGTCGCGCCGGTACACCGGTTCGGCGATTGCGCGGAACTCGTCGGCGGAATTGTGAATGTGCACCTCCATCAGTTCAGCATGGCCCGAACGCCGAACGGGTCGAGCGATTTTCGTCGCGTTCGCTGCGGTGTGAGGGTGCGCAAAGTGCTGAGATTTGGCGGCGTGCGGTGGGCAGACACGCGCGCTCGCGGAAATTAGGGCTAGGCCAGGTTGGAGCGACGGGGGTAGGCCACCGTCGGATCGGTCAGCACATTCACCACCGCGGGCAGCGTCGAGGAGAAGGCGCGCTCGAGGGCGGGGCGCAGTTCGGCCGGTGTCGACACCAAATCGCCGTATCCGCCGAGCGCGGTCACGACCTCGTCGTACCGGGTGCCCGGCCGCAGGTCGGCCACCACCGAATACCCGTAGATCGCCTCCATCGGATGCTTCTCCAGCGCCCAGACACCGTTGTTGCCGATCACCGAAACGACCTGAATCCCGTGACGCACCAACGTATCCCACTCCATGCCCGAGAACCCGAACGCCCCGTCGCCCTGGAGCAGGATCACCTGGCGATCGGGCCGGGCCAGCTTGGCGGCCAGGGCGTAGCCCGGTCCGGAACCCAGGCAGCCGAACGGGCCGCTGTCGAGCCAGGCGCCGGGCACGTAGCTGTCGATGACGCGGCCGGCATAGGAGCCGAAGTCGCCTGCGTCGACCACCACGATAGCGTCGCGGTCGAGCATGGCGCTGATCTCGGCGTACACGCGCATGGGGTGCAGCGGCGTGCGGTCGTCGCACAGTTCATCGGCCTCGGAGGCACGCATCGCGGTCTCGGTGGCACGCAGGTCGGCGATCCAGGCTTCGTGATCGTTGGCGCCGGCCGCCGACAGGGCGGACAACGTGGCGCTGATGTCGCCGTACAGGCCGGCGGCGACCGGTCGAGGCTGCGGTCGATCCGGGGGGCAACGGTCGACGGCGATCAGCACGGTGTCCGCGCCGAACACACCACCGAAGCCCAGACGAAAGTCCATCGGCACGCCGATCACCAGCGCAACATCTGCCTGCTTCAACGCCTTTGACCGCGCCCGGGAGAACGCGAGCTGGTGGTCGGCGGGGACCGCGCCGCGGGCCATCCCGTTCATCAGCACCGGAATGCGCAGCGCCTCGGCCAGATTCAGCAGCGCCGTCTCGGCATGACCCCACCAGACGTTGGTCCCGGCCATGATGACCGGCCGTTGCGCCTCGGCGAGCAGGCCCAGCGCAGCGCCCACGGCGTCGCCGTCGGCCTGCACCACCGGAGTCGGTTGACTCAGCGCTCCTGGCGCGCCGGCGTCCGCGGCCTCGCTGAACACGTGGTCCATCGGAAAGTCGACGAACGACACACCCGAGGGCCCGCCCGCCGTCCCGGCCGCGGCGCGCAACGCGTCATCGACCAGTCCCGCAACGGCATCCGGCGCCTGGGCGGTCGCGGCGAAGCGGGTCAACGGCGCGACGAACGGGACGTGGTCGATTTCCTGCAGGCTGCCCTGCCCCCACCGCATGGCTGGCGCGCGACCGCCGAGGATCACCAGCGGTGACTGGTTCTGCTGCGCGGCGGCCATCGCGCTCATGCCGTTGGTGACGCCGGGCCCGGCCGTCAACGCCGCGACACCCGGTACCCGGGTCACCTTGGACCAGCCCTCGGCGGCGAACGCGGCGGTCTGCTCGTGGCGGGTGTCGACCAACCGGATGTCCTCCGCCCGGCAACCGTCGTAGATCGAGAACAGGTGCCCGCCCGAGAGCGTGAACACCGTGTCGATCCCGCTTGCGCGCAACCGGCGAGCGATCAGATGCCCTGCGTTCACGGTGACCGGAGCGTCGCTGCTCATGTCGGCAGCTTACGCAGGCGGATCACCGGTAAGGACCGTCGCCGACTTCTGCAGGAGGGTCGCGGATCCGGCCGTTCCACAGCCCTGGCGCAGAAATCGGCGGTGCTATCGGCGAAGGTGAGGCTGAGCGACGCGTCGGCCCGGCGCGACCCTTTGGACGGTCACACAAGGGTTGTCGCGGTACCTTGCCGGAGTGAATGAGGGAATGTTCACCCCGACGCTGGACTGGGGCAGTGAACTGTGGATATCGCTGGTGTGGATCGCCCGGGCCTGGGCGATCACCGCGGTGTGCACTCTGATCGTCTTGGTGCTCATCGCGAAGTTCACCGAGTGGGGCCGTCAGTTCTGGCGCATCACCGGCGACTACTTCAAGGGTCCGGAGAGCGTCAGGATCTGGCTGTGGCTGGGCACGCTGCTGCTCTCGGTGATCATCGGGGTCCGCCTGACGGTGCTGTTCACCTTCCAGGGCAACGACATGATGACCAGCTTCCAGGTGGTGGCGTCCGGCCTGGGCACCGGCGACGACGCCATCCGGAACTCCGGCAGGGACGGGTTCTGGTTGTCGATGATGATCTTCGCGATCCTGGCCGTCATCCACGTCGCGCGGATCATGCTCGACCTCTTCTTGACCCAGCGGTTCATGTTGGCCTGGCGGGTCTGGCTCACCGACCGGCTCACCAGTGACTGGTTGGACGACAAGGCCTACTACCGCGGCCGATTCATCGACGACACCATCGACAACCCCGACCAGCGCATCCAGTACGACATCGACATCTTCACCGCCGGCGTCGGCGGCCTGCCGAACACACCCAACAACACCTCGACGGCCACGCTGCTGTTCGGCGCGATCAGTGCGATCGTCTCGATGGTCTCCTTCACCGCGATCCTATGGAACCTGTCGGGGACGCTCACGCTGCCGTTCATCGGCGACGTGCCGCGGGCGATGTTCTGGATCCTGTTGGCGTACGTGCTGCTGGCTTCGGTCTTCGCGTTCTGGATCGGCAGGCCGATCATCTGGCTGTCGTTCTACAACGAGAAGTTCAACGCCGCCTTCCGCTATGCGCTGGTGCGCCTGCGCGACGCGTCCGAGGCGGTCGCCTTCTACCGCGGCGAGATCGCCGAAAGATCAGGGCTGCGGCGGCTGTTCGCGCCGGTGGTCAGTAACTACAAGCGCTATATCAACCGCATGATGGGCTTCTACGGCTGGAACCTGTCGATGGACCAGATCATCGTCGTGCCGCCCTATCTGCTGCAGTTCCCCCGGTTCTTCACCGGTGAGATCACGCTCGGCGCGATGAGCCAGACCGCGGCGGCGTTCGGCAACATCGAGGCCGGCCTGTCGTTCTTCCGCAACGTCTACGACCAGTTCGCCGGTTACCGGGCGGCGATCATCCGGCTGCACGGCCTGGTGGTCGCCAACGAGGAGGGCCGGGCGCTGCCCGAACTGACCACCGCGCCGTGCGTGGACGGCACCGTCGAACTCTCCGCCGTCGAAGTCCGCACTCCCGATGGCCGACAACTGATCAGACCGCTCGACATGCGACTGGAGGTCGGTGACTCGTTGGTGGTCACCGGTAAGTCGGGCAGCGGCAAGACCACCCTGCTGCGCAGCCTTGCGCAGCTGTGGCCGTTCACCTCGGGCCGACTGACTCGCCCGTGTGGACCCAACGAGACGATGTTCCTCTCGCAGATGCCGTATGTGCCGCTGGGCGATCTACGCACCGTGGTCAGCTACCCCAACGAAGTCGGCGAGATCGATGACAGGACGTTGAAACACACGCTGCACAAGGTGGCGCTGCCGCATCTGGCGGACCGCCTCGACGAGGTCGACGACTGGGCCAAGGTGCTCTCCCCCGGCGAACAGCAACGGATCGCGTTCGCCAGGATCCTGTTGACCAAACCCAAGGCCGTGTTCCTCGACGAGTCCACGTCGGCCCTGGACGAGGGCCTGGAGTTCATGCTCTATCAGTTGGTTCGCACCGAACTGCCCGACACCATCCTGGTCAGCGTGAGCCACCGCAGCACGGTCGAACAGCACCACACCCACGAACTCGAGCTGCTGGGCGACGGCGACTGGCGACTGGGTCGCGTCGAGGGTGACGAACCGGCGAAGGTCTAACGCGCCACAACGTGTGCGCCCGCGCGCCTGGCTGCGTGCTCACCCGCCCGCCGCCCGAAAAACGACCCTTCGCCGAGTTGGGTTCCGCTGGCGTAGCCCTTGCCGTCCTGGGCGATGTTGGACGCGCACGCTCCCGCCGCATAGAGGCCTGAGACGGCGGAGCCGTCCTCGCGCAGGACCTCTCCGTCGATCGACACCGCCAGCCCGCCCATGGTGAACCCCGAGTACATCGCGCGCCCCAGCGACAGGTCGAACGCCGCGAACGGGCCGGTGTCCTGGGGTGCGACGTAGTCGGGTTGTTTGTGGAAGTCGGGATCCTCACCGCGAGCGGCGAATTCGTTGTACCGATTCAGGGTCGCGACCAGGTTGCCCTGCGGAATACCCAGCGCCGCTTCCATTTCCTCCACGGTCTCCCAACCGTCGATGAACTTGATCAGCGGCATCTCGGGCATCTCCATGTGGGCCTCGTCGACGACGAGATAGGCCGTCTGCTCAGGCTGTTCGAGCACGAAAGCCGAAGTGCGCGAATGGTATGAGTCCTCGGCGACGAAGCGGTGGCCGTACTTGTTGACTATCACACCGGTGAGCAGGATCTCCGGCGGATACGCCGCGGCGGTGATGAACAGCTGATCCATGTTCTTGGCGACGCCGCCCGCCGAGATGCCCATCCGGATGCCCAGGCCGTCGTCGTTCGGATTGCCCAGGATGTAGGGCTCCACCTCGCCATGGTGCTTGGTCTTGCGCTTCTGGCCGAGCGCCGGCGTGAGCTCGGCGACCATCTCGGGGTTCATCGCGAATCCGCCCGCGGCGATGATCACCGCCTTCGCCTTGATCGCGCCCGTCTCGCCGAAGTGCTTCCAACGCACGCCGGCCACCGACCCGTCGTCGACGACCAGGTTGGTCACCCCGGTCTCGTAGCGGATCTGCACACCGAGCTCGGTGGCGCGCTTGACCAACAAGTCGATGACCATCGCGGCTCCCCCGAGCTCACCGGGCACCGGCACCGAATGGCCGCGCGGTGCCGGTTTGGCCTGTTCGTAGAACGGCCACACCTTCTCGTTGCCCGTATACGAGAGGCCCTCCGTGCCCGGCGGCACCACCACCTTGCCCGGGTAGTAGCTGCGCTCGAACTGAAAACCCAAGTCCTCCAACCAGTTGAAGTGTTCGACGCTGCCGTCGCAGTAGGCGCGGATCTTGTCGAGCTCCGGATCACGCGACACCGCGACCAAGTAGGAGTACATCTCGTCGGCGCTGTCCTCATGACCGGTGGCCTGCTGCACCGCGGTCCCGCCACCCAGATAGAAGTGTCCGCCGGCCATCGAGCTGGTCCCGCCGGCGTCGGCGGCCTTCTCCAGCACCAGCACCCGAGCGCCCGCAGCGGCGGCGCTGACCGCTGCACACCCGCCTGCGATACCGAATCCGACCACCACGACATCGAATTCGTCGGACCACGACGCGACATCGGCGGCGTCGACAGTGTCGGGAATTTCAATGGTGCTCACTGCTGCTCCTGTTTGATGTAGTCGAAGAATGCCCTGATCTCGTCGGGGATGTGGGCGATCTCCAGGTACGGCACGCCGGCGGCGGCGATGTAGGCGAACTCCATGCCGCCGGGCATCACGCCGCGCTGCACCGCCTCGGCTTTCCGTTCGGCCAGTGCCGCTTCCACGTCGTCGACCTCGATGCAGATGTGGTGCATGCCGGGGCCCGCGGTATCGAGGAAGTCGGAGTAGATGTTGCGCCCGGAGACCGGTGCGATCAGTTCGAGCTGCATGTCGCCTGCATAGCTCAGCGAGATGTCGGCCACGAAACTGGCGGGCTCGCCGCGATACGTGCACGCCTCCTGGGCGAAGTGGACGCCGGGCATGCGCACCCACTTCTTGGCGCCCAACATCGAGGTGAGCGCGCTCTCGGTGGCCTCGAGGTCCCGCGTCACCCACGCGATCTGGACAGGTGTCTGGGCAAGCATCGCGTCGAGAATATCCGCGGGCTGCTCACTTGGCTAGAACGTGTTCTAGTTCAGGCCTCGCCGTAGTACGCCTTCAGGCACCGGTCGGCGGCTGCCCGCGCGGCGGCGGGCTCGGCGCCGGAGGCGATGTTCGCCTCGTACCAGGCGTCATTGGACAACGCCAGAAAGCGTCGACCCTCGGCGGTGGTGACCCACTGTTCCCCGAACTCCGGGTCGACCGCCTCCCCGGTGGACAGATGCAGCGCCAACCCGAGCACCATCGAGTCCCAGCCGATGCCCACGGCGCCGGGGCCGAACTGCAGCGACATCTCGTCGCCGACGACGGCGATGTGCTCGATGACCAACTGTGCCCGGTTCGCGCCCTGGTCGCCGACGCTGACCTCGATCCAACTAGTGTTGCCGCCGTACTCCCAGGTGGCGGTGAAGCTCTTCGGCGGGTCGCACGTCAGGATTGTTCCGCCGGCGTTGCCGTGCAACTGATAGCTGCCACCGACCTTCAGATCGCCCGAGATCGGCATCAACCACCGCGGGATGCGCTCGATGTTGGTCACGGCATCCCACAGATCCGCCTGATCGGTGTCGTAGGTCTGCTTGATGGTGACGACGTGTGCCTCGCCCGCGTCGATCGTGCGTTTCCCGACCGTGCGTGCGACGGCACTGATCTGGTGGTCCACGTCGATCTCGGTCATGTTGCCTTCTTTCGTCGTTGTCGCTTACCGCGCGCGATCTCGGTGCCGAGCGCATCGAGCTTCGGTGACCAGAACCGCCGAAAGCCGGCGAGCCACTCGTCGGCGTCGCGCAGCGCTGCCCCGTTGACCGCGTAGAGACGGCGCTGACCGTCCGGCCGCACCGAAGTGAACCCGTTGTCGCGCAACACTTTGAGATGTTGCGAGACTGCGGGCTGGGTGATCGCGAACTCGTCGCCGATGGTCTCGGCGATGGCTCCTGCGGGCTGCTCGCCGTCGGCCAACAGCTCGAGGATCCGGCGGCGCACCGGATCGCCGAGGACGTCGAACGCGTGCACCCCTACAAATTAAAGCCTCTACTTATATAAGTCAATACTTATCCGATTGCAGTGCGTCGATCAGCAGGCCGATCTGCAGATCGAAGAGCGCCGCGGGATCGGTCAGCGTGTCGGGCCCGTACTGGCCGAACACCTCGAGGCTGATCGCACCGACCAGTGCCGCCCATGCCAGGAAGCTCCTGGCGATCGCACCGTCGTCGCCCCCGAAGTCGAACTCGACGCGCAACGCCTCGAAATCCGACGACAACGGTTCGTCGACAACCGATTTCGACGAGGGGATGTCGCCGGCGGCGATACCGGCGTCGACCACGTCGAACAAGGCGCCCACGACGCGGGTTCCCGGGCCCACGGTGCGTTCTCGGGGCGCCTGGTATCCGGGAACCGGGGTGCCGTAGAGCAGCGCCCACGAGGCGGGTCGGTCGACCGCCCATCCGCGTGCGGCGTGCGCCATCGCGCGTAACTGCTCGTGCCACGGTGCGCCTTCGCCGCGGGCGTGGTCGACGTGATCGGCGAGTTCGGAATATGCATCGACCAGCAGCAGCGTCAGCAGTTCGTCGCGGCTGGACACGTAGCGGTACACGGCTGACGACACCATGCCGAGGTCGCGGGCGATCGCCCTGACCGAGAGCCCGGCCGCGCCGTCGGTCACGAGGTGACGCCGACCCAACTCGATGATCTGCGCCTCGATCCGCTGCCGGCTCTCGGCCCGTTTGCCCATGTGCCGAGTGTGACACAAAGCGAGATCAGTGCTCTTGAATTCGGCGTCGCGAGGTGGCACTCTGAGTACGAGAGCACCGCTCTCTGATTGAGGAGGTCCCCTGTGACTACAACGCGCTACGACAAACCGACGCGGGCCGCCCGCGTCGTCAACCACGTCTTCCGCTGGCTGGCTGAGGCCGGTGTCAGTGTCGCCGGGACGAAGGCGCTCTCGGTGCGAGGCCGCAAGACGGGCAAGCGCCGAAGCGTGGTGGTCAACGTGCTCACGGTCGGCGGTCGCGACTACCTCGTCTCCCCGCGCGGTCACACCCAGTGGGCCCGCAACGCAAGGGCGGCCGGCGTCGTCGACGTCGGTCCCCGGTGGCGCCGCCGCGAGGTGCGGATCGCCGAGGTGCCCGACGAGGTCAAGCCCGAGCTGCTCAGCCGCTACCTCGACCGCTGGTTCTGGGAGGTCAAGGGACACGTCGGCGGCCTGACGCCGACGTCCTCACCGGAGGAGTTGCGCGCTGCGGCGCCGTCGATTCCGGTGTTCGAGCTCGTGCGTTAGGGCAGGGATACGGAGCCGACGTTGGCGGATGCGGCCGAGATGACGGCCTCGCTGGCCTGCTGGCTCGCCGTCTGCCAGGACACCGCGGCCGGGTACGTGCCCCAGGTGCTGTTGAACATGCCGATCAGCACCGCCCGGTTGTCGGGGGTGATCACGTACACCGGGCCGCCCGAGTCGCCCTTCTGGCTGACCACACCGTTGGCCATCGTGAACCAGCCGTTGTTGACAGCCTCGACGTTGCCGCAGCTCTCACCGGTGACCACGCCGAAGTGGCACACCGGCTGCCCGGCCGTCGGCACGACACCGGGGTCGGCCACCAGCACCTTGCCGCCCGGCAGCACGTTGTTGACCGCGACGTCGGGTGCGAGCGCGATCGCCTCCCAATCGGCGATCTGGTGATTGGTGTCGACGGTCGCACCGTTGGGGGTGTTGTCGCGGTACACCGTCTGCATCCCGATGAGATTGCCGTTGCGGTCGCGCACCGGCCCACTGCCTCGGCAATGGCCTGCGGTGAATGCGATGCGGGTCGCCGGATCGACATAACCCAGCGTGCAAACGTTGTTGTCCTGGCGGATCTCCATGCCGGGGTAGACGAGGACGCCCGGGTTGGCCTGCGCGGGCGCCGACATCAGCGCGACCGCAGTGATCGGGGCGGCCAGCGCCGCCAGTACCCGTAGCGAATGTCGGCGCACTCTCGTCTCCGCTCGTCGAGCCGATAAAGGTTCGGAACCGGCGCGTTGCGAGCCGCCTACCGGGTCGGGAGAGCTGACAATCACCGCCCGACCAGGAGCAACCACTCGACGATGGTCCCGTCACTTGCCCATCGGTGAAGGTCACAGAGACGTTACGCCCCGGCCGCGGTTTCGGCACGGGACAGCTACGAATCGAAACCGAGGCCTAACGCATCCAGTGTCCGCAGATAGGCGTTCCGGCGTCCGGCGGCGTGGTCGGCGCGGTCGAGTGACCACCGGGTCGCCTGGATGCCGACGCTGGCCAGCGGCTCAGGAGGGAACGGCAGCGGGCGCTCGCGCACCATCTGCAGTTCGGTGCGCGGGGTGGGTCTGCCCTCGAGCAGGTCCAGGCACACGTCGGCGGCGAACCGGGAAGCGCCAACGCCCAGTCCGGTGAAGCCGTTGACGTATGCGACGCGGCCGTCCCTGGCCAGTCCCCAGTGCGCGCAGAACCGGGTGTTGGTGTCGATCGCGCCGGCCCACCGATGACTGAATCGGACGTCGTGAAGTTGTGGGAAGGTCAGAAAGAAGTGCTCGGCCAGCCGGCGGTAGCTCGCGGGCCGGTTCTCGTAGCGGGGCCGCACTTTGCGCCCGAAGTGGTAGACGGCGTCGTACCCGCCCCAGACGATCCGGTTGTCCGCGGTCAGGCGGTAGTAGTGGAACTGGTTGGCGCAGTCGTCGATTCCCTGCCTGCCGCGCCAGCCGATGCGGCCCAGCTGGTTGTCGGTGAGCGGTTCGGTGGCCAGTACGTAGTCGTACACGGGCACTGTGTACAGCCGGTTGCGCTTGAGCAGGCTCGGATAGGCGTTGGTCGCGAGCACCGCTTGCCGGGCGGTGACGACGGCCTGACCGGTCTGCACGCGCAACCCGACGCCACCGGAATCCAGCCGGGCGGCGTTGGTGTGCTCGTAGATGCGCACGCCCGCGTTCTCGCATGCCCTGGCGAGCTCGAACACCAGCTTGGCCGGGTGCACGATCGCGCAGGTTTGTGCGTCGATCAGGCCGGCAAGGTAGGTCGGTGAGGCCACCTCGTCGCGAACCTGGGTGGTGTCGAGGAACTCCCCCTCGCCGTCGGCCGCGGCCTGGCGCAACCACTCGACCTGATGGGGTTCGGTGGCCACCGTCAGCGTGCCGGTGCGCTGCCAGTCGGTGTCGAGGCCCAGCTCGGCGATCTCGCCCTGCATACCGTCGAGATTGTCCAAGCCCATGTCTTCGAGAACGTCGAATTCGTTGGGCCAGCGTGCCTTTCCGTTCGCAGCACCGTGCGTCAGGCTGGCCTCGACGAAGCCTCCATTGCGGCCCGAGGCCGCCCAGCCCACCCGGTTGGCCTCGATGAGCACGATGCGCTGACCGGGGTCGCGTCGCGCGGCGTGCAGCGCGGTCCACAAGCCGGTGTATCCGCCCCCGACGACGATCAGGTCACAGGTGACCGGCTTCGTCAGGGCGGGGAACTGCGGCCGCGGCGGGCCGACGCGCTCGTCCAGCCACATCGAGCCCAACGTGCTTGTCGCCAGCGAACGTTCGACCAGACCGGCGTCGACCGGGGCGTCGAAGACGGTTTTCACACAGCGCAGACTACGGCGCGCAGAGGTGCTGCGTGGCTCAGGCGCTGACGGGGGCCGACGGCTGCTCCGCCACGAGCGGCGGTCGCGCCGGCGTCCAACCGGGCGGGCCGAACATGTAGCCCAGCCTGTCGCGCCACCGCCGCGCCTGGCGGACGTCGCGCGCGATGGCCACGTACTCGTGTGTCTGCAGCGTCCAGATGTTGTAGGTGTCGACCTGCTTGGTCAGCCCGTAGTGCGGGCGGACCGTCTCGGCCTGGAAGCTGCCGAACAGCCGATCCCACAGGATGAAGATGCCGCCGTAGTTCTTGTCGAGGTACTGCTGGTCCATGCCGTGGTGCACCCGGTGGTGCGACGGCGTGTTGAAGACGAATTCGATGGGGCCCCAGAGCTTCCCGATGCGTTCGGTGTGGATCCAGAACTGGTAGATCAGGTTGATCGAGAAGCTGGCGAAGACGATCCACGGCGGTACGCCGAACAGCGGCAGCAGCGCCCGCAGGAATACGTCACCGCTGATGTTCCACTTCTGGCGCAGCGCGGTGGCGAAGTTGAAGTACTGGCTGGAGTGATGCGCTTGATGGGTGGCCCAGATCAGCCGCACCCGGTGCGCCATCCGGTGATAGACGTAGTAGAGCAGGTCCACCCCGACGATCGCGATCACCCACGTGTACCAGGCGTTCGCGGGTAGCTGCCACGGCGCGACGTAGACGAACAACGCCGCATAGCCCAGCAGCGCGATGAAGTTCAGCACCCCGCTCGTGCCGATCGAGACCACGCCCATCCAGATGCTCGCCCACGCATCGGAGCGCTGGTACGCACCGGCCGGTGCACGCTCGGCCTCCTCGTGGGCCAGTTTGCGGGCGGCCGCCCACTCGATGACCAGCAGCAACAAGAAGAACGGCACCGCAAAGACCACGGGATCGTGCATCAACGGTGGCAATACGTGCGAGAAGGCGCCACTCACATCCACTTCGAAACCTCCGGGCCCAGCATACGTCTCAGCGAAAGCTCAGCACCTGATCGCCCCACGCGGTACGCAGATCGTGGTCGAGGTCGTCGACCACCCTGTCCTCGGCGTCGATGAGCAAGGTGGCGCGATCGGAGGTGCGGTACGGCCGCCACACCGGGTCGCCGGCGAAGCCCGCGGGTGTGCCGTCGACGGCGAAGTTCACCCAGCGCCGCCGGATGCGCGCCGAGACCTCCTTCCCCGTTTTCAGCCCGCCGAGCTTGAAGGTCGGGTCCTTGGGGCCGGCGACCAGATTGCCCCAGACGTACGGCAATTCGGTCGCGTGCGCGGCTCCGAGCCGCAGCAGCCGCAACATCGGGGTGGCGAAGTCGAATCGGTAGAGGTACACGGGTGCGACCTCGCGATGACCCTCGGCGAACCAGACCGACGGCATCCGGAACCCGATATCGCGCGCGACGCCCATACCGATGGTCTTTCCTCGGCCCCGGTATGCGGCGCGGATCTGCTGTTCGTCGGGCAGCTCCAGGTCGGGTTGTTCGGCGGCGATCTCCGCGAACATCGCCCGGATCGCCTTGGGTGTGATCGGCATCAGGGGCGACTTCATCCAGCGAAAGAGTGCGGCTTCGTGCTTGTTGGTGCCGATGATCAGCGGCACCGGGAGGGTGCGCCCATCCCGGGCGAGCTGGACCGGATGCGCAGGCACCACATCGCCGTCGATGATCGGCGCGAACGCCAGCGTGCCCGGGGTGCTCACCGGGATGTGGTCGAACACGTGCTTGGAGGCGGTCATCAGCGCGGAAGTGGGCACCGAAACCAACTGCTGGGCCTCGCTGGGACTCAGCCCGAGCCGGTCGAGCAACAGCGCCGCCACCCGTTGCGAGCGCTCGCGGTCGTAGACCGAGGTCGCCGGTGAGCTCTGCGCGATCGCCGCGCCGAACAGGCCGGCGGCAGCCGGGCTGGCCAGCAGTGTGGTGATGATCCCGCCACCGGCGGATTCTCCGAAGACGGTGACGCGGTTCGGGTCTCCCCCGAAACCGGCGATGTTGTCGCGGACCCACTGCAGCGCGAACAGTACGTCGCGCAGGCCGAGGTTGGTCGCGAAGTCGTCGCTCACCGCCGACAGGTCCAGGAAGCCCAGCGCCCCGAGGCGGTAGTTCACCGTGACGATCACGGCGTCGCCGTCGGCGGCGAGCGTGCGGCCGTGATACAGCGGCTGCGCCGACGAACCGAGCACGTAGGCGCCGCCGTGCACCCACACCAGCACCGGTTTGCCCGCGCCTGGCTCGATGTTCGATGCCGCCCACACGTTCAAGCTCAGGCAGTCGTCGCTCTGCGGAGCGCCGAGGTCGATCGGGATGCGCGGGTCCGTCGGCTGCGGGCACACCGGGCCGAGCCTTGTGGCGTCCACCGGTTCGGACCAGCGCTGTGGCGGTTCGGGCGCCCGCCACCGCAGCTCACCCGCCGGCGGGGCGGCGAACCGAATCCCCTTCCAGACCTTCACGGTGCCGTCGTCGAGGCCGCGGACCGGTCCGTACGCGGTGTCGACGACGGGCGCGTCGGTGCCTCCTGCCTCTGCGGTCACCGGAACTCCACGACGTCGGGCACGGGACTCCTCCTATCGATCGAACACAGCGAGTTCAGGCTACGCGCGGCTGCGAACAGGCCACCTGGTCAGCGTTTTCGCCGCCCGGCGGGGGCAAAGTCGCCCGGTCGGCTAGCTTGATCGCGTGCAGAAGTGGGCCTTGCTGGCCGGTGCGATCATCGTCGAGGTCGCCGCGACCCTGTCGCTGCGGGCGTCCCAGGATCATTCGGCGTGGCTTCTCGTCGTCGTCGGGGGCTACATCGCGGCCTTCACGTTCCTGACGCTGGTCTTGCGCGCCGGAGTTCCGGTCGGGGTGGCGTACGGAATCTGGGGAGCCGTCGGCACGGCCGGCACCGCGGTGCTGGCCGCTGTGCTGTTCGGCGACCCGTTCACCTGGCCTATCGTCGCGGGCATCGGTCTGATCATCGCCGGCGTGCTGCTGATCGAGTTCGGATCGCACCGGGCGGTCGAACAGCGGTGATGTACTGGACTTTGGCGGCCGCGATCGCCTTCGAGGTGTTCGCGACGTTGTCGCTGCGGGCATCGGAGGGGTTCCGCAAGAAGGCCTGGATCCCGCCGATCGTCCTGGGATACCTGGCGTCCTTCTATCTGCTGTGGCTGACCCTGGGCCTGGGGATGCCGGTCGGCATCGCCTACGGCGTGTGGACGGCCTGCGGCGTGGCGCTGGTCGCGGTCATCGCGCGCTTCGTGTTCGCCGAAGCGCTGACCTGGGTGATGGCCTTGGGCATCGCACTCGTCGTCGGCGGCGTGCTCACGATCGAGCTCGCCGGCGTCGCGCACTGATCACGCCCGACAACACCACGACTACGACGCCGGCGATCGGCACGGCGAGCAGGCCGATCCGCAGGCTCGTCGCGTCGGCGATGAGCCCGACGAGTATCGGGGCACCGAAGAACCCGATGCGCATCAACCAGGTGAGAATCGTGAGCCCGCTGCCCGGCCGCAGGCCCGGCAGTTGATCGGCGGCGTGCATCGCCGACGGCACCAGCGTCGCCGCGCCGAGGCCGGCCATCGCGAAACCGGCGATCGTGCCGGGAACGGACGGGAACGCCAGCGCCAGACCCATGCCGATCGCGGTGATCGCACCACCCGAACGGACCACGGCGCGTGCCCCGAACCGGTCGACCAGCCGGTCGCCGACCAGTCGCCCGATGAACAGGAAGGTGACGGCGACGATGTAGCCCGTCACCGCGATCGGCCCGGACGCGCCGAATACGTCCCGCAGATACAAGACCGCCCAGGAGTTGCCGGCGTCCTCGACCGTCGCACCGGCCACCGCGATGAGCACCAGGGCGAGCAGAGCGGCGTACACCGCAGCGCCGGCGCTGCCGGCACGGTCGGCGCGCGCCTCCCGGTGGTCTTCGTGATCGGGCCCGGGCAGCAGATAGCGGTACGCGACGAGAACGACCACGCTGCACAGCACTGCGGAGAAGCCGAGATGCAGCGCGCGCGGGACACCCAACACGACCGCCGCCCCGCCCATCACGCCGCCGATGATCGCGCCCGCGGCCCACACCGCGTGCAGCGAGTTGATGATCGAGCGACCGTAGATGCGCTGCACGCGCAACCCGTGGGCGTTCTGCGCGACGTCGGTCACCGCATCGCAGGCACCCGCCGCGAACAGCCCGGCGGCGAACAACACCGGCGAGGTCGCCACGCCCGCGAGCACCACGAAGACCCCGATCCCGATGGTGCCGACGACAGCCACCCGCGACGAGCGGTAGCGGCGGATGAGCGCGGCCGCGGTCAACCCGGCCGCCAGCGCCCCCGCCGAGAACGCGGCGACAGCCGCACCGTAGGCCGAATTCGACAGCCCCAGATCGGTCTTGATCTCGGGGTAGCGCGGCACCAGATTGGCGAACACGGCGCCGTTGGTCAAGAACAGCGCCGCCACCGCGATCCGGGCCCGACGACTCTGCGCCTCGGCCGTCTCCTGCCGGTCGGGCGCCATACCGGCCGACACTACCCAGCGGGCCGACGCGCATTGAGCGCCGGTTGAGTTCGCGCAGATCGGGTATGAGCGAGCCTGTGATGAGACGTGGCGGCCGATTCCGGGCAAGATTGGCGACATGACAGGGCCCGCCGCGTCGCTAGTGGAGTTGGCGCGACGCTACGGTGTCGCAACCGATTACGAAGACTGGACGGGCTCGCGCGTCAGCGTGGCCTCCTCGACGCTGATCTCGGTGCTGGCCGCATTGGGCGTCCCCGCTGCCACCGAGGACGACCGCGCCGCCGCACTCGCCGCGCACGACCGCGAATACTGGTCGCGCCACCTTCCGCCGACGATCATCGGTCGCACCGGTGTGACTTCGACGTTCTGGGTGCACGTCACGCACGGCGACCCGGTGTCGCTGCGGATCCTGCTGGAGGACGGGTCGGTGCGGACGGGCCTGCGTCAACTCGAAAACAACAGGCCCCCTTATGAATTGGACGGCAGACTGGTCGGCGAGGCGACCTTCGAGACGCCCGCCGACCTGCCGATCGGCTATCACCGCCTCGAACTGCACGCCGACGGGGCGGAGTTCAGCACCCCGCTGATCGTCTCCCCCGCGTCACTACCGGCCCCATCGGGCAGGACCTGGGGTCTGGCCACCCAGCTCTACAGTGTGCGGTCCGAAAGATCCTGGGGCATCGGCGATCTGACCGATCTGACCGACCTGGCGGTATGGTCAGCGGCCCGGCACGCCGCGGGATTCATCCTCGTCAATCCCCTGCACGCGGCCGCACCGGTCGCGCCGATGGAACCGTCGCCCTACCTGCCGACCTCCCGCCGGTTCGTCAACCCGATCTATCTGCGGGTGGAAGCGATCCCCGAATACGCCTATGTCCGCCGCCGCAACCGGTTACGCAAGCTGCGTGAGGCCGTGCAGTCCCGAGCCGACCGCGCCGAGCAGGTCGAGCGCGACGCCGCGTGGAAGGCCAAGCGCTCGGCGCTGGAGGCGGTCTACGAGGCACCGCGCTCGGCGGGTCGGGAACTGGCCTACGCCGCTTACCGGGAGCGCGAGGGCACCAGCCTCGACGACTTCGCCACCTGGTGTGCCCTGGCGCAACGGTATGGCGCCGACTGGCACCGGTGGCCCGAGGAACTGCAGCATCCGGCGGGCGAAGCCGTCGCGGCCTTCGCCGCCGAGCACCCCGACGACGTCGACTTCCACCGCTGGCTGCAGTGGCAGCTCGACGACCAGCTCACCGCGGCGCAGGCCACCGCGCTGCAGACGGGAATGAACCTGGGCATCATGCACGACCTCGCAGTGGGCGTGGATCCCAACGGCGCGGACTCGTGGGCCCTGCAGGACGTGCTCGCGCTCGGCGTCACGGCGGGCGCTCCTCCCGACGAGTTCAACCAGCTCGGGCAGGACTGGTCGCAACCGCCGTGGCGCCCCGACCAACTCGAGAGGCTGGCCTACGAGCCGTTCCGTGCACTCGTCAACGCGGTGCTGCGGCATGCGGGAGGTGTGCGGATCGACCACATCATCGGGCTGTTCCGGCTGTGGTGGATCCCGAACGGGGCGCGGCCCACCGACGGCACCTATGTGCGCTACGACCACGAGGCGATGATCGGCATCGTGGCGCTCGAGGCCCACCGGGCGGGAGCCGTCGTGGTCGGCGAGGACCTCGGCACCGTCGAACCGTGGGTAAGGGACTATCTGCACGAACGCGGGCTGTTCGGCACCTCGATCCTGTGGTTCGAAGCCGACCGCGACGGGGACGGCGGCCCGCTGCCCGCCGAGCGGTGGCGCGAGTACTGCCTGTCGGCCGTCACCACGCACGACCTGCCCCCCACGGCCGGCTATCTGGCCGGCGAACACGTCCGCCTGCGCGACGAACTCGGGTTGCTGACGCGGCCCGCCGCCGAGGAGTTGGCCGACGACCGCGAGCAACAGGACAGATGGCTGGACGAACTGCGCCGTGTCGGGCTCCTGGACACCGAGGCCGACACCGCCGCGATCGTCGAGGCCCTGCATCGTTATCTCGGCCGCACACCGTCGCGGTTGCTGTCGCTGTCACTGGCCGACGCGGTGGGCGACCTGCGCACCCAGAACCAGCCCGGAACCACCGACGAGTATCCGAACTGGCGGGTGCCGCTGGCCGGTCCGGACGGTAAGAAGTTGCTGCTCGAGGACGTCTTCGACGACGTCACCGCGGCGCGGCTCGGCGAGGTCATGCGGGAAGCGGTGCGCCCGACGGTGTAACGCGGACGGCTTCTGCTCCGGTTTCACATTCGTCACGGCTGCGATATGTTCGCAGCGCAGCGACCTGAGGAGATCACGTGAACAAGCTTGTTGTGCTCAGCGGCGGGCTCGTGGCTGTCGGTTCGGCGGCACTCGTCGGCGCCGGCATCGCGATGTCGCAACCGAGCACGTTGAACGTGGTCGGCGAACCGTACAACCGGGCGCTGCAGATCCTGAAGTCCCAGGGCGTCAAGGCCTACTTCGGCGGTTCGGTCGGCAGCGTGCTGCCCCAGGCGGAGTGCCTGGTCGACCAGCAGAAGATCACCTCGGGCGGCCGGATGTTGCTGATGCTGGACTGCAGCCAGAAGGCGGCGGACCTGATCGCCGAGCAGGGTCCCTCGGGCGGCCCGACGGTCGGCCGAAACGGCGTCACGACCGTGACCCCAACCCCGGTGGTGCCGATCCAGGGCGCCCCCGGCGCGGGCACCCCGCCGCCGCCACCGGCAGGCTGAGAGACTTAGCCCTCCACCATCCGGCGCAGGTTGGTCAACGTCCGGCTCATCGTGCGGCCGACCTGGCGCGCGGCCACCCGGTCGGCGATCAGGCCCAAGAGGTTGCCCGCGGACTCGTAGGACAACCGGAACGTCACCTTGGTGCGCCCGTCCCCGGTGTCACGCAGCCGGAACCGGCCACGCTGTGAGACCCCGGTGATCCCGATCCACGACACCTCACGCGGTGCGTCGAACTCGACGACCTCCACGGTGCCGCCGATCGGCACCGAACCGACCTTCCAGTGCACGGTGTAGCGGGACCCGAGCCCGGCGGGCGCATCGGTCAGCATCTCCCAGCGCTCCAGGCTGGCCATGAACTCCGGATAGCACCCCGGGTCGCTGACCACCTTCCACACCTGGTCGCGGTCGGCGTCGATGACGCACTGGCGTTGAACCCGCATGTCTCAGCCCAGAACCGGGAAGCGTCGTCCGGCGGCCAACCTGTCGACTCCTGCCTGCAGGCTGCTCAACACCTTGTCGTTGATGACGTCGTCGTCACTGGCCGCGATGTCGTCGGCGTCGATCGGATCCTGCACCTCGATCGCGATCTTCGTCGGCAGCGGCAGCCGCGGGATGAAGTCGCTGACGGTCAGCCCCCACGGAGGCGCCAGCAGGATGGGCACGCTCTTGAGGCGGGCCAGCCGGTCCACCATCAGCAGTCGCGCCAACCATTGGCCGCGGTCGAGGAACAATGCGGCTTCCTGACCGCCGACGCTGGCGACGGGCACGATCGGCACACCCGCTTCGCGGGCCAGCTTCACGTAACCCTTGCGGCCGCCGAAGTCGACCTCGTGCCGCTGCCACGACGGGCGGAACACCTCGTAGTCGCCGCCCGGGTAGACCAGAAGAGCCCCGCCGGACTCCAGCGCCAACTTGGCGTTGTCGTGGTTGGCGGCCACGGTGCCGAACTTGCGTAGCGAACCCAGGCCCGGCATCGAAACCACGAGATTGTGTGCGAGCTGGTAGAAGGGCCGCTCGACGCCGAAGTACGAGCTGAACGCCAACGTGAACACGAACGTGTCCGGCGGAAGGTTGCCGCCGCTATGGTTGCCCACCAACAGGACCGGGCCCTCGGCGGGGATGCGGTCCAGGCCGCGGACGTCGGCGCGGAAGTACAACGAGGCCAGCAGCCACAGACCCGGTAACTGCTCGCGGATGTAGTCGGGGTCGCGCTGGTCCAGGTCGGCCTTCGGGACCCGCAGCGCCACCTGCTGTTTGGCCCACCCGAGGAGGTCGTCGATCGCCACCATGAACGTGTTATAGACACGGGCCGCGAACCGCAAACCTGCGTTCCCACTTACCGCACGTAGACTGTGCGGCACGAAGGAGGAGCCGAGATGGCATTGTCGCCGGCCCAACCCGGGGCTCTACGTCCGCGCCGCTTCACCCGCGAGGTCGACCCCGGGCCCGTCCAGATCCAGGCCCGCAAGGTCCACTTCGACCTCTCCGGTGTCCCGCTCGAGTGGATTCCCGGCCACCCGGTGGCCTCCACGATGATCAACCTGTTCAACGTGGTGTTGCCCGCCGCCGAGCACTGGTTCGTCCGCACCTACAACGAGGCGCTCCCACTCGTCAGAGATCCCAAGCTCGCCGACGACATCCGCGGCTTCATCGGCCAGGAGGCGACGCACGCCGCGGCCCACGACGACGTGATCTCCGACTTCCTCATCGGCAACGGGGTCGACCCGAAACCCATGCTCGACCTCGTCGGCTACATGTTCGAAAAAGTCCTGGCGCCAAAGGATTTCGACGACCCGCAGCGGCGCCTGAGCAACCTGTGTGAGCGGCTGTGGCTGATCGCGGCGATCGAGCACTACACCGCGGTGCTCGGCGACTTCGCGCTGAACTCCACGTGGGACGACCACGGCGCGGACCCCACCCTGGTCGACCTGTTCCGCTGGCACGGCAGCGAAGAGGTCGAGCATCGCTGCGTCGCCCACGACGTCGCGGTCTACTTCCACGACAGCTATCCCGACCGGATCCGGGCGATGACGGTCGCCGCGACGGCGATGTTCACCTTCTTCCAACGCGGCACCTGGTACCTGCTGAAGTCCGACCCCAACAGTGACATCGGCTGGTTCGAGATGCAGCGACTGCGGATGCGGGACTCCGAACTCGGCCTGCTGCCCAAGTTCCGGACCCTGTTCGGGACGAACACGCTGTCCTACTTCCGCCCCGGCTACTCGCCCGAGGACATGGGCTCGACCGCCCAGGCCGTGGCCTACCTGGCCACCTCACCCGCCGCGCGCGCCGCGCACCGTTGATGGGTCTGCGCGAACGCTACCGGCAACTGCCCGCCCATCCGCTGCGGCCGGGACGGCGCTACGCCATGATCGGCATCGCCGACGTCGTGATCAACGGAATGGAAGCGCTGGCCGGCGCCGTCCGCAAGGTCACACCGCCCCGCGAGTTCGACCGCACCCTGGTTCTGCGGGTCGCCGACCGTGAGGTGGTGGCCCGCGACGAGAACGTCGTGGCACTGACGCTGGTCGCCGCCGACGGCGAACCGCTGCCCCGGTGGCATCCCGGCTCGCACATTGACATCACGCTGCCCAGCGGGCTGGTGCGGCAGTACTCGCTGTGCGGCGATCCCGGCCACACCGACAGCTATCGCATCGCGGTGCGCCGCATTCCCGACGGCGGCGGCGGTTCGATCGAGGTGCACCGGGCGCTGAGCCCGGGTGCGACCGTGACGTCGCACGGGCCCCGTAACGCGTTCCCGCTGACGGTGCCCGGCTACGGCTCCCCCACCCGGCAGCTGAGGTTCGTCGCCGGCGGCATCGGCATCACCCCGATCCTGCCGATGCTGCGACTGGCGCAGGTGCTCGATGTGGAGTGGTCGATGGTGTACACGGGGCGCAGCCGCGACAGCCTCCCGTTCGTCGACGAGGTCGCCCGGTTCGGCTCTCGCGTGCAGATCCGCACCGACGACGTCGACGGACTGCCCAGCGCCGACGACCTTCTCGGCGACTGCCCCGACGGCACCGCGGTCTACGCGTGCGGTCCGGCGCCGATGTTGACCGTCATCCGCGAGCGGCTGGTCGGGTGCGACAACGTGGAACTGCATTTCGAACGGTTCGCCGCCCCGCCCGTCGAGGACGGCACCAACTTCTCGGTGACCGTGGCCTCACGCGGCCAGACCATCGATGTCAGAGCCGACGAGACGCTGCTCGCGGCGCTGCGCAGATCCGGTGTGCCCGCCCCGTACTCCTGTCAGCAGGGCTTCTGCGGTACGTGTCGCAGCCGGGTGCTTGCCGGCTCGGTCGACCACCGCGACACGCTGCTCACCGACACCGAACGCGACGGCGGGCTGATGCTGATCTGCATCTCCCGCGCCGCTGAAGGTTCCCATCTCACACTCGATCTGTAGTCGTCTCGTACTATTCGGCCATGCCGTTGGCCGAGGGGGCGACTTTCGCCGGATACACCATCGTGCGTTTACTCGGCTCCGGCGGAATGGGCGAGGTCTACCTGGCCCAGCATCCGCGCCTCCCCCGCCGCGACGCGCTCAAGGTGCTTCCCGCGTCGGTGTCGGCCGACGACGAGTACCGCAGGCGGTTCCAGCGCGAGGCCGACATCGCGGCCACGCTGTGGCATCCGCACATCGTCGGGATCCACGATCGTGGCGAGGCCGACGGCCAGATCTGGATCTCGATGGATTACGTCGACGGCACCGACGCGGCGCAACTGCTCAAGGAGCATCATCCCAACGGCATGCCTCCGCAGGAGGTCGCCGCGATCGTCACCGCCATCGCCGACGCCCTCGACTACGCCCACCAGGGCGGTCTGCTGCACCGCGATGTGAAACCCGCCAACATCCTGCTCGCCCGGCCCGAGACCGACGATCGACGAATCCTGTTGGCCGACTTCGGGATCGCCCGCTGGGCCGACGACGTCAGCGGTCTCACCGCGACCAACATGACGGTGGGCACGGTGTCCTACGCGGCGCCCGAGCAGTTGATGGGCGAGACGCTCGACGGCCGAGCAGACCAGTATGCGTTGGCCGCCACCGCGTTTCACCTGCTGACCGGTTCGCCGCCGTTTCGCAACTCGAATCCGGCCGTGGTCATCAGCCAGCACCTGTCGGCGTCGCCGCCGGCGATCGGCACCCGCCGACCGGACCTGGCGAACCTGGATCCCGTGCTGGCCAAGGCGATGTCCAAGAACCCCAAAGACCGGTTCGAGCGCTGCGCGGACTTCGCCAGGGCGCTCGGCCACCACCTCGGTGTCGCCGCGGCGGACCCCGACAGCACCCGACTCGCCGTGGCGGCCGCCCACCCGAAGAGGCCGTGGCTGCGGCCGGGGATCATGGTGCCCGCGGTTCTTGCGGTGCTGCTGGTCGCCGCTGTCGTGGTGGCGGCCTTCCTGTTCGGCGAGGAACGCGCGAACGCCCCGGGCAGGTCCACCACCGCCGCTTCGTCACCGCCGCGGCCCGCACCCCCACCCCCGCCGCCGACGACGACCACCACGACAGACGCCCCCACGACCACCGCAACCGACGACGACACCACCGCCACGACAACAACGCCGTCATCGCCCGCCGACGACTCCGCCGCGGTCATCGGGGCCAACTGCTCACCCGAGGGCGCGACCGCCCAGACCGCCGACGGCTCGACCGCCTACTGCTCGACACTGCAGAGCACGGGCGCCACGATCTGGTCGCTGACCGAGGGCGACGTCCCGAGCCCGACGGTCACCACCGAGGCGACCGAGCCGCCGCTGCCGATCGCCGAGGAATCGCCCGTTCGGGTGTGCATGGAGCAGACCGGTCAGACCCGCCGCGAGTGTCGAAGAGACATCCGGGAGAGCAACGGTTTGCCGCCGCTGCCATGAAATACGCCGTCGTCGCGCCCGTTGCGGCGGGCGTCACCGCAGACCCCGCCTTCATGGCCGCGTTCGCCGCGCATCTGGAGGCCTGCGGGTTCGAGTCACTGGTCGTGGTCGAGCACACCGTCCTGATGTCGCGCTACACCAGCGTCTACCCCTACGACGAGTCCGGTCGGGTCGAACTGCCCGCCGACTGCGCCGTGCCCGATCCGCTCGACCTGCTCGCCTTCCTGGCCGGTCACACCAGGCGACTCGGGCTGGCCACCGGCGTGCTCGTGCTGCCCAACCACCACCCGGTGGTGCTGGCCAAGCGGGCGGCCACGGTCGACGTGCTCTCCGGCGGGCGACTGCGGCTGTGCGTGGGAATGGGTTGGCTCAAAGAGGAGATCGAGGCGTGCGGAGCCGACTTCGCAAGCCGGGGCCGGCGCGCCGACGAGCAACTGGCCGTGCTGCGGCTGCTGTGGCAGGACCGTCCCGAAGGAGCCGACTTCCACGGCGAGTTCTTCGATTTCGACAACGCCATGTGCTATCCGAAACCTCTGGCGCACATACCGATTCACATCGGTGGGCACAGCAGGGCGGCCGCCAGGCGGGCCGGCAGGCTCGGTGACGGGTTCCAACCGCTCGGCGTGGGTGGTGCCGAGTTGGCCGAACTGGTCTCGCTGATGCGCGAGGAGGCCGAACGATGCGGGCGCGACCCCGATGCGCTGGAGCTCTCGCTCGGACACCTGGTCACCAAGATCGACGCTGAGCGGGCGGCCAAACTGGAGGCGCACGGTGCGGACCGCGCGATCCTGGCCATGCCGCCGACGACCGATATCGACGAAGCGCGCGACGTGTTGTCCGCATGCGCGCAGCGGCTCGGGCTGACCTCCATGGGCTCCTCATGAGGCTCAGTACCGCCGACCGACTGGCGCTGGCCGACCTGGTGCACGTCTACGCCTCGGCCGTCGACGACCGCCGATTCGACGACGTCGTCGAGCTGTTCACCGAGAACGCCGAGCTGCGGCTGCCCGACCCACCACGCACGCTGGAGCCGGTGCGCCGCCACCATGGCCGCGACGGGGTGCGCGCGGCGATGGCCTCGCTGGCCGCTGTGGCCAGGACCGAACATGCGATCGTCGGCGAGGTGTACGCCGCAGCCGACGAAGCCGACTACGCGCTCGGGCGCATCACCTGTATCGCCCACCATTGGACGGTCAGCGACGGTCAGGCGTCCGATCTGGTGTGGCATCTGCGCTACGACGACGAGTATCTGCGGACGCGGGCGGGCTGGCGCATCCACGGTCGCGCATTGACGATCAATGCGATCGAGACTCGGCCGGTGCGTCGTCTGCGATTGCCGCCATCAGGCGGTCCAGTAGGACCCGCTGACCCTTCAGCAGCTTGGACCGAGCCTGCGCCACGGGGAACCAAGCAGCCCGGTCGATTTCGGGAAACTCCCTGATCGCGCCAGACCCTTTTGGCCACTCCATGGTGAAGGTGTTGGAGAAGGTGCCCTCCAGGTCGAGGTCGCCTTGCACCGCGAATGCTGTCACGATCTTGCCGCCGGGTTGTTTGACGGGCCCCAACGCGATGCGGGGGCCCTGCGGCGGACGCTTGCCCAGTTCCTCTTCGAATTCGCGGCGCGCGACGGTCCACGGGTCCTCGCCCTCGCCGTATTCGCCCTTGGGAATCGACCAGGCCCCTTCGTCCTTGCGCGCCCAGAACGGTCCGCCCGGGTGGCCGATGAGCACCTCGACGTCACCGTCACGCACCCGGTAGAGCAACAGCCCCGCACTCAACTTCGGCACGTTCCCCATCTTCCGCGAGCGACCGTGGCTGTACACCGACACGCCGCGTTCGGGCGTACAAAAGCGGTCGCTCACGGCCGGGAAGGGCGGCGGTCAGTACTTGCGGTCGCCCTCGCTGCTGTCGAAGAAGTCCCAGTCGCCGTCGTCGTTCTTGACCTCCATGCGCCAGCCGAGTTCGGGGTCCGCCTTCTGGTCGACGAACCAGGCATGAGCATCGTCGGCGCTCTCGATGTCCTTGGTGTCGACAACCTCGCCCTTGGGGTTCAGCACGCGATAAGTAGCCATGCCGACACAATTCCCCGGTTCAACGGGTTTGAATCAGCCCGCTTTCGGCGTCGGGATGCCCTCGCTGGCCGAGAACTGCGCGTCCTCCTGCGTGGACAGCCCGAACGAGACGACGGACCGGTCGAAGAACAGATCGGTCAGGTAGGCCAGCGTCACCGCCCAGCGGTTGACGAACCGCGGAATCGCGTACACGTGATAGGCCCGGGTAACGACCTTGGCCGGGAAGCCGGACAACTGGATGTTGAGCGGATTGGCCACGGCGTAACGCGGGCCCAGGTCGACGACCAGGCCCATGTTGCGGTGCTTGTAGCGCTTCGGTTTGCCCACGCCGAGGCTGGCTGCGACGTTGCGCGCCAACACCTTTCCCTGCCGCGTGGCGTGCTGGGCGGTCGGCGGCGTGATCTTGCCGGGCTGTGTGACGTCGGGCACCGCGGCCGCATCGCCCGCGGCGAACACCCCGGGGTGGCCGGGAACCTCGAGTTCGGTGGTCACTTTCAGCCGGCCGCTCTCGGTCGGCAGCCCCAGCTTCTCGATCAGCGGCGCACCCGTCACCCCGGTGACCCACGCGACGGTATGGGTGCGGATCAGCGAATCATCGCTGAGCACAACATGTTCGGCGTGTACCTCCTTGAGCGTCACTCCCAGTCGGACGTCGATGCCGCGCGACTTGAGCACGCGCTGCGCCGCGGCACCCAGCTTCTCCCCGACTTCCGGCATAACCTGCTCGGCCAGGTCGAGCAACAGGAACTTCACCTCGTTCGGGTCGAAGCCCATCTGATTGGCGGCCGCGTCGGCCAGCGCCCGCAGTTGCACCGCCAGTTCCGTACCCGAGTACGACGCGCCGACCACGACGATCGTGCGCCGCGCCTGACGGCGGCCGGCATCGTCGTCGACATCGGCCAGTTCGAGTTGCTGGAGCACGTGATCGCGCAGATACAGGGCTTCGGCGGTCGACTTGAGACCGCGCGCGTGCTCGGCGAGGCCGGGCACGTCGAACAGCTTGGTGACCGAACCGGGGGTCAGTACCAGCCGGTCCCATGACAGCGCGCGTGACCGTTCCTCGGGATCGGTGAAGGTGACGGTGCGTCCTTGGAAGTCGACCTCGTCGACGCGGCCGCGGATCGCCTGCACCCCGCGCAAGGCGTTGGCCAACGGGATCGCGACGAAGCGGGCATCGACCAACCCGCCGGCGACGTCAGGTAGCAGCGGCGTGTACAGCATGTAGTCGACCGGGGAGATGATCGAGATCTCGACGTCGGAACGCTCTTTGCGCAGTTTCTTGGCCAGGGTGCGCGCACACTCGAAACCGGTGAATCCGCTGCCGACGATTACCACGGAGGTCATGCGCCCGACTGTACGGAACCGCCCCCGTCGGGGAATGCTGGAGGCATGACGCGCCCGGAACCTCTGCGCCGATTCGACCCGCTCCGACCCCTCGACATGTTGACCGCGTTGTGGTCCTCGGCCGCGGTGACGCCGGTCACCACCGGGGCGGCCGCGGCGTACCGAACACTGTTCCTGACGGTCCGCCGACTCGTCGTCGGCAGGCGACTCACCGTCAAACTCGACGAGGGTGATCTGACGCTGACGGTCACCGAGTTCGACTCGCGCCTTGATGTCCGGGGTCTCTCGGTCGGTCAGCTCAACGACGTACGGCTGGCCGCGCGCGACATTCAGTGCAACGGGGCGCAGTTCGACCACGCCACCGCGGTGTTGCACAACGTGCACATGCGGCCCACGGCGCCACCGGTGCTGGTCGCCGCGCCCGTCGAACTGACGTTGGAGATTCCGGCGCCGGTTCTCGACGACGTGTTCCGCTGGGCGGCGCCGCGGCTCTCGGGCGCGGTCGGCGCCGACGGTGTGGCCCGGCTGCGCCTGGCGCGGCGGCCGGGCGCCGGCCACCTCGAGGTCGACGCACATCTGGACGGCTCGACACTGTGGCTCAAACCACGCTGCCTCACCTTCGGCCGGACACGCTGTCCGCTTCCGGCCCGGACCCCGGCCTACCCCGTGCGGCTGCCCGAACTGCCGCACGGTGTGCGACTCACCGGAATCAGCTTCGCACCGGGTGTGGTGCGGCTGTCGGCGTCGGTGGCGGAGTGGCGGATGGACCTGCCGCTGACGAGGCTCGAGGACATCCTCGGCCAGTTGAGCGCAGTCGGCCGTCCACTGCAGCTGAGCCGGTTGGGGCGCCTACTCTGACAGTGTTTGCGCACACCGAACATCGTTGCGCCGCTTAAAATCTGCCAATCTCCGGTCAATTTCTGCCAGGGAATTAAACCCGTCTCTTCTTGGTTGCCGCTTATGAGTCGACCGGAACGCGTCCGATCCGAATTTATTTGGTGGAAAGCGGGTTTCGGTGGCTCGCAGACATAGAAAAGAGGCACGTCAATGAAAAAGATAGGAATTGCAGCCGTAGCGAGCGGACTGGCCGCCGCCCTGATCGGGCTGGCCGCACCGGTGGCCGCCGCACCGTCGGGGTCGCAGAACGCACAGGACACCATCAACCAGCTCAAATCTGAGGGGTACAGGGTCATCGTCACTCAGGTGGGGACGGCCCCGCTGAGCGAGGCCGAGGTGGTCGCGGTCCGCGAGGGCCCCACCTTCACCCGGATCGACGCAGGCGCCCCGGTGATCGGGAGCAGCCACAACTACATCACACATCAGGACCGTCTCGTCTACGTAGACGTCAAGTAGCCGGTACTTGAAAGACGGCGCGAGAGGGGCACCCGCAGGGGTGCCCCTCTTCGCGTATGGGCACAATCCTCGCTGTGGCCGAACTCGCCCGGTATCAGGACGGGACCGTATGGGTCGTCATCCTGCTCGACGGCGCCGATCTGGTTTTCTGCACCGATTACGCGGACGGCGAACCGCCGAGGGGCACCTCCGAGACCCGCATGCGGGTCGAGGATTTCGTCGCCCGAGGCGAAGGTCCGTGGCCCTGGTACGACCTCGGTCCAAAGCGTGAGGGTGTGTTACGAGCGCTGGCCGGACTCGATGTCGACCCACCGGAATGGACAGAGCCACTACCACCGGACGTGCTGGACCTGTTTCGCCGGGCGCAGCGCGGCGACTCGGCGGTGATCGAGATGCTCGCGATGGGCGCCGATCCCGATCCAGTGGATGCGTGTGGTGCGTCACCGCTCTGGTACGCGGTGCGCTCACCGGGCCTGGGCCTCGCGGTGGCGCTCATCGATGCGGGGGCCGACGCGGGACGGCGCATCGAGTTGTCGGCCCGCGGTGAGCGCTACACCACGATCCTGCACGAGATCGTGCGCAATGGGCGCACCGTGGCGCTGAAACACGCCCTGGCCAACGGCGTGTGCCCGGCGCTGCTGGACTCCGAAGGTGCGACACCGCTGCACGTGCTCGGCGGCGACGGCGACAACGTCAACCCGGAGTCGGTGCGCGCACTGGTGCGCGCCGGTGCGCCGGTCGACGCCGCGCTGCCCGACGGCACCCAACCCATCGACCGGGCCGCGCGGCGTCTGCTGCCCGCGACCGTCGCCACACTCGTCGATCACGGTGCCGATCCGGGGCGCGGTCTCGACGCGCTGATGTCGTGGTGGGCGGCCGGGGTGTCGTGCTGCGTCCAGCGGGCCGGCGTCGTGACCGACGTCGTCGAGGTGCTGCGCACCGCGGGCGCCCAGGTGAGCCAACGTCACCGTGACGCCGCTGCCGCCGCCGGCGTCGAGCAGGTGACGGCGGCCCTGCGTCGGTGAGGCGTCAAAGCGTGGCCGGATACGTCCGATACGTCGCCATCGGATCCGGCGGCGGCCTCTAGATTCCGAGGAACGGCAGCGGGATCGGCGAATCACCGTTGCCGATCGACGACACCATCGCGGGGCAGAACATCGAGATCGCGATGCCGGTGAACATGGTTGCCGGCCCCAGTGACATACCGCCCATTTCGGCGACCTTGGCCGCGACGTTGGCGGCGTTCTGGCCCGGATCGGCGAGCATGGGGCACACCTGTTGGCCCACCGCGACCGCACTGTTCGGATCGCTCATGACGACACCGGCCTCCGTCACCGCGTTGATGAACGCGTCGTCGACCGGGTCAGCCTGCGCCGGCGCAGCCACCAAGGCCGCGGCGGCCAGAAGTCCGGAGGTCAGCGCGAGCGCCGACACGGGTTTGCTAAGCACCCGGGAATCCTACGCCGTGGACCCCTCAGACGCCCGTCCAGGCGGTGTCGATGGTGGCGCCCACGTCGATCACCTTGGCCTTCTGGGAGGCCGGGCTGTCGATCTCGCCGGCGACGTGCGCGGCGATGAACCGCCGGATCTCGGCGTCGATGCCACCGAGAATGCGCACCACCTCCCCTCGCAGCGACTTGGATGTCACATGGATGGAGATGTCGGAGGCCCGCGGTTTCTCGACGTCGAGGATCAGCAGCAACGGTTCGGCGGCGCGCGCGGTGGCGTTCAGCGCGATCTCCCCGAAAACCATGAACTTCGGCTTGTCGATGCGCAGATCGACCATCATGTCGATCTCCAGCGGGATGCGGATGGCGAACGTGATCAGCGGTCCCACGTGGCGGGTCAGTCGCGGCTCCTGGATCCGCACCTTGGCGGTGACCTTGGCGATTTTGCCCGGGCCCTGAGCGATGGGTCCCATCTCGAACTCATCGCCGGCGATATCGGCGATGGCGCTGCCGACACGCTGCTCGGTCACGGCGACCTCGAAGAATCTGCGGCCGAATTCCTCGTAGGTGATCTCGGTGGACTCATCGTCGACAGGCATGGTGCTCATACCGTCTCACGCGCCCAACTCGGGCTGCACGCGACGCGACCGCCGCGACCGAATCGAGACACCTCGTGCACGCCTCCCGCGATGCTTCTGCAACCGTTCCGCGATCCTGTGCGCCGGCCCGTCAGGCACCGTCGTTACTGCGCGCCTCGGCCCCGCTCTCCTCTGCGTCGATGGCGTCGTCGGAGGATGTCTGGCCAACATAGGTGCCGTCGTCGCCGCTGTCCTTACCGGCGCGGGAGCTCGCCACGTGGTCGTCCTCGGTGACGCCCTCTTCGCTGCTGTCGTCGTCTTCGCGCGGAGTCATGCGGCCGGATTACCCGCGGTGGAGGTGGTCAAACGGTCGCTCGACGGGGACCGGGGCGGCACGAGCTTGAGCGCCAGGAGCCCGAGCAGCGCCACGATCAGGGCCGGTGTCCCGTACAGCAGGACCCCCATGGCCAGGGTTGTCGTCGAACCGCTCATCGCGGCGGCGACCACGTGAACGGAGAACGCCCAGCTGGCCATCAGGGCGACGCTCATGACGACCACCGCGACGGCCAAGCTGCGGGCAGGCCCGTAGTGCCGGTAACCGGTGACAGTGAGCACCGCGACGGTGGGGATGCCCAGGATCGCGGCGGCCATCCACGTCTGGTCGAGCGTCGCGAGCTGTCCGATCGTCGGCAGGATCAGGCAGGAGGCCAAGACCGCGGCCAGCGCCACGCCCACAACGGCGAACTCGCGTGAATCAGTGTGTCGCATGGTTGCTGAGTTGCCCCGGGTCGAGGACACGAAACGTCGGGTGGTTCAGGCCATCGTCGCGGCGTAGTAGCGGATTCGCCTGATCGCGAACGGGTTCGTCGCCACGTCGGCGATCAGTACGTCGCGCGTCCCGGCGCCTTCGATGCCGCACACCAGGCTCTGACCCGACCCGATCAGTTTGCGGGAGTGGGCGCCGGTCAGCCGGGACAGCAGTTCTGTGCTGCCCATCGGTGTGTGGTCGCCGGCGGTGATCTGCGCGCCGCCGCCCAACCAGCGCCGCAGCCCGACCTCGTCACCCGCACGGGCGGCCGCGAGGAATTCCCCGAACCGCCGCTTGCCCTGGGGGCCGACGCCACGGAAGCCGCCCAGAAAACCGAGCGTCCCGACGATGCCCTGGTTCGTCAGCAGCCCCCGCGACAGCTGGAGCCCGGCGGGCACCGATCGGATCCCCCCGCTGAGGAACTGCCCGACCATCGCCGGGAGCTCCCAATAGGCTGACAGCTCTGCAATTTTCAGCTCACCTGCGTCCTCGTGGAGGTGGTAGCGCAGGTAGGCGGGGATCCGCATGGTCAAACCCGCGGCCATGTGAACCTCGAGCTCCAGATCGCGGACGACGGTCGAGCCCACCACGATGTCGACGTCGCGGTGAAACGCGATGTCGCGCGGGCCGATGAAGGTGTCGTAGAAGCGGGTGATGGCCGTCGGCCCGCGGTGCGGCTGTGCACCCACCGGGTCTTCGACGATCGCGTCGAAGGTGAAGGCGGCGACCCACGCCTGGCGGTCGTGGTCGGCGACCGCGGCCGGGGATCGCTCGACGGCGGCCAGGGCGTCGGCCCGGGAGATGGCCATAGAGGTTGCCTACCACTTCGGGATCGCCTCAGTCGACTACTTCACCGCAGGCGGGCACACTGGAAGCACTACCGCGCAGAGGTGCGGGCGCCCCAGGAGGAGGCACCATGAGCAGCAACGGCCCGTTCGGGTTCGACCCCGAGGAGTTCGACCGCGTCGTGCGCGAAGCCGGTGAGGGGCTGCGCGACGCGCTCGACGGCCTCGGCAGGTTTTTCAGCACGTCGGGGGAACGTGCGGGCTGGGCCAACCTGGTCGACGAGTTCACCCGTTCGTCCCGGCCCCGGCGCGAACCGGAGACCACCGGTGAGACCGGAGACGGGGTGTGGGCCATCTACACCGTCGACGACGACGGGGGTGCGCATATCGAGCAGGTCTACCCCACCGAGCTGGATGCGCTGCGGGCCAACAAGAACAACACCGATCCCGCCCGCAAGGTGCGGTTCCTGCCCTACGGCATCGCGGTCAGCGTATTGGACGCCGGCGAAACGGACTCGGCCCCGGACTCCCCTGCCGCCGACGACATCTAACGCGAAATCGCTTGCACCGCTTCACTGCTCGTTCGTCGGCTGGGCGTCCAGCACTCGCTGGATATCGGGTTTCATCTGCTGTAACTGCTGGCCTGCGTAGCCCCAGCTGTGGATGCCCGCGGGAAAGTTGAACACGCCGTTGTTCCCGCCCGCGGCGATGTAGGCGTCGACGAACGCCCGGTTGGAGTCGATCGCGAAGCCTTCGAGGAAGCCGAGCCCGGCGATGGGCGCGTCGGGATTGGTCAGCGCGGGGTCGGTGAGTGTGCCGTCGCCGCAGTAGATCCAGACCCGCGTCCCGTTGGCTGCGAGCCTGCCTGCCTGCACCGTGGGATCGTTGCGGGCCCATGCGGGATCGCCGGGCGGGCCCCACATCGCGGTGGGATCGAAGCCCCCGTTCCACATCTGGGCCACCCTGACCTGGCCCGGGCCGTTGGGCGCTGACAGGTTCAGAAAGCCCGACAGCGAACCGGCATAACTGAACAGCTGCGGGTGGTAGGCCGCCAGGATCAGCGCCGCGGAACCGCCCATCGAGAACCCGACCACGGCGTTGCGGGTCGGTCGTACCCCTTTGTTGGAGGCCAGCCAGGCCGGAAGTTCCCGGGTCAGGAAGGTCTCCCATTTGTAGGTGTAGGTCGTGCTGTTGCCCACCGCGGGCGCATACCAATCGGAGTAGAAGCTCGATTTGCCGCCGACTGGCATCACCACCGAGATGCCCGAGCCGTCATACCAGTCGAAGGCCTGGGTGTTGATGTCCCAACCGTTGAGGTCGTCGCCGGCCTCCATGCTGTCGAGCAGATACAACGCGGGTGAGTCTGCGCCCGCACCGAGAAACTCGACCCGGACCGTGCGGTTCATCGCCGCCGACGGCACTTCCAGGTGCTCGATCGGCAGACTCGGATCCGAAAAGGCCTGCGCGGACGGGCCTACACTCCCGGCCGCGAGGGCCGGAAGCATCGCGGCGGCCACCGTCGCTGTTGCCCATCGCGCAACCGGGCGCAGTGACGTCCACTTCACGAGCGCCATCGACGACCTCCCTCTCATCGCCGTCCCAGAGCGGACGATACGCCCGCCCGCCCCGGATCGATCGCGAAATGGCATTCCGGCAGGGAGAGTTCGAGTGGACGTCTGCTGGAATGCCATTTCGGGGACTCGCGCCCGCGCCCCTGGCCCGCCAATTTTGTTATGTTTGCACAAATAGCGACTTTGGCGGCCGCCGCATGGTGTGGCGCGATGCGGACATCTGCGGAGCTCGCCCGGTGATCGAGGAGGCGCCGTCGTGAGATCGCTGAGTTACGAACGGCTTTTCATCGGCGGCCGATGGCAGACGCCGGCCACCGGACAACGTATCGCGGTCATCTCGCCGCACACCGAGGAGCAGATCGGCGAAACACCCGAGGCCGCCGCGCAGGACGTCGACCGCGCAGTGCAGGCCGCGCGCAAGGCGTTCGATGAGGGGCCGTGGCCGCGGATGAGCGTCGACGAGCGTATGGAGAAGATCGAGAAGCTCGCGACGGTCTACGCGGCCCACACCGACGAGATGGCCGACCTCATCACCGCGGAGATGGGCTCACCGCGCAGCTTCAGCCGGTTGGGGCAGGCCGCCGGTGCGCTCGCCCAGATACATCTGGGCTTGGCCACCGCGCGGGAGTTCCCGTGGGTCGAGCGGCGGCCCGGGTTGTTCGGCGACGTGCAGATACGACGCGCACCCGTCGGCGTGGTGGGTGCGATCGTGCCGTGGAACGTCCCGCAGTTCCTGATCATGCCGAAGATGATCCCGGCGCTCATCGCGGGCTGCACCGTCGTGGTCAAACCGGCGCCCGAGACGCCCATCGACGCGATGTGGCTGGCGGAGATGCTCGAGGAGGTCGACCTTCCCGACGGTGTCGTGTCGATCCTTCCCGGCGGACGCGACACCGGTGAGCGCCTGGTGCATCACCCCGGCGTGGACAAGATCTCGTTCACCGGTTCGTCGGCCAGCGGACGCCATATCGCCGCCGTGTGCGGCGAGCAACTCAAACGCGTCAGCCTCGAGTTGGGCGGCAAGTCGGCGGCGATCATCCTCGACGACGCCGATATCGAGCGCACAGTCGAGCATTTGAAGACGGCAAGCCTGATGAACAACGGGCAGGCGTGCGTGGCGCAGACGCGGATCCTGGTGAGCGAACGCCGCCACGACGAGGTGGTGGAAGCGCTGGCCGCGATGATGTCGGGGCTCGCGGTGGGTGATCCCGCCGACGATGCCACCGACATCGGACCACTGGTGGCGCAGCGCCAACAGCAGCGGGTGCACGGATACATCGACGCGGGACTCGCCGAGGGTGCGCGAATGGTGTTGGGCGGCACCGACACACCCCATTACCGGGGGTGGTACGTCCAGCCGACGCTGTTCACCGACGTGACCAACGAGATGCGCATCGCCCGCGAGGAGATCTTCGGGCCGGTGCTGACCGTGCTCACCTACTCCGACGAACGCGACGCCATCCGGATCGCCAACGACAGCGACTACGGGCTGGCCGGCTCGGTCTGGACGGCCGACGTCGCGCACGGGCTCGACATCGCCGCAGAGATTCGCACCGGCACCTACGGAATCAACATGTACAGGCTCGATACGACCATGCCGTTCGGCGGCTTCAAGCAGTCCGGAATCGGTCGCGAGTTCGGCGCGGAGGGACTGTCGGAGTATGTCGAGTTGCAGACGACCATCAGCGCGGAAAAGCTGCCCGAGCTAGCGTGACAGCTCGAGTGTCAGCTCCGCCGGGCAGCACAGCTCTCCGCGTTGATTGGACACGGTGATCTGCAGATCGATCAGGCCGGTATGCCGTTTCGCCACGACGCACCCGCGACCCACCATCGAGTCACCGGCGTAGATGGATCCCAGCAGGGTGATCTTGCGGCGCACCACGCGGCTGTAGGGGCCGGCCCAGTCGGTGGCGATTCGGTCGATGAATCCGGCGATGTGCATCGTGTTGACGAAGATCGTCGGATGGCCGTGCTGTTCGGCGTAGCGCGGGTCGTAGTGTGCCGCAAAGTAATCCCACGTGGCACCGGGGTTCATCACGACGCGCTGGTAGTCAATGTGGTCCACCAGTTCGGGCAGCTCCGATCCAACCGCGACCCGCTCCCAGTCCACCCCGGGCGGTGTCCTCACGGCTGTTCCTCGGGGGTGAACCGGAACAAGGTGTTGCGGTTGACGGCGACCAATGTTCCGTCGTCGCGGCGGAACTCGTCGCAGGTCTGGACGAAGTGGCCGGCCCCATGGCGGGTCCGCTTCAGTGGCGAAACCGAGACGACCTCCTCGACCAGGTGCAAGCGATCGCCTTCCACGATCGCGCACGGATACTCGGCGTCGTTGGCGGCGTTGATGAACGTGGTTCCGGGCAGCGGAACGCGGAGCGCGATCGCCGCGACCGGTGATCGGCCGTTCGGCAGCCACGGAGGTGGAATCAGCCACCCCATCAACAGAGCGGGTGGGGCGAGCAGACCGCCCCACTGGCGGCGGGCGAAATCCTCGTCCCAGTAGCCCGGATTGGAGTCGCGAACCATGGCCGCGAAGTGCTGGATGCGGGCCGCACTCACCGCGGTCCCGGCGTACCGCGGCTGTGTGCGCGTGCCGACCATCCGCAACGCGTCTTCGTACGTGCCGAACGCCAGCTCGTACCGGAGGGTCTCGGTCACCCCGGTAGCGCGCTCTCATGCGGAACCGCGTCCCAGGCCAGTCGACGCGAGGCGAAATACCACCCGCCGCGCTCGTAGACGAGGCGATCGGTGTAGCTGCCGGTGGCCTCGAGTTCGTTGTCGCAGAACAGCAATGCGACGCACTGTTGAGTCGCTTCGACGCCATCGACGGTGATGTCGTGGTCAACGGTGACGAGTCGACGGCCGCTGCCGCCGTCGAATGCCTCCGCCAGGTTGGTGAACGACTCCTCACCCCTGGTGTACGTCGCACCGGAGTGCCGGAAGGTGGCGAGCCATCCGGCCAGATCACCGCTGGAGAACAACCGGTTGTGCCTGGCGTCGAGGTTGAGGATGCCCGCCCGGCCCGCCAGCCCGTCGAGCACGTACTGCTGTTGGTAGCTCAATGCCATCGTCTGACTCCTTCACCGACTCAGCAGGTAGCCGTGGGCTTCTCGATCCCACACCGCCGCGCTCAGGCCGCGTTGCCGCAGGACGTCCTTTCGCACCCGCCCGATGACGTTCTTCGGAATCTCGTCCAGCACTTCGAGATACCGAGGCACGCAGAAGTACGGCATGCGCGCGGCGCAGAAGTCCAGGAGTTCTGGAAGGTCCGCCGTCACGCCGGGACGAAGGGCCACGACGACGAGGATGTCGTCCTCGCCCAACTCGCTCGGGACCGCGATCGCGGCGGCTTCGGCGACCGCCGGGTGCCGCATCACCACCTGCTCGAGCTCGACCGACGACACATTCTCGCCTCGCCTGCGAAGCGAGTCCTTGGCGCGGTCGACGAACGTCAGGTTCTGGTCGTTGTCGAGGACACCCAGATCGCCTGTGCGGAACCACTCCGGGTGGGGCTCGATCCGCAGGCCGCGGTGCCCGGGCGCGGACGACACATACCCCTCGCTCATCACATGCGCTGTCCGCGGCCGGCACGCGATCTCACCCGTCACGCCGGGGGCAACGGGATGCCCGTCCCCGTCGACGATGCGGACCTCGAAGGCCGGGTTGACTCGTCCAGACGTACCCGCAACGCCGTCGTCCGAAACCGCCTTGTAGGCGATCGGGAACGCTTCGGTCATTCCGTACATCGTCACCACGCGGCACCGGTACCGCTCCTCGATCGCGCGGTACAGCTGGGCCGAAATGGGGGCGGCCGAGATGAACCGGATTCCGAGCTGCGCATCGCTCGGGTCGGGCGGCAGATTCCACAGCATCGACACCATCGCACCCGCCCCGGCGAACCCCGCTGCGCCACAGGCTCGCAACTCACCTGGCACATCGGCGGGGTGGAAGGCGCTGGCCAGCACGCTGGTGCCGCCGACGAGCATCGGCGCCAGCACCGTCGGGGCTGCGCTGAGGTGAAACAGCGGCATGGCCGTCCAGATCACGTCACCCCGGCCGTACTCCCACGCCGATGCCACGGTGGCGGCCGCGACGAACAGGTAGTGCCATGTGGTCGCCACCGCCTTCGAGGGTCCGGTGGTTCCCGAGGTGAAGAACAGCGCTCCCACCTCGTCCGCGTCTGTGCGCACCACCGGATAGGTGACGTCGTGCGGTCCGCTCAACTCGGTGCCGACCGAATCGTCGATCAGCAGGGTCGCGGCCGGGGCGTCGAGGTCGTCGGCCACCTCGGCGAGTCGAGCACGGCGGGCGTCGTCGGCCACCACCAGCCGGGCCCGCGACACGTTGAGCGCGTGTGTCAGGAAGTCGCCCTTGTTGGCGGCGTTGACCGCGGCACTGACCGCGCCCAACCGGGCGGCACCGAGCCAGAAGTACACCCACTCGGCGCAGGTCCCGGCGAACAGCGCGACGGTGTCACCCCGGCGCACGCCGCGGTCGGCCAGCATGCCCGCCGCGGCGCAGGACCGGTCGCGCATCTGGGCGAACGTGATCGGGGTGCCGTCGATCGACATCATCACCTGATCGCCGAACTGGTCGGCACGGCGGTCGAGAACCGAAGCGACCGTGAAATGTTCGACGCCGAATGCCGTGGGCTCGATGCACGACGCCCTGCCTGCGGGCATCAAGCGTCCGCTGCCGACGGGTCGGGTTCACCGCTGGCCGTGTACCCGAAGTCGGTCGCCGACGGTTCGGCACCCGGATAGAAGCGATGCGCCCAACGTCGCAGCGCGGCGTAGTCACGGGCCTCCTCGGGCGCGAGGTTCGGCTTCTCCAGGTACTTCATGTTCTCCCAGGTGAAGAAGTCCTGTTTGATGACCTCCTGCTGCAACTGCAAGAACTTCGCCGCACGACCCGTGGGCTTGTCGCCGGTCTCGCCCGGTTCGCGGACCGACGCCTGGGTGTAGAAGTAGTCGGTGTAATCCTCGTCGACCGGGGTCTGGCCCGTCACCTGGACGGTGGCGACCAACTCCGAGGGGAAGCGCACCACCCCGAGGCCGAGCGAGTAGTTGTCGTAGATGATCTTCGCGTCCACGGGCCCGTTCGGGGTGAGCCACGTCTTGGCCCGTCCCCCACCGAAATTCGCGTTCACCGTCGCGTGCAGGTGGTACCCGGACACTTCGAACGACGCGGTGTTGGCGGGATTGGCGGCCTTGTGCACGTATTGGACGTGGTACGGGTCGGCCGCGTTCTCGATGATCATCTGGGCGTGCACCTTGACCCGGTTGACCATCCGGGTGTGGGGGTGCAGGGGGTAGTACTCGTCGGTCTCGAGTTCAGGCAACACCGGCGGCTGCCAGTACGGGGCGCGGCCGTGGCGTTCGTGCCAGACCAAGATGAAGCCGTACCACTCGGTGCAGGGATAGCGCTTGATCCGCACATTCTGTTTGCAGCCGATCTTGCTGTAGGGAATCAGCGCGTTGGTGCCCTCACCGGTCCAGTGCCAGCCGTGCCAGGGGCAGACGATGTGCTCGCCCTCGACGGTGCCGCCGACGCCCATGTTGGCGCCCAAATGCTGGCAGTAGGCGTCCAGCACGTTGACCCGGCCGGATTGAGTCCGGAAGATCACCAGCTCCTCGCCGAAGTAGTGGGCGCGTTTGACCTGACCGGGTCCCAGATCGGAGGAGAATCCGACGATGAACCACCCCGTGGGAAACCGGTAGGTGGACAAGCTGATACCGCTGGGCCCGAATTCGCGCTCCGACGGGTCGAGGGTGGGATCGTCGACCGTATCCGTCATCGCAACTCCGTCCGCGCACGCACCAGCCGGGGTCAGCGGCGCTGTCCGTTGCCTATTTTTACTATTTTAGGCATTCTGGGTCAAGGACGGCGAAGGGAACCGCGCATGACGACGACCGCCCCGGTCGACCTCTCCGATCCGGCATTGTGGCAGAACGGTTTTCCCGATGAGCTCTTCACGAAACTGCGGCGCGAGCGGCCCGTCTTCAAGCACGAGCTCACCGAACGGGTGGCGGCGACGCTGAAGCGCGACTTCTGGATGACCACCAAGTTGCATCACGCTCACCGCATCCACCGCGACACCGAATCGTTCACCGCCGCCGAGGGGCCGTTGATCCAAGGAGTGGGCGCCGTGGGGGCGTTCCCGACGATCATCAACATGGATCCGCCCGATCTGCTCAAGCGGCGCCGGGTGATGTCACACGCGTTCACGCCCAAGGCGATCGGAAAGCTCGAGCAGGACATCCGCACACGGGCCGCGGCGCTGATCAACTACCTCCTCGAGCGCGGCGGCGGCGACTGGATCGCCGACGTCGCCGACGCTCTCCCGATGTCCGTGATCGGCGACATCGTCGGGATACCCGAGGAGGACCGACCGGAGATCTTCGATACCTTCGACCTCATCCTGCAGGCCAATTCGGCTCCGTCGGGACGGGAGGCCGAACAACAGCATCTCGAACTGTTCGGCAAGATCTTCACCTATGCCTCGGAACTGACAGCCGCAAAGCGCCTGCGGCCCACCGACGATATCTGGAGCACCCTGGCCACGGCGGTGGTGACCGACGAGAACGGCGAAAAACTGTCGATTCCCGCCACCGAGCTCGACATCTTCTTCTTCGTGATCGCGTTCGCGGGCAGTGACACCACGAAGAACGCACTGGCGTACGGGGTTCGGGCGTTCGTCGACAACCCCGAGCAGGCCGAGCGCTACCGCACCGATCCGTCGGTACGCCAGTCGGCGGTCGAAGAAGTGCTGCGATGGTCGACACCAGTGGCGTTCTGGAGCCGGGTCACCAGGGTCGATGTCGAGATCGACGGCGTCACGATCCCCCGAGGCGAGCGGGTGGTGTCGATGTTGCGGTCGGCCAACCGCGATGAGGACGTCTTCGCCGATCCGTTCGCATTCGACATCGGCCGCGCGGACAACCCCCACGTGGCGTTCGGCGGCGGCGGACCACACCACTGCCTCGGCGCGATGCTGGCTCGCGCGGAGATTCGCGCTGTCCTCGACGAGGTCCTGTGCCGCGCCGAGGACATCACGCTCGGACCGGCCGAGGTCACCTATCCGACGCTGACCAACAACATGACGATCTTCCACTCGATGCCGATTTCGTTGCGGGCCCGCTGAATTCACAACCCCTTGGGTCGCGACCCGATGACACCCTGAGTTTCAAGCCGATCCAGGTCGCTTTCGGTCAGTTCGCACAGTGCGGTTAGCACCTCGGCATTGTGCTCACCGAGCGTCGGCGGCGGGCGCTTCAGCCATCGCTCGCTGCCGGGTAACCGGGTGAACGGCGGGCACGGGTAGAGGTTCTCCCCGGTACGGGGATGGTGCAGGCGTTCGAAGAACCCGCGATCGCGCAGTTGCGGGTTGTCGGTGACGAGCGACGGCGACACCACGACCTCGGCAGGCACCCCTGCGCGTGTCAGTGCCTCCGCGGCGGCTTCGGGGTCTCGCTCGGCGAGCCAGGTTTCGAGCTCCGCACCGCCGGTGACAGCGGTCAGTGCGGTGCGTTCGTCTTCGGTGCGCGCGGCCAGGGCGATCCAGCTGTCGTCCCCGGCGCACCGATAGACGTTCTGCACGGCCGCCGCGTGCCCCCGGTTGCCTCGCCGCTCCATCACCCGCCCGAACACCTCGTATTCGATTGTCTGAACTGCTGTTACGTTCAGCACCGCCTCGATCATCGGCACCTCGACGAGTTGGCCTTCGCCCGCGCGGTCGGCGAACTCGAGTGCGGCGAGCGCCGCGAAAGCGGCGTGGACCCCGGCGAGCGGATCACAGGCGCCGCGCGGAGCGATCGGCGGGCCGTCGGGCATTCCGGTGAGCCATGCCAGGCCGGCGATCTGCTCCATCGTCGGAGCGAAACCGACGCGGTCCCGCCAGGGCCCGGACAACCCGAATGCAGGCATCCGAACCACGACCAACCGCGGATTGAGGGTGAGCAGGGCGTCTGCGCTGAGGCCGAACTGCTCCATCACGCGCGGCGAGAAGTTCTCCACCACGACGTCGGCCTGGCCGATCAGGCGCCGAACCAGCCGGAGCCCCTCGTCGGACTGCAGATCGAGGGTCACCGACCGCTTGTTGGTGTTCATCGCGTGAAAGACCCAGCCGTACTCCCACCAGTCGTCGACGTCCTTGCGCATGCCGCCCGAGTAGCGGATGCCGTCCGGGCGCTGGATCGATTCGATCTTGATGACGTCCGCGCCGAATGCGGCCAACGAGTGGGTGGCAGCCGGACCGGCCCAGAACGCGGTGAAGTCGACCACCCGCACTCCGGCGAGCGGCATGCGCTCGGTCGTCGCCCGTTCGGTACGTAACGACCTTGGCTCCCATAGTGCTTCATCGTCGCTTCCGCCGACGGGGGGTGAGGTGCCGACCGGCGCGGGGCGCGCCCTCGACATGAGCCACGGGGGTCGCGGCTGGCGGAATCCGGCCGGGTTGTCGACGTAGACCCCGCGTTCGCGGAGGTGCTCCATCGACGGAATCGTCGCGCCTTTGCCCAGCGGCGCCAGAGGCAACCGGAACAACTGTCCCAATTCGACGATCTCGGCGACCGTGCGTTCCCTCATCCAGGGGTCAATGCGTTCGCGGATCCAATCGCGGTAGTCCCAACGGCCGATCTGGAACTGCAACTGCGCTATCTCCGTCAACTCCGGGCAGTCGACCATCGCGGCGAAGTCCAGCCACTGCTGGCCGGTCACCATGCTGATGCCGACGTAGCCGTCCTTGGCGGGTTCGATCGACGGCACCTCCACCGACCTCCGCACGGGAGGAACTTGCAGAAGCGCCGAATGCAGCCATTCCCCGCTCTGCATCAGCGTGACCGCCTCGAGCATCGACATGTCGAGGTGTCCGCCTGCCCCGCCGTCGCGCACGCGCCGCCGAAGGGCCAGCGCACCGTAGGCGGCCCAGGCGCCACCCATGTACTCCCCCAGGTCTCCGCCGATCGAGATCGGGGGGCCCGCGGGATCGCCGCGAAACCCGGTGAGACCCGACGCGGCCTGCAGCGTGAATTCGGTCGCGGGCCGCCCCGACCACGGCCCCGTCCACCCGAAGTCCGAGATCGAGACGACGACGCATCCGGGCGCGGCGGCCAGCAGCGCGGCGGGGTCGACACCGTTGCGACGGGCAGTGGGCTCGTCCGCCGTCACCACGATGATGTCGGCGGTGGTCATCATGCGCTCTGAAACGCTTGTGACGCTGCGCTTTCCGGCGTTGAGATAGCAGAACAGCGGCGAGTCGACATCATCGCGGAGTTCACCTCCGGTAACGGTGACGCGGCGCAGCGGATCACCCTCGCACGGTTCGACCTTGACCACATCGGCGCCCGCATCGGCCAGCAGCTTGCCGCAGTACGCCCCGGCGATGCGGTCGCTGATCTCGAGGACCCGCACATCGTGCAGCGGGGTGGATATCGTGTCGTTCACGCCCACGCACACCTCCCGGTCGGCCGCCATCTTAGTAACTATTGGCAGATGGCAGGGCGACACCGCAGGTGGTGGCGCTATCACTGTTAATATTGCTAAGACATGACAACACTGGGAATCGGGCCCGAGGCGCGTCGCCGACTGGGCGCCCGCCGCACGGCGGAGATCGTCGCCGACGAACTGCGCCGGCAGATCATCGAGGGTGAGCTCAACGACGGCGACCTGCTGCCGCGTCAGGAAGTGCTCGTCGAGCAGTTCAACGTGAGTTTGGTGTCGCTACGAGAAGCCTTGCGAATCCTGGAGACTGAGGGCCTCGTCTCGGTGCGTCGAGGCAACCGTGGCGGCGCGGTGGTGCACGCGCCGGCCAAAGCCAGCGCCGCATACATGCTGGGCCTGCTGCTGCAGAGCGACTACGTGCCGCTTGCCGACCTCGGCACGGCGCTGCAGGAACTCGATCCGATGTGCGCGGCGCTTGCCGCGCGCAGACCCGACCGCGGTAAGACCCTCATCCCCAGGCTCCGCGAACTCAACGCGGCCATGGCCGAACATATCGAGGACGGAGCGCGGTTCACCGAGATCGGCGGGCAGTTCCACGACGAGATCGTCCGCGGATGCGGTAACCACACGATGATCGCGGTCGTCGGCAGCCTGGAGACATTGTGGACCGGACACCTCAACTGGTGGGCCGAGGAGAGCGCGGCCAAAGGTGAATATCCGTCGATGAGCAAGCGCCGCATCGCGTTGACCATTCACACGAAAATCACCGACGCGATCGCGGCGGGCGACGGCGAACGCGCCCGCAAGCTGGCCGCCAAGCACGTCGCCGACACTCAGACCTATTTGTTGGCAGGCGACCCCGAACAGCGGATCGTCGCGCTGTCCCCGCAGGCGCTGGCACAGCGTAAGCGCTAGATGTCCGTGAAAGGCGCTGCGTGCGAACGGCTTTGATCACCGGCGGGAGTGGCGGAATCGGCAAGGCGTGCGGCCGCAAGCTTGCCGGACTCGGATACGAGGTCGTGCTGACGGCACGACGGGAAGCGCCGCTGCGGGCCGCCGCCGAGGAAATGGGTGCACGCTATGTCGTCGCCGATGCGAGCCTGCCCTCGGGGTTCGCCCCCGCCGTCGAGGCGGCAGGCACCATCGACCTGCTCGTGCACGCCTCGGGAATCCTCGGTGGTACCTACGCCCGCAAGCAGACTTTCGAGCAGTGGCGCGCGACCATGTCGGCGAACCTGGACTCCTGCTTCGTGGTGACGTCGGCCGCGCTCTCGCGGATGCGGTCCGGCTCCCGGTTCGTGTTCATCTCGTCCTCGGCGGCGCATGAGCCGATGCGGGCCCGCACCGCCTACTCGGCGGCGAAGGCGGGTATGAACGCGTTCGCCGGTGCGCTGGCGCAGGAGGTCGACCGCGACGGGATCAACGTGCACGTGGTCACCCCAGGACCCGTCGAGACCGAAATGCTCCAAGACGTGCCGTTCGAGATGTACGCGATCCGGGCCGCCGATGTGGCCGACGCCGTCGCCTGGCTCGACACCGTCGACCCGGCGGTGGACGTTCCGGAGATCAGGTTGCATGCGATCACCCGCGGGCCGTCGGCCCGTCCGCCGGTCGTCCCCCTCGAGGCGCAACGCCGCGCCAACACGTGACTTCGGTGTCGTTGGGTTCGCGCACCGCGACCAACTACACCGAAATCGCCTACAGTGCTTTGACTGTCGACGGCAGGCCGTACAGTTCGGTGGCGTTGCCGCGCATGATCCGTTCGCGTTGGTCGGCGGGAAAACGGCGGACCGCCCACTGCGGCGAGTCGTAGCTCCAATGCGGATAGTCGGTGGAGAACATCAAGTTGTCACCGAGGTCCATCATCTCGAGGTACTCGCGGTACACGACGACGTCGACCTCCTCCAACGGTTGAGTGGTGAAACGCACGTGTTCGCGGACGTATTCGGACGGTTTGCGTTTCACGTGCGGCAGGTCGGACCTGCGCTGTGACCAGATGCGGTCCATGCGCCACATCACCGGCATCGCCCAGGTGAAGCCGCCCTCGACGAACACCACGCGAAGGTCCGGGTGGCGGTCGAACGCCCCGTCGAACACCAGGCTCATCAGATGCGATGCGTACAGCAGCGGCCAGGATGCGAAGAAGTCGTGCCAGTGCGCGGGGTTGCCGACCGGATAGATCGGGATCAGCTCGAACGGCGTCTGCCCCATCAGGTGCGTGGCGATCGGCAAGCCGTGGCGGGCCGCCGCGCGATAGAGCGGGTCGAAATGCGGGCTGCCGAAGGGGATTCCGCGGGTCTGCGGTGTCATCAGCACCTCGGCCATGTAGGGGTGCCCCGCCCAGCGTTCGACTTCTGTGGCGGCGGCCTGTGGGTCTTGTGCCGTGATGCTGATCGCTCCGCGCCACCGGCCGTGCCAGTTGGCCTCGCCCAGCCACACGTCGGCCAGCCAGTCGTTGTAGGTGGCCTTGAGGACGTGTTCGGCTTGCGGCAGTTGCGCATCGCACATCGGTTCCAGCACGGCGATGCTCACGCCTGCGTCGATCAGCAACTGTTTGGCGGCGTAGTCGGGGTCGCTGCCCGGCGGTCCGCCGTCGGGCGGTCCGGCGTCGACACGCAGCGAGTTGGTCTTGTACGAGTCGGGGGTGTCGTAGAAGTGCGGCAGCGGCGAGACGGCGTTGCCCGTCGGCCACAGTCTGTCCTTCCAGGTCGCCGGGGCGTAGCCCTTGAGCTCGTCGGCAGAGACGGGCAGTGGGTGGACATCGGTGTCGACGATGGTGACCGCGATGTCCTCCGCGGAGGACCGCCGATCCGGTGCGATGGCTGTCATGTCACGTTCACCTCCAGCGCGAACGCATACAGTTCACTGGCGTTGCGCCACAGCAGGCTCTCGCGTTGACGCTCGTTGAGTCCGCGCACCGCCTCCGCCGGCGTGGTCGCCGACCAGTGCGGATAGCTCGAGCCGTACATCACGAGATCCGCCTTGTCGGTGAAGTCCATCCACCGCTCGGCCGGTTCGGCCGACGTCGGGCCATCGAGGGCCGAGGTGCAGAACCGCACATGGTCGCGCAGATACTCGCTGGGATAGCGGTCCACCCAGGGGGTCTGGTCGCGCATCGACATCCAGAACGTGTCCAACCGCCACATCAGCGGGGTGAGGATGTCATAGCCGCCGTCGGCGAACACGAACTTCAGCCCCGCATGCCTACCGAAGGTCCCCTCGACGATCAGCGTCGCAAGATGCACGAAACCGTTGAGCGGCATGAACGACGCGTAACCCGGATAGGTGTATGCGTGCCCGGCGAATGTCGGCGCGTGGTCGACGCCGTTGCCGCCGTTGATGCGCACCGCGACCGGGAGTCCGTGCCCGGCCGCCGCCTCCCAGATCGGTTCGAACATCGGCTTGCCATATGGCTCGCGCGACTGCATGGGGACACCGACCTGGACCATCTTCGGATGATCGGCCCACCGCTCGATCTCGGCGACCGCGCCCCTGACGTCCTCGGGGTTGACGCGGATGGTACCGCGGAACCGTCCGCCGGTGTCGGGCTCGAGCCAGCGGTCGAGCAACCAGTCGTTGACCGCCGCGCAGATCCGGCTGTTGAGCAGGTAGTCGGCGATGTTGCCTCGGGTCAACGGGTTGAGGATCGCGTAGTCCACGCCGCCCTCGTCGAAGAGGTGACGGGCCACGATTTCGGGGTCCGACCCCGGATAGCCGTCGCCGTAGAGGTCCGTTCGGTAGTCGCCTCCCGGTGCCTGGTACCACTGCTGTTCGACGTCCGGTATCGCCCGCAGTTTGTGCGGTTCGGCCAGGTAGCGCCGGATCTCGGCGTTGTACCGGAAGTGGGGCTGCACCGATGCGTCGATGACGGTCATGCGGTCAGGTACACCTGTCCGTCGGCGATGTCGACCTCGTAGGTGCGCACGCGTTTCGTGGGGTCGGCGAGGTTGACTCCGGTGGGGATGTCGAATTCCCACTGGTGCCAAGGGCATCGGATGACCCGGCCGGCACGCACATGGCGGACTTGGCCTGGCAGGTCGGGCGCGTACTCGGTGGTGCCCCGGACGTATCCGGCGCACAGCGGCGCGCCCTCATGTGTGCAGTAGTTCGCGATCGCATAAAGCGAGCCGTCGATGTTGTACACCCCCACGCCGAACCTGCCTGCCTGCACCAGTTTCATGGTGCCCGGCGGCAGGTCCTCGATGGCACACACCGGTCGGCGCCGCATCGCATCCCTTCGCTTACCTTGACCTAGATTACCTAAAATAGTAAAGATAGGCGGGTAGAGCGCCAACCCCGCTGCCGGGAGGCAAGGTGACGATCAGCACCCGTTCGGATGACCAGACCGTTCCCGATGTGGCGAGCGATCCCTACGCTTTTTTCGAGTACAAGCGCAGGACCGAGCCGGTGTGGCGCGGCACGATCATGGACACCTCGATGGTTCCGCCGGAACTTCTGCCGTCCGATGAGTGGACGCTGTTCGACTTCGACAGCGTGTTCGCGGCGTTCCGTGACGACGAGGTCTACGGCTCCGAGATGTACAACCAGACGATCGGGCTCGTGTTCGGGCCGACCATCCTGGGCATGCACGGCAAGCAGCACCACGACCACCGCAGCCTGGTCGCCAAGGCGTTCCGGCAGAGCGCATTGACGCAGTGGGAGCCCGAGGTGATCGTGCCGATCTGCCAACAATTGGTCGACGAGTTCATCGAGGACGGTCAAGTCGACCTGATCAAGGCGTTGACGTTCGAGTTCCCCACCCGGGTCACCGCAGCGCTGCTGGGGCTGCCGCAAGACGACCTGGAGCTGTTCCGCCGCCTCTCGCTGGACCTGATCTCGATCACGGAGGACATCGAGGCCGGACTGACCGCCTCTGTCGAACTCGGCACGTACTTCCAGGACCAGGTCGACCAGCGGCGCCGGCAGATGACCGACGACATCATCGGCGATCTGGTCGGCGCCGAGATCGACGGCGAGAAGCTCACCGACGAGGCGATCATCTCGTTTCTGCGTCTGCTGCTGCCCGCAGGACTCGAGACCACCTACCGGTCGTCGAGCAACCTGCTGTTCCTGCTTCTCACCCACCCCGAACAGCTGGAGGCCCTGCAACAGGAGCGCGAGCTCATCCCCGCCGCGATCGAGGAGGGCCTGCGCTACGAGACACCCCTGGTGTCGGTGCCGAGGTCGGTGACGCGTGATGTCGAGATCCACGGCATCCCGATACCGCAGGGTGCCCAGGTCAATCTCTGCATCGGTTCGGCGAACCGCGACGAGAAGCGTTGGGACAGAGCCGACGAGTTCGACATCCGTCGTTCGCGGCGTGCCCACATCTCCTTTGCGGGTGGCCTGCACAGCTGCCTCGGAATGCACCTGGCGCGGGTGGAGACGCGCGCCATGTTGACCAGCCTCTTCGACCGCGCAACAGACTTCGAGCTACAAGCCGACGACGACACCCGGATCACCGGCATGCCCTTCCGCTCCCCCACACACCTCCCTGTCACCTTCCGCCCGACACGATGAGGAGCCGTGCGGCGATCCTGCACGATGTCGGGGGTCCATGGTCGGTCGAGGAGTTCGTACTCGATCCCCCGCGTGCCGGTGAGGTGCTCGTCGAGATGGCCGCGGCCGGCTTGTGCCACTCCGACGATCACATCCTCAAGGGCGACATGTCGGTCTCCAACGAGGTCGCGCGTCAGTACGGGATCACACCGATGTTCCCGCTGATCGGGGGCCACGAGGGCTCCGGCACGGTGGTCGAGACCGGCGAGGGTGTCACGGAGTTCGCGGTCGGCGACCACGTCGTGATGTCGTTCATCGCGGTGTGCGGCCAATGCCGCTGGTGCACATCCGGTTTGGAGTACCTGTGCGACGAGGGTGCCGGGACGATGGTGCCCGGTATGCCGACCGACCAGACGTTTCGGCACCACACCGTCGACGGGCGCCCACTCGGGCACCTGTCCAAGGTCGGCGCCTTCGCCGAGCACACCGTGGTGTCGGCGCACTCGCTGGTCAAGATCGACCCGCATCTGCCGCTCGTCGCGAGCGCCCTGCTCTCCTGCGCGGTTCCGACCGGTTACGGTTCGGCGGCCAACCGCGCCAACGTGCGCGGCGGCGACACCGTCGTGGTGATCGGGGCGGGTGGCATCGGAACCGCGGCCATCCAAGGCGCGCGGATCAACGGCGCCGCGCAGATCGTCGCCGTCGACCCCGTCGAGTTCAAGCAGAAAGCCGCGCTGCAATTCGGTGCCACACACAGCGTTTCGACGGTCGACGAGGCGCTCGATCTCGTCCGCGACCTGACGGCCGGCGTCATGGCGGACAGCGTGGTGGCGGCGCCGTCGCTGATCGCGGGCGGCGACGTCGACGCATATCTGAAGCTGACGCGCAAGGGCGGTACCTGCGTGCTGACCGGGATGACGGCCCAGACAACGCGGTCGGCCAAGATCGCGCTGCAGGACTTCATCCTCTGGAACAAGAACCTCGTCGGCACCGTCTTCGGTTCCTGCAACCCGCGGGCCGACATCAGCCGGTTGGCCACCCTCTATCAGTCAGGACAGCTCCAGCTCGACGAGATGATCACCCGCCGGTATCGGCTGGACGATATCAACACCGCGTATGAGGACCTGCTGGGTGGTGAAATCATCCGAGGTGTCATCGATTTCGCGCTGAACTAGACCGTCGACGACCCGTCGGTTCACACGATCCGTGAGGTATGGCCTTGCCAGTAGCGGTCGCGGAGACGCCGCTTGTAGAGCTTTCCGTTGGGGTCGCGCGGTAGATCGGGCTCGAAGTCGATCGTGCGCGGACACTTGTAGGCGGCCAACCGGGACCGGCAGTACTCGATGAGCTCCTGCTCGAGCGCGGGCCCGACGGCCACTCCCCCGGCCGGCTGGACGACAGCCTTGACCTCCTCTCCGAATTCCGCGTTCGGCACGCCGAAAACCGCTGCGTCGACGAGCTTGGGATGCGTGACCAAGAGGTTCTCCGCCTCCTGCGGGTAGATGTTGACCCCGCCAGAAACGATCATGAACGTCGAGCGGTCGGTCAGATACAGGTATCCCTCGTCGTCCACGTAGCCCACATCGCCCAACGATCGCCAGCCGTGTTCGTTGGCGACCGAGGCCGTCTTCTCGGGATCTTTGAAGTACTCGAATGCGGGCCCTCCCTCGAAGAACAGTTCACCCGCCTCGCCCGGTGGCAGTTCGGTTCCGTCCTCCGCGACGACGTGGACGGGATTCACGGGTCTGCCGACGGAGCCGGGATGTGCGAGCCACTCTTGAGGCCCGATCGAGCTGCCGGCGAAACCCTCAGTGCCTCCGTAGTACTCGTGAATGATCGGGCCGAACCAGTTCATCATCTGGTGTTTGACTTCGACCGGACACGGCGCGGCGGCATGGATGACGCACTGCAGGGAGGACAGGTCATAGCGCTGCCGAAAGGCCGGCGGTAGCTTGAGCATCCGCACGAACATGGTCGGGACGAATTGGGCATGGGTGACGCGGTGGGATTCGATCAGCCGCAGGACCTCCTCGGCGTCGAACTTGCGCATCAGGACCGCGGTGGCGCCGACGCGGTGCGCGGCCATGGTGTAGTTGACGCCCGCCGCGTGGTAAAGCGGTGCCGGCGAAAGGTACACGCCGTCGGTGGTCATCCCGTACCGCCGTCGCAGCGTGGTCTCGAGGAGGTTCTGCCCCCACGAGCCCGCCCCGTCGGTCGGCAGCGGTCGTCGCACGGCTTTCGGTCGCCCCGTGGTGCCCGATGAGTACAGCATCTCGGTGCCGTCGGAGATCGGCGGCGGCGTTCCCGCGGCTGCGAGGGCATCCTCGTAGCGACGCCAGCCGGTGAGTTCGCCTCCGACGCCTATGCGGAGATCGACGCCCGGTGCGCTGTCGATGAGGTGAGCGCCGAGCGCGGGCATCGATGCATCGACGATGACCGCCTTCGCCTCGGAGTCGGCGACGACGTAAGCGACCTCGTCCGGCGTGAAATGAGTGTTCACCGCCGAATAGTAGAGCCCGGATAGTTGGCAGCCCCAAGTGATTTCGAGGAACTCGCGGCGGTTCGGCAGCACCAGCGTCACCGCGTCGCCCCGGCGTAGGCCCGCGTCGTGCAGTACGGCGGCGACCTGTCGGCTTCGAGTGTGCAGCTGCGCGTAGGTGACGACATCGCCGTCCGCATCGATCAGTGCTGGGGTGTCGGGTGCGTGCTCAGCGTGGTCGGCGATGTTCACCGGTCGGTCACGGGGTTGCCGCGGCGCCGTCGGTCGAGGCCGCCGCCTGGCGTTGGGCCATCTCCGACGGCAGGATCTTGTCGCGGAACACCTGCTGGATCAGTTCCTGAACGTCCTTGCTGATCGAGGCGAGCGCGACGAGGTCGTTGGAGCTCTGCCAGTGCACCCGCATGCCCATCAGCTCCCATGCCCGTTTGAGATTGGCCTTCGTCGCGAGCAGGGTGGTCATCGGAGCGCGGGCGATGTGGCGCGCGATGGCTTCCACACGGTCGTCGAGATCGTCGCGGCTGACCACCTCGTTGACCAGTCCGATCTCCAGCGCCTTCTTCGCATCGATCACCTCGGCGAGGTATAGGTAATAGGCCGCCCGACGCCAGTTCATGAAAACCCAGGGCTCGATCGAGCATTCGCCCGACGGCATACCGAAACCCTGCAGCGGCGGATAGGAGAAGTACGCGTCCTCGGACGCGATCACGATGTCGGTGGTCAACCCCATGTGGGTGCCGCCACCCACACAGTAACCGTGCACCTGCGCGATGGTGGGTTTCGAGAACTCCCACAAGTTCAGCGTCGGCTTGACGAACAAGTCCGACTGCGGCTTCCACGGATGGCCCATCTTCATCGCGCCTTCGACGAACGCCGGGTAGTCGACGGCGTTGTTGCCGATCGCATGTCCCGAGCAGAAGCCCTTGCCGTTGGCCTTGAGAACAAGCACTTTGACGTCGTAGTCGCGGTCGGCTTGGAGCAGCGCGGCGTCGACCTCCTCGGCGAGCTTCTGGTCCTGGGCGTTGGCCTTCTCGGGCCAGTTGAGGATGATGCGCGCGATCGGGCCGTCCTTCTGATAGATGATCCGTTCCCGCGTCTCGTTGATGTCCATGCGTCGTCTCTACCTTCCGTTGCCGTGCTGAAATTCGATTCCCGTTGGTGCGATCACGATGTGATGACACCGATTTCGGCGCCGATGTCGTAGGTGGTGCCGACCGCGCCGGTCCACCGAACGGTGCCCGACGCACCCGCCTCTATCTCCTGCTCCACCTTCTCGGTAGCGATCGTGTAGATGGGTGTGCCCTGTTCGACATGCTGACCGGTCTCCACCAGGAACTCCGTCACCTCGGCCTCAGCCACCGCGACCGAGACGCGCGGGATACGAATGACGAACTCACCCACGGGCTTGCGCCCGGTCGAACGTCTTCTGGACGGCGGCGACGATACGTGCCGCCGACGGGTAGATCAGCGCCTCGAGGTTGGGTGCGGCCGGGGTGGGCACGAACGGTGCCGCCACGCGCCCGATCGGAGCGGCGAGACGGTCGAAACACTCGGACTGCAGAATCGCGACGATCTCGGCACCCGGGCCTGCGAACTGCACCGCATCGTACACCACGACGGCACGGCCGGTTCTGCGCACCGATGCGACGATCGTGTCGACGTCCAGCGGTACCAAGGTGCGCAGGTCGATCACCTCGGCACTGACGCCGTCCGATTCCAGAGCGGCCGCGGCGGCCAGTGCTTCCTGCACGCTGCGACCGTAGGAGATCAGCGTGACGTCCGAGCCGGCGCGCTTGACGTCGGCCACCCCGAGCGGGATGGAGAACCCCGGATCGGTTGGGACCAGGCCTTTTTGGGCTTGCAGCCGGATCGTCTCGACGAACAGGCACGGGTCGTCGTCGAAGATCGCCGAGGTCAGCAGCCCCTTGCCGTCGCGTGGGGTGGACGGCACGATCACCTTCAACCCCGGGATGTGCATGAACCAGGCTTCGAGGCTCTGTGAATGCGTGGCGCCGGTGGCCAACCCGCTGTACACCTGCGTACGGACCGTGATCGGCGCGGTGGTTCGTCCGGCGGTCATGAAGCGGAGTTTGGCCGCATTGTTGATCAACTGGTCGGCGGCGATGCCGATGAAGTCCATGATCATGATCTCGGCGACGGGTAACAGGCCGTCGATGGCCGCACCGATGGCCGCACCCATGATCGCGGCCTCCGAGATCGGAGTGTCGAGGACTCGGTCGCGTCCGTGCTTGGTGGACAGCCCGGCCGTCGGTCCCGACGCGCCGGGATCGGCGATGTCCTCGCCGAGGAGGAAGACGCGGTCGTCGGCTGTGAGCGCCTGGTCGAGCGCGAGGTGCAGCGCCTCGCGCATCGACATCTCTTTTTCGTTCGTCGGCGTCATCGGTAGGTGGGGAATCCGATCCTCGTCGCGTACACGTCGCGGTCCAGTTCGGCAGGGGACGGAGCGTCCGCTGCGAGCACGTTCTTGAGCGCCTCCTCGACTGCGGCCAGTGCGCCCTCGTCGATCTGGGCGAGGTCGTCGTCGCCACAGATACCGCTTTCGATCAGGTGGCGGCGGAAGCGCGGTACGGGATCGGCGTCCACGGCGGCCGCCATCTGCTCGTCGGGGATGTAGGGCATCCGGTCACCGAAGTAGTGGCCGCGGAACCTGAATGTCACGCATTCCACGAGCGAAGGTCCGTCACCTGCCCGTGCCCGCGCAAGCGCGTTTCCGAGGGCGGCGGTCACCGCGATCGGATCGTTGCCGTCCACGCGGACGCCTGGCATGCCGTACCCGGCCGCTCGATCGGAGACGTGGTCGAGTTTCATGGTGTCGCCGGTGGGAGTCATCTCGGCGTACAGATTGTTCTGGCAGACGAAGACCGTCGGTAGCTCCCACAGCGCGGCCATGTTGGCCGCTTCGTGGAAGGACCCGGTGTTCGTCGCGCCATCGCCGAAACTGACGACGGTGACCCGGTCGAGGCCCTTGCGTCTGGCGGCCATCGCCAACCCGACCGCGACCGGCGGTCCGGCACCGACGATCCCGGTTGACAACATCACACCGCGGTCCGGGTTGGCGATGTGCATCGTCCCGCCCTTACCGCGGCCTGCGCCGACGGTGCGGCCCATCATCTCGCCGTAGATCTCCTCCAGCGGAACGCCTTTGCCGATCAGATCATGCAAGCCGCGGTAGGTCGTCACGAGTTGGTCGTCGTCTCGCATGGACACGGCCATCGCGGCCGCGATCGCCTCCTGGCCGCGCGAAGGCCAGTACACACACATGAATTCGCCGGTGCCGATGCCCCTGCTGAGCCTGTCGTCGGCCGCCTTCATCAGGGCCATCAACGCATAGATGCGGCGCTGCACGTCTGCCGGTGGTGTCACGAACCCAGCGACCCGATCTCACGGTACACCCGCGGCACCGGCGGCGGATTCATCGACAGGTTCTCCATGCCGGTCAGCCCGCCCTCGGCGCCCAGTTCACCGAGTCGCCGGATCGTGGCGTCGAGGTCATCACAGTCGAGTTCATAGATCGCGATGAATGGGCCGCACCCGTCGGTAGGGGCGAACCGGCGCGCCGAGACGATCCCGTCGATCTGGAGGATCTGCGCCAGATGGGTTTCGTTGTACCACTTGTGGTACTCGGCCTCGCCGGCAGGCGATGCCGGCATCGTCTCGACGTACATGATTCCCCTGGGCATCCACACTCCCTAAGCGCCCGACCCACGCACCCAACCTCGGCCGGGTACTCGTGACGCCATACCCGTCGAGGCGCAGACGCTGGTCTGCCGCGCTGACGTGGTTCGCGCCCATTCCTGGCCCTCCTCCTCTGCATGGAGCACGAAGAGCGGCGTTCTATCGGCACTAGAGTAGCTATAGTCATAAAAATAGAAAAGAAACCGGCCAAACCAGCCCGACAGGACCACGGTGGACTTCTCTTACCCGCCCGCCGTTGAGCAGTTCCGCGAGGAGTTGCGCACGTGGCTTGCCGCCAACCTCACCGACGAGGTGGTCGCGGCCAACCGACGACGCGGCCGCGACCCAGGAGCGTTCGAACTCCTCAGGACATGGGACGCCGCGGCGGCCGACGCGGGTTGGGGTGCGGTGTCGTGGCCTGCGGAGTACGGCGGCCGCGGTGCGACACCACTCGAACAGTTGGTTTACGCCGAGGAAACCACGCGGGCGCGAGCACCGCTGCCGCTCAACGTGATCGGGATGAACAACATCGCTCCGGCGATCATGCAGTACGGGACCGAACAACAGAAGCGCGACCTGTTGCCCCGCATGGTGCGTGCCGACGACATCTGGTGCCAGGGTATGTCCGAGCCGGACGCCGGTTCCGATCTGGCGTCGCTGCGCACCAGGGCGGTGCGCGAGGGAGACCATTTCGTGGTGAACGGCCAAAAGATCTGGACCTCGCTGGGGCATCGGGCCGACTGGTGCCAGCTCTATGTGCGGACCGACGCCGAGGCGCCCAAACACAAGGGCATCTCCTGCCTCATCGTGGACATGGGACTGCCCGGAATCGAGGCCCGGCCGCTCGTCACGCTCAACGGCGCGTCGGACTTCGCGGAGGTCTTCTTCCACGATGTCCGGGTGCCGGTCGGCTCGCTGCTCGGCCCGCTCAACGGTGGCTGGGCGGTGGCGACCACGACGTTGAGCCACGAACGTGCGGGCGCCGCGCGGCTCTACGCGCAGCTGCAAGTGCAGTTGGGCGACCTGGTGGGCGACCTTTCGCGGGTCCGATACGCGCAACGACCCGCGCTGGAGGAGCCGTCGGTGCTGCGCCGTCTGGGGGAACTCTCGGTTCGCATCGACTGCCTCGAAACTCTGTGTAAGCGCGCCGTTTCGGAGGCGGTGCACGGCGGTGACGCGCTCGGCTCGGCCAGTCTTGCCAAGAGCGTCTGGGGTGAGGCGGGACAACATCTGGCCTCGCTGGCCTTCGATCTGCTCGGCCCGCAGTGCACCGACGGTCGCTGGACCGACCAGCGGCTGGCATCACGCTCGCTGACCATCGCAGGCGGCACCACACAGATCAACAAGGGCGTCACCGCCACTCGCATCCTCGGGCTCCCGCGCGCATGAACCCCACGTTCACCGACGAGCAGCTCGCGTTGCGAGACACCGTGGGCCGCTTTCTGTCCGAGAAGGCACCGCTGCCGCACGTGCGCGAACTGCTCGACGACCCGGTCGGGACCACCGACGAGGTGTGGAAGGGTCTGGCGCAGTTAGCCTCGATCTTTCGTGATGATCGGTTGATGACGGGCGTGTAATGCACGGAAGTGCCTGTCCTGCTTGAGAAAATCGGCTTGTCTAGGTCCA